>JANMTP010000031.1:0-70592 GCA_031390545.1 Chthoniobacter sp. | reverse complement strand
TGCGACGGGATTTCTCGGACGAACTCGCTCTCCAACTCACGGACCACCTCGTCGGCTGCCGCTTCGATCACGTCCACGCTGACTGGGCGCTTCTCGCACGCCTTCAGCATGCCGCTGAGCAACTTCTGCCGGGAAAGCGGTTCACTGCGTCCATCGCGTTTGCTGACCCGCAAGTCGGCACGCTCGATCTCCTCGTAGGTGGTAAAACGGTGTGTGCAGATGACACACTCGCGCCGCCGACGAATGGCGCGACCGTCTTTCGACAATCGGGAATCGATGACTTTGTCCTCGAGGCTTCCGCATTTGGCGCAGTGCATCTTGTGTTTTCGACCGGGGGCTAGACGGGTTTACCACAACATTTTGGGGTGTCAATCGAGTTTCTGGGCGATGCAGACACCGCCCAGCTTTCCTTCGCCCCGAAGATGCCACTCGCCCCCAGCCGGGCGGTGTGACACTTTCCGCCATGCCCCAACGCCCCAGCAAAAAGCCAAAAGTCCAGCCCGGTGCCAAACCCAGCGTTGTTGAGGGAATAGCTGAAGCGGATAAAACGTCGCAACAGCGCCATCAGGAAAAGGCTGCCAAGGCAATTCTCGGGAAGTTCCAAGGGCGGAAATCCATCTGATCCAGCCCTTTCGCTTAACGGGTTTTGGAGGCGGAGGTGGGAGTCGAACCCACTCGTAGAGGTTTTGCAGACCTCGGCCTTCCCACTTGGCTACTCCGCCGTTCGCGTTTGCGAGGGGAGAGAGGTAAGCGACTCGCGCGGGGGCGTCAACCGAGGAATCAGAATCCGACGACGAAAGGCGCGGGGATGATTCTTACCTGCGCGGCTCGATCGAGAGTGCCTTCGGTTTGTTCGAGCGAAGTCACCAGATTATTGGCGAAACTAATCGCCAGTTTTCCGACCGGCACTTTCACGTAAACGACGTTTTTCACGAGGTTGCCGGATGAATCCTGACCGAGGGTTTCTTTCGGTACGCGGTCGTACTTCACAAACTCCCAAACTTCTTCGCGCCCGCTCGCATCCAGGCGCGAGGTCTTTTTCGCCGGCTTGCCAAGTGATTGCATCACCTCCTCGGGAGTCATGTTCACAGCCACTTCGTTTTTGGCAATGAGCGCGAGAACTTCGTTCCGGCGGGCGGCGTTTTGCTTCAGGTTCTCGAGAAAGTCCCGCTTCAACGGGTTGAGAAACTTCGGCTCGACCCAGCCAGCGACCTGACCCTGCTGGGCCAAACCCCGCACGCGATACGCCCCATCGGCAACGGCCTGGAGTTCGACGATCTGACCCTTTTTCAAAGTGCCGAGATAGCGTCCGAGGTCGATCTTGTAATAGATCTGGGTGTCCGCGAGCGTCGCGAGTTTGACCGGCTTGGGCAGCACGTCTTCGAGGTAGATCGCGCCTTCTTCGCGCACAACCGCGCCCGAGGGAGCTGCGAAAGCCGGGACACTGATGAGCAGGGCGAAGAAGAAAAGGGGGAGCACTTTCACGGTGCGACCGTAGCGCGCTTCAGTGCGCTTGTCGAAAGCCAAACTAAGCCGGCGCAAGCATCCCCAGCAGCGCTTCGGAGCAGGCTGCGGCAAAGGTCGGATCGTTGATGGTGGCGTCAATTTCCCGCAGCGGAATGTCTTTCCGCAAATGGGAGCGGATCGCGCCGAAGAGCGCCGCGTCGGCCGCCGGATCGTGAAACGGTTGGCCCGGTGCGCTGATCACGCTGATCGCGCGCAGCGGTAGGAGCACCGTCACCGGGCCGGTCGAAAGATTCACCTTTTCCGCGAGGATGCGACCCAGTTGCGCGCATTCCTCGGCGTTAGTGCGCATCAGCGTCACTTGGGGATTGTGCTTGTAGAAAACGCGGCCCGCGAATTTCTCGGGGACCGTTTCCGGCGCGTGGAAGTTCACCATGTCGAGGCAGCCTGGTGCGACCACCGCCGGCACGCCGCGCCGCGCCGCCGCTTCGAGGCGGGTCGGCCCGGCGCCGAGAAATCCACCGCAAAGTTCGTCCGCCCATTCCGTCGTCGTCACGTCGAGCACACCAGTCACGAGGCCGCTTTCGATAAGCGATTCCATGGTCCGCCCGCCGGTGCCCGTCGCGTGAAAAACCAGCACCTCGTAGCCCGCGGCCTCCAGCGTCGCTTTGGCCTTCTGCACGCAGTCCGTAGTGTTGCCAAACATCGACGCCGCAATCACCGGACGGTCGTCAGCCGTCGCGCCCTGGCTCGCACTTTCTACCATCCCGCAGATCGCCCCTGCGGCGCGCGTGAAGACGGCGCGCGAGATGCGGTTCAGCCCGGCCACATCCACGATGCTCGGCATCATCACGATGTCTTTCACGCCCACGTATTGCGCGGTGTTACCGCTCGCAAGCGTCGAGACCATCAACTTCGGAAAGCCCAGCGGCAGCGCCCGCATCCCCGCCGTGGCAAGTGCCGTGCCGCCGCCGCCGCCGAGCGAGACTACGCCGTCGATCCGACCTTCCGCCTGCAGTTTCGCCAACATCAAAGGTGCCGCCATCGCCATCGCCGCGACCGCTTCACCGCGGTCATGCCGCGCCATCAGCGCTGCGAGATCCAGCCCAGCGAGTGCGGCCACTGCCTCGCGCGATATGTCTGGCGCGATCAGCGGCGGGCCGTCCGTGCCGAGATCGATTACCAAAGTCTTGTGGCCGCGAGCGCGAATCTGCTCGGCGACATAGCCGTGCTCGTGACCTTTGGTGTCCATGGTTCCGAGGAGGGCGATGGTGGGCATACGGGAAAATGGGGATTGCGGATTGCCGAAGGTTGATTGGTGATTGGCACTGCGCATAGCCGTGCGGGGTCCGAAGTGCTACTCCTCGCAGTCCTTCCGCGCCCAGCGCAAAGACCAATTCGCAATCCTCCACTAGCAATCTTCCATCCCCATGCCCCGCCGCTTCGTCTCCGCCACCGAAACCGAAACTCAGCAACTCCCCGGCCAGATTAACCACTGGTATTTCAAGGACGGCCTAGGCGATTCCGAAAACCTCGTTTTCGTCCGCGCTGACATCGACCCCGGCTCCGGCCATCCCTTTCACAGCCACCCGGCGATGGACGAAGTCATCTACGTCCTCAGCGGCGAACTCGAACAGTGGCTGGAAGAGGAAAAGCGCATCCTCAAGCCCGGCGACAGCCTCTTCATCCCGCGCGGCGTCATCCACGGCTGCTACAATGAAAGCGCCGACAACTGCGAATTCCTCGCCATCCTCACGCCGACAAAAATCACTGGCCCGTTCAGCGTCGATTATTCCACGGAAGAGCCGTGGCGCTCGCTCAAAGCCTGATCGTCACACGATCAGCATGCAGTCGCCGTAGCTGTAGAAGCGGTAGCGCTCGCGGATGGCTTCAGCGTAGGCGCGGAGGGTGAGCTCGCGGCCGGCGAGCGCGCTGACGAGCATGAGGAGGGTGCTTTGCGGGAGGTGGAAATTGGTGAGCAGCGCGCCCACGGCCCGCGGCTGGTAGGGCGGGTGGATGAAGATCTCGGTGCTGCCGCTTCGGGCGGTGGCGGGTAGGCCGATGGTCTCCAGCACTCGCGCGCTGGTCGTGCCGACGGCGACGAGGCGTTGCGCGGCGTTGATGGCGCGGGCCGTTTCTTCCGACACGTTGAAGCGCTCCGAGTGCATGCGGTGGGCGCTGAGGTCGTCGGTGAGCACTGAACGGAAAGTGCCGACGCCGACGTGCAGCGTGAGAAAAGCGTGGGGGATTTGCGCAAGCAGCTCGGGCGTGAAATGCAGCCCGGCGGTGGGCGCGGCGACAGCGCCGCGTTCGCGGGCGAAGACGGTTTGGTAACGCTCCGCGTCCGCCGGTTCGACGGCGCGGTTGAAGTATGGCGGGATGGGCAATTCGCCCGCGGCGTCGAGGTCGATGGGGCCGCTGAATTCAATGATCCGCTCGCCTTCGGGCTCGATGCCGATGACCGTGCCGCTCGTGCCGAGAATGGTCACGGTCGCGCCCATCCGCATTTTGCGGCCGGGTTTGACGAGGGATTTCCAGACGTTATCCCGCAGCATTTCGAGGAAGAGAAACTCGATGCGCTTGTCGTCGGAAAAGACACGCGCGGGGATGACGCGGGTGTCGTTCAGAACGACGAGATCGCCGGGGCGGAGGAAGCTCGCGAAGTCGCGAAACATCCGGTGCTCGATTCGCTGGTCGGCGCGGTGCAGGACCATCATCCGCGAGTCGGCGCGGTGGGGCAGGGGATGTCGGGCGATCAGTTCGTCCGGCAGCGCGTAGTCGTAATCGGCGGTGCGCAGGCTCACGCTTTGGGCGCCGGCTTGCTGGCCGCGCCGAAGACCCGCTGCAGGTCGCACTTTTGCGCGGCCGCGATGACGAGGTCGGCGACCCGGCGTTTCAACCGGCGACCGCGAAGGTAAAGGAACACGGTCGCCATCGCGTAAAGCACCCACCAGAAGTAGTCGCGATGCGCGGTGAAAGCGACGCGGTAGAGCAGACCCGAGAGGACTACGAAGTGGAACAGGATGGTCATGGCCACGGGCTGATATTTGAGTCGCACGCGGGTCAGGCATTTCGGGCCGCCGTGGTATTCGGTCACGGTCGAGACGTTGATACTCCACCATTGATTGCCGTAGATTTGCAGGTCCCAATCCTTCCAACCGGTGTCCGCGGCGTAGCGCCAGCCCTCGTCCTCGAGCAGTTGGAAAATCTCCGTCAGCAACTGCTCGCGGCCTTTGCCCGTTTCATTCCACAGGTCGAGCTTGGCGATCCCACCTTTGCGGCTTACGCGCGGCACGTCGCGCTCGGGCGTGGCGATGACGGCCCGCGGCGTTTGCTTGTATTTCATCCAAGTGAAATAGCGCGCCCAGCCGCGGCCGAGCGGTTGCATGAAAGCGAGAAACGCCACGAGCAACCGCGCGCCCACGGTGTCGAAGCGCCGCTCGATGCGCGCGTGGATCATGTAGCTCAGCGCGACGAGAAACGTGCCGAGAAACATCAGCAGCGGCACCATGCGAATCCTCTCCAGTGGCCAGCCGAGCACCGCAATGAAGGCCGTGAGCACGACCCATTCGATGCTACTGAGATAAGCCGCGAGCTCGCTCTGCGGTGTGGGGTAGATCGACTGGAAGAGGCCCTGCCCAAAGACGCCGTGGTAGATGACCGGCTTGTTGAAGAGCCAGGTGAAGCGCGGTGCGCCGTAGATCTGGCCCTTCCATTTCGCCGTGCCGGTCGGGCCGAAAAAGATGAGGTGCTTGAAGCGCAGCATCGACTCCGCTTCGCCGTAGCCCTCCTGCTGTTTGCGAAACGCCTTGAGCGTGAAGCGGCGGTAGTGCCAGACGATTGCGCTCGGCGAAAAGGCGATAACTCCGCCGTTCGTCTGTAACCGCCAGCAGAAGTCCACGTCGTCGCCCGCCTTGCGATACTCGGTATCAAAACCGCCTACGCTTTCAAACGCCGCACGGTGAAAGGCCATGTTGCAGCCAGGGATGTGCTCGGCCACGACGTCGGTAAGCAGGACGTGGCTCGGCCCGCCGGGCGCGGCGCAGACCGCGGCCTGGATCCAGTTGACCGCGGGCGGCGAAATATTGGGCCCGCCCACGCCCACGTAGTCGCCGCTCAGCAGCGTGCCGACCATGAAGTAGAGCCAATCGGGATCGGCCATGCAGTCGCCGTCGGTGTAGGCAAAGATTGCGCCGCGGGCGGCGTGCGCGCCGGCATTGCGCGCGTAGCTCAGGCCCATGTTGGGCTGCACGATGTGGATCAAGCCGGGGAGCTTGCCGCCGCCTTCGTACACCTCCACGCGGGCTTCGTGATGCTGCCCTTTCACCTCCGCGCTTTCGTTCTTCGTCACCTCCGGCACCCGCGCGCGGCGCTCTTCCAGCCACACGCGCACGAGTTCGGCGGTGTTGTCCTTTGAGCCGTCGTCCACGAGCACGATCTCGAAGTCGGGATACGTCACTTCGTCGAGCGAGCGCAGGCAATCGCCGAGCGTTTGGCCGCCGTTGTAGCTACACACGATCACGCTCACCTTCGGATAACGCGGCAGCGCCACGCGCTGCGTCATCGAGCTTTCGCCGTGCAGATATTGCTTCAGCGTGTGGAAGGCTTTCTTCGGCTGGCGCTCGCGCGTCACCAGGCCGAAGGCCCAGTCCGTGATGTCGTGCCCGCCGGTAAACCACTCGTCCGTCCACGCGAAAAAGATCGTCCCCGCCGCGCCGCCGCGGACCACGCTTTCGAGATGCCACGCCAGCACGCTGGCCTGCTCATCCTCACCCTTGCGGATCGTGTCCATGCCGAATTCGCCAAAGATCAGCGGCTTGTCTTCCGCGAGGTTTTGCAGGCGGGCGAGATACTTTTCGAAGTCGTGCTGGCGCTCGAGATAGACGTTGTAGGAAACGAAATCCACGTTCGTCGGCAGCAGATATTCCGTGGGCGGATAGCTGGCGAAACTGTAGAGCGCCCGCGGATCGGCCTCCCGCGCGATGGTGATGAGCTTTTCCACAAACTCGATGACCCGCCGCGCGCCCAGCCAGCGTACAATCGCGAACGGAATCTCGTTGCCCACGTAGTAGCCAAAGATCGCTTGATGTCCCGCGTTCTTCGCCACTCCGGCGCGGATCGTTTCCTCCACCTGCCGGCGGATTTTCGCGTTGTTTAGAAACTCGATGTGCTCCGCCCACGGGATCGAGATGAGCACGCGCAGGCGGAACTCCTGCGCGAGATCGAGGAACCATTTCGGCGGCACATGATAGATGCGCAGGAGATTGATGCCGACCTCCTGCATCAGCGCGAAATCCCGCCGCGCATTCTCCGCATCGCCCACGAAATCCCCCACCGCATCCGGCGCGAACGGCCCATAGGTCACGCCCTTGATGAACCACTTCCGCTCCCCCTCGAAAAAGAACTTCGCCCGGACGCGGATGGGCGGAAGGGGGGCGAAGTGCGGGGCGGCAGGGGCGCTGGTGGCGAGGGCGTCGGGCATTGTGGGAAAAAGAGCGCCCTTCTTACCGCCCCCCGCCGCGCTCGGCAAGTGGCGGGCACACCGTCGCCGCATTCCGGCGTGCCGTTTGCCTCGCGTTTTCCCCGCTGATGCGGGTGGCCTCCGCGATTCGATTGCTCTCAGTCGAGCCAGCGTGGTGAATCGTGGCGTAGGAGGTGACACCTTCACCTTGGCCTGCGGGAGAAAAGTCCCGGAGCTTCTGCCGCCGCGCTGTTACCCCTTCTCGCCCGAGACGGGCGCTACGCGATCAAGCACCTCGCGAATTTTGAACGCGAGCGCATGGGGCGTGAAGGGCTTCTGGAGGTATTCGACCTCCGCACCTTCTACAGCATCGCGGATAATGTCGTCGTCAGTGTAGCCCGACATGAACAGAACGGGCATTGCGCCGACGTTCTCCCCGATCCATTCGATGAGCTCGCGGCCATTCATCCGCGGCATCATTAGGTCGGTGACAATCATGTCGATACCGTGTCCGGAATCCCGTGTGATCAGATCGATGGCCGCTTGGCCGTCCTCAGCAGTGATCACGCGGTATCCGAGACTTTCGAGCACCTGAACGGCAAGTTCCCGCAGGATCTCTTCGTCCTCGACCACCAGAATCTTCTCAGTGCCTGATGGCGCACCATTCTGATGGAGCGGACGGGCGTCGGATGCCTGAATGCCTTCCGCTTTAGGAAGGTAGACCGAGAACGTGGTGCCGAGGCCGAGCACACTGGAGACGGCGATCATCCCGGAGGTTTGCCTGATGATCCCATGGCAGGTCGCCAAGCCGAGTCCGGTTCCCCGACCTACATCCTTCGTCGTAAAAAACGGCTCGAAGATGCGCTTCAAGGTTTCGCCGCTCATCCCTGTGCCGGTATCGCTCACCGTGAGCAGCACGAACTCGCCGGGGCGTCCGTCGGGAATCCGCAGGGCCTCGGTCGCGGTGATCGTGGTGTTCGCCAGGCTGAGCGTCAGTTGCCCACCGTTGGACATCGCGTCACGGGCGTTAATGGCCAAATTCAATACGACCTGCTGAATCTGACCGGCGTCACCCATCGTTCTCCAAAGATTGGGGGCAACATCCAGGGAGAGTGAAATGGATTCGCCAATGAGCCTGCGGACCATCCCTTCCACGTTGGTCAGCTCTTCCTGAAGGTCCAGTGGCCTTGGCTGCAGCACCTGCTTTCGGCTGAAAGCGAGGAGCTGATGGGTCAACCGGGCTGAGTGTTCGGCCGCCCGTACAATCTGTTTGGCATCCTGATAGAGTGGGTCCGGCGACTTCACCCGCAGGAGGATCATCTCGGCATAACCTATGATCGCCGTGATCGCGTTGTTGAAATCATGCGCTATTCCACCGGCGAGTTTGCCAATGGCATCCAACTTCTGGACTTGGCGGAGTCGCTCTTCGAGTTGCTTGCGATCCGAGACGTCGTTGAAAACGATGACACACCCGCTGACTTCCTCCTGCAAACCCTGGCGCAGAGGCGCGACACTGTGTTCGATGTGAACTTCGGAGGCGTCGCGGCGAACGAGCAGGGTGTGATTGCTGAACGTGCCAGTCGCGCCTTCGCGCAAGGCTTTGGAAACCCGGTCCGTTGGGATGCCGCGGCTGGTCTCGTCGATCACGTGAAAGACTTCCACGTAAGGGCGGGTCAAGGCCTCAGCGGAAGTCCAGCCCGAGAGCTTTTCCGCGGCGGCATTGACGAAGGTGATCAGGCCTTCCGCGTCGGTGGTGATGACCGCGTCGGCGATGCTAGAGAGAGTTGTTGAAAGCCACTGCTCGCGCTCGCGAATGCGTTTGTCGGTCTGGTGTTTGTAGAGCGCCATTTCGATACCCGCTTGGATGGCGCGCTCCTCAAACGGTTTGACGAGGAAGCCAAACGGCGCCGTTCCTTTGGCGCGCTGGAGGGTGGCCTCATCGGAGTTGGCCGTCAGATAAACGATCGGGATGTCCTGCACCGAATTGATCGCCGCCGCGGCCTGCACGCCATCCATACTGCCGCGCAACTGGATATCCATGAGGATCAAGTCGGGCTGGTTTTGGAACGCCGTTTGGATGGCCAGGTCGCCGGTGCCGACGGTGGCGGGCACATGGTAACCCAGCCTCTTTAGCAGCGCCTGAAGGTCTTTCGCGACGATTCCTTCGTCTTCAACGACTAGGATCTGGATCTTGTTCATATTTTGGTCTGGTTGGCTTCGGGGAAGTCGATTTCAAAAGTGGTGCCGCAGCCGTTCTTCAATGCGATGGTCCCATCGAGCTGTTCGGCGAGGGTGGTGACGAGCTGCATGCCGAGTGATTCCGTATTGCGGAAGTCCACGTCTTTGGGGAACCCAATGCCGTTGTCGGACACGCTGAGCCGGAAGTTCGCGGAGTCGGTGCGCTTCATGACGATCCGGATTTCTCCGGCCGTGGCAGGGGCGAAGGCATACTTGAAGCAATTGGTGACGAGCTCATTCACGATCAGTCCGCAGGGCACCGCGGAGTCCACCGGAAGCATGATTTTTTCGACCTCGACTGCGATGCGCACGCTCGAGCCTTTCCCCGCGAAGCCCGCAAGCAGTCCGTTGCTCAGGGCTTTAAGGTAATCTTCGACATCGATCCGGGAGAGGTCGTGGGACTGGTAGAGCTTTTCGTGAATAAGCGCCATGGAGCGCACGCGATTCCGACTCTCGAGAAAGATCTGCAGCGCGATGGGGTCCTTGATATGCCCCGCCTGGAGGTTCAACAGGCTGGAGATCACTTGGAGGTTATTCTTCACCCGATGATGCACTTCCTTGAGCAGCACGTTTTTTTCCTCGAGCGAGGTCGTGAGGCGCTCATTGGCGCTGGTCAGGTCGGCGGTGCGCTCGGTGACACGACGTTCGAGTTCGGCATTGGCGGCTTCGAGAAGTTCCTGGGCGCGCTTTCGTTCCTGGAGCGTAAGATGAAGCCGAAGTTGCTCAGCTCCGATCCGGACTAAGTCGTAGATCAGGCTGAAAAGTCCGGTAACACCCACGACGGTCAGCGGGCCAACGACGGGAGTCAGCAAACCGAAGCGATTGAACAACGGAAACTGCACCGCGAACCAGGCGGCACTGATCGCGGCGAGCAGACCGATGCGCAGCAGCGGCGATGGACAGTAGAGGCACGCGCCGGCAGCCAGAGCGCCCGCGGCCAGATAGATGGCCGACCATGTCGGCCAAGAGGCGGGAGTCAGAAATTCACGTTTAAGCAGCGCGTTGACGACGTTGAGCTGAATTTCCGGGCCCGACATGATGCCGAACGGCGTTAGATGTTCGTCGTGTTGCCAGTTGCCAGCGGCTCCAATCACGACGAGCGCGCCGTCAAAAGCGGCTCCCGAGCTGAAATTGCGTTTCCAGTATTCGGGCACGAAGACTTCAAAGATCGAACGCGGCGCGAAGCCTTTTGCGGGTCCGGCGGTATAGCGGAAGGCGCGGTTCTCGTTATCCGTCGGAACGACATCGAGCCGGCCGGATTTCCGTACAGCCTGCGCAGCGAGCGACGAGTGATTAGCTTCGCCGAGACTCCCGGCGGCGCCCAGAAACTGCGCGAAGTTTGTCTGAAAGCGCGTGTTTCGAATAACTCCGTCAGCGTCTGGCCAAAAGTTGACGTAACCCACACGGCTGTCCGGGACGTTGGTTTGTGGGATAAGTTCCTGGGTGGGCAGCGTAAGAGACGCATCGATTCGACCACTCGCGTCGCTGAGCGAGCTCGTGAAGTTACTCCCGATCACCACGCGGTCTGCGTAGCGGTCCAGCGCGGCGCGGAAGGCCGCGTCATCGGCGCTGGATGTCGGAAAGTTCAGGTCGAAGACCACGGCCTTGGCACCGGCCGCCATGAGCCGTTCGAGGAGCAGCGCATACACGCTGCGCGGCCACGGCCAATGTTCGCTCATCAACAAAAGCGCGCGTCCTTCCGGCGTGGTCGCGTCCTCGATGCCGAAGAGCGCCTGGAGATCAGACTTCGCGTCGAGGCTGATCGAGTCGCTGTCTATCGCGAGAAAGATGAGCTTGGGATCGGCCGGCGTGCAGCGACCATGGCGGGCGATCAAGTCGCGCGCACTGAATTCCGCACGCGCCAGCGCCGAGTCGGCCGATCGTGAAAGCGCGAGTCCGAGCAGCGTCGCGAGGGCGGCGGTCAGGAGAATAAGGATGGCGCGCCGGTTTAACATGCGTACTGCCCCGATTAGCCGGAAACATGCCGCTGGCACAAAACCGTGTCGCACTTTTGCGGGCTACGGCTGATCGGCACCCTCCCTGCTTAGCTCGGGATGCTCATGCGCTCCCAGCGGCACTTCCTCTTGATCCTCACCGCGTTGGCTGCGGCCGAGGCGCAAGGACAGGCGCAGAATTCCCAGATCGAACAGGCGCGCCAGCGGGACGCCCTCAACACTGAACTGATTCGCCCGGTCGAAACGCTCGCCCCTGCCGCCCTTGAGCCAACCCTCGGCGGTGATCCGGACAGCTTTGGCATCCAGCAGTTCCTCCGCGAAGCCGAACGCCTCCGCCCGTTCCGCGCCTTTGCAGATGTCTCCGCATTCGTCACCAACAACGTCGCGCTCACGCGGCAGGATCCGCTCTCCGATGCCTTTCTTATCGCCACCTTCGGCTTTGAATACCGCCGCCCGCTGGCCCGTGGCCTTCAGTTCGACGCCAGCCTGCGTTACGCCACTTTTCGCTATGATAAATTCCGCCAACTCGACTTTAGCAGCTTCGATCTAGGGATCGGTCTCACTTATCACTCTGAAAAGCTGGGCGGGATCGATCTTTACGCGCGTTACGGCTTCAATGAACTCCGCAGTGCGGAAACCGACGACGTGTTTTTCACGAACCACGCCCTCCTCGTTGGTGCCCAAAAAGTGGTGTCCTTCAGTCAGGCGCATTACGCCTATGTGGGCGTGTCGGGGCACCTTGGGTTCGCCGATCCGCAAGCATCGGAGCGTTCCGAGCTTTCTGCGTTTGCTGGTTACCATTTGCAGGCGACCCGGAATCTGGAAGCTGACCTCCTCTATCGCTACATCTACCTGCGCTACGCGGAAGGCGGACGCGGCGATCAAAATCAGACCATCTCGCTGGGGTTTCGCTACCGCATCACGGACTGGTGCTTCGCCTCCGCGACGTCCTACATCGGCTGGAACCGTTCGAATCAGAGCGTCTTCAACTACGACACGGCGAACGCTGGCGGGGGTCTGACGCTGAGCGTTGTGTTCTAAATGGCACACTTAAACCGAAGGAGGCGTGATTATTGCTATTATAGTGGCGATGACCACACGACATCTTCTTCCCTCGTCGCCGACCTTGGTGGTTGCGTCTCTCTTGGCGCTTCTGAGCGGCTCCTTCACGGTGCTGGCGGGTCCTTTACAGCAGGCGGAGATTCATAAAATCGTGAATGACGTCCGCGTGGTGAATCCCAAAAATGCGAGCGCCCAAGTCGCAAAGGTGAATGATTTGATTAAAGACGACCTCGCCGTTAGGACCGGCATCCAGTCGCGCGCAGAATTATTATTTCAGGACAAAACGCTCGCCCGTCTTGGTGCGGAGGCGTTGTTTTCCTTTAAGGCCGGCACCCGCGACATGACGCTGGGGCGCGGCACCATGCTCCTGCAGGTGCCCAAGGGACTCGGTGGCGCGCGCATTCACACCGCGGCGGTCACGGCTGCCATTACGGGCACAACGATCATGGTGGAAAATCTTCCGGGTGCCCACGTCAAGGTGGTCGTGCTCGAAGGCAGCCTCCGACTTTCCATCAATGGCCGCCTGGGTGAGTCCGTCGTGCTCACCCCAGGCAAGATGATCATCCTCGGAGCCAAAGAGACCCGCATGCCGAAACCGGTGTCCGTCGATTTGGCCAAGCTCGTGAAAACCTCTTCGCTCATCGATCCAGAGAAGTTTCGCGGTGGAACGAAGATCAAAGTGGAACCGCTACCGAGCATTGCTTTGATCGAAACGGAGGCCGCCATCCAGAGTGGCTCGAAGGAGAAGGCGCAACTCGCCGAGACCAATCTTTTGATCGAGGGCGATGGTACCAAGATCGTCATGGCCTCCAAGGCGACTATGGCTGCGCTGGACCGCACGATGAGAGGCGAGGGCGACTCCGCGCTGCTGACCACGCTGGACGATCGGTCGCGCTCCGCCGCCATCACCGAGCCGCTGGCGCATAATGAACTCGCAACTAATACGAGTTCATCCGGATCCAGCGGTTCGCAGTCGGGAACGAGCGGAAATTCAACCGCCGGAGGTTCGACCGCCGTCCCGTCAGCCCCCGCGCCAGTCGTGCCGCCAGTGGTGCCAGTCGTCCCACCAGTGGTGCCAGTGGTGCCGGTTGTCCCGCCGGTTGTGGACCCGTTCGCCGCCCTCACCGCGGTCGCACCTCCTGCCGTCGATAGCTCCGCCTGGACACTCAGCCAGGCACGGTTTTCGTGGCCCGATATCGCTTTGCAGGCGGGGCCCAATCCCGTTACGCCAACCAACCCGCTGCCCATCAGCCGGCCCTCCCATGTGATCAATGCCCCCACGGTTATCACCACCGGTGGTTCCAATCCGACCCTCGTGACAGGCGGCAGTTCCAATATCGGCACCATCTACGGCGGTGCCGCCGTTGATGGCCTCGCCTCCGCCTTCCTCTTCGGCTCCAGCTTGGACGAGGACGCGCAGCTTCGCTTCGACACCCGCTTTGCCTCCAACTACAGCGGCACCACGCCGCCGAATGGCGTCGCCGTTTTCAAATTTGCCGACCTTACCATCAACGGCGCCCCGACCGTCTCGATCACCGGCGGGCGGACCGACATTGCACTCGTCGGGACGTCAGGCGTGAACCCCGGGGGTGCCGGCGGAATTTGGGACTTGAGCCCTCTCCGGAGCCTTTTCATCGGGACGGAAAACGGCTCCCTCAACTTGAATAACTTGATGAACTTCTCCGCGACGAACGGCTCGAGTTTCGAGACACTCCATCTCTATAGTCGCAACGGGAATACCACGCTCGAAGGCAGCTACCAGATGCCTTCCAAGCGCCTGGTCATCGATTCCACCGACGACGTGCTGCTCAGCGCCTCCAGCGCGGTAAACGTCGGTGAGTTCTTCGTCCACGGAATCAAATCCGTGAACCTCGGGGGCAGCATTACCGCGCAGTTCGCTCAAGTCTGGTCTGACGGAGACCTCACGGTGAACGGCCCGGTCACGGCCACCACGCTCTACACGAAATCCGACAAAATCGAACTCACCGGCGGCTCGATCACCGGGCAGAACTTGAGCTTCGAGACCGCGAGCGACTTCAAGACCGGAGCCGCTGGCACGGTCATTCGCGCCAATCAAGCACTCGATGTGAAGTCCGGTGGTGCCGTTACTTTGAACACGGCCAGTTCCGCGACGACTCGTTTCGACATCGCCAATACGCAGACCCTGCGCATCGAGGCAAAGAAGCTCATCGTCCCGCAAAGCATCGCGTTGCCCGTCGGCACGACCGGCATTTTGCAAGGCGGCGCGGAAGGCGTGCAGGCCGGCGGTGTCGATCTTACCGGCTTCGAACATATCGCGTCCAATGGCGGTGACATCGACGTTCGCAACCTCGACTCCCGTTACGTCTCGACCACGAGCGGAAAGCTGACGGTCACGGGCAACCTCAGCACGCTCAACGCGTCGGTGGACGGCGACATCAAGGTCACCGGCACGATCAATCAACGCGCTGGCACCGCCTTCAACACGGTGCATATCCTCAGCGGCAAGAGCATCGCGGCGGCGGGCGGGCTGAGCTTTAAAGGCACGGACGCAGGACCCATCCTCTCCGCACCCACCGGCGGCGGCCACCTCGTGCTCAACTCCACTTACTCCGAGCTTAAGTTTGAAGCTAGCTCCATCGGCGGCGCCAACTTTGACGGCGGGAGCGCCGCCAGCCTCTTCAATCTCACCGAAGGCGGCGACGGCGGCATCTTGCACGTCGGGACCGACGCCCAGCCCACCGCTGGCAAAGTCACTGTGAACGCCCCGATCTCCGCTACCACGGGCGCAAACGCCCCGCTCGTCGCGCATGGCGGCAAAGGCGGCACTATCAAGATCGTCTCCAGCGACACCATCGACATCCAATCCACCGTCAAAGTCTCCGCCAGCACGGGCGGCGCGAAGAGCCGGCAGGGCGGCAACATCCGCCTCGACAGCCGCCGCACCAGCGGCACCGCTATCAACGTCACCAATAGCGGCCAGCTTCACTCCCTGCTCAGCGCCGCCGCGCCTGGGCCGGGCGGAGTGATCGAGTTCGTCTCCGCGGGCGGCGACATCATGGTCGATGGCGGCGTCATCCAAGCCGACAAGGGCACCATCGACATCCGCAACAATGGTGCCGGCAACATCGAACTGAAAAACGCCGCCCTCCGCGGCGACGTGGTCAAAGCCAATGTGCTCGGCGCAAACGGCCAGTTAATCATCAATGGCGGCACCCTCGATGCCAACACCGCGCTCAAGCTCTACGCCAGCGGTGCCAACGGCAGCGTCATCTTCAAGGAGAACACCTCGCTCAACGGCACCAGCGTGAAGACCATCGCCGGCAACACCGTGCAGATTGAGAACGGCAAAGTAGTCACTGTGAACGGCGCCACTGCGGCGAAGGTGCACACCAATAACGCGAATTACACCGGCTCCGGCGGCAACGGCTCCAAAACCGGAAGCTTCGGCGGTCGAGGAGCGACCACCAGCGGCTTCAGCTCGCGCCCGGGTTATTGATTCTCTCCGGGATTAGCGTCGCTTGGTGAACGCTTCCAGCGCTTAGCAGCTGGAGAGCGGGAAGAAGCAGAGCTTCCCATGCCAACGCGTAGTTAAGCTGGCGAGGGGGCGGACTCTGCGCGGCGGGCAAGAATGTTTTTGACGCTCCTGTGGGGCGCTGGAATAAGAGCCGCCCACTTTCCCACCTGCACCCTTCCGCTCTATGAATACCGTCCACTCCCTGAAGACCCTCAAAAAGAACGTCGGCAAGATCGTCGATGCTGAACTCGAGAAGACGGGCGGCCTGCTGCGGCTGGCGCCGGCGTGGGTGCCGCGGAGTTTTCTGCAGCCGGGGAAGCGGTTGAAGCTGCACCCGGATGATCTTTACGCCTATGGGCTGAACCGCGGGGGGATCGATGAGCGCTGGTTTGCCTCTACGACGCCGGCGGCGAATGAGGGGCGGGTGCCGGATGAGGGTTTCAGCTATGTGGTGGCGGGTGGGTCGCGGTTCACGCTGGCCCAGGCGGTGGCGGAGTGCGGGGCGACGATCATCGGGGCGAAGATCTGGAAGAAGTATGGGCGCTGGCCGGTTTACTCGAAGTTCTTCGATAACATGGGGCCGATCCCGCATCACATGCACCAGAGCGCGAAGCAGGCGAAGCTGGTGGGGCAGGAGGGCAAGCCGGAGTCGTATTACTTCCCGCCGCAGCACAACAATGTGGGGAACAATTTTCCCTACACGTTCATGGGTTTCGAGCCGGGGACGACGAAGGCGCAGGTGCGGAAGTGTCTCGAGGATTGGAACAAGGGAGACAATGGCATCCTCGATCTCTCGAAGGCGTATCGGCTAAAAGTCGGGACCGGCTGGCTGATCGATCCGTGCATCCTGCACGCGCCGGGTTCGCTCTGCACGTATGAGCCGCAGTGGGGCAGCGACGTGTTTGGGATGTATCAGTCGCTGGTGGAGGGGCGCGAGGTGCCGTGGTCGCTGCTCGTGAAGGATATGCCGAAAGCGAAGCACAAGGATTTGGATTTCATCGTGGAGCAACTCGACTGGGAGAAGAACGTGGACCCGAACTTCAAGGACAATCACTACCTCGAACCCGTGCCGGTGGCGGACACGCGCAGCGAGGGCTTCGTCGATCGCTGGATCGTGTATGGCAAGGTGGACGGCGAGCAGCTTTTCACGGCGAAGGAACTGACCGTGGAGCCCGGGGCCGTCTGCACGATCAAGGACAAGGGCGCGTATGGCCTGATCTGCGTGCAGGGCCGCGGGGCGATCAATGGGCAGGCGCTGAATTCGCCGAAGCTCATCCGTTTCCACGAGCTAACGGAAGACGAGTTTTTCTGCACCGAAGACGGCGCGAAAGCCGGCGTGACCTTTGCCAACACGAGCGAGACCGAGCCGCTCGTCTGCCTGCGCTACTTCGGCCCCGAGGTGAACCCAGACGCGCCCGCAATGGGTGCGTATCGGAAGAACAAGTTCAACTAAGGCGGGGCTTGCGACTTGCAATTTCGGCTGCGAGAAATCCGCCCATGCACGAAGGAAGCATTACCATCCGACTCTCTGCCGATGTCCACGAAATCGAGCGGCTGAACCGGCTCGTGCGCCATTTTGGGGAGCTGCACGAGATTCCGTCGCGGGCGCTGTATGCGGTGAATCTGGCGCTGGACGAGGTGGTGACGAATGTGGTGTTGCATGGCTACGAAAACTCCGAGGGCCAGGAGGTGAAGGTACGGATGGAAACGAACGGCGAGGATTTGCGGAGCGAGGTGGAGGACGGCGGGCGCGAGTTTAATCCGCTCAATGCGCCGCTCCCGGACCTCACGGCGGCACTCGACGAACGGGCGCTGGGCGGGCTGGGGATTCATCTCGTGCGCAGTCTCATGGACCGCGTGGAGTATCGGCGTGAAGGCTCGAAAAATGTGCTCACGATGCGGAAACGATTCCGCTAGTCTCCCGACCTCCTGGCTGAACCCGAACAACTTTTCATGCAGATCAAAGAAGACAAACAAGGCGACGTGATGGTCGTCACGGTGACCGAGCATCTCGACTCGGCCACGTCCTCGATTTTCGAGTCGCGACTGCTCGGGCTTGTGGAACGCGGCGAGCGTCGGATCGTGGTGGATTGCGGGTTGCTTGACTACGTGAACAGCGCCGGGTTGAAAGTGTTTCTGCTCGCGGCCAAGCGCCTGGAACCGCTCGGAGGCAAGCTGGTGCTCTGCGCGCTGGCGCCGAGCGTGTTGATGATTTTCGAGATGATCGGCTTCACCCGCATCATGAAGATCACCGCGACGCGCGAGGATGCGCTGCAGGTGCTGCGGGGCGACGCTCCGGCGGTCTGAGACGCGCATGACGAAAGCTGACGCGCCGCCGCTCGCATGGAGAGCGGGCGCGCGCGGGTAGAAATGAAAGCCACGCTTTCCACCCGGCTGATCGTGTGGGTGGGCGTGCCGGCGACGTTGCTCTTCGCTCTGGTGCTGTGGTTTTCCGCGCAGCGGGCCTTGAAAAAGGTCATCGCCCAGACGCAAACCTCGGCGCAGGCCACGGCGCGCTACCACGCGGCGCGGCTCGATCGCACGTTGAGCGCGGCAGCGAAAATTCCGGCGCTGCACGGCGATGTGATGGAATCCGGTGCAATCCAGACGCGCGAGCAGCTTGAGAGTTATCTGCGCTCGGTCGTGGAGAGCAACCGGGACATCTATGGGAGTTGCATCGTTTTCCGCCCGTACGGTTTCGACGAAACGGTCAACGGTTACGGGCCGTATTTTTACCACGGGGCGAAGGGGCTGGAGTTCGTGCAGCTCGCGGACGCGGACTACAATTATTTCCAGTGGGAGTGGTATCGCCAGCCGCGTGATCTCGGCGAGGCGCTGTGGACGGAGCCCTATTTCGACGACGGCGGCGGCAATGTGCTCATGACCACGCGCACCGTTCCGTTTCGGCGCGAGGGACTTTTCTGGGGCGTGGCCACGATCGACATCGCGCTCGATCAGCTCGTGGCCGAGACCGGGCGCATCCCGTTGGGCAAAGGCGGCTACGCTTTCATCGTCAGCAAAAAGGGGCGGTTTGTCGCTTTCCCGGATGATGCGAAAGTCATGAAGGCATCGATCCAGGACACCGATCCCGAGCTGGCTCTGCTCATGGTCGGAGGAGAGGATGGCTTTCGCAGTGCGCGCGATCCGCTGCGCGGCCAGCCGGCGTGGATTGCATTTGCGCCGGCGCAAAATGGCGGGTTTTCGCTGGCGCTTGTATATCCGCGGGCGGAGGTACTGGCGTCGGCGTTTGATTTACAAAAGGAGCTGCTCGCGGTCGGTCTGGTCGGGCTGCTCGGGCTGTTCGTCGCGCTGGTCCTCGTGGCACGGTCGATCAGCAAACCGATCACCCAACTCGCTGCCGCGGCGCAGCAAGTGGCGCAGGGCGATCTTGAGCAACGGCTGAGCGTCGAGTCGCCCACCATCGAGGTCGCGAACCTCACCAACGCCTTCAACAAAATGACCCGTGACCTCCAGATGCGGATGCAGGAGCTGCGCTACACCACCACCGTGAAGGAGCGCTATGAGGGCGAGCTCAACGCCGCCCGCAGTATCCAGATGAGCCTCGTGCCGAAAAAGTTCCCGCCTTTTCCCGAGCGCCCCGAGTTCGACGTCCACGCACTCCTCCGCCCGGCCCGCGAGATCGGCGGAGATTTTTACGATTTCTACTTTCTCGATCCCGACCGACTCTGTTTCCTCATCGGCGATGTTTCCGGCAAAGGGATCCCGGCGGCGCTCTTCATGGCCGTCACCAAAACGTTGCTTAAAGCAAGCTCGTCAGGCGCCCCTCCCATCGCGCAAATGATGGCCGACGTGAACGACGAGCTTTGCGAACAAACCGACAGCGGCATGTTCGTGTCTTTGCTCTTCGCCGTCCTCGACGTGAAAACCGGGGCGTTGGATTTCTGCAACGCCGGTCACCCCTCACCGTTTCTGCTGTCGGCGAAGGGCGTCGAGCCGCTCGACGGAACCAAGAACGTCGCCCTCGGGGCGCTGGGTGGGCTTGCGTACGAAGCCAGCTCCGCGCAGCTCGCGCCAGGCGACGCGCTCTTTCTCTACACCGACGGCGTCACCGAGGCGCTCGCCGACGGCGAACATTTCTACGGCCCCGCCCGCCTCCAGATCACGCTCAAGGACGTGCTGGCGCTCCCGGTCGAGAAGATCACCCGCGGCGTGGTCAGCGACGTGCGCGCTTTTTGCGGCGACCGCGAGCAAAGCGACGACATCTCCGTGGTCGCCATGCGCTGGCACGGACCCATCAACTGAATGCCCCCTTTCTATTGAACGCGAAACCCGCGACGTGCGCGCGGCACGACTTGGAGACCGCCGGTGGTTTTCACGTCCATTTGCGTCATGTTGCGTGGTCCGCGTTCTTCTCCTCATCCGCCCACTCTCTGCCCCGCCCGTTGTAACCTTCGCTTCCAAAACCCAATCCCATGGCCGTAAAAAAATCCGACATCACTCCTACGAAACACTTCGTCCTCGATACCAACGTCCTCATCCACGACCCGCAGTCGATCTTCCATTTTGAGGACAACACCGTCTGGGTGCCCGTCGAAGTGCTTGAGGAGCTGGACCGTTTCAAATCCGAATCGACCACCCGCGGCGCGAATGCCCGCGAAGTGCACCGGAGGTTGAGCGAGCGCTTTCGCACCACCCAGCAGATGCGCGACGGCGTGAAGCTCGACAACGGCGGACACCTCCGCGTCTTCATCAACCCCGCGATCAAACACGTCGGCAAAGAATGGCAGCTCCTCGCTGAGTCCCCGCGCTTCGGCCAGGTGCAGACCCTTTTCCCCGACCTCGAAAGTACCGACAACCGCATCCTCGCCAGCGCCGCCTATCTCGCCGACACCCAAGCGGCCGGCGCCATCCTCGTCACCAAAGACCTCAACATGCAGCTCAAGGCCCGCGCCCTCGGGCTGGATGCGCAGGACTACCGCACCGACCGCGTGGAGGACAACGACATCCGCCGCACCCAGAAGCGCAGCGGGCACGAGGAATACGAAGCGATCGACATCCCCGGCCACACCCTCCAGGCCTTTGCCAGCCAGGAGCAGATCGTTTTGCCCGAGATGAAGAAAGGGCTGCTGCCGAATCAATACGTCCTCCTGCGCAACGAAGAGGAGCCCACTCACGGCGTCCCCGCGCGGCACATTGGCGACGGCGAATTTCACCGCCTGCGCAATGACCGCATCTTCATCCGCGACGGCCGCACCCTCCAGGCCGCGAACCTCGGCCAGCGCTTCTTCCTCGATGCGCTCTACGATCCCTCGCTCACCCTCATCACCGTCTATGGCAAAGCCGGCACCGGCAAAACCCTCCTCAGCGTCGGCGCCGCCCTCGAGCAGGTGCAGTGCGGCGACTACGAGAAAATGCTCATCACCCGCGTCATCATGCCCACCGGGCGCGACATCGGCTTTCTCCCCGGCCGCATGGAGGAAAAAATGCAGCCCTGGGTCCAGCCCGCCTACGACGCCCTCGAGCAGCTCCTCGGCAAACCGCGCAAACCCGAGCACTTCGCCAACAAGAAGCACAGCGCCCGCAAAACCCCGCCCAGCGCCGCCACGGGTCGCGCCGCCGACACGCATACTCCGGGCAAAATGCGTCCCTACGAACCGCTCCTCCAGTCCGGCCAGCTCGAGATCGAAGCCATCGCCCACATCCGCGGACGCTCCATTCCGAAAGCGATCTTCATCGTCGATGAAGCCCAGCAGCTCACCCCGCACGAAGCCAAGACCCTCGTCACCCGCATGGGAAAAGGCAGCAAGATCATCCTCATCGGCGACCTCGCGCAGATCGATAACCCCTACGTCGATGCCCACACCAACGGCCTCGTCTTCACCCGCAACCGCCTCCAAGGCCAGCCCTTCATGGCCCACATCAACCTCTTCAAAGGCGAACGCAGCGAGATGGCCGAAGTAGCGGCGAATCTGATGTAGTGGGCCTCCACCACAGACGTGAGCATCTTTATTGGCATCCTCGGTAGCGTTCTCGGATTTCTTTTCCTCGTTGTCGGCTTGGTCTTTGTGGTTCGCTATCGCCATCTGCAAAGAGTCGGCCAGCGCATCGCAGAGTTCCTCCCCCTCCTGAAACCCGGAACGCTCGCCAGCGTGGACGAAGGCAAACGCACCTTTCGGGTAGTGAAAGTGTTGGTTGTTGAAGAAAAAGGCGTTCATGTCCGCCTCTATCGGGGACGCTGGCTGTGGCGCCCTACTTTGCAGGAGATTACGCCCGATGAGTTGGGCCTGACTAATGCCGATGCGGATGGACCTCTCGCTGTCGGCCATCTCCCCGTGTCCCTCGAGGCTTTCGCGAGATGGAAACCTGAATTGTTGCGGCTAGAGGCAGTCGCGCCGGATGAGTTGGAGGGCTACGAAATTTGGAAGCAAGAAAATGGGGGCGTTTTCGCCTGATAGCTACGCGGGGGGACCTCCTCTCGTTCCCAAAGCGCGGAGGCTACGAGAGGCACCCAAACGCCAACGGCGTTTCATCATGCAGCCCAGGGTTGGCGCGACGGAGGCGCGCCTACCCTGGGACGTGACACCAAAGCGCGCCAACCCTGAAAGGGTTGCATCCGCCCGGCGGCCGCGGGGATTCAACCCCGTTGGGGTTGGACCGTTCTGAGGCGGGCACCCAGGGTAGGCGGCGAATGCCGCCAACCCTGGGCTGGAAGATGGAACGCCGTTGGCGTTACGCTCGTTCCCAAAGCGCTGCGCTAACTTTGGGAACGAGAGGAAACGAGAGGCACACCCAAACGCCGACGGCGTTTCGTCATCCAGCCCGGGGTTGGCGCGACGGAGGAGCGCCTACCCCGGGACGAGACGCCACAGCGCGCCTACCCTGAAGGGGTTGCATCGGCCCGGGCGGCAGTGGGAATTCAACCCCGTCGGGGTTGGACCGCTCTGGGGCGGGGCACCCAGGGTAGGCGGCGAATGCCGCCAACCCTGGGCTGGAAGATGCAACGCCGTTGGCGTTTCGCGGGAACTCACGTCCCTGACGTCCGCCGTGCTCGTTCCTCCGCGGGAACTCACGTCCCTGACGCCCGCCGTGTTCTTTCCTCCGCAGGAACTCACGTCCCGGACGCCCGCCGTGCCCTTTCCTCCGCGGGAACTCGCATCCCCGACGCCAGTCGTGCTCTTTCCTCCGTAGCAACTCGCATCCCGGACGCCCGCCGTGCCCTTTCCTCCGCAGGAACTCGCGTCCCCGACGCCCGGCGTGCTCTTTCCTCCGCAGGAACTCGTATTCTGGGTTTATTTATACACCATCCCGACAGAGGAATGAGCAAATATAGCCAATATATCGCTTTGCCTTCCATCGATCGTCCGCCGCGTGGCGGATGGTCGGAGGGACGGGCTCCTGCACGTCCCGCGCTGAACTGGGGTGCGTCGCTCCCACGAAAGATGGGGACGCGCAGGAGCGCATCCCTCCGTTCAGTCTCTCCGACCTCCTCGCTTTCAATGTAAGCGCAGCGCTTTGGGAACACAGACCCCCCTCATCCCGGCTTCTCGGTATGCAGGCGCCGGGGGAGGGTGCGGAGGGCGCGGTGGAGGAGGGCAGGGGATGGGGGGGTGGGCGCGTAGCGGAGGGCGGTGTAGAGGCCGGCGATGGCGCGGATCGGGGTGGCAGCGGCGGGGAAGTGGGCGGCGGCGCGTTCGCCGAAGTGGTGGGGGCCTTCGGCGGGATGGCGCGGGAGTCCGGCGGCGGCGAGCCGTTTGCAAAACCGGGCGTAGGCGCGACTGGTGGGATCGAGTGGGGGACGACTGGGCCGGCGCAGGTAGAGACCGGTGAGGCCGAGGAGGAGGGCGCAGGGGACGGCCATGAGGACGGCAAAGTCCAGCCAGCGGACCGGGGCGAGGCCGAGGGAGGTGAAGAAGGTGCGCTGGGTTTCGTCGTCGAAGCCGAGGACGCGGAGGTCCCACTGGTGATTGAGGCTGTCCCAGGCGAGGCGGGCTTCGCGGCGGAGTTCGCGCCAGCCGGTGGCGGCAGACGAGGGTTGGCCGGTGGGGTTCTGGGCGGCGGAAAGGCCCTGGAGGTAGCTCTCGAGGCCGGAGCTGAGCCGGTCGGGGGCGATGACTTCGGTGGGGTCGATGCGCTGCCAGCCTTCGCCTTTGAGCCAAACTTCGCACCAGGCGTGGGCTTCGCTTTGGCGGACGATGACGTATTTGCCGAGGGCGTTGGCGTTGGACTCGCCGCCGTGGTAGCCGAGGACGACGCGCGACGGGATGCCGGCGAGGCGCATGAGGGTGGCAAAGGCGGCGGCGTAGTGTTCGCAAAAGCCGATGCGCCGCTGGAAGAGGAAGTCGTGCAGGGGGTCGAGGCCGTCGTAGGTGCCGGGTTCGAGGGAGTAGGTGAAGCGTTCGGTGCGAAAGTGTCGGAGGGCGGCTTCGACGAGGTCGCGGTCGCTGGCGTGCGCGGTGCGCCAGCCTTGGGCGAGGGCGAGGGTCTGCGGGGAGACGCGGGCCGGGAGGCTGAGGCTCTCGGCGCGCTGGACGGCGGGGAGGGTGGTCTCGCGGTTTTGCGGTCGCGAAAAGACTTCGTAAGTCACATTCTTCAGCACGGGTGATCTGCTTTGGATGAAACCGCCGGCTTGGGTCTCCGCCCTAATGTAGCGGACGTCACCGGTCGGGCGGTCGAGCGCGTAAAGCCACTTGGCGCCGTGGGGTATGATGCTGATGCGCTGGCGGATGACCGGGCCGTGGAGTTTGGATGCTTCGGGCATGCCGGAGGGGCCGCCGCGCACCCAGTTCAGGCCATCGCCACGCCAGAGGACGGCGACGCGCCAGTACATTTCGCCCATGGAGGGCGCATTGCCGTCCGGGAAATCTGCGCGGAAGACGACTTCCTGGCTCATCGCCAGGCTGGCGACGCTGCCGGGCGAGAGATTATCGGACATGCCCATGCTGGCCAGCAGCGGCTGGCCGAACTGCATGAGAAACTGGTGCCGCGTGCGCGGGAAAAAGAGAAAGAGCAGGACGATGAGCGGCAGCGCCTGGAGAAGCAGCACGCCCGCCGTCCGCGCCGATCCGCGTAGGCTGCCGCGCCCGGGTCCCCGGTGGAAGCGTAGCAAGGCCGCGGTGAGCAGGCTGAAGACGGCGGCGACATACAGCCATTGGGTCAGCGTTTGGGCAAAGAAGAGATCGCACAGCGCGAGGAAGAAACCGAGCAGGGCGACGACTTGGAAATCGCGCACGCTATTGGTTTCGAGCAGCTTTAGCGCGACGAGGAGCAGGAGGATGCTGAGGCCCGGCTCGATGCCGAGGGCGGTGCCGTAGGTGAGCGCGATGCCGCCCACGCCGAGGCCGAAGAGCAGCACTTTAACCGGCAGCGAGGGCAGCCGCCCACCGGAGCGGTTCATGTAGAGGCGCGCCGCACAGGCCGCGAAAAACAGCACGATGACCCAGCCGGCGATGCGTTCGTAAAGTGGCGCGGAAGCGAAGATCAAACCGACGATGATCGCCGCGAGTGGCGCCGTGGCGATGGTGCTGGAGGGCCGCGGGCTGCGCAGGAGATTCATGCGGCGGATTCCTCGGGAAGCTCGCAAACCGCCAGGGCCTGCAAGCAGGCGTGGAAATGCCCTTCGCCCCGCGCCGGCGCGAGTTCTTTGCCCGGCAGCCGCAGGCCGTAGCTGGCGCCGCCCCGCTCGGCGAGCAGGACCCAGCGCGTGAGTTGGCGGAGGCGCGTCTCGTCGTCGAGGCCGTCGAGCGCGTGCCAATCGAGGAGGAGGATTTCCTCGGCGTCGCCGGTCCATTGCTTGGTGAGCAGCGTCTGCCCGCGGGCGGCCGCTTTCCAGTCAATGTGCCGCTGGGATTCACCCTGCTGCCAGGTGCGGACGCCGCCGAAGTCATCGCCCGCGACGCGCAGGCCATCGCGCGGCTGGCGGGTGGGAGCGAGGGCCCGAGGAAGCGGGCGGGTGCCCTCTGGGCGTGGATAGATGTAGTGATGCTGGCGCACGATGATGGTCCGCCGCGCCGTGAAAAATCCGAGGGGAAAAATGGTGCTGATCACGAGGTCGCGCCTGGCAAAGAAGCCGCGCCGAACGGTTTGGATGTGCAGGAGGACGCTCTCCGCGCCGAGCGGCGACACTTCTGCGACGAAGGCGCTTTCCAAGCAGCCTTGCGCCCGGATGGAGATGCCAAAATGAGGGCGATGACGATCCGTGGCGATGGTCAGCGCGAGGGGCAACTGGTCGCCAGCGAAGACGGGCGGGATGGGGTCGGTGTCCACGGTAACGCCGCGGAGATTGGCCCACGTGTGGATGGCGGAAATCGCCGCGACGCTGGCCAGCACGAAGCAGAGCAGGTAGGCGGCTCCATTCGTCTGGCTGGCCCCCGCATACCACATCGCCAGCAGCACCGCGGCCAGGCCGAGGGCGTTCCGGTTTGGCCACACCCACACGCGCCGGCTTACGGGACGCGTGTGCATGGTTACGGCACGGCGACTTCGCGCAATATGCTCTGGGCCAACGCGCGCCCGCTCTCGGTCGATTCGAGATCCTGCCCGAGCCGGTGCGCCATCACGCTGCTGCCGACGGCTTGGAGATCTTCCGGCAGCACCATCTCGCGCCCCTGCATCAGCGCCCACGCTTGCGCCGCATGGAGCAGCGCCAACCCGGCGCGGGGAGAAAGCCCGGTGCGATGTCGGCGGCGACTGGCGTCGAGGAGATCCTGGAGGTAATCGAGCAAGGCCGATGAGGCGTGCACCGTACGCACATGGGCCTGGATTTCGGCGAGGGTCTTGCCATCCATCACCGGCTGCACACTGCGCAGCACTTCTCGGCGGTCTTTCCCCAGCAGCATCGTGCGCTCCGCCGCGCGATTTGGGACGCCGAGTTCGATGCGCATCAGAAAGCGATCAAGCTGCGATTCAGGCAACGGGAATGTGCCGACCTGATGCTGCGGATTCTGCGTCGCGAGAACGAAAAACGGCGCGGGCAGGGGGTGCGTGACGCCATCGATAGTGATGTGGTTTTCCTCCATGGCCTCCAGCAAAGCGCTCTGCGTCTTCGGCGTGGCTCGGTTGACTTCGTCGATGAGAACCACTTGGGAAAACAACGGTCCGGCATGGAAAACGAAGCGCTGCCGCTCACGATCGTAAATGGAATTGCCCAAGATATCCGCCGGCAGCAAATCGCTCGTGAACTGGATCCGACGAAAATCCAACCCCAGAGATCGCGCCAAAGCTTGGGAAAGCGTGGTTTTCCCGACACCCGGTAGATCCTCAATCAGCAAATGCCCCCGGGCCAACACACAAGAGACCGCCAAGCGAACGGCGTCTTCTTTGCCAACAATGATTTCACTGATCTGCGCGACCAGATCCTCGATACGGGACTTCATGTATAGGCAACTTTCACGCACTAAGGCGGCTTGTCGAGCGCGCGGGGACGGTTGCACTACCGAAGCCACATCTAGAATGGCGCAACTTATATTGGTGTTGGTAGAGGTTGAGTATGGAAATTTGAAATTGCGAAACGGATGAGCGAGTTCTGTGACCGTGGAAAGCCCCTCGTCCATCCGTAAACTCGTCGTGCGGATGATTCTCACGCTTGCCGTGCTAGCGCTGCTTTACCCGCTGAGCATTGGCCCTGCGGCTTATTTTGCAGTGAGTCACCGCGTGCCGGGAAAACCCATTCTCATCAGCAGTTTTTACAAGCCGATAGAAAGGTTCGTCAGACGAGTCCCGCAAGCAACTGTTCCCTTTATCACTTACCTTGCCTTTTGGACGAGGCTAACCGGGATTCCTAAGGAAGAAATGAGTTGGCAAATCGCTGACTGATCCCGGTGGAAATTAAGGGCTCGCGCCCTTTTCTGGTTTGCGCATACTAGCCGCATGCCTGCCAAGCGCCCCACGAAGCCTGACGACAACACGCAGATCGTGCGGGCCGTCGAGCGTGTGACCGATTCCGAGCCGGTGCGTGGCGAGGATTTACTTCCGGCGCGGCTGGCGAAGGAACTTACTGCGGCGAAGGCTCGAATCGCCTCCAAGCCCCGCCGTTCTTGATTTGCAGTTCGTAGCGCTCTATTCCACCCTTTAGGGTGGTAAGCCCAAGCCGCACCTGGGTTCCGCGCGGAAGGCTGTGGATATGCTTAATTTGCGACCAAGCGGCGACCATCGCAATCTTCTGAACTGAGTAGCCGCTGTGGATTATTGCTTTTGTGTAAGCGATGTGGGTGAGACCAAGCTCCCTGCAAACTAGCGGCAGCTTCTTCTTTGGGTCTTTTCCAAGGTCCTGAGTAACAACAATCCAGCTTCGATCCTCTTGAAGCGGCGTTAACCAAGAGCTATCGCCCGTCCCTTGGTCGTAAAAATCCAAGACATGCGCTATCTCGATTTCCGGGTAATCAGCCGAAAAGAATTGCTTCAGTTCAACTCCGAGCCGACGGCTGCAACACTCGTCGAAATACAGCCGCATCCGAAGCGCTCTATGCGGCCGCGCCTAGTTCCTGATTGAAGTAGCGGTAGGCCGCCTCCACTGCATCCTCAGAGACTTGATAAATGTTGGCAGCCCGTGAAATTCCACCTTCCGCAATGGCAGCGCGGTAAAGGGTCTGTGCGGTGTAGCCGCACGAGCGCACGATTGGTTCTCCAAAGTGTGCCGTTGGATTCATCACCACGCTTTCCTGCTTAAAGCTGTAGGCGCGATACAGCTTAGCTAGTCCGTCTGCATCGAAATCCAGCTCTTTCATGTAGGCTTCAATGCAAGTCCGAAACGATTTCTGTCCGACAATCTTTCCAGTGAGCTGAACCGGGTTTTCCTGATCCTCTTTGAGAAAAATATGGAGGTCGCTCCCGACCAGAACCGTCCTGTGGTCGCGGTGCGCAAACGGATGTGAAATGCCGTATTTTTGCTCTGCATTGCTGATCGCCTCACGGATCTTTTGGAGGGACACGCGGTAGTCAACGCGGAGGCTACGAATCGCAACTGCTTCAACAAATTCCAGGAAGGTAATCGCCTTGAAGTCACCGGCGGTGATTTCACCCTGCCTAAGCGCCTTACGTCCAGAGACTTCGCAAAACCAATTTCGGAGAGTTGCCTCATGCATTTTAGCATACCGCGCCGCCTCAGAGAGTGAATACACTCCGACGCCAGAAGTCGCGGCATGGAACAGATCAATCATGATTGGTTGATGGATGGGAGCGTAATGGGGGTGAGGTGTCAACGTCGTGCGTCTCGATCCATTCTGAAAGCAACTTGTCGAGCAACCCCGAAAAATTTGGCGCTCGGAATTTGGCCTTGGTGACATTCGCCGCAGTCAGGGTGACTGTGAATCGCTCTTTTCCTTCTGATTTCCGGCCAGCGCCTTCGCGCTTACCGCCCCTCGTTTCTAGTTTTTTGATACCGTGCATACTTTTTCTTTGACGTGAATGAATATATGCATATTCTTTCAAACGTCAACCACACGAAATCATGGCCAATCAACGACTCTCCAAAGACAAGCGCGCTTTAGTCCTCGCAACTCTCAGCGAAGGCACGCCGATCAATGCCGTCTGCCGCATCCTCGGCGTGGCCAAGGAAACCGTGATGCGCGTCATTGAGGAAACCGGCGAGGCGCTGGCGAACTACATGGCCGAGAACTTCCGCGATCTGCCGTGCAAGCGAATTGAGATGGACGAGCAGTGGCAGTACGTAGGCGTCCACGGTCAGCGCATGGAGAAGAAAGAGCAGGGCAAGGGCGATTACTGGCTTTGGTGCGCGGTCGATGCCGACACCAAGCTTGTCCTTTCCCACATGGTTGGTCGCCGTGACTGGCAGACCGGCGAGGACTTCGTTGCGGACGTGGCGAAGCGGGTGAGCGGTCCGGTGCAAATCGCGACAGACAATCATCGCAGCTACGCCCGAGCGATTCGGGCGAGTTTTGGCTACGAAGGCTACAGTTACGGCACTGAAACGAAGGTTTTCGGCGAGCCAGATGCCCGCTGGAATCCCGCAGAGTGGGCCAAGCAGCGCAAGAATGGCGTTGCGAAGGTCGCAAAGGCGACGCGGGAAGCGGTCTATGGCTCGCCGGACTTAGGCAGCCTCACGACTTCCCATATTGAGCGCGTGTTTCTCAACGTCCGGCAGGAAATGACACGGTTCACACGGATGACGCTCGGCTACTCGAAAGACCTTCGGATGCACAAGCTGTCCGTGAGCCTGTATTTCGGCATCTACAATCTTGTCCGCAAGCACAAGGGAATCGACGGCCAGACGCCCGCAATGGCCGCTGGCGTCGAGGACAAGCGCTGGACTTTAGCCGATGTCGTCGAGATGACGGAACGCTACTGGAAAGCGAAGGATGATGCGGCGTTTCTCGCGGCCTTTGAACAGGCCGGTCTATAATTCCAATAATGAACCTCTACCAACGCCCCTCAATTTAATATGACATATATTGTAATATGTTATGCATATCCCGTTGGTGGTGTGTCGAAAGTAGCGTTGTGAATAACTTGTGTGGGAAAATTGGCTCGACCGCGACGTGGTCGAGCGCACCCTCCTAGGACAACAGTTCCCGCAAGTCCTCTGTATCTAGACCGCCGAATGGCGGCTCCCCCCCATCCAAGGTTGCGTCGATGACCTCGCGCTTACGATTCTGAAGGGCCAATATCTTCTCCTCGACGGTTCCGCGTGTGATAAGTTTGTAGGACGTCACGACGCTTTTCTGCCCGATCCGATGGGCGCGGTCAGTCGCCTGGTTTTCCACCGCGGGGTTCCACCATGGGTCAAAATGGATTACAGTGTCGGCAGCCGTGAGGTTCAGGCCCGTGCCGCCAGCCTTAAGGCTAATCAAGAAGACGGGTGCATTTCCCTTCTGAAACCGGTCAACTTCAGCGCCGCGATCCTTCGTCTGGCCATCTAGGTGGCAATATTCCAGCCCCAATCCATCCAAGGTTTGGTGGAGCAGGTTCAGCATGGTGGTGAATTGGCTGAAGAGAAGCACGCGATGGCCGCCGTCAACCGCCTCTAGCAGGAGTTCCTCCAAGACTTGGAGTTTGCCGGATGGCTCCCGAAACTCGGGTTCCTTTTGGGGGTTCAGTAAACGCAGGTCGCAGCAAGCCTGCCGCAGGCGCAGAAGTGCTGTAAGCATCAGCATGCGAACTTTGCCCTGGTTTTGAGTGGCAGCCCACTCCGAGGCCATCCTTCTAGTCCCTTCCACCAAATCAGAATAAACAACGCTCTGCTCTTTATTCAATTCGCAATAAGTTACTTGCGTTAGTTTATCCGGCAATTCTGCGATTACATCTCGCTTGAGGCGCCGAAGGATAAAGGGTCGCATCCGCCGGACAAGTCGCTGATGAATCGGACCATTCGGCGCCCGGTTTATCTCGTTTTCATAACGCTCACGGAACTCTCGTTTTGTGCCCAGATAACCTGGAAGCAGGAAATTCATCACTGACCAGATGTCTGTCAGCGTGTTCTCGACGGGTGTTCCGGTTAGGGCGAGACGAAAGTCGGCTTTCAGCAAACAGACGGTCTGAGCGCTTTGGCTTTCAGGGTTTTTGATGTGCTGCGCCTCGTCGAGAACCACCGCAGCAAAGCGAATCGATGCGTAGTGAGCGATGTCTCGGCGCAGGAGGGCATAGCTGGTGATCAGCAGATCGACATTCGCGAATCCTGATTGCAGGGCGGCATGGCGATCGCCTCCTTGAATAGCAAGGGTGCGGAGTTCGGGCGTAAAATGTTGAGCTTCTCGCTCCCAGTTGAAGACAAGGGAGGATGGGCAGACCACCAGTTTTGGACCACTCACTCCTCGGAGAAAAGCCAGTGTTTGGACTGTTTTCCCCAAACCCATTTCGTCCGCGAGAAGTCCATTTAAGCCATTTATCCGGAGTTTGTTAAGCCACGTTACACCATCGATTTGATACGGGCGCAGGGTGGTAGCCAGCTTTCCTAAGTCCAAAGGCAGCGCCGTGGATGCGTCATTGGTAAAGTCGGCGCAAGTTTGCCAAGCGGCGTCTGCTCGGAGCGCACCCCCTTGCTCTTGGGCCTCGTGGGCTAACAACCCCAGATATGGGGCGTGCACCTTGGAGATGCGGTAGGTGCCGGGCTGGCGTTGTTGGGGGTTGCAGTCGGTGAGGGCTTCCTGGAACTCGTTGAGCAGGCCCGTGTCGAAGACGGCGAGCTTGCGGTTCTTTAAGCGGGTCGCGCTCTGGCCGGATTGGAGGAGGCGCTGGATCTCGGTGGCGGAAAAGCGCTCGCCGCCGGGGGTGGCGAGCTCGATCTGGAGGTCGAACCAGTTCTCCCCGGAGGTGCGGAACTCGAAGAGGGGCTGGATGCGCTCGATGTCCTTGGTCACATGGGTAAAGCGCTCTCCGATGGTCACCTCCCACTCCTTCTCCAGGCGCGGCAGGACGCTGGCGAAGAACGCGAGGATCCCCTGTTCCCCCTTCAGGACGAGCTGGCCGGTGCGATCGGGTGGGGTGAAGCCGGCGGTTTGCAGGCGGTCGAGGGCCGCGCGCTCGGCGGGGTGGTGACGGGCGAATGTGCCGGTGGTGCGCGGCGGGGTGGCTTCGACGGTGTAGGTGCGGTCGCCGTAGATCGCGTCGAGGCGGGCGGTGAGGTGGTTGAGCGAACCTTCGAGGGCGAGGGCGAAGCGCGGCGGTGGGGTGCCGGGGGGCGGTGGGGCATCGGCGGCGGGAGGGTCGATGGCGAGGGGGCAGAAGAGCGTCCCCTCGAGGATCCAGGCTTGGGTGGCGGAGGCTAGGAGGAGGGCTGTGGCAGGGAGGGCGGCGCTGGGAGGGAGGGCGGCGGGGGGGCGAAAGGGGGTGTTCGAGACGGTGACCGGGGTGGTCTTGGCGAAGGTCACCTGGGGGTGCGTGGTGAGGGCTGGGAGCAGCTCCAGGAAGCCCGGCCGGTCCAGGGTGAACACGCCGGGGAGGCCGCCTCCGGCTAGGGTGCGGAGCTTGGCGAGGACGGGGTAGTCGGCCGCAGCGCAGGCGTAAGTCTTCGCCGGGTCCAGCGCCGAAAGCAGCACGCGCCGACCAGCCAGCACCGCCTCCGCGCCGATCGTCACCTGGCCGCGCTCCCACGCCACCGCAAAATTCCCCGGCAGCACCACCTGCAGCTCCATCGGCTCCCCCTCCTCCGCGAAGCGCGGCCCCGACTCCACCACCGGCACCGGAGCGGCCACCGCTGCGGGACGCGGCTTCAGCCATTCCAGACCCACCGCCAGCGCGTGCGCACAGATCATCCCATCGCGGCGCGCCGTCCGGCACGAGCACAGATTCTCCACCTTGCTCGGCCCCAGGATGCGCAAGCCCGTCTTCAGCTCCCCCTGCCCCTCCCGCACCCGGCCCTCCAGCAGCGGCGGCGCGTAGGTCGCGGCCAGCACCCGCCCCGCGGCGTGCATCCCGCGGGCCTCCTTCAGCGCCTGCCAACCGCCGGCCTCGCTCAGGAAGCGCTCAGTAATGGGGATCATCGCATCGGGCATAGTCGGCCCCACCACTGCCATGCTTTGCTGGCGGCGGGGAGCAGTTTCGTGAAAAAGCGCCCCACCCGGCCATTCGCGCCATTCCCTGCTCGTCAAACGCCCCACCCCACCTACATTCCACGCCCCTATGAAAATCATCGCGGTCGCCAACCAGAAAGGCGGCGTCGGCAAGACCACCACCTCCGTCAACCTCGCCGCCGCCCTCGCTGCGCGCGGCGTCCGCGTGCTCCTCATCGACCTCGACCCCCAGGCCAACGCCACCAGCGGCCTCGGCCTCCCCACCATCGAGGGCCACTCCATCTACGGCCCCCTGCTGGGCGGCGACCGCGTCGCCGATAAAGTCGTCCCCACCCGCTGGGAGCACCTCTGGATCATCCCTGGCGACCTCGACCTCGCCGGCGCCGAGATCGAAGTCGCCCGCGCCGACGACCACCTCACCCGCCTCCGCAGCGCCCTCCAGCCCTTGCGCCAAGACGCCCCGTTCGACTTCGTCCTCCTCGATTGCCCCCCCTCCCTCGGCATCCTCATGACCAACGCCCTCGCCGCCGCCGACGAACTCCTCGTCCCCCTGCAGTGCGAGTATTTCGCCCTCGAGGGCCTCAGCAAGATCGCCCACGTCGTCCAGCAGATCCGGGATTCCGGCGCCAATCCCGACCTCACCATCGGGGGCATCCTCATGACCATGTTCATGCGCAATAACCTCGCCGCCCAAGTCATCGCCGAAGTGCAGACCCACTTCGGCGCGAGCCTCTTTCGCACCGTCATCCCCCGCAGCGTCCGCCTCGCCGAAGCCCCCAGCCACGGCCAACCCATCCTCGACTACGAGCCAAATGGCCTCGGCGCCACCGCCTACCGGGCGCTGGCCGGGGAGTTCCTGGAGCGGCACCCGGTGGCCGGGGCCCGGTAGTCCAGTGGACGGGGCCCTGGAGTTTCGGTGAAAAGGGCGGGCGGAAACCCTCGCCTCCCCTGGGCTTTGGACCCCGACTCCCCCCAGTCTGAACCCCGGCTCCCCCCGGTCCAGACCCCGACCCCTCGGCGCGCTAACCCCGACCCCCTGGCTGCCGGACCCCGACCCCCTGGCCGCCTGACCCCGACCCCTCGGACCGCTAACCCCGGCCCCCTGGCTGCCACACCCCGACCCCTTGGCCCGCTGACCCCGACCCCCTGACGCACAGGGAGTCGGGGGTGGAGACGCAGGGTGCCGCTCCTTTTGGTAGGGGGTAGCGCCCCATTTCAGTGTCATCCTGAGCGGAGCGGAGGCGGAAAGGCGGGCGTAGCGCAGTCGAAGGACCCCGGCGGTCCGATCCAGCGCTCGACGTTATCGGACCGCCGGGGTCCTTCGACTCCGTTCCTTCCCGCAAAGCCGGGAGCGGAACTCCGCTCAGGATGACACCTCTTCTTATGGAGTAACGCCCTCCGGCACGCACGCAGTGACACCTCTTTTGATTGGGTTACGCCCCGCCTGCCGAGGGCCACCGTGGGCCACCGGGGCGGTCGCCCGACCATCTTCCGCCCGCGGCTGCATTCCCCCGCCCGCCCTGCTCGACTTTCCTCGCGCATGCCGCTATCCCTTTTCGCTCCCATGACCGAAGACCCCGCTGCCCCGCCCACCGACTTCATCCGCGATATCGTCGCTGCCGACCGGGCTGCCGGGACGCACCCGCAGATCGTGACCCGCTTTCCTCCGGAGCCGAATGGCTATCTGCACATCGGGCACGCCAAGAGCATCTGCCTCAATGTGGGCATTGCCCGGGACTTCGGCGGCCTTTGCAACCTGCGGATGGACGACACCAATCCGGCCAAGGAGGACGTGGAATACGTGGCCTCGATCATGGCCGACGTGCAGTGGCTGATCGATGGATGGGGCGATGAGGTGCTGCGTTGCCAGACGGCGGACGGGCAGCCTTTCTATGCGTCGGACTATTTTCCGCAGCTCTACGCGTATGCGGAGGGGCTGATTGCCGCCGGGCACGCCTATGTCTGCGACCTCTCGGCGGCGGAGACGGAGGAGTATCGTGGGGCGCCGGACCGGCCGGGGCGCCCGAGCCCGTTCCGGGATCGTTCGCCGGCGGAAAGCCTCGCGCTCTTCCGCGAGATGCGGTCCGGCAAGTACCCGGACGGGGCGCGGACGCTGCGGGCGAAGATCGACTTTAACCACCCCAATGTGTGGCTGCGCGACCCGGTGCTCTACCGCATCCGGCACACGGCGCATCACCACACGGGCGACGCGTGGTGCATCTATCCGCTCTACGATTTCGCGCACTGTCTGTCGGACGCCATCGAGGGCGTGACGCATTCTATTTGTACGCTGGAGTTCGAAGTCCACCGGCCGCTTTACGACTGGATCCTGGACCACCTGCCGGTGGCGCAGCCGCGGCCGCGGCAGTACGAGTTCGCCAAGCTCATGCCGACGCACATCGTCATCTCGAAGCGCAAGCTGCTGGCTTTCGTGGAGGAGAAGGTGGTGAGCGGTTGGGACGATCCGCGCATGCCGACGTTGAGCGGCCTGCGCCGCCGCGGGGTGCCGGCGAGCGCGGTGCGGGCCTTCGCCATCGGCGTGGGGGTGACGAAGTACAAGAGCCACACGGACCTGGCGGTCTTTGACAATGCCATCCGCGAAGACCTGAACACGAAGGCCCCGCGCCGCCTCGGCGTGCTGCGCCCGCTGAAGGTGGTGATCACCAATTTGCCCGAGGGCCACGAGGAGCTGGTCCAGGCGACGAACAACCCCACCGATCCCGCCAGCGGGACGCGCCCGGTGCCTTTCTCCCGCGAGGTGTATATCGAGCAGGAGGACTTCGCGGAGGTGCCACCGCCGAAGTTCTTCCGCCTGCGCCCGGGCGGCGAGGTGCGGCTGAAATACGCGTGCATCATCAAGTGCGACGAGGTGGTGAAGGCCGCGGACGGGAGCATCGTGGAGCTGCGTTGCACGGCGGATCTGGAGAGTCGCGCCGGTGGGCCGAACAGCGGGCGGAAGATCAAGGGGACCATCCACTGGGTCAGCGTCCCGCACGCCTTTGCCGCGACCGTGCGGCTCTACGACCGCCTCTTCACCGAAGCCGAGCCCGAGGCCGATGGCCGCGACTGGCGGACCTGCCTCAACCCGCACTCCCTCGAAACCGTGACCGCCCAACTCGAGCCCTCCCTCCGCGAAGCCACGCCCACCGACCGCTTCCAACTCGAGCGCCTCGCCTACATCGCCCCCGATCCCATCGACTCCACCCCCGGCACTCCCGTCTTCAACCGGGTCATCTCGCTGAAGGACACTTGGGCCCGGGAAGCGCCGCGGGGCTAGCGGATCGTGCGGGATTCCCGCTTGCGTGAGCAAATTTAGCCACTAATATCCGCGCTCGCCTTCCCCGGCATCCCCCTACTCCGGGTCAGCTCACGCCCTCATCCCTCTTATCTAAATTCATGGCCAATACTATCCTCGTCGGCGCCCAGTGGGGCGATGAAGGCAAAGGGAAGATCATCGACTTCCTCACGGAGACCGCGGACATCGTGGTGCGCTCCCAAGGCGGCAACAACGCCGGGCACACGGTGATCGTCGGCGGGACAAAATACGTCCTCCACCTGATCCCGAGCGGCATCCTGCGGCCAAAGAAGAAGTGCGTTATCGGCAACGGTGTGGTCATCGATCCGGTCGCGGTGGCCAAGGAAATCGAGGGTCTGCGTAGCCAGAAGATCAAGGTGACCAAGGACAACCTGCTAATCTCCGACGGCGCGCACCTCGTCCTGCCCTACCACCGCGCGCTCGACGAAATCCGCGAAGCCGCCAAGGGCAAGAACAAGATCGGCACCACCAAACGCGGCATCGGCCCGGCCTACGGCGACAAGGCCGCCCGCGTCGGCCTGCGCATGGGCGACCTCATGCAGCCCGCCCTTTTCTCCGCCAAGCTCAAGCAGCGCGTGAAGGAGAACAACGCCGTGCTTAAGGCGCTCGGCGGGCAGTCGCTCAGCTTCAAGGCGGTCGAGGCCGCGTACCTGGAGGCCGGGGCCAAGCTCGCGCCCTTCGTCGGCAATACCGTGGTTTTCCTCCACGAGGCGCTGAAGGCTGGGCGCGAAATCCTCTTCGAGGGCGCCCAGGGCACCTTCCTCGATATCGACCACGGCACCTACCCCTACGTCACCAGCTCGAACACCACCGCCGGCGGCGCCTGCACCGGCTCCGGCGTCCCGCCGCACCGCATGGATCGCGTGCTCGGCGTAATGAAGGCCTACACCACCCGTGTCGGCGAAGGCCCCTTCCCCACCGAGAACGAGGCCTTTTCCGACATGCTCCACGGCATGGGCCGCGAATTCGGCGCGACCACCGGCCGCGCGCGGCGCTGCGGCTGGTTCGACGCCGTGGCCGTGCGCTACGCCGGGATGATCAACGGCATCGACGACATCGCCGTGACCAACCTCGACGGCCTCGACGCGCTCCCCTCGATCCGCGTCTGCACGCATTACAAACTCGGACGCAAAACGCTCGCCGTCCCGCCGTCCGACTACCAGCAACTGAAAGACTGCGTGCCCGTCTATGAAGAGCACGTCGGCTGGAAGACGCCCACGCACGAAGCGAAGACCTTTGCCCAACTGCCGAAGCTCGCCCAAAGCTACCTCCGCCGCCTCGCGGAACTGAGCGCCGCCAAACTCGTCATCGCCAGCGTCGGACCGAACCGGGATCAGACCATTGTCGTATGAGCCCCGCATGCCCATGACCACACCGCGCCACATCGCCATCATCATGGATGGCAATGGGCGGTGGGCCAAAGAACGCGGACTTCCCCGGATCAAGGGCCACGAGCAGGGTGCGGAATCTGTGCGCGCGGTGACCGAGGCGTGCGTGGAGTTGGGTGTCGAATTCCTCACGGTCTACGCCTTTTCCACGGAAAACTGGAAACGCCCCGAAGCCGAAGTCGCCGCGCTGTGGGCGTTGCTCGAGCATTTCATCGAGCAGGAAACGCCCACTCTGATGAAGAATAACGTGCGCCTCGAAGCCATCGGCCGGCTGCACGAACTCCCCGCGAGTTGCCAGCAGGCCCTCGCCACGGCTCGCGCCCAGACCGCCGGCAACACTGCCACTACGCTCATCCTCGCGCTGAACTACAGCGGCCGCGCGGAGATCATCGACGCCGTGAAGACCGTCGCCGACGACCTCGCCGCGGGCCGCCTCACCGCCGACGCTATCGACTCCACCGCGCTCAGCGCCCGGCTTTACACCGCAGCCTACCCCGACCCCGACCTCCTCATCCGCACCTCCGGCGAGATGCGCCTCTCGAACTTTCTCCTCTGGCAGCTCAGCTATACGGAAATCTACGTGACCCAAAAGCTCTGGCCCGACTTTGGCAAAGCCGAACTGCGCGCTGCCCTCGCCGATTTCACCACCCGCCAGCGCCGTTACGGCGGCCTGTAAAAAGACATCCCCATGGAAAAACTCCAAACCATCCTCGTCGTCGATCCCGAGACCGACTTTCTCGCCTGGGTCCAGCACCAGCTTTCCACGCCCACGACCAAGGTCGTCACCGCCACCACCGGCGACGAAGGCTACAAGATCTTCACCCGCGAACACCCTGACGTGCTCATCACCGAAACACACCTCGCGCCGTTCAGCGGCCTGGAACTCCTCGTGAAAGTGCGCCAGCGCGATCCGAACGCCATCGTCATCCTGATGAGCGGCTACGGCACCACGCAGTCCGTCATCGAGTCGATGAAGCTCGGTGCATTCGATTTCATCCGGAAGGAAACGCTCCCCTTCACCCTCAAGGTCGTCGTGGACGCGGCGCTTAAAGCGCAGGCCGAGATGAAAGCGGCAACGACCTTCAAGCCGCAGCTCACCGTCGAGGAGCATCAAGACTCGATCGTGGGCAAGTCCGTGGCCATGCAGCAGGTCTTCAAAATGGTCGGACGCGTGGCCCATAGCGACGCTCCCGTGATGATCACGGGCGAGAGCGGCACCGGCAAAGAGCTCGTCGCCCGCGCCATCCACCACTACAGCCAGCGCAGCACGAAAGCCTTCGTCGCCATTAACTGTGCCGCCATCCCTGAGCAGCTTTTGGAAAGCGAACTCTTCGGCCACGAGAAGGGTGCCTTCACTGGCGCGATTGGCGCCCGCGTCGGCCGCTTTGAGCAGAGCAATGGCGGCACGCTTTTCCTCGACGAAATCGGCGACATGCCGCTCGCCTTGCAGGGGAAAATCCTGCGCGTTTTGCAGGGCGGAGAGTTCTCCCGCGTGGGCGGCAACGAGACGCTGAAAGCCGACGTCCGCATCGTCGCCGCGACCAACAAAAATCTCGAACAAGAGGTCACCAAGAAGTCCTTCCGCGAGGATCTTTTCTATCGGCTGAACGTCGTCCGCATCCAGCTTCCCCCGCTCCGCCAGCGCACCGAAGACGTGCGCCTGCTCGCGGAATACTTCCTCCAGAAAGTCGCCGCGCAAAAACTCCTCCCGCGCCTCCAGCTGAGCGAAGAAGCCGTCCGCGTGCTCGAAGGCCACTCCTGGCCGGGCAACGTCCGCGAACTCGAGAACACCATCCAGCGCGCCTGCGTCCTCGCGACCGCCGACCTTCTCACGCCACGCGACATCCCGCTCGGCCACAGCGAATCCGCCGACCCCGGTGCCTCGGCCTCCGCGACCGTCATCGCGGAGCAAACCACGGAGGCCGCGATTGAAGTCCTGCTCAAGGCCGCCCAAGTCGATCCCGACGTGCAGCTCCTCCCCTGGCTCGAACGCGAGTTCACGCTCTACGCGATGAAGGCGACCAAAGGCAACCAGGTCCGCGCCGCCAAGCTGCTCGGCATTACCCGCGCGACTTTGCGCAAACGTATTGAGCGCTTCGGCATCACCAAAGAGCTGACCATCTCGTGAAAGCGTGGTGGTGGGCTGGCGGTGCTTTCGAGCCCTGCGATTCCCTCCCGCTCGCCGACCGCGGCTTTCGCTACGGCATGTCCGTCTTTGAAAGCCTGCGCGTCAACCGCGGCGAGGCCGAGTTCTTCGAGCCGCACCTCGTCCGCCTCATCCAAGCCTGCGCCGAGCGCGAATTCGCCGTCGAGGAAACCGCTCTCCGCGCCGCCGCCCCGCTCTTTCACGCCGCCGCGTGCCACGGCTTCGCTCGCCTCTACGTCACCGCCGGCGACGGCCCCCTTACCGCGCCCGCCCCGCAGCCCCGCGTCTTCATTTTCGTCGAAGACCGCCCCGCACCCGATCCCGACGACGCCTGGGAACTCACTTTCCACGACGAGACTCACCACCCGCTTTTCGGCGGCCTCAAAACCGCCAATTACTGGCCCAACGCCGACGCCCTCGCCCGCGCCCGCCATCGTCGCTTCGACGAAGCGCTGCTTTTCAACGACCGCGCCGAACTCGTCTCCGCCTGCTGCGCCAATGTCTTCCTCCGCCACGAGGACCGCCTCTCCACCCCCGCCCGCTCCAGCGGGGCACGCGCCGGGGTGATCCGCGAGTGGGTTATCAAACGCCGCAACGTCGAAGAGCGCCGCCTCCGCCGCGAGGACGTCACCACCGCCGACGAGATCTTCCTCACGAATTCCTGGATCGGCGTCCAGCCCGTGGCCACGCTCGAAGGCCGGCCACTCGGCCCCCGCTCCACCGCTCCCCGCCTCGCCGCCGAACTTGCCTCTCGTCGCGCGTAGGGGAGTGGCCCAATTGTAGGGCGACCTCCCCGGTTGCCCCGGGCAGGCGAAGCGCCCGCCCTACAACGAGCGGCAAACTGAGCCACAACCGCGTGTAGCCGCTGCTTGCGTGCGGTGCGCGGATGCGCGACATCACCGCCCGCGGATGACATCAAAATCCGACCTGCTCGACGAACTCGCCACTTCCCCGGCCCTGGCGGAGAAGCTGGGAGCGGTGCGTACCGGCCCGGCGCCGCTGGCTTTTGAGCATGTCGTGGACAACGCGCGACCGGTGCTCGCCGCACTGCTTGCGCGCGTGGCGCGGGGGCGCGTCTGGATCGTGTGCCGCGATGTTCGCGCGCAGGAAGCGATTCATAACGAGCTGCTCCACTGGCATCCCGGCGCGCTGTTTTTTCCCGAAGCCGACCAGGCTCCCGTGGAAGGTTCGCTGCCTGATCCGGAGACGGCGGCGGAGCGTTTGGCGCTCGTGCAGACGCTGGTCACTTCCCGCAAAAAAGAAATCATCGTGCTGACCCACGGCACGCTCGACGACGAAGTCCCCTCCTCCGCTTCGTTGAAGAAGCTGGAGATCAAGCTCGCGCGTGGGGCGACGCTCGACCGCGAGGCGCTGCTGGCCCAGCTCGCCAAGGCCGGTTATGAGCACATGCCCACGGTCGCGGCCCGCGGCCACTACGCCGTGCGCGGCGGGATCCTCGATGTGTTTTCTTTCCATCACGCGCTGCCGGTGCGGGTGGAGCTTTTCGGCGACGAGATCGAGTCGCTGCGCGAGTTCGACCTCGATACGCAGACCAGCGTCCGTCACGTCGATACCGCCACCCTCCTTCTCGGCGACGCGACCACCGATGAACGCCCATCAGCGACCACGACGCTCCGCGAACTCATCCGGGCCGACGATCTGACCGTAACTGCCGGCGCGGACTTCAGGGAGGCGCGGGTGCGAATTCTGGAGGGGTCTTTGCTCGCGGAAGCGAGCGAGGAAGAGCCGGTCGGTGTTGAGGAAGCTGCCAGCGTCCCTTACAGCGACGCGCCGGCATCGGAGGATTTCACTACCGCCTTTCTCGATCACGGTCTCGGCGAGTTTGAGGCGGGCGATTTCGTGGTCGATGAAATGAAGCGCGAGCGTTTCTTTGCCCAGCTCCGCGCGTGGCGTCTGGATGGCTGGCGCGTTTACATTTTCTGCAACAACGAGGGTGAGATCGAGCGGTTGAATGAAATCATCCCGCCGGTTGAAGCCGATCCGCTGCGCTTCACGATCGGGCCACTGGCGCGCGGCTTCGTCTTTCCGACAGGAAAAATCGCGGTGCTTTCCGACGCCGAGCTTTTCGGTCGCTACCGCAATAACCGCGCTCGGCGGCTTGCGCTCCGGCGGGCCCGCGATCAGGCGCAACGCACGCAGATCGATTTTAGCGAACTGAATGAGGACGATCTCGTCGTTCACCTCGAACATGGCATCGGTCGCTACGAGGGCATGAAGTCCATTCCAAGCGCCGACGGCAAAACCGAGGAGGTGCTTATCGTCACCTTTGCCGACGACGCCCGGCTCTACGTGCCGCTGGAGCAGTCATTTCTTATCTCGCGTTACGTCGGCGTGGGAAAACGCAACCCGCAACTCTCGCAGCTCGGCGATGGCAAGTGGGCGAAGGCCAAGAAGAGCGCGGAGAAAGCCGTCTTCGACTACGCCTCGAAACTGCTCGCCATGCACGCCGAGCGCGAGATCGCGCAGGGCTTCGCCTTTCCGTCGGACACGAAGTGGCAGCACGAATTTGAGACATCTTTTCTGTTCAAGGAGACGGCCGATCAGCTGACGGCTATCGCCGCCACCAAGGCAGACATGGAAAACGAGCGGCCGATGGACCGGCTTATCTGCGGCGATGTTGGCTTCGGTAAAACCGAGGTGGCGATCCGCGCGGCGTTCAAGGCGGTGATGGCGGGAAAGCAAGTGGCCATCCTTGTCCCGACGACCGTGCTCGCGCAGCAGCACTATCAGAATTTCCGCGAGCGCTTCAGCGATTACCCGATCTCGGTCGAGACGATGTCTCGATTTCGCAGCCCCGCAGAGCAGCGCAAAACACTCGAAGGTTTGCGCGATGGCACCGTCGATGTCGTCGTCGGGACCCACCGGCTGATCTCGAAAGACGTAGCTTTCAAAAACCTCGGCCTCGTCGTCATCGATGAAGAGCAGCGCTTCGGCGTTCTGCACAAAGAGCGTTTCAAGGAAATGTTTCAGCTCGTGGACATGCTCACCCTTTCCGCGACACCGATTCCACGCACGCTCTACCTCTCGCTGATGGGGGCCAAGGACATGAGCACCATCGAGACACCGCCCCTCAACCGGATCCCGACGGAGACGCTCATCTGCCCGTACGACGAGCGCATCATCCGCGACGCCATCAACCGCGAACTCGCGCGCCAGGGACAGGTTTACTTTTTGCACAACCGCGTGCAGTCGATCGAAAAAGTCCGCGACCGTATCGCGCAGCTTTGTCCGAAGGCGCGGCTCGTCATCGGCCACGGGCAGATGGATGAGCACGAGTTGGAGGAAGTGATGCAGCAGTTCGTCAGTGCGCAGGCCGACGTCCTGATCTCGACCACGATCATTGAAAGCGGCCTCGATATTCCCAATGCCAACACCATCATCATCGACCGCGCCGACCGCTTCGGTCTTGCCGACCTCTACCAACTCCGGGGCCGCGTAGGCCGCGCACAACATAAAGCCTACGCCTATCTGCTGTTGCCTCGCGACATGCTGGCGCAGGGCGAGGCGCGCAAACGGATCAACGCGATCAAGCAATACAGCTCGCTCGGTGCCGGCTTCAAAATCGCCATGCGCGATCTCGAAATCCGCGGTGCCGGCAACATTCTGGGCACTGCGCAAAGCGGGCACATCGTCAGCATCGGCTTCGACCTCTACTGCTCGCTGCTCAAGCAAGCGGTCTCAAAGCTCAAGGGCGAGAAGGTGCGCCCACGGGTCGAGGTGATTGTGCGCACCGACTTCGTGGCGACCCGCGAAGCCGAGTATTCGGACGGACGCGTTCCTGCGCATTCCGTTTCTGCTGAAATGGCGCCCACGGCAGCTAGCCGCAACCGACGTGGTTGGATGCCTGCGGGATCGGCAAAAGCGCTACCGCCGAGCGACGGCAGCCCAGGAGCGCGTCGCTCCGATAAAGCCCCTGCCTTTCTCCCAGCCGCCTTCATCGCTGAATCCCAGCCGCGCGTCCAAGCCTACCGGCGGCTGGCAGAAGTTACGACCCAGGAGCAACTCGACGCACTCAAGAAAACTTGGCGGGATCGCTTTGGCCCACTCCCCGAGGCCGCCGAGAATCTGCTGGCTCTGACGGAAATCAAACTCGCCGCCGCGGCGCGCAAGATCAGTATTGTCGAGGCACGCGAAAGTAAGCTGATGCTTACCCGTGGGGGCGATTTTATTTTGCTGGGAGGAAAGTTTCCGCGCCTCGCTAGTCTCGCGCCGACTTCACGTCTGCGCGAGATGCTAGCAATGCTGCGGAGCCTTTGAGTAAGCCAGCCGCGTCAGGCGACAGGTCCCTTGCGGCCCGCGATAAACGAGACGACGAAGAGAATGAGGAAAACGACAAAACAGATTTTGGCGATCCACATGGCGGTGCCCGCGAGCACCCCGAAACCGAGAACTGCGGCGATGAGAGCGATGACGAGGAAGGTAATGGCGTAGGATAACATAGTGGTGGTCTTTCTATGCCGTCTGAATCGGAGCATCCCGCATAAGTGCGCGTGAATTATTTACCTGCACAAAATTTTGGCATGGCGACGTTTCATCCGCAGAAGACCTACCCTTCGACCATGCTGCAGACCGCCACCGAACCCTGGACTCACTGCTATCGCCAGCTCGCGCCACGGCTTTTGCTTTTTGCGCGGCAGTGGATGTCGTCAACGACGGATGCCGAGGATGTGGTGCAGGCGGCCTTTGTGAAGTTCTGGAAGCGTCATCCAAATGCGCCACCAGAGCATTGGCCTTTGATTTACGCCGCGGTGCGCTCGACGGCGCTGGATCATCTGCGCAGCGCCGATCGACGCACGCGACGCGAGGCGCATCCCGACGTGCCAGTGCTCCGTGAGGATGCACCGTTCTTCGATCAGCCGATGGAACAGCGGGAGGATGCAGAAATCGCAGAGATGGCCTTGCGCGAATTGCCCATTGAGCAGCGCGAGGTGCTCGTGCTCCGCATCTGGGGCGAACTTACTTTCGCGGAAATCGCCGCGACCCTCGACGAATCGATCAACACAGTTGCCGCCCGCCATCGCTACGCGCTCGCCGCGTTGCGCAAAAAGCTCAAGCCCCACGCCCATGAACGAATCTGACCTCGAAAATCAATTGCGCCTGTTCAAACCGGCGACTCCTCCGTTGACGTTGGAATCGCGGATCACTGCGGCCTTCGACGCCCTCGAAGCGACGCAGAAAATTCGTCCGGCTGTGGATGATGAAAGTCTGCTGGCAAAAATCGTGCGGCCTTTATTCTGGGCCTCAGTGGGAGCCGCTGCCGCGGTCGCGGTGATAAGTTCTGGATCAACGGTCCCCCCAGCTTCGGGCTCTCTGCTCGCCGGTGCGGTTGCGGGAATGACCGAGATCGCGACGCCGGAAACTACGCGCGAACTCCTCGCCGCCGAGGAGAGCGGTATCCGCTACGAAGCGGAGCATGGCCCGGTGCGTGAGGTGCGCGCGAGTTATCTCGAACATCATGCGTGGACCGATCCGCGGACTGGCGGGCGTGTGAAAATCGCCATCCCGCGTGAAGACGTTTTTCTCCAACCCATCGCCATGCAGTAACCCGCCGAAAACTATGAATGCCAAATCCCGTCTGCTCCTGATTCTCGCTTCGCTGCTGTGTGCCTCGTCGGCTTTTGCCCAGGATGAACGCAAGCCCGCGCCGCCGACACCTCCCGCACCGCCGCCGATCGTTAAAAGAACTCCGCCAGCGGTGTTTCCGGCGATGCCGGTCGTGGGGCCACCTGTGCGCTTTCTGGGCGTCTCCACCTCGCAGGTTCCGTCGGCGCTGGCTGCGCAGCTCGGCCTGCCGGAAAGCTTGGGTCTTGTCGTGGATGAAGTCATGCCCGAAAGCCCCGCGGGCCGGGCGGGTGTGCAAAAATTCGACGTGCTGCGGCTCTTCAACGAACAGCAGCTTTTCGGCCCCAATCAACTCGCGGCGCTCGTCCGCATGCAGGCTTGGGACGCCGAAGTCTCGCTGACGCTGCTGCGCAAAGGGCAGGAGCAGAAGGTCAGCCTGCGGCTGAACGACCCGATGCGCATGCCACCGCCCGAACCTGCCAGTGAGTGGAAAGACCAGATCGAGCGCTTCAAGGGCGGTGTCGGCGACAAAGTGAGGCAGTTGCAGGAGCAGACGCGCGATTACGAGCGGCGGGTGCGGGAGTATCACGAACTTCTCAAAAAGTGGCAGGCCGAGGCCGGTGCTGCGATGCCGAAACTACCCGACTTCCCCCCGGCCGCAGCCATCGAGCCAGCCGATATCCTGCGGGAGGTGCGGCCCGGCGGCCCTGCACAAGTGCGGTTTTTTCAGCCAAATGGCACTGTGACTTACAACACGGCCCACGCGAAGCTGGTGATGAAAGACCACGACGGAGAGATCGAGGTGACCTCGAACGATGGCCGGCGAAAACTGATCGCGAAGAATGCCAAAGGTGAAGTGGTTTTTGACGGGCCGATCGACACGCCGGAGCAGATCAAGGCGTTGCCGGAAGATCTCCGCAACAAGGTGACAGCCATAGAATTGCGGACAAAAACCGAATTCAACATACCCGTCCCGCCTCCGCAGCCGTCAGCTCCTGGAGGGCGTTAAAGGCTAGGGCGCTGGCGGACGCTCGATCTTCGCAAGGGCGGCACGGGCAGCTTCCTGAACCGCGGGCGGTTGGCCGTTAATCAGCTCGCGCAATCGGGGTGCCGCGTCCTTTGCTGCGGGACCGAGGGTGGCGAGAGTGTCACAGGCGAAAACCCGCGTCTTCGGATCTTTGACGGCGAGCACCTTGAGCAGCTCCGGCACCTCGTTCATCCCAATGGCTTTGAGCGCCTCCAAAGCGACAGGACGATCGTTTTCGCGCTCTAGCATCGCCACCAGACCGGGCACAGCCGGACGAGCGCGGTCACCAAAGCGCATCAGCGCCTGCGCCGCGGCTCGACGCGCGCGCCCCATCTCGTCCTTTAAGGTTGTGAACAACACTGGGAGAATTTTCCCTTCATCGCTCTCCACGCTGGCGAGCGCCAGCAGCGCGGGAACTCGGACCTCCGGGGAAGCGTCGCGAACTCCGCCATAAATCAGCGGCAAGGCAGCGGTGGCGCCGCGCCCCATGCCCGTGGCGGCAATGAGCGTGGCGGCGCGGATGTCATTGGCGCCCGGTTGCGCGATTTCCAACATCCGGGGTAGCGCGGGCAGTGAGGCAACGCCCATTTTTCCGAGCGCCTCGAAGACCGCCATTTGCATCGTCGGATCGTCCAGCTTGGCGATGAGCACGGGCACCGCGGCTGCCCCCTTCTCGCCAAGCTGGCCCGCCGCCTGCACCGCGGCCAGTCGCGCCGCGGGGTCATCGTCGCCGAGCAGCACGAGCAATCCATCTTGATCCAGCGCGGCCGCTTCGCCAATGGACGCGAGGCCTGCGTTTCCCGCTTTGCGGAGGTCTGGTGCCGGGTTTTGCAGTGCCGCCTGGAGGAGCGGCTTGAGGCGGGCGCGGTCGGCGGATAAAGCGACAAGCGCCCGCAGCGCCGCGGCCTGCGTGCCAGCATCGGCGGACTCCGCCAGGCCGAAGAGGACGGGGGCGGCGGAGCCAGCATCGCGCCCCATTGCGCCAAGCGCGCCGGCAGCAGCGATGCGTTGGGCTGAGTTCGGTTGCTTCAAAGTCTCAAGCAGCACCGGCACGGCAGGCGCACCAAAGCCACGGAGGGCGTGCAAGATCCACGCGCTGGTTTTCGCATCCGATTCCTTCAATGCCGCGAGCAGGGCGGGCAACGCCGCCGGTCCGATTTGTGCAAGGGCGTCGGCGAACGGAGGCTCGCCTTGGGCTGCGCCCGTGGCGTGGAGCAAGGCGGGCAGCGCGTCGAGGGCGTCGGGTCCAAGTCGGCCCAAAGCGTGCGCGGCGCGCTGACGGGTCAGGAGATTGTCGTCTTTCAGCAGAGCGGCCAGTGGAGCGACTGCTGGACGGCGCAACGTCTTCGTGCCCGCGATGGCATTGATTGCGGCGTGCCGGATGGGTTCGCTGTCGTCCTTCACTGCGGCCACGAGGACCAGCACGGTCTTCGCCGGATCGGAACTGATTTTAGCCAAGGCGGTCAGCGTTGCGGCGCGAACGACAGAGTCCTTTTCCGAATTTAACAAAGTCGCCACGTCAGACTCAGCAGCCTGCGCGCTGGCGCCAAGTCGGGCCAGAGTCAGGGCTGCTCCGGCGCGCTGCAACGGGTCCTTCTCGGTCAGGGCCTTGCGCGCTGGCTCCACGGCCGCGGGACCGATCTGCGCGAGCGCCGCGATGCTCTCCTCGCGCACGAAAATATCGGCGTGTCCGAGGTTGGCCGTCAGGGCGGGGATTGCCTCTTTCGCCGCAGCTCCCAAACCGCCTAGCGCGCGAGCCGCTCCCGCCCGCGTGCTGCTGTCGGCGCTGTTGAGAGCAGCGATTAACGGCGGGATCGCCTCTGCTCCAATGCGCGAGAGCGCGTAAGCAGTCCGGAGCATGGTCTGCTGGCGCTCACGATCGCGCCCTCCGCGTCCACCGCGATTGCCGGAGAGCGCTTCGACCAAAACCGGAATCGCCTCGCGGGCTTCCGGACCAAGATCGGCGAGTGTCGAAATCGACAAAGTCCACACCTGCTTGTCCTGATCCTGCAAGGCCTTGATCAGCGCGGGCACGGCGGGCTTGGCGGCCACGCCCATCTTGCCAAGCTGATAAGCTGCCTCACGCCGTGCCCCGACCTCGGAAGCTGCGAGCTGCGCGATCAGCTTTTCGACCGATGGCTTTGGCTCTTCCGCCCCCAACGAAGCGCAGGCGATAATCGCACACGTCAGGACGCCAACCAGTCCGCGGCAGGCGCGCGCCATCGGCAAACCGCTCACCCTTCGAGCCCGCGCAAGGTGCCGGTGCTGTCGCCCAGCGAAGTTTGCGGCACGTCCATGCGGTTGACCATGCTGAGGAGTAAATTGGCCATCGGCGTTTCCGGCGCGCTCCGCAGATGGCGCCCGGGAAGGATGGTCCCGCCTCCGCGGCCCGCCATGAGCAGCGGGAGATTGGTGTGATCGTGACGATCGCCGTCCGCGAGGCCGCCGCCATAGACGAGCATGGAGTTATCGAGCAGCGTTCCCTCGCCCTCGGGGATCGAGCGCAGACGGTTCACCACGTAGGCAAACTGCTGCATGTGGAAGCGGTTGATCTCGCGGATTTTTAGGTGCTTCGCCCGGTCTCCTTGGTGATGCGAAAGCGAGTGGTGCCCGTCGTTCACGCCGATGTTCCGGTAGCTGCGGTTGGAGCCCTCGTTGGCCAGCATGAAGGTGCAAACGCGCGTGGTGTCGGACTGGAAAGCGAGCACCATCATGTCGCACATGATGCGAGCATGCTCCTCGAAACTCTCGGGCACCGTTTCCGGCACCTCGTAGCCAGCGGCGATGGATGGATTCACGCTAGCGACCATCTTTTCCGCACGTTCGACGCGCAGTTCGATTTCGCGAATCGCGGCCAGATATTCATCGAGCTTTTGCTTGTCGTGTCCGCCGACTTTGGCGCTGAGCGCTTTGGCGTCCTGGAGGACGAAGTCGAGAATGCTTTTTTTGTAGATCTCGCGCCGACGCTGCCCCTCGCCCGCTTCTTTGGGCAACCCGCTGGAAAAGAGGCGTTCAAAAACGAGGCGGGGATTGACCTCGTGCATCATCGGCGTGGCTTCTCCGCGCCACGAGATGCTGTTCGAGTAAGCGCACGAATAGCCGCTATCACATTTGCCGCCCTGGCGACCGGGCTCAATGCCGAGCTCCAAGGAAGCGAAGCGGGTCTCTTTGCCCGTGTGTGCCGCGGCGATCTGGTCGGCAGAAACCCCGGTGCGAATTTGCGAACCCTCACTTTTCAGCGGCTGCGCGCAGGTCAGCCAGCTCCCGGCGGAACGCGCGTGGTCGCCGCCGCCGTCGCCGTTCGCCCACCCACGGTCCTGAGTCAGCCCGCTGAGCACGAGGAGTTCGCTTTTGTGCGGATGGAGCGGCTGGAGAATGTAGGGCAGGTCGAAATCGGCGCCATCTGCGAGTGGCGTCCAGTCGGGCATGTGCGCGCCGTTTGGCACAAACATAAAGGCCATGCGCACCGGGGCCTTTTTCGCGCCAGCGGCGGCTGCCAGAGCGCGGGTCGGGAGCATCGCGTCGAGCATCGGCAACGCAATGGCGGCACCGAGTCCGCGGAGAAAAGTGCGGCGGGGCAGAACGAGATTGGAGTTCATAAGGGTGAGCTGTCTGGATAATCGCTGGCGGACTTTAGTTCTTGGCGATTTCCTGTTTCCGCTTGAGGAAAGGGTCACTGGTCACGATGCCGGTCACGAGCGCGGAGAATCTGTTACCGTCCTTTGCCGCTTGCGTAATGACGACGTCGGCGGCGCACCGGTCGTAGTATTCCAGGCCGCGGCCGAGGGCGTAGATCATCATGTTCTGAGTGAGACTACGGACGAAGTTTTTGTTGCCTTTGAGCACCTGCTTCAACTCGCGAGCGCCGCTGAACGTGGTGCCGTTGGCGAGCTTGCCACTGGCGTCGATGGGAAATTTTCCATCGGTTTCGCGCCACCGTCCCGTGGCGTCAAAGTTCTCCAGCGCAAAGCCGAGCGGATCCATCTTTGCGTGGCAGCCCGCGCACTCGGCCGCCGCCCGGTGTTGCTCGAAGCGTTGCCGCAGCGAGGCGGATTGATCGACTGCCTTTTGCTCGGCCAGCGGTGGCACGTCGGGCGGAGCCGGTGGCGGATGCGTGCCGAGGAGCTGTTCGAGAATCCACTTTCCCCGAATGACCGGCGAGGTCCGTGTGGGCATGGACGTGGCGAGAAGGACGCTGCCTTGGGTCAGCACTCCGCCGCGGGGAGAATCCTTGGGCAAGGTCACGCGTTGAAATTGGTCACCCTTCACACCCTCGATGCCGTACCAGCGCGCGAGCTTCTCATTAAGGAAAGTGAAATCAGCGTCAAGCAGATCGGTGACCGGGCGGTCCTCTTTCATGACCGCCTCAAAAAACCGGGCCGTTTCCTCCTTCATCGCGCCCTTTAGCGAATCGTCCCATTTCGGAAACGTATCGGGATCAACCGCGGCTTCCCACAAATTGCGGATCTGCAGCCATTGGCCGGCAAAGTTTTCGACGAACGCGCGCGACCGCCAGTCCTGCGTCATGCGTTGAACCTGCTTCTCGAGATTGCCGTTTTTCCGCAACTCTCCCTTTTTGGCCAGGCTAACCAATTCGCCGTCCGGCATGCTGCTCCAGAGGAAATACGAAAGCCGCGCGGCCACCTCCCAATCGGTCAATTCACGAACCCCGCCCGGCTGGAGCGCTTCGGGATCGAGCTCCCAGCGAAAAAGAAAGTGCGGTGAGACGAGCGCGGCCTGCACCGCCACCTGCATGCCTTCGAGGAAAGTGCCGCCATTCTTCATCGCGAGATCGACAAAGCCCGCGAGTCGCTCGACTTCGGCCGGTTCGACCGGACGGCGGTAGGCTCGCGGCGCGAAAACGCTGAGAATCTCGACCGCGACGGCGTGTTCCTCACCCGGCAGTGGCAGGCGTGTAATCAGCCGCTTATGGCTGTCCGGCACCGCTGACGGCGGCAGCATCGGGCCAATGATCTCGAGTTCACTCAGGAAAACGTTGCGGTCTCCGCGCAGTTTCGGGTCCGCATTATCCGGATCATTGTAGTTGTTGAGGTAAGCAAAAGTGAGCTGCTGCGAGCCACCCTCCAGAGTCATCCTCCCCTCGTAACTGGCGCGTTTCTCAACATTCACAACGGCGAAGGTCTGCACCTCTTTGCCATTCACGCGCAGTGCAAGTTTCGGGGCCTCAAGTCCGGCCAGTTCTGCGTGGGCACGGACTCGGAAGGTGTATTCGGCTTTGGTCGGCGCATCGAAAGACGCGGTGGCTTCACCCTCCCGGTAGAAGCCGAGCACCCCTGTTGGCAGCGTCGAGACATCTCCGCTTCGGGGCGCAAACTTGTCGCCGCGAATTTTCTTCGTCCATGGCTTGGGGACCGCATCCACAATAATCGCCTTGCGCACGATCTCCTCGGCCGCCGCTAGGAATTTTTCCATGAGCATCGGCGGGAGTGAGAGCACGTCACCGATGTTGTCAAAGCCGTAGCCCACCGCGTCGTTGGGGAAATCGTGAGGCTCATATTCGACGCCGAGCAGGTCGCGTATGGTGTTTCGATACTCGGCCTTATTCAGCCGCCGGATGGTGACTTTGCCCGGGTTTTTATCGGTTGTGCAGTCCGCTTTCGAAAGTTGCCCGTCGATGAAATGCACCAGCAGTTCGCGCTGTTCCTCGCTGGGTTGGGGCTTTTTTTCCGGTGGCATCTCCCGCGCCTCCAGCGACTCGACAACCTTTTCCCAGATCGCACGATTGGTCGCGAGTTCGGGATGGTCGGCAAATTCCTTCAGATTCAAATCGCCCTTCCGCTTTTCGGCGTTGTGGCAACCGAAACAGAATTCCTCCAGCATCGGCTTCACATGACCGCCGAGGGTCACCGGCCCAGCCGTCTCCGCCGCTCGCGCGGAAACGACCACCATCCCCGCGGCAACTAAGGCCGTGAGCAGAGGGTGAAAGCTAGCGGTGATGATCATGTACAATTGGCCCCGGAGCCGGGTTCCGAGGGTAATCTCTGAACACCGACCGAGTTAGAAGGATTCCTTGGATTGATACGTGTGCGGATGAATGGCAGACCCAGCTTTTTTCGTGGCATGGGTGCGCTCTGCAGCCCGGAGCGCCGAACTTGGCGCACCTCCGGAATGATGCCGCCTGGCCTGTTCCCACGTCCGGCCCCCCGAATGGCCGCCTTTGGGGACGTGGGCGTGATCGAACCTATTCGCTTTCCGCGTCGGGCAGCGCGCCTTTGATCGAGCGTTTCGCGAGTCCTTCAAAACTCGGGGTACTCTGCGCTTTGATGATCTCTTTCCCGGCCTGATTCACCACCACCTGCCACTCCGTCTTATCCTTTTCCGCGGAACCGTAATATTTGTAGCCGCTCATGTTGGCTTTGCCGATGACCATATCGGTCGCTTCCGCTGGCTTGAGCCCCTTCAGTTTTTCCGTCCCGGTGAAGCGCACGACGGTGTTCGTGCCCCAACGGATGACGAGGATGGTCCAGACCACTTCGCCCTCGGGCATCTCCTTAAAAGACATATTTCTAATCACGGCCTTAAGGCCCTGGGTGCGGTTGATCCGGTCAGAGTAATAACCGGCTCCACGGGTGTCGTTGTTTTCGAGGGTCGTCTTATTGACCGTGACGCTCAGGCCATTCTTTTCCACCGCGCGTCCCGGAGAGGTCAGTGAGAAAGCGAATAGGGCGACGGCGAAAAAGCGGAGGAACATTTTCATGGCCTCGCCTTTAGCCCCGTATCTGGCCGAAGGTCAACGGGCGTTTTGGCGCGGAACGAGAAACCTATGGCTTCCCGTCAGTCCGCTGCGCTATGGGTGGGCGCATGACGGAGACGGAAGCCTGCCTCGCGCTGAATATGGTGCCAAATCTCGGGCCGGTCCGGTTGCGGCGGCTGCTGGAGCGGTTCGAAACGCCTGAGGCGGTGCTGCGCGCTCCGGTCGGAAAACTGCGCGATGTCGAGGGGGTTGGGGCTGAAGTGAGCGAGGGCATTGCCCGGTGGGAAAGCACGATCGATCTGCCGGCGGAGTTGGCCCGCGTGCGGGATTTCGGCGCGGAAGTGCTGACCCAGGCGGACGCGACTTACCCCCGCATGCTGCGGGAAATCTACAATCCCCCCATCGTGCTCTACTGCTGGGGGCGGTTGACCGACCGGGACCAGCGGGCCATTGCCGTGGTCGGTTCGCGTCGGACGTCGCACTACGGCCTTGAGTGCGCGAAGAAGCTCTCCTACCAGCTCGCATATGCCGGTTTGACGGTCGTCAGCGGGTTGGCGCGGGGCATCGACACCGCCGCCCATCAGGGCGCGCTGGCCGCGCAGGGCCGGACGGTAGCGGTTATCGGCTCCGGGTTGATGGACCTTTACCCGCAGGAAAACCTGGGCCTGGCCGAGAAAATCGCTGCCTCCGGCGCTGTCGTGAGCGAGTTCCCGATGACCTTTCCCCCCAGCCCGCAGACTTTCCCCTACCGCAACCGCATTGTCGCCGGCTGGAGCACCGGGCTGCTGGTGGTCGAAGCGGGCTTGAAAAGCGGCGCCCTCATCACCGCGGGGCAGGCTTTGGAACACAACCGCACCGTCTATGCGGTCCCCGGCCCCATCGATCGCCCGACTTCTGGCGGGGCCAATCGTCTCATCCAACAGGGCGCCAAGCTCGTCACGGGAGCCGCCGATATCCTCGATGAAATGAATCTCCTCGTCCCGCCCGAGCGCGCCCAAACCGCCGCCGCGACCCTGTCCGCCGACGAGCAGACTTTGCTTGATTCAATCGAAACCACGGAGACGCCCCTCGATTCCATCGTCTCAAAATCAGGCTTGCCCATGCCAAAAGTGGCGTCCACTTTGCTCGCCCTCGAAATGAAGAGGCGGGTCAAACAACTTCCCGGCCAGCAGTTCGTGCGGCTTTCCTAGACTCCAAAGATCATGTCCAAGACCCTCGTCATCGCCGAGAAACCCAGTGTCGCCACGGACCTGGCCCGCGTGTTGGGCGTCAAAAAGGACGGCGATTGGTATGAGAACGATCAGTGGGTCATCTCCTCGGCGGTTGGCCATTTGCTCGAACTCGCCCCGCCCGAGGGCTTCGAGGCAGCGCGGGGAAAATGGAAGATCGAAAACCTGCCTTCGCTCCCGCCGGAGTTTGCCCTGTCGCCGATCGACAAAAACGTGGGGCGGCTCAACGTCCTCAAACGCCTGCTCAAGCGGAAGGACGTGGACGCGCTCATCAACGCCTGCGATGCCGGCCGCGAAGGCGAGCTGATCTTTCGCAACATCCTCAAGTCCGTCGGCATCAAAAAGCCGCTCCAGCGTCTCTGGCTCCAGTCGATGACCCCGGAGTCGATCCGCGGAGCTTTCCAAAACCTCCGCTCCGACGACGACATGCAGCCGCTCGCCGACGCCGCCCTTTCGCGTTCGGAATCCGACTGGCTGGTCGGCATCAACGCCACCCGCGCCCTCACCGCCTTCAACTCGCAGGGCGGCGGTTTCAACAAAACCACCGCCGGCCGCGTGCAGACGCCGACCCTCGCCATCCTCGTCGATCGCGAGGAAAAAATCCGCGCCTTCAAACCGCGTGCTTACTGGGAAGTCTTCGCGGATTTCGGCGTCGCCGCCGGCAGCTATCGCGGCCGCTGGTTCGATGCCGCCTTTAAGAAGGGCGCCGAGGAAGAGCGGGCCGAGCGCCTTTGGGAAAAGGAGAAAGCCGACGCCATCAAAGCAAAGTGCGAAGGTCAGCCCGGAACGATCGAGGAGGAGAAGAAGCCGACAACCCAGGCCGCGCCGCAGCTTTACGATCTCACCACCCTGCAGCGCGAAGCGAATGGCCGGCACGGCTTTCCGGCGAAGATGACCCTCCAGATCGCCCAGGCGCTTTACGAGAAGCACAAGGCGCTCACTTATCCCCGCACCGATTCCCGCTACCTGCCGGAGGACCATCTCGCCACGGCCAAGCGTGTGATGGGCGGTTTCGCCGACCGCTCCCTCGCCGTCCACGCCGAGAAGGCCCTGCGCGAAGGCTACGTCCATCCGAACAAGCGCATCTTTAACAACGCCAAGGTCAGCGATCACTTTGCCATCGTTCCCACCGGCACCGTGCCGAGCGGGCTGAGCGAAACGGAGGCGAAGATTTTCGACCTCGTCGCCCGGCGCTTCATCGCGGTCTTTTATCCCGCGGCGCAGTTCGAGGTGACCACGCGCATCACCACTGTCGTGGGCGAGAAGTTCAAGACCGACGGCAAGATCATCGTCGATCCGGGCTGGCTCGCCGTGTATGGCCGTGTCAGCGAGGGCGAAGGCGAAACGGACAAAGCCATCGTCGCCATCGCCGCAGGCGAAACTGCCCTGACGCAGTCAGTCGAGGTGAAGGAGAACGTCACTAAGCCGCCGGCGCGTTACAACGAAGGCACGCTGCTCTCCGCCATGGAAGGCGCGGGCAAACTCGTCGATGACGAAGAACTCCGCGAAGCCATGAGCGAGCGCGGTCTCGGCACGCCGGCCACGCGGGCGCAGGTCATCGAAGGATTGATTTACGAAGGCTACCTCATCCGCCAAGGCCGCGAACTCATCGTCACCGCCAAGGGCCTCTCCCTCATCACGCTTCTGCGCAGCCTGCGCGCCGAGCAACTCACCAAACCGGAATTGACCGGCGAGTGGGAATTCAAGCTCCGCCAGATGGAGCGCGGCCAGCTCTCACGACCCGCCTTCATGGGCGAAATCCGCGGGCTCACCACCGACCTCGTTTCCAAAGTGCGCGGCGGCATGGGCACGGTCGTCGAGGGGAAATTCCACGACCTCGAAGTGACCTGCCCGAAGTGCGGCACCGAGCGCTTCAAGGAAAGCTTCAAGGCCTACGAGTGCGTCAATCCCGAGTGCAAACTGCTCATCTGGAAAAGCATGTCGGGCCGCGAACTCGAGCGGGAGGAAGTCATCACCCTGCTCATGGAAAAGCGCGTCGGCCCGCTGGAAGGCTTCCGCAGCAAACTCGGGCGCGGCTTCAACGCCGTGGTCATGCTCGATATCGAGGAGTGGAAACAGAAATTCGACTTCCCCGAAAAGGACGGCGAGAACGGCAAACCCCTCGACCTCAGCCAGGCCCAGGACCTCGGCGAGACCGCCCACGGCCACGTCTGGGAGACCGACGCCGCCTTCCTCTGCATCCCCGCAGGCGAAGGCGCGAAGCCCATCCGCATGGGCAAACTCATCTGCCAGCGCACCATCCCCGCCGACCAGGCGCTCAAGATCTTCCGCGACGGCAAGACCGACCTCCTCCCCCGCTTCATCTCGAAAAAGGGCAAACCCTTCGCCGCCTACCTCAAGCTGGAGGAAGGCAAAGTCACCTTCGAGTTCGCCCCCCGCGCCAAGAAAGCCCCCGCGAAGAAAGCCGCGCCCAAGGCCGCGGCGTAGGAAAGATTGCGGGCGGACGTGCAGCCACCCAGCACAAACGAGCCATGCACCGTCTGATCCTGCTCTGCTTTGCCATTCTTCTTCCCGTCTTCGCCAGTCACGCTGAAGATCGGGTGAGACTCTCCCTTACAGACCTTCGACATGTCCTCGACTTCTATGCGCACCTGACCAAACACAAGGTTTGGGTTGAACTTGGGCTGAGCTTGGACCGCGAGGTGTCGGTCAACTTTGAAGGCGGGCAGGACGAAGCCCTCAAAGTCATTCGCACCGTACTGCTGCAGAAAAATGGAATCGAAATCCGCGAGACCGACAAGGCGACCTTTGTGAGCCTCACCGAGGATCAAAAAAAGCGCGAACGCGGAAATCCGCCGAGCCAGCCGAAATAGCGGCTTCCGCATTTGGCAGCCTAACCGCCGCCCCGCGCCACCCGATAATGAGCGGCACCCACTCCCTTGCGCGCGCGTCCCGGACTTTCGGCTTGTGAGCACCACCCACGTCAGGGAACCTCCGCCCCGTGAAAAACGGTGACCCGAACCCAAGACCGGACGACCGCGGACAAGCTCGACTTCAAGAACTCTATGAGCAAGGCGTGCAACTCCTACTTGGCGGCGATGACGATGGAGCACTCGCATGTTTCAAGGCCATCTACGAGGTGGACTATACCTTCCGCGATATCGCCCCGATTGTTGAAGATGCCTACATGGAAGACGATTGGGCGGCAAAACACAGAACTCGCCTCCGCGGCTCTGTCTAATGCCGGGGACGATGGTGTAGCAGACCAAGGGCAGACAACAAGGCGGTTCCCCAGCAGATGCCAAGAGCCAAGTATGGACGCTCTTCTTCACCGATCAGGAAAACCTCGCGATGCGGATCGCCAGAGTAGCGGAACTCCACCCCGCTGGGCATCGTCTGCAGCAAATACCGCCCGGTATGAGCGTGGACTTCCGTAGTCGTTTCCCAAATTGTGATCTTAAAATCGGCCACCTGCAATCGCGGGAAAATCGACCGAACCTGACGATCCACGACAAGTCCTGTGACAATCGGCGCGTCGCGCACCGAGAAAAGGAGAACGCTTTCTACAAAGAAAGGAAGGCCAGCTAGCAGTGCCACGCAGGTGCCCGCGATAGAGAGCAACCTCTCGGGACAAGCCTTCACCTCATTCAGGCCTTCAGCTCGGCGCCGGTGTTGGCGTCGGTGATGCTGAATTTTTCGTGATGGAAAGTGGGGTCGCTGCGGAAGGTGAGGCGGCCGGCGTATTTGCGCTCGATATCGACGAGCAGTTCCTCGTCCTCGCTGCGCAGGCGCTCCATGACGTGCGGGTGGACGATGACTTTCACCTCGTGGATGCTGTCCTGGTACTTCCGCATGATCTGGTGGAGGGCGCGCTGGAGCTCAACGCTCATGGTCATGGCGCTCTTCACTTTGCCGTGGCCGTGGCAGTAGGGGCAGGACTCGAAGACGGCGCCGCTGATGCTTTCGGCAGCGCGCTGGCGGGTCATTTCCATGAGGCCGAGGGGGGAGATGGGGAGGACGTGGGTTTTGGATTTGTCGCGGCGGAGGCCGTCTTTCACGCGCTGATAAACGGCCTGCTGGTCGCGTCGGGACTTCATGTCGATGAAATCGCCGATGATGAGGCCGCCGATGTTGCGCAGGCGCATCTGGCGGGCCATTTCGTCGGCGGCTTCGAGGTTCGTCTGGAGGATGGTTTTCTCGACGTCCTTGCCGCCTTTGTTGCGCCCGGTGTTGACGTCGATGGCGATGAGCGCCTCGGTTTCGTCGATGACGATGTAGCCGCCGCACGGGAGCCAGACTTGGCGGTGAAACGCGTCGTCGATCTGTTTCTGGACGTTGAAGTTTTCGAGGACGGGGAGCTGGCCGCTGTAGTGTTTGATGCGGCTGGCGGAGCGTTTGGAAATCTGGCCGACCATGTCGATCATGCGCTTCACGGCGTGCTCGTCGTCGCAGATGACCTCGTCGATTTCGTCGGTGAGGAAGTCGCGCACGGTGCGCTCGATGAGGTCGGGCTCCTCGAAGACGCAGGCCGGGGCCGGCTTCTTTTTCATGCCGTCCTCGATGGCCCGCCATTGCTCGATGAGGAGGCCGAGATCGCGGACGAAATAACGCTCGCGCTGGCCTTCGCCGACGGTGCGGACGATGAGGCCCATGCCCTCGGGAATGTCGAGTTCCTTGAGGATTTTGCGCAGGCGGTCGCGCTCCTTGGGCGACTCGATCTTGCGCGAGATGCCGCACTGGTCGCTATACGGCATGAGCACGAGGTAACGGCCGGCGAGGCTGAGATTGGTGGTGATGCGCGGGCCTTTGGTGCTGATCGGGCCTTTGGTGACCTGGACGAGGACTTCGCTGCCGACGGGATACACGCTGGGAATGTCCTTGGCGGTGAGACGCTTGTTCTCCTTCTTGCCGCCGCCGCGCTCGACTTGCTCGATGCCGCTATCGAGGGCCGCAGGGAGCGCGTCCCAGAAATGGAGGAAGGCGTTTTTCTCGAAGCCGATATCGACGAACATGGCTTTGAGGCCGTGCTCGATGTTCTTCACGCGGCCTTTGAAGATGCTGCCGACGATGTTGCGGTCGGTCTGGCGTTCGATGGAGTATTCCTCGAGCACGCCGTTTTCGAGCAGGGCGACGCGGCGTTCGAGTTTTTCGCAGTTGATGACAAGTTTGTTACCGGTCTGGCGCGGGGCCAGGCCGATCAGTCTTTTGACGCGTTCGGTCATGGAAATGAGTTTTGGGTAAAGTTTTGAGAGCACGGGTTTGGCTTTCTCTTAACGGGTGGGAGAAGGCCTTGGTTTGTCTTTTCCTCCGAAGAGTTTTTGGAAGAAATTCTTTTGCCGCTCAGGGGGCGGCGGCGGCGGGGCGTTCTTTTTGCCCTCAACCCTGCCGCGGGCGTCGGCTTTAGCCCGGATGTCCGGTTTGGCGGCGATCTGCTTTTCGGATTTCTTTCTCGGGGCCGCGATTTCGGTGTGGTCGGCGGTTTCGCGATCATCCTGCGGGATCATGGTCGAAGGGACGTCGCTCTTTTTGTAATCGACCATCTCAATGGGGGTGAAGCTGCCGACCGCGGGTTCCAAAGCGACGAGGCCGGGGTCGAAGCCGCTTTCGAGGGCGATGCTTTCCTCCATGATTTTCTGGGCAATCGGCGCGGAGACGCCGCCGCCGGACTTCGCGCCCTGGACCATGACGCAGATGGCAAACTTCGGATGATCGTACGGTGCGAAGGTGATGAACCAGGTGTGGTTGTCGATGATCCTACTCGATTTGCCCTTCGCATCGGTGACTTCGCGCCAAAACTGCGCGGTGCCGGTTTTTCCCGCTACAGTGATGCCTTTGATCTGCGCCTTTTTGCCGGTGCCGCTGTCGACCACGCGGCGCATGCCTTCGCGGACGGATTCGATCTGATCTTCGGTGATGCCGCCGGTCCGCAGGTCGGCGCGGATCTTCGGTTCGGACGGGGCGACGAGGGTGCCGTCTTCGTTTTTGACGTCGTTGCCCTCTTGGTCGAGGACGCGGGCGACGAGGCGCGGGGTGTAGGAGATGCCGCGGTTGGCGATGGTGGCGGTGACCATGGCCATCTGGAGTGGCGAGGCCTCCACGGAGCCCTGGCCGATGGACGTGTTGGCAGTGTAGCCGGTGGACCAGCGGGCTTGCGGCTCGACGCTCTTCAGCCAATCCGGGCCGGGGAGAATGCCGGGGCTTTCGCCGGTCAGTGGGACGCCCGTTTTTTTCCCAAGGCCGAGCTGCTCGCCGACCACGTCGATCTGGTCGATGCCGGCGGCATTGCCGAACTGGTAAAAGTAGCAGTTGCAGGACTGCTTGAGGGCATCAGGCAGCGCGAGGGTGCCGTGGGCACCGCCCTTGGAGGCGATCCAGCATTTCATCGGCTTGCCGCCTTGTGGCGACCACGCACCGGAGCAGTTGTAGCCGCGCGAGGCCGGGATGCCGGCGCGTAAGCCGGCGAGGGCGGTCACGCATTTGTAGGTGGAACCCGGCGCGTAACCGAGGATGGCGCGGTTGGTTAGCGGTTCGGTATCATCGTCGTTGACCTTCTTCCACTCGTCGAAGGAGATGCTGGGGATGAAAATGTTCGGATCGTAGGACGGCACGGAAGCCATCGCGAGGATATCGCCGTTCTGTGGATTGATAACGACCGCCGCTCCGCGACCTACGATGCGCAGGGCGCGCTCGGTGATGTACTGGATGCGGGCGTCGATGGTTAGATAGACGTTGTTTCCCTGCTTCGGCGCCTCGCGGCGAATTTCGCCGGTGATGACGCCTTTGACACTGCGCTGCATGACGCGGACGCCCGGCGTGCCGCGGATCCATTTGTCGTAGTGGGCCTCGATTTGCGATTTCCCCTCCACGTCAGGCTGGTAGAAAGTGTAGTCGTTGACGTCCGGCAGGCGGTCGATGTCGTTCGGCGCACCGACGTAGCCGAGCAAATGCGCCCCGAGCGCGCCGTAGAGGTATTGGCGTACGGGTTTGACCGCGATCTCGACGCCGGGGAGGCCGACATCGTGCTCGGAAAACTTCGCGAGGGTTGGGAAGTCCAGCTGTTCCACATAGGTGAAGGGGACGAGCCTCTCGTTGCGGAAATGCGTCTGGAGGTGCTTGGCGTTGTAGTTCCGTGCGAGGTCGAGTTGCTGGAGCTTCGGGATGACGGTGGTGTTGACGATTTTGACGATGTCCGGCTCGCGCAGCGTCTTCTTCATCTGGTGGATGACGGCCTCGTATTTCGTCTCCGGCGGGCGACCATACTGCAGGCGGTAGCCGCGCTCCATGTCTGGTAGGTAGAAATCGACGTCGTAGCTGGCCTTGTTGGTGACGAGGGTGATGCCGTTGCGGTCACGAATCTCCCCGCGCACGGACGGAACGCGGACGGTGACCTCAGATTTGCCGGCGATCTTTTTTGACCACACCGCACCGCGCAGTACCTGCTCGTACCAAAGCTTGGCCACGAGCACGCCAAAGGCGCTCAGCATCATGAAGCCAAGAAAGAGGACGCGCCATTCGGCGCTGGGACGGCGGGAAAAGCGGCGAGCCATGTCAGGTGGTGGCTCGGCCTTTCCGAGCCGGTTGCGGGTCGTGACCGACGAGGAAGGCGAGGTAGTTCAGGGCGAAAAAGAAAAGGGGCGAAAGCATGGCGGCGATCATGCCGGCGCCGCCAATGCGCCACCAGATTTCCTGGTTAAAGATGAGAACGACCGGGTTGTCGGGATCGGCGCGAAAAGTTCGCATAAGATATTCCGCGAGGACAATGACCGAGGTGCACACGCCGCTGAGCAGGCAGTGAATTTCCCAGCGCCCGCGCTGAAAAAGCGGGCGGAACCCGCTCATGAGCGTCCCGAGCACCGCGTAAAGGACGATCGACCAACCGAGGGCGACCTCGACACTGTTCTCCTCCGGGAGGATGACCTGGACATGCAACGCATCCCACATCAGGCCGCCGCACAAGGCGAGGGCCAGCATCCCGGGAACGGGCAGCGCCAGCGCGCCATAGAACATGATCACCGGCAGCAGCAGCACCCGCGCGCCGTAAGGGGGCAGCGGTCCAATGAAATGCTGCCCAACCAGACCAGCAAACATGGCCACGCAGAGCAGGGCGAAAAACCTCATCTCCGGGAGCCCTTCATTTGGTTTTACCGACGACGACGAAGACGTCTTCCAGCGTCGCAAGATCGACGGCGGGAATGAGGCTAGCGTAACCGTCAAGTTCTTTGACTTTGAACTCCTTCACCTGGCCGATGAGCACGCCGCCCGGAAAGACGCCGCCAGTGCCCGAAGTATAGACGTTCTGCCCAGGCTGGAGGTTGGCTTGCTTCGAAATGAAATTCAGGCCCACGCTGGGCGTGCGGCTATTGGACATGCGCTCGCCCTTAATGATCCCCTGCTCGCGCGTGCCCTCAACATTGCCGGCCACTTTGCAGGTTTCGTCGGCGATGAGCACGACGGTCGCGGAGTGGTCCGAGACGACCGTGGTCTTGCCGACCAGTCCGGCCTCCGTGAGCACAGGCTGATCGCCCTCTTTCGCAAGTCCGTCCTCGGAGCCGCGGTCGATGACAATCTTGTTATACCAGGTCGAGGCATCGCGCCCGATGATCCTCGCGGGCTTAAGGGTGAAGACGGCGCGCTCGCGGTATTGGAGCGCTTTGCGTAGTTGATTGTTCTCGGCTTCAAGGCCGCGCAAGGTCTGGTTGGTCGCGCTGAGATCCTTATTCGCGATGCTCAATCGCTTGTTGTCCGCCTCGAGCTGATCGAGCGTCTTTAACCCCTCGCGGAACTCGCGGAATTTCTTTTCGACCGTCGAGCCGGTCTTCAGGAATGGCGAGATCAGGCCGAGAAAGCCGGCCTGCACGCGGCGCATATTGTGCGGGCTGAGAATGAGGATCAGACCGACGAGAACGATGAAGGCCGCGACGGAGGGAATGACGATGCGGCGGCTCATGCGGCGGACGGCAGCGAAAATAAGAGGTTAGCGGAGGCAGACATGCCTGCGGAGCTAAGAGGAGGAACGGCGCGTGTCCGTCGTTGACACCTGGCGCAAGAACTTGATCTCGCTGAGCGCGCGTCCGGTGCCTTCGGCCACGGCGCTGAGCGGGTCTTCCGCGACATGCACTGGGAGGCCCGTTTCTTCGGTGAGGAGGCGGTCGAGGCCGCGGAGCAGCGCGCCGCCGCCAGCGAGCACGAGCCCGCGATCCACCAAGTCGGCGGAAAGTTCGGGCGGGCAGCGTTCGAGGGTCACGCGGACGGAATCGACGATGGTTGAAATCGGCTCAAGCAGCGCCTCGCGCACTTCCTGGGAGGTGATGGTTAAAGTCTTCGGCAAACCGGCGACGAGATCGCGTCCTTTCACCTCCATCGTGGTTTCCTTTTCGCAGGGGTAGGCGCTGCCGATCTTGATCTTAATGTCTTCCGCGGTGCGCTCGCCAATCATGAGGTTATACGCGCGCTTCATGTACTGGATGATCGCCTCGTCCAGTTCATCCCCCGCCACGCGCACGCTGCGGCAGAAGACGATGCCCGAAAGCGAAATCAGCGCGACCTCCGTGGTGCCGCCGCCGATATCGATGATCATATTGCCCGCGGCATCCTGCACCGGCAGCCCGCACCCAATCGCCGCCGCCATCGGTTCTTCGATCAAATGCACCTCCCGCGCCCCGGCCCGCAGCGCACTCTCTTTCACTGCGCGCTTTTCCACCTCGGTGATGCCCGATGGCACAGCGATCACGACTCGCGGACGCGGCTTAAAGAAGGCCCGGCGCGGATGCACCTTGTGGATAAAATGCCGAAGCATTGCCTCGGTGATTTCAAAGTCCGCGATGACCCCGTCCTTTAGCGGGCGAATGGCGACGATATTGCCTGGCGTGCGCCCGAGCATGCGCTTGGCTTCGTCACCCACCGCGAGGACATGATTGGTCCCGACCTGGACCGCGACGACCGACGGCTCGCGCAAGACGATGCCGTGATCCTTTACATAGACCAGCGTATTGGCCGTGCCGAGATCGATGCCGATGTCATTGGAGAACAGCCCAAAAATTCCATTAAACATTCAAAGTGAACCTTTTCTTAAGTCGTAAATTTTAGCTTGGCGGAGGCAGGCTTTCGACGCGGACACGGGAGGCAGCGGAACCATCGTTCTTGTCGCTGCAAAATCAGCCGCGGGGTTGTCAAAAGGCGGCTGAAATTAGGGGCGCTTCCCCAGTAGCGTCAAAAGAAATCGCGGCCTCTGGGCGAATCCATCCGGGTCCAGCCGTGGACAATCTCCCAGGTGCTCCCCTAGCCTGCCGCTCCATGTCCCGACTTCGCCTTTCTCCTGCCACCGTGCAACTCACCGGCAGCATCGTCCTCTTTGCCACCTCGCAGCTCCTGCTCAAACGCGGTGCCGGCGACGAAGCGGCAGGCACTTTCAACTTCGGCGCGCTCGGTTCGGTCTGGATCTGGGGCGGCATCGCCGCGGAAATCGGCAGCCTCGTCCTGTGGCTCGGCGCGTTGCGCACGGTCCCGCTGAGCATCGCCTACAACCTCAGCGGGGCGACTCACGTCCTGATCCCGCTCGGCTGCTGGGCCTGGCTCGGGGAGAGCATCTCGCCGCTGCGCTGGGTGGGTATCGCCCTGGTCATCGCCGGGGTCATCCTGAGCGCCCAATCCGCCGCGGCAGTGGAGGAGCGTCTGTGACGACCATCGTTCTCGCCCTCATCGCCGTCGTCGAAACCTGTAACGTCGCCGGCCAGATCTTCTTCAAGCATGCCATGGGCGACCTTTGGGATCAGGACCGGCGGCGGGCCTGTCTGGCTCTCGCCGCGGGCGTGGGCATCATGGCGCTCAGCTTTTTCCTCTGGCTCGGTCTCCTCCCAAAAGTTGCGCTCAGCCAACTCTACCCCTTCGAGGCTTTCACCCGCCTCCTCCTGCTCGCCGCCGCCGGCCTTTTCTTCCGCGAGAAAATCACCCCCCAACTCTGGGGTGGCGTCGCCCTCATCTGCGCCGGCATCGCGCTGGTGGCGGTTAGTTGACCAGATGCGCTACGGGATAATTTCCGTGCCGATGCCCGTGTTGGTAAAAATCTCCAGGAGCAGCGCGTGCGGCGTGCGGCCGTCGATGAAGTGGATTTTCTTCACGCCTTGCGACAGGGCCAGCACGGCACTTTCGACTTTCGGGATCATGCCGCCCACGATGATTTCTTCCTCGAGGAGCTGGTCGATCCTCTCGGCGTTGACCGAGGGGATGAGCGATTCCTTGTCCATCGGGTCGCGCATGATGCCGGGGACGTCGGAAAGGTAGATCATCTTCGCGGCTTGGAGGCAGCCTGCGATGGTTCCCGCGGCGATGTCAGCGTTGATGTTGAAAACGGTTCCCGCGGCGTCTTTGGCCAACGGGGAGATGACGGGCACATGCTCGCGGCCGATGGCGGCGAGGATTTCCTCGAGGTTCACGTCGATGACTTCGCCGACGAAGCCAAGATCGACAGCGGTCGCCTTGCCCTCGGTCTGCGGCGGAAGTTTTTGTCCGACGAGAACGCGTTTGCCATGGATACCGACCGCCCGCCCCCCGAGCGCGTTTAGCTGGTTGACGATGCCGGGATTGATCACCGTATCGAGCACTTCCTCGACGATGCCGATGGCCTCGCTGTCCGTCACGCGCAGGCCGTTGACGAACTTCGCCTTTTGCCCGGCGTCGCGCATGCGCTGGGTAATGGCCTTGCCGCCGCCGTGGATGAGGACGGGGTTGATGCCCACGGCTTCGAGGAAGACGACATCGCGCAGAAAGCGCTCGACGACTTGCTCATCCTCCATCGCGCTGCCGCCGTATTTGATGACGAAAAGTTCGCCGCGGAATTTTTGGATGTAAGGCAGCGCCTCGATCAGCGCCTCGGCGCGGGCAGTGGGTGGTTTGGCCATTGGTGGGAAAGATGAGATTGAGTGACGCGAAAGCTGGCGGTGTGGGTGACGGTGGGCTTCCTCACCGCTGGGAGGATAGCGGAGTGAGAGCGCGGCGCGTCGAGGAAAAGCGTCCGGTGCCCCGCGGCGTCACCGCTACTCGCCCATGTTAAACTTCACGTAATCCGTACTCAGGTCGGTCGTGAAAACAGTGTATTCCGCTTTGCCGAGGTGGAGGTCGATGGTGATGGTGAATCGAGGTTGCGCCACGACTTCCTGGAGTTTTGCGAAGGGTGTTTTACTTGGCATGCCGCCCTGCACGGCGCTGATGCCGTCGTAATAAATGTCAATGACTTCCTCCCGCAGCTTGGCCCCGGAGTAGCCGAGTGCGTCCATGATTCGACCCCAATTGGGATCGCCGCCAAACCATGCGCACTTCGTGAGGGTGGAATTCGCCACCGCTTCCGCGGCCTTGCGCGCGTCGCTCAGTGTGGCCGCGCCGTTGACGTGAACTTCAATGAACTTGGTCACGCCCTCGCCGTCCTCGACGATCAGCCGGGCGAGGTTCTTCGTCACATGGTCGAGCGCCCGTTGGAAGACCTTGAAGCTGGGGGAGCCATGGCGCAGCGACTTGTTCCCGGCCCCGCCGTTAGCGAGCATGATGACGGTGTCATTCGTGCTCATATCGCCGTCTATGGTAATGCGATTAAACGACTGCTCGACCGAGACGCTCAGCGCATGCTGAAGCTGCTTTTTTTCAATGACCGCGTCCGTCGTGATGAAGCTCAGCATCGTCGCCATGTTCGGATCGATCATCCCGGCGCCCTTCGCGATGCCGCCGATCCGCACGGCTTTGCCATCGACCATGATCTCGACGGCGATCTGCTTGGGAAAAGTGTCGCTGGTCATGATCGCCTCCGCGGCGCGCTGGCTACCGTCCGCGCACAACGCGGCGGGCAACCCGGCGATCGTCGCCTCCATTTTTTCGATGGGCAACGGGACGCCGATGCGCCCCGTGGAACAGACCATGACCTGCCGCGGTTTAAGTCCGAGCGCCGCCGCGGTCGCCGCGGCCATGCGCTTCGCCGTCTCGATCCCCGCGAGTCCGGTGCAAGCATTGGCGTTACCAGAGTTTGCGATGATCGCCCGCACGTCGCCGGTGCGAAGGTGCATGATCGAGACGCGAACGGGCGCGGCTTTCACGCGGTTCGTCGTGAAGGTCGCCGCGGCGACGGATTCGCGCTGCGAATGGATGAGCGCGATGTCTGGACGGTCGGCATTCGCCGCCTTGATGCCGCAGTAGCTGCTGCCCGCGAGGAAGCCTGAGGGGGCGGTGATTCCGCCGGGAATTTCGGTATAAGACATGGCTGGCTGATTCCCGGCGTTTTGCATCCGGGGAAAGCGAGGGCAGAGCAAAGCCGGTTCCGTGCGCCGAGACGAGCAAGTTTGCGCGAAAATTTTACGGGTCGAAAGCCGGCCGGACAGTTACGCATTGCCTCCGTATGCCCGCCCCGAATCCCTCCCCCGCCCGGCCACTCCCGCGTTGGACGAAAGCCGCGTGGTGGGCCTTGCTCGGCGGATTGTCGCTCACCTTCGTTGCTTACCAGTTGGGCGTGGCTTTCCGCCGCCCCGGAGAATGGCTGCCGGGCGTCGGCCAGGCCTTGGTCGGCATTGTCGTCACGGCGATCTCCAGCTTTGCCTGCGGGCTCGTGGCCCTCCTCCGACGCGAGCGCCGCTGCTGGCTCGCGCTCCCACCCTTCCTAGCCGGCCTCTGCGCCCTGCTTTATTTTGCCTGGAACCTCGCCACGCGCTAAAGCAGCGCGGTCGTTTCCGGCCAGCCGCACATGACGTTGAGCGACTGCACGGCCTGCCCGGACGCGCCTTTGACGAGATTGTCTTCCGCGCTGAGCAGCAGGATGCGCCCGGTGCGCGCATCGTGCCGCCAGGCCACGTCGATGAAATTGGTCTGCGTCACGTTCTTCGTATCCGGCGTACCCTTCTCGCCGAGCAACCGCACGAACGGCTCCTCCGCATACGCCTCGGTTAGCGCCGCGAAAATTTCCGCGGGGGTCACGTCCTCTGCGGGCGCGGCGGTGATCGTGGTGCAGATGCCGCGGTTCACCGGGATGAGGTGCGGGATGAAGCTGACCGTCACCGTCTCGCCGTACGCCTTGCTCAGCTCCTGCTCGATCTCCGCGAGGTGCCGGTGTTTCGGCACGCTATAGGCGCGCACGCTTTCATTGCACTCCACGTAGAGCAGTTCGGTCTTGGCGTTGCGCCCAGCGCCGCTCACGCCGCTGAGGCTATTGATGACGATGCTCGCCGGCTTGAGCAGCCGCCGCTTCAGGAGCGGATGCAGCGGGATGATGGCGCTCGTCGGATAACACCCCGGCGAGGCGATGAGCTGCGCGTTGCGAATCTGCTCCCGGTAAATTTCCGGCAGCCCATAGACGCTGATCGCCGCCAGCTCAGGCGCATGCGGCGGCGTGCCGTAAAACTCCTCATAAACCGCGGGATCTTTAATCCGAAAATCCGCACTTAGATCAATGACCCGCAACCCCGCGGCCACGAGCGGCTGGGCAAACTCCGCCGCCACGCCATGCGGGAGTGCGAGGAAAACGAGCTGCGCACCCGTGGCCACGATCTTCGCCACGTCGCTTTCGATAAACGCGAGCTTCGCATACCGCAGCCCGGCAAAGCGCGGAAACACCGTCTCGACCGTCTGTCCCGCGAGTTGCCGGGAAGTCAGCGCCACCAGTTCCACGCCCGGATGCCGCCCCAGCAGGCGGACGAGTTCCTCGCCCGAGTATCCGCTGGCTCCGACGATGGCGACTTTTTCGAGATTCATAGGCCGCCACTTTAAGAGCCGCGGCTCGCTTGCAAACAGGAAACTCGCCCACCTTCCTTCGCGGTTGCACGCCGCACGGCGTTCGCGTTCCTTGCGCGTCGCGCCGATGCCCGCCTCACTCCACGACCTCCCCTACCCCGCGCTCGAAAGCACGCTGGTCGCCGACGGCTTACGCCCAGCCCACGCCCGCACGCTCTGGCAGGCGCTGCATCGCGACGCCGCGCGGACGCTGGACGGCCACGCCGCTTTCCTCCCCCCGCTCACGCGCTGGGTCGCCGAGCATTGCGGTAAAGGCAGGCGCTTTTTCCTCGATGAACCCGCTACCGCGCTCGACACCGCGAGCAGCGATGGACTCACACAAAAATTCCTCCTCCAACTCACCGACGGCCAGACCATCGAAACCGTGCTCATGGGCTACACAGGCCGCTCCACCGCCTGCGTCAGCACCCAGGCCGGTTGCGCCATGGGCTGCGTCTTTTGCGCCACAGGTCAGATGGGGTTTGTCCGCCACCTCCGCGCGGGCGAAATCGTAGCCCAGGTGCTCCACGTCCAGCGCACGCTGCGGGCGCGCGGCTCGGCCGGCCTGCGCAATCTCGTCCTCATGGGCATGGGCGAACCGCTGCACAATTACGACGCCGTCCTCACCGCGCTGGAAATCCTCAGCGACCAGCGCGGCGTTGGCCTCGCGCCGACGCGGATCACGATCAGCACCGTCGGCGTGGTCCCTGGCATCCTGCGGCTCGCGGAGGAAAAGCGCGCCTTCAATCTCGCCGTGAGCCTGCACTCAGCGGATGCGACGGAACGCGCCGCGCTCGTCCCGGCCAGCCGCCGCTGGCCGCTGGCGGAACTCATCGCCGCGTGCCGCGAGTACGCCGTAAAAACCGGTCGGCGCATTTTTTTCGAGTGGACACTCATCGCCGGAGCCAACGACTCCCCCGCCCACGCCGCGCAAGTGGCCGCCTTGCTCGCTGGCATCCACGCTCACGTTAATCTGATCCCGCTCAACCCGACCAACGGCTTCGCCGGCACCGCCAGTGCGGGCGCGGCCGCGCGCGAATTTCAGCGCGTCCTCCGCGAGCGCGGCCTGCCGAGCACCGTCCGCCAGCGCCGCGGCATCGACGTCGCCGCAGGCTGCGGCCAACTCCGCGCCGCCAAGGCGAAACAGGTCGAAAGTCTGCAAAGCTAAAAGCGTGTCATCCCGAGCGGAGTTCCGTGCGGGCAAAGGTGGGACGGAACGGAGTCGAGGGACCTCGGCGGTTCATCCACGTGTGGAGTTTCGTCGGACCCCCGAGGTCCCACGACACCGTTGCGTCCCACCATTGCCCGCACGGAACACCGCGCGGGATGACACCCGTTTTTCTTTTGAGAAACGGTTCGCTCATAATGATGGCGGTGATCACCAAC
>JANMTP010000045.1:0-25792 GCA_031390545.1 Chthoniobacter sp. | reverse complement strand
CTTGTCATTAGCCAGGTAGCTTTTGCCGATCTGCCCGGCGCGGTGACTTTCCAGGACGACGACCTGCCGGCCCAGCGCGCGCAGGCGTTCGGCGATGGCAAAGGTGTTCGCACTGGCCTCGATGAGGAGCACGTCCTCGGGGCGCCGAAGCGGATGTTCATCGCTTCAACGTCCTCGGGTTTTCGCAGACTACGCAGAGTGCGTATCTTTGACGCATGGCTTGGGCTGGTGGTTGCAGACATGCCCTTGCCTCGTTCAGCCAGCCCGCGAACGGGAAGCGGAAGTGATCGCCATATTTTGCGCCATTTTTCGGAGCAGCTTTCGGTTGGCGCGAAAGGTGAGTTCTCATAAATCCCACGCCTCGCGGAAGCCGATGAACTTGGGGAAGCGTGGCGCTTCCTTCGCGCCGCTCGGCTGGTGCTTAAACTTCACGAGCCGGCCCACGAGTGAGGCGCGTTGCTCCCAGAGGGTAAAGCGGTCCACGCCCCCGAGCACATGGTTGTAGCCCAATCGGAACACCACGCTGGAATCCACCGCGCTCACGACGAAGCCGCCGAGTTCTCCCCGGCCAACTTTGCCCGCTTGTGCCGAGCTGCGCGTGGTGCGCCCGAAGGCGTCACGCTGCGCCTCGTTCTGGTTGCTCATGCCCTCGTAGGTGTCGAGCACCACAGCCTCGGCATCGTCGAACCGCTTGATCTTCAAGAGCCAGCCTTCGCGCTCGGTCGAGCGCCCGCACTTGTATGGCGAGTCCGGCGTGCGGATCATCACGCCCTCGTAGCCCTCGGTCAGACACTTTTCCTCGTAGGCCGTGAGCTGCGGGGCATCACGGATCTCAACGGGCAGGATTTTCTCGACGTGCTCGAACTCGGGCAGGCGCTTGAGTTCCTGCATCCGGCAGGCGTAGGGCACGTCCACGCATTCGCTCACGTAGTCGAACACTGCGAAGGTGAAGTCCGGCTCCCCGGATTCACGCCCGATGTGTCCGGCAGTTTCGCTGAACGTGGTGCCGCGCACGATCAACTCGCCGTCGAGGCCATCGGGCAGGTGGGCTTCAATCCACTGACGGGTGAAGCGGTTGGACACGGGCTTGAACGAGCGCGTCAGGGCGCGCCCGTTGATCTTCAAACAACGGATGCCGTCGAGCTTCGGCGTGGCGAGCACGGGGAAACTGAGGGCATCCGGGCGCTCGCACTTGCCGGCGAGCATTGGCTTGGTGATGCGGTTCATCGTTTGGTTCTTGGTTTTGGTTTCTGGTCTAGGCTGCGAAGCAGCGCGCCGAGATCGGCGAGCGACTCCGCGGAAAGGGCGTGCATCAACCGGCGGAGCGTCCTCATCGCCCGCCTCCCTCGATGGCCTTGATGCACTCGGGGCCGAAGCCCGACTCCACGGACTCGGGCACGGTCAGCGTCCTGCCGCACCGCCCGCACTTCCCGCAGTGACACAGCCGCACCTGTGGCGGCAGCGGGTGGCCCGTACTCAACGTCCGGAAGAGCCACTCGAACGCCTTCGCACTCGGCGCGTCCTGGGCGATACGCGAGCGCCCCCCGTGGTGGTATCGCTCGGGCGTGAAGACTGTGCCGAGGAATGCGTAGTCGTGCTCGTTGTCCGGGCCGGTGAGCACGCTGACGAAGTGCGGCTTGTCGTCGTCGGGACGGCGCACCTTGAAAGTGAAGCGGTTGCCCGTGGCCGTGTTCTCGACCGTGAACAGCGCGTTCCCGGCGAGGATGAATTGAAGCGGCGCGTTCATACGCAGAGCGCGTAGCGCTTAGGCGCAGAAGGACGGCTGCGCGCCCGGCGCGAACGCGGTCAGTCGGCCAACGAGCGTGGTGAGGTTGAACTTGCGCAGGCTGCGCTTCTCCACGTCGAAGACGGTGATAAGACCGCCGCTGCGGAGTTTGTCCGGTGAGGTGACGAAGCGCATCGTGCGCGCTGCGCCCGTGGCTTTGATGAAGGTTCCGACGTATTCAGTTTGTTGCTGTTTCATGCCCTTGCCTCGTCCGGGCAGCCGCGCCGAATCCATCCGTTTGCATCGCCATATTTTTCACCATTGAACGAAGCGAAGCCACGCTTGGCGCGAAAGGTGATGGCGCTGGTTTGCCTGCTAACAGGCCGCACCATTTCCAAAAATCAGCGGTTCGTCCGCCCGCTCGTTTATCAGCCGAAATTGCCCTTCGATTTCCGCCGCCGCATAGGAGTCGGCAGCCGCGGGTGGTATGGTGAGATGGCCGAAGGGCCGATCAGCCTTCCTAGATAGCGCGAGCCTTCAATCCTCGATGAGATCGTCGAACAGACCCGGCTGGAATGGCTCCAGTGCCGCCTGCTCGTCGCGGAAGAACTCCGCCTTGGACTTGCCCATCTTGCGGCCTTTCTGCGTGTGGCAGTCGAAGGCGTAGTCGGGGATTTTCTCGCGCCCGGCTTTTTCCAAATCGGCGGCGAGCTTGTCTGCATCAAGACCCGCGCATTTGTCATAGACGAAGTTTTGCAGGTGGTCGGCATCCCGGTTCTTCTTCGCCGCGCACAGGAGGATGACTCCCTTGCTGATGAAGATGCGGCCCTTGGCCTGCTTTGCCGGCACGTTGGCGTTCACAAGGGCGTAGCCATCGTGGAGCGCCTTCACTTCCTGAGTGAGTATTCCCCAGCAGTCTTCGGCACTCACGGTGAGCAGCCGCTTCCAGACATAGTTGCCGTAGCCGCTGGCCCAGAGTTCCAGCGCCCAATAACCCGCAAGGCGAGTATCTCCACGGCGGATAGCCTTCTGCATCGCCGAGGAAACCTCGCCAAACTCATAGCCTCGTTTAGTTAGAAATCGCATGTCTTAATGTTCGTTCGCCGAGCACGTTGGGCCAAAAAGAAAGGAGGGTGTTGAGGGGTGCTTCGAGCGGTCGCGCGTAGGTGATGAAGGCATGGCTTTTCCCTCGTCGTCCGGCCCTCGCGGAGTCCATCGCTGAATGGCTCCATTTGCATTGCGCTACGCATCGAGGCTGAAGGATTGCCGACGCGGGGCATCAATCGCAGTCTTGTCCTGACTTTGATAACTCTCGAAGCGGATGTGCGCTTTCCACTTCCGCTTGAGGTAACGCTTTTCGGCGGCAATGCGCTCGGCGGATCGGAAGATCGAATTACCGCCGAGGTTCTTGTCCCGCTCCTGCACGAAACAGAACCGGGCCTCGTTCCAGACCAGGCGGGTGATCATCAGCTCTTCGAGCGTGGCGTCGATGTCACACTTGCACTTGAGCAGCTCATCCCACTTCGGCACGCCGCCGTTCGCATCACGCACGACGCCCACGGCTCCACCGACCCAATGGTGAACGCCGAATGGATCGTTGCGCTGAAGCAGGCGTGGATCGCTGCGCTGGTGCCAGCCAAACAATCGCGCCCCGGCGCCGCGCGCGCAGTAGGCCGAGTTTTCGAGCATCGCCAATGTTTCGTCGGTCGAGAGCTTGCGGCAGCGCAGTGACACCATGCAGACGCAGGCGGTGATGTCGTCGTCGAGCATCACGATCGCGTCCTCGCTGAAGCGTCGCAGAATCCAGTTCCGCACCGCGCTCACGCCGCTCACCTCGTCGGGGATCGTGACCTTCTCCAGCGCGACGTGCGCGTAATCAGCCAGCTCGCTTTCGGGAACCACGAGAGTCGCGCTCGGGAACAGGCGGTGGCTGTTGATCGCCCGCGGGCGGCTCCGCGACATGATCACCAGGCGCAGGCTCAGCGGGGCCAGTTCCGGCCAATCCTTCGGGGAGAGCAGGTTGATTTCCGCCGGCGGATGCGCGGCGAGCGATGTCGAGGATTCGTTTTCCATGAAGGACACGGCCAATGCCGATTTTATTGGTTTTGCGGGTGATTGAAAAATCCACTTCGCGGACGCCGAGGAGCTGGAGCGCGAGCATCCAATCGCGAAGGTCGTGAAACATGAATACGAGGTAGTCGTGGTGCTCGAACGCCTGAATCTCCATGCGCGGCACCGTCTCCACGTCGTCCTCCGGCTTCTCGTCGTAGAGACGCGCAATCTCATCCTCCATGAAGCCCGTAAGCTCGATGTCGAAGCTCGGGTCGCACTCGCGGATGCTTTCGAGCAACCGCTTCAATTCGTCCTCATCCAATTCGGCCAGTTCGGCGAGGCGGTTGTCGGCCAACAGATCGGCGAGTTCCTCCGCTTCGCTGCCATAGTCTTGGAAGTCCACGGGCACCTTCTCTGCGCTCATGAGGAGGGCCGCTTCGAGCCGTCCGTGACCGCGCACAATGAGTCCGCTGCGGTTGCTGACGGTGATTGGGCCGCGCCACCCTTGCTCTTGAATGATGGACGCGAGGAGCTGGATTTGGTGCGCGCTATGCCGATTCGGGTTCTTGGGATTCGGCTTTAGTGTTGCCGGATCGACGAGGGCATTGTGCGCGCAGTGGATCTTCACGCCCATCGGCTACTGTCAAAGGCGTGCGCCTTGACCGGGCCCGCAACGTGCGGACACTCCGGGCCGTGACCCACAAGCAATTCGCCAAGCTGCTCACCGGCTGGCGTGATCAGAACGAACTCACGCAGCAGACCGCCGCCGACAAACTCGGTGTGTCCAGGCGTTCGCTGGAAAACTGGGAGCAGGAGCGCGCGATGCCGCAGGGCTTCGGATTGAAAGCGATGCTGGTGATCATCCAGGGCGCCAAGGCGAAGCCCGACGTGAAGCCGCAGCGGCGACGGAAGTAGGCAGCGCCTTCGTTGCGCAACGAAGCTGGCCGCTTTGACGCGGCGACGGGGGAATGGACGCCATTCCACCCGATGTAGCCAAGCGGCTGCTCAATCGCGATTTCGCCAATCTCGTCAAACGAGTGCAGGCCGGCGGCAAGATCAGCCGTGCGGAGCGCGCGATGCTGCAATCAATGGCGGTCGGCGCAGGCGCGGAAGGACCGGCGTTCGTGCGAAACTTCGTCGAACTCGCGTCAGTGCTGAAGGTCAGTCGCCAGGCGATTCACTCGTGGAAGAAGTTCGACGACGCGCCGAAGGCGGGATCGAACGGGCTGCACGATGTCGGCGACTGGCGCGAGTTCATGCGGCAGCGCGGGCTGAAAGGCGGTGAAGAACAACCCGACGTGCAGCAGGCGCTCAAGGCGCGCAAACTTCTGGCCGAGGTTGAGGAGCGTGAAATGCGGCTGGCGGTGAAGCGCGGCGAATTCATCGCCGTCGAAGTGGTGCGCGCGACGTGGACGAATCTCGTCGGCCAGGCGACGGCGTTGCTACGCCGGAAATTTGAGAATGAGCTGCCGCCGATCCTTTCCGGGCTCGACGCCACCGGCATCCAGGAGGAGTGCCGCAAGGCGATTGATGAAGTCCTCGCGGTGTTGCACGCGGGATGAGCAGACACGACCGCTCGGAGTCGGAACTCGTCACGATCTGGCGGGACGCCTGGCGTCCGCCGGATCGCCGCCCGCCGTGGGCGTGGGCCGAGGAGCACATCCACTCGATTCCCTACTCCCCCATCCCCGGCCGCTTTCGGTCGGAGAACTCGCCGCAGATCCGCGAGCCCCTCGAGGCGGTCGTCGATCCCAAGGTGCGGCTCGTCTTCATCATAGCGGCCATTCAATCAGGCAAGACAAGCGTGGGAGAACTCGGGCTCTGTCACGTCATCGCCAATCTCCCCGGCCCGACGCTGTGGCTGGACCAGACCGACGACGACGCGAAGGACCAGGCGGAGTCGCGGCTGCACAAGCTGTTCGAGGATTGCGGGCCGGTGAAGTCGCTCTTTCCCAGTGACCGACACAAGAAGCGGAACACGACGTTTCATTTCCGCAACGGCATGACCCTCTGGGTGCTCGGCGCGCACAACAAGACGAACCTCCAGCGGCGCTCAATCCGCTGGCTCATCGGCGATGAGACGTGGCGCTGGCCGGTGGGGCACATGGCCGAGGCCGAGGCGCGCGTCACGGCGTTCGGCTGGCTGGGCAAGTGCGTGTTCATGTCACAGGGCGGCGAGGAGAACGACGACACCCATCGGAAGTTCGAGACGACCGACATGCGGGAGTGGATGTTCCAGTGCCCCAAGTGCAGCACACGGCAGCCTTGGTCATGGGATCAGATCGAGTGGTCGAAGTCGGCGCGCGATGAAGCAGGCGAATGGGATTATGCCGAGGTGCGGCGCACGGCGGCGATGCGCTGCGCTTCGTGCAATCACTACTTCGACGACAGCGACCGCACGCGGCGCGAGCTGAACGCAACCGGCCGCTTCGTCGTGCAGAACCCGCGCGCCGCGAAGGAGAGCGTTGGTTTCCACTGGAACGCGCTCTGCACGATGAGCTGGGGCGCGCTCGCGGAGCTGTATCTGCGCGCGAAGGCCATCGCACGGCACGGCGACATCAGCGCGCTCAAGCAGTTCTACCAAAAGCGGCTCGCGCTCCCGTGGCGCGAATACGCCGAGGACTACAAGCTGGAGATCACGCGCAGCGGCTACCACAAGGGCGAGCTTTGGGAAGACGAGGCCGGCGTGAACGTGCGAGGCCAGCTCGTCGCCGCGCCGTTCGAGCCGGGCGACATCTCCGCACCGCTGCGCATCCTCACCGTGGACTGCCAGATGGATCATCTCTTCGCAGTCGTGCGCTCGTGGAGTGCGACCGGCTCCTCTCGACTCGTTTGGAACGAACGGCTGCTCACGTTTCAAGATGTCGAGGCATTGCAGGCCCGGTTCGGCATCCACCCGAGCCTCGTCTTCCTCGATGCCGGCCACGCGACCTATGACGTCTATCGCGAATGCGCCGAACGCGGCTGGGTTGCGCTGATGGGCGATCGGCGCGCCACGTTCGTTCATCGCACCAAGAGCGGAAGGACGGTGCAGCGGTTCTATTCGCCGCGCCGGAAAGTCGTGCTCGGCCACACGCGGCATTGCTTCGTCCACTACTGGAGCAATCTGAACATCAAGGACACGCTCGCACGCCTGCGGCGCAACCAAGATCCCGAGCGCGGCGCAACGTGGGAAGTTCCCGACGACATTGACGACGAATATCTCGCACAGATGGAAAGCGAGCAGCGCGTAAAGGACGGCGGGAAGTGGATCTGGAAACAGATCGGAAAGCGCCCGAATCATTACTTGGACTGCGAGGCGATGCAGGCCGCGGCGGCGACGATGCTCAAGCTCATTGGACGCGAGGCGGTCATCGCCGCGGAGGAACCGACGGTTGACGCGCCAAGCGAGGCATGAACCTCGCCGAAGAACTCGAACAATTCATCGACAGCAAAGGCCTCAAACACTTCCGCGGAGCGGAGCTGACGCCTTATTGGAGTCGCAAGCGCAACGGCGTCAGCAACGACGTTCCCCCGCGCGACCTGTGGCCCAACATCCTCCCGACCCTGCGCGTGATCGACGAACTCCGCGAGCGTCTCAGCGCGCCAATCCGGCTGCTCTCGACCTATCGGAGCCCGGACTACAACCGCGCGGTCGGCGGCGAACGCCAGTCCTTCCACATGAAGTTTGTGGCCATCGATTTCTCGTGCGACAAGGGCAAGCCCGATCAGTGGGCCGATGCGCTCAAGGCCATGCGAAAAAGCGGCGTGTTCCGCGGTGGTGTCGGCGTTTATCCAGGCAAGGGCTTCGTCCACGTCGATACGCACGGCTACGAAGCGAACTGGCGCGGCTGAATCGTCATTTCTGGAAGGAGGCTTATGCACGCGCCAGACCGTGTTTGACTGAGCGCTCGCAAAATCGCCATCTCACTCTCCACCCAGCACTTACGTGCTTTGGTCCATCGGCGGAATCGGCGGCTCGCTCACGCTGCGGAGGCAACTATCTGCTGCGCGATAAATGCAAAGTGGACCCGCGCAACCTTCGCGCGGTGCGCCTCGACCTTGCCATGGCCTACCTACGGCGGCGAGACACCAGCCATTGAACAAGCGTGGAGCTACATCCGCGATCATTCCAACGATGATCTGTCGCTGGCCGCCGTGGCCCAAATGGTGAACATGAGCGCAACCTATTTCAGCCCCGAGTTCAAGGAGATGGCGGGGTTAACTGCGGATCACGTGGTGCGCACGCGCGTGGCGAAAGCGCGCAATCTCCTGCTCGATCCGAACCGGCGCGTAAGTGAATTCGCATTCGTGGTGGGATTCCAATTCATGTGAAGCTCCCGTTAGCGAGTCTCGAACAGAGCGGCCGGGGCATGCTCGGCCACGTCGGCGCGCGAAAACGCGATCCCAAGAAATGCGCAGTCTTTCCGAGCGGATGAGTAGCCGGATTCTCGCAGGCGTCGATGTTGAGCGTTGTGAGCTGGAACACCCGGCTCCGCCAAAAACCAAACAACAACTCGACACCATCAAAGTGAAATCACTGAAACTCAGTATGCTCCTCGGGGGCGAAGCTGGGTCTGAGCCCCGGGAAATGACACGCATTTATGGATCTAAACAACTTCACCGAGAAATCACGCGAGGCGCTGACGGAGGCGCAAAACATTGGGACGCGTCTCCAGCATCAGGCTGTGGATGTCGAGCACTTCATGCTCGCCTTGCTCGAACAGCAGGGCGGCCTCGTGCGAAGCCTGTTTGAAAAGGCGAAGGCTGCACCCGATTTGCTAAAAGCTAAAGTCGAGGAGGAACTTGGCCGCATCCCGTGTGTCTCGGGCGACACCACCACCGGGCAGGGCCTCTATGTGACACAGCGGCTGAACAAGCTGCTCGTCACAGCGCAAGACGAAGCGAAGAGGCTTAAAGACGAATACGTCAGCGTCGAGCATCTCGTGCTCGCGATGTTTGCTGAGTCGTCGAGCACCGGCATCGGCAAGGTTTTCAAATCGGTCAACTTTCGCCGCGACGACTTTCTCAAAGCCCTGACTGAGGTTCGCGGTAACCAGCGCGTGACCAGTGCAAATCCCGAAGCCACCTACGAGGCACTCGAAAAATACGGGCGCGATCTGACGAAGCTGGCGCTGCAAAACAAACTCGATCCCGTCATCGGCCGCGACATGGAAATCCGCCGCTGCATTCAGGTGCTCTCGCGCCGCACGAAGAATAATCCGGTGCTCATCGGTGAGCCGGGCGTTGGCAAGACAGCGATCGTCGAGGGCCTCGCGCGCCGCATCGTCGCGGGCGATGTGCCCGAGAGCCTCAAAGACAAGCGCCTCATCTCGCTGGATCTCGCCGCGCTGATCGCCGGCGCAAAGTTTCGGGGTGAGTTTGAGGAACGCCTCAAGGCCGTGCTCCAGGAAGTGGTTAAGGCGGAGGGCCAGGTCATTCTCTTTATCGACGAAATCCACACGATGGTCGGCGCGGGTGCCGCCGAGGGTTCGATGGATGCCGGCAACATGCTCAAGCCCATGCTCGCCCGCGGCGAGTTGCACTGCATCGGTGCGACCACGCTGGACGAGCATCGCAAGCACATCGAAAAAGACGCGGCGTTGGAGCGGCGCTTCCAGCCGGTGATGGTGAACGAACCGAGCGTCGAGGATACCATTTCCATCCTGCGCGGGTTGCGGGAACGCTACGAGTTGCACCACGGCGTGCGCATCCAGGATGCGGCGCTCGTTGCGGCGGCGCAGCTTTCCCACCGCTACATCTCGGATCGGTTTTTGCCCGACAAGGCCATCGATTTGATCGACGAATCGGCGGCCAAGTTGCGCACCGAAATGGAGTCGATGCCCGAGGAACTGGAGGGATTGGAACGGCGGCTGATGCAACTGGAGATCGAGCGCGAGGCGCTGCGCAAGGAGAAGGACAAGGCCAGCAAAGAGCGACTCAAGGCGCTGGAAAAGGAACTGGCGGAAATCAAGAGCCAGCGCGACGCACTTAAGGCGCGCTGGGAAAGCGAGAAGCGCGCCCATGTTGAAATCCAGAAACTGCGCGAGACGATCGAGCTGGCGCGAACTCACATGGAACAGGCTCAACGCGTGGGCGAACTTCCGCGCGTCGCGGAGTTGCAATACGGCACCATTCCCGGTCTGGAAAAGCAGCTCAAGGAACTCGAAGACAAAGCGGCTGGAAAAGAAGGACAGTTGCTTCAAGAAGAAGTCACGCCCGAGGAAATCGCGGAGGTCGTCGCGCGCTGGACGGGTATTCCCGTCAGCCGCCTGATCGAGGGCGAGAAGGAAAAGCTGCTGCGGCTCGACAAGATTTTGCACGAGCGCGTGATCGGTCAGGATGAAGCCGTCGAGGCAGTAGCCGACGCGGTTATCCGCGCCCGCTCCGGCCTCAAGGATCCGAAGCGTCCGATCGGTTCGTTCATCTTTCTCGGCCCCACCGGCGTGGGCAAAACCGAGCTGGCTCGCGCGCTCTCCGAGTCGCTCTTCGACAGCGAGGACAACATGGTGCGCATCGACATGAGCGAATACATGGAGAAGCACGCGGTCGCCCGGCTCATCGGCGCGCCGCCGGGTTATGTCGGTTACGAGGAGGGCGGCCAGCTCACCGAAGCCGTGCGCCGGAAGCCGTATTCGGTCGTGCTCTTCGACGAGATCGAAAAGGCGCATCATGACGTGTTCAACGTGCTCCTGCAAATTCTCGACGACGGGCGACTTACCGACAGCCAGGGGCGCACGATCAATTTCAAGAACACGCTGATCATCATGACTTCCAACATCGGGAGCCCGCTGCTCATCGAGAACGCGAGCGACACCGGCGAGATCGCCGAGGACGCGCGCAAGAAAGTCATGGCCGAGCTGCGCGCGCATTTCCGGCCCGAGTTCCTCAATCGGGTCGATGACATCGTGCTCTTCCGTCCGCTGACGCTGGCCGAGCTAAAGCGCATCGTCGATCTCCAGCTCGACTTGCTGCGCTCGCGACTCTCCGAGCGCAATATCGAGATCGATCTCAGCGACGCGGCGAAAGAATACATCGCCCGCGAAGGCTACGACCCGGTGTATGGCGCGCGTCCGTTGAAGCGCTTCCTCCAACGCCGGATCGAGACACCGCTCTCGCGCAAGCTCATCGCCGGCGAGATCACCGACGGAAGTCACATCACCGTGGAATTCAAAGCCGGAGAATTAGTCTTTGCATCCACCGCACTTGAGCGAGCCGCATAGCCATGAATCGAAAAGAAACAGCGCTGGGGTTGACCACGGACGCTGCGCCTCATGGCCGTTAAATTCCAGGACTACTACGAAACGCTGGGCGTGGCCCGCGCCGCTGCGCCGGAGGAAATCAAGAAGGCCTTCCGCAAGCTCGCGCGCCAGCATCATCCCGATGTCGCCAAGGACAAAAAAAGTGCCGAGGAAAAATTCAAGGAACTCAACGAGGCCAACGAAGTCCTCAGCGACCCGGAGAAACGGCGAAAGTATGATGAGCTGGGCGCGGATTGGAATCAACCGACACGGCAGGCATCGCCGCCGCAAGGTGGAGTCGGTGGGAGTCCGGGGGAGGGTGCTGAATTTCATTTTAATGGCACGGGCTTCAGCGATTTCTTCGAGCAGTTCTTTGGCGGTCGCAGTCGCCCATCTGGGGGCTTCGGCGGAGCGGGGGAAAACGGAAATGGAGGCGCGGCCCTCGCGCAACGCGGTCAGGACGTTGAAGGCGACATCCTGGTGACGCTCGACGAGATTTTGCATGGGGCGACGCGCACGATCCAGCTTCAGCGGACCGATCCGCGCACCGGGCAATCAACGACGCAGACCTTGCGGGTAAAGATTCCCGTCGGCGTGCGGGAAGGTCAGAGAATTCGCCTGCCGGGCAATGGACAGGAGGGCATCGGCGGGGGCGAAGCCGGACACCTGTATTTGCGCGTCATCTTTGCGAAGCACCCAGACTTCCGCGTGCGCGGTGTCATTCTGTATCACGATCTCGACCTGTCCCCGTGGGAAGCGGCGCTCGGCGCCACGATTCAAATCCCGACCCTTGATGGAATGGTGTCTTTGAAAATTCCGCCGGGCACGGCTGCGGAACGAGAGTTCCGTTTGCGCGGGAGGGGCTTGCCCTCAGGTGACGCAACGCGCGGCGACTTGCATGCCGTGGTGCATATCCAGATTCCGTCGGAGCTGACGCCGGAAGAGAAAGTCCTGTGGGAGCAGTTGGCCGCAGGATCTACGTTCAACCCGAGGGAAAGCTCATGAGCAATCCAGGTGATCCGGAAATTCCATCGAGCCTTGCCTTGGAGTTGTTTCAACCAAATCCCAACGTGCTCTACAGTCTCGATGCGACCGCTCACCTCGCGGGTGTCCCCCGCCGGTCCATTCTGATCTATTGTCGCGCTGGTCTGGTGCGACCCGTCTTTCAACCGCCGCATGGGGTCATGGCATTCACCGAAGAAGCGATCTATACCGTGCGGCGGATCGAGGACATGCGGGCTGCTCACAGTCTCGATGTGGCCTGGATCAAGACTATGTTCGACCTGCTTGATGAGGTTGAGCGCCTCCGCGCTGAGGTTCGCTTCCTTCGTAAGCCTTGAGCCGGTCGACCAGACGTTTTCCGCGCTCACTTGCATGATTTCCAAGCTGTCTCGATGGGTCTGGGCCGGTGCATGGGCACTCGCTTTCATTGCGGGCATCATCAACGTCGTGGGACTGCTCGGCTTCGAGCACCAGGCCGTCACTCATTTGACGGGCACCACGTCCATGCTGGCGGCGGCCCTGGCCGACTTCGACGGTTCTGCGGCGCTGCACTTCGCCGCGATCATTGGCTCCTTCGTTTCGGGCACGGTGCTCAGCGGCTTCCTAATTCAAGATAGCACCCTCCAACTCGGACGCCGTTACGGCGTAGCACTATTCCTCGAGTCGCTCTTGCTTTGCGCCGCCGTCCCGTTGCTCTATCGCAATAATAGCTTCGGCATTTATTCGGCCTCCTGCGCCTGCGGACTCCAAAACGCAATGGCCAGCACCTATAGTGGCGCGGTTGTCCGCACGACGCACCTTTCCGGTATGTTCACCGACCTTGGCATCTTTCTCGGTCACGCCATTCGCGGCCTACCCGCGGATTGGCTGCGGCTGCGGCTCTGCTTCCTCATCATCTCAGCCTTTTTCTGCGGCGGAGTAGTGGGCGCCTTCGCTTTTCGCCATCTCGGCTATTCCTCTCTCTTCATCCCCGCTGGCCTTACTGCCCTGACATCCTTTGCTTACGGCCTTTTCGGAATTCGCAAGAGTCGCAACGCATAGCATGATGGCACCGTCTGTTCCGCTATACATCCTCGGATGAAAGATAATGTCCTAGTCCAGCTTGCGGTTTCTTTCGGGCTTGGATTGTTGCTGGGATTGCAGCGTGAGCGCACTGAGCGTTCGATCGCGGGCTTTCGCACGTTCCCTCTGATCGCGCTGTTTGGGACGATCTGCGCGCACCTCGCGCAAGGATTCGGCGGCTGGATCCTGGCGAGCGGACTCATCTCGCTGGCGGGCCTCGTCGTCTGGGCGAATGTGGCCAAGTTCAAGGCGGGCAACGTCGATCCTGGCATCACCACCGAGGTCACCGCGGTGCTGATCTTCGCGCTCGGCGCTTACATCGCCGCGGGTCACATGGGCGCCGCGGTCGTGGTCGGCGGCGCCGTTGCGTTGGTGCTGCAATACAAAAAGCCGATGCACGCCTTCGCCGGCGCGCTCGGCGAGCGCGACATGCGCGCGATCATGCTCTTCGTCCTCCTGACGCTGGTCATCCTGCCGGTCCTGCCGCGCGCCGAGTTCGGGCCTTACGGCGTGTGGAACCCGTTCGAGATCTGGCTCATGGTCGTGCTCATCGTCGCGATCAGTTTATCAGGGTATGTCGCTTACAAGCTGCTCGGCGCGAAGGTCGGGACCTGGCTCGGAGGCATTCTCGGCGGGCTGATTTCGAGCACGGCGACGACGGTGAGTTATGCACGCCGCACCGTCGGCACCCCGCAGATCGCTCCGCTCGCCGCGCTCGTCATCATGATCGCGTCATGCGTTTCCGTGGCGCGCGTTCTCGTGGAAATCGCGGTGGTCGCACCGCGTTTCTTTCCGCGGCTCGCCGCGCCGCTCGCGGCCATGCTCGCCGCGTGCGCGGCCATTGCCGGCGCGCTCTACTTCTTCAGCCGTCGCGAAAAAACCGAAATGCCTGAGCTGCAGAATCCCGCCGAACTCAGGCCGGCACTCATCTTCGGCGGACTTTACGCGCTGGTGCTGCTCGCCGTGGCGGCTGCGAAAGATTACTTCGGCTCTCCCGGTCTCTACGCGGTCGGCCTTCTCGCGGGACTCACCGACATGGACGCAATTACCCTCTCGTCGGCGAAGCTCGTGGAGTCCGGACGCACGACAGTCGCCGACGGTTGGCGGACAATCCTCGTCGCGGCAATGTCGAATTTCGTTTTCAAGTTCGGCATCGTCGCGCTGCTCGGACATCGCGCTTTGACGCTGCGCATCGCGATCGCGTTTTGCCTCGCGCTGGCCAGTGGCGGTTTGATCTTCGTCTTCTGGCCAACTTCGTGAGCGTGCTTTATAACAACACCTCGCGACCGATAACTTATCTTGCTTTCGTGTCGATGGACTTAACGAGGTCCGCGGCAATGTTGCGGATTTCCTTCACTTGTTGCGCTGAAATGGGCGTCTGATTTTCGCTGCCAATCGTTGGCCTCAATCGGATGATGCCTTTTTCCATTTCCATCACAGCCGGGTCTGCCCTGATCTTACTCTCCATTTGCGACACGCGCTTCCCGAAGTAATCAAGCAGAACCGGCTGATGCAGTAGCTGGGCAGCCTCGGCGGAATAGTGTTGGGAAACCAAAGAGGACAACGCTTCGGCGCCGCGCAGCCAACCTCCCAGACTGACCAACTGTGAAAGAGGCTCGCTCCCAATCTCAACCATGGCCTCTTTGAGATCCGCGTTCACACCCGACCATTCTTTACGAACCGCCGCCCAATCCTTCTTGCTGGCATGGTCGATGATACTGTTTCCACGCCCGAGGACGGACTTTCCCACACCTAAAGCACGCGCCAGCTTGAGTGCGGCCTTGCCGAGGTCGTCGACCGCTGTGGCATCTTCCGCGGCAACGGCGAGAAATCCCTCGGCGATGACCAGGCCAAGGGAAAGTGCGATCTGAGCCGAGCTCCCGGTCGTCTGCATAGTCGCCAAATCCGGGCGCAAGACGGGCTTCCAGTTTGGATCGCGAAACGCCTCAAGCGCGCGGAATATCTCGCTCGGGACGGGAACTAAAACGCCCTCGATCCGTTGAACGTGACGTGGGAGCCGGGTGTCATCGAACGGAGGCGGCGACTCTGCCGGAGCAAAAGAAACAAAAGCCGTCAGAAGGAAGAAGGCTATCTCGACAGGACCTTTGGGCATCAGACACAATGGTCCACCCTCCGGGAGTTTCACGAAGAAACGCGTCAACGCCGAAATTGCCGAGATTCACCGTGGGCAGCTCAAACGGCCGGCCCCGGCGGCGTGGATGTCACAGCGTAGCAAGATACGACCACGAATTGACAAGGGCGGGGTAGTGGCCAAATCGGCTGACGCTAGGCTTGGTTCAGCCCAATGCGGGCAGGAGAAACAAATGAACCGACCAAACGCTCGTCCGATCATCTGCGGGACCGATTTTTCTGAGCCGGCGCAGCACGCCGCTGACGTCGCGGCGGCGCTGGCAAAGCGCCTCGGGACGCACTTGCTCCTCGTGCATGGCATCGATGAGCGGGGCGAGATTCCTTATCACCATTGGCCGCGCCTGTTCGCGATCGACGGCCCACGCCTGATGAGCGAGGTCGGCCGTTTGCGGACGTCAGGCCTGACGGTCGAGGAAAGGCTGCTGGAGGGCGTGCCGGATGATGGCCTGTTGAGATGCGCGGAGAATTCCGATGCGCGGATGATCGTGGTAGCGTCCTCGGGCAGGGGCGCGGCGGGGCGCTGGCTCATGGGCAGCATCTCGGAGCGAATCGCGGAAACCGCGTGGCTTCCGACGCTCGTCGTCCGTGACGCCGCTCCCTTCGACGCTTGGCTGCGAGAGGAGCGCGCGTTGAAGGTGTTTGTCGCAGCCGATTTCACCCCCGCCTCGGATGCGGCGCTGCGCTGGGTCGAGGAGCTGGCGAAAATCGCGCCCTGCGAGATCACCGTCGGCTATGTCGATCGTCACGCGGAAGAGCGCGGGGAACAGGCGCGGCACTTGCCGGCGGGCGCGCCGCGCGCGCCGGAGATGCAGGAGATGCTGACGCATGATCTGCGGGAAAAAGCGCGCGCGCTCTACGGCAGGCATGAGGTTCACGTGCATGTCCTGCCGGCGGCGGATCGCGTCGATTTGCGCCTGATCGAACTCGCCCACGAGGCGAACGCCGATCTCATCGTCATCGGGACTCACCAGTGGCACGGACTGAGCCGGCTGCGGCACGCCTCGGTGTCGCGGCGCGTGCTGCATGGCGCGAAGGTGAGCGTCGCCTGCGTTCCCGGCCACGCCCTCGCGCACGGCACCAATGCGCAGATTCCGAAAGTGCAACGGGTGCTCGCGGCGACCGACCTTTCGACGCACGGCGGCCATGCTGTGCCGCATGCCTTCTCGATGCTCGCAGCCGGTGGCGCGGTCCGCCTCGTGCATGTCGTCGAACCGGGCGGGCGCCGCGAGTCACAGCTCGCGCGTCTGCGCGACTTGATCCCCGCCGAAGCGACCGCGCACGGCCTCGACGCCGACGTGGAAGTGATCGAAAGCCGAGATCCCGCCACCGCCATTTGCGAAGCGGCCGACCGCTTCGATGCGGATGTCATCTGCATCGGCTCGCATGGGCATTCGTCCCTCCTCGCCGCGGCCATGGGCTCTGTCGCTCACGCCGTGGTCGCTCGGAGCAGCCGCCCGGTGCTCGTGGTCCGGCCGTCCTCTTCGTGATTCAACCAACAACACACGCCCAAATGACAACGACACTCGAAGTTCCACCGACCGCAGCAGCCGGACCGCAGGCTGAGACGAAATCTGCATTCATCAAATGGTTCGCCGACACCGGCATCGACGATGTGCCGCTGGTCGGCGGTAAGAATGCGTCGCTCGGAGAGATGTATTGCGAGCTCGCCGCGCAAGGCGTGAAAGTGCCGAACGGTTTTTCCATTACCGCCGACGCGTATCGCCATTTCCTCCGTGAGACCGGCGTGGACCGCCAGATCGAGCAAGTCCTCGCGGACATCGACACGCGCGACATCGACAACCTGCGCTCCCGCGCGAGCCAGGTCCGTCATGCCATTCTCGCCGCGAAGCTTCCGGACGACTTGGAATCCGCGATCGCCCAAGCGTATGAAGACCTCCGTTCCGGCGATGTGGAGCCTCCGGACGTCGCCGTGCGCAGCAGCGCGACCGCCGAGGATTTGCCGGACGCGAGCTTTGCCGGGCAGCAGGAGAGTTACCTCAATGTGCTAGGCAGCCGGGCGCTGCTGGAGACGTGCCGGCGCTGCTTCGCGTCGCTCTTCACCGACCGGGCGATCTCGTATCGCGCCGACAAAGGCTTCGACCACGAAAAGATCGCGCTGAGCGTCGGCGTGCAGCGGATGGTGCGCTCGGACCTCGCGGCGAGCGGCGTCATGTTCACACTCGATACCGAGAGTGGCTTTCGCGACGCGGTGCTCATCAACGCCGCCTACGGCCTCGGCGAGAACGTGGTGCAGGGGTCCGTGAACCCTGATGAATACTACGTCTTCAAGCCAACGCTGAAGCAGGGCTTCGCGCCGATCCTGCAAAAGGTCTGCGGCAGCAAAGAGTTCAAGCTCATCTACGACATCGGCGGCGGGAAGATGGTGAAGAACGTCCCCGTCGCGCCGGGTGACCGCGCGCGCTTCGCCATCAGCGACGACGAAATCCTCACGCTCGCGCGTTGGGCCTGCATCATCGAGGACCACTACTCGGCAAAGCGCGGACGCCCGATGCCGATGGATATCGAATGGGCGAAGGACGGCATCACCGGCGAACTCTTCATCGTCCAGGCGCGGCCCGAGACGGTGCGCTCACGCGAGCAGACCGATACGTATGAAACCTACCGCCTCGCGCGACGCGGCACGGTCCTGGTCACGGGCCGCAGTGTCGGCGCGAAGGTGGCCACCGGGCCGGTGCGCGTGATCAAGAGCGTGCACCATCTCGACCAATTCCAGGCGGGCGAGATTCTCGTCACCGACAAGACCGATCCCGACTGGGAGCCGATCATGAAAAAAGCCGCGGCGATCGTGACGAACCGTGGAGGGCGCACCTGCCACGCGGCCATCGTGAGCCGCGAGCTGGGCGTGCCGGCGATCGTCGGCACCGAGCACGGGACTGAGCTGTTGCTGAAAGCGGAGCACGTCACGGTGTCGTGCGCCGAGGGCGACACGGGCTTCGTTTACGGAGGCGAGCTGCCCTTCGAAGTGCAGCGCGTGAACCTCAAGGAGGTGGGCCATCCGCGCACCAAGGTGATGATGAACGTCGCCAATCCCGAGGAAGCGTTCTCGCTCTCGTTCATCCCGAACGACGGCGTCGGCCTCGCCCGCGAGGAGTTCATCATCACGAGCTACATCAAAATCCACCCGCTCGCGCTCGTCGGTTACGACGAGCTCAAAGATGCCGCCGCCAAAGCCGAGATCGCCCGGCTCACCAGCGGCTACACCGACAAGCCGCAGTTCTTCGTCGATAAGCTCGCGCAAGGCGTCGCGATGATCGCCGCCGCGTTTTATCCGAAGGACGTGATCCTGCGGCTCAGCGACTTCAAGACGAACGAATACGCGAACCTCATTGGCGGACGCGCCTTCGAGCCGGACGAAGAGAACCCGATGATCGGCTTCCGCGGCGCCTCGCGTTACTATCACCCGCGCTACCAGGCCGGCTTCGCGCTCGAATGCCGCGCGATGAAAAAGGTGCGCGACGAAATGGGGCTGAAGAATCTCAAGCTCATGATTCCCTTCTGCCGCACCGTCGAGGAAGGCCGGCGCGTGCAGGCTGAGATGGAAAAGCACGGCCTCAAGCGCGGCGAGGATGGACTCGAGCTTTACGTGATGTGTGAAATCCCGAGCAACGTGATCCTCGCCGACCAGTTCGCCGAAATCTTCGACGGCTTCTCCATCGGCTCGAACGACCTCACGCAGCTCATCCTCGGCGTCGATCGCGACAGCGAGATCGTCGCGCCGATCTTCGACGAGCGGAACGACGCCGTGAAAAAGATGATCGCGAGCGTCATCGCCACCGCCCATGCGAAAGGCCGCAAGATCGGCATCTGCGGACAGGCCCCGAGCGACTACCCGGACTTCGCGCAATTCCTCGTCGAGCAAGGTATCGACAGCATCTCCCTCACTCCCGACACCGTGCTGAAGACGACGCTCGCGATTGTGGAAAAGGAACGCGCCCTCGGCCTGCCCGAAGGCGACACCTCCATGCTCGAAGTTTCCGGCTGACCATTCATGGAAACCAACCCTTCCGAACTCACGCGCGAGCACGGTCTCGATCTGCTGCGCCGCATGCTGCTCATCCGGCGCTTTGAGGAGAAATGCGCGGAGCTTTATTCCGCGGCGAAGATCCGCGGCTTTCTCCATCTTTGCATCGGCGAGGAAGCGGTCGCAGTCGGCGCGCTCAGCCTGCTCGCGGAGGACGAGGCGGTCGTCTCCACGTATCGCGAGCACGGCCACGCGCTGGTCCGCGGCGTGTCTGCCGGCGCGATCATGGCGGAGATGTATGGCAAGCAGGAGGGCTGCGCGCGCGGGCGCGGCGGCTCGATGCATCTCTTCGATGCGCGCACGCGCTTCATCGGCGGCAATGCGATCGTCGGCGCCGGCCTGCCGCTCGCAGTCGGGCTCGCGCTGGCGGATAAAATGCAGAGCCGGTCCCGCGCGAGCTGCTGCGTCTTCGGCGAAGGCGCGGTCGCGGAGGGCGCCTTTCACGAGTCGCTCAATCTCGCGGCGCTCTGGCGGCTGCCGGTGCTCTTCCTTTGCGAAAACAATCTCTACGCGATGGGCACCTCGATCGAATACGAGCAGTCCGTCCACAACATCGCGTGGAAGGCCGAGGCCTATCACGTGGCCTCCGCCAGCGCCGACGGCATGGACGTGCTCGCGGTCGAGGCGGCGGCGCGCGCCGCGCTTACGCACATCCGCAACGGCGAGGGGCCATATCTGCTGGAGTGCCGCACTTACCGCTTTCGCGGGCATTCGATGTTCGACGCGCAGGAGTATCGCTCGAAGGCTGAGGTGGAGGAATGGAAGAAGCGCGATCCGATCGCGGACCTCGCGCTGCATTTGAAAGGCGCGGGTATTTTCACCGATGCGGACATGGAGAAGGTCGAGCGCGAGATCGCCGCGGAGGTGCAGGCCGCCATCGATTTCGCCGAGGCCGGCACCTGGGAGCCGGTCGAGGATCTCACGCGTTTCGTTTACTCCGAACCCGCCGCAGCATGAGCGAACGCAAGCTCACCTACCGCGACGCCGCACGCGAAGCCCTGCGCGACGCGCTGCAACGCGACGAGCGCGTCTTTCTCATGGGCGAAGATGTGGCGCACTACGGCGGCTGCTTCGCGGTGAGCCGCGGATTACTCGCGGAGTTCGGACCCGAGCGCGTGCGCGACACGCCGCTCTCCGAGGTCGGCTTTGTCGGCGCGGGCATCGGCGCGGCGCTCGGCGGCATGCGGCCCATCGTCGAGATCATGACGGTGAACTTCAGCCTGCTCGCGCTGGACCAGATCATGAACACCGCCGCCTCGCTGCTGCACATGTCGGGCGGGCAGTTCCACGTGCCCGTCGTCATCCGCATGGCCACCGGCGGCGGCAAGCAGCTCGGCGCGCAGCATTCGCACAGCCTCGAAGGCTGGTATGCGCACATCCCCGGCATCAAGGTGCTCGTCCCCGCCACGCTCGAAGACGCGCGCGGCATGCTCTGGACCGCGCTCGAGAGCCCGGACCCCGTGCTCATTTTCGAAAACCAGACGCTCTACAACATGGAGGGCACGCTGCCCGACGATGCCGGCCCGGTCGAAATCACCCGCGCCCGGATTCAGCGGCCCGGACGCGATCTCACCATCGTCACTTACAGCGCGAGCCTGTGGAAAGCGCTCACCGCCGCGGACACGCTCGCCGCCGAGGGTATCGAGGCCGAGGTCATCGACCTGCGCACGCTGCGTCCGCTCGACGACGCGACGATCATCGAGTCCGTCGCGCGCACGCACCGCGCGCTCATCGTGGATGAAGGCTGGCGCAGCGGCGGCATCTCGGCGGAGATCAGCGCGCGGATCATGGAGCAGGCCTTTTACGAACTCGAACGCCCGGTCGCCCGCGTCTGCACCGCCGAAGTGCCGCTGCCTTACGCGAAGCACCTCGAACAAGCCGCGCTGCCGCAGCCCGAAACCATCGCCGCCGCCGCGCGCCAACTCCTTTCCTCCAATGGGTGAATTCCGCATGCCCAGCCTCGGCGCCGACATGGAGGCGGCCGTGCTTTCCGAATGGCGCGTCAAACCCGGCGACGCTGTGAAGCGCGGCGACATCATCGCCGAACTCACTGCCGACAAGGGCAACATCGAGGTCGAGGTGTTTGAAGACGGCGTCGTCGAGAAACTCGTCGCCGAGCCCGGCAGCAAGCTGCCCGTCGGCGCGTTGCTCGCCGTGATCCGTGCCGCCGGCCAATCCGCGCCACCGCCTGCCGCGCCCGCTGCGCCGCCTGCACCTCCACCGCAGCCCCAGCCCATGCCGCCGTCCGTCGCTCCTTCCGCGCCCGTTCCACCGCCAGTTGCGCCGCCTGCACCCCCACCACAGCCCCAGCCCGCGCCCGCAGAAGCCCACCGCGTGCATGCCTCGCCGCTCGCGCGCAAGGTCGCCGCGGAACTCGGCATCGACCTCGCCATCGTTGCAGGCACCGGCCCCGGCGGCGCCATCGAGCGCGCGGACGTCGAGCGCGCCGCCGCGCAAGGTGCAGCGCAAGCACCACCCGCCGCGCCCGCACCGGAGCCTGCTCCCGCGCCTGCCCAGGCCGCCGCCGTCTCCGGCATGCGCCGCGCGCTCGCCTCCGCGATGGCGCGATCGAATCGCGAGATCCCGCACTACTATCTCCAGACGCGCATCGACATGTGCGTCGCGCTGCGCTGGCTCAAAGCCGCGAACGCCGCGCGTCCAATCCAGCAACGACTCCTCCCCGCCGTGCTGCTGCTCAAAGCCGTCGCGCGCGCTTTGCAGGAAACGCCCGACCTCAACGGCTACTGGCACGACGACCAACTCGAACGCCGCGACGCCATCCACATCGGCTTCACCATCGCCTCCCGTCAGGCCGGCCTCATCACGCCCGCCATCCATGACGTGCCAGGCAAGTCGCTCGACGAGATCATGGCCGCGCTGCACGACCTCATCCCGCGCACCCGCGCCGGGCGGCTGCGCAGCTCGGAACTCAGCGACGGCACCATCACCGTCACGGACCTCGGCGACCTCGGCGGCGACGCCTTCTTCGGCGTCATTTACCCGCCGCAGGTCGCGCTCGTCGGCTTCGGACGGATCACTGAGCAGGCCTGGGCGCACGACGGCATGCTTAGCGTCCGCCCGGTCCTCACCGCGACCCTCGCCGCCGATCATCGCGCCACCGACGGCCGGACCGGCGGGCAATTCCTCGGCGCGCTCAACCGCCTTCTGCAAAAACCCGAAGCGTTATGACCGACGAGGACATCAAGAAAATCATCTTCACCGAGCTGACCACGCTTGCCCCCGAAGCCGACCCCGCCGCACTCGTCCCCACCGCCAACGTGCGCGAGACGCTCGACATCGACTCCTACGACTTCCTCCAATTCCTCATCGCCCTCGACAAAAAGCTCGGCGTCGAAGTCCCGGAAAAAGACTACGCAAACTTTACCACGCTCGACGGCATGGTCCGGTATCTGGCCGAGCGCACGCCGTGAGGCCGGGACCGCCATGAGCGCCGCCGCGACCGATCTTCCGGGCGGCCTCCAGCGCTTCAGCGCGAGCGCTGCCCTTCACCGCGGGCAACGAGCACAACGGGCGGATTTTCCGGCACCGGAGCGCCGGCCGCTATCCACGCGCGCAACCGCTCGATTTCCGCTTTGGAGATCGCATGTCCCGTCGGTGGCATCGCCCCAGGGTGTTCGTCTGCGTAGATCACTATCTGGAGAAAGCGGCTGCGTTCCGGCTGCCCGGGCACGATCCAATTGGCCGGACCAATGAGGCGGGCCAGCGCCCGCGTGTCGGAAAAGGCGGGCATGTGAGACAGGCGGTTCGGGCCGTGACAATGAACGCAATTCGATTCGAGCACCGGACGCACGCTGGCAAACGATCCCGCCGTGTGCCGCTGGCTGAGTTCCGCGCATCCCGCTCCGACGAGGATGGTCGAGGCAGCCGCACCGATGACGATGATCCCCCAGGAGGACAAAAGCGCGTTCTTCATTTCCGGGGAGAATCGACCGGGGCTCGCGCGCCGGCAAACCAATTGGTGGCGGACGGACGTGTTATCGCCGCGCGCGCTTCGCCTTTGGCGCGACATTCCAGGCAGGGCGTATCCCGCGTCGCGTTCCATCCGGGGCGTGAAAGCCGCGGCTACCGGCACAGCATCGCTCCGCGATTAAGCTATCAGGAGTATCGGCGGCGCGGCGCCTTTATGGGACCACAGCTCACGTGTCCAAGGATTCATTCCACTCCGCCCCCATCACCCAGGCAAGGGCTGACATTCGACCGCTTAGCAACCCCCACTCAAAATTGTCCCACCCAAGATTCTTCCTTCCGTATTTCTTCTCGAGCTTCTTCGCAGCAGCCTTAGCCCTTAGGAGAACGGGCTTCTGTTCCTCCGTTAATGGCTCCTCACCACGGCGTATTTTCTCCAACCAAACTTGGTGCCGGTTCCACCAGACCTTGTCCCAAAACTCGTTGTAGGCACTTAGGATCGCCTTGTCATTGCGTCGTAAGAGGAGTGGCCACTCCTGACCGGGAGTTTCCTCATCCGGAAGCCATTCGACCTTATCGCCACTCTCGGTATATCCGATTCTATGCCCGTTTGGCCCGACCTCACCCGGTTTGACCGGGTCGGTGGTTTCGGCCTTTGTGCGCTGGCGTCTGAATGGCCTGTTGTGCTCGCGATTAAACTCCCTGTTGAGCTCTTCAATCTCTGGCATCAAATCGGAATCAAATCGCGCAATCTCAACACCCGCTTCGCGAAGGCGCAACTCCCCTCGTCCGCGTATCTTGTCGTTTGGATCAAGCACCCCAATTACAACGCGCTTTATTCGTCGTTCGATTATGCGGTTGGCGCAGGCAATCTTCGGATGATTACGCGACGTGCATGGCTCCAATGTCGTGAAGAGCGTTGCCCCGGCCAAGGTCTCATGGGTGAGCTTTTTCTCTAGCAGGGTGAACTCTGCATGTTCGCCTGGAGCAAGCTCTCCGCGGAATGCTTCCCCCAAGAGCTTTCCCGCGCGTGCGATGACAGCACCAACTTTTGGCGCAATCTTTCCAGGCTCGTTTATTGACTGTCGTGCGAGCGCTATGGCTTTCAGCATTAGCTCCCTATCCGTCAGCTTTACGTGCCCTCCGTCGGGGCGTGGTATTTTGGCCATTGGCGTCTGATGTTTGGGTCAGCACCCGTTTCCTTGTGGCCCAACATGATTCACTACACCGCGAGCGGATAGATTTCCGTGGTGTGTGTGAGTCATGTGTCAGGGTGGGGTGAGGATGGGTGTTTTGGCAAGAGCGGGGGATGATTGTGGCGGCGGCGGTAATGCGGGCGACGGTTCTCGCCCTCTTTGCCAAGTTGAGGATTTTGCCACCCGTATTTGCGCGGGGAAGCGGAGCTCCGTGGTGTGGGGCGGGACTGCCTCCAGCCATTGCGGCGGCGCGTGACCCGGCCACCCCACGAGCTCGGTGAGACGGCCCCTCTCGCTTTTCACCCTGGGCAACCAAGGGGAAGAATGCGGCAAGGATCGTGTAGCGTTCGGCCAGCGTCGCGGTGGAGAGTGAGACGCGTTAGGGCACCCTCAGCACGGCCCACCCAGAAATATCCAAACCATGCGTTCTCGCGGCGAAACCGTTCATGATAGTCCTGACAAGACTGAGCGCGCGCACGACATCCTGCGGCGGCGGCGTCCGGTGCTGGATGCCATGTTTGCGCCGAAGTCGGTCGCGCTGATCGGTGCGACCGAGACGGCGGAGAGTGTCGGGCGGACGATCCTGGAAAATCTGCGGGCGAGCGACTTCGGCGGCGCGCTTTATCCGGTGAATCCCAAGCGCGGGAGCGTGCTCGGCATCGAGGCGTTTCCGCGCATCGCCGACGTGCCGGCCAAGGTCGATCTGGCGATCATCGTCACACCCGCCACCACGGTGCCGGGCATCGTTTCCGAGTGCGCCGATGCCGGCGTGAGCGGAGCCATCATCATCTCGGCTGGGTTCAAGGAGACCGGCGCCGAAGGGCGGGAGCTGGAGCAGCAAGTCCTCCGAAACGCGCGGAGTGGCGGGATGCGCATCATCGGTCCGAACTGCCTTGGCGTGATGCTCCCGCACGCGGGCCTCAATGCGACTTTCGCGGCCGGGATGGCGCGGCCCGGCCGCGTCGGATTCATTTCGCAGAGCGGCGCGCTCTGCACCGCGATCCTCGACTGGAGTTTCTGCGAAAACGTCGGCTTCAGCGCATTCGTGTCGGTCGGCTCGATGCTCGATGTCGGCTGGGGCGATCTCATTTACTGGCTCGGCGACGATCCGCACACGCGGAGCATTGTCATCTACATGGAGGCGATTGGCGACGCGCGCGCCTTCCTCTCCGCGGCGCGCGAGGTGGCGCTCACGAAACCGATCATCGTCATCAAGGTCGGCCGCACGGAGCAGGCGGCGCGCGCGGCGGCTTCGCATACCGGCTCGCTGACCGGCAGCGATGAAGTGCTCGACGCCGCGTTCCGCCGCGTCGGCGTGCTGCGCGTGGATACAATCGCCGAGCTTTTCGACATGGCCGAGGTGCTCGGCAAGCAACCGCGCCCGCGCGGGCCGCGGCTTGCGATCATCACGAAT
>JANMTP010000066.1:0-3114 GCA_031390545.1 Chthoniobacter sp. | reverse complement strand
CGAATCCTGCGCAGTTTCAGGAACTCGGGCGCATCCCGGCGCTTAGTGCCAAGACATGGAATCACCCCACGCTCGCGGGTCGCTATTTGCTGGTCCGAAATAGCGAGGAAGCTGTCTGCTACGAGCTGCCTCTCGCTGCGGCGGCAGAGTGAGTTTCCAGCCCGACACGGCCTGGGCTGCGTAGTATCGGTGTGCTTCAAATCACTTTTGCTCCGACCTTTACTGCCTGGCAGGTCGCAGCGCGTCGTGCGCTTGGGCAAGACTTCGCGCCCGACGCCATTCATTGGGAAGAGTTGTCCAGCGAACAGCCAGGTTTAGCGATGTTCGATGAGGCGGAACCTTCGTCGAAAGAGCCCGCCACTTTCCGCGTGCCAAAACGCTTTCTCGAGATCGCACGCAAGGTTGCCTGTCATCGTGATAGTCGGCGTTGGGCGCTGCTTTACCGTGTGCTGTGGCGTTTGACCCACAGCGAGTCGCGCCTGCTGGAGGTGGTTGTGGATTCCGATATGCACGAACTGCTTCGCATGGAAAAGGCAGTGCGCCACGACGTGCACAAGATGCGCGCCTTTGTGCGATTCCGGCGGATCGCCGTCGAGGAGACGGAATGGTATGTAGCGTGGTTCGAGCCGGAGCATCACATCGTGGAGCTGAACTCCGCGTTCTTTGCAGACCGTTTCACTGCGATGCGATGGTCGATCCTTACACCGGAACGCTGCGTCCACTGGGATCTCAGCAAACTGACGTTCACTGCGGGTGTCCCGCGATCGGAAGCGCCAACTGAAGACGGCGTCGAGAGCCTGTGGATCCAGTATTACTCGCACATTTTTAATCCCGGTCGGGTAAAGGTGCAGGCGATGCAGTCGGAGATGCCGAAGAAATACTGGAAGAATCTGCCCGAGGCCGCAGTGATCCCCGCGCTTCTCGAGCAAGCTCCCCGTCGAGTCGCAGCCATGATGACCAAGAGCGAAGCCAAACGCACAGATCAGCTGGAGTGGCACCCCGCCGAGCCGCCCGCGACTCGCGATCTCGGAAAGTTGCGGGAGGCAGCGGTAGCGTGCAAAGCGTGCCCGCTATTTAAAAGCGCCACACAAACCGTCTTCGGCGAAGGGCCGGAGGGAGCGCGAATCGTGTTCGTTGGCGAGCAGCCGGGGGATCAGGAGGATTTACAGGGGAAGCCATTCGTCGGGCCCGCCGGACAGCTTTTCAATCGGGCGCTCGCGGAGGCTGGGATCGATCGGGCGACCGTTTACGTGACCAACACGGTGAAGCACTTCAAATGGGAGCCGCAAGGTAAACGCCGCCTGCACAAGACTCCGAACTCCCGCGACATCGCTGCATGCCGTCCGTGGCTGGAAGCAGAGCTAGCCAGTCTGCGACCTAAGCTGCTCGTCGCGCTAGGCTCGACGGCTGCGGCCGCGCTGGCTGGGCCTGATGTCCGAGTCACGCGAGATCGGGGGCACATCATCGGCACTCCGTTTTGTGAGCGGACAATTCTCACCGTGCATCCGTCCTCGCTCTTGCGCGCTCGAGATGAAGAGACGCGTCGTGCTAGCTACGAGTTGTTTATCGCCGACCTCCGCCTTATCGCGGCGGAAATCAGGCGCTAAATGCCAGCCAACTGCGCAGCCGTCAATTGGTCTTCAGAACTTGAATGAAAGCCTCCTGCGGGATGTTCACCCGGCCAATGCTCTTCATCCGCTTCTTACCTTCCTTTTGCTTTTCGAGGAGCTTCCGTTTCCGGCTGATGTCGCCGCCGTAACACTTTGCCGTCACGTCTTTGCGCATCGCGCTCACGCTTTCTCGGGCAATGATCTTGCCACCAATCGCGGCTTGAATCGCAACTTGATAAAGCTGGGTCGGGATCACTTCCTTGAGCTTCGCGGCGAGCTGCCGCCCGCGTGACTCCGCTTTCTCCCGATGAACGATCGAGCTAAAGGCGTCCACGGGCTCGCCGTTGACCAGGATATCCAGCTTCACGAGCTTGTCCGCGCGGTGACCGTCGTGCTCGTAATCCATCGATCCATAGCCGCGGGTGATCGACTTGATCTTGTCGTTGAAGTCTACCAGGATTTCGTTGAGCGGCAGCACGCAGGTGAGCATCACTCGGCGGGTATCGAGCGTCTCGGTGTGATCGAGCAAGCCGCGCTTATCCAGGATCAACTGCATGAGTGGCGAAATATATTCGTTCGGCACCATGATGAAGCACTTCACAATCGGTTCGCGGATTTCGTGAATCACGCTCGCATCTGGAAGAAACTCTGGATTGTCGACATGCAACACCTCGCCATTAGTCTTCTCCACCTCATAAATAACGGATGGATAGGTAGCGATAATGTCCATGTTATACTCGCGCCGGAGCCGCTCCTGGATAATCTCCATGTGCAGCAAGCCGAGGAACCCACACCGAAACCCAAACCCGAGCGCCACACTGCTTTCCGCCTGGAACACGAACGAGGAATCATTGAGCTGAAGCTTGCCCATCGCTGTCTTCAGATGCTCGAAGTCCGCGGTGTTGATCGGGTAGATCCCGCTGAACACCATCGGCTGCACAACCTGAAAGCCGGCGAGCGCCTCCGTCGCGGGAGCAAAGGTGCCGGTGAGAGTGTCGCCGATCTTGATTTCGGAAGTCGTCTTGATATTAGCGATGACATAGCCAGTGTCGCCTGAACGAAGCACGCCTGTCGCAAACATCTTTGGACGGAAGACGCCGACCTCTTTGACTTCGTACGGGCGATTGTTGCTCATCATCTTCACACCGTCCCCTGCCTTGATTGAACCGCTCATCATCCGCACATAGGTAACAACGCCGCGATAGGTATCGAAGGTGGAATCGAAGACTAGCGCCCGGACCTTTTCATCCTCCCACTTGGTCGGTGCTGGAATGCGCGCAATCACGGCTTCCAGGATTTCCTCGATCCCGATGCCAGCCTTGGCACTGGCCAGGATGGCTTCTTCGCCCGGGATTGATAGAATGTCTTCGAGCTGTTTTTTGACGGTGGGGATGTCGGAGTTTGGGAGATCGATCTTATTGATCACCGGAACGATCGTGAGTCCCTGCTTGTTGGCCAGGTGGACGGTCGCGACGGTCTGCGCCTCCACACCCTGCGCGGCATC
>JANMTP010000046.1:0-78387 GCA_031390545.1 Chthoniobacter sp. | reverse complement strand
AGCGAAAACGGGGAGTAACCCCACTGCAGCGCACGGGCTTTCGGCGGCTCGCCTCCTGAGGGCTACTGTTTTCCAGGGCTCTCAGGCGGTAACGGTGCAGCGGCTCCGCCCGCTGTCCACACCCACATACCCTCAGCGAACGGCTCCGCGTGTCACGCTGGCTGCTGCCGACCGTCCCGCCGCCTGCGCCCATCCTGCCCCCGCCACCTTTCCGCAGCCAGCGCGCCGCGCTCCGCAGGCGCGGAGCTTGGGGGCGTTAGGCGCTGCTACGCGCACTCCGTGAACGAAGGCCATGAGCAACCCGAAATCCGACGCCGGTCCTGAACGCGAAGCCGAGGTGCATATCGACTTTGCTGGCGTCAGTTCGGAGCGCGAGGTTCACGAGCTTTTCGCCCGTGCGTTGCCGTTCCCTGACTTCTACGGCCACAACTGGGATGCGTTCTGGGACGTTCTCACTGGCTTCGACTGCTTTCCTCGCCGCCTCGTTCTCTCCAGCACCGAGCATCTTCGCACCACAGTTCCGCGAGCCCACGAGCAGCTTCAGACTTGCTTCGCCGACTGCCAGCGCGAGCATCCAGACATCGCGCCAACCGTCACTTGGCAATGACCGCTTCAATTCCAACAGCCGCAACGCCGAACCATTCCCTGCAGCGAAGGGCTCCGGGCGTCACGCTGGCTGCTGCCGGCCATCCCGCCACCTGCGCCCATCCTGCCCCCAGCCGCCTTCGCCCGCAGCCAGCGCGCCGCCCTCCGGAGTCGCTGAGCTTGGGGTCGTTCGGCGATTCTGCGTCTCTCCCGTAAACGAACAATATGAGCCTCCAGCCATCAAACGCTGCGCCTCAAACCAAGCGCGCCAGAGCTGTTCTCTCCATAGTCATTCGTGGTCTCGCGCTTCTCTTTTGTGCGGCCATCGTCGTGTTGTTCGGCCTTATACCGTTTCTTCTCGGTGCTCTTGCTCAGGCCATCTCGCCACGACGGATTCCATCCTTTGTCGTTGGCCTACTTTCAGTCGGCGTTTTCTTCGCGCTTCGCCATTTCACTGGTTGGCTGTCGGTCACAGTTGGCGAGGGATTTCCCGTTTGGCCATCGGTTATTATGTCGCTCATCCTTTTCGTCGCCTTCTTCGGTTCCGGTGCAGCGTTGCTCCGCGAGTTGCTTCCTCGCCGCTTTTCCCCCTCATCCGCCGCACCAATTCCGAAATGAACGAAACGCCGAACCATGCGCTGCAGGCATGTGGTTAAGTCAATTGGTTATCTTTCCCTCTCGTTCCCAAAGTTAGCGAAGCGCTTTGGGAACGCCTGTCCCGGGGAGGAGCGTCAATGGGGAGAGTGGGGACGGGCGGGAGCCCATCCCTCCGAGGAAGCTTACGCTTTGTCGGAGGTTTTTTTGACTTCGAGCTTGCGGTAGAGGGTGGCCATGCTGATTTCGAGCATCTTGGCGGCTTTCTCGCGGGAGCCGGCGTTGAATTTGATGGTCTCGTCGATGTAGCGGCGCTCTTGTTCGCGGATGTATTCGTCGAGGGACTGGCCGACGGGGAGGCTGCCGGTGTGCTCGATGGGCGGGGCGGTGGCGTGGCGGACGACTTGCGGGGGGAGGTCGGTGGTGCGGATGAGGCAGTCGTCGCACAAGGCGCAGGCGCGCTCGACGGCGTTTTCGAGTTCGCGGACGTTGCCGGGCCAGCGGTAAAGGGCGAGCATTTCGACGGCTTTGGGGTCGATCTTTTTGGGCTCGGTGCCGGTCTGGGCGGCGTTCTTTTGAAGGAAATGATTAACGAGGAGCGGGATGTCGTCCGGCCGCTCGCGGAGGGCGGGCATCTCCACGGGGATGACAGCGAGGCGGTAGTAGAGATCCTCGCGGAAGTTGCCGGTCTTGATTTTGTCGCCAAGCAGTTCGTTGGTGGCGGCGAGGACGCGGACGTTGATGGGGGTGGTTTTGGTGTCGCCGACGCGGCGGATCTGGCGCTCCTGGAGGACGCGGAGCAGCTTGGTCTGGAGGGGCTGCGCCATGGAGTTCACTTCGTCGAGGAAGATGGTGCCGAGTTCGGCTTCCTCGAAGAGGCCGGCTTTGTCCTGCACGGCCCCGGTGAAGCTGCCCTTTTTGTGGCCGAAGAGTTCGCTCTCGAGGAGGTTTTCCGGGAGGGCCGAGCAGTTGATGGCGACGAAGGGCTGGTGCTGGCGGTTGCTATTGAAATGGAGGGCGCGGGCGACGAGTTCTTTGCCGGTGCCGCTTTCGCCCTGGATAAGGATGGTGCTGTCGGTATCGGCGACTTTGGCGATGAGGTTGTAGATTTCCTGCATCTTGCCGCTGGTGCCGATGATGTTTTCGAAGCGGTATTTCTCTTTGACGATCTTCCGCAGGTTGACGTTCTCGCGGACGAGGGACTGGTTATCGAGGGCGCGCTGGATGGTGAGCTGGAGCTCGTCCACCTTGAAGGGCTTGGTGATGTAGTCGTAGGCGCCGAGCTTCATGGCCTCGATGGCGGACTCGACGGTTTTGTAGGCGGTGATGAGGATCACCGGCGTCTGCGGCAGGACCTCGCGGCATTCGCGAAGGATGTCGAGACCGCCGACCTTATCCATGCGCATGTCGGAGATGACGAGCTGGGGGGCTTGAGCGGAAAGGTTTTCCAGCGCTTTGGAGCCGGACGCGTAGGCCACGGTCTGGTGGCCGCGTTCCTGGCAGATGTCGGAGATGACCGACACCATCGCGGGGTCGTCGTCGATGATGAGAATTCGAGCCATAAGAGGATTGGTCGCGGTTTTGAGATAGTTGCACTCCTGAGAAATGGGAAGTGCAAATTTGTTTTCTCGTTCACTGCGCTTCCGCTCACAGCAAATGTATCCAGTGACACGTTGAGGTTTACTCCATCGCGCAAAGCCGACTTCGACGGATTCGCGCGGTTGCGAACTGGATTCAGCGTCTTCCGGACGCGAGTTTTCCACGAATCTTAAAATAACCTTTTGACTTCAAGGCACGTTTTGGGCTGAATCGGGGGGGATTGGAGCGCATTGGAACACTTGCTTCAGCCGCACCTCGCCATGGCCACCACCACCCAAAACCCCGCTGCGCCGAAATTCACGGCGGCGTTTTGCCATAAAATCGAGGGGAAGAACCGTATCACGATCCCGTCGGCATGGCGTTTCGAGCAGTCCGTTGAGCTGTTCATGATCGAACGTTCGACCCAAAAGTGCGTTTCCGTGATGCCGCTGGCTGAGGTGGAGCGACTGCGCGCCAAGGCCGATTCTTTTGATCCCGTCGAGCGCGCAGAGTTTCTCGATACCTTCGCCTCCAGTTTGCAGCAGGTGACGCTCGACAAGACAGGGCGTATTTCCATTCCCGAAGAGTTCTTTCCGCTGCTGGGGCTGCCCGAGGGGCGCGAAGTCTGGCTGTCGGGTTCGCTGGACACTTTCAACATTTGGAGCGTGGCGGAATACGCCGCGTTTCAAGCCGCGGAGAAGACGCGGAAGGAGGCGCTGAAGCGCAAGCTGGGCATATGACGATGCTGATCGAACGTCCAGTGCGCAAGCGCGCTGCGACCCGGAAAAAAACTGTGAAAACGCGCCCTTACGAATACCACGAATCGGTGCTTCTGGCGGAAGTGGTGGAACTCCTGACACCGGCGCCGGGCCGACTCATCGTGGACGGGACTCTCGGCGGCGGTGGGCACGCCGCGGCGCTGCTTGCCGAGGGGGCGACGGTGATTGGATTGGATCAGGATCCAGAGGCCCTGACTTTTGCTTCGAGGCTCTTGGGGGATGGTGATTTCCGCGCAGTAAGCAGCAATTTTGCCCAGGCCGGTGCCGCGCTGGATGCGATCGGTATCGGTCAGATTGACGGCGCGCTATTGGATCTGGGTGTTTCCTCGCGGCAGCTCGATTCGGCAGAGCGAGGCTTTAGTTTCATGCGCGACGGCCCGCTCGACATGCGGATGAACCCCGCGGCACCGATCACTGCCGCCGATCTCGTGAACACGATGGCTGGAGACCAGCTCGAGCGCATCCTGCGCAATTTCGGCGAAGAGCCTGCTGCGCGAAAAATCGCCACCCGTTTGGTTCGCGACCGCATGGTCCAGCCTTTCACCACCACGAAACAGCTCGCCGACGCCGTGGAAACGGTCGTGCCGCGACGCGGCCGCGTGCATCCTGCCACGCGCACTTTTCAGGCACTCCGCATCGCCGTGAACCGCGAGCTCGATGTGCTCGCCGAAGGGCTTGCCCAGTTTTCCGCGCGGCTAGCCCCGGGCGGGCGTTTCGCAGTCATCACCTTTCACAGTCTTGAGGACCGCATCGTGAAGCAGTTCTTCAAGGCGCGCACAACTGAGTTCCTTGACCGCCCGGAATGGCCTGCGCCGCGTCCCAATCCCGACTTCATTTTTCGCGCTGTCACCGGCAAGCCGATCATCGCCAGCGACACCGAGCAGCGTGCAAACCCGCGCGCTCGCAGCGCCAAATTGCGGGTCGTCGAAAGAATTTCCCATGCCCGATAATCGCCGCCGCCACGCCAACACGGTCCCGATCGCGAAGTTCGTGGTCTGTCTCGTAGCGGGCACTTTTGCCCTCGTCGCCGGGCTTGGCTACATGTGGTGCAAAAACCAGCTCTATACGACGGGCGCGCAGATAAAAAAACATGAGGACGAGCTGCGGCATTTGCGCAGCCGCAATGAGGTCGCGAGCACGAATATCGCAAAACACACCTCGACGGCGGAACTCCAAAAGCGCCTCGACAGCGGGTTCATCAAGCTCGGCCACATCGCCAACGAGCAGGTCGTCATCGTAGCGGCGAAATCCAAACCAGCCGCGGCTGGTGAACTGCGCCCGGTGGCGAACGAAAGGAAACAGGAGTGAACCGCCCGGCCAGAAAAAGAGCGCTCATTACCTGCGTCTTGCTGGCCGGTTGCTTCACTGCATTTTCCGCCCGGCTGATCCATATCCAGGTCGTCCGGCACCTGGATTACGCCGGGCGCGCCGCCGCCGTGCATGTTAATCGCCAGATCCTGCATGCCCGGCGCGGGATCATCTCGGACATTCACGGCGAACCAATGGCCCAGAATGAGCCGGTTAAAAAAATCATCGTCAACCCCACCAAGTTCAAGGACCCCGCCGCGCTTACGGCGCTCGCCACCTTGCTCAGCGAACCACTGGATCTAACGCCCGAGGTGATCCTGGCGAAGCTGAACAAGACGATTTATTCACAGAAACTGCGCAGGGACGTCGTTGACTCTTACGTCCCTTTGAAAAGAGGAGTGGCCCAAAGCGTGGCCGACAAGATCATCGCCGACATGCTCGCTTCCAAGGTGCTCGCCAAATACGTGGCGGGCGTTTTTTTCGAGCAGGAAGCGCGGCGCGTTTACCCCAATAACGAGCTGCTCTGCCACGTTCTCGGCTTTGTGAATGGCGACGACACCGGCCTCGACGGCGTGGAGCTCACGATGAACAAATACCTCCGGGGCCATGACGGATTCCGCTACATCGAGCGCGACCTCAAGGGGAATGAAATCGTTCCCTATCGCGGCCAGGAGCATAGCGCGCGGGACGGCAGCAATATCCGCCTGACCATCGACATGGGGCTGCAAAACATCGTCGAGCAAGAGCTCGAAGCAGCGGTGAAGGAGTTCCGTCCGAAAGGCGCGACCGTCATCATGATGAACCCGAAGACGGGGCAAATCCTCGCGCTCGCTAACCGCCCCAACTTCAACCTGAACAGCCCGAAGAAAAAAGAGGACACCGCCAGCCGCATGAACCTCGCAATTTCTGCGCAGGTGGAGCCGGGCTCGACCTTCAAAATCGTCGCGGTCGCCGGGGCGCTTCAGGAGGGCAAGATCACGCCCGATTCATTCTTCGATTGCGAGCGCGGCTTTTGGGAGTGGTGCAAGCTGCGTGACTCGCATCCGCTGGCCGACATTTCCGCGAACGACATCCTCGTTCACTCGAGCAATATCGGCGTCGCCAAAATTGCCATGCGGCTCGGCGAGCAGAAGTTTTTCGAGTACATCCACCGCTTCGGCTACGGCGAGCAGACCGGCATCGGCCTGCCCGGGGAAATTCCCGGCGACGTGCGTCCGCTGCACCGCTGGGACAGTCTTTCCATCACCCGCATGCCGATGGGTCAGGGCATCGCCGCCACCCCGTTGCAGATTGCCACGTCGATGTGCGCAATCGCCAATGGCGGTTCGCTGATGCTGCCGCAGATCATTCAGGAAATTACCGACGACCAAGGCGGCGTGGTGGCAAGCTTTCCACCGCGCCAAGTGCGCCGGGTCGTTTCGCAAAAAGTCTCGAACCAGGTGCGCGCAGCGCTCATCGACGTGACCGGCATGAAAGGCACAGCCAAAGGCGCACGCGTCCCCGGTTACTCCGTCGCGGGCAAGACGGGCACCGCTCAAAAAGTCGAAAACGGCGTTTACGCGCGGGACAAATACGTCTGCTCATTCGTGGGCTTTATGCCCGCCGAAGATCCTGCCTTTGTCATGCTCGTGCTCCTGGACGAGGCGCAGACCAAACCGGGGTTGAATTATGGCGGGCTCACTGCTGCGCCAGTCTTTTCGCGTATCGGCGAACGCGCAGCACGCTACCTCGGCCTCGTACCGAAATTTGACGAAGCGGAGGGCGCTGTTGTCGCCAAGCAAGGCCGGGAAGGCCGAAATTTTCGCGCCCAATGAAGCTCGATGCCCTGCTTTCCAACGTCGCCGCGATCAAAGTCGATGGGCCGCTTGACCGCGAAATCACCGCGATTGCTTACGATTCCCGCCGAGTGCAGCCCGGGACTCTTTTCGTCGCGCTGCGCGGAGAAAAGGTGGACGGCTCGCAGTTTGTCGAGCAAGCCATTGCTGCCGGTGCCGAGGCTGTGGTCAGCGAAGTTGCGGAGTTTCGCACGCGCGCGACGAACGTCATCGTGGCCGACGCCCGGCTCGCGCTCGCGGATCTCGCGGCCGCTTTCTACCAGCATCCCGCGCGCGCTTTGAAAATCGCTGGCGTGACCGGTACGAATGGCAAGACCACTACAGCCTTTCTGCTCAAGCACATTTGCGAGGCCACGATGCACCGCTGCGGGTTGATCGGGACGGTTCGTTACGAGGTTGGCGACCGCATTCTTCCGGCAGCGCGGACGACGCCGGAGTCGCTCGAAGTGCACGACCTGCTGTGGCAGATGCGCTCTGCCGGCTGCAAAGCCGTAGCCATGGAAGTCTCCTCCCACGCCCTCATGCAGGCGCGCGTCCGCGGGGTCGAATTCGACGCCGCGATCTTCACCAACCTGACCCAGGATCACCTCGATTATCACAAGACGATGGACGCCTATTTCGAGGCCAAGGCGCGGCTTTTCAGTGGACTTGCGGGGCAGACCAAGAAGAAGGGCAAGGCCGTGATCAACATTGATGACCGCTACGGTGCGCAGCTCGCGACCCGCTTTGCCAAAGAGATTCCGGTCATCACCTACGGCGTCGGCGTGCATGCCGACTTTCGCGCGAGCAATGTGCGCATCGATTTCCAGGGCACTAACTACCAGCTCGATGCCGGGGGTCGCAGCTACCTCGTGCGCCTGCCGCAGATCGGCCAGTTCAACGTCTATAACTCCCTCGCCGCGCTCGCGGGCGCCTCCGCGCTCGGCGTGGAGGTGCGCGCCGGCGTGCTCGCCCTGGCCAATGCGAACGCCGTGCCCGGCCGCCTCGAGGCGGTACCCGCACAACGTCAGTTCCGCGTTTTCGTGGATTACGCGCACACCGACGACGCGCTGCAAAACGTCATTAAAACCTGTCGCGAGCTGAATCCCGCGCGCCTCATCGTCGTCTTTGGGTGTGGCGGCAGCCGCGATAAAACCAAGCGCCCGCGCATGGGCGCGGTCGTCGATCAGTACGCCGACTACGCCATCGTCACCTCCGACAACCCGCGCAAGGAAGACCCGCTTGCGATCATAGACGACATCAAGCCGGGCCTGCCACGCGGCAACTACGAGGTCATCGTCGATCGCAAGGAAGCCATCTACAAAGCCATCGCTATGGCTCAGGCGAAGGACATCATCCTCATCGCGGGGAAGGGTCACGAAACTTACCAAGAATTTGCCGATCACACGGCACCCTTTGACGACGTGGCGGTCGCTCGCCAGGCGCTGGAGGCCAAACGCGTGGACCTCGACTGACATGGACGCGACGCGCTTTGAAACCATCGCCAAATGGGCCGGAGGCCGGCTCATCGCGGGTGACCCGGCCGGCACGGTCACGGTTGTCTGCACCGACACGCGGGCGCTCAAGGCCGGTGATTTCTTCATCGCACTGCGCGGCGAAAACTTTGATGCCCACACCTTCGTCGCCGAGGCCGCACGGCGCGGCGCGGCGGGTGCACTGGTCGAGGAGATCCCTGCCGACCTGCCACCCGGATTCACCGTCGTCCAAGTCGCAGACACCCTCGCCGGTTTACAAAAGGTCGCGGCCTACTACCGACAGACGCTTTCGATTCAGGCCGTTGGCTTGACCGGCAGCAATGGCAAAACCTCGACCAAGGACCTGACCGCCGGGGTGCTCGGCGAGAATTTCCAAGTCACAAAAACTGAGGGCAACCTGAACAATCATATCGGCGTGCCGCTCACTTTGCTGCGCGCGCGGAGCAGCGATCAGGTCGGAGTTTTTGAAGCGGGAATGAATCACCCCGGCGAAATTGCACCGCTCGCCGCAATGATCGCGCCGGACGTAGCGATCATCACGAACATCGGCATGGCGCATATCGAGTTCATGGGCACTCGCGAGGCCATCGCGCTCGAAAAAGGTATGCTCGCCGAAGCGCTTCAGCCCAGTGGCACGCTCATTCTCAGCGCGCATGACGAGTTTTCCCCAGCCATCGCCGCGCGGACGAAAGCGGACGTGGTGCTGGCGGGTATCGGCATCGGCGAGGTTTTCGCGAGCGAACTGAAGGCCCATTTTTCTGGGACCAAATTCCGCCTGCACGCCGATGGGCGCAGCGTGGAAGCTGAACTATCCGTACCTGGCGAGCACATGGTGCGCAACGCCGTGCTCGCCGCCGCCGCAGGCCGGGTCTTCGGTCTTTCGCTGGAAGAGTGCGCCGCCGGACTCACCAAGTTGCGCCTGAGCAAAGGCCGCTTGGAACAGAAGCTCGTGCGCGGCATTCAAATTCTCGACGACACCTACAACGCCAATCCCGATTCCGTTGGCGCGGCCCTGCGCACGCTTGCCTCCATGCCCGCGGTTGGTCGCCGCATCGCGGTGCTCGGCCGGATGGGCGAACTGGGCACGGAGGCCGAGCGCGGACACCGCCAAGTGGGCGAAGTCGCCGCGCGCGAACACATCGATTGCGTGGTTGGCGTCGGCGAGGAAGCAGAGTGGATCGCTGATGCGGCGTGGCGTGGCGGGGTGGAAAAAGTCGTGCGCGTCGGCTCGACGGACGAGGCCACCAAGGCCCTGCGCGAGTTCGCTAAACCCGGCGACGTGGTCCTCATCAAAGGCAGTCGCTCGGCGAAAATGGAGCGCATTGTGGAGGCTTTGCAGGCGTCATGATGTACTTTCTGCACGAGCTTCCGCTGCGCTTTCCCGAGCAGGATTTCCTGCGCGCGTTCAACGTGTTTCAGTACATCACCTTTCGCGCCATCGCCGCCGCGGTCACCGCTTTCCTCCTCTCGTTGATGTGCGGCAATTGGGTCATCCGCCGCCTCATCTCGCTCAAGGTCGGCCAGCCGATTCGCACCAAAGAGGAAGTGAACAAACTCTTCGAGCTGCACGGGCAGAAAGCGGGCACGCCGACGATGGGCGGCGTACTCATTCTCGGCACGGTCATCCTTTCGTCGCTGGTCTGGGCACGGCCCGACAACAGCGCAGTCTGGCTGCTCCTCTTCACGCTGATCTATTGCGGCGGGCTTGGTTTTTGGGACGACTACTTGAAAGTGGCGAAGAAAAATTCCGCGGGCGTGAGCGAGAAAACAAAGCTCATCGCCCAAGGCATTCTTGCCGCCATCGTCACCGGATATTTTTTGCTCAATCCCGCAATCGAGGTGCAGGCGCGCGAGCTGTTCATGCCGTTTTACAAGGATCCGGTAATTCCCAATCTCGGCATCTTCACCTTCTTCTTCTTCGCCATCGTCATCATGGGCGCGTCGAACGCCGTGAACCTCACCGATGGCCTCGACGGCCTGGCCGCCGGCTGCACCTGCACCGCGGCCTTTACCTACGGCCTCCTCGCCTATGTCGCGGGCAATTGGAAAATCGCCCAGTATCTCGGCATCCCGTTTTATCCATTCGCCGGTGAGCTCGCGGTCATCTGTATGGCGATGGTTGGCGCGTCGTTCGGATTCCTCTGGTTCAATTGCCACCCGGCGAAAATGTTCATGGGCGACACCGGTTCGCTCGCGATCGGTGGCATGCTCGGCGTGGTCGCCATTTGTACGAAACAGGAAATTCTCCTCGTCGTCGTGGGCGGGGTCTTCGTTATCGAAGCGCTCTCCGTGCTCATCCAGCGCTCGTGGTTCAAGATCACGAAGAAGCGCTACGGCGAAGGCCGCCGCGTCTTCCTGATGTCGCCGCTGCATCATCACTTCGAGCTGAAAGGCTGGAAGGAAAACACCGTCATCGTCCGCTTTTGGATCCTCTCCATCATGTTCGCCCTGCTCGGACTCGCCACCCTCAAACTCCGTTGAATGTGTCCTACGAAAACCAATCCATTGCCGTGCTCGGCGCCGGGGAAAGCGGTGAATCCGCCGCCGTCCTGCTGCGTCAGGAGAATGCCATGATCACCGTCCTCGACACCGCCGAAGAGAATAAGCTGCGCAAGAAAATCGACGCTCTGGGCACGCAGGGCATCCGCGTGATCGCGGGCCTCGCCGCCGACCGGGAAAGCCTGCACGGGCACTACGATCTCGCCGTGCTAAGCCCCGGTATCGACCCCGCTGTGCCGCTTGTGCAAAATTTCATTCAGCGCCGCATCGCCATGATCGGTGAACTAGAGCTCGCCTACGAAATGTGCGCCTGCCCGATCGTCGGCATCACCGGCACGAACGGCAAAACCACGACCACTCAGCTTGTCGAAAGAATGCTCAGCGCGTGTGGCGTGAAAACCGTCGCCTGCGGCAATATCGGCCCGGCCTTTTCCGCCAAGGTGCGCGAGAGCAAAGGCCTCGACATCATCACGCTGGAAGTCAGCTCCTTTCAGCTCGAAACGATTACCCGGTTTCGCTGCGGGATCGCGGTCTGGCTGGGTTTCGCGCCCGACCATCTCGACCGCTATCCGTCGATGAACGAATACTACGCGGCCAAGATCCGCATCTTTGAAAACCAGACCGCGGAAGACTGGGCCGTCGTCAATTTTCGCGACAAACTGCCGCCGCTAAAGGCGCAGAGAATCACCTTCAGTGCCTACGTGCCGGGCGCGGATTTCGAACTGCGCGAAGGCGTGATCTTTTTCCGCGGGGAGCGCGTCCTGGCCATGGCCGACACGCAACTTCGTGGTTCGCACAACGCTGAGAACCTCATGGCCGCGCTCGGCGTCGGCTTCGTTCGCGGACTGGGCTTTGCGCAAATGGTCGCACCGCTCTGCGAGTATAAGGCGCTGCCGCACCGCTGCGAACTCATCCGCACGCTCGACGTCGTGGAATACGTGAACGACTCGAAGGGCACGAATCCCGATTCCGTCGAGAAGGCGCTGCATTCCGAAACGCGGCCCGTGGTGCTCATCGCCGGCGGGAAGGACAAGGGTTTTGAATACGACCTGCTGACCGATCTCGTCGCGCAGCGCTGCCGCGCGGCGGTGGTGCTCGGCGAAATGGCGGATCGCATCGAAGCGCTGTGGAAAGACCGCCTGCGCGTAGTCAATGCCGGTTGGTCGCTCGAACGGGCCGTCGCTCTCGCCCACGAGATCGCGCAATCGGGCGACACCGTCCTGCTCAGCCCCGGCACTTCTTCCTTCGACATGTTCAAAAACTACGCTGACCGCGGCAACCAGTTCCGCACCTTGGTGAACGCTCTCCAATCACATGAAAACGCCTAAATTCATTAGCAAACTCGCCGCTGTCCTCACTCCAAGGCCACGGAAAAAACTGCAGGCCACAGCGCGCGCTGTCCCGCGCGCGGCGATGGACGACTACGACGCCGACGAACCCACGACAAAGCTCTCCAGCGCGTTCGTCGTCGTGCTCATCCTGCACGTCGTCGCGGTCGGCGGCATCTACGCATTCAACAGCATTAAAGCCGCGCGCGTCGGCCAGGAACCACCGGCCACCGCCACGGAGAAAGCAAAGCCCGCTGCAACCGGGAGTGCCAAAGCTCCCACGCAAACTGCTGCCGCCGTCAGCCCTGCCGCGAACCGTGTGGTGGACAACACTCCCGCCATCGCCCCGCTGCCGGCTGCTGCGAAGCCTGGCTCGCTACGGCAACACGGGGTGAAGGCGGGCGAAAACCCGACGAAGATCGCCATCGCTTACGGTTTGAGAACCGACGAACTCCTCGCTGCCAACAATCTCAAGGACGGTGCACTGCTTCAGCCCGGCCAAATGCTGACCATCCCGGCCCCGAAGCCTACGGCCAAGCCGGCCGAAACCCACAAGGCTGAAGTCGCACCGAAGCAAATCGACGTACCGCCCACGCGGACGACGCCCGGCCTGCGCTTCGTCAAAAAAGGCGACACCGCCACCTCCATTGCCAAGAACTACGGCCTAACGGCGGCCGAGTTGCTCAAGTTCAACAAAATCACCGACCCCACCAAACTCCAACCCGGGCGGGCTCTCAAAATCCCGCCGAAGAAAGGCTGACCGCCCTGCATTGAACGCCCATCGCACCAGCGTTTACCTTCTTGTCGCCGCCGTCATCGGACTGATCGTCCTCGGGCTTGTCATGATGACGAGCACCTCGGCCTTCGCCGTCGAGAGCCGAGGCGACCCCATGTATTTGCTGCGGAAACAGTCGGTCGGACTGGTTATTGGCGTGGTGCTGTGCGCCTTCGCCGCCTGTGTGGATCATCATCTTCTGCAAAAATCGTGGTGGCTGTGGTTTGGGCTGTCCGCGGTTTTGCTGGCGCTTTGTTTTGCGCCGCACATCGGCCAGGAGTTGAACGGTTCGCGCCGCTGGATTCGGCTGGGCATTCAGTTTCAACCCTCCGAATTTGCCAAGCTCGCGGCCGTGGTCGCCGTAGCTTGGTGGTTCTCCCGGGCGAAAACTGATGAACGTGAATTTGTGCGCGGCTTTGTCATCCCGCTGGCTCTGGCCGGCGTGCTGATGGCGCTGATCGCTCCGGAAGTGGACATGGGAACTACGGCGCTGATCGGCGGCACCACCTTCATCCTCATGTTCATCGCCGGCACGCGCCTGCGCTATCTCGCGCCGATGATCCTCGCCGGCGTGGCCGCGCTGGCGCTCGCCGTCTCGCTCATGCCCGAGCGCGCCGGCCGCTTCATGGCGTTCCTGCATCCGGAAAGATTTCCCGCCGACGCTTATCAGGCCGAGCAGGGCTTGATCGCGCTGGGCTCCGGCGGCACTGAAGGCCTTGGCCTCGGCAACGGGCGGCAGAAAATGCTCTACCTGCCCTTCGCGCACACCGACTTCATCTTTCCCGTGATCGGCGAAGAACTCGGTCTGCGCTGGACGCTCGCGGTCGTCGCGACCTACCTCGTTTTCATCCTCTGCGGGGCGGCCATCGCCCTCCGTGCGCGAGATCGATTCGGCCTGCTCCTTGGCTTCGGTGTGACCGTGATGATTGCGCTCCAGGCGGCGGTGAATATCGGCGTCACCACCGCAATGCTGCCGAACAAAGGACTGCCGCTGCCCTTCATTAGCTTCGGCGGCACCAACCTCATTTTCTGCCTCATCGGCGTTGGCATCCTCATCAACATCTACCGCCAAGGGGTGAACGAAAAAGACGAAGACCGGGCCCACGTCACGCTGGCCGCGCGAACGCACAAAGCGAAACGGGGGGTGCGCTTGTAGGCCCATGAATTTCGTCATCGCAGCCGGCGGGACCGGCGGGCACTTGTTTCCAGGGCTGGCCGTCGGCGAAGTGCTGCTCGCGCGTGGACACCTGGTAATGCTGCTCATTTCGGAAAAGGAGATCGACTCGCTGGCCACGCAGGGTCGGAGTGAGTTCCGCATCGAGCGCGTGCCGGGCGTGGGGATGCAGAGCAAATCGCCGGTCGCGCTGGTGAAATTCGCGCTGAAATTCCGCGCGGGCCTAAACCAGGTGAAAGCGCTCTATCGAGACTTCGAGCCGCGCGCCGTGCTAGGTATGGGCGGATTCACTTCGACCGCGCCGATCCTCGCCGGGCGAGCCCGGAAAATCCCCACCTTCGTCCACGAGTCGAACGCCATTCCGGGCAAGGCCAACAAACTAAACGGGCGACTCGTCACACGCGTGCTGCTCGGCTTCGAGGAGTGCGCGCAGTTTTTCCCGGCGGGAAAATGTGAAGTCACCGGCACGCCGGTTCGCACTTCACTGATCGAGCGGCTCGACAAGACGCACGCGCTCGCGGCGTTCGGCCTCACGCCCGGTCGGCCCACGCTGCTCGTCATGGGCGGAAGCCAGGGCGCGCACGGCATCAATCAGGCGCTCATCAACGCGCTCCCGCAACTCGCTGCGAAGTCGCTCCAGATCATCCACCTCACCGGCAAGCAGGACGAAACGCTGATGCGCGAGAGCTACGCCAAAGCCGGTATTCCCGCGTTCGCCGCGGCGTTCTATCACCGCATGGAGGAGGCTTACAGCGCCGCGGATTTCACCATCGCCCGGAGCGGCGCGGCGAGTCTCACCGAACTTTCCCACTTCGCCCTGCCGGGCATCCTCATTCCGTATCCGCACGCCGCGGAAGATCATCAAACTTTCAACGCGAAAATCTTTGAACGCGCGGGGGCGGCGGCGCTATTGAATGAGCGCGAAACCACCGGCGAAACCCTCGCGACAAAGCTGCTGTGGTTTCTCGACGATCCGGCCCGGCTTTCCGAAGCCTCCGCCCGCAGCGCCAGTCTCGCGCCGCACGCCGCCGCCGGACGAGTCGCCGACACCATCCTCAAATATTGCTCCTAATGGACACAGGCCAGATCCTTGCAGACATCCTCGTTGGCGGTGAATTGAAGATTCACCTGATCGGCGTCGCCGGCTCCGGCATGAGCGGCATCGCCGGCCTGCTTATTTCGCTCGGGCACACCGTCAGCGGCTCGGACAAGGCGCGCACCGTCGAGATCGACCGGTTGGAAAAACTCGGCTTGCGCTTTTTCTCCGGCCAAGCCGCGGCGAATGTCGCCGACGCTGATCTGATTATCTTTTCGTCGGCGATCCGTCCGGGCAACGCGGAGTATGATGAAGCCACCGCCACGGGCCGCAACATGGTGCGGCGGGCGGACGCGCTCGCGGCGATTCTCAATTGCAAAAAGGGCATCGTGGTTTGCGGCATGCATGGGAAGACCACAACTTCGTCGATGGCCGCGCATGTGTTGAAAGTCGGCGGGCTGCATCCGTCGCACTACGTCGGCGCGGAGATTCCGATTCTCGGCACGAACGCGAACTGGGACGCGGCGGGTGAATACTTCGTCGCTGAGGGCGATGAAAGCGACGGCACGCTCGCCTTTTATCACCCGGAACACGCCATCGTCTTGAACATTGAGGAGGAGCATCTCGACTACTACGCCGACCTCGCGGCCATTGAAGTCGTCTTCAACCAACTGCTCAGCCAAACGCGGGGCAAAGTCATCTACTCGGCCGACGATGCCCACGCCCCACGGGTGTGCGGCGCGCATCCCGGCGCGATTTCGTACGGTGAGGCGCGCACCGCCTTCTACCGCTTCGACGACGTGCATGCGAAAGACTTTCAGTCGCATTTCCGCGTGCTGCGGAACGGCGAATCGCTCGGCGCGATCACGCTGAACGTGCCCGGTCGGCACAACGTGAGCAACGCAGTCGGCGTCATCGCGCTGGCTACGGAACTCGGCGTGCCGTTTGCCAAGATCGCCGAGGCGCTGGAGTCGTTCCGCGGTGCGCGGCGGCGTTTTGAGATTAAATACCGCAGCGACCGCTACATGATCGTGGACGATTACGGGCATCACCCGAGCGAGGTGAAGGCGACGCTGGCGACGGCGAAGAACACGGGGCGTAAGCGCGTGCTCTGCATGTTCCAGCCGCACCGCTATTCGCGGACGCAGAAGCTCAAGGCGGAGTTCGGACGCGCCTTTCATCACGCGGATGTCGCGGTGATCGCCGACGTGTATCCCGCGAGTGAGATTCCGATTCCCGGCGTGACCGGACAGACCATTGTCGATGAGATGATCCGCGAAGGACACGACGGCGCGACCTTCCAGCCGGAAGGCAAAAAGCTCGCGCTCGACATCGGGCGCCAGCTCGAACCCGGCGACTGCGTGCTCAGCCTCGGCGCGGGCAACATCCACGAAGCCGGATCCATCCTTGCGAAGGATGTGAAGCAACTGGACGAACTACAGACCGTGATGGGTGCGGGCACGATCAAGCTCTACGAGCCCCTCTCGAAGCACACCACGATGCGGGTCGGAGGTCCCGCGCAGTTTTGGGCAGAGCCTGAAACGGAAGAGGCGTTTGCCCGGCTGACGCGCTTTTGCACGCTAAATGAAATCCCGCTTTTCGTCCTCGGGCGCGGCTCAAATCTGCTCGTCCGCGACGGCGGTATCCGCGGGGTGGTCGTGCATCTGTCGCGCGGCGAGTTCAAAAAGATCGAAGTGCGCGAAGGCCAGATTCACGCCGGCGTCGGCGTGAAGCAGAAGGAGCTGGCCTACGCCGCTCGCGATGCGCAGATCGGCGGCTTCGAGTGGTTCGAGGGTATCCCGGGCAACGTCGGCGGGGCGCTACGCATGAACGCCGGCGCGATGGGGGGCGAGACGTTCCGCCAAGTCGTGAGCGTGCGCTTCATCGACCCGCACGGTAATTTCCACATGAAAACGCCGCCGGAAATGGACGTGCATTACCGGCACTGCGGGACGTTGGAAAAGAACTACGCGGTCTCCGCAACCTTTGTCGGCCAACCGAGCACGCCCGAGGACATCGAGAAACTGCTCGAAGCCTCGACGCAAAAGCGCCGCACCTCGCAGCCGCGCGAATCCAGCGCAGGCTGCATTTTCAAAAACCCGGAGCAATGCCCTGCGGGCAAACTCGTCGATGAACTCGGCCTCAAAGGATTGCGTGTCGGCGGCGCGAAAGTTTCCGAGGTGCATGGCAACTTCCTCGTGAACGATGGCGGCGCGACGGCCGCCGATGTGCTAGCGCTCATCGCCCAGGTGAAGGAGACGGCGCTGCGGGAGCGGGGGATCAAACTGGAAACTGAGGTGCAGATCATTGGGGAGGAGAAAGGCATCCATGACTGAGTGCAGTTCGATGCAAGAACGGCTGCGCATTCGCCGTATGAGCCGGGATGCATACCAAACTCATTTCCATGTCCACTGACCTGACTCACAATAAAATTGCCGTCCTCATGGGCGGACCGGGGAACGAGCGCAAGGTCTCGCTAGCCAGCGGCGCGGGTGTCGCGAAGGCGCTGCGCACGCTCGGTGCGGAAGTGACCGAAGTGGATGTGGGCGGGCCGGACTTCGTCGTTCCCGCGGGCACTGAGGTCGCGTTCAATGTCATCCACGGCACCTTCGGCGAGGATGGGCAAATCCAGCGCATCCTCGAGGCGCGTGGCGTTGCCTACACCGGCGAAGGCGTGGCCGGCAGCGAACTCGCGATTGACAAGATCGCCACGAAGCGTCGCTTTTTGGAGCGCGGCGTGCCCACCGCGGCGTTCGAGATTTTGCGCGACGGCGCAATGCCAACACTTCCGCTGCCCTACGTGGTGAAAGCGCCGCGCGAAGGTTCGAGCGTCGGCGTCTTCATCGTGAAGGACGCGGCCAAAGTTGCCGACACGATGCGCGAGGCGTGGCAGTTCGGGAGCGAGTTGCTGGTCGAGGAATTCATCCGGGGGCGCGAACTCACTGTCGGCATTGTCGGCGATCAGGCGCTGCCGGTGATCGAGATTCGACCGAAGAAAGACGGCGAGTTTTACGACTTCGCGAACAAGTACAACTTTCTCAACCCGCAGGCCGCCGGAGCCGATCATTTTTGCCCAGCACCGCTCAGCGAGGAAGTCACGCGCCGCGTCCAGGAAGTCGCGCTCGCGGCGAAAGACGCGCTCGATCTCCAGGTTTATTCGCGCGTCGATGTCCTCCTCACCGCGGACGACGAGCCGTCCGTTTTGGAAATCAACACCATCCCCGGCATGACCCAGGTCAGCCTGCTGCCGGAAGCCGCGGCTGCCGCCGGCATCAGCTATGCCGAGCTCTGCGCACGGGTCATTTCACTCTCCCTCGCCCGCCGATGAGTCAGCCCCGCAATCAACGCATTTCCAGCGGCAAGCAGCGCAAGCAGCAGCACTTGCTCGACGTGAAGATCCGCGTCGGCAAAGAGCGCGAGCGCCGTTTTCGCGTGGTCTCGGGCTTTATCCTGAAAGCGATTCTGTTCGCAGGTATTGCCGCCGGAATCTGGATTGGCGGACAGGAAGGCTGGCGGCATTTTGTGTGGGAGAACCCGGACTATTTTATCCGCGATCCAGAGGTGAAGACCGATGGGACGCTGACGCGCGAGCAGATTCTCGCCGCGGCGGAAATCGTCGAAGGCCGGAACATCCTGACGGTGGATCTCGGCAAGTCGCGAGCTGCGCTGGAAAAACTCCCCCAAGTGGAAGCGGCCGAAGTCGCGCGCACTTTTCCGAATCGGGTGGCGATCACCATTTCCGAGCGGCGTCCGATCGCCTGGGTCACGCAACGCAAGGATGACGACCCGGTGACGTCCGATCGCTCTTTCCTCATCGACGCCCGGAGCATCGTCCTGCGCAGCCGGGTGCTGCTGCCGGAATACTATCTCCTCCCCGTCATCTCCGGGGTGGAAACTGAAAACCTGGTGCCTGGCCAGCGGGTGGGAACGTTCGACGTGCAGGCGGCGCTGGAGTTGGTCCGGTTGAACGCCGACAGCACGCGTTTTCAAGCGCGCCACATCGATCTCTCGAAAGGCTACTGCCTGCTCCTCACCGATCAGCGGCGCGCAAAAATTACTTTTGGTTTCGACAACATTGAGGGGCAACTCGACCGGCTGAACCAATTGCTGGATGCCATTGAAAAAACCGGCCGGGAACTGCACACGGTCAATTTGATCCCGGTCCGCAACGTCCCCGTCACTTTCTATGATCCCATTGCGGAAGCCGCCGCTACCGAAGCCGCCGCCGCCGCGGCAGCAACAGTCGCGGCCGCAAAATCCGCTCCGCCAATGCCGGAACCGAAAGTTCCAAAGGCGCGCTCATCACCGCCGCCACCAGCTCCGAGTCGCAGCCGCAGTGCGGGCAAAAAAGCACCTTCCCAAACGCGGTCCGCGGAGGTCCGTCACGTCTTTCCCAAGGCCACGCCGAAACCGGCGGCCAAGGAAATTAATGGGGTGCAAAAGCGCTTCAACCTGGATGGCTAGGGACAACATCATCGTCGGTCTGGAAATCGGCACATCGAAGATCTGCGCGGTCGTGGGCGAGACGCGCGGTGATGGCACGATCCGCATTCTCGGTGTCGGGCACGCGCCCTCGCGGGGCGTGCGGAAGGGCGAAATCGTGGACTTTGAAACCGCAGGGAAGTGCATCCGCGAGGCGCTCGTGGATGCCGAGGAGAAGAGCGACGTGATGATCGGCAGCGTCTATCTCGGCATCACCGGCGCGCACATCGAAAGCTTCAATAACCGCGGCGCGGTCAACATCCCCGAAGAGCGCGACGAGATTTGCGAGGAGGATTTCGAGGACGTGCAGACGAGCGCGCGCGAGGTCAGCATCCCGTCGCAAAACATGTTCATGCACTCGATCCTCCAGCACTACTACGTGGATGGACAGGACGGCGTGCTCAACCCCATCGGCATGCTCGGGCGCAAGCTTGAGGCGGATTTTCACATCATCCACGGCGTCGCCAACCGGATCAAAAACAGCATCCGCTGCGTGAAAGAAGTCGGCCCCGAAGTGCTGGACGTGGTTTTCAATCCGCTCGCCGCCGCGCAGGTCGTGCTGGATCAAAATCAAAAGGGACTCGGCGCGCTCGTCGTGGATATGGGCGGCGGGACCACGGACTACATCGTCTATGTCGATGGCGCAGTGAAGCAGAGCGGCTCGATCCCGATCGGCGGCGATCACATGACGAACGACATTTCGCTCGGTCTCCGCATCCCGATGGCCAAGGCCGAGCGGCTGAAGGTCGAGGAGGGCAGCGTGCTGCTCGGGCAGTCGCCGCCGGGCGAGACCGTCACGCTCAAAGACGAGACGGGTTTTGCCGGGAAAGAGATCGAGCGTGAAATGCTGAACACCATCGTCCACTGCCGGGCGCGCGAGACTTTCGAACTGCTGAAGCGGCGGCTCGATCAGGAGGACCACCTGCCATATCTCGGCGCGGGCCTGCTGCTCACCGGCGGTTGCAGCCTCATCCGCGGGATCGACCAGCTCGCCGAAGATGTCTTCGGCATGCCCGCGCATCTCACGCACGCGCACACCGTTTCGGGGCTAACGTCGGCGTTTGAAAACCCGCAGTTTTCCACGGCCATTGGGCTCATCAAGTACGCGGAGGCGATGCAGCCGGAGCGGCCGCGGGGATTGTTTTCGCGCGTCTTGAAAAGAATTCCGTTTCTGGGCATGTGGCTGTGAACCAATGATGTCGATCAACCGCCATAAATCTTCCGCCAGCGCGCCTGAGGTGCGGATCAAGATCGTGGGCCTGGGCGGTGCCGGGTCGAACGCGCTCGACCGCATCCAGCTCGACGGCCCGCTGGCCGCGGAACTCGTGGCGATCAATACCGACGTGCAGGCGCTGACCGGCTCGGTGGCGGGAGAAAAAGTGCAGCTCGGGCGCGCGGCTACCCACGGGCTGGGCGCGGGCGGCGACCCCGAGATCGGCTACGCCGCGGCGGAGGAGGGGAGCGGCGAAATCCGCGCAGCGCTCGAAGGCGCGCAGATGGTTTTTTTGTGTGTAGGCATGGGCGGTGGGACCGGCTCCGGTGCGGCGCGGTTAGTCGCCGCAGCGGCGCGGGAGCAGGGTGCGCTAGTCGTGGCGTTTGCCACGCTGCCTTTCACTTTCGAGGGCCGCCGGCGCATGGCTCAGGCCGACGAGGCGCTGGCGGCACTGCGGCGCGAGGCGGATGTGGTGATCTGTTTTGAGAACGACAAAATGGCCGACTCCGTCGCGCCACTCGCGGGGATACAGGAAGCGTTTGCCACCGCCGATCAGACGATTAGCCAAAGCGTGCGCGCCATCGCCGCGCTGGTGCAGCGGCGCGGGCTGATGCACCTCGGTTTCGACGAGCTCACCACCGCCCTGCGCACCGGCGGTCCGGCCTCCCGCTGCCTTTTCGGCCACGGCGAGGCCGATGGCGACAACCGCGCGAACGAGGCGCTGACCCGCGCTTTGAAAAACCCGCTGATGGACAAAGGCCGCCTGCTCGATGGCGCGCAGAGTGTGCTCGTCAACGTGACCGGCGGCCCCGGCATGACGTTGAACGAAGTGCAGATCCTCATGGAGGAGCTGAACCGCTTCATCGACGACAAAACGCAGATTCTTTTCGGTGCGACCGTCGATCCGCGGATGGGCCAGAAGATGAGCGTGACGATCCTCAGCGCGCTGGAAGCCACGGCGCCCGCGGCGGCCGCTGCTCCGCTGCGCCCGGCGGTGCGTGCGGCCGAACCCGCTTTCGTCCCACCGCCATCTCCGCCCCGCGTCCACGAGCCGGAGCCCGTTTTCGAGGAGCCGGCGGCACCAAAGATTGTTTACGTGGATTCAGACGAGGTCCTAGCCGCGCCGGAGCCGGTCGAGTTGGAGGTGGCGCCCACGCCGGCACTCGTCGCCGCGTCCGCGGAAAAGCCCAAGAAGGCCGAGGCGAAGCAGGAGCAGATGCAGTTCGAGCCCGTAACCCGCGGGCGCTTTGAGCGCAGCGAGCCGACCATCGTGGACGGCCAGGATCTCGACGTGCCGACGTTCATGCGGCGCAACGTGAAGGTGAAGTAGGTTTCGTCAGCCCCCGGCGCTCGGGTTAATTTTTCCGACTGGGTGAAAGGCCGTGGACGGCGCGGTCAGCGACGATGGTTTGCCACAGCCAGTCGAGGTCGGGGGCGAAGGCGCGGGAGGTGTAACCGGCGATCGGCCGGTCAGACGGCCCGGTGGACCCGGTCATCACGCGGAGAAAGGCGAGCATGCTGGGAACCGCTTGCGCATTGATGGCGACGAGACGGCCGCCCGGAGTGATCAGCGGACCGCCGCTGTCGCCGGAATTAAACGGGGCATTGTGCTCGACGACCCGCCAGGAGAAACCCGCGGCGCCGTGCTCGGGTGGCGAGACGGACACCAGCCGCCCCGCGGATTTCCCGGTCGAGTCGTGGAAACCCAGCTTGGACCAACCGGTGAGGGCCACCGGGTCTCCCGGAGCGAGCGAGGTGGGGTCGGCCAGCGGAAAGGGCTTGGCGAGATCGAGAGGCGCGTGGATCAGCGCGAGGTCCGCGCCGCCCAGTTTCAGGCCGCTCGTCCATACCACCCGCGCCTCCGCTTTCGTCAGGCGCAAATCTCGGGTCAGAGCAAAGACTTTGAGCTGCCGGGCATCCGCCACGCAATGGGCCGCGGTCAGAAAATACCCGTCCCGAGTGATCGGCACTGCCGAACCCACGCTCGCGCCTTGGGATGGGCCAAGGACGAAGGTGTGTTGCGTGCCGGCGGCGTCCGTGAAGGTGGTCACGGTCGGGGATTTCCAGCCGATGAGCAGCAGCGCGGTGCGGCGTTCGGTTGACTTTAAGGTCAGGCCTCGGGGCGTCGTTTCATCCTGCCACCCGGCGAGGCTGGACGGCCGGCGAGCCAGGAGCGCGCGGTCGAGAGAGCCAGGCATCGGCACGGCTGTGCAACCAGCCAGAAGCAGTGCCGCCGCGGTGCCGAGAGCGAATGGCGAAAGAGCGGTCATCCTGCGGAAAGTGACCGCTCGCTACCAGGTGTAGCGAACCTTGTAGGTCACCGTCTTTTCTTCGTCCGGCTTGAGCGCCACTTTGAACTCGATGGTCTGGGCGTCGGTTTTCTCGAAGTCTTGGGACTTGGCTTTCAGCTCCCAATTCGTCCAGCGGTAAAGGTGCTCGACAACGCGGATTTCGACGGCCTCCTTTTTGCGATTGCGGACTTTGATCTCGAAGGATTCCTCCGCCCAGTGCTCGGGGTTGCTGACTTTGAAGTCGGTGCGTTTGCGCTCGCCCACGAGGTCGAAGCTGTCGCCGATGTAGAGGCGCACGAGCTCGTCCTTCGGCGTGTGGTCGATGGTGTTTTCGCCGACGAATTCGAGCTGGCGGTCTTCGTCCTGGGAGTAAAAGCGGACGCGGCCTTTGGGCAGCGGGATGCCGAGTTTGTTGGCCTCGGCGTTTTTGAACTGGCGATAGACGGCGACCTTTTTGCTGGAGTTGAGGCCGTAACCAGGATCGCTGCCGACCATCATCCCACGTTGCCAGCCGAAGCCGGCGGCACCGTCGTAGATGTATAGACGCTCTGCTTTCACTCCGGTGGCGCGGACGAACTCGACCTGTTTGGTCTCCTTGTCCCGGAGCGTGGCCAGGTTCGCGAGGGTGTAGAGGTGAAATTCGTCGAAGGATTTTTCAGTGACGACGGGCGCGGCATCAGCCATCGGGGCAGCGGCGGCCAGGGCCCGCAAGGCCATGGCGGCCGGCGGCGGCTGGACCCGATTCACATCCCCCGCCATGAGTTTGATCTTCGCGTTTTGAAATGCCGTGCCGCTGTCATTTTGCATGGTGATCCAGCCAACAAAATCCACGAAGTCACCTTTCTCCGGGGCGACGAGATTGTAGCTGGCTTCCCAAGTGAAGCCCGCGGTGACGTAGGCGATCTCGGCCTCGATCTTGGCCGCGGCGGCGGCGTTCAGTTTCCACGCGAGCGTCGGCTTGAGGATGCTGTTTTCGCCGAGCGCGGGGAAGATGGGCTGGCCGGGGAGGGAGAATTGCAGTTTGCCGTCCACCTCGATGATCGGCTGAACCGCCTCGCCTCCAGGGACGAAGCCGCTGCGGATGACTTTGCCGGTGACCATCGAGTCGGGCTTGTTCGTTTCGCGGCGGAGGAAGTCCACGGTTTTGCCCTCGAAAAAGGAAAGCACCATGGACTCGGAGACGGGATCGTTGCGGTAGCTTTGCTCGAGGATTTGCAGCGCCGCCTTGCCCGCGACATCGCGCAGGATGACGGAGTCCGCTTCGAGCTTCGCGGTCGCGCCGGCGAAGACGACGTGGTTCACGCCGGGTTTGAGATCGATGGCTAGGGAGTCGCGGACCACGGCGAAGCCTTGATTGTAAATGGTGAGTGCGGGATCAGCAGCGCGCAGGGCGCTAGCGGCGAGGAAGGCAATGGTGGCGGTGAGGATGGAGGCATTCATATGGAGGAGACGCGGATGCGGGCTGAAATATTGGCAGGCTGCGGAAAAAAGTCGGCGAGAATTTTGGGCGCGGGAAGTTGCGGCTTGTCGCGCTGAAAGTCGCTGCCTAGAAAGCGCGCCATGTCTGACACCAAACGTTTCCGCGCCGGCGTTCTTTTCGGGGCAGAAGTGAAAGAGCTGCTCGATTTTGCCAAGGCCGAACATTTCGCCCTCCCGGCGATCAACTGCATCGGCACCGGCACCGTCAACGCCGCGCTGGCCGCGGCCCGCGAGGTGAATTCTCCGGCGATGATTCAGTTCTCGAATGGCGGCGCGCAGTTTTTCATCGGCAAAGGCGTGAAGGGCGAGAATCAGCTCGGCCCGGTGCTCGGTGGCATCGCCGGCGCGCACTACGTGGACGCAGCGGCGAAGGCCTATGGCGTGCCCGTCATCCTAAACACCGACCATTGCGCGAAGAAGCTGCTGCCGTGGGTGGATGGATTGCTGGCGGCAAGCGAGGAGCAGTTCGCGAAGACGGGCCGACCGCTCTACAGCTCGCACATGCTCGATCTTTCCGAGGAGCCGCTGCACGAGAATCTGGAGATCTGCGCGCAGTATTTTGAGCGCATGACCAAGCTCGGGATGACGCTCGAAATCGAACTCGGCGTGACCGGCGGCGAGGAGGATGGCGTGGACAATTCCGGTGTCGAGGAATCGAGCCTCTACACGAAACCCGAGGAAGTGGCCGAGGCTTACACCGTGCTCAGCAAAATCAGCCCGAACTTCACCATCGCCGCGGCCTTTGGCAATGTGCATGGCGTTTACAAACCGGGGAACGTGAAGCTCAAGCCGACGATCCTCCGGGACTCGCAGGACTACCTCGAAAAGAAGCTCGGCACTGGGCCGAAGCCGGTGAATTTCGTCTTCCACGGCGGCTCGGGTTCGACGCGCGAAGAAATCCGCGAGGCCGTGAGCTACGGGGCGATCAAGATGAACATCGACACCGATGTGCAATGGGCCTTTTGGGACGGCGTTCGCGCTTACGAAGAGAAAAACCACGACTACCTCCAGGGCCAGATCGGCAACCCGAAAGGCCCCGACGCGCCGAATAAGAAGCAGTACGACCCGCGCGTGTGGCTCGGCGCCGCTGAAGATGCGGCAACCAAACGGCTCCTCACGACGTTTGAAGATTTGAACTGCATCAACCGCCACGTCTAATTCTCCGTCGCATGAAAAATTCTCTCTGTTTCGCCGTCGCCGCATCGCTCATGGCCCTCGCCTTTCCCGCACGGGCCGAGAAAGCCCCCACCTTGCCGATCGACGCGGCGCTGAAGCTTGCCCAAGACTATCTCAAAGGTCAGCCGAACCCGCCGGCCATCGTGGCGTTGACGCTGGAGGAGGCGACCCTGCGCGGGCGGAAAATCTGGTACGCGAAGTGGTCGCAACCGATTTTCGGCGGGCCCAAACCGGAGGTCGGTTTGCAGATCGAGATGAACGGCGAATTTGTGAAGGTCGTGACGGGTGCTGGCGAGCCCGGCAAAGGGCAGCGGCGCTACGGCGTGCGCGATATGCGCTGACGCTGGCGGGCATGGAGTTTCTCGCGCCGGCAAAAATCAATTTGTCGCTGCGCGTGATCGGGCGGCGCGACGACGGTTTCCACGAGCTCGAATCGCTGATGTGTCCGGTGTCGATCTTCGACACGCTTGACGTGGCTTTGACAGAGAGCGGCGGGCTGCAGTTTTCTTGCGACGACGCCACGCTGCCGACCGGCGAGGAGAATCTCGTGGTGCGCGCGGTGCGGCTGTTCTGCGGCGCGTGCGGGATCGAGCCGCATGTGCGCATCGCGCTGACAAAGTGCATCCCGCACGGGGCGGGTCTCGGCGGCGGGAGCAGCGACGCCGCCACCACGCTGCTGGCGCTGGACAAGCTTTTCGAAACGCAGCTTTCGCGCGAGGTGCTGGCAGCGATGGCCGCCGATCTCGGGTCGGATATCCCGTTTTTCATCTATCAGAGCGCCGCGATGATCCGCGGGCGCGGCGAGCGGGTGGAGCCGGTCGATTTTCCTCACGCGCTGCCGCTGCTCCTCATCAAGCCGCCTTTCGGCGTGCCGACGCCGTGGGCCTATTCGCGCTGGAAGGACGCGCGGGAAATTCCCGGCGTGCCGTACGGGGCGCAGACATTTCCGTGGGGCGAGTTGGTCAACGATCTGGAGCGGCCAGTCTTCGAAAAGCACATCTTCCTCGCCGACCTGAAGCGCTGGCTGCTCGCCCAACCGGAGGCCGCCGGCGCGCTGATGAGCGGCAGCGGCGCGACGGTCTTTGCGGTGCTGCGCTCGAAGGAGGCGGCCATGCCGCTAGGTGAGCGCGTGGCGCAGGAGTTCGGCCCGGACCTGTGGCTGTGCGCGTGCGAGACGGTGGGGTAGCGCGGCGGGTCGTCTGGGGAGCGCGCTCGTTCCGAGCGCTGGCGAAGGCATTCTGCCTTCGCGAACTTTTTGAACCGCTGGATTAACCGAAGACGTCATTTGAGCTGCGGGCGCTGTGGAAAGTTCGTTTCGGCGGAACGCCGAAACCAGCGTGCGGAACGCACGCGCTCCCCGGGCTCGCAGCTACACGCCGGCGCGATCGAGGAGGGAGGCCAGGACTTTGGTGGCCTCGAAATATTCGGCGGCGACTTCGTAGGCGGCGCGGCAGTGCGCGGGATAGTCGGCGTTGATCGCGCGGACGGCCTCAGGGATTTCATCGAGCGTGCTGAAAGCGAACAGACCGCGGTTCTCGCCGTAATGCCGCGTGAAGCCTGTCTCCTGCGTGATCGCGGGCCGGCCGGCGGCGAGGTAGCAGGCGGTGCGGTCGCTGAACCAGCCGGTGCGCAGGCGCACGTATTGATCTTTGGCGACGGTGAACTCGCCCTTGGAGTCCTGCACATAGCGGCGGTAGAGATCGTGATCGATGCTCATCTGATCCGGGCTGGTGAACCGCCAGCCTTGCGCCGACAAGCGTTCGCGGGTGTCGGCGTCCTTGATGTCGGTCGCCAGTTCGAAGGTCTCGCCGCTGCGCGCGGGGGCCTCGACGAATTTCAAAAACTCGAGCGACTTGCTCCACAGATACTTGTCGCCGCGCCACTCGATGTCTTTCAGGCCGCCGGTATTCCAGTTCGCGACCGAGGTGAAAACCGCGCCTCCCGGCGGCGGCGCGTCGGTTTTCCAGAGGTCGGTGACGACCGGCTGCCGCGTGGGCAGCCATTGGAATTGATGCGTGGGGATCGGTGACTCCGTGCCGATGTTTTCGCCGAAGGTGAATAGCGCGCGATGCCGCGAGAGATAGTCGATCGGCCCGGCCTCGCCTTTATCCACGCGGATCTGCTCCACGCCGGGATCGCTCTCGACGTAAAGGATGCGCTCGCACTGGCGCACGTCGTCGTTGAGTTCCTGGGTGCCGCAGACGTTGAGGATGGCGTCGGCGGTGCGGTAGAGATCGAGCAGCTTTTCCCGCGTGAGCCCGTGGCACGGATCGCCCGGGAGATAGCGCGCGCAAAAGGCCCAGCGCTCCTCGAAGCCAAACTGCTTCGCCAAGCGCGCGAGCGTCTCCAGCGCATAGCTGTAGTCGTTGTTGATCTCGTAAGTCGTCGGGTTGTAAGGCAGCCGTGCCGAGTCCTCGACATACCACACCTCGTGCCCCAGGCGCAGCAGCCCCACGATGTAATGCACATGCTGCCAGACCACGCCCGCGATCGGGCAACTGGCCATGAAGCCCATGACTACGACGCGTTTGCGATTCATCGCCCCAGCTTTAGCGCACCTCCGCGCTGGGGCGGAACGGAAATCGGTCGCCACGCGTGGAGCGGTGCTTTTCGCCTCGCCAGAAGAGCGCGAGAGGAACACCCTCCGCGCACATTTTCCTGAGGTTATGGCTGTCACCCAGCCACCCGGCGCTCCCGCTCCATGAGCACGAAACGTTTCCGCATCGCATTCTCCTTCGCAGGGGAAAAGAGAAGTTTCGTCGCACAGGTTGCCGGTTTGCTCGCGCAGGAGGGTAGAAAGAATAGTGATTAGCCGTCGGAAAAAGAACGTCACCTTTGGACCCCTCCAACCTCTACTTCCGAAACATCGTTCGTCGTTGGCAATGCGAGGTAGAGCGAACATCAAGACGAGTTTTGGTGCTAATGCCGTATCTTACCTCCGGCACAGCGGAAGCCGTCCTGCGCGGCGCCAATCCGGAAGTCTGAAGGATGGCTTCACGACAGCAAAAAATTTCAGCGAAGATGATTGAGCAAATGGAGGAGTTATTGCCGCAACTTGCAAAGCAGTTTAGGTCTGCCAAAAAGCGAGCAGTAGAGATTGATGACGCGGTTTTTCACAAGAAGCTGACGGGTGTGGAGGCGAGCCGGGTTTTTGGTGACGGATGGTATAAGGTGACACTGCACCAAACGGATTTAGGCCACCCTCTGATTGTTGCGCGAACGTTCCCCATAAAGGCGACATGATCAGGGTACGCTCGATTCTGGTTCCGAGGGGGGCGCCTTGCCGCGCGCATTGCGATATTGCGAATCGGTAGCTACTTTCCCGCCCATGAGCATCACCGTCATCGTCGAGAACGACACGATCAAGCTGCCGGTTCATGTGCCGGACGGGACGCGACTGGAGATCACGCTGCCGCAGTCGGCGGCGAAGGCAGGTGAAAATTCGCTCGGGTGGATGGAGGAATTCGTCGGCTGCATCAAGGACTTGCCAGAGGACTTCGCGGCAGAGCATGACCATTACATTCACGGCACTCCAAAGCGGGGTGCGTGATGGGACGGGTTTTCGCCGACGCGTTTTTCTACCTGGCGCTGCTCAGCGAACGCGATGCCGCGCACCGAAAGGCTGTGGATATCATTCGTTCCGGCGAAATCACCGGAATGGTGACGACGGTCGCCGTTTTGCTGGAGGTGGCGGATGGGTTCGGCGGCACGCCACGCCGGGAGCGCTGCGGGGAGTTTCTCGCCAGCGTGTGGACCCGACCGGGGACGACGATCGTGAGCCTCAGCGATACGCTGGTGGAGAGGGGGTTGAAGCTCTACCGCGACCGTCCGGACAAGGCATGGTCGCTGACTGATTGCATCTCTTTTGTCGTGATGGCGGAGGAGGGGTTGACCGAAGCACTGACGGGGGACCGGCACTTCGAGCAGGCGGGCTTCAGGGCGATGCTGGCGTAGTGTCCTTGCCGTCGCTGAACTCTTGCTCCGATCGGGGAGCGGTCATGGTGGCGCAGGTGGAGGTTGTTCTGGTGGCCGTCGAAAGCGCGGCGGAAGCTGGGGCGGTAGCGGCCTCTCTGTATAAATCGAGACAGAAGCGTAAGTGGTTCTTGCATGCTTGGTTCCGCCTCGAGAAACGGTCTTACATGCTCAAAAAGCGGTCTTACGCGCTCAAGAAGCCGTCTGACGCGCTCGAGAAAGCGTCTGACGGGCTCAAGGAGGGGACTCGCACGGTGGAGAAACGGTCTGACACGCTCGAAATGTGGTCTGACACGGGCGAGGAGGGGTGTAACGCGCCCGGGAAGGAGGCTGACGGCGTCGAGAAGGGGACTGACACGGTCGAGGAGCGGTCTTCCACGCTCGAGAAACGGTCTGACGGGGTCAAGCAGGGGTCTTACCGGCCCGAGAAACGGTCGTCCAACGGAGGAAACGCGGCGCCGGGTCAGGTGAGGTGTTTGACGATGACGGCGGGGTTGCCGGCGACGACGACGTTGGGGGGGACGCTTTTGGAGACGACGGCGCCGGCGGCGACGACGGCGTTTTCACCGATGGTGACGCCTTTGAGGATGACGGCGTTCATGCCGATCCACGCGCCGTCTTCGATGATGACGGGGGCGGTCTTGAGCCGGGGGCGCTCGGGGCGGTCTTTGTAGTAGGGCGCGAGGGCGTAGGTGTCGATTTTGCGCTGGGCGGCGTCGATGGGATGGAAGTCGCTGTCGGCGATGCCGACGTTCCAGGAGATGAGGACGTGGTTGCCGATCTCGATGCGTTCTTCGGCCATGATGAGGGCGCCGTTGAGCAGGGTGAAGTCGCCGATCTTGCACGAGCCCGCGACGCCGATGGCGAAGGAGACGCCGGCGTAGCAGGAGACGTGGTTGCCGAGGACGACGGCGTCGGGCTTCTTGCTGCGCATAAAGCGGAAAATCTGCGCGGTCTCGAGGTAAAGCCCTTCACCCCAGGTGACGCCTGCGGGGATGGGATGCTGCCACCAGTCTTGTTCGACGCGGCGCTCGGGGGTGATGTTGCTCATGGGTGAAAGGATTTAAGCAGGAAGGCAGGAAAGCAGGAAAAATCTTTGGTGGGGGGGCTTTGTTGAGGACGGCGGTTCAACATTCCTGTTTTCGTGTTTTCCTGCTTCAGCGCGTGTTGGTCCGTCGGCTAGCCGCCGAGGTTCGCGGAGCGGTAGAGGGCGGCGTAGGTGCCGCCGCGGGCGACAAGTTCGGGGCCGCGGCCTTCTTCGACGACCCCGCCATTGGCAAGGACGACGATTTTCTCGACGTCGTGGATGGTGGCGATGCGGTGGGTGATGATGAGCGTGGTGCGGCCGCGCATGAGTTCCTCCATCGTCTCCATGATTGACGCTTCGGTGGTGGGGTCGAGCGCGCTGGTGGGTTCGTCGAGGAGGAGGATGGGGGCGTTTTTTAGAAAGGCCCGAGCGATGCCGATGCGCTGACGCTGCCCGACGCTAAGGTGCCCGCCGCGCTCGCCGACTTGGGAGGCGTAGCCGTCGGGTTGGGCGATGATGAAGTCGTGGGCCTGGGCGCGGGTGGCGGCCTCGATGATCTCGGCTTCGGTGGCGCCGGGGCGGCCGTAGGCGATGTTTTCGCGGATGGTGGTGGAGAAGAGGAGGGTGTCCTGGAGGACGATGCTGATCTGGTTGCGGAGGGATTTTTTGGTGATGCTGCGGAGGTCGTGGCCGTCGAGCAGGACGCGCCCGGCGGTGGGGTCGTAGAAGCGAGGGACGAGGGAAAGAAGGGTGGATTTCCCGGCGCCGGTGCCGCCGACGAAGGCGACGGTCTGGCCGGGGGCGATGCGGAGATCAACGCCGCTGAGGATGGTGCGCTCGGCGTTGTAGCCAAAGGCGACGTTTTCAAAAACGATCTCGCCGCTGGCCGTGGGGATGTCTTTGGCTCCGGGCGCGTCGGGGACGTCGTCCTCGCGGTCGAGGATCTCGAAGCAGCGGCCCGCGCCGGCGGCGGCGCCTTCGAGCGCCCACGCGACTTGGGTGAGCGCCTCGAGCGGTTGGTAGAGCATGAGCAGGTAGGTCGAAATGGCCATGAGCGCGCCGATGGTGAGGGTGCCTTCGATGACGTGGCGCGAGCCGACGTAATACATGGCCGCGGTGCTCAGGGCCATGAGCGTGCTGACCACGAGCGCGCTGCGCATGGAGGTGCCGGTCAGCTTGAGATTGGCTTCGAGGCTTTGGCGGGCATTGGCGCGGAACTGGGTGATCTCGTGCTCTTCGCGACCAAAGGCCTGCACCATTTTGATCGAGCTGAGTCCTTCCTGCGCCTGGGTGAGCACGGCGCTTTCTCGCTCGGCGATGGTCGTGGATTGGTCGCGGATGCGTTTCGCGTAGGTGGAGATCGCGGCCACCATGAACGGCACGACGAGGAGAGAGAGGAGGGTGATTTCCGCGTCGAGCTGCCACATCACGCCAAAGGTACTGACGAGGGTGATGATGGAGCTGAAGATGAAGGTGGATTTGCTGTAAAAGGTCTGGATGGCCTGCGAATCGTAGGCCACCCGATAGGTGGAGTCTGCGCTGCGGCGGGCGTCGTGGTATTTCAGCGGAAGCGCGTGGAGGTAGGCGTAGATCTCCGTGCGCAACCGCAGCAACGCCTGCAGACCCACGCGGACGAAGATGAGCGTGGAGACGAGATTGATCGCGCCAGCGAGGAGGTGAAAGACGACGATGAGCGCGCAGAGCAGGGTGACAATCTGGAGCGTCTCCCAGCCGGCTAGGCTGAAGCCAAGGAAGACACGCGGATCGTCCACATGCTTGCCACCGGGGAGAACATAATCGACGAGGAAAAGAAACGGCCAGGGGCGGAGGAGATTGAAGGCGATGGAGCCGAGGGTGAGGGCTGTGGCGATGAGCGTCGGCGCGAGAAAGGGCCGGTAGTAGGCGAGCGCGCGGCGGTAGATGGACATTCAGGGGCGATCAAAAGCCTCACCTCGACGAATGGCAACGCTTCTTCGGGGGGCTTGGGGTGGACGTTTTCAGGCAAACTGTCACCGTGACGGTTACAAATTGCGCCGCTGTGTCACGGAGTGTCGGTGCGCCGACATGTGTGTCGCCGTACGCGGCAAATTGATTGAACTGATTCCACCCTCCCTGCGTCTATTTTGAGGAAGAAGCCGTATCGATAATGAGCGTGGCACACCCACTGCTAAGTCATTGTTAACGTTAGAACCAACCACCCAAAACCTATGAAAAAGAATCTGAAGAAAGCGACCCGCGCAAACTACAGCCTCGGCGATCTCATCCTAGCCGTGAGCAGCTTCAGCAAGAACAACCGCGAGACTGTTGCCGCGGTGGCCGACCTCCTCGAGACCGGCCGTGTTCGCCTGAGCAGCCAAGGCCGTAAGGTCCGCGCTCGCGTTTACTAAACGCCCATAAGCACCGACCGGCGAAGCGGTCTGCCTTCGCCAAAAACTTTTAAACCCCGCCGTCGGCTCTCAAGCTGCGGCGGGGTAAGTTTTTGCCCGGATGCAGTTGATTGCGCACACGCCGCTTCCCAAAATCTGCAGACGCCCCTAACGTCCGCCGGGTGATCGAACGTTACACCCGACCTGAAATGGCCGCCGTCTGGGCGGATCACCGCAAATACGAAATCTGGCTCGAAATCGAGACGCTGGCTTGCGAGGCGCAGGCCGAGATCGGGGTCGTGCCCCAGGCGGACGCGGAGGAGATTCGGGCGAAGGCGAAATTCGATCTGGCTGAGATCATGGAGATCGAAAAGCGGACGAACCACGATGTCATCGCCTTTTTAGAAAACGTGGCGAGCTACGTCGGGCCAGCGTGCCGGTGGATGCACCAGGGGATGACTTCGAGCGACGTGCTCGACACGACGCTGGCCGTGCAAATGGCCGAGGCGTCGGATCTGATTTTGCAGGACCTGCGCGAACTGCGCGAGGTCGTGGGACGGCGGGCGCGGGAGTTTAAGCTGACGCCGATGATCGGGCGGAGTCACGGCATCCACGCGGAGCCGGTGACTTTCGGGCTGAAGTTGGCGCTGATGTATGACGAATTTGGCCGGGCGCTCGACCGGCTTCAGGAGGCGCAGCCGCGCATTCGGGTGGGGAAGCTGAGCGGCGCGGTCGGGACGCATGCTCATCTCGATCCGCGGGTGGAAGAGCAAGTGTGCGAAAAACTCGGCCTGAAAGCCGCGGCCCTTTCCACGCAGGTCATCCAACGCGATCGGCACGCGGAATTTCAGACCGTGCTGGCGATCATCGCCTCGTCCATCGACCGCTGGGCCACCGAGTTTCGCCATCTCCAGCGCACCGAAGTGCTCGAAGTGGAGGAATATTTTTCTGCCGGGCAGAAAGGCAGTTCGGCGATGCCGCACAAGCGCAACCCCATCACTGGCGAAAAGCTCAGCGGCCTGGCCCGCGTGGTCCGCGGCAACGCCATGGCCGCACTGGAAAACATCCCGCTTTGGCACGAGCGCGACATTTCGCACTCGTCCGTCGAGCGGATCATCATGCCAGACTCGTGCATCCTCGTGGATTACATGCTCGTGAGTTTAAGGAAGCTGGTGGATCGCCTGCTCGTTTATCCCGAAAACATGGAGCGCAACCTGCGCATCACGAAAGGGCTCTACTTTTCGCAGACCATTTTGCTCCAACTCACCGCACGCGGCCTGGAGCGTAAAGCCGCTTATGAGGCCGTGCAGCGAGCGGCGATGAAGACCTGGCAGGGCGACATCAGCCTGCAGGAAAACCTCGCCGCCGAGCCGGATGTCGCCGCGGTTCTGACCCGAGCAGAGATCGACCATCTTTGCTCGCTCGACATCCATTTCGCGCATGTCGATGACACCTTCCGCAAACTCGGCCTCGCGTAATCCGCGTCCATGAATCTCCAGTCGCTGCTCAAGACCGTGCTCTATCGGCTCGGCTACAGCATCAAGCGCGTGCGCACCCGGCAGACGCTGACAGCAGGAGCGTGCGCGCGTGGATCGGTGAGCCGCGAAGAACTGCTCGCCTTGCTGCATCCGCGTGACCCGTTCGTCGACTTCGACTTAGCCGGGCGGCCTTTTGACAACCATGGCTGGGGGAGCAACTCGCCAGCTTTTCGAGAGCTGATTCTCGCTGAAAAGCCGCGGCTCATCGTGGAGGTGGGCACGTGGAAAGGTGGGTCCGCTTTGCACATGGCCGAGGTGCTGGAGGAGGCGAAACTCCCCGGCACCATCCTGTGCATCGATACCTGGCTCGGGGCGCTGGAGTTTTGGACCGATGTCACTGATCCGGAGCGCTACGGCAGCCTGCGCCACGAGCACGGCTGGCCGACGGTTTATTTTCAGTTTCTCGCCAATGTCTGCCACCGCGGCCTCCAGCACCGCATTGTCCCGTTTCCGCAAACCTCGGCGATCGGCGCGCTTTGGCTGCGATATTATGGGCTGCGCGGCGACCTCATCTATCTCGATGGCAGTCACGAGGAGGACGATGTCTATCAGGATGTGCTCGATTATTGGGAAGTGCTCGCGCCTGGCGGCACCATTTTCGGCGACGACTGGTCGTGGGATGGCGTGCGCATCGCGGTCGAGCGTTTTGCCCGCGAACGCGCGGTGAAGGTTGCTTTCGTCGCTGACAAATGGGTGCTGCGCAAAGCAGCGTGATTCTTTGCCGCGTTCAGGCTTTCCACGAGCACTGCGAAATGTATCGTCCTCCATCGTCCGCTCGGACACGCCACTTATGACCCGGAAATTTGCTCTCTGCCTCCTGCTCGCTGCCACGTTGCCCTTTGCCGGTTGTGGGAAAATTCGCGAGAAAGTTCCCTTCTTAAAAAAGAAGGACGCCGCCGTGGCCGCGACCACCCCCGCGCCGAACACCGCTCCGGCAGCCACTCCGCCGCCCACCGCTTCGGAACCCGCGGCCCCGACCCGTCCGGCGATCGACACGAATGCGCAGGTCGTCGTCCTTTGCTATCACCGGCTGGAGGGGAAAGCCGGCGGCATCAACTCGATCGAGCCCGCGCTTTTCGAAAAGCAGATGTCCGAGATCAAGGAATCCGGCGTGCCCGTTATTTCCATGCAGGACTTCCTCGCCTGGCGGCGTGGGGAGAAAAACATCCCGCCGCGGAGCATCCTCATCACCCTTGACGACGGCTACGTCTCCGAGGTCGAAATCGGCGTGCCGATCCTGAAAAAGTATGGCTTTCCCGCCACCTTCTTCGTCTATCTCGAATACATCAACAAAGGTGGCAAATCCGTCTCCTGGGCGCAGCTAGCGGAATTGCGCGACCAAGGCTTTGAGATCGGCTCCCACACCGTCTCGCACCTCGATCTGAAGCGGAAACCCGGGAAGGTGACAGCCGATTACGACACTTGGCTGAAGGACGAACTCGAGCGCTCGAAACGCGAGCTCGAAGACAAGCTCGGCATCCGCTGCGCAACCATTGCTTACCCCTTTGGCAACCATAACGAGAAAGTCCAGGCGGCGACCGTCGCCGCCGGTTACGAGGCGGCCTTTACTACCTACGGCGCCCGCCTCGGCCACACCACCAACGCGATGACCCTCGGTCGCTACGACGTGACCGCAAAGATGCCCGGCAGCCAGACCGCCTTCGACGTCGCCATCAACTTCACCGGCATGGCCGCCCCGAGCGGTTCGCCGGTGATGGCGCAGGACGCGGCTGTCAGCATGCTCACCGTCCCTGAGCACAATTCGACTATCACCGACCCCGAGCCCGAGCTGAAAGCCAACCTCGCCAGCATGGGCGCGCTCGATCCCGGCAGCGTGATCATGCGCCTGAGTGGGGCCGGCGTGGTCCCGGCGAGCTTTGACACGGCGACCAAGAACATCACCTACAAAGTCGCCAAGCCCCTCATTCCCGGCAGCTACACCGTCATTATCTCCGCGAAAAGCGGCGGGCGGCCCGTTGAAGCGCGCTGGGTTTTCAACTACAACCCTGACGGCGCTCCGCCCGACGCGGCGACCCCGGCTCCGCTTCCACCGCGGAAGAGGACGGGAGGGTGATCGGTGAATAGGAACCGGTAGGGAGGGCGCCGCTCGCGGAAATCCATTCACCCTTCACCGACCGCTATTCACGCAGCCTCACGGGGGAGGTTTTTTTCGACAAGGCGGGAAAGTGCGCTAGTCTGCGCGCCCGCCAATCATGTTTTCCCTGCTCGCCGATAAGCTCCAAGACGTCTTCAAAGACCTCCGGGGGCATGGGCAGATTTCGGAGACGAACATCACCGACGCCCTGCGCGCCGTGCGCATGGCGTTGCTGGAGGCGGACGTGGAGTTCGGCGTCGCCAAAGGGTTCATCGCGCGGGTTAAAGACAAGGCGCTCGGCGAATCTGTGCTTCGCGGCGTCGCGCCAGGCCAGCAGATCGTCAAAATCTTTCACGATGAGCTGACGGCTCTGCTCGGCGGCGATAACGCCCCGCTGAACCTCGAAAAGCCCGCTCGCATCATGATGGTCGGCCTGAACGGCGCAGGCAAAACCACCTCCAGCGCCAAGCTCGCCGCGTGGCTTAAGAAACAAGGCAAAGCGCCGCTTCTCGTTGCCTGCGATTTGCACCGCCCCGCCGCCATCGAGCAACTCGCCCAGCTCGCCAAACAGGTCGGCGTCCCCGTCTTCACCCCGGAGAAAGGCGAGACGGACGTGCTGAAAGTCGCCACTCAGGCCCTCGCCTGGAGTAAAGAACAGGCGGGCAACGTCACCATCTTTGACACCGCTGGCCGGCAGGAAATCGACGCCGCGCTCATCGCTGAAATCAAAGGCCTGCGCGATTTCTTGCAGCCGCAGGAAGTCCTGCTCGTTGCCGACGCCGCCACCGGCCAGCAGGCGGTCAGCGTCGCCACCCATTTCCACGAGGCCCTCGACATCACCGGCCTCGTCCTTACGAAGCTCGACGGCGACGCCCGCGGCGGCGCCGCCCTCTCCATGCGCGAGGTCACGCAGCGTCCGATCAAATTCGCCGGCGTCGGCGAAAAGCTCGACCAGTTCGAGCCCTTCTACCCCGACCGTCTCGCCGGGCGCATCCTCGGCATGGGCGACATCGTCGGCTTGGTCGAAAAGGCTGCCGAAATGATCGACGAGGATGAAGCCAAGCGCATGGAGGAGAAAATGCGCACCGCATCCTTCGATCTGAACGACTTCCTCGCGCAGTTCAAAATGCTCAAGAAGCTGGGCCCCTTGGAAAATCTCCTTGGCATGATCCCCGGCATGAGTAACCTCAAAAACTTTTCCGTTGACGAAAAGCAGATGAAGCGGGTCGAAGCCATTGTGCTTTCGATGACGCTGGCCGAGCGATCCAACCCGGACATTTTGAATGCCCGCCGCCGCCAGCGCATCGCCCGTGGAAGCGGCGTTACCGTCACGGAAGTGAACGACCTCCTTCAACGCTTCGGCCAGATGCGGAAGATGATGAAGGGCATGGGCAAGATGAAAAAGATGATGGCGCGCCAAGGCACGCCGAACCTCGACATCCGCCGCCAGAAATTTTAACCGACCGAATCACTCCACCAAAAACCACCACACTATTATGGCCGTCAGCATCCGCCTTCGCCGCGAAGGCAGTCTTAACAACCCCTACTACAAAGTCGTCGTCGCCGATCAGCGCAGCCCGCGTGATGGCAAGTTCATCGAGCTCATCGGCAACTACGATCCCAAGAAGCCGGGCGACAACGCCAACATCGACCTTACCCGTGTTGATTACTGGGTGAAAAACGGCGCCCAGCCTTCGGACACCGTCCGCAGCATCATCAAAAAGGCGCGAAAAAAAGAAGTCGCCGTCCCCGCCGCTTAGTCCAGGCAGGCGCGCTTCGCCTCCTCGGTGTGACGGTATAGTCCCACGCCTCTCGGTGGCACTGCCATTTTTCTGTGCCCAGGTTCACGGCCTGGGCACAGTGCGCGTACCGGGTTGAGCGTTGGTTTGAACAAAGGCTCGCCTTTTTTCAGGAGGGTGCGCATTTATTTTCGCCCATGCAGGAGTTTCTTGTTTTCATCCTCCGCCAGCTCGTCGATCACCCCGAGGAGGTGGTGATGACGCGGCAGCTTGTGAACAGGAAGACGGTTTTCCATGTGCGGATGCGGCCAAGCGATATCGGCAAGGTCATCGGCAAGCATGGGCAGACGATCATCGCTATCCGCAATTTGCTCAGCGCGGCCGGGGCGCGGCATGGAGAGAAGGTGCAGTTTGAAATCGTGGAGCCGACGGAACCGCGGGTGGAGGCGTAGGTGTGCCGGAATTCAGAAAGCGTGTCATCCTGAGCGGAGCGGAGGCGGAAAGTTGGGCGTAGCGCAGTCGAAGGATCCTGGTGGTTCGATAAAGCTCAACACGTCAATGAACCGCCGGGGTTTGCCGCAGGCCACGGAACCCACCGGCGTCTTGCGGACTCGACTTTCGACTGCGCTACACTCTGCTCAGGATGACACGGTTTTTATTTCTTAACTCCGCTAAGAAGATGCGCGGTGAACGGTCTGGACAGGTGCCGCCGCCCGTTGTTTCTGTAACGCCTCGCCGATGAAAACCCCGCGCCTTTTCCAATTCGCCGTCGCCGTCTCGCTGGGTCTGGTGGAGGCGTCGGGCGCGGAGATGAAGGCGCTTTATCGCAATGATTTCGAGGCTGCAGAAGTCGGGAAGACGCCGGCGGAGATGATGGTGATGTCGGGAGATTTTGCGGTGAGGGCGGAGGGAAGAGATGGGAAGTTTCTCGAGCTGCCCGGCGAACCGCTCGATACGTTTGGGCTGCTTTTTGGGCCGACTCCGGCGGGTGACGCGACGGCGAGCGCGCGCTTTTTTGGGACGAAGAAGGGGCGCAAGTTCCCGACATTCGGCGTTAGCCTTGGCGGTGTGGGTGGCTATCGGCTGCAGGTCAGCGCGGCGAAGAAGACGCTGGAGATCTTCCAAGGCGACGAACCGCGTCAAAGCGTGCCCTACGACTGGGCGGACGCGACTTGGACGAGTCTTCGCGTGCAGATTCGCAAGGCCGGTCCGGGCTGGATCGTCGAGGGCAAGGCGTGGCCGGCGGGGAGCCCGGAGCCAGCGGCTTGGACGCTGACTTTTGAGACAAAAGAGGCGCCTGCGGCTGGACGCGCGGGCATATGGGGTAGTCCGTTTTCGGGCACGCCAATCCGTTTTGATGACCTCCTTCTCTCCTCGGCTCGCTGAGCATCCAGTCAGACTGGTTGCGAAGGAAACATCGATCCCGAGTGCAACCATCCACGCCCACCTGGGTTCATCCGTGTCACCTGCCGTTTTTCCGAACTAACTCCTAACCCTAAACCATGAAACACCGCGCCCTCCTCCCCCTCCTCACGCTCGCTGCACTGCCGCTTCACGCCGTTGACTGGCCGCAATATCGCGGGCCTGGCGGGGATGGTGTTTCGCCCGAGAAAATCGTGCTGCCGTTGGGCGGGGCTGCGCCGAAGCAGATCTGGAAAGTGCCGAGCGAGGGTGGCTTTGGTTCGTTCGCGGTGGCCGGTGGGCGGGCCTTTTCGCTGTCACTGAAAGATGCCGAAGGCGCGAAGCAGGAGAGCTTGGTGGCTTACGATGCGAAGACGGGCAAGGAACTGTGGTTTGCGCCGCTGAATTTTCCGAAATACGACGGCGGCGGCGATGATGGCACGGGCGAGAACAAGGGCGGTGACGGTCCGCGCTCGACGCCGACGACGGATGGCGTAAGCGTTTATACCACTTCTTCGCAGCTCGCGGTCCGCGCCTTTGAAGCAGCGACGGGCAAGCTTCTGTGGACGCGTGATCTTTTGAAGGACAATGGCGGGCGCAATATCCAGTGGCAGAATGCGGCCTCGCCGCTGCTCGCGGGCGGATTGCTTTATGTGGCCGGTGGCGGAGCAGGGCAGTCGCTGCTCGCGCTCAATCCAAAAGATGGCAGCGAAGTTTGGAAGGCCTTCGACGAGAAGATGACTCACGCCACTCCGGTGCCGGCGGTGATTTTGGGCCAGCCGCAGGTTATTTTTTTCCTGCAAAGTGGGTTGCTCGCGGTGGAGCCAAAGACGGGCAAGGAGCTGTGGCGCTATCCGTTTGATTATAAGGTTTCGACCGCGGCTTCGCCGGTGGTAGCGGGCGACATTGTGTATTGCTCAGCCGGCTACGGGGTGGGCGCGGGCGCGGTGAAAATCACCAAGGAAGGGGCTACTTTTAAGGCCACGGAGATCTATCGCCTGCGTGGGAACAAGCCGCTGGCCAACCACTGGAGCACGCCCGTGGCGAAGGATGGTTTTCTTTACGGCATGTTCCAGTTCAAAGAATACGGCAACGGGCCGGTGAAGTGCGTGGACGTGAAGACGGGCGAGGTGAAGTGGGAAAAGCCCGGCTTCGGCCCAGGTCATGTCATCCTCGCCGGCGACAAAGTGCTGGCACTGTCTGACGCGGGGGAGTTGGTGGTTTTCGCCGCCGATTCCGCGAGCTACAAGGAACTCGCCCGCAGCAAAGTGCTCGACGGCAAATGCTGGACGACGCCAGTCATCAGCAACGGGCAAGTCTTCGCGCGGAGCACGAAGGAAGCGGTCTGTCTGGATGTGACCGGCAAATAGCTACGCGCCGCCGGCCCGCAGCGCGTCGATGCGCGCGAGGATTTCCGGCGGCATTTTGACCAGCTCGGGCCAGCCGCGGGTGTGGCCTTCCCCGGGCATTTTGCGCGTGGCATCGAAGCCCATGTGCGTGCCGATACAGGGCACGGTGGGCGCGTGATCGAGGGCGTCGCACGGACTTTTCACGAAGGTCGAATCGCGCTGGGGATCGGTGTTTGCGCAGAGGCGGAAGAGGACTTCGCTGGTGTTGTGCACATCGCAATCCGCGTCCACGACCACGATATATTTGCTGAACATCATCTGCCCCATGCCCCACAGCCCGTGCATGATTTTGTAGGCCTGCCACGGATACTGTTTTCGGATGCTCACGAAAACGAGGTTGTGGAAAACCCCTTCGGCGGGGAGCGCGAGATCAACGATCTCGGGGAAGTTCATTTGAAAGACCGGCAGGAAAATCGCCACGCTCGCGGTGCCCATGTAGAAGTCCTCCATCGGCGGAATGCCCACGACGGTGCAGGGATAGACGGCGTCTTTTCGATGCGTGATCGCGGTGAGGTGAAAGACCGGGTAGTCATCGACGGGCGTATAAAATCCGGTGTGGTCACCGAAGGGACCCTCGGGCCGCGTTTCGCCGGGCTGGACGTACCCTTCGAGAACGAAATCGACATCCGCCGGCACTTCCAGATCCACGGTTTCGCACTTCACCAACGGGACGGATTTTTTGCGGATGAAGCCGGCGAACATGATTTCATCCAGCCCGTCCGGGAGCGGGGCGGTGGCAGCGAAAGTGTAGGCGGGATCGCCGCCGAGCGTGACCGCTACGGGCATGCGTTCACCCTTTTCGTAATACCGCTTGCCATGCCGCGCGCCGACTTTGTGGACCTGCCAATGCATGCCGGTCGAGCGGTCGTTGTGGACCTGCATGCGATACATTCCGAGGTTTCGCTCGCCGGTGTCGGGGTCCTTCGTGTGGACGCAGGGAAAGGTGAGGAAGCGCCCGCCGTCCTGAGGCCAGCATTGCAGGATGGGCAGGTCGAGAAGGGTGGGAAGCGTTTCGGGCTTCTGGTTTCTAGTTTCTGGTTTCGTGTCGAAGCGGTGGATGACTTCCTTGCACGGGCCGCTGCGGACGTGGCGGGGCTTCGCGTTCAGAAGGTCGAGGCCTTGCATCGCGAGCGTCCAAGCGTGGCGGAGCGAGGTGGGCGGTTTTGCTTTGAGGATGAGCTGCATTTGCGCCGCAAGCTCGCTGACCGATTTCAAGCCAAGCGAGAGTGCCATTCGGCGGCGGGAGCCGAGGGTGTTCACTGCGAGGGGAAATGGGGAGACCACGCCGTGGATGGTCGGTTTTTCAAACAACAACGCTTTTCCACCGTCGGGCGATTTCATCTCCCGATCCGCCCACGCGCTGATTTCCAACTCCGTCGCTACAGGCGCGCTGATGCGCTGCAACTCGCCCGCTTGGTCGAGCGCTGCGAGGAAAGCGGAGAAGGAGTCGTAAGCCATAAGCGAAGGTAGAAAGGTTCACAGCGGCTTGGCGAGCGGATGCTCCCCCCGGGCAAAGGAACTGACAAAGCCGAGCGCGCCGGCTTACATACTGCGCGTATGCCCGACATCCCGCCGCGTCTTCGTCTCGTCTTCACCGTGGCTGCGTTTGGCGGGCTCATTTTCATCGGCATGGGCAGTTTGGCCGCTGCGGGCGAGGCGCAAATCCGTTTAGACAAAATCATCCACGGCGTGGGCTATCTGCTGCTCGGGATGCTCGTGGTTATGGGGCTGCCTCCGCGGTGGTATTTGCCCGCGCTACTCGGCATCGTCGCGGCTGGTGTGGGGCTTGAGTTTGCGCAGAAGCGGATGCTGCCGGGCCGGAGCTTTGAAGTCGCGGATGTGGTGGCAAATTCCACCGGGTTGCTGATCGGAATGTGCGTCGGCTTTCTCGCCCGCATGCTCTGGGCATACGTGGGCGGCGAACTCGCGGCCCTCGCCGACCGCCGTCGCGTCCGGCGCTGCACCGACGGCGAGTGCATTTTCCGTCAAGGTGAAGCCAGCGACTGCCTCTATTTGATTCGCCACGGTCGCGTGGAAATTTTCGTCGATGGAAAGCCCATCGCCCACGCTGGGTCGGGCGAAACTGTGGGCGAGATGGGGCTCATTGAAAATTTGCCGCGCTCGGCCACAGCTATCGCTAGCGGATCCGCGGTGCTTTTTCGACTGGATCGAGAAGACTTTGAACAGTCGGTCGGGGATCACGAGCATCCGGCCTTGGGGGTGGCTCGGGTTTTGGCCGCTCGCCTCCGTGTGGCCACCAGTCACGTCGTGCGCCAAGTATCGGAGTAAATCTTTGCTGAAATCGATCTCGACAAGTCCATGGCGGTGTCTCATTACGAAAAGCGGTACCGCTGGTTTATTGTCGCTATGAAAAATTCACTCACTTTCGTCGTCTGCGTCGTGGCCTTGGCTGCCTGCCAAGCGCCTCAGGCCAAGAAGTATGCCGACACCAAGCGCGAGCTGCCGGCCATCGCCTTGCCGCCTCCGGTGGAAAACGCGGTCATCTACGAGTCGGAGCGGGACTCGATTGTCGGCGTGAAGCCCGGCGGCACGGTCACGGTTTTTTTGTCCGCCAATGCGAAGAGTGCGAACAAATGGCGTTTGTCTTTCATCCCGGACCCAACCGTACTAAAACTCATCTCGCAGGAATTTATTCCAGTCGAAGGTTCACACCGGGGGGAAGAAAAATGGGTTTTCCAAGCCGTGGGAGAAGGCGAGATCGACTTACGGCTTTGGTACACCAGCCCACAGCGGCAACGGTTTGGCGCGGCTCCAGTTTTTGCCTGCATCGTGGCGGTCGGTAGCGGGCTGGATGCGGTGGCGGCGGGGCCGGATGGCAAGAGCATCGTCAAGCCGCGCGTGCATCCCCGGCCGCCCCGCAAAGCACCGAAAGCGTCGGCTCCCAAGTCGGATGAGGAAGCGACATTCAACGAACCCGTGTTCCGCTCAAGCCGGGTGCCGTTGCGTGATCAGCGCAATGGCCACCAGCAGCAAGGCTGAGCCGGCGAGCCGACGGAGCATGACAGCGCGTCCGAGGTCGCGCTCAAAGTTGCCGAACCAGTGCCCCACCCCCATCACGAGCACGACGGACCACATGCCGCGAGAGTTGTAGAGGATGTTCGTGGTCGTGGCTCCGATGGCCAGGATGCTCCAAGCGATGCCGAGTGCTTGCAGGCCGAGAAGCACCCCGCCCGCCAGAGCCCAGCGCCACGTAGCTGAAGTGAGGTCACGAAGACTTCCTTGGAAGAACGGAATGAGCCCGAGTGAGAGCAGCGCCACAAACGCGAACATGGTCGGCGCAAAATGGGTGAAGCCCCATAAAGCGACCCAGCGCTGTTGCAGGACATCAGTGAGCGCAAAGGCCAGAGCCGCGGTGAAGCCATAGAGGAGGCTGCGCAGCAAGGCGGCATTATCTTTGCGCTGACCTCCGCTGCCCAACAAGGCGGTGGCCACGGCGGTGATGAATACAGCCGCCCACATGGCCGGCGTGACCGCCGCTGTTCCAAAAAGAACAGTGAAAAGAGCGACGAAAATCACTTTTGAGCCAAGGACCGGAGTAGCGACCGAGACATCACCGCGACTGAGCGCGAGGAAGGTAAAAATTTGGCCGATGAAAAAAAGCAGGCCCGCGAGGGCTGCGTGACCGACGTGCAGAAAATTGGCGGGTTGTTCAGCGGGGCGCAGCCAGAGGGGTGAAAAGACGGCCGCAATGACCAAATTCGTGACAAAGCTGATTCGCCACGGACCGACGCCCTCGCCGGTGGCGCGTTTCAGCGTCAGAGCCGCGACGGCATACCCCACCGCGGAAATGAGCGGAATAGCGAGCGGCGGCACGGAAGACATTCGTGAACACGGACGCTGGAGACGAAGGGGGATGCGGGCAAGTAGCGAAAGATTTGCAAATGAAGGCTTGCCGTGGCCCGTTCATCGCTCTCAACTTTCATCCCCCCGCTATAAAGATTTTAGCCTCGTTAAAATCACCGCGTTATTTCTCCACTTAAGCCTGCATGAACAGCAACGGTATTCTCCGCAAGCACTGGTTTCATGTGTCGCTCCACTTCGCCATGGACGCGGTGTTCTTCTATCTCGCTTTCGTTGCCGGCATCTTGCTGCGGTTTGGCGACGAAGCTCAGGAATCGTTCTGGACGCACTGGCCGGTCCTGGCATTTGGCGGAGTGGTTTTCTCAGCGATCATCTACATCGTTGGTCTTTACAGCACGCACAGCGCGCATCGAGGAACGTTCGAGCGCTCGTTTATTTTGCTGGCTTGCACGCTGGCAGCGGTGCTCGTGGTCATTGGCGGCACCTATGCTCTCTCGGCCCGACCGCTGGGTCGCGGCGTCATGCTTTTGGGTGCCATCACCGGCTATCTGGTGATTCTCGTGCACCACGTCTTCCTCCTGCATGCACTCCGGACTGCGCGGGAACGCGTGGCCTACATCGTCACGAGCGCTTTTGACGAAGTAGAGACGCGGCTTTTTAAGAACTTCAGCGGGCACAATCTGGAGTTGGTCGGCGTGGTCGCTTTCAATGGCTACCGTCCGGCTGGTGGCGGGCACTTTCTGGGACAGGTGGAAGACCTTGCCGAAATCGTCAAACGCGAGCGCATTGACCGCGTGCTCTGCACGAACAAGAGCCTGGCCGACGCCACGCTGACGCGGCATTTCTGCAAGTTGCGCTATTCCGGCATTTCCGTCATGCCACTGGTCATTGTTTGCGAAGAGGTCGAGCAATACGTGCCGCTGGAACTAATCAGCCCAGAGTGGCTGCTCAATGCGAGCGGCGAGCCGCACCTGCTTTACATCAAAAAGGTGAAACGCCTTTTCGACATCGTCTGCTCCACCATTGGACTGCTCCTGGGCGCCCCGCTCGTCGCGTTTGCGGCCATTGCAATTCGTCTGACCTCTCGAGGCCCCGTTTTTTATCGCCAAGTCCGCGCCGGCCGCTTCGGTCGTGAGTTTCAGATGACCAAGCTGCGCACCATGCACGTGGATGCGGAAAAGGACGGCGCGCAATGGAGCGCCGCGGGCGATCCGCGGGTGACGCCGATCGGCCGCCTGCTGCGCCGCTATCGGATCGATGAAATCCCGCAGCTCTGGCAGGTGCTGTGCGGTCATATGTCTTTCGTCGGCCCACGTCCCGAGCGCCCGGAACTCATTCAGATGCTGGCCACGGAGATTCCCTACTATCAGGAGCGGTTGATGGTCCAACCGGGTATCACCGGCTGGGCGCAGGTCAGCTATCCCTACGGCGCTTCCGTTGCCGATGGGCGGCGTAAGCTGGAATACGATCTCTACTACATGAAGCACATGAGCCTGTTTCTCGATGTGTTCATTCTGCTCGATACCGTGCGCATCGTGCTCACGGGCGGAGCCGCCCCCGCGACCCGTTCGGTCGTCGCTACTGAAACGCTTCAGGAATGGGTGCGCATGAGCGGAACGCCGACGCCTCCGCCTACGCCCTCCCCGGCAGCCAACCGTTCGCTGAATCTGGGTCCGGCCTAGGTGGCGGAAGCGAAGGCGTAATCCAGCCAGCGGCGGAGTTGGCGCGGTGGGCGAACATGCTCGCAGTAATAGTCGTGATTCGCCTCGACCATTGCGCGGGCCCTTTCACGATCCTCCAAAAGCCGCAGGCACTGCGCGGCGCATTCGTCCCCGCTCGCGAAAGGGAGATAGTTCCGCGGCGCAGTGAAGGGTATGGCGAAATCGTTGCGCAATTCCGAAGCGACCACACACATCGACGCGGCCACGTATTCGCCCAGCTTCCAAGCGGTCGCGTGGTGCAAGCCTTTCGTGTAAATCCCGATCGAGCAGGTCTGCATGGTTTTCAGATAAGCTGAGCGCCGCGTGTCCCAATGGCAAACCACGTCGGGATATTCCCGCTGCGCGAAAGGCGTGGCGAGAGCGCCGCCGACAAAGCGCTCGCCGAGCGCCCGGCGCAGCGCGCGGACCACGCCGACGCGCTCCTCATTGATCTCCGGGGCATGCGGCGGCGCGGTGACTTCGGAATCCGTCCAGAGTCGCGTCTGGAGCAGGACACGCGGCGGCATGTCGTGATCCGGCCCGCGCTCAAAATCGCGCGTGACCGGCAGGCGCAGGAAGTCCGTGAGATGACGGAAGCTTGCGACCGCCTTGCGCGGATTGGCGAAAGCGTAGCGCAACCAACCGGCCACGAGCGGCACAGGCGCGGAGCGATGTCCCGGCCCGAAGATCGGCCCGAACGCGACCACTTTCGCCCGCAGTTCGGCCGGGAGCTTCGCCACATCCGGAGCAAAGTGACTGCGCTTGAAATACACGTCGCACGCTTTCAACTCCGGCTCGAAAAAGAGGTAGCTGCGATCGTGGATATCGAAGCACACCCGCCGACGTGCGCCGTCCGCGCAGCGTTCCAATTCCATGGTGATTGCGTAATCCGCGGCCCGGCTTGTGGCATCCCAAGTCAGCTCAATCTCGCCCGCATCGGCCAATTCCAGCAGCGCAGTGTAGAGAAAAAAGACCTGCGTTGATTCGAGCAGTGGGTGCAACAGACCGCGCACGCGGTAGCTCGCGACACTCATCTAATACATCTCCACCGGCGAGCGTTTGCCGTCTTCCGGGCTGCGCTCCGCGGCGCCGGCCTCGCCGAGCACCGCCACCCGCAGATCCCATACCTCCGCATCGCGCCGCCGGAATTCCGCCTCATCCCAAGGGTCGGCCGGCACCATCTTCGCCTTGAACGCCGCGATGTTGGCCAAAGCCCGGTCCAGCTCGGCGCGGGGCACGGTCTGCAAATGCCGGTGCGCCTCCGCGACGACGTTCACGCGATGACAGATCATCGCCAGATCATTGCCCGCCGTGATCGCCAACCGAATCGTTTCCTCCAAGCCGTAGTGATTCAGGATCGCGCCCATATCGAGATCGTCCGTCATTACCAATCCCGCAAAGCCTAGCTCGCCGCGAAGCAAATCCGTGATCACTGGGCGCGAAAGCGACGAGGGCGTCTGCGTGCTTTCCAGACTCGGGTAGAAGCCGTGGCCGATCATCATCGAGTCCACCTTGTCCGCGAAATAGCGGAAGACCGCTAACTCGTGAGCGTCCAGGTCCGGGCGGCTCAGCGGAATCACCGGCAGCTCGTGATGGGCATCCAGCGGGGCGCGCGAATAGCCGGGAAAATGTTTCCCGCAGCTCAGCACACCTTCGCCCCGCAGCGCGTCGTTGAACGCGCTCGCGTTGGTGATCACTTGCGCCACGTCATCGCCGTAACAGCGCCCGCGTAGAGAATTGTCGGCTTCGTCGTCGAACGAAATGTCGAGGACCGGGCAGAGGTCGAGATTAAAGCCAAACATCCGCAGCAGCCGCCCCGTAATCGCTCCATGCCGCGCGATCAATCCAAGGTCACCCTTGTCGCGGAGCTGGTTTGCATTCGGCGGTTCCGTGCCCACGAGTTTCAGGCGCGAAACCCGCCCGCCTTCCTGATCGATCGTGATGATCGGTTCGACGTCGCAGAGGTCCCGCAAATCGTCGATCAGCTTCCGCAACTGCGCCGCCGTTTGGATATTTCGCCCGAACAAAATAAATCCACCCGGCTGCAACCGCCGGAACGTCGCGGCGGTTTCGGCATCCAGTACCGGGCCGGGAACGCCGGTGAGGAGAAGCTGTCCGAGAGAGGATTGGGGCATGGGAGATGGAAAGAGCGTGCTTGCGGGGCGACGTAACGTTCACCATTCACAAATCACCATTCACAAGTCCATGCCGCAATCCACCCTCCGCATCGCCCTCTACGGCGGCACGTTTGATCCCGTCCACCACGGGCACCTCATGCTGGCGCGCGACGCCGTGGAGCAACTCGAGTTGGAGCGCGTGATCTTCATTCCCGCGGCACTTTCGCCCCATAAACTCGGGCGCACCCCGGCCGACGGTGCCCTGCGTCGCGCCATGCTCGTCGCCGCGCTGGCCGATGAGCCGCGCTTTGCTTTGGATGACTCGGAGCTCCAGCGCCCCGGCCCGAGCTTCGCCATCGATACCGTCGAGCGCGCTGCCGCCCAGTTTCCCGGCGCGCAACTTCACTACCTCATCGGCGCAGACAACGTGCGCGAACTGCATACCTGGCGAGGCTTCGACGACTTGCGTCGCCTCGTGCATTTCGTGGTCTTTGGTCGCGGGGCTGACGCCGTGGACGAAATCTACCGCTTTCCCACGCTCGCCCGGCACATCGACATCTCGGCGACGGAGATTCGCGCGCGGGTTGCGCGTGGCGCGTCCATTCGTTATTTCACTCCCGAGCCCGTGCGCTCGATTATCGCCGACCATCATCTTTACCAGGAGCCACCCATCGAATCTGAACAACTCGCGCGCCTCTGCGCACACTACGCCGCCGAAAAAAAAGCTGAGGACCTCGTCGTCCTCGATCTCCGCGGCATCTCCACCTTCACGGATTTCTTTGTGATCTGCTCCGGCACTTCCGACCCGCACTTGAAAGCGATTGCCGGTGAACTGCACGACCAGATCAAGACCAAGCACAGCGTCACCCCGATGGCTATCGACGGCTATCCCACGAGTCAGTGGATCGTCGCCGACTATTCCGACGTGGTTGTGCACATCTTCCACCACGAAAAACGCGGCGTTTACAGTCTCGAAGATCTGTGGAGCGACGCGCCGCGACTGAAGCTGGAGCCGTGAGTTACATCGTCGAGACGGAAATCCCGTGCCCGTGGTGCGGCGAGTATTTCCCGACGACGGTGGACACTTCGCAAGGCGGCTACTCAACGATCGAAGACTGCGCCGTTTGCTGTCGCCCCATCGAACTCAATGTGACCTGCGAGCCCGGCGATTTGCAGGATGTGCAGGCGACTCGGGGATGAGCCGCTGAAGCTTCGTTAGCAAATTTCCGCCTGCTTCTGTTCTTTTCTCATGCGCGTCGAAGTCATTAACACGGGCACCGAGTTGCTCCTCGGCAACGTCATCAATACACACCTCAAGTTTTTGGCCGAAGCACTTTTCCCACTCGGCTTGCGGATCGAGCGGCAGGTCACGGTTCCCGATGGTTCGGCGATTCGCGAGGCGGTGGAAGAAACCTTGGGACGCTCTGAAATCGTGTTTGTCACCGGGGGACTCGGGCCGACGACTGACGATGTGACCCGCGAGGTGGTGGCGGAGTTGCTCGGGTTAACGCTGGTCCACGATCCGGAAATTATGCGCGCTATCGAAGAGCGCTTTGCGCGTCGCGCGCTGAAAATGAGCCCGCGGAATCGACGCCAGGCGCAGCGTCCCGTCGGGGCGGTGGTGCTAACGAATCCCCATGGAACCGCACCCGGACTCTATTTCCCGCCGCTGGATCAAGGGGCATCACGGCGCACACCGCACATTTTTCTGCTGCCGGGACCGCCGCGCGAATTGAAGCCAATGTTCACCGATCAGGTGGTGCCGGTTTTGCAAAAGCTGCTGCCGTCGCCCGCGGCGTTTGCGATGAATAGCTATCGCCTCGCTGGCGTGGGCGAGTCGGGCGTTGAGGAACTCGTGGGCGAACCGCTGCTCGCGCTCGGGCTTGAGGTTGGCTACTGCGCGCGGCCCGGCGAGGTCGATCTGCGGTTGATCGGCGCTCCGGAGTTGCTCACGCAGGCGCGGGAAATTGTGCTGGAGAAACTCGGAGCGCAGGTTGTTTCACAAGACAGTCGGGCACTGGAAAAAGTCATTGTCGATCTGCTCACGGACCGCACCGAGACGCTCGCCATCGCGGAGTCGTGCACGGGCGGGTTACTTGCCAACCGGGTGACCAACGTGCCGGGCGCGTCCGCAGTTTTCACGCAGGGTTTTGTGACCTACGCCAATGAAGCGAAGACCCGAGCGCTCGGCGTCGAACAGGTTTTGCTGGCCGAGCACGGCGCCGTCAGCGCACAGGTGGCGGCGGCGATGGCGGAGGGCGCGCGCGCGGTGTCCGGCGCGGATCATGCGCTCGCGACGACGGGTATCGCGGGCCCGGGCGGTGGGAGCGAGGCGAAGCCGGTGGGCACGGTCTTCATCGCTTTGGCGACGAAGCTGGGGCCGACGCAGGTCGAACGGCATCGCTTTCAAAGCGAACGCGAGACCTTCAAAGATCTGGCGGCGCAGACCGCGCTGGATTTGCTGCGGCGAAAGTTGGTCGAGGGCTGAACGCCAGTCGGCTACGACTGGATGACAACCTTTGTCCCCAGTTTCACTTTCGAGTAAACAATCGGCGCGATCTCCGCGGGTAGGCGGATGCAACCGTGGGAGGCCGGGTACCCAGGAAGGATGCCTGTGTGAAAACCCACGCCACTGTTCGTGAGACGGCAGAACCACAGCATCGGTGCCCCTACGTAGCGAGTGCCGCTCGGCGCGGAATCGACCTTCGTGCTGACGTTGGCGCGGACGACACGGCCGCTTTTGCGATCAACGAAATTGCCGTACACGCTGGAACGGTGGTCGGCATGTTTTTGCGTGATCGTGAAGCGACCCGTTGGGGTCATGCCGGCGCGTTTGCCCGTGGAAACCGGCGTGTCGATATACACGTCATCGCCAGTCATGAGGTAGGCGCGCTGTTTCGAGAGCGAAATGATGACGTGGGAATTGTCGGGCTGGATAACGGATTCGAGGTCGCGGTTGATTCTGGGCGGAGCCTGCCGGCTGATCATTTCATTCGCCTTGCGCATCGGGGCGTTCGGGTTGCGTGCGCCCCAAAGTTGAGCGGTAGCCTTTTGCCCGAGGCCGCCAACGAACAGAATAACGAAGAAGGCGAGAGTGGTGAATGGGCGAACGTGGCTCATGCGGCGGTGGAAAGTTGCAGTTTCTTACCGGCGCGTCCAGACGGCGGCAATCACATAATCAGGTTGCGGGCCTACCCACGCGGAATGAGTGGACGGCGCGTGGCAGGCTGCGCAACCTTTCCGACATTGTGCGAAAGTTCCTCCCGTTTTTCTGCTGCGCCGCAGTGCTCTGCGCGAACTTTCTCACGCCCGCTTCTGCGGCGGAAAAAAGAGTGCGAACCCCGCCCCCGCTCCCTGCCGTTCCGCCGCCCGCCCAGCCGCTAAAGGTGCAGGTGCGTCGCGGTGAGACCGCGGAAATCGCGCTGCGCATCTTTGGGCAAAACAATGAGGCGTTGAAGTATCTGATCCGCACCAAGCCGCGATACGGCAAAGTCACGGAGCCGAAGGTGGCAGGTCGCGAGGTGAGCACGGTGGTTTATAGCCCGCCGGCTGACCTCGAAGTTTCGCGCGACCGCTTTACTTATGCGGTGCAAAACAGTGTCGGAGTGTCGGCGGCGGTGGATGTGCTGATTACGATCACCGATCAGCCGCCGGAGCTGGCCTTGCCCGGAGCCCAGGATTTCGGATCGATGCTTGCGGGCCAGTCGGCCGCGAAATCGATTGAGATCCGCAACCGGGGTGGCGGGCGAGCCGAGGGGAAAGTGGAGGTTGGGGGACCGTGGAGGATCGAGGGTTCGGCGAGCTACCGGCTTGGTGCGGGGGAGCGGGTGGAGTTCAAGGTGGTCTTCGCGCCCGCGGCAGGCGGCGACTTTGAAAGTGCGGTGCGATTCACTTCGCAGCCGGAGACCAGCGTCCTTGTGCGGGGGACCGCGCTCGCCGCATTGGTCGCTGCGCCCACGAAATTGATGCTGCAAAATGCCGTGGGAGATCCGGTGCGAACGGGGACGTTTGAGCTGACGAATCAAACCGACACAGAGCGCCGGGCGCGGCTCAGCGGCGGTGAACGGTTGCAGCTTCCGGCGGAGGTCACGGTGCCGGCTCTCGGCAAGGTCAGCGTGACCGCGCAGACCGCGGCTGCAGATGTGGCCGTGCTTACCGGCGAGGTGCGTATCGAGTCCGAGGGGCTGACGTTGCGTGTGCCGGTCACCGCTCCGCAATCCGGCGGTATCGTGCGGGCGTCCCGCCCGGGGGTGGCCTTCGGGCGCGTGGAGTCTGGTAAGACCGCGAGGGCGAGTTTTGAGTTGGAAAACATCGGCGGCGCTCCTGCGCAGGTTCGTTGGGAAATTGCCGCGCCGTTCTCCACCGAGGAGAGCGGCACAGTGCTTGCCCCGGGGGAGAAAAAAGTTTTCGCCTTGCGCACCGAGCCGACGGCGAACCCCGGTAAGTATCGGGCGAGGCTGACGGTGGCGTGCGAGCAGCAAAGGATCGAGCTGTTGGTCGAGGCTGAATTGCTCGCGCCTGCTTCAACGGCACCCACCCTGATTCGCACGAGTACCGGAACCGGCTCGGAACGGCACGCCGCAGTGGTTTCAAATGGCGGGCCCACGCCGGCACCGGTGCTGGCCATTCCGGCGGAGCTGCAAGTGGATCTCCAGCGTCCAAAAGGTGTCAGATTAACCCGGCTGGAGGCGACACGTGCAACCTTGGAATGGCCGACGGCGCTGACTGCAGAGGAAAAATTTCGCTTCGAAAGGCGCCGCATCGCGCTGGAGGCGGGCGCTTTGAAAGTGTTGTGGGAAGAGGTGCCGGGGGTTGCGGTGGAGCGCACCAACGCGGTGTGGACCGCCGCCTTTAGCGAACTCCGCGGCGGGCAGGTTTATGGAATTCGCGTGGTCCCGCTCGGTCCTGCGGGGGAGGCAGGCAAGCCGCTTTTCACGCAGTTTTTTAGCACTCCACCAGCTCCAAAATTGCTCCCCGAAATCACGTTGTTTCGCGTCCTCATCGTAATTCTTGCCATTTGTGGCGTCCTGATCTTCCGGCAGCGAAGGGCCTTGCGAGCGGGGCGCTGACCGCAGCGGTGTTTGCTCTTTCCTCAACTGTAGACGCCCTCTATCAGCGGGCATGTCCGTGTCTCTCCCGCCTGCCCCGACCCGCGCGCTCCGCTACGAGCCGTGCATCGACGGCTGGCGCGCAGTGGCTGCGCTGATGGTGCTCGTCGCGCATTTTTTTCCGCACCACGCGCCACCGAACACCTGGTCGCAGCTGGGCGAAAACGGAGTCATTATCTTTTTCATCATCAGCGGTTATCTCATCAGCTCGATTCTTTTCGCCGCAAAGGAACGGGTCGCGAACGGTCGTTCAACTCAGGGGGTGGCGCTGCGGCGCTTTTACATTCGGCGGGTGCTGCGCATCGCGCCGATCTACTACGCGAGCATCTTGGCCTTTTGTCTGATTGGTTCTCCGGGGTTACGCGACGGCCTCTGGTGGCACCTAACTTACACGACAAATTTCGGCCACGTCTTCGCTGGTGTGGACTTCCAGAACGCCGCGCATTTTTGGACGCTGGCGGTCGAAGAGCAGTTCTATCTGGCTTGGCCGCTGCTCGTTCTAGCGACGCCCCGAACACGACTGAAAGCGATGCTGCGGGTCGTTTTTTTGGGATCCGCGGTGCTGGTGCTGACCGGCGCGTTGGCCGGCTGGAAATGGGAGATATTGACGATGCTGCCCGTGGGTGGGGCCTCGCTGGCCCTGAGCTTTGGAGCGTTGCTGGCCTACGGAAAGGTTTATGAAAACGGCATCAGTTCGCGATTGGCAGGCGCGGCTGGCTGGCTGGGTGCGCCGGCGTTCATCGTGTCACAATTCCTCTGGTGGCGGCAGGGAGGTGGGACGGCGGCTTTCGAGCGGATCGAATACAAGCTGACCTACATTTGCGCGGTCACACTTTTCTTCGGCTGGCTTTTTGTTCGCTCTCTCGCTCCAGGCTCGGTGCTGGCTCGTGGGCTGAGCTTTGGTCCGCTGCGTTACCTCGGGCGGATCAGCTACGGCATCTACGTTTACCACTGGTTGCTCGATCCGTATTACGTGTCGATCTGGAAGCGTCTCGGACTCACTGCGCAGCCTGGCCACGTCGCTGAAGGCTGCTTAAAAACGGCGACGGTCATGGCCGTCGCCTCCTTGAGCTGGCATTGTTTTGAAAAACCGATCCTCGCGCTGAAGGATCGTCTCGCACCGAGCGAGTAGCCTTTCGATCACTGCTGTTGCGTGTTCCAGCGGTGAAGGTCGCTTGAGGTGAGGAAATGCCGGAAGGCGAGGACGACGGTCAGATTGAGAAAAACAAAGCCGGCGGGGAGGGTGAAAACTTTGGCGCGCAGCGACGGGAAAATGAGCCCGGAAAGGGCCATAAAATAGAACAGGCACTGAAGCACGAGAGTGGCGCAGTAGAAGGGCTGCGCCGCGAGAATCAGACTGGCGAGAAGAAGGAGGCAAAGTAAGACAGGTGCGCAGAGACGGAGATATTTGTGGGAAAGAAGTTGCCACCAGAGGCGATTACGAGAGGGGAGCAGCCATTCGGGGTGGCGGAAAAGCATCTGAAAGTTGCCGGCGAGGGTGCGGCGTTTGCGGAGGAACTCAGCGGTCGGCTCAAGCGGTTGCGGATCGAAGGCGTAGGCGTCGGGATCGTGGATGACACGATAACCGGCGACAGCGAGGCGCATGGGAATGACGACATCATCGAGCACGGTATCCGCCGGCAGCGGGGCGAAGAGCGGGCGGCGAATGGCGTAGATGGCACCGGTACAGCCGATGCAGGAATCGTAGCGCGACTCCGCGGCGCGCAGCATTTTTTCGTAACGCCAGTAGGAATCCACGCCGGAGCCAGTGGCGCTGCGAGCAGCGTCGATCTCGAGCGCGCCGCTGACGGCACCGATCTGCGGATCGGCGAAGTGCGCAGCAAGCTGGGCGATGGCGTCGGGTGCGAAGCGCTGCCGGGCGTCGGTAAGGATCACGATTTCTGTGCTGGCGCGGGCCAGGGCGGCGTTCAAACCGGCCGCTTTGCCAGCGCGTGCTGGTTGGGCGAGGACGTTGACGCGGGCGGGATCGACGGTGGCGGCGCGCTCGGCGGTGGCGTCTGTGGAGCCGTCGGAGACGACGAGGACGCGGAGTTTTTCCGGTGGGTATTCGGCGGCGAACAGATCATTGATCCGCGCCGCGATCCGCGCCTCTTCGTTGTGGGCGATGACAACGACAGTGACTTCCGGCAATGGCGCAGAGGGGGTATTTTTCGCGCCGCGTCCGCGGGCCAGCAGCGCGATCAGCGCGCCGTAGCCCACAAAAGTGTAGGCGAGCACCAGCGCGCTAATCCAAAAGACGAAGAGCGCAGCCCCACTCACATGCGGTGGATGAGGTAGGCCCAATAGCGCAGCGCTGCGTAGGTCATGGCGAAGGTGAGGGCGATGTCCACCCAGCTAAGCCGATTCCAAGCCCTGCCAATGCGGGAAACCGGAAGTTCCGTAGGTAAAGGGGTGGGCGCGACTTCGCGAACCGGTTCCAAAGTAAGGACGGCGGCCGGCGTGCCCATCTGCGCAAGCGCGCCCTCGAGTGCAGGCTGGGGCTGAAGTCGCGCGCGCCAGGACGGGGTGAGTGGATCGGCTTCCTCCCGGCTTTTTTCTTCGTCTTTACGTCGACGTTCTTCGTTGATGCCGTGGAGGTGCCGATGGAGCGCGGCGGTGGCGGCGGCAAACATGAAAAACGTGGGCCGGTAAGCGAAATCGACCATCCACGACGAGACCATATAGGAAACGATGAGGACGAAAAGAATGCGCCGGATGCGCTCCTCGTCCGGCGTGCTGGTCTTTGCGGTGACGAGGGTGCGCAGGCAGCAGTAGAGAATGCCGAAGAAAAGGAAGAAACCCGGTTTGCCGAGTTCCGCGCCAAGGCCGACGTACGAGGAATGCGGGGCTTTGTAGAGAATCTGGCGCGGCTTTTTGAGCGCGAGTTTGTCGTGGTGCGTCGGCTTCATTTTGTAGCCTTGCGCGAGAAAGCTCGTCTGCCAGTTACGGAAGCCGACGCCTTTGTCGTGGGTAGTGAGCATTTTGTAGCCGTGCCGGAAAGCAATGATGCGGCCTTGGATCGCTTCGTCGGTCTTCGCTTTGTTTAGCTCCTGCATCCGCGGAAGAGCGTAGAGCAGGGAGCCGCCAAACATAATGGCCCCGCCGATAATGAGCGCCTGAACGGTCTTCGGCCGACCAAAACTCAGCGTCGCCACAATCGTCGCCGCCGCAGAAACGAACGCGCCTTTGGACAACGTGAGATAGATGCAACCTGCGACCATGACCATGAGCGCAGTCCCGACGGTGCGGAGGAAAACAGACCGTTTCCAAATGCAGAAATAGTAGAGCAGCGGGATGGCTGGGACGAGGCTGTGGCCGAGGGCGTTTGGATTATTGAAAATCGAAAGGTTGAGGACGAGGCGGCCCTGCATCGGACCGTTGGTCATGTCGAGACTACCGAGTGGGTCAAATCCGCGCAGACTGAGCAGCGCCAGGGCGGCGATACTGGCGATGAGGAAGGTCCACCAGCCGACGAACTTTTCCAGCCGCGGCACGGTGTAAAGTGTCTGCACGATGACGACGTAGAAAATGTAGAGGTTGGCGGACTCCTTAAAAGTAGGCCACGGCGTGGGCGAGGAGCCAACCAGCCAGAGCCAGAAAGCGAGTACCGCCCAATCGTGCGGTGTGCGAAACAGATCGCGCGGCTGCAACCCGCGGGCGCGGAAAACCAGCGAGGCCATACCAGTGAGCATGACAATTTGGACGAAGCGGACTTCGCCGAGTCCGAATGGCCACTCCTGCGGGCGCAGATAGTAGAGGACAAGAAAAAGAATGACGGCGAGGAGATCCATTCAGCGAGGGGGGGCGGGCGGCGCGATCATCGACTCGTAAAGGCCGGCATAGGCGTCGGCCATGGCGTCGAGAGAAAATTCCCGAAGCATCTTTGTGCGTGCTTTGCGTCCGAAGTCAACGAGTCGCTCCGGTGCGGCAAGGAGCCTGGCAAGTTCGGCGGCGAGAGCTGCGCAGGTTGTAAGATCGGCGATAATGCCGTCTTCACCGGAATTGATGAATTGCTCGTGGCCGCAGCCGAGATTGGCGAGGACGGGGACGCCACTGGCCATCGCTTCGAGAGCAGCATTCGAGAGGCCCTCATTGACGGATGGCAAAACAAGGAGATCAAGCGCTTGATAGCACGTCCGCGGATCGGCCTGGAAGCCAAGCAAATGTGTGCGGGCAGCATTGGGAGAGGCGGCGATTCGCTCGCGAATGATGTTTTCCTCGCTGCCTCCGATGCCAGCAACGACGAGGTGGAGATTCGGAAAGCGCGTCGCGATTTCCGCGAAAGCATCGAGGAGCACGCCGTGGCGTTTGAAGGGTCCGAAACGTCCGACGATGCCGATGAGGATCGCCCCCGCTGGGAGGCCTAGCGCATTGCGCGCAACGCTGCGGTCGCCGGGGGTGAAATGCGCGGCATCGACGCCATTCGGAACAACGAGGATTTTTCGTGCTGGGAAGCCGAGCGCGAGCAGCTCCTCGCGCATCGGGTGGGCGACGGTGTGGATGGCGCGGCAGGTTCGGTAGAGCCAGCGGCGCTGCCGCAGTCGGCGCGGGCTTAGCTCGTCAGGTGTGAACAGGCTGTGCTCGCCGTGAAGCAGGGCGCCGCGGCGCCCGCCGCCGCTCGCCAAGCTGGTGTAGATGAGGGCTCCGAGATTGTGGCTGTGCAGCACGGCGGGTTTAAGTTCTGAAATTATTTCGGAGAGTCGGACAACGGCACGTAGTGAGAAACCGCCCGCCTTGCCGAGCACGCTGACGTGTTCCGGATGCGGTAACCGATCCGCGAAACCGCCGCGGCGAGCCAGACACGCGACATGCATCTGGAAACCGCGAGGCTCCAGCGCCCGCGCCATGTTGATGACGCCGTTCTCCATCCCGCCCGGATCGAGGGAATCGACGATGTGGAGGATTCTCATGCGCGCTGCCCTCGGAGGAAGTGGCGGAGCGCGCGAAGCCGGAAAAATGGCGGTTCAAACACGCGCCGTGGGCGAAGGAAGAATGGCCAAAGCGCTACGGAGGTCAGCCAATAGCGCAGGGCAAGCGAACGCAGGCCGTCGTCGAAATGCGTCCAAGCCACGAGGAAATAGTGAATCGCAAAAGCGCGCAGCCAGAATGGGACATCGAGTTTTGCGACCGCCCCCGAACGCCAGGCGTCGGTGAGGACGCGCTGGGAGTTCAGCTTCATCCGCGGCGCGTTCTTGCTCATGTTTTGTGGATGCCGGCGAATTCGCGCGAGTGGCTCGTCGATGTAGAAAAAGCGGTGTCCGCGGGCGGTCAGGCGAATCCACATGTCGCGATCCTCCGAACTGCGCAGCGAGGTGTCGAACCCGCCGCTGTCGGCGCAGGCTCGGCCCTTCAAAACGACCGACGAAGAGAGCGGACGGTTACGCAGGCAGAAATCGCGTGCCGTCAGCTCGCCAGTCTGCAAAGCCGTGTACGCCGGGACCGAGTGAGCCTGACCCGATGCGTCCATACGCTCCGCGCCAGTGGCGACGATTGCGAAATCTGCAGGTAGGACGGAGAACCGCCGAAGGGCGATCGCGAGAAAATCCGGGTGCCACAAGTCGTCGGCGTCGAGAAAGGCGACAAGTTCATGCTGTGCCTTGCGGAGGCCGCTGTTGCGGGCGGCGGAGAGGCCAGCATTTTTCTGCCAAACGTAGCGGAGGCGGGCATCGGCAATGGCGGCGACGGTGGCACGGGTGCCGTCGGTTGAGCCGTCATCAATGATGATGAGTTCCAGTGCAGGATGGCTCTGAGTGAGCACCGAGTTAATGGCCTGCGGAAGATAATGCGCATAGTTGTAGGCCGGGATGACGACCGAAACGGGCGGCAGAGAAGGGTAGTTAGACGGGAACGGGCCGGGCGGGTTCAACGGTGCGCCGGGTTTTGAGCCGGGAAGGGAAGGTCGCTCTCACGCATTCTCCAACGGATGCTGGTAGTAGTAGTCGTGGGAGTAATAGTAATACTGGTAGTAATTTGCGGTCGTGCTGAGATCGAGTCGGTTAAGAACGAAGCCGTAAAAATTCGCTCCATTCGCGGCGAGCATGTCCACGGCGGTCTTGGCGCTGCGTGCCGGGGTATTGCCCGTCCAAATGACAAAAAGGACGCCGTCCACCAAGCCTTGCATGATCGAGGTCTCGGAAAGCCCGAGGACCGGCGGCGTATCGACGACGATGCGATCGTAGCGCTCGCGCATGGTTTGCATCAGTTCGCGAAACTTCGGGGAGCCGAGAAGTTCGGTGCCCGTTTCGAGGTGGCGACCGGCACTGAGAATCGAAAGGTTTTCCTGGCCAGTCGGACGGCAGGCCTGTTCGAGGGTGACTTCCCCGAGGAGGACATTGCTCAGGCCGGGATCTTTGCGATAGCCAAAGAGTCGGTGCAGGCGGCCCCGGCGCAGATCCGTGTCCACCAGCAGGGTGCGGGCACCAGTGTGGGCGAAGGACACCGCGAGATTTGAGGAAACGACGGTCTTGCCCTCCTTGGGCATTGCGCTGGTGACCATAATGACGTGCGGCTCCTTGGTCAGCGCGCCCATGGAAATGACGTTGGTGCGAATGACACGGAAGTTCTCGATGAGGGCGTCCTTGCGGCTTTCGTCATGGCTGATGAGGGCACCCGCACCGACAGCAGACGCGTCGATCTGCGGAACGATGCCAAGCCCACGCATGCGAAAGGCGGACTCAACCTGTTCGAGGTTGCTCAACGTGTGGTCGAGGTATTCGATTAGGAAAGGAATGCCAAGGGCAAGGGCAATACCGAGGGCCAGGGAAACGACGGCGAGCTTAAAACGGTTCGGTGATTGAGGCTGCTCGGCGGGCTTGACGAGTGCAGCGTAGTGCAGGTTCACACGCTCCTTTTCACCGGCGTATTCCGCTGCGTCGGACTTGCGTTTCATCTCACTGAAGATGCCTTCGTAAGGCAGACGTGAGAGATCGAAAAGCGCGACTTGGGAGAGCAGCTTTTCGTACTTGGCCTTGATGTCGTCGTATTCGGAAATCTTACCTTCGAGGTCGCGTTTTTTGTTCAGGAGTTGCTGGAATTCCAGATCGAAGCGCGTCTGCGCGACTTGGTATTCCGCTTCGAGCTTCTCCTCGATGGCCTGGAGCTGCTTGAGTGGCTCCTGCATTTTGGCGCTCGTCGATAGGAAGACTTTGGAGAGTTCCTCGAGCCGTGCTTTGGCCTGCTGCTGCTCTTGGAGAAGTGCGTCCCAAGAATGCTGAGAATTCAGGAGTGAGGGAACGACGACGACGCTGTAGCCATTGGGATCCCCCGGTTTTTTTTCCGCAAGGTTAGTTGCCAGATCCCCATTGCCGGTGGCGACGGTCTGGCCAAGGCGGAGCTGGTTTTCGCCTTTGTCTTCGACCGAGGCGATGAGGGAAAGTTTGGCTACAGGATCGTTTTCGAGCGAGGGATCGCGCAGCCGCACACTGACCCGCCCCATTTCTTCAATCCGCATCCGCAGCCTGGAAAGGTCTTCCGGAAGGCTGTTGATCGATTTGAGGCGAATGAGCGCTTCAGTCAGCCCGCGCTCGTCCTTGAAGTTGATCTTCTCCGCAGACTGTTGGTCGAGCCGTGTGAGAACCTCCTTCATTTCCGTGGCGTAGGTCTTGACGAGATTGTTCCGCGCTTCGATCCGCTTTTCATTCCGAAAGGCGGTAAATTGTCCGACCATGGTTTCGGTCCAGGCGTTGGCCAAATCGGCAGTTGCAACCCAAACATCGACGACCAAATTGCGCTCCATATTGAAGCGGGCGCCAATTTTGGTCATGTATTTTTCCTGAAGGTCACGGTTGCTGCCGCTGATGCCGAGCGCATGGGCGGTACGCTCCAAAATGTGCGGGGCGGTAAGCTGAATGGCGACGGCTTGGAGTTGGCTGTCATTGTAGATCTTGTCAGTGTCGAGCGGCCGGGAAAGATCTTCGACGTTGATCAGAGCCTGAGCGTGATAGACCGGCCTGGCGAAGACGTAATAGGTCAGCCCGCACATCAGGGAAAAGGACATGAGCAGCGCCATCAGGCGCATGTGCTTGCGCGCAATGGCAAGGTACATGAGCACATCGTGCAAACTGAAGACGCGGGTTTTGAGTCCGGGAATCATGATGAAAAGGGCGGGAGGCGCGCCCGGCGGCAAAAGCCGGAAGTTTGGCTGGGCGCGAGCGCTAGACTACGCACTACGCTTCCGTATGCACCAAATGATTTGCTGCGATGGAGTTCGGAAACGAGGACGGGACTGACCGCGGCCAACGCGGGCGCACCGCGCTACCAACTGAAGAATTTTTCCGGAACGACGACGATGTCACCGCTCTGTAGCTGAACATCCGCGCGGCGCCCGCGCTTGATATCTTTCACATTTACCGGCAGGCGAACCTTCGTGCCATCCGGGACGGCCCGGAGGACATATACTCCGCCCTGATCGGCAAAACGAGCGAAGCCGCCATTTTGGAGGATGGCTCCATAAGCGCTGAGTTTCTCACCAGCCTTGAGCGGAAAGCTGCCCTGGCGAGCGACATTGCCGGTCAGATAAACAAGACTGGTGGGACCGGCGGGGATCACGATCATGTCGCCCTCTTCCAGAGTAAGATCCGAGGTAAGGCCACCACCCTGAAGGATTTTCTGGACGTTGACCTCCTCGACTACTCCCTTGTTCTGAGCGATGCGCATGACGCGCACCGCAGTCAGATCGGCTTTGTCCGTGGTGCCACCGGAGCTGGCGATGACGTTGACCAATGTAGGCGTGACGTTCTTGGGAATCTGATAGCGGCCAGCGCGTGTAAACTCTCCAACGAGATAGATGGTCGGTCCGTTCTCGATATCCGCCCCTTGCACGCGTTCGATGAGTACGGATGCACGGTGAAGCTGAGAACTTTGGAGGGCTCGTTTGACCGCCGCTTCTGCTCCCGGAATCGTTTTGCCCACGACAGCGATGCGCCCAACTTGCGGCATGATGATGTAGCCGCCGCGCCGGACTTGGTAGCGACCATTGAACGAGGGGTCTTCGTTGACGAAAACTTCAAGAACTTCGCCAGGCACGACAACTTCGTTGCTGGCCGAAACGGCACTCTGCTGGCCTTGCGAAGCATCATCGATTTCTTTTTCGACTTGGGCGAGTTGAGCGCGCGTAGCGTCGAGGCGGGCCTGCCAATCTTTAGACTCTTGGTTGAGCCGATCTGCTGCTTCGAGATTGCCGCCCGCCGTTTGCACGGCGAGCTGTTTTTGTGAACCGTCGAGCTTGGCTTTTGCGTAGCGCACCTCGCCTTCGAGGGTTTGCTTTTTCTCCGTCAGATCCTCGACATCGTTGGCACTTTTCTTCGTGCCGAGAGTTTTTATCGGAGCTTCGCCGTCGGAAGTGGCCAGAGGAACCGCACTTTTCCTGAAGGGGACTTTGCCCGTTGCGGGTTCTTGCGCTCGCAATGAGGCACCAAGCACAAGAGCGAACGTTACGATGAGTGACAAACGCATAATTGTGGGGGGGAAATCATCGAAAGTTTATCAGCGGAAGCAGAAGGGAAAATCAGCAAGTGTGATTACTAACTTTGCGAAAACCCGTCAACCGCCGAATACTCATCGGCCACGGGCGGGACTCAAAACAACTAATTAAAATATTTCGTAAGGCTGAGAAAAATCAGGTTTTCGTAATAATTATCGTCGAAAAAATCGGAATCGTTTTGCTGATACTGATAAACCAAACGGCCCAGAAAAGTGTCGGTAAAGTAGTGCGAAGCTTCAGCGAGACCGGTCCAGGTATTGGACTGCCCTTCATCGGATTCTACTACGGCATACGTTCCGGTAAGGATGAAATTCGTCCGCGGCCCTGCCGCGATGGAGAAGCGAAGGCCGGTCCGGTATTCTGAATACGAAAATCCGTCGTCAATCAACGCAGTCACATTGTTGTGTAAAATGAAGGCGTCGGCGACGACTTTGGGTCCGAGAATCTGGCGAATGTTGTATCCAGCGGTTTCATTGAGTTCGTCGTAGAAACTGTTGACCGTGCGACCGTAGAAAATTGATTGCTGGGTGTAGGGCCCGGCTTGGTGGCGGAGGCTGACCAGCCAGAGAAAAGCGTTCTCGTTGTCGCCAAAATACCAGCCGATTTCTCCATGAAATTGCAACTGATCAGTGATGGGTCCATCGACACCGGCGCGAACGCTCTGCTGAAAACTGTCCTGCAGGTCCGTCTTCAACGCCTGGTAAATGAGAAAGGGCTTGAAACGTAAGTTTTCCCGCTCTGAAACCAGGCTGACGTTGATCTGATCGCGGAGTTTGGGGAGCCCGCGGTTGCCCTGATTATACCAGAGGTTTTCGTGGGATGCTTGCACGCGCAGCCGAGTCTTGCCGACAACGAGTCGATCGACTTGGGCGCTGATGATGTTGCTGTAATAGACGATTTCTTCGTTGCTATTGTAGTCGTAGTCTCGGTCGGTATCGGAGATTTGGTTTTGCGGAGCACGGAAGATGTAACGACCAGCTTGATCGTACCCCTCAAAACCACCGCCGCCGAAAATGACGGCATTGTCTCGGAGATTGTTGGAAAATCGACCGATCCCAATTTGGAAGTCGTCGGAGAAAACCACATTCCAGCCGCCGATAATGGTATTCCAAGTGATTTCCGAGCGGACAATCGGCTGGCTGTCAAAGCCAAATAAGTAAGGTGCGTAAAGGCCGAATCCTGCAATCCCTGCCTCGTTTGTAAACGGAAGATAAACGAAAGAGCCGGACACGGCCAAACGGAGTCCTTCGGTTACTTGGGCCACGATGGAACCAGTGATTGTCAGGATGCCGATCGTGCCGGATTCTCTGTCAGTTTCGGTGAGATTGATGTTGTCGCTCGCGAGGACCGCAGCAGAGAGGCCTTGGAGTTTAAAGTAAACCGGGCCGAATTTGAGATCGGCATCTTTTGGTTCGAATCCGCGCTGGATCAGCGGAAAGGATGCAACGATCGACGGCAAGCCAAGCGTGGCCCGCGCTTCGATTGACTCTGTCTGAACCGACGGGGTCACCGCAATCTGCTGAATCGGATTTGTGTATGGCGCCCCTGTATTTCGAAAAAGCCTAGAGTAAGGTACACCCACCGTAGGTGGCGTCTGATAAGCGCCTTGAGGCAGTGTCGTGGGGAGGCTTTCGGTGCCGACGTTCGTTCGCCCGTCTGTTAAACCCGAGGGCTGTTGCGCAAATGATGCGGTCAATCCACCGAAGGCTATTAGCGTGCCAGCAATCGCTTGACGGAAGCCAGCAACCCCACCTCTTTTCACCGGAAGAAGTGAGATGTACCGATTCAAAGGACCTTCCCTCTCTGCCCCCGTTTGGATGCTGTGAAGCTCCTTTTGGGACGTTCCTTTTGAAGGCGAATAAAGAAAAGTTGTGCGAGCTGTTCCCGGCGGAAGGAGAATGGCAAATAAGCCAAAACTCCGAAAACCGGGATACACAGAACGGTGAAAATCCAGAATTTTTGCTGTCGCGCACTGAAAGGTTGGGTGTAAATACTTGCGATCGTGCAGCTTAGGGCTACGACCCAAATTACACATAAACACAGCCACACTTGGCCGCTGAACTTAGCGGCGTGCAGGCTGAATCGGCTGAAAATTTCGCTCATTTTCTCGGGGCGGGGGAAGTGGGATTGCGCTGGCTTCTCGCGTCAAATGACCGAAAACATTTTTTATTTGAGAGGTATGACGCGGCCTTGGCAACGCAATTTTCGGTCGCTTTCGATTATCTTTCGTCAGGGCGCCGCGTTTAGAGAAGCAGATTTGGACAAGGCGGATAATTCACGCAATTTTCCGGTCGCTCAGAAAACCCGAAAAGATTTTATTGACACTCCAATTCGTATTGGCGAATCTACGACGAGTTAGAGCCCCAATAGATCGTTCTTCCCCTAATCCCTCATTTGCAGAATCACTTCCACCTAAACAATACCGCATCATGAAGTCACCTAAACTACTCCTGAAATCTCCGGGCCTTAAATCCGAGCGCCGGATTCTCCGTAAAAGCTTTGCCTTGGTCTTCGCGGGCGCAATGGCCTTGGGGCTCAGTGCGGGGTCGGTTCTTGCGCAGGGGCCGTATTATCCGCAGGTGAATCCAGTGGGCGGGGCACCCTTTGTGCCCAATGGCATCCCGATTCTTTCCTCGGATGTATTCAATTTAATCGAAAGTAAGATGGTCGGAGGCGCGACTTTGATTACCCCTCCGGTTGGTGGGAATCATACGGCAACAGCAGCTGAATACACGGCAGCTGTGAAAGAAGCTGCTAAAGCTGTGGCTCAAGGAAGTGGTGGCACGGTTACGATCGTTAGTCTTGCTGGAGAAGTTGCGTTGTATCGGTCGGATCTGTTGCAAGTTCAGGGTGCATTGACTGGGTTGGCGCAGGGGATTGCTGCCTCAAGTGCTCTTGCTGCGACAAAGCAGGCGCTCTTGAAAGATGTGGCCTTCTCAGCCGCGACTCAAAACCCCGGTGGTCTTGCGGGTGCAAACACAATGCTGACTGGCGTTTTTTCGACCGCGGCCGCTGATGTTTCGTTGGCATCGGCAATCAATGATATCGTGTTAAAGGCTGTTCAGGGGGCAGGTGCTGGGTCACTTGCGACGGTGTCCTCGGCCAGTATCTATAACGTGGTGGCTAATGCTGCGACGGCTGTTGCTGGGTCAGTTGCTTTAATCCCAAAAGCAGCCATTCTGACCAGTATTGCCAGCACTATGGGTGCTGATGGTGCGGTAATGAGTGTGACGGCAAATTTGGACGCACTGACAAATGCGCTGACGACGACCGGGCTACAAACTCATGTAACCCTTAATTCGATGGTCTCAGCTATTAGGACTGCTGTGGGTGTGCCGACTTCAGCCAAAGACGGAGCTATCGCGCAAGGTGCGCTGCGGGTAATTGGAAATCGGACCGGGGTAGGTTACACGGCTATCAAATCTGGCCTCGGGAATACCACTTACGTCAACAATCTGGTGGATTCCTTTTCTTTGTTGTCTGCTGGAAACGCGAATGCCGGCCTTTTGGCAGGGTCTTACGCGCCCGACGCAGTAGCTGCGGCGGCTTCCGTTAAGTATCCTGCACAGGCGGGAGTGGCTGTCGGCCAAATTCTGGATCTTGGTCATTCGGCACCAGACAACGTTAAGATCGTAACCGCTTCAGTGAATGCTTATCAGGCGGGTGCAGCTGCTATCGCAACGGCGGCCGTGGGACGCGGAACCGCGACAGTGAGTGACGTTACCTCAGGAGCTACACTTGGGGCTCAGATCGGAGCCGCTGGAGCGATCGCTCGGGCTGTAGTAATAAAAGCGGGCCTTACTGTGGCAAACGCCCAGGATGTTGCTGCGAGTGCTATCGCCGCGTCAGCAACGATCGCCCCGGCGGGTAATCAGCAGGACGCTTTCGCTGATATTACATTCAATTTGGCGAATGCTCTCAAGACGGTGCCTGCGGCCAGCACTGCAGCTGTCACCACGGCGGTGAATGCGGTTATCGCTGCCACTACTGGCGTTCCAGCTACGGCCCCCACTTATATCGCAGTAATCGGAGCATTGGCCGGGGATCAGAAAGCGAATTTTGCCGCGATTTTGACGGCTGGTTTGAATGCAAACGCTTTTGACAATGACGCGCCGACAACTGCCGGTGCCAACTTGGTAAGCGCCATCACGAATGTCCCGCTAAACAACTATCAGGCAACCCTGACGGCGGCTTCGGCAGCTGTTTCAAACGAAGAGAAGGTGGCGGTTCTCTATGCTGCCAGTTTGTCAAACTCGGGTGACGCAGCCGGTGGTCTGGCGGTGCTGATCAACAACTCGGCAAATTCTTTAGCGCCGGCTTTGCTTAACGCCGCGATTAGCGCCAATCGATCCAAATTAGGGGCTTTGTCTCTTGTTGCCGAAGTGGCACTTGCGGTCAAAGCTAACCCAGACCAGATCCAAGTCTACGTGGGCCGTCAGGTCATCACCAACCCAACAGCTCTAAAAGAGATTGCGACGGCTGCGACTGTAGTGGCGCCTCAGTTCAGCCATTTCATCGCTCACGCCGTGGCATTCAACAAACCTAAGTCGGCCCACGATGCGGTCGAGGGAATCTTCCTCCACTCTAAGATCACTATCCCCGGGACCTTGGCTATTGGAGATCGTCCTGCAGCTGGTGCTGCTATTACTGCGGGGTTGGCGACTGGCATTCTGGAGTCCACCCAATTAACTGCAGCTGAGCGGAAGACTGCCCTGCAGCTTGCGATCGTCGAGTCGGTCAGAGCATTGGTTAATCCGCTCTACAACGATGCTACCGCCGGTCCGGCAACCTTCCGCCAGAGTGACGGTTTCGGAGGCGTTACATTGATCAAGACCAAAGGTGTGGCCGGTGGAATCACTGGATTTGTCGCTCAGCTGGTTAATCCGGGGGATACTAGTGTAAGCGCCGATTTGACGAATGCATTGACTCAGGCGACCTACGCGGCCGCGATTTTGACTGGCACCGCAAACATCTTGGATATCGCTCAAGCCGCCGGCCAGGCTTACGGTTGGGTATCTGGCACGCCGAATCGGCTCGTGAACCCGGGCGCATCAAGCGCGATCGCCGCCGCGATCACCGCGGGTTATCCTACGTTTAGCGCGGCTCGGGTATTAGAAGCCGTAAGGTTTGGTGTTGATGAGGCCGCCGGCGGCGCTGGGCTTCCTGGTGCGGGCGCAGGTGGCCTGCGTTTGACTCCTGCTCAACCCTTCTACGACCATCACAGTGCTTCGGGCAATCCGGTGTCGAACATCTTCACCCTTTAGTCCAAAGGCTTAGTCTCTTTAGAAGCGCCCCTGCGATTCACGTCGCCGGGGCGCTTTTTGTGGAAACCGGAGTTCAAGCATTCTGCCAGACAATCGATTCAACAAAGGAACAAGGAGGACGATGACTCGGGATCTGCCGCTCTATGCCCGCCTCGGTTGCGAACATATGCTGGAGGTCATAGGTCTACAACCCGCCCCGGAATTCGCTATTGAACGCCCGGAGACTCGTTACTAGTTTTCGAGAAGGAGTTCCGCTACTTGGGCAACATCCTTGTCTCCGCGGCCGGAAAGATTGGCGATCAAAAGTTGCTGAGGGTTCATCTGGGGTGCGACTTTAAGCACGTAAGCAATGGCATGCGCGCTTTCGAGAGCGGGGATGATACCTTCGGTTCGAGAAAGACGTTGAAAGGCGTCGAGCGCCTCATCATCCGTGGCAAATTCGTAACCAATTCTGCCTTGGTCGCGTAGATAGGCGTGCTCGGGCCCGATGGCGGCGTAATCAAGCCCAGCACTGACGCTATGGGTGAGTTGAATTTGACCGTCATCATCAGCAAGAAGATACGTTTTGGTGCCTTGGAGAACGCCGAGTTTGCCCCCTTGGAACCGGGCGGCGTGGTCTCCATTCCGGATGCCGCGTCCGCCGGCTTCAACGCCAATCATTTCAACGGCCTCATCCTTCAGAAATGGCCAAAAAAGACCAATGGCGTTGCTACCACCGCCGACACATGCAACTAGAAGATCCGGCAGGCGATGTTCGCGCTCGAGAATCTGGCGGCGAGCTTCGTCACCAATGACGCGATGAAAGTCGCGAACGATCATTGGATAAGGATGGGAACCAAGCGCGCTGCCAAGAATGTAGTGGGTCGTGCGGACATTTGTAACCCAGTCGCGCATGGCTTCATTGATGGCCTCCTTGAGCGTGGCTTGGCCTGCAGTGACGCCTACGACCTTCGCTCCTAGAAACCGCATACGGGCGACATTGAGAGCCTGCCTCTCCATGTCCACGGCTCCCATGTAGATGACGCATTCCAGCCCAGCCCGGGCGCAGACGGTGGCAGTGGCCACGCCATGTTGGCCGGCCCCGGTTTCGGCAATGATGCGCTTCTTGCCCATGCGCTGCGCCAAGAGGATTTGGCCAATAGCGTTGTTAATCTTGTGTGCGCCGGTGTGAAGGAGGTCTTCACGTTTTAGATAAATTTTCGCGCCGCCAAGCTCCTGGCTTAGGCGCTCGGCGAAGTAGAGGGGTGTAGGACGACCGGCGTATTCATGTAGAAGCCAGGCAAGCTGCTTTTGAAACTGTGGGTCTTCGCGAGCAGCTAGGTATTCGGTGGTCAGCTCATTGAGAGCGGTCATCAGCGTCTCGGGAACGAACATGCCGCCGTATGGACCAAAATGGCCGTGGACATCAGGAAGCGAAGCTGGGTCTGGCATAGGAGGGCGGAAGGTAGGCGCGGGGTTGGGGAGTCGCAAAGAGTTTCCTGTGCTAGCAGTGACGGATTAAAAGTTTGTGAAAAGTTTCACAAAGTCCCGGTAATGTGGTTCACTACCGTGTCCGCAAGGGTTCATTTCTATGAAAATTCATCAGCGCAATTTGCCTCGTGTCATCATCATCGGTGGCGGCTTTGGGGGCCTGGAGGCGGCAAAGGCTCTGCGGAAAGCGGAAGTCCGGGTCACGCTTCTTGACCGCCAGAATCATCATCTTTTTCAGCCGTTGCTCTACCAAGTGGCGACCGCGGCGCTTTCACCGGCAGATATTGCGGAGCCTCTGCGGCACATTTTGCGGAGGCAGGAGAATGTCGAGGTCATCCTCGGTGAAGCGCAGCGCGTTGACGTGAATCGGAAAAAGGTCGTCACCTCTGACGGGGAGCTGGACTATGATTTTTTGATCGTGGCTGCAGGTGCCCGGCACTCGTATTTCGGCCACGAAGCGTGGGAAAAATTCGCGCCTGGTTTGAAGAGCCTTGATGACGCGCTGGAGATTCGACGACGGATGTTGCTGGCTTTCGAAATTGCTGAAAAGACCGACGATGATGAGATTCGAAAGGCCGCGATGACTTTTGTCGTGGTGGGTGGTGGCCCGACGGGAGTGGAAATGGCTGGGGCGATCGCGGAGATCGCGCGAGTCACTTTGGTGAAAGACTTCCGGCACATCGATTCGGCGCAAGCTCGGGTGCTACTCCTTGATGCCGCGCCACGGGTGCTGCCGATGCTTGACCCTGAGCTGTCGGAAAGCGCACGTCGGCAGCTTTTCGACATCGGCGTCGAAGTGCGGCTGATTACGCCAGTGGAGAAAATCACGCAAGAGGGCGTGGAGCTCAAAGGCGGGGAAAAGATTGCCGCGCGGACGATCATCTGGGCGGCTGGCAATGCGGCCTCGCCGCTCGGCGAAAGCTTGGGTGTGCCGCTGGACCGGCAGGGCCGCGTAATCGTGCGCGAAGACCTTTCGATTCCCGGTCGCCGCGATATTTTCGTGATCGGTGATCAGGCACATTTTGCTCCGGGAGATGGGACGCCGCTGCCGGCTCTTTCGCCAGTCGCCATGCAGCAGGGCCGACATGCAGCGCGCAATATCCGTGCGCTATTGGCTGGCGGATGGCTCGAGCCATTCGAGTATTTCGACAAAGGCACGATGGCGACGATCGGGCGGCACCGTGCGGTGGCAGATGCTGGTTTTATGCGGTTTTCGGGTTGGTTGGCGTGGCTGGCGTGGCTCTTTGTCCACGTCATTTTTCTCGTCGGCTTCCGCAACAAGCTGATGGTGCTTTTGAGCTGGGGTTACGCCTATGTGACCTACGGTCGCGGGGCCCGACTCATCACGGGGCGGCAGTGGGGCAGCCGCGGCGGCGAGTCGTAGCGAACTAGCGACGTTTGCTCCCGCCGAGGAGGCCGCCAAGCACGCCGCGCATGATTTCGCGAGTGACCTGGCCGGTGGCGTTGCGAACTACGCTCTTCGTCATCATCTGGACGACGCCATCACGTTGCCCACCGCGTGGGCCCGTGCTGCCAAAGATAAAGGAACCGAGCGCGCCCATAAGTCCGCCGCCGTCGGCTGCAGGCTGGCCGAGTGGAGCGTCGCCGGGGAGCGGACGTGGCTGGCCGGGAGTGGATGCGGTGGCCGGGGGAACTCCGACGCGTTCGGCGGCACGAGCTTGAAGTTTTTCGGCCGCACTTTCGCGATCCGCGGCGGTTTCGTAGGTGCCGTAAATGACAGAGGATTTGATGATGGTGTCGCGTTCCGTGGGCGTGATCGGTCCAACATGGCTGTGAGGCGGCAGAACAAAGGCGCGCTGGACGATGGCCGGTGTGCCAGTGTCGTCAAGCAGGGACACGAGTGCTTCGCCGACTGCGAGCTGGGTGATGGTTTCTGCGACGTCGAGTTTCGGATTTTGGCGAAAAGTTTCTGCAGCGCTTTGCACAGCTTTTTGGTCCCGCGGCGAAAACGCGCGGAGCGCGTGCTGGATGCGACTGCCTAGCTGGCCGAGGATGCGCTCGGGAATATCGATAGGGTTTTGCGTGATGAAGAAAACGCCGACCCCTTTCGAGCGGATTAGCCGCACAACCTGTTCGATCTTGTCCTCAATTTCCTTGGGGAGGTCGGTGAAGAGAAGATGTGCTTCGTCGAAAAAGAACACGAGTTTCGGTTTTGGCAGATCCCCGACTTCGGGCAGGCGCTCGAAAAGTTCACTGAGCATCCAAAGGAGTGCGGTAGCGTAGGTCCGCGGGCTTCGCATGAGTTGATCGGCGGCGAGAAGATTGATGACTCCTTTGCCATCCACGCCGGTCTGCAGGAAGTCGTCAAGATTGAGCGCGGGCTCGCCGAAGAACTTTGCGCCGCCTTGTTGGTCGAGCTGAAGCAGTGCGCGTTGGATCGCGCCAATGCTCGCGGTGCTGATGTTGCCGTATTGAACGGTGAATTTAGCAGCATTTTCTCCGAGGAATTTCAGCATCTCTCGCAGATCCTCAAGATCGAGGAGGAGGAGGCCGTGGTCGTCGGCGATTTTGAAAAGCATCGCAAGCACGCCCTCTTGGGTGCCGTTGAGATTGAGGACGCGAGCAAGGAGGAGTGGCCCCATTTCACTGATCGTGGCGCGGATCGGATGGCCAGATTTGCCGAAAATATCCCAGAAAGCGACTGGGTAGCCGGTAAAGGTATGGTCCACAAGACCGAGCGATTTGATCCGCTCGTTGACCTTCGCGCTTGCGCCGCCCGGTTTGGCGAGGCCGCTGAGGTCGCCTTTGATGTCAGCGAGAAAGACGGGAACGCCAAGCGCGCTGAAATTTTCCGCGATACCCTGTAGGGTGATAGTCTTGCCAGTGCCGGTCGCGCCGGCAATAAGGCCGTGACGGTTAGCCATTTTCGGGTCAAAGAAGAGTTCGAGTTCACCTTTGGCGATGAGGAATGGGGAGGGCATAGGTACGGGCGAGTGTGGCTTTGAAGCTAGTTCCCATGCACCCGTGCGAGCTAGCGCAATATTTCACAACCCGGTAAAAGGGGCGGTTAACCGGCCCCGGTGGGGCAGCAAAAAAAAACGCGAGCGGTTTGGCTCGCGTTTTTTATTCTGAGTCAATGCTCGACTACGGGCTAACAGGATCCGGTGGCGGAGGGCTGGGAGGCAGCACACCAGTGAGAATAGGAGCGAAGCCGAGACTTCCGATCCCAAAAGGAGTTCCAGGAGGTCCGGCAGCGATTACTTCTTTGGGATCCATCGGCCCTTCCGCAATTGCCTTAAAGTCCTTACCTTCTTTTCCATCGCGCCCGCTGAACCCGGCGACGACTTCTGGTTTTAAGCCGACTTCGTAATCATTAAGACTCAGTGTGCCGAACGAATTCAACTCGCGGATGGTCAATGTCTCGTTCGCGTTTGTTGGGGTCCAGCGGATCACTAAACTGGAGGTATCAACAGCGGGAAAATCCACACTTGCGCGAGCAGTTGAGCCATCGAGCATGATGCTCGAAACAGGCGTGCGACCTTCCAGCGAGACGGGCTGTGCGGTAAGCGTGGAAGAGGCCGGCGAGGGAATGCTCGCTGATGCGACAGCGGACTCCGCTGGCCCAGCTGTGAGCGCGTCAACGGCAAAGAATTCTATTTTTCCTTTTGGCGCGCCGTCCGTCAGAACAGCTATGCGCGAAACCGACTGCTTGCCATTGTAGGCGACCACGGCACCGGACTCCGTTGTTGAGGCGTTGAGCGTCAGGCCGCTCTCTGCATTGTCATCAATACCTTTCTGCCAGGGAAGAAAGCCATCTGGCGAGTTTGAACTGGCGACACGGGCTTGGGAGTAAAGACCGTTTAGGTTGAAGGTGGTCTTGCCGTTGACGTACTCGCCAAAAATGGCCCGAGAATCAATCGAAGTTTGGCGTTTGCGCAGGCTGTAATCCACAGCCGGACGCTCCCCGTAAAGATAAATGCTAAAGAGTGGGCCGGGATCGGCGATGTCCGTTTGAATCAAGATATACTTCGCGAAACGGCTGAAAGGCCTAGCGAGCTTTTTCTCGTTGACCGAGTCGAAGGCGACATTTTGTGCGAGAGGGGTCCATGTTTTCGCGCCCGGTGCAGCGGGTTCGTCGCCCGCGTAGAGAGAGATTGTGCCCACTCCAGGACGTGATGAGACGCTGAAATTAGAAACCAGTTCAGGCTCGGGGAGAGCAATCAGATAGCTCTGCTTGCCGGCCAAAACTGGCCAACCCGTCGTAATATCGTCATCGAGCCAGGCAGCCGCAGCCTCGGTAGGAACAAAGGTTTGATTGGTCGCATTGAAGACAAACAGATTTGCCCCAAGGTGCTGGCGGGCAAGATTCTTGGGGAATACTTGGAGTTGCTTTGCGGCGGGATCATTGTCCGCTGCCAAGGCGAGAGTAGCGCAAACCGCAGATGCGAGAGACGCAGCGAGTGAGATCTTCATAATTGTTGGGCTTTATACGGAACTTTTAGTTTGTTGCGAACTAAATCTTTGAACTCCAGGCAAACGAGTGGATTTCTAGAAATTTGAGCGAGTATGGTGAATTTTATGAAAGGGGCAAGATTATTTTTGAAAATTCTTTGGACTGAGCACGAGAGCGGCTAATCGCATGTTTGGGATTGGCAATTACAGCTTCCCGAATACCGTCTCCTTTACCGATTAGCCGGTCGCTGGAGATGGTTCCGGCATCCCGACTTGCTTGTCTCCTAAAAGGAACATTTTTCCGTCTTCATACTCCCGTGCATACCAACGACTCCAAACCACTCGACTTTTCGATGAATCTGACCGCCCATTTGGCTGAAGGCAAGAAACTAGCCGGCTGTTACGGACTCAAACGCAGAATTTCAAACGCCGACGATGCTGTCGTCTGGCTGGCGCATGATGAAGTTTTAGGTAAGGACGTATCGCTGCACTTCGTGCCGGAGATTTTGCTCGGAGATTCGGAGGCGATGGGCCGACTGCGTCAGGACGTAAAGCGCAACCGCCAACTCATCCATCCGAATATCCTGCGAGTTTATGATTTGGTGGAAGAAGAGGGTTGGGCCGCAATCTCGATGGATGATTTTGAGGGAGAATCGCTGGCTGCGCTGTTGGCTAAAAAGAACGGAACTTGTCTCGATCCTGAGGAAATGCAGCCATGGTTCACATCTCTTTGCACGACACTCGACGATGCGCACAAGATCAACATCTTACATGGAGATCTCGCTCCGGTGAATCTGTTCCTTACTGGCGAAGGGAAATTGCTGGTTGCGAACTTCGGCCTCGCCGGCAGCATCACTGATGCAGTTTGGCGGATCTCTGGGAAGTCAAGTGCGCAGCTCGCTGTAAAGAGCCCGCAGCAGGTTGATGGAGCGCAAACGACCCGCGCTGATGACGTGTATGGACTCGGCGTGCTCCTCTTTCAATCGCTTACGGGTCGTTTGCCGTTTGTCGGCGATGATTTGGTTGAACAGGTGCGCAATTCATTCCCACCGCTTCTTGCCGACCTGCGGGACGTGGGAGCTTCGAAAATTGGTCCGGAATGGCAAAAAACAATTTCAGCATGCTTGGAAAAAAAGCCGGAAGCTCGGCCCCAGACGGTGCTTGATGTTGCCCGACTATTGGTTGCTGAGGGGAGCGAAAAAACGACGCCTACGAAGGCGGACGTTGTCGCAAAGACGGGTATTGTGACATCCACGGTCGCAATCCCCAACGCGCCCAAACTCGCCGCCGAGCCTCTAAAAACCAATGGTAAGCCGACGGGAGAAACACCCGCGGCGCCCGCGCCAAAGAAAGCCGTTTTTGAAGCATATCCTGGAGTTGCGTCCGAGCGTTCCCGCGGGCCCGCTTGGGGGTTTGCCGTGGCGGCTGCGTTGGTGGTCATCGGCGTGATTGGCTATAACCTGAATGACAAACCAAAGGATCTCCCTGCCTCAGACGCCGCCACAGGGCTTGCGCCAGCCGAACAGCCCGAGGGGCTGGAATTGCGTTCGGTGAACAACAAGGTCGAAACGCCCATAATTTCGAAAGTGGATGTTGGGGCGAGCCCGCTGACGGAAAACGTCAAGTCGACCGAAACTGGCATCGCGCCCGTTGTTGTTTCAGCCGCGACACCCAAGCCGACAAGTGGGCCCGTGCTGATGGCCGCGGCCGCCACTCCGCCGCCCAAAATTGCGCCTACAATCCCGCCTGCCCAGGCTGCTCCGACCGCAGAATCCTCTGAAGAGGAAAAGATTTTAGCAGGCAAATTAGCGGCTTTGGAGAAGGCCCGGCAAAGCGCGGCGGCCGCCGAAAAGAGCCGTGAGGATATGACGAAGCAACGGAAGCAAGCTGAAGCTGCCGTTGCCGAGGCAGAAAAGGCCCTCGAGCAAAAAGCAAAAGCGCTAGCGCCTATCAAAAAAGCCGCAGACGACGTTCTGCTACAACGCAAAAGTTTAGAGAATGAGCAAAGGGCCGCGGACCTGGCTGCGGAACAGGCTCGCCAACTCGCCACGGAAAAATCTCGCGCCGCGGAAATGGCGAGAAAAGCAATCTCGGATTTGGAAGTAAAAAATAAGGAGAAGCTCGTTGCTCAAGATAAGGCAACGGCCGAAATCCAAGTGCTTGAGAAGACTCTGGCCGACAAGCAGCAGGTCGTGGCTGGAGCGGCCAAGACGGCTAACGAAGTAGAAGCTGAACGCGCCAAACACCTCGCGGCGATTAAACTTGGCGAGCAAGAAGTAGAACAGGCGAAGGAGTTAGCTGCGGAAGCTCGCCGTCTGCGTGAGGAAGCTGAGGCTGAACGCCGCAAACTCGCTCTGGAATTGAGCGAGATGCAAAAGTTAATGGAGAAGAAAAAAGCGGAGATCGAGGAGCGACTGAAGAAGCTGGAGACGCCTGCGAAGACGCCGGCGGCGTTAGCCCCAGCGGCACAGCCGGTTCCAGTTCCCGAGGTCAAGCCAGCCACCCCGCTGCCTGCGCCTCAATCGACTTCGACCACTCCGTCCGTGCCCGTGGTTTCCCCTGTAGCCACCCCTGCGCCGGTGGCGGTGGTGCCTAAGCCTGCAACGCCGACTCCTTCTACTCCCGGGTTAGTCAATCTTGGAGGCAAACCGGCTCCGATCACTCCCCCTCCGGCCCTCGTCATGAAAACGGAGCCAGTCATACCTGCAGTCGCTTCCCCGGCAGCACAGCCGAAGTCGGAAGCAGTTGGGACAATTGGCGAAAACACCCTCGCCTTAAAATTTGTTCCTGTGGGAGATGTGGAATTTTGTGTATGGCAGACGCGGGTTAAGGATTTTGAGGTTTTCGCCAAGGCTGTGAACCTCAAATCGTCGGCTTGGCGGGGCCCCGGATTTAAGCAGGGTCCGGATCATCCGGTGGTGAATGTCACTTGGGTTGAGGCGGTCGCCTTTTGCAAATGGCTAACCGATCTTGAGCACAAGGAAGGAATTCTCCCGGCCACGCAATATTACCGTCTGCCAACCGATCTCGAATGGAGCAAAGCGGTGGGGCTCCAGGAAGAATCAGGCAAGACGCCTGAGGCGCGAGACATGGGCGTTGCGGATGTGTTCCCGTGGGGAACGCAATGGCCGCCGCCACCTGCTTCTGGTAACTATACAGGTGAAGAAACCGGCTCCGATGTCGCTATCAAGGGCTACGACGACGGGTTCGCATGGACATCGCCGGTGGGGAGCTTCCCGCCGAATAAACTGGGACTTTATGACATGGGCGGCAACGTCTGGCAGTGGTGTATGGATCCATGGAATAATGACTCCAAGGCCAAAGTTCTGCGCGGAGCCTCATGGTACAACGGCGCCTTGAAGCTTAGCCTACTGTCTTCGTGCCGCGTCCACGCCTCCCCGGAAAGCAGTACGGATAATTACGGCTTTCGTATCGTACGTGCCTCCGACTCAAACAAGGCCGGCAAACGATAAAGCTCTTGTGAGACAATGTGTTGTGAAACACTTTTTGAGATTGCCACAAGCACGGATTCGCGGAAATATCCAGCCTGCACAGACCTACCGTCCCACTGAGATCGCCTCGCCATGAAAAAAACACTCGCCCAAAGTCTCTTCATCACAGCACTGCTATTGGTTGTATTTCTATGCGAAGGCATAGCGCAGGAGTTCTTTCGGGATTTAGGTACTTCGCGCTCATCGAGCGGATTTGGACCCGTCGTGCCCTCCGAATACAGCTATGAGGATACTTCGCCCAGTGGTCTTAGTCCGCTGAGACCTGGTCAGGAGTTGAACGAAGCGGAAGCCGCTGAAGAAGCGAACCGCTACAATTTCGCCATCGGTCCTGTCCAGTTCGGTTTAG
>JANMTP010000041.1:0-45677 GCA_031390545.1 Chthoniobacter sp. | reverse complement strand
CCCTCGGCGTGGACGTGCCGGCTCCAAAACCGCTCGCTGCCATCCTCCTCCAACGAGCGCACCACGCTGAGCTGGCCGCGCGGCTCGGGAGCCAGCTCGATGGCCCCGTCGCCGTCGAAACCAGTCTGCCGCCCGTAGGTCAGCGTGATCTCCCCGAGGTCGCGATCCGCAAGAAGCGGAGTGAGGAGCGCGGCTTCGAGCGCCGGGTGGTCGCGCGGATCGACCAGCCCGCGATTCAGTACGAGCTGGATCTGATGCGCCGCCGCCGGGCCTTGCGCTAGGAAGCGCGTAACTCGCTCGCCGATGCGCTCGCTCACCGCTGCACGCAGCCGGTCGGAGCTTTCCTCCAGCGTGCGCCGGGTGGCCGCGACCACTTGCGAAAAGAGCAGTGCCAGCGCCGCCATCAGCCCGAGCAGACTGAGGGCGAAGACTTGGGGGAGCGTGGGTTTCATGGAGGGGCGGTGAGCCGCGCGCTGCTGTGTCGTTGGTCGGCGATGATCCTTACATAACTCTGGCACGGTTGTAGTGGCGTTTTCCCCGGGCCCTGGCTAACGTCCGCCCCGCATGCCGGATTCAAATCTCGCTGAACCGACCAAACCTCCTGCCGGTCACGCGTCCCCGGATGAGGCTGACCGCTGGGTGGATGAGCACGCCGATTTCCTCTACCGCTACGCCCTGCTCCGCGTGCGCCGCCGCGAAGTGGCCCAGGACCTCGTGCAGGAAACGCTGCTCGCGGCATTGAAAAGCCCCGACGGTTTTGCCGGTAGGTCATCGGAGCGCAGTTGGTTTTGCGGCATCCTGAAAAACAAGGTGTGCGACTACTTTCGCAAGCTGGGGCGCGAAACTTCGATGACTGATCTCGACTCACTCTCCGGCGAGTTTGCGGAGAAATTTGTGGATGGCGGATGGATCCATGTCACTGGCCCGAAGGAATGGAAACCGGCGTCCGACGAGGTGCTGCACAGCGCGGAGTTTTGGCGCACGCTGCGTGGCTGTCTCGCCAAGCTGCCCGAGCGCGTCGCCCAGGTCTTCGTCCTGCGGGAAGTGGACGGCATTTCGAGTAAGGAAGTCTGCGAACTCGCGGCCATCTCCGAAAACAACCTCTGGGTCATGCTCCACCGTGCCCGGATGGGGCTCCGCGAATGTCTGGAAATCAACTGGTTTGACCGCCCGCCGAAGGATTCCAAATAATGCCCGCGGCGTTTCCGAACCCGCGGACGAGCGACGACGACTCGCCGATCCAGGGCCGCACTTGGTGGACTGCGTGGATCGAGGAACTCATCGGTCGCGTGACTCCGCCCTGCACCCGCGTCGTCCGGCTCATCTCGGAAACGTTCGAACACCCGCCCACTTGGCGAACTCGCCTCACCCTGCGCACCCACTATCTCGTGTGCTGCTACTGCCGGCGCTACGATAAGCAGTTGCACCGGCTGCGCCGCTTTACCGTCGCGCTGCCCGAGCACATCGAGGAGGTGCTGCCCGACCAACTCAGCGAGACGGTGAAAGAGCGGATCAAGGAACACCTGCGCGACTCGGCATGACGGGTGTTCCAAAGATGAGCGGGGCCTTTCCGAGGCACCAGTGTAAGCATTGGCCCCGTCACCCGACTTCCCAAGCAGACCGAAGTTTTTTCCATCGCCGTGGGGGCGGGGAGTTATCTTTGCTCTTCTGACATGTCCACCGGAGCCACTCACCCAGGAACGATTCGCCGCGTTTTCCGCATCGTCAGCCCGACGTGCGAGGACATGAGTGCACTGATCTCGGCGATGCTGGATCGAAAGCTCCCGATGCGCACCCGGCTTCGCATGCGCCTGCACTTCCTCTACTGCTGCTACTGCCGCCGGGTGCGGGAGCAATTCGAGCTTCTGCGTCGCACCAGCGCGCTTTTGGGTGAGAGCACGGTCGCCGCGCGGGAAGAAGGTCTCGACGCTGCCGACAAGGAGCATCTCCGCCGTGCGTTACGCGGTCAGCCTTAGCGCCCGCCCCGGTCGCGTTACGGGTTCGAGGGCGTGGGTTTGAGCACGATCCTGACTTTTTTCTCGGGTGCGCCTCCGCTGCGTAATTGGTCGAACAAGGTGGTCGTCTGCGGCGCTTGGGCCGGCGCCGTCGCGGGTGTGGCGGGTTGGGGTGTTAGCGCCGAGCGCAGGGCATTCTCGACCAGTTGCGCGCAGTGGATTTTCATGGGCGGCAGCGCGCCGAGCGGAGCAGAGAGATCGGTGCCGGACATGGACAAGGCTTCGTCCACGGTTTTGCCGGCGATGAGTTCGGTGGCCACGCTGGCTACGGCGATGGCGGTCTCGCAGCCAAAGGTCTGAAAGGTTGCGCGGTCGATCACTTTTCGGCCTTGCGCGTCTTCCTTAAACTTTACCCACATCCGCAGCATGTCGCCGCAGTCCGCACTGCCGACGGTACCGACAGAATCGGCGTTCTCCATCTCGCCGACGTTTTTTGGGTTCGCGATGGCGTCGTGGATGCGTTGTTGCAGGTCGGTGTTCATGATTCGAGGTCGTAGCGCGGCAGTGCAGAGTCGACTTCCTGGCTCCAGGCGTCGATCCCGCCACGCACGGCGCGGACGTTTTCAAAGCTGTGACCCGCAAAATAGGCGGCAGCATCCATGCTCCGCGCGCCGGCGTGGTCGATGATGGCAAGGAGCGCGCGTCGATCCCAGCGCAGGAGAATCTCCTGCATCAGCTCCTGCGTGAAAAAGATCGCCCCTTCAATGTGGACGGCATCGAACTCTTCGCGGGTGCGGATGTCGATGAGCTTGGCGGCAGGATCCTCACTCAGCGCGGCGGCGAGATCGTTGGGCGAAATGAGGATTTTTTCGTCGGCTTCGTGGCTTGCGAGGATGTGTGCGATGACTTCATCGACCGCCAGGTTCTCGTTCCGCGCGCAAACTTCAGCCAGCGTTTCGGTGGGCTGAAAGCCGCAACTTGCGCAGCCGCCGATGTGATAGCGGCGAAAAAGCGCGCGCTGGGCGCCAGGGAAACGCTGGAGCAACTCGCGCATCGTGAGTTGCGGTTCGGGCGGGGCAGAGGTCAGCATGCCGAGAGGTTAGCGCGCTGTGGCGCACTGACAAACCCGCGTTTGGCCGGACTCACCGGAAGCGCTTTTGAGAAGCGCGCGGTCGCGGCGCCTGCCACCCGCAGCAAATTACGCTGCCTTAACCGCCTTCGTCCCCTTATGGCCGAGCATGTGGAGCGTCTGATTGAGTTGCTCTACTTGCAGCGGCTTTTTCAAAACCGTGACGGGACCGAGCTTGAGAATGTTATCGAGCATCTGGCTGTCCGGGTAGCCGGTGATGATGACGATGGGGAGCTCCGGATCGATCTTCTTGGCGTGTTTATAGATTTCATCCCCAGTGATGTCCGGGAGCTGAAGATCGAGAAAGCAGAAGTCGAATTTCTGTTTGCCAAGCGCGGCGAGCGCATCCTTGCCGGTGCCGACCACGAGCCGGCTAAAACCCGCCTTTTTCAGGAACAGCTTAAACATTGTCTGGAGCGATTCGTCATCATCGACCACGAGCACAGTAGGCTGGCCCTGTTCCTCGTTCCGCAGCACATCGCGGTCGAGCATGTCGCGCTTAACCCGCCAGCGGCCGCCGATCTGAATGGCTGGGAGTTGTCCGCGCTGCACGAGGTAATATACGGTAGGCAGCGGGATGCGCAGATACTCTGCCGTCTCCTTCACGGTCATCAGATTGTGATTCGATTGCTCCATGGGGCTGGGAATTTTCGTAATTACCACGATTTTGCCGTGTGGCGGCGAAAATTGTCGGGTTCAGGGAATAGTGTCAATGTTAGAGAGCGGAAAAATGTGTGATCCTGATCCTGCGCGCGACTTTTTTGCGACCGGGATTTCCGCCAGCCGCGATGCTGGACAATCCGGGGGGGGGCGCTAATAGTGCCGCCTCATTTCCCAGCGGACCATCCTTTCCATGAGCGCCATTTTCCTTAAGCGGTTCCTCCAGCGGCCTTTTCAAGTCGCCTCCATCATCCCCAGTTCGCGAGAGTTGATCCGCCGGGTGGCGGATAAAATGGATTTCAGTCAGCCTCGCGTCATTGTGGAATACGGCCCTGGAGAGGGTTGCCACACCCGCGAAATTGTGCGCCGCATGCACCCTGACTCCAGCCTCATCCTTTTCGAGCTCGATCCCGAGTTGGCGCGGCATCTCGAAGTGCAGTTTCGCGGCGACCGGCGCATCACGGTGCTCAATGCCGATTGTGCAACTCTCGCTGAGGTTCTCGCCGAACGCGGCCACGCCCACTGCGACTACATTGTGTCCGGCATCCCTTTCAGCATTCTAGAGCCGGCCAAAAAACGCGACCTTCTGCGCAGCACTTATGACCTGCTCGCGCCGTCCTCCGGTTCGGCTTTCATTATTTATCAGGTGACCAACGAACTCGTTGCCCACTGCCGTCATTTTTCCCGCGTCGAGAGCCAGTATTGCCTGCAAAATTTACCACCTATGTTCGTCACCAAGTTTTACAAAACGGCGAACGGCCACAAAAACGGGCACGTTAACGGCACCAATGGCCATCACCTCAATGGCCACAGCCGGCATTAAATTGCTCGGATGATTCACCCCCGTTTTCTCGTTCTCTTTATCGGCCTGCTTACCGCATCGCTGGCGCCGGCGGCCACGACAAAAGCGAAAGTGCCCGCGCTCTCGGCCGAGTACCGGACCTACGAAAAAGGGGGTGTTTTTCCCGAGATCTACCGCGATGACTTTACGCAGACGCTCAAGAAATATCCGCGTGGGCGCTTTGCCCGAGCCTGCAACGGAGATCGGGTCGCCATGCAGCGTTATTTCAACCGCGCCCTGGACTCGTCGCTCGATGGTCGCCGAAGTGAATCGCTCGGCTACGTGCTAGTGAAGATCATGTTCCGCACCGGCGACACGCGCTTTTCTCGAGCCCTCCGCGGCGGCGACGTCGCTACCCGCCAAGCCGTCGGGCGGAATATCGACCCGATTATCGCCCGCAACCGCCTGAATTTTCCCAAAACCCGCGCGTGCTATCGCTTCCGCGCGCAAGCGGACCAGTAGGGCGCTGGCTGCACATCGCGCTTTCCAAGGCGCGGGCCGTTTGTGCATCCTGCGGGCATGTCCTCCACCCGCTTTGAAAAAGATTCCATGGGCACCATGGAAGTCCCCTCCGACGCTCTCTTCGGCGCTTCCACCCAGCGCGCTGTCCTAAATTTCCCCATTTCCGGCCAGCACTTCGGCCGCGAATTCATCCGCGCCCTCGGCCTCATCAAATGGGCCGCCGCCGAGGCAAACTTCGAGCTCGGCCTGCTCGACGAAGCACGCACCACGCTCATCGCGCGTGCCGCCCACGAGGTCATCGAGGGCAAACACGACGCCCACTTTCCGCTCGATATCTACCAGACCGGTTCGGGCACCTCGACGAACATGAACATCAACGAGGTCATCGCCAACCGCTGCTCCCAGCTCGCCGGCAAGCCCATCGGCTCGAAAGACCCCGTTCATCCGAACGACCACGTCAACATGGGCCAGTCGAGCAACGACGTCATCCCCACCGCCATCCACATCGCCGTCGGCGAGCGCATCCGCAAATACCTCATGCCCGCGCTCGAAGGCTTGCACGGCGCGCTGGAAAAGAAGGCGCTCGAATTTTGGAACGTCATCAAAATCGGCCGCACCCATCTCATGGACGCCACCCCCGTCCGGCTCGGCCAGGAATTTGGCGGCTACGCCAAACAGATCGAATACGCCCGCCTGCGCGCCGGGAACGCCATCGCCGCCATCGAGGAACTGCCCCTCGGCGGCACCGCCGTTGGCACCGGGCTGAACTGCCACCCCGACTTCTCCGCTATCGTCATGCGGCACCTCTGGAACCAGACCAGCATCGCCTTTCGCGAAGCCCGCAACCACTTCGAGGCCCAGGCTGCCAAAGACGGTCTCGTCCAAGCCAGCGGCCAGCTCAAAACCATCGCCGTCTCGCTTTTTAAAATCGCCAACGACATCCGCTGGCTCGGCAGCGGCCCGCGCTGCGGCATCGGCGAAATCCTCCTCCCTGAGACCCAGCCCGGCAGCTCCATCATGCCCGGCAAAGTGAACCCCGTGATCTGCGAAAGCGTCATGCAAGTCTGCGCCCGCGTCATCGGCAACGACACCACCATCACTTGGGCCGCGGCCAACGGAAACTTCGAGCTGAACGTGATGATGCCCGTGCTTTCCCACTCCATCCTTGAGTCGCTCCGCCTCCTCGCCAACGTCACGGATGTCTTCCGCGAAAAATGCATCGTCGGCATCAAGGCGAACAAGGAACGCTGTGCGGAACTCGTCGAATATTCGATGGCCATGGTCACCTCGCTCGCCCCGATCATCGGCTACGACAAAGCCGCCGAGATCGCCAAAGAGAGCGCCAAAACCGGCCGCACCGTCCGCGAAATCTGCCGCGAATGGCAAATCCTCCCCGAAGCCGAACTCGCCAAAGCCCTCGACCCCATCGCCATGACCAAGCCCGGCGGCAGTGGCTCGGCGGGCGGGTAAGTAAGTCTGATGCCGCGTCCCGAGTTTAGCCCCGGCTTTCGGATTTCAGCATTCGACGCGTTTATTTTGGTGGCGGGCGGCCTCGGTTCTTGCCTTGTCTGGTCTCGAATTTGGTGGCTGGGTTTTGTGATCGCTTTCGCCGTTGGTCACTTCTTTCTATTCTGCAACGTCTTTCGGATTTCCCGCGGTCTCGAACTTATATGGGCCGCCGTCTTCATTATTCTCACGCAATTTACCGTCGTCTCCGGCTCCCCGAGTTGGACGACGACTGCCCTGCTCTCACTGACTACAACGGTATTGGTAGTCTGGTTTGAGCTTCGAAAGCCCTCATATCATGGAGTCGGCTGGAGCCGCTTCAATCCGAACTGGCGTCAGTGGTGGGATGCGACCTTGGTGCAGCCATCAGGACAAGCCGAAGAAACTCCCTCGCAATGAAACTCCCGGCAAAGATGAGGAATCGGATTGGCAGCCTGTTTGCAATTTCGTTGATCATGCAGCGCTTCATCTTGCCGGGAATCGTGGGCATCGTGTGCTTCTCGCTCGGCCTATGGCTGCACATTTCATGGCTGCGCGTTTTGGGCATCGTCCTCGCTGCTCCGATCATTTGGGTCTATTGCGTCATCATCTTTGTTTTTTTTCCTTGGGCGATAATCGATTCGATTGCTCGTCGCCGTCGGTAATGAAGTAGGCCTCACGAGAGGAGAGGCGCGGCGAAGAACTCCGGGGAGCGCACGCGTCCCGCGCGCTGGCGATGGCGTCCTCGCCATCGCGAACTTCCATCCGCGCCCATTCCCGCGAGAGAGCTTCTTCCCAGGAGGAAGCCGCCGAAAGTTCGTTTCGGCGGGACGTCGAAACCAGCACGCGGGACGCGTGCGCTCCTCGGAATTTCATCCCGCCGCGTTTTCCCTCAATGCCGAAAGGGGGTTTCTGCATCGAGGGAATGGCCCGAATCGCGCGTTGTGAACCTTTGCGTTGAGCTTTGCCGACAGCGTCTTATCCTTTCGCCATGCGCCAAGTAATCATCTATCGCGGTGAAGACGGTTTTTGGGTGGCGGAGTGTCCGAGTCTTCCAGGATGCGTTTCTCAAGGTGAGAGCCGGGAGGTCGCCATCACCAATATCCGCGAAGCCATTGATGGTTACATTCTCAGCCTTCAGGATGACGGGCTCGCGGTGCCAGAGGAGCATTTCGATGCGCTCCTGCTGGCCGTATGAGCAAGCTGCCGCAGGTTTCCGGCCCCGAAGTCATCCGCGCCCTCCAGCAACTTGGCTTCACCGTCCGGCGGCAGCACGGGAGCCACATCATCATGCGGCGCGATGATCCCTTTGCGCAGACCGTGGTTCCCAATCACCGGCAAATTGACCGAGGGACGCTCCGCGCGATTCTCCGCCAGACCGAAATCACGGCTGACCAACTGATCAAGTTGCTCTGACAAAGAGGCGCCTCACCCCAGCAACTCCGCCACGAGGTCCTTCTCCTCCTTCAACTCCGCCACCGTGGCGTCTATCTTGGCCCGGCTGAAGTCGCCGATCGGCACCCACTTGGCGATCTCCCAGGAGCCGTCGGCGTTGGTGCGGATGGGGAATGAGGAAATGATACCCGCTTCGACTTCATAGTCGCCGCGCGAGCAGACGGCCACGCTGTGCCAGTCGCCGTCGCGGGTCGGTGTGGTCAGCGAACGCACGGTATCGACCACGGCATTCGCCGCGCTCGCGGCGCTGGAGAGGCCACGCGCTTTGATGATCGCCGCGCCGCGCTGCTGCACGGTGGCGAGGAACTCCCCCTGCAGCCACACGTTGTCACCGATGACTTCGGTGGCCGGGCGGCCGTCGATGCGGGCGTTGTAAAAGTCCGGGTATTGCGTGGCCGAATGGTTGCCCCAGATGGCGAGATTGCTCACGCTCGTCACGTCCACTCCCGCGCGTAGGGCGAGCTGGGATTTGGCGCGGTTTTCGTCCAGCCGCGTCATCGCAAACCAGCGCTCCGCGGGGATGCCGCGGGCGTTGTTCATGGCGATCAGGCAGTTCGTATTGCACGGATTTCCCACCACCAGCACGCGCACATCGGCCGCGGCGTTCTGCTCGATGGCCTTCCCTTGGCCGATGAAAATCTTCCCGTTGATCCCCAGCAAATCCTTCCGCTCCATCCCCGCCTTCCGCGGCACCGAGCCGACGAGCAGCGCCCAGTTCACGCCCGCGAAACCTTCATCCAGCGAAGCCGTGGCGACGATCCCCTTGAGCAGCGGAAACGCGCAATCCTGCAGTTCCATGACCACGCCGCCCAGCGCCGGCAGCGCGGGCTCGATCTCGATGAGATGCAAAATGACCGGCTGCTCCGGGCCGAACATGGCGCCCGAAGCGATACGGAAAAGCAGCGAGTAGCCGATCTGCCCGGCGGCTCCGGTGATGGCGATGCGGATGGGAGTTTTCATGAAAGTGCAGGAGGTGGGCTGTGGTGAAAAAGGGGAGGGGAGATTCAGCAAATCGCCGCCTACCGCGCAATGCTTTATTCGCGTCGCTCGCGCCGCCGGACCGCGAAAGCAAAAAGCGGAGCCTGCTTTCACAGACTCCGCTTTTGTTGAGTTCAGAGCGTCTCGACGCTCAATCGATTACTTCTTCTCCTGACCGGGAGCGAAGTGGAGGCCGAGGAGCTGGCCGCCTTCGACCAATTCACCCGGGATCGGGTAGTGCGCTTGCACGTTCAGGAGGTACCAACCTTCGCCAAGGATTTCATCCATGGCGATGATGCCCGAGGACTCCTCATCCCGCGTGAGGAAGCCGGGGGCACCGGGAGTGAACCTCGCCGGGTCGTGCTGGGCGATGATCTCCAGCTTGCCCGTGGCGATGCTGTAACGGAAGATCTTGCTGTTGTGGTCCTGACCGCCCACGTCCTCCTGCAGGAGAATGGTGCCGCGTTTGTTGACGGTCATGTTGTCGAACATGTTGCCGGCTTCGGTGCCATCGAGCAGGCAGGTGATGGTGCCGCCGAGTTCAGGATTGGCGATGTCGGTGAAGCTCATGCGATAGAGCCGGCTGCGGCCGATCTGCGCGCCCACTCCGTCCTTGACCTGGTCGTAGCGGTCGGTGGTGACGAAGTAGTAGTCACTCGGGTTCTGTGGATCCCACTGGCCGTCTTCCGGGCGGAGGAATTGGGTCGCGCCTTTGCTGTCGCTGTCGGCTTCGAGTCCAGGGAAGGTCAGGCCCGAGGCATCGCCATCGACGCCGCTCTTGAGGAGCTGAAAGGCGACCGAAGTGCCCTTTGGCCCGCTGACTGGGGTGGCGCGATCTTCGATCGGCACGCCGCTACCATCCACGGTCGTCAGCGAAGGTATTTTGACGACCAACAGGTTGTCGTTGGTGCTCTGGCGGGTCAGGCCGGCACGCTCGACGACGTTGCCAGTGGTCTGCTTGTCGCCGACCCAGAAGTAGACCTGGCCGATGGGGCTGCCGTCGTCCATGGCGGCGGTGATGGTCTTGAGCTGTGACAACGGGTTGGCGAGGTTGTTTTCCCAAGCGAACAGGCCGCAGTGCGGCATCTCGTAGGCGGTGCGGGACTGGTCACCCTCGATGTTGGGATCGTCGGTGAGGATGAAGTTCCACTGCCGGCCGAAATCGACCCGGCTCTTACCCAGGTTGCCGCCTGCCGCGATGGAGGTGGCGAAGCCGCCGGATTCCTCGCCGCTCTGGAAGATGCGCGCGTTCGTTCCGTAGAAAATACCCGTGCTCGGGTCGATCCAGGCGTAGGCGCTGGCCGGAGCCAGATCAGCCGAGCAGAGCCGGGCAAAGGGAGTCGTGGAGCCGGGCAGATAGCCGGTGTGGACGGTGCCCGTGCTGGGATTGTTGTTGCTCAGGAAGGTGCTGACGTTGTCCGGAATGAGGTCCTGGCCATGGAGCACTTCCAGATTGGCCTTGGAAATGGTCCACATGGAGACAAACGCGCCGGCGTTGCCGTGAGCGCGGACGACGCCAACGGGGTTGGCCACGCCGCCGGAGACGCCCACTGGGAGCTCGTGGTTCATCACCAGCGTGAAGGTGCCGTCATTGTTGTCATACGCGCCCATCCCATCGGGAATGCCGACCATGGGATAGGGCGTGACGCCATCGGGCTTGTTGTTGACGTAGTCGCCGACGGTGATCATCGAGCGCGTGAAAACGTTGGGGCGAGTCGGGACGACGTAGGGCGACTGCGAGCTGCTGGCGGCAGTCTGCGTGTCCGCAGCGAAGGCGCCGGCGGGCAGCATCGCGAGCAAGGCGAGATGAGTGAGATTACGGGACATAGGGATTTTCGAGATGAGGTGGTGTTGGTTCGTTTTAGTAGCGAGGGATTCGCTGGGACGTTTGTACCTCCGGCTCGCTACCCGCCAAGAAACGCGGTGTGAACAGTGAGCGTCGCTTGTGTGCGCAATGCGTGGACTGAGTAACAAATGGGCAACACGAGTGCGTGCATGGGCCGGCTTCTCCAAGACTGCCGAGCAGCGCGGGCCGCACAGTTGACTCCGTTTTCGCGCCACGCATCATGCGCGCCCGCACACCGCCATGATCGAAAAATACCTCGCTAAACTCGTCACCGAACTGAAGCTCCAGCCCCGGCAGGTGGCCGCTACGGCGTTGCTGTTGGAGGAAGGGGCGACGGTGCCGTTCATTGCCCGTTATCGGAAGGAAAAGACGGGCGAGCTGGATGAGGTGCAGATCACCGCCATCCGCGACCGGCTGGAGCAGCTCGAGGAACTCGACAAGCGCCGCGAGGCGATCGTGAAGTCGCTGGAGGAGCGGAAGCTGATGACGGAAACGCTCGCGGCGAAGATCGCGGCGGTGGAGACGATCACCACGCTGGAGGATATTTACCTGCCCTTCCGGCCGAAGAAGAAGACGAAGGCGACAGTGGCGCGCGACCTCGGGCTGGAGCCGCTGGCGGAGATTCTTTTCGCGCAAGATGCCGCGACGGATCCGCAGGCGGCCGCGGTGCCGTTCGTCGGGCCGGAGATCGAGATCGATGCGAAGAAATACAGCGTGCCCGATGTGGCCGCGGCGCTGGCAGGCGGGCGCGACATCCTCGCCGAACGCTTCAACGACGACGCCACGGCCCGCGCGCAGTTGCGGAATCTTTACCTCACGAAAGGCGTGATCAAATCGAAGGTGATCAGCGGCAAGGAGGAGGAAGGCGCGAAGTTTAAGGACTACTTCGACTGGCAGGAACCCGCGGAGAAAGCGCCTTCGCACCGCATCCTCGCGATCCGTCGGGGCGAGTCGGAAGGTTTCCTGTTTTCCCGCTTGGTGCCGGATGAGATCGAGGCGCTCGGCACGCTGGAGCGGCTGTTTGTGAAGGGCAAATCACCCGCGTCCGAGCAGGTGAAGCTCGCGGTGCAGGATTGCTTCAAGCGCCTGCTCGGCTTCGCCATGGAAGGCGAGGCGCGCACGTTCTTTAAAAAGCGCGCTGACGAGGAAGCGATCCGCGTTTTCGCCGACAACCTCCGCGAACTCCTCCTCGCCTCGCCGCTCGGCCAAAAGGTCACGCTCGGCATCGATCCCGGCTTCCGCACGGGCTGCAAAGTCGTGCTCCTCGACCGCCAGGGGAAGCTCCTCGCGAACGACGTCATCTATCCGGAGAAAGGCGCGCGCGATTTGGCCGAGGCGGAGGCGATGGTCAAAGGCATCGTCACCAAGTTCAAAGTCGAGGCCATCGCGATCGGCAACGGCACCGCTTCGCGCGAAACCGAGACGTTCATCCGAAAACTCGGCCTGCCTGCGGCGATCCCCGTCGTCATGGTCAGCGAAAGCGGCGCGTCGATTTATTCCGCGAGCGATGTGGCGCGCGAGGAGTTCCCGGACAAGGACATCACCGTGCGCGGCGCGGTCTCGATCGGTCGCCGGCTCATGGACCCACTCGCCGAGCTGGTGAAGCTCGACCCCAAGTCCATCGGCGTCGGCCAGTATCAGCACGACGTGGATCAAAACGCGCTCAAGCGCACCCTCGACGACGTGGTCGTGAGTTGCGTGAACAACGTCGGCGTCGAGCTCAACACCGCCTCGAAGCATCTGCTCACCTACGTCTCCGGCCTGAACGCTCGCGTCGCCGCCAACATCGTCGCGCACCGCGACGAACACGGCCCGTTCAAGTCGCGCAAGGAACTCGCCAAAGTCACCGGCCTCGGTCCGAAAGCCTTCGAGCAAGCCGCCGGCTTCCTCCGCATCCGCGACGGCGCGCACCCGCTCGACGCCAGCGCCGTGCATCCCGAGCGCTACGAGCTCGTCGATAAGATGGCCGCCGACGCCGGCTGCTCCGTTCTTGACCTGCTGCGCGACAGCGGCAAGCGCGCGAAGATTCGCCCCGAAGCCTACGTCACGGCCGAAGTCGGCCTGCCCACACTCAAGGACATCCTAGCCGAACTCTCCAAGCCCGGCCGCGACCCGCGCCAGCAGTTCGAGGCGTTCAGCTTCGCCGAGGGCGTGGAGAAAATGGAAGACCTCCAGCCCGGCCTGAAGCTCCCCGGCATCGTCACCAACGTCACCGCGTTCGGCGCCTTCGTGGACATCGGCGTCCATCAGGACGGCCTCGTCCACATCAGCCAGATGTCCGACGACTTCGTGAAGAACCCCGCCGACGTGCTCAAGGTCGGCCAGCGCGTGCAGGCCACGGTCATGGAAGTGGATATGCCTCGGAAGCGCATCGCCCTCTCGCTCAAAACCAAGGTGGACCTCGTCCCCCGCGACCAGCGCCAGCAAGGCGGCGGCAACGACCGCGACGTCCGCAAATTCCAAGACCGCAACAGCGGCGGCGGCTCCCGCCCGGCGCCCGCGCCCAGCGGCCCGAGCTGGTTCGACATGGCGCAGAAGAAGAAGAGCTAAGGGCTGAGCTCAGCTTGCGATGAAAGCGCATATCGAAATTGCCATTTCGCTGAAGCGCCCTCCTCGTGGTGGCCTACATCGAGTGCTGCGAGAGTTTTGTGATGCCAAACCCGATTGGGACTTCCCGCAACGCGAGTCTCGGGACTATCGATCACATCATGGTCTCGACGCAGGGTTCGTCATGACTCGCGATGTAAATGGCCTGTCGGCTGCGGCGATTGCTATCGCCAATTGCGACGAAAAGCATCCCAAGAGCTTCCGCGTTCCGAACATTGTACCGCGTGAATGCTCATGCTTGAACGTTGATGAATACAACGCCGTTGGTTTGGCCTTCGTACGGGATTTCCGCGAGTGGTTAGGATCAAGGGGAGCAGTTCGAACCATTGGCCCCGAACGAACGCTTGAAGACATTATTCCCGGCGAGAAAGCTCGCCACCTATTTGAGGCTTGGCTACGGACGCCAACTCCACTGAGCCACCCTGCCGATATAGACGTTCTCAATCGTTTTATATGCCACCACTTTCGGCATCCCGGCAAAACACGAACCTACGAGATCGAGCCCTACCTTCTTCATGATCGCGGGTGGTCACCACAAGATGCACGCTCGGTTGCCGTGCGCATCGCAACCGGTCTCGAACTACTCAGTGCCGACCGGAGGTTTCGTTAACTCCCAGTCCAGAGTTTCGCCCGATATTGTTCGCGACGATCCCGTTCGAATGCAGCCGCTGACCTCGTCCAATCCAATGTCACGATCGCGTTCGGATCGAAACCTCGGGATCGAAGGGCATCAAGAACCTCGGGATACTCCTGATGGTACAGACTCCAAGTGGCGAGATACTTTGCTCGCACGTTCGGGTCGCGATGCGTGAGTGCTTTTTCGTAGATTTCGGCGACATGCTTAAGCTCCCAGTAGATGAAATAATCGCCTTCTGAAGGGGTAAGGAAATCTACAGTTGGATACGGCCCGGCATGTGTGTCGTTGTAGAAGCGCTGTAGGTTCTGAGTCAGGTATACGAACGAACAGTCTTCGGCGTATCGGCGCGTCGCGAAAATGTCATTAAACTGATTACAGAAGTCATCAATGAAGAGCCCCGTGCATTTAATCGTCTGCTCGCGTTCGTAAGCCTCGACTAGACCAGTCCCAAAAAACGCATCGAGATTTTTCATCCGTTCACGATGGAAGCTTCCAAAGGTAAGGAAGGCACGAAACGAAAAATCCCTACCTGTGGTTCGATGCAATAGATCCTGCACAAACTCGCACGCATACATCATTTCGATTCGAAAAAGTGCAGCACTTGGGATTCTGCGGTCGCTGTAGATCAAAAGCGTGTCCGAGAAAACAATCGCCTTGAAGTTGCTGTCGCGATGCACGTTCAGCGAGTTAATGATCCGGTATAGCTCCATGACACGCCTTGGTTTCTTTACCAGTTCACGGAACCCAAGAACATCGAGATAGAGCAGAATGCGTTTCGCCATGTGAGTTATCTAGCAAGCGTCCGCTCGTTCCCAAGCTAGGAACGAGCGAAACGCCGATGGAGTTTCATCATCCAGCCCAAGGTTGCGAGGCACGAGCTACCTTGGGACATGGCAGAGAATGGGGCTCAACCCCGGCGGGGTTGAATCGCGGGGCGCGGGCGGGGGAGGCGACCGTGGCAGAGTTGCCCGGCGGGGAGGATCGCTCGTCAGGTGGGCGGGGTGAGCTTGAGGACGAGCTGGCCGAGGTCCAGGACCGTGGCCCCGGCGGGCGGGAGAAGGTGCGGGGCCAGGACGTAGAGCCGCCCGTAGGTCTGCACCGCCAGGCCGGTCGTCTCGACCTGCGCCATTTGCTTGGACATCGCATTGCCGGTGCAGCCGAGGCGGCGGGCGAGTTCGCCGACCGGCAGCGCCTGGCCTTTGCAGAGCTCGCGCAGAATGCCGATCCGCAGTTCGTGGCCCAAGAGCCAGCATTGGGTCGCCAAGGTAAACTGCGAGGGGGGAGCGACTGGGGGATTCATGATGGAGATAAGCGAGATGGCCTTGCCCGAGGACTCAAGCACGGCTTCGGAAGCCTGTCGAGGCTACTTTAACTCCTTGAATGCTAATCAGGAAGCCTAGTTTAGCGTCCCTACGGATAAAAGGGGAATGTAACGCGCCCAATTTAGGCAGTATAACGACCTACTTGGCAAGTAATGCGCTGCAACGGGAAAATAGAGGGCTAAGATTGGCATGTAAGGCGCGCGAGTTTACAAGATGGGCGCTCCGGTGGGCAAGAGGGGCGCTCGGGTTAGTAAAATGAGCGCCTGGACTGGCAATAGGGGCGCGTGGATGGCATGAGGAGCGCGTGGATTAGACTGAGGGGTGCTTGAATGGGCAAAAGGGGCGCTCGGGTGGGCAAGTGGGGGGCGCTGGGAGAGACGGCGTGCGAAGTTCTCCTTCGCAGTCTGCGGTCAGGGCGGCATGCTCGCGGGCATGAACTTGAATGTCGCCAAGGAACAGAAGGCCGAGATCGTTGAGTCGCTGCGGCGGTTTGCGGCGGAGGAACTGGAGGCGGAGTGGAGCGCGGTGCGGGCGGGGTTTGTCCTCGAATACTTCCTGAAGGAGATCGGGCCGCTGCTTTACAATCAGGGCGTCGAGGATGCGCAGAAGTACCTGCGGCGCGCGGTCGAGGATCTGCCGGGGACGTGCTTCGAGGAGCTGATGCGGTATTGGGAGAAGGAGAGCGGTTCGCGCGGCGTGCGGCGCAAGCCAGAGCGGTGAGGCGCGCCGGGTGGTGGAACTGAGCAACAACCCCAGATCTCAGTCTGTTTCAGCGGCCGGGGAAGATAAGTGAAAGCCTTCCTCGCTAATTCCCAGAACCCTGCGACTAGTCTGGATGAAGACAACTTATGGTTTTTCACGTCGGGGACCGGATCGGGTAGCTGAGGAGCTGGCGGCAGTGCTATCCGAAAAGACGTCCTTTGAGTTCAAGGCGCTCTTTACCATCGTCCACGCCAATCTCCGCGCGCGCAACGCCGCTTCGGGTGGCGAAGAAATGCTCCGTCTGCGGGCTTATGAGAAGCTGCAGAACCTGGTGCAGGCAGGGATTGTGAAGAAGGTCGGCAAAGAATATCGGGGTGTGCCTGCTGGGCTGACCACCTTTCTGGCGACCGCCGCAGAGCTGAACGAGAAGTTCGCCGCCGGTCAACTGAGCCGGCCTCCGACGGCAGCGCCAGCGGCTCCGGCGAAATCGAAGTCGCGGGCATCGTCGTCTCGCTAAAAGCGTCCATCCGAAATTAAGAGGCCCCGGTCGTAAATGACCGGGGCCTTGTTCGTTTCGTCGATGAGCGCGTGCCGTCAGTTCTTCACTCGGTCAAGTTCGGCAAGGAGCGACGCCTTGGTCAGCGTGTCCCAAACCAATGGCTGCTCTTCGCCGGGGAGATAGAGGACGTAAAGCGGCACGCCGACTCGGCCGAAGCTCTTCAGCAAGGGCGTGACCTCCGGATCTTCGGTGTTTGTCCAGTCGGCCACGATAAAGGCGACGTTTTTCTCGCGGAACTTGGCTTGCACCGCGTCGGTCTGCAGCACGGTCTTCTCGAAAACTTTGCAGTTCAGGCACCATTCGGCGGTGAAATCGAGGAAGACTGGCCGGTTAGCCGCACGGGCCGCAGCGATTTGTGCGGCAATGGGCTCGCCAGTTTTCACCACCGGCACGGCGAGCTGGCCGTGGACGAAAAAGAAGTAGCCGGCAATCGGCAGCGCCAGCGCGGCAATCCGTGAAAACCAACCGCCGTGCAGGCCGAAAAGCCACGCGGCGAAACCGAGCACGACGAGGAACCAGCTCATCCCCGCCACGGCCGGTGCACCGCGGAGCGCGAGCACGCCGAAAAGCCAGGCGGCGATCGCCAGCATGAGGAAGCCCATGATTTGTTTGGCGCGTTCCATCCACACTCCGGGCTTCGGCAAATAGCGCATCCAGCCGGGGTTCGCGGTGAGCAGGAAATACGGCAGACTCATGCCGGCGGCGATGGCGGCGAACAGGAGAAAAATCACCGGCGCGGATTGCGTGACCGCAAAGCCGAGGCTCGTGCCGAGAAACGGTGCGGTGCAGGACGTGCCGAGCAGCGTGGTGAAAAGGCCGTGCAGAAACGCGCCGCTGTAGCCTTCGCGCTGCGAGAGTGCGCCGAGTTTGGATTCCGCGCCGCCGAGCGTCACCTCAAAGACGCCGAGCAGGCTGAGCGAGAAGACGAAGACCAGCGCGATAAGCCCGGCGAGCAGATACGGGTTTTGAAATTGGTAACCCCAGTTAAAGGCTGAGCGCAGATTCGCCACGAGCGCAGCGAGCCCGAGGAAGAAGGCGAAGACGCCGGCGTTGAAGGCCAGCCCGAGGCGAAAGACCCGGCCCGGATCTTCACCGGCCTGATTCACAAATCCGAAGATTTTCAGCGTGATGACCGGCAGCACGCACGGCATCACGTTCATAATCAGCCCGCCAAGAAAGGCGGCGAGCAGCTTCCAAAGCAAACCGCCATCGGCCTTCCCCGATGAAGGCGCGGTTGCGTCAACGGGCGCCGCGGCGACGGCGGCAACGGGCGCGGCAATGCTCCAGCCTTCGCGTTTGCCGCCGTCCTTTTGCACGGCGAGTACGCCACGCCACGGGAGATTCGGGGCCGCGCCTTTGCCAATCGGGAAGGTGATCGTCCGCGCGCCATCCGCGGCGACGTCGCTGACCTTGGGATGCTCCGGCACCACGCCGGCCGGCGGGATGGGAAAGAACTCGATGCGATCCTTCGCGCCCAAGCCGGTCACGCGGAGGGAAAAGGCGTCCGCTTTCGCCCGATCCCATTCGACGGCGAACGGCGCCCCGCTTTCACGCGGAAGCTGCGCGCGAAAGCCGGCGAAGAGTTCCGCATTCGCGGGCGAGGCTGGGCCGGTGGGTAATTCCAGCGCGAGCGCCGCGTCGCCGGGCACGCAGGACCGCGGATTACAGACCTGCCAGGCGACCTTCGCCTTAAGCGTGACCGGTCCCGGTGGCAGCGCGGCGGGTGGCGTGATCTCGGCGAAAAGCAGCACCTCGTTCTCATACACGTAGTTGAGGAAGTCGCCCGCCGCCTCGTGGCTGACGGGAAGTGGCCATTGCAACTCGCCCGCTTTCCAACCGGGTGGCAGTTCCCACACGACGCTCGTCGGCAGGCCGATGTCCCCGACGAAGCGCCAATATACATACCATTCCGGCTGAATGGTCACCCGCACGCCCGCGGTGAAAGCCTTGCCCGCCTGTACCGCCGTGGTGTCCGCCATCAGCGTGGCCGTGAGCTGTGGGGTCTCATGGGAATCCTGCGCGCGCGCTGCGGGGACAAGCGCGAGGCCGAGGGCGAGAAGGACCGAAAACCAGCGATGCACATTCATAGGCGCAAAAAGACTACATGATCGGACGGTATTGCCGCCGGAAAAAATGCCGCGCGGTTTCGGCGCTTTCCTTTCCTCGGCCAGCGGCTAGACACGGGCGCGCATGCTCAAACTCCTTTTCCTCGGCGACATCGTGGGCGAACCGGGCCGTCGCGCCGTCATCGACGTGCTGCCGAAATGGAAGGAAGCGTGGGGCTTGGATTTCATCATCGTGAATGGCGAAAACTCCGCCAACGGGCGGGGGATCACGCCGAAAATTTGCATCGACCTGCTGCGCGCTGGTGCCGCGGTGGTGACGACGGGTGACCACATTTGGGACCAAAAAGAGATCCTCACTTTCCTCGACACCGAGCCGCGGTTGTTGCGCCCGCTGAACTACCCGCCGGGCACTCCCGGCGTGGGCTCGATCGTGCTGGAAACGGCCAAGGGTAAAATCGCCGTGGTCAATGTGCAGTGCCGCACTTTCATGAATCCGCCGCTGGAAAACCCCTTCCTCGCCATGCGCGACGAGGTGGCCCGCTTGCGCGCGGAGACGCCCGTCATCTTCGTCGATTGCCACGGCGAGACGACGAGTGAAAAAATCGCGATGGGCCGCTATCTCGATGGGCAGGTCAGCGCGGTCATCGGCACCCACACGCATTGCCAGACCGCGGATGAGCAGATTTTCCCCGGCGGCACCGCATACCTGACCGACGCCGGTTTCTGTGGGCCGAGCGAGAGCTGCCTCGGACGCGAGCTCCAGCCGATCATCCAGCGTTTCCTGACCGGGCGTCCCATCCTTTTCCCGATCGCTGGTGGGCCGGTGAAATTGCACGGCGCACTGATAGAGATCGACGAAACGACCGGGCGCGCCACCAAGATCACGCGGTTGGCCGAAGCGTGGGTCCCACCCGCGGCGGGGTAGGTGAGTTGCGGGCAATTATGTCCGGCCAGCTAAAGCCGCGGCGTCCGGCCATGCACCGCGACGTTAAGATAAAAATACTCTTGTCGGGCCGGACTTGGTGACGCATCCTCGCGAGGTTGGATTTGTCTGACGCACTTCGACTCCGCGGTTTCCCGTAATTTCTCCTAAATTCAGTCCGGCCTGGTTTTTGTAAGACCCTCCACAGCCTTAATCGTATGACCCCGACCCCCTTCCGAGTTCACCGCGTATTGACGCTCTTCATTTTCCTCGCGCTGTGGGGATTTTATCTCGTTCCTGCTCAAGCAGCCACGGAGCTTTCGCCGTCGATTCCGGCGACTCAGGAAGAACTCGATGCGATGCCGCGTCCAGAACCGGTGCCGCTCCCGTCATCGCTCGCCAAGGCCGGCCCGGAGGCCATCGGTCCAGCGACGTTTACGCCGGGCGATGTGTATGCGTGGACCGTGAATTCCAACGGAGTTTTCAATATTACCGCGGGCGGAAATTTTACCGGCGTGCCACCTTTTGCGACGACGCCGGTGGCATCGACAGGAGTGTATGGGCAAATCACTTGGAAGGCCGATCTGACGGTGATGTATCTCTCGGACACGCTGAACAACCGAGTGTTGGCGGTGACGCCCGCCGGGGTGGTTTCGGTCTTTGCGACGGGCGTGCAAGCCCCGACGGGACTGGTCTGGACGCCAACCGGCAAGCTGCTGGTGGCCGAAGTTTTTCTAAACACGGTGAAGGATATCACCGCGGGAGGCGATTTTACCGGAGCACCAAATTTCGCCACGAATGTAGGGAATTATCCGCGCAATATGCTGGTCTCCCCGACCGGCCAAGTGCTCGTCGTTTCGGAATCGACGACGGCGATTTTGGACATCGCCCCGGGCGGAGTGATGAGCACGGCCAATCGCGTGGCACGCACGCCGATCAATCATTACGCTCTCGCAGTGGATGCGAACGCACGCGTTCTGGCCGGATCGGGCAACGGCGCCGGGGATGGGCTTTACGACATCACCGCGGGAGGGACGCAGACGGTCCCGACGCATGGTACGGGTGCGATTTTTGGGGTGGCGCGCGGTCCGGCGGCAAAGGTGTTGGTTTCAGGGTTTCCGGGATATTTTGTCCGCGACCTGACGGGCGGAGGAGCCGTGGCCTCCGCGCCCGCGTTTGCCACAGGGTTGCCGGGTACGGCGGTCTATTCTGCGCTGGCGACGGTGCCGCCTTTCCCGCCCCCGCCGCCGACGGTGACGACGGTGGCGGCTTCTGGGGTGGGTCTTGGGGTGGCGGTGCTTAATGGGTTGGTGCGAGGGAATGGGTTGGCGACGACGTATGGGTTTGAGTGGGGGGTGAGTCCGGGGTTGGATCAGGTGACGGCGGTGCAGGTGTTGGGGGATGTGAATACGACGCAACCGGTGAGTGCGGTGCTGAACGGGCTGGCTTTGGATACGACGTATGCTTTCCGGGTGCGGGCGGTGAATGCGGGTGGGGTGGCGGAGGGTGCAACGCTGACGTTTGCGACGCCGCCGCTGACGGTGGATGGGAACGGGCGTTATACGCTCTTGGCGGGGAAGACGTGGACGTTGGGGCGGGATGAGATTTTGCCGGGGGATTTGCGGGTGGAGGGGACGCTGGTGACGGGTGGTTTCCGGCTGACGGTGCTGGGGACGGTGTCGGTGGTGCCGGGGGGTGGGATCACGCCGCCGGCCAATGTGCTGGCATTTTTCCGGGATGGGGTGGGAGCGGGGGCGGTGGACACTTCGCTGGGGCGATTGGAAACGCTGCAGACGCTGGGGTTGGTGGGGGCGCAGCCGATGGCGCGGTTGCTGGAGGGTGGGGACGGCTGGCTTTACGGGACGACGGCGTCGGGCGGGACGGCAGGGAAGGGGACGGTTTTCCGGACGACGCGCGGGGGGCAGGTGGAACTCCTGGGCAATTTCACGGGACCAAATGGAGCGAATCCGCAAAGTGCGCTGGTCGGGTCGGTGCAGCTGGGAATTTTTGGGACGACGACGACGGGGGGAGCGGCGAACAAGGGGGTGATTTTCCGGGTGCTGCCGCAGGGTGGCATCATCGTGGTGGCGAGCTTCGATGGGGTCAACGGGGCTGCTTCCAAAGGCGGGCTGACGCTGGGCACAGACGGGATCCTTTACGGGACGGCGAGTGAAGGGGGAGCGCTGGGGGTGGGGACAATTTTCCGGGTGCAGCAGGATGGGACGATCGAGAAGCTGGCGGATTTTAGCGGGCCTAATGGCAGCCGTCCGCAGGCGCCGCTTTTCCAGGCGAGCGACGGCGCGTTTTACGGCACGGCGACCTACGGTGGAGCGAATCGCGTGGGGGTGATCTTCCGCTTTACGCCGAGCCCTGCGGAGCAACCGCCGACGCTGGCGGGAGACAAAGTCGCCAATGTGGGGCCGCCGGGCGGGATCGAGGTCTTGTGGAATTTCGATGGCGCAGCGACCGGGTCGTATCCGCTCGGGCCGGTAATCGAAGGGGCGCCGGGGGCATTCCTCGGCACGTGTTATTCCGGTGGGGCGAATGGCGTGGGGACGGTCTTCCGTTTTGGCACGGGCAGCGAGCAACCGCCGGCGTTTGGGTCCGTGGCGGTCCAGGCGACGAGCTTTGCGACGTCGGTGGGCGAGGGTCCGATCGGGCCACTGGCGCTCGGGCTGGATGGATGTTTTTACGGCACGGCCTACAGCGGCGTGGGCAATTACGGCGCGGTTTTCAAAGTGACCGACGGCGGCACGCTGACCCGCGTGGCCTCAGTCCTTGGCAACGCCGGGATGATCGTCGGCGCGCGGCCTGGCGGCGGGCTGTTGCTCGGCGCGGACGGCGCGTTTTACGGCGTCTCGGAGAATGGCGGCAATGCCGGCAATGGGGCGGTTTTCCGCCTGCTGCTCAGCGGGGTGATGGAAAACGTGGTCCACTTTGGCGGCATTCCGCTGCCCTCGACGCTCGCGGTGGGGCCCACCAATGGACAGCTTTACGGCACGACGCAGCGCGGCGGCGAGATCGGCTACGGCTCGGTCTTCGCGCTGGCGCCGCGCGCCAAACTGGCCACGCTGGCCAGCTTCAGGCCGGGTTACGGCCAGGAGCCCTCGCCGGGTGCGGGGGTGACGTTCGCGGCGGACGGCACGCTCTTCGGCACGACGACCGTGGGCGGACTCGGTTACGGTGTGATCTGGAAACTGCCGTCCGGTGGCGCGCTTGCCGCGCCGGTTTCCTTCAACGGCGCGAACGGCCGCACTCCGCACGGCGGTTTGGTGCCTTCGGGCGACGGGAATTTCTTTGGCACCACCTCGCTCGCGGGCGGTTTCGGCAATGTCTTCAAAGTCTCGCCGACCGGCGCGCTCACGCCGCAAGGCACCTTTGCCGGGACCGACGGCTCGTCGCCGCTGGCTGCGCTGGTCAGCGACGGCGCCGGCGCTTTCTACGGCACCACGCGGCTCGGCGGTGCGGCGAATCGCGGCGCGATTTACAAGCTGACACCGGGCAGCGGGCTCGCGCTGGTCGCGAGTTTTACCGGCGCGAATGGCGCGGAACCCAACGCCGCGCTGGTCCGCACGCCGGTGGGTGATTTCTACGGCACGACCGCCGGCGGCGGCGCCAACAATGGCGGCACGGTTTTCAAACTGACCGCCGCGGGCGCGCTCACGACATGGCACCACTTCGCCGGGCCGGACGGGCGCGCCCCGCGCGGACCCCTCTGGCCGACGGGCGATGGCGGCTTCTTCGGCACCACCTCGCAAGGCGGCGCGCAGGGCAAAGGGACCGTCTTCCGCCTGGGCGCCCTCGGCCCGCCCGAAACCATCGCCGCCTTCGCCGGCGACAACGCCGGCGGCACGCCCACCACCGGCCTGGTCGCCGCGGGCGACGGTTATCTCTACGGCACGACCGACACCACGGCCTACCGCATCCCCACGGGCCCCAGCGTGACCACGCTCCCGGCGGCGAATTTTACCCCCACGCAAACCACGCTCCGTGGCGAAGTGCAGGCCCGCGGCCTAGCCAGCACTGCGACCTTTGAGTGGGGCACCACGCCGGCGCTCGGCCAGACGCTCGCCGCCGGCACCACCGCCAGCAGCAACGCCGTGCCCGTCCAAGCCACCCTCCCGCTCGCCAGCAACACCACTTATTACTACCGCGTCAGCCTGACCAACGTCATGAGCACCCGCCGCGGCGCCATCCTTTCGTTCAAAACACCCAACCTCATCGCGAATGGGAGCGGCCATTACACGCTCGGGGCCGGCTCAGTCTGGACGCTCGCGGGCGACACCACCTTGACCGGCAACCTCACCGTCCTCGGCACCCTCGACACCGCCGGGTACACCCTCACCGTGCCGGGCAAATTGATCGTCAATTTCCCCGCCGTGCTGCTCAACACGACCGGCGTCATCGCCTACCTCGACCGCGACGGCGCTCTCCCCCCCGGCACCACCGCCCTCCTCGGCGACGCCGCCCACGACCTCCTCGACATCGACGGCGACGGGCTGAACTCCTTGATGGAATTCGTCCTCGGCACCAACCCCAGTGCCTTCACCGCGAACGCCCTGCCCATCCCCGCCATGATCGGCGGCCACCTCACCCTGACCTACAAAACCCCCGCCGGCATCAGCGGCGTGCAAGCCCTCGTCGAAGCCTCCACCGACCTCGTCAACTACGCCAGCGGCCCCGGCTACACCGCCGTGACCAGCGACACCAGCGCCGCCGGTGTCCGCACCGTCACCGTCCGCAGCGACCTCCCCACCACCCCCCAATACCTCCGCCTCCGCGCTACACGGTAGGCTGCCGAACCAAAGACGCGCGCCCCGTTTCGAGGGCGCGCGTCGTTTTGCTGGAATCCTTCCCTCGCTTACGCGCCCACTTCGGCCCGGGCGTCAGCCGCCAGAGCCGTGGAGAGGTAACGTTCGCCGGTGGAGCAGGCGATGGTCACGATGAGCTTGCCCTTGTTCTCCGCGCGCTTCGCCACTTCGATGGCGGCGACGACATTGGCGCCGGTACTGATGCCGACGAGCAGACCCTCTTCCTTGGCCAAACGCCGGGCCATGGCGAACGCGTCGTCATTAGAAACCTGGATGCTCTCGACGATCTGCGCGTTTCCCGCGGAGTCCTTGAGATGCAGATTGTTGGGCACAAAGCCCGCGCCGGTGCCCTGAATCTTGTGCGGACCGGGCTTCACCGGCTGACCGGCCAGCGTTTGCGAAATGACGGGTGAATCCTTGGGCTCCACGGCAATGGCTTGGAAGCTCGGTTTACGCGGTTTCAGCGCCTCGACCGTGCCGGTGATGGTTCCGCCAGTGCCGACGGCGGCGACGAGGATGTCGATCTTGCCATCCGTGTCCTCCCACAGCTCCTCGGCGGTCGTTTTGAAATGGATCGCTGGGTTGGCGGGGTTGTTGAACTGCTGCGGGATCCACGAGTTCGGGGTGTTCTTCGCGAGGTCTTCAGCCCGAGCGATCGCGCCCTTCATGCCTTCCGCCCCAGGAGTGAGGACGAGCTTGGCGCCGAGCATGGCAAGCAGCGTCCGGCGCTCGAGCGACATGGTCTCCGGCATGGTCAGGATAAGCTTGTAGCCTTTGGCCGCAGCCACGAACGCGAGAGCGATCCCGGTATTGCCGCTCGTGGGTTCGATGATGACGGTGTCCGCCTTCAGCACGCCACTCGCTTCCGCAGCTTCGATCATGGCCGCACCGATGCGGTCCTTGACGGAGCCGAGCGGATTAAAGAACTCGCATTTCAGCGCGATGGTCGCGTCGAGACCGGCGGTGACCTTGTTCAATTTGACCAGCGGCGTGCGACCGACGGTTTCGACGATGTTGTTGTAGATTTTGCCCATGGATTTTGTGCGTTAGTGGAGTTGGTGTGGTTGAGAAAAGGGACGGGACTTTTACAGCCGCCCTGCCCGCAGCGGCAAGGCTGATATCGGCGTGAATAGCGACGCGCAGATTCCGTTTGTAATGCGAAATGCGGATGCTACTTCTCCCCACCCGCAACCCAACCCAACAATTCCCATGGCTGACCTTCTCAACGCACAAGACATCAAAAGCTGGCTCAAAAAACTCCCCGAGTGGGACCACGAGAAAAAGCACATCGAGCGCACTTTCGAGTTCGATGATTTTTCCCAGGCGATCGAATTTGTGAACGGCGTGGCCGAAATCGCCGAGGAAGACGATCACCATCCGGACATCGACATCCGCGATAGCAAAGTACGCCTCGCGCTTTCTACCCACAGCGAAGGTGGCGTGACCGATCTCGATTTCGAGGTCGCCGAGAAAATCGATACGCTCGTCGAATAAAACGGCCGCGATGCCCGCTGCGCCCGAGCCCTCGCCCGCGCGGATGGTGGTCTGCGCCGTGGTCGTGCTGGCCTTCGCCGTCGGCGTCTGGGGATGGATCGAGTGGCGCACGGCCCCGCCGCCAGTGCCGAAGGTGGTGATGCCGGATCTGCCGCGGCCGTAGCATTTTCATGTCGCTCCCGTCGCTCGTTATCGCGCCTTCGCTGCTCGCCTGCGATTTCGGCCGCCTTCACGAAGAAGTGAGCCGCGCGGAAAGTGCGGGCGCCGATTGGCTGCACTGTGATGTGATGGACGGGCATTTCGTGGACAACATTTCCTTCGGTCCGGCCTTCGTGGACGCGGCGGCGAAAGTCGCGACGGTGCCGCTCGACGTGCATCTCATGGTGGAGCGGCCCGATCACTATTTTCCCCGTTTTGTGAAAGCGGCGCGCAACATTACGGTGCATGTCGAGGCGCAGCACGACGTCGCGAAAACGCTCGCGAGCATCCGCGAGGCCGGTTGCACCTGCGGCCTCGCGCTGCGCCCGGTCACGCCGTTCGCGGACATGGAGCCCTTCCTCGCAGAGATTGATTTGCTCCTGGTGATGACAGTCGTTCCCGGCTTCGGAGGTCAGCCGTTCATGGAGGAGATGATGGCGAAAGTTCGCGCCGCCGCGGAAGCGCGCGCGCGGCTGGGGCTGAGTTATCGCATCGAAGTCGATGGCGGCATCAACGCTGCCACTGGCGCCGTGTCGATTGCCGCCGGTGCGGATACGCTCGTCGCTGGCACCTCCGTTTTTGCCGCGGCCGACATGACGGCCGCGATGCGCGCGGTCCGCGGCGTGTAGCGCGCAACTGTAGGGGGAAGCAGACGGCTTCCCGTATAGCTGCGGCTACTGCGCGCTGATTTCGGGCGGTTCGGTGGACTGAAAGTGGGTCAATGCTTCGCCCACGAGAAAGAGCGAACCAGTAATGAGGGTGCGTCGTTCCATGGTCGTTGCGAGGCGGATCGCTGCGGACAGGTCGCGGACGGCGATGCATTCCTGCCGCGGGGCGAGTTCGCCGATGGCTCGGCAGATTTCCTGAGTCGTCGCAGAGCGGGGATTTTGCACAGGCACCGCAAGAATCCGTCCGGCGATGGGCAGCAGCGCCTCGCAGACACCGCGCACGTCTTTGTCCTGAAGGATGCCGAGAATAAGCGTCGCGCGCTTTTCGCCAAAGACCTCGCGCCACGTTTCGGCGAGCCGCCGCGCGGCGCCGGGATTGTGCGCACCGTCGAGGATGAAACGCGGGGTGATCTGCTGAAAGCGGCCCGGCCACTCCACGCTGCGCAAACCCTGGTCGACTGCCTCCCCGGGAATACCCAGTCTGGCTAGGCCCAGCGCACGCTGCGCGAGCGCCGCATTCCATTGCTGGTGGCTGCCCGTAAGCGACAGGCCTGGCTGAGTGAGGGGTGTATCGATAAATTCCAGCGTCGCCCCTCGCTCCCGCGCGACCTCTACGAAAACCGCCCGCACTTCCTCCGGTTGTGGCGCCGCGACCACCGGTACGCCGGGTTTGATAATGCCGGCTTTCTCCCGCGCAATGGCGGCCAGCGAATTGCCCAGCCACTGCTGGTGATCGAAGTCGATGGGCGTGAGCGCGGAAACTTCCGGCGTCACGACGTTGGTGGCATCCAGTCGCCCACCCAATCCGGTTTCGAGCACGACAACCTGCGCCTCGCGCCGCTGGAACCAGGCCAGTGCGAGTGCCGTCGTGACTTCAAAAAACGTCAGCGCGAGACCGAGCTGCTCGGACTCGCTGCGGATCGCGCTCAGCCCAGCTGCGACTTCCTCTTCGCCAATCATCACGCCATCGAGCCGCACGCGTTCGCGAAAGGTCACCAGATGCGGCGAGGTGAACAGTCCCGTGCGCAAGCCCCCGGCGCGGCAGCAGGCATCGAGCATGGCGCAGGTCGAGCCTTTGCCATTGGTGCCGGCGACGTGCAGAAATTTCGGCGCGTCCGGACCGTGAACCCTGATGCCAAGTGCGTCGGTTAACCGTCGGATGTTTTCCAATCCGAGATGGATGCCGTGCATTTGCGTGGCGTAGAGCCACGCCACGGCCTCGTCGTAATTCACTTGGCCGGCGCGAGGTAGCCGAGCAGGTCGCTCAGCGTTTCGCGCATCTTTTTGCGATGCACGATCTTGTCCACCAGCCCGTGGTCTTCGAGAAACTCCGCCGTTTGAAAATTCGGCGGCAGATCCTGATGCGTCGTTTCTTTGATCACGCGCGGCCCGGCAAACCCGATCATCGCTTTTGGTTCCGCGATGATGACGTCGCCGATCGTCGCGAAGCTGGCGCTAACGCCACCGGTCGTCGGATGCGTGAGCACAGAAATGTAGGGCAGCCGCGCCTGGGCGTGGAGGGCCAGCGCGCCGCAGGTCTTGGCCATTTGCAGGAGACTGAGCATGCCCTCGTACATCCGCGCGCCACCGGACGCGGAGACGATGATGACCGGCAGCCGGTCGCGCGTGGCGCGTTCGACACAACGCGTCAGTTTTTCACCGACCACCGAGCCCATGGTGGCCGCGATGAAATTGAAATCCATGACGGCAATGGACACGCGCTGTTCCTCGATCGCTCCGAAACCGCTGATCACCGCGTCGTTTAGGCCCGTCTTTTTTTGGTAGGTCTTTAGCCGCTCGGTGTAGCTGGCCATGCCGGTGAACTTCAGCGTATCGACTGAGACCATATTCGCGTCGTGCTCCTCGAAGGTGCCGGCATCGAGCAGCATCTCCAGCCGCTCGCGCGCGCTCTGCGTCATGTGGTGGTCGCACTTCGGGCAGACGCGAAAATTCTGGACGAGTTCGAGGTTGTGAATCATCTCCGAGCAGGCCGGACATTTCTGCCAAAGGCCCTCGGGAAATTCGCGCTTCTTGTCGGAGTTGAAGGATGGCTTGGAGAAAATACCCATAGGTCGGAAAGGTTGACGGAATCAGCCGCGGGCGACGGTAACGACGCGGACGGAAGCAGCGCCAGCGGCGCGCAGGACGCGGGCGCATTCGTCCACGGTGGAGCCCGTGGTGAAGACGTCGTCCACTAAAACGAGATGGCGGTTTTGCACGGCGCGAGTGTCGCGCACGCGAAAGGCATTGCGCAAGTTTTCCATCCGTTCATGGCGGTCGAGGCGGGTCTGGGTCGTGGTGTAGCGGACGCGCGCAAGGGCGCGGAGGAGGGGCGTGCCGGTCCGCTGGGCAAGGAGCTTGGCGAGCACGTCGGCTTGGTTGAACTCGCGCTCGCGCTGCCGGGCGCTGTGCAGCGGTACGGGGATGAAGGCGTCGATGGCCTGGGCACGCATGCGGTCGTCGTCGAGCGCCGCGGCGAGCCAGTCGGCGAGCGGGTGACGAAGATAAAAGTGCCGGTCGTATTTGAAGCGGTGGATGAACTCGCGGACCACGCCGCGGCTGAGATAGCGGGCCACGGCGCAGTCGAAGTGAAGCTGACGGTCGGCGCAGTTCGCGCAGGTAAACGGTCCCTCAATCGCACCGGAGAACGGCTCCGAGCACCGGGCGCAGAACGGAGCTTCGATCTTCCGCACCCGCCCGGTGCAGTCGCCACAGAGATGCACGCCGGCTGGCGTGTCCGCCCCGCAGCTTGCGCAGTGCGGCGGATAGAGCAGTGCGAGCAGCGCCTCACCCGCGCGCCGAATGGTCGGGCCGATTTTCATACGCAAGCCAGAGCCGCACCGCGCCCCACGCAAGGAGTAGGGCGGCGACGGGGATAAGTCCGTATTCAAACCGCTCCCCGACCCACGGCAGGTACTCGGCGCGATGCCGCGGTTTAACTGAGAATTTTGCCATCACCGAAAAGCTCATCTTCACGAACACAATTCCGGCGTGCAGGCCGATGCTCAGCCAGAGTGCGCGCGTGCGGAGAGTGGCGTCGCCGCACAACCAGCCGAGGACGAAGAGTGTGGTAAAGCCGGCGAGCAGCGTCATTGGTTCGGCAAACTGGTGGAAGGTGTGCGGGATGAGCGCGAAGCCGGAAAGCCAGCCGACTTCGGCCAGCACGAAGGATTCGTCCGGCTTCAAAAAGTGGACGATGGCAAACAGTGCCGTGACCCAGAAGAGCGCCGCCGCCGGGCGCAGCGAGCGGCGGACTAGGCCAAGGATCGCGCCGCGAAAAAGCGCTTCCTCGAGAAAGGCGACGGTCACGGCAGAGAGCGCGACCACCGGGATTTTTTGCCACGCGATGACGTCGCGGACGCGGTAGATGCCGAGCTGCACGTAGGCGAAAGCCATCGCCGCCACCGCTAGTCCGGCGATGAGAAAGCCCGCGAGCAGATGCTGCCGCCAGCGTGGATCGGGCTCGAGGCCGAGGTCGCGCCAGCCGCCGATGCGCAGCCAGCGCACCGTCGGCCAGAGCAGCACGAGCGCGGCGATGAGCGCGGCGCGGTTGAAGTATTTCTGAAACTTGAACTCCGCGAGCACCGGCAGTCCGTGGGCCGCCAGCCACTGCCCGCCCCAGTACAGCGGCGGCGCGAGCAGCGCACCGAGCACGAGCACCGCGGCGAGGTAGCCGAATATTTTGGCGAGGTCTTTCAATGCGCGCGCATCTTTGCCAAAAGGTCCGGTCGCTCCACACCAAAACACGATGCGCAATACCCACGCTTGGAAGACCACCACCGCCGATGGCGACAAACGCGAAATCCGTGCCGAGAAATTCGGCAAGCGCTGGCGCATCCAGGCGAAGGTGAAAGGGGACCTCTCCTGGACCTACTACGACGACCCGCTGGTCGCCGACCTCATCGAATTGCGCGACGTGCTTTTCCGCAAGTATCAGCGCAAGCATCTTTCCTACGACGATCTCGCTGCGGTGGAAAAGATGATCACGGACCGGGGCGGATCGTGGGTGGAGCCGGCCGACGAAAGCGACGATTAATCAGCGACTGAAGTCGAAGCGGCGAGATTTTCACTTGGCTCCGCTTGGATCGAAAACCTACTTTCCTCGCCATGAAACGAACCATCCGCTCACTCCTCGTTGTTTCCGCGCTCAGCCTGAGCCTTGCCAATGCCACGGCCGGCGAAAAATTCAGCATCGACCCCGTGCATTCGACGGTCGGTTTTAAGGTGAAGCATCTGTTCAGCTACGTCACCGGCCGCTTTGACGCGGTCTCGGGAACCATCGACGTCGATCCGGCGAACCCGGAGAACTCGACGGTGGAGGTGAAGATCGAGACGAAGAGCGTGAACACCGCCAACGAGAAGCGCGACACCCACCTGCGTAATGCCGACTTTTTCGACGCGGAGAAGTTTCCGGAGATGACTTTCAAAAGCAAAAAGGTGGTGAAGACGGGCGAGGATACCGCGGATGTGATTGGCGACTTTTCGCTCCATGGCGTGACCAAAGAGGTGACGCTGAAGGTGAAGTTTCTCGGCAAAGGCAAAGGCATGACCGGCGGCCTGCAAACCGGCTGGGAAGCGAAGACGGCGATCAAGCGCAGCGATTACGGGCTGACTTGGAACAAGCTCGTCGAGGGTGTCTCGGCGGTCGGCGATGAGGTGCTGATCGATCTCCAGATCGAAGCGCCCGCCGCGAAGTCCTAAGCGCGCGGACATCACTTTAGAAAAGGCCGGGCATGCATCCCGGCCTTTTCGCTTTTGTGGCCCGACCTTGTCAAAAGAGCCGGGTTCCGCTGTCTTCGGCGCTCGCTCAATGCCCAACCTATGAACACCCTTTTTGATCTCTCGAAAGAAGTTGCCGTCGTCATCGGTGCCACCGGCGTGCTTGGCGGGGCGCTGGCCGAGGGCCTCGCCGCGGCGGGCGCAAAAATCGCCGTCCTCGGCCGCAACGCCGAGCGCGGGGATGCTCGCGCCGCAGCCATTCGCGAGGCCGGAGGCAAAGCGAAATTTTTTTACGCCGACGCCCTCGACCGCGCTTCACTCGCCGCGGCCCATATGGCGATGGTGACGTCGGCGTTTGGCGGACCGAGCATCCTCGTCAACGCCGCGGGCGGCAATGATCCCAAAGTCACCGTCACCGCCGAACGCCCCTTCGAGAGCATCGAACTTGCCGACTGGCGCACGAATTTCGACATGAACCTCGTTGGCGGCGTGCTTCTGCCCTGCCAGGAATTCGGGCCGAATATGTGCCTGCGCGGGAAGGGGAGCATCATCAATATCGCCAGCGTCTCCGCCCACCTCCCGCTCTCCCGCGTCGTGGCCTATAGCGCCAGCAAAGCCGCTGTCCTTTCGCTCTCGCAATTCCTCGCTCGCGAATGGGCCACAAAAGGCGTGCGCGTGAACACGATCACCCCCGGCTTTTTCCCCGCTGAGCAAAACCGCAAGCTCCTCTTCCACGACGACGGCACCCCGACCCCCCGCACCAACGCCATCCTGGGCCACACCCCGATGCAGCGCTTCGGCAAAAGCGAAGAACTGATCGGCGCCGCCGTCTTCCTCGCGTCCGAGAAAGCCAGCAGCTTTGTCACCGGCACCGACATCCGCGTCGATGGCGGGTATTTGAGCCAGACGATCTGAGCCAGCTCACTTAGCCACGCCCTACAATCGCTGAGGAGAATCTTCCCTGTGTGCTAGGTACAGTGCGTCCTCGCCGTCCGCATCGCGACGAGCTTGCCAGCCAGCGAAGCCTTTGCGCCTCGCTGGCTGGATTTCAAGTTCATTGCTTCGCAGTTACGCCGCGCGGGCCGTCCGGGCGTGGCCGTGGCCATTCCCGTTGGCGTAGCCATGCGCGGCGGGCGCGTCCAGCGCCGCCACCTTCTTGGGCTCCGCCACCGCGACCGCCGGCAGAGTGAAAATCACGGGCTCGCTTGCCACGCTTTGCAGGTTGCCATTCACCGCCTGCACCAGGATCTCCACCGTCTGTCCCGGCAGCACGTCGGAGATGGTCGCCAGCGGGGCCACGGAGCGCGCGGCCAGCACGTAATCCGTTTGCACGCCCACCAGCCGCATGCGCCAGCGGTAGCGCGTGGCCAGCGGCGTTGGGTCGCATTGCAGCACCAGAGCGCCCGAGGCGTCCACCTGCACCGTGACGTTCGCAGGCTGCCCCGGGGTCGCATTCGTCGCCGGGATTTGCAGGCCAAAGGCCAGCCAGCGCGGATCATCCTTCGCCAGCTTACCTTGCAGGTTTTTGATCAGCGTCCGCATCAACGCCGTCAACGCCTCGTACGCACTCGTCCACGCCAGGCCGCCGCGATCCAGCGTCACCTTGGCGGCGAGCGCGCCCTGCTGCGCCGTCAGCGCCGCCGCGCGCAACGCGGTTCCTTCGGCCGCGGTCAGCTTCATCGAGGCCACTTCATAGCTCGGGTTCGCGGTGAAAAACTCGACCAGCGCCAAAGCCAGCCCCAGCCGCTCCTCGATCCGCGTGGGGATGCCAGTGCTGCGATTGATGAACCCCGCCTGCGCCCACGCCGTGGACCAGCGCGTGCCACAGAGCGTCGCCAGCAGATTGCTCACCGCCAGCAGCCAGTCAGACGCGGGCGACGGCCCCTCGCCGGGTGAGCAGCTTCACCAACTGCCGATGGCCGGCCGGCGTGTTGGGCAGGGTGCAGGGACTTTCGGGCGGGCCGTCGCGGAGGATCGCCACGACCAGTTCGGTGGCGCCGACATCGAGGCCGGCACTTGTCTCCGGTTTCACCCACTGAACTCCCAATGACCGCAACGCCTGAGCTCAACTTTGTAGTGCAACATTGGTTAGTGATGAAGGAAGCATTCATTGGGGGTTTTGTAGCCATGTCTTTTGCGGGGTCTTTCATTGAGGTGCTGGGCGAGGGCGTCGCACTCGCTTTGGGTTAGGTCGGTCATGCTTTGGCCCTTGGGTAGATACTGCCGGATCAGGCCGTTGGTGTTTTCGTTGGTCCCGCGTTCCCAGCTATGGGGCGGGGTGGCGAAGTAGAAGCGCACTCCGGTCCGCGCTTCGAGGGCGGCGTAGCCGTGGAACTCGGTGCCGTTGTCGGCGGTGATCGTCCGGAAGCGGCCGCGCTGCCGACGCATCAGGGCGAGGATCGCCCGGTTGGTTTGCAGGACGGTGCGGGCGGTGAGTTTGCCGATCTGCACATAGCCGCTTTTGCGTTCGACCAGGGTGACGATGCAGTCGCTGCTTTCGCCGAGGCTTTGGCCCATCATTGTGTCTATTTCCCAGTGCCCGAGTTGCTTTCGCCGTTCGACCACCGCCGGGCGGTCGCCGATCATCCTTTTCCCTGCCAGCCGCCCTCGGCTGTCATAGTGGCGGTAGCGCTTCCGGCAGTTCTTGCGCGCGCCGCGCAGGTGCGCATGCAGCGTCCCGCCCTTTATCCAATCCGCCCAGACGTGCCGGTAGATGGTCTCGTGGCTGATCGCCAGTTCACCGTGGCGCCGCAGATACCCGGACCTGTTCGGGGCTCCACTCTTCGCGCAACAACTCTTCCACCCGGGCCCACTGCGCCGGCCCAAACTGGCTGTTGCGCCGCGAGCGCCAACGCCGGGCGTGGGCCCGCTGGTGCGCTCGTTTCGATCGATACCCGCCATCATACGGCGCACTGTTGCGCCGCAGCTCCCGCCAGATCGTGCTCCGGTGGCGGCCCAAGTGCTGGGCGATCTCCGCCTGAGTCAGTCCCAAGGTGCGCAAGGCCGCGAGCACACCGCGTTCTTCTGCATTGAGTTGCCGGTAGTTCATGCCCATCCTCCTTTCATAATCTGCTCCTCTTCGAGACCTTCTTCTTCCTCCCACCACGATGCCTCCCGTGTTGCACTTACTTCGTGAATTCGCAGTTGCCGTCGCCGTTGAGTCTAAGTTGGTGCGCACTCTACCCGCTCGCGATCTATAGACGGCCAGCAATACGAACCAGTCGGGTACAGCCTCGGTCCCGAGAATACGAATAACCCGCCGCATTTCTTCCGAAACTACGGCGTCATCGACTTTCCAGCGGATGGCTAGGTCACCGGGTAGCGCTACGCGCGCCGCCTCTGAAGCAAGGCGAGCCCTGAGCCAACGAGGCAAAGGAGCGCGGTGCCAGGCTCGGGGACGGTGCCGACTTGGATAGGCTGGCCGCTTACGGTCTCGTGTGCCCAGGAGATGATTTTCCCGGGGCCGGTATTGCTAATCTGCACCTGAATCCAGCCATAATACTCTGGCCCGCCCGCCGACGTGCGGAAGGCGACGCCCAGGTAGCCAGGAACGTTCATTGCAAACTGGCCGGGACCTGTGCCCACATGCGTGCTCGAACCGCTTTCGCCGGCGACGAAGTTGCTGGCGCTGTTAATGTGGGTGCCGAGGCCCAGATTCAGGATCTGGTCGGGGCCGGTGACGACCGGGCGCAGGAGCGGGCTGTTGCCGATGTACACGCCGGCGAAGAACGGATTGATCCAGGGCGCGGTTGCCCAGTTCGCGGGGAAGGCCGCGGTTGTCGCGCCGGTGTCGATCTGGAGATATGCGCCTTCCGCATCCAGAGGGATCGGGATGTCCTGGATGTCGCTATAAATGATGGTGGCGGGCGTGGCGGGCATCGCTGTCAGCATTAGGCAAAAGATTACGGCGAGGAGTCGGGAATTCATGGGGCGGCTGGTTTGCGATAGAAAGGGGAGAGGCTGCCTATGGTGCGATAGTGACGTTGATTCTAAAGAACCGGGCCTTTTTTCCGCTGATGAATGGCGGGTAGGGGACGCTGACAATCTGATGAGTGCCGTTGTCAGCCAGAACGGTGGGCGGGATGGCGCTAGGTATCCACGACAGCAGATCGGCGCTGAACTGCGGGGTGTAGGTTAGGCCGGCGGCTGCATAGTCCTTGCGCCGGACGAAGAGCGCCCGGAAGTCGATGCCGTTGGCGACGGTTTCGAACCGCGTGATCGGCTGGCCGGTCGCGCTCAGCGCCCCGCCGCCGGCAAAGGTGCCGGTGTATTGCAGCGCGCCGGCGCTATGGATGGTGGGATTTGTGCCGAAGGCGAACTCGAGGAGGTTGATGAGGCCGTCGAAGTCGAGGTCAAAGGTGTCCGCACCGTTGCCCGAATTGGCGGTGGAGCCAAAATGGGTCTGCCGCCAGTTCTGGACCGGGGTGTTTACCGTGAAGGCAGCCTGATAGATGCGGCTGACGGTGGAACCCTTGATCAGGATGGCGCGGAGTTTTCCGCTCGCGGCCATGCGGACGGTTTGGCCGGAGACGACGATGGGGCTGGTGAGTGTCGGAGCGCTGCCGTCCACGGTGTAACGGATGGTGGCCGCCAGATCGGCGGCGGTGACGACGACATCGACCGGTTGGGCGAAGCTGCCGCCGGCGGGGGAGAAGGTGATGGCGGGCGGCGCGGCGTAGGCGGCGACGGTGCCGGCGGTGGTCGCGATTATGAGCTGGTCATCCGCGGCGGCGATGGTGCCGCCGATGGTGAAGGTCTGCACGAGCGCTTGGTCGTAGCGCCCAAAGACGAAGGTCTTGGCGGCGGAGGTGGCGATGACGAGGGAGTCAGTGACGAGCGGCTGGCCGAGGAGGGTTTCGCCCGCGGGCGCGGTGAAGGTGGCGAGGAGCCGCCCGTCGGCCGCGGAACGGACCTGCACGGTATTGGCGCTGAGGACATAGACCAGGCCGTTGTGGATGGCAGGTGTGCGGCTGAATCGCCCTTGGATTTTCCAAGCAACGGCGCGGGTGACGAGATCGATGGCGATGAGTTCCTGATCGCCGGCCGGGACGGTCACGGAATCGTTCACGAGGAAGGCCCGGTTGTCCGCGCAGGCGACGGTGCGGTTCATGTCGTAGCCGGCCCAGTTCCAGCCGAGATCCAGCGTCCAGAGGATCGCGCCGGTGGTCTTGTTGTGGGCGCGGAATTTTCCCACAACAAACGAGTAGAGGCCGTCGGTGCCGTGGAGCGTCGGTGTCCATGAGTCGTACTGGTCCAGGCTGAGGAAAAACTTCTGCACACCGGTCGCGGGGACGAAGCCATAGATGCCGCCGTAGTTGCCGCCGTTAATATAGACGCCGGTGGAGTCGATGGCAGGCGCGTAGTATTCTTCCCATTGGGCTCCAAACGGGCTGCTCCAAGCAGTGACCCCGTCGGCGGCGTTGAGGGAGATGAGCTGCGTGTCGCTGGCGTTGCCGCGTTGCACGTAGACGCGCCCGCCGAAGTAACTCGGCGGGTTCATCGAGTTGGCGGCGGCAAAGGTGCGCTGCCAGGCCAGCGTGCCGGTTTTTTCATTCAGCGCGGTGACGGTCGAGAGCGAAGGCTTCGACGAGATGAAGACCTTCCCATCGGCGACGACGGGCTGGTTTGCACCGCTGCCTGCCTGGTAGGTCCAGCGCTGCGCCCACCCGGTGCGCTCGAGGGTCGCGGGCGTGTAGCCGGTATGGTCGGGGCCGTTTCCAAAGGTCGGCCAGAAGCCCTGGATGGCACTCACGATCGAGACGGTGACAGTCCCGGTGGCCTGCGCGCCGCTGAGATCGCGGATGGTGTAGGTAAATTGCTCGGAGCCGCCGGTGGCTGTGGCCGGTGGGTGGTAGCGGAGAGTGCCGTCCGTGTTTTGCACGACCTGGCCCAGCGCGGGCTGGGTGAAGGAGATGAGCGTGAGCGAATCGCCGTCCACGTCGGAGTCGTTGAGGATTTCGCGGACGGGGCTGAGGATCTGGCCGGGCTCGATCTGGCGCTGGTCGGCAAAGGCGACGGGCGCGTCGTTCACCGGCGTCACGGTGACGGTGACGCTGGCCGTGGCGGAGGTGATCTTTCCGTCGCTGGCGGCGTAGGTGAAATCGCCGAAGGCCGGGCCGTGACGATCAAGCGGCGGGACGTAGAGGACTTTGCCCTGAGCGTTGGCAACGATGGCGGGAAGGTTGACGATCTGCGCGCCGGGCGTGAGGCCGTCGGCGGTTTGATGGAGTTTCCCAGCGGTCGGGAGACTGGTGATGACAAAGGTCAGCGGATCGCTGTTGGCATCCGTCCCCGTGAGGGTCACGGCCAGCGCCGTGTCCTCGGCGGTGGTGGCGGCGAGGGGTGGCGCGACGGGTGCCGTGTTGAGCGGGTCGGGGACGCCAAAGGCGCGGAGCGTATTGTCCGCTCCGGCGATGTAGAGCGTCTCGCCCGCAAGGCTGAGCGCACCGGCATTGGCGATGGTCTGACGGACCGCGCGCGTTTTGAGATCGAAGACGTAAGTCTTCGTGCCGGCGCAAATGACCGAGTCGTTCGTCACGATGGGCTGGTTGCCGAGCGCGGTTTCGGCGGGTGCCGTGTAGGTGCCGAGGAAGGCACCCGTGAGCGCGTCGTACGCTTTCACGGTGCCGAGCGAGGAGACGAAAACGCTCTGATGGGCGACCGCCGGGGTGCCGTTGAATTTGCCGCGCACTTTCCACAAGACGGCCTGGGTGACGAGGTCGATGGCGATGAGTTCCTGATCGCCCGCCGGGATCGTGACGGAGTTATTGACGACGTAGGCCCGGTTGTCCGCGCAGGCGATGGTGCGGTTGATCTGTGCGCTCTGATACCAGCCGAAGTCCAGCGTCCAGAGGACCGCGCCGGTGGTCTTGTTGTGGGAGCGGAACTTGCCCGCGACGAAGGAATACAACCCGGTGCCGTAGAGCGTCGGTGTCCAGTCATCGAACTGCTCCAGACTCAGGAAAAATTTCTGCGTGCCGGTCGTCGGCGCGAAGCCGTAGATACCGCCGTAATAGCCGCCGCCCATATAGACGCCAGTGGCATCCACGACAGGCGCGAAATATTCGTAGCCTTGGCTCGAATAGATGCTCGACCAACGCGGCGCACCCGTGCCCGCATTGAAAGCGTGGAGCCGGTGCTCGGAGGACACGCTCATCTGGGCAAAGACATCGCCGCCGAAAACCGTCGGCGCGTTCGCGCGGGAACTGGCCGGGAAGTTTACCCGCCAGACCTCGCCGCCGGAACTGCCGTCCAAAGCGAGGAGACTCGAGTCCTGATAGTACACCTGGAGTGTCGTATAGGCTTTCCCGCCCACGACGGCTGCCTGAAAGGGAATCTTGCCCACGTTGTTCGCCCAGCGCTGGGTAAAAGGCGCAGTCCCCAGGCCGATGGGCACGTAGCCGGTGTGCTCGGGTCCGCCGCCGAAGGTCGGCCAGTCGCGGCCGAGCGTGGTGCTGACGTGAATGGTAACCGTGGTCGTGGCCTGGACTCCGGCCGCGTCAGTGATCGTGTAGGTGAAAGTGTCCGTGCCGGTGGTGAAGCCGACGGGCGTGTATTGGAATGAACCGTCGCCCGCTTGGGCGACCTGGCCGGACGCGGGCTGGGTGAAGGCCACAACGGTGAGCAAGTCGCCGTCCACGTCGCGGTCGTTCATTTCCGGGCGGAAGCCGGAGAGGATCTGGCCGGGCCGGATCGCGACGACATCGGGCACGGCGGTGGGCGCGTCATTGATCGGCGAGATGCTCACCTGCACGGTCGCCGCCGCCGACGCGCTGTACGGATCGTGCGCGGTGAAGGTGAAATTGCCCACGCCGCTGCCCGTCACATTGAGCGCGCCCTGATAGATGACGATGCCGCCAGGATGCGACACGAGCGCGGGCACGCTGGTGATGGCCGCGCCCTTGGTCGTGCCGTCCGCCGTTTGGAAAAGCACGCCGCTCGCCGGCAGCGAGCGGACGATGAAGGCGAGCGGATCCCCATTGGCGTCGGTCGCTTCGAGCTGGATGGAAGCCTGCGTCTCCTCGACGATGCTCACCTGCGCGGCGCTGGCCACGGGCGGTTGGTTGCCGGCGGGGCTGCGGCCGTAGGCGCGAATGGTATTGTCCGAGCACGCGAGATAGACGACGCCGTCCACGATCGCGGGCTGGCTGCCGAAGTTGAGCGTCTGGAAAACCTGCCGCGAGGAGAGGTTGAAAAAGTAGGTCTTAGTCCCGGACGCGGCGATGAGCACGTCGCCGGAGAGGACGGGCGAAACAGCGAGCGCGGTTTCGCTGGGAGCCGTGAAGTCGCCGAGCCACTGGCCGCTGGAGATGCCGTAGGTTTTCACCGTCCCACCGGAGAGGGCATAGACGATTCCGCCCATCAGCGCGGGCGTGCCGGTGAAGGCGGCCGGGACGCGCCAGAGCACGGTTCGGGAGGCGAGGTTGATGCAGACCAGTTCGTTGCCGCCCGCCTTGTTATTCACGAGAACGGCGAGACCGCCCTCGATGGCGACCGTGCGGCTCATGTCGTAGCCGCGCCAGTCCCAGCCGAGATCGAGCGTCCACAGGATCGCTCCGGTCACCGCATCGTGGCTGCGGAATTTGCCCATCACGAACGAATAGACGCCGCCGCCGTAGAGGGTCGGCGTCCAGTCGTCGTATTGGTCGAGGCCGGTAAAAAATTTCTGCACACCCGAGAGGCGGTCGAAGCCGTAAATGCCACCGTAGGCGCCGCCATTGACGAACACGCCCTGGTCGTTGATCGCCGGGGCCATGTAGCTTTCCCACTGCGCTGCGAACGGCGTCTGCCAGAGCGTCGCGCCGCTGCCCGCATCGACCGCGAAGATCTGCGTATCCGAGGAGTTGCCGCGCTGAAAATAGACGCGGCCTTTGTAGAAGGAAGGGGGGTTGAGGGAGTTCGCCGACGGCAGTTGCTTCCGCCATTGCTCGCCACCGGTGACTGCATCGAGCGCTCCGGCATACATGAAATCGGCGAACCGGCCGCCGCTCGTGTAGAAAACCTTCCCGTCCGCGACCGCGAGCGGGTTCACGCCGATGCCCGCGGCGTACTGCCAGCGCTCCGTAAAGGGCGTGGTGCCGAGCGAAGCCGGATACCGCCCGGTGTGATCCGGGCCATTGCCAAAAGTCCCCCACTCCCGACCGAACGCCTCGCTGAGCGTGATCGCCACGCTCGCGGACGAAGTCAGATTCGCCACATCGCGCAGGGTGTAGGTGAAAGTGTCGGTGCCTTCCACGAAGTCGGCGGCGGGCACGTAGCGCAGCGAGCCGTCGCCGTTCTGCGTCACGGTCCCGTGCGTCGGCTGGGTGAAGGAAACGACGGTCAGGGATTCACCGTCGGCATCGATGTCGTTCGCGGTCGGCCAGAACGCGTGGAGGATATTGCCCGCGCGGAGGTAAAACTGGTCGTCCACCGCCGTCGGCGCGTCGTTGACGTTGGTGACATTGATGGTGAGTGCGGCGGCGGCCGAATTGTAGCTGCCGTCATTGACCCGGAAGTTGAAGCTGGTCAGCGCCGCGCCAAAAGCATCCGGCGGCGGCCGGTAAATGACTTTGCGCGCGGGATTCGTGACCAGCACGGGAACCACCGAGATGGGCGCGCCGACCTGCACACCATCGCTGGTTTGGTAAAGCGTGCCTTTCGCCGGCAGGCTGTCGATGAGCGCGGTGAGCAGGTCGCCGTTCGCGTCCGTGCCGCCGAGGGTGATGGTGACCGTGCTGTCCTCCAGGCCGGTGACCGTTTGCGGCGTCGCGACCGGCGGCTGGCTGCCGGCACTGGTGATGACGTAACTCCGCAGGATCAAGTCCGACCCAGCGATGATCAGCGCGCCGTTCGAGATGCTCACGTAGCCGCCGAAATTGATCGTCTGCAAAAGTGCGCGGTCGCTGAGGCGGAAGACGAACGTCTTATATGAACTCGCGACGATCAGGCTGTCATTCGTGACGATGGGCTGGTGGATGCAGGTTTCCGTGCCGGTCAGGAAATCGCCGAGCGCTGCGCCAGTATTGGCGTCGAACTGCTGGACTTTCGAGCCCGATGCCGCGATGGCGAAAACGCGCCCATTTGCCACCGCCGGGTAGCCCGTGAAGTTGCCGGCAGCGGTCCACGCGGCGGTGGGCGTGGCCCCGCCGACATTCACCGCGTAGAGGCCTGTCGAGCCAGCCGCATAGATGCGATTGCCCGCGTACGCCGGCACGGTGGCGGCGTACCAGGAAGTGTTGATCGTGTGCGTCCAGTTGCGCGCGCCCGTCGCGGGGTTGTGGCTGATCAAGAGGCCATTGACGCACGAATAGATCGCCGTCCCGCCGACCGTGGGCGCCCAGCGATCCACCTGCGGCAGGCCGTGGAAGAAAAGCTGCGCGCCACTGCTGCGGTTGAAGCCATACATGCCGCCGTAGTAGCCGCCGTTGATGAACACGGACGAATCCGTCACGGCCGGGGCCTGGTACACTTCCCACTGCGCCGCGAAGGGCGCGCTCCAGTTCGTCGCGCCGTCCGCGGCGGAGACATTCCAGAGCTGGCTGTCCGATCCGTGGTTCCCGCGCTGAAAATAGATCTGCCCCTGATGATAACTCGGAGGCGTGGTGCTCCGTGCGCTGGGCAACTCCTTGCGCCAGGCGATGGTGCCCGTGGGCAGGTCCACCGCCGTCAGCGTCGCTGCTTGGAAATAGATTTCGCGGGTGACGAAGACTTTGCCCTCGGCAATCGCCGCCTGATTCAGCGCACGGTCAAAAGTCAGCGCCCAGTTTGGCGACAGCGAAGCTCCGCCGAGACTGGCCGGGTAATAGCCGGTGTGCTCCGGGCCGTTGCCGAGCGTCGGCCACGCCCCGGCGGCGAGGTAGCCGACGGAAATGGAGACGCTCGCCGTGGCGCTGCCGCCGCTCCCGTCGCTGACCGTGTAGGTAAAGGTGTCATTACCCTGCGTGAACGTCGCGCTCGGTGTGTAGCTCAGCGTGCCGTTGCCATTGATGGCCACCGCGCCGCGCACGCCTTGCGTGACGGCCGTGACAGTGAGCGGCTGGCCGTCGGCGTCCGCGTCGTTCGCGAGGACCGCGATGGTGATCGGCGACTGGCCGGGCAGCGCGCTCGCGTAATCGTTTTGCGCGACCGGCGCATCGTTCACCGCCGTCACGTTAAGCGTCACCGTCGCCGTATTCGAGGTCGAGCGTTTGTCTTTGAGCTGAAACTGAAACGTCGTCAACGGAGTGCCGCTGGCGTTGGGCGCGGGCGCGTAGATGATTTTCCACTGGGAGTTCGTGACGGTCGCCGGCACCGCGGTGATCGGGGCACCGAGGCTCGTGCCGTCGCTCGTCTGGTAAAGCGCGCCGCTCGTCGGCAGCGCGGTGATCTGCGGAGTGAGCGGATTTCCGTCCGCGTCCGAGCCGCTGAGCGTCACGACCGCGCTGGTGTCCTCGAGCGTCGTCGCCGTCTGGCTGTTGGCCACGGGCGGAGTGTTCGGCGCGGCATTCACGGTGAAGGAGACCGGCACGCTGGTCGTCGGGTTCAGCGGATCATTCGACTGGAGATCGAGACGTGCCGAGTAGCTGCCCGGCGCGATGTCCGTGGAGTTGAAAGTCACCTGCACCGTGGCGGACTGACCCGGTCCGACGGTGAGTTGCGCCGGAGTGTAATCAAGCCAGCTCACGGTCGTGTCCGCCACGCGCACATCGTCCCACCACGCCTCGGAATTCGTGCTGAAGTTGTAGAGATGCAGCGCCGTCAGCGCCGTCACCGACGACGCGTTGCGGAAAGGTACGTCGGCTTTCACCAGCGCGCCGTCCACGAAGTAGTCGAAGTTTTTCAGCGTCCAGTCGATGTCCCGGAACTCCACGCGGTACCACGCATTCGGTTGGTAGGTGAACGACTGGTCGCCGCCCGTCAGATCGCCATTCACGTAGAACTTCCCCGTGTCCTTCGCGAAAAACCAGATGAACTCGTAGCTGCCGCCATACAGGACGCAGTAACCCGCCGAAGTCGCGGTGCTCGCCGTGCGGACCCAGAAGGACGCGGACTTGGGCCGGGTGTTGGCGGCGAACGGGCGGGTGATGCCCGTGAAGTGCGCGGTCCCGCCCGTGTAGATCTGGTGAAAACTTTTCGCACCGACTGCGGCGGTCGCGCTCGTGATTTCCCGCGTGCCGTTGCCGGAGCCGACCGTCCAGCCGGTGAGCGAACCACTTTCAAACCCGTCGTAAAACGGCAGCGTCGTGTTCGTGGCGGACTCATCCGGCGTGGGAGGGGAGGCGGTGCTGTGCTCGTCGGCGCTAGCCGGGCCGAGATTGGCGAGCGCGTCCGTCTTCTGCACAGGCCCCGCGGCAAGGCTGAACGACGCCGCGCCACTCGTCTCGCCGATGCTGACCGAGAGCGCCTGGTCGCCGATGTTCGTGATGGTCAGCGTCTGCTGGGTGATCTGATCCTCGTTCTGCGTCGCGGACAGGCTGGTCGGCGCGACTTGGAGCTGCGATCGGCCAAGCGCGAAATTCACGTCCAGGCGGCCCGGCGGCGTGGTCACGGAAACCGCGGTGCCGGGATTGTAGCCCGCCACGGTCGCGATGAAGGAATACGTCCCGTCCACCAGCGTCACGCTGTAGTTGCCGCTGGCGTTTGTCGTCGTGGAGCCGCCCGTCGTCCCAGCATAGGTGACGGTGGCATTGGGGATTCCGGCGCCGCCGGTCAGCGCGGTGACCCGTCCGGATACGGTCACCGACGTATAGACCGTGAATTCCGTATCGGACACCCACGAGCGGCTCTGGTCGTCAGTCGTGGTGAAGCGGACGGTGAATTTGTGCGGCGTCGGAATCCCCGCCGCGATGGTGAGCGCGAACGGCGTCGCCTCATTGCCCGCGCTCGCGCCGGACGCCAGCGTGCCCCAGCTCTGGGTGCCCTGTACAACAGTCACCGGCACCTCGCCACTCACCACCGTCGCCACCGTGTTCAGGCCGGCGGCCGGCTCCCCGCCGACGTTCTTGATGGTGATCGGCAGCGAGACCGCGTCGCCCGGATTGATGATCCCGTTTCCACCCGGCTCCTGCACCTGGACGCCCGTGAGCGTCACGTACGGCCCCGCGCTCACCAGCACCGATCGCGCGACATTTAGCCGCCCACCGGTCCTCGTCTTCCCGGCCAGCGCCGCCACGCCGTCGGTGTTCTCCAAAACCGCGTTCTTGATGTCGTTCCCGCTCATCGCCGGCCGCGCGGCTTTGAGCAAAGCGCACGCGCCCGCTACATGCGGGCACGCCATCGAAGTGCCGCTGAGCGACCGGTAGCCAGCCGCCGGGCTCGTCGAATAAATGCTCACGCCCGGCGCGCCGAGATGCACGGTGTTCGCCCCGTAGTTGGAAAAGCTCGCGAGCGCGTCCGCATGATCCGTGGCTGCGACGGCGATGATGTTCGTCGAGCTGTAGGACGACGGGTAGTGCGCCACCGTGTCCGTACTCTGCGAGCTGTTCCCCGCCGCCGCGATGAAGAGCCGGCCCGCCGTGCCGGCCGCATCGATCACGTCTTTCAGCGCCTGCGAATAACCGCCGCCGCCCCAACTGTTCGACGTGAGCGTCGCGCCGTTCGCCGTGGCGTAGGCCACCGCCTCCACCGCATCAGACGTGACCCCGCTGCCCGACGAGGACAGAAACTTCAGCGCCATCAGCTTCACCGTGTGGCACACCCCCGCGACGCCAACGCCGTTGTTGCCCACTGCCCCAATCGTGCCCGCGCAATGCGTCCCGTGGTAATGGTCGTCCATCGGGTCTTTGTCATTGTTGACGAAATCCCAGCCGCGCACGTCGTCCACGTAGCCATTGGCGTCGTCGTCCAAACCGTTGTCGGCGATTTCGGCGGCATTCACCCATGCATTCGCCGCGAGATCGGGATGCGTGTAGTCGATCCCCGTATCGATCACCCCCACGACCACCGCCGCACTGCCGCGCGTGACCTCCCACGCCTCCGGCGCGTCGATGTCCGCGTCGCCCGTCCCAGCCGTCTGCCCGATATTGTGGAGTCCCCAGAGCGAGCCGAACGAAGGATCATTGGGCGTCATTGAGGCATAAACGACGTAGTCCGGCTCCGCGTACTTCACGATGGCACCGGCCTCGCTCAGCTTCGCCCGCGTCAGTTCGTAGGCGTCAAGGCTCAGCTCCGGGGTCTTCACGAGATACAGGTCCGAATTCGG
>JANMTP010000061.1:0-31190 GCA_031390545.1 Chthoniobacter sp. | reverse complement strand
AACTCACACCACTGCCAAAAGTCCGCGCGCGGGCGATCCCCATACACCCGCTGTGCGCCCGGCCTCAACGCCCCGCCCCCGCCGCCGATTTCGGGTACGCTGGCACCTTCCCCTACAGCGCCAGGCGCGGGCGCGGTGACGACCACTTTCTTTTTCCGGGACGCCTTCGCCTTCTTCCCCGCGGGCGAAACCTCCGTTGCGAGCGCAGCGACCGCATTCACTCCGCCCGCGTCCACCAACTCCACGACCGGTGGCAGATTGAGCAGATACTCCGCGTTCTCGTGGCGATCTGGGTAAGCCGTCATCAGCCCCTCCAGCTCCGGCGAATGGGCGAGCGCATTTACGTCGGCGGGTGTGCTGCGGCGCATCTTTTCCGCCAGCTCGATCAGGCGTTCCGCGTCGCGCATCTGCCCCGCCGCCTGCGCCAGCCGCGCGGACTTTTCCACAAAGCCCGCGCCTTCCAGCGTCTCGCTTCTCAAATCCGGCAGCGCTGCGGCAAACTTCAAATGAAACTCGTGTTGCCACGAAAGGAACGCGTCGCCCCAGGCCTCTACGGTGAATTCATAGACCGCGTTTTCGAAGACGGAAAACGTTCCCCGCCAGCGGTCGTTGCCGTTCGGAAGCGGCGTCATCGGCGTCTCGTACCAGCGCACCGCGCCGCGTTTCCGCCACTTCAGCACCGCGCTGACGATGTCGTGCCCGTCTTTGAAGACATCCGCCTCGACGGTGATGTCCTCGCCGACCGCGCGCTTCACCGGATAGCGCCCGCCTTCGACAAGCGGCTGCACATTCTCGATCACACAAGTCGGCGGGCGGGGCATCATGGTGCCCGCAGTCTGCGCCGCCGCCCGTGCCGCCCGCAAGCCCGCGAACCGCCCACTGGTTACAGCCAAAGAAATCGCTTTCGCGTTAGCTCTGCTTCTCGGTCGCGCTCTTGGTGGGCGGGGCGTTCGGCTCCGCCTTCACCTCGCCGGCGAAGGTCGGCATCTTGATGCCGACATTGCCCGCGAGCTCGTGCAATGGCGGCAGGGCACCCATCAATCCCGAGACGAATTCCGCGGTCGAGGTCTTGCCATCGGCGGTGCTTTTCCCGGAGTCCCAGACGGTGACTTTGTCGATTTTGAGATTAGAGATTGCGGTGGCCTGCTCGCGCACGAGGGCGGGCAATTGCTCGGTGATGAGCAGGCTGCGCGCGGCCTCGGCCGAACCGGTTGTGGCCACGAGTTCGCGGAAACCCTCGGCCTTTTTCTTGAGCAGCGCCTCGGTGCCCTCGGCCTCGGCCAGGAGTTTTAGGCGGATGCCGTCGGCCTCGGCGGTGAACTTCGCGCGCAGACCATCGGCCTCGGCGAACTGCACCATCTTGATGCCGTCGGCCTCCGCCTGCTTGATCAGGCGCACGGCGTCGGCCTCGCCATTCTGCGTGCGGCGCACGCGCTCGGCTTCGGCTTCGGCATCGACGATCTGCTTCTCTTTCGCGATCTCGGCCGGCACGACCGTGTTGGCAAACTGGGTGGCCTTGTCCCGGTCGGCGCGCTGTTTCTCGGCGCGCTGCTCGGAGGCGTAGGCTTCCTCCAGCGCCTTGGCGGCGGCGACCTTCTCGGCGGCGATGGCTTTGCGCTCGGCCTCGGCCTGCTGCTCGCGGCGGGAAGCGTCGGAGTTGGCGATCTCGACTTTGGAAAGATTCTCGCCCTGCACGGCCGTGGCGTTGGCCTCGGCCACGCGCACGCGCTGGTCGCGGTGGGCGTCGGCCGCACCGATCTGGCCGTCGCGGTCGGCCATCGCGACTTTGATCTTGGCCTCATTGATCGCCTTCGAAGCGGCCTCGCGGCCAAGGGCGTCGATGTAGCCGGAGGCGTCGGTGATGTCCTGGATGTTGACGTTGATCAGGCGCAACCCGACCTTTTTCAACTCGACCTCGACGCCCATAGAGATGTTGGCGATGAGTTTGTCGCGGTCGGCGTTGATCTCCTCGATGTTCATCGTGGCGATGACGACGCGCATCTGGCCGAAGATGATGTCGCGGGCGAGATCCTTGATTTCGTCGAGTTCGAGCCCGAGTAGGCGCTCGGCGGCGTTTTCCATCACGCCCGGCTCGGTCGAGATGCCGACCATGAATGACGACGGCGTGTTGACGCGGATGTTCTGCTTGGAGAGCGCGCCCTCGAGTTTGATCTCGATCGGGATGGGGGTGAGGTCGAGGTACTGGAAATCCTGAATGACCGGCCACACCAGCGCCGCCCCGCCGTGGCTGCAGAGCGCGGATTTGCCGCCGCCGACCCGGCCATAGACGACGAGGATTTTGTCGGACGGACAGCGCTTGTAGCGCGAGATGATGGTGACCACGAAGCCGAAGATGATGACCGCCACGGTCACGCAGGCCGCGAGGATGAGGATTTTTTCGGGGAAATTCATGGATGGAGGTGCTTAAGCAGGTTCGACGAAAAAGGTGGTCGGGCCATCGAGGGCGACGATGCGGACCCGCTGGCCGGTTTTGATGCCGTCCGGAAAATCGGTCCGCGCCTCGGCGAAAACCGTGCGGCTTTGAACGACTACTTCGACCTGGCCGCCGGGACCGCGCGCCGGCGGGATCGGCACGTAAACCGTCGCATGCAGGCCGATGGCGTTGGCGTAGCTCAGGGTGCCCGAATCCTGGAGGCGCGCGAACGACCGCAAGAGGTAGATCGTGCCGGCCATGAGGGCGAGCCCGCTGATCAAACCAGCCGAGGCGGCGATGAATGAGTTGCTCCCGGAGCGCAGGAAGATGATTCCCATCCACCCGAGACCGGCGAAAAACGCCGCGATCGTGCGCACCGAAAAGAGGCCGAGGCCCGAGCTGTGCATGCCATCGCCAAGATCAGGCATGTCATCGATCGCACCCGTGCCAAGCAGGCTCAGGAGCAACTGGACCACGAGCACGCCGGACGCGAGCAATGCTGCGCCCATGTAAAACTGTTCTTCAAACGTGAGGCCGTCCCACCAGGTAAACATTTGGGGAAGGAATTAACGGCCAGGAATCGGCTTTCGCGTCCGTTGCGCGCCGGGCCGGAAGTTCAGGGGGCGGCGGGGTTTCATGGTCGCGGATGATGCCGTCGCGGTGATGGCGGTCAAACCGGAAATGCCGACTGGGAGCGCGGCGGGACTTCCTAGTCCCGCTGGCTGGGGATGCCGCTCTGAGAAGGGCCGCCTACTTTGCCGACCGTCCCGCAACCGCAATCGCTCCCACAGGATTTTCCCGCGGCGCGTTTGCGTAGAAAGCGAACGACGAAATACGCGACGGCACCGGTGATGAGCGCGGCGACGGCCATCTGGTCGAGGAGCGGGCTCATTGGAAGCCGAGCAAGCGCCCGCCTTGATAGACGATGAACGCTCCGAGCCAGGCGAGGGCGGTCATGTAGCCGATTTGGAAAAGGGGCCAGCGCCAGGAGTTCGTCTCGCGGCGGACGATGGCGACGGTGCTGATGCACTGCATGGCGAGAACGTAGAAGACCATGAGCCCAAGGCAAACGAGCGGGGTGAAAATGGGCCGTCCGTCCGGGTGCTTCTCGGCGCGCATGGTGTCGCGGAGCGGCTCGGTGTCTTCGCTTTCGACGGCATAAACGATGGACATGGTGCCGACGAAAACCTCCCGCGCGGCGAAGCTGGCGATGAGGCCGATGCCGATCTTCCAGTCGTAGCCGAGCGGCTTGATGAGCGGTTCGATGGCGTGTCCCATTTGACCCGCGTAACTGTGGGCGATGGCTTCAGCGGGAGTGGCCTCGGGGTCGTTCGGTTTCGGATAAGTGGCCAGTGCCCAGAGCAGGATGGAGAGCGCCAGGATGACGGTGCCGGCGCGGCGTAGGAAGAGCATGCCGCGCTCCCACATGCGCTGGAGCACGCCGCGCAGTGACGGCATGCGGTAGGGCGGCATTTCGAGCAGGAGCATCGGCGTCTCGCCTTTGAAGAGGTGCTTTTTGAAAACCCACGCCATGCCGAAAGCAGCGATGAAACCGAGGGCATACATCGAAAGCATGATGCCGGCCTTTTCAAAGCCCGAGGCTGCAGGCAGGAGCACGGCGATCATGATCGCATAAACGGGGAGCCGTGCGGAGCAGCTCATGAGCGGGGCGACGAGGATGGTGACGAAGCGGTCCTTGCGGTTCTCGATGGTGCGCGTGGCCATGATGCCAGGGATGGCGCAGGCCAGCGAACTGAGCATCGGGATGAAGGATTTGCCGTGCAGCCCGACCTTGGACATCAGCCGATCCATGATGAAGGCGGCGCGCGCCATGTAGCCGGTGTCTTCCAAAATCCCGAGGAAGAAGAAGAGCACGAGAATCTGCGGCAGGAAGATGACCACGCCGCCGACGCCGGCGATAACGCCGTCCGTCAGCAGCCCGCGCAGGTCGGTGTCGGGCATTTGTTCTTTGACCCAGTCGGCGAGCGCAGCGGTGGCGCTGTCGATCCAATCCATCGGATACTGCGCGACGGTGAAGATGCAGAAAAACATCAGCGCCATGATGCCGATGAAGCCAACCCAGCCCCAAACGCGGTGGGTGAGCCAGCCGTCGAGGCGGTCGGAAATCGAGATGGCGTCGTGCGCGCCGCCTTTGTGCAGAGCAGCGGAGCAGACCCGACTGATCCAAGCGTAGCGAGCATCTACGGGAGCGCTGAGCGGGTCGATGCCGCTGGCGATGAGACGCGCTTGTGCGGCGTGGGTGGCGTCGATGATCGCGCGGTCGTGATGGGTCACGGCGTCGAGCGCTTCGTCGTGGAGCGTGAGGAGGAGGAGCGCTTCGCCGCGGGCGACTTCAGGGGCGACGGGGAGTTGCTTGGCGAGGGCCATGGTTTCGCGTTCGAGGACGATGGGCATCTGCGCGCAAATCGTCGGCGGGGGCAGCGGGGAGCGGGAAACGGCTTGGCGCAACTCGATGAAGCCCACGTTTTTCGTCGCGACCATCGGAATGACGGGGACGCCGAGTTTTTCGCGGAGCGCCATGAGGTCGATGACGGTGCCGTTGCGCTCGGCGACATCGACCATATTCAGCGCGACGATGACCGGGATATTCAGCTCGAGCATCTGCGCGACGAGGTAGAGGTTGCGTTCGAGATTCGAGGCATCGACGACGCAGATGATGATGTCCGGCCGCACGGTGCCGGGCTGTCGGCCGAGGAGGACATCGCGAGCGACTGCCTCGTCCGGCGAACGTACCTGGAGACTGTAGCTGCCGGGGAGATCGAGCAGTTCCATCGGCTCGCCGTGGCTGCCGAAAAAGCGCCCCGTCTTTTTTTCCACGGTCACGCCGGGGTAATTGCCGACCTTTTGCCGCAGGCCGGTCAGCGCGTTGAAAATCGTGCTTTTACCGCAGTTCGGATTGCCGGCAATGGCGACGTAGCGCGTGATTGCGGGATCAGCGCCGGCCATAAGAAGAGATGTTTATTTTCGGTCCACGAAAAAGACTAAAGGCACTAGAATCAGGAAAGGTGGCACCGACGCCTGGCATTGTTTCGTGCCCTTTCGTGTCTTTCGTGGACCGCTTCACAGCCGTTCGATGCGGATGCCGCTAGCTTCCTTTTTGCGCAGCGAGAGATGGTAGCCGCGCACTTTGATGTCGATGGGATCGCCCATCGGCGCAAAACGTATGACCTCAAACTCCGCGCCGACGGTGAGCCCCATTTCCAGCAGCCGTTGCCGATGTTCTGGCGGCAGTTCGAAGCTCAGCACCCGCGCTTTCTCGCCAATCTTCAGGGCGCTCAAAACCTCGCCCGCTTCTGCCGTCATGCCGCGATCCGCTCCACGCGGACATGTTCTCCAAGATCGCGCCCGATGGCCACGCGCATGCCGAAAAGGGAGCAGATAATGGCCGCGCCGTCGGAGATTTTGCGCACCTCGGCCCGGTCGTAAAAGCCGAGTTCCCGGAGCCGGACGCACTCCTGGCAATCAGGGCAGATCGAAGTCACGCGGAGTCGTTCGCCGCATTGGGCGCGGGCGAGAGTGAGCTCGGTGGCGGGTGGCTTGGCGGACATTTCTCTGAGGGACCGGGAACGTAGCAGGGTCTGAGACTCCGTCGCAACAAAAGTCTGCGAACAGCCGCAAGGGGAAGCTCAGCTTCCTCTACAGTTGCGCTCGTACGAACCCCGCCAGTCCAGTGAGGTCGGGGGCGGGCCGGTGGGCAGCGGAATTCGCGAGGTCGCGCATCTGGAAAAGCGCGCGGTTTTTCCAGATCCACGCGTCTGACTGGTAAGGGCCGACTTTGGCCGGGTCGCTCCAGGTGTGAAGAGCGAGCAGACGCGAGCCGAGAGCGGCGGCGATGTGCATGGGACCGCTGTCCACGCTGACGGTGAAGGCAGCGCGACGCAGTAGCCAGATGAGCTCGGGCAGAGTGGTGCCGTTGAGCAGATTGGCGACGTTGGCCATCTTGGCGACGGCAGTTTCGCTCCGTCCGACGAGAACTACGCGGTGCGGACATAGCGCCTCGCAAAATTCGGCGACCTCGGCCGCCGTCAACGATTTGCCTTCGCCACGCGAGAACGGGTGAAAAACGACGAAGGGCGCTGAGGCGTCGAGACTCGTGGGCGCGTTGCCGGTCGGGAGCGGCCAATCGAGCGGGACGGTAGTGTCCATGCCAAGGGATGAAACGAGGGCGAGGTAGCGGTCAACGGCGTGAATCTTCGCGGACACATCCACGGTGTGATCGTAGAAATGCCGCGCACCTTCGCGGGCGTCGGAGAGGCCGATGATGTGTCCGCCGTCCGCGCAGCAAAGTTTGGCGATGAGGGCACTGCGGAGGAGGCCTTGGAAGTCGAGAACGAGATCCGCTTTGCGGGCGGCGAGTTGTTTCGCCCAGCCGGGGATCCGCGCCCAGCCAGCGGGGCCGCGAAACCGGCTCCGCGGAAAAGGGATGACTTCATCGACGTGCGGGTTGCCGTCGAGCAGGGGAGACCACTCGGGATTGATGAGCCAGCGGAGTCGAGCGTCGGGCCATCGCTTTTTCACCAAGGCCACGGCAGGGAGCGTGTGAACGATGTCGCCGAGGGAACTCGGTTTAAGGACCAGAATCGTTGCTGGTTGCTGGTTGCTGGTTTCTGGTTCCACGTTGGCGGCCAACAGAAACCAGAAACTTTAAACCTGAGACCAGTCTATTTCCCCAGCGCCAACCGATCGGCCAGTCGCTGCGGGAGGCCCGCTTCGATGATTTTGTCCTGCGCTTTCCAAATGTCGTATTCGAGGCGATGCAGTTCGATGAGCTGTTTCTCCGGCGTGTAGAGGACGTAGGCCGCGTGCCAGTCGCCGTCGCGCGGCTGGCCCACGCTGCCACAGTTGATGAAATACTTTTTGCCCGGCTCGATGGTCAGCTTGTCGAGGAGCTGGCTCTTTACCGAGCCGTCGCGGATGTAGGCGCGCGGGGCGTGGGTGTGGCCGTAAAAGCAGAGTTGGGTGTGCTGGTAGTTGAAGCTCGCGGCGGCATCGAGCTGGTTGAAGACGTAGCCCCACTTGTGCGGCGTATCGAGGGTGGCGTGGACGATGGTGAAGTCGCGCACCTGGCGCACCATCTTGAGGTCGCGCAGCCATTGCTTGTCGGTTTCGGAAAGCTGGTTACGCGTCCAGTTGATCGCCTCTTCGGCGAGGGGATTGAAGCCAGCGAGATCATCCGTGATGGAGGCCTGCTCGTCGTGGTTCCCCTTGACGACCGGGCATTCGAGATTGCGGACGAGGTCGAGGCATTCCTTGGGGTTGGCGTTGTAGCCAACGACGTCGCCGAGGCAGACGTAGTGAGTGGCCTCGTGCTTTTCGGCGTCGGCGAGAACGGCCTGGAGGGCCTCGAGATTGGCGTGGATGTCTCCGAAGATGGCGAAACGCATGTCAGGGTTGAGGAGGAATATCCACTTTCTCCGCCGCGGGAACATTCAATTTTTCCTGCAGTTCGCCGAGGAGCTTGAGCAGCGTGGGCAGCCGCTCGTCTTCCCCCTTCTTGTAGAGCGCCAGCATTTTCTCGTAAGCCTCGCGGTCGCGACCGCCGCAGCGGGCGAGTTCATAGACGGCAAAACGATGCAGATAAACGGGCGCATCGGCCAATACAGCACCGCGGGCGTAGGCTTCGGCAGCTTTGCAATGATCTTTAAAGCGATCTTTGTAGAGCGTGCCGAGGCTGGTCCAGAGGGTCGCGCTTTCGGGATTGTTGCCAATGCCACGCACGAGGTAGTCCTCGCCGAGTTTCCAATACTCGCGCTGTGCTTTCAGCCGGAGGGCTTCGCGCGGCTGTTGGCGGTCCTCGTAGGCGGCGATGCTGGCGTTGGCAAACATGTGCCAAGCGGCCATGTCCCAGAACAGCACGCAGCGCGGCTGGAGCGTTGTCACGGCGTCGAAATCGACCTTCATTACGCCCCAGTCCGTGCGCTCCCATGCAGTGCTGGCGTGCAGCCACAACGCATCCGCCACCAGTGCGCGAAAGCCGCTGAGCGCCGCGAGGAAGCCCATTTGGCCGATCTTTTCCCGCAAGCTGAGATCGAGCTTCACTCCGTGAAAAAGGGCGACGCGGCGTTCGCGCTCGAGGTTGATCTCGAGCGGCAGGCGGATGGCCCCGAAGACGAGCAACGCCAGCGCGGCGATGATCAGCCGCCGTTTCATAGCTCCTTGCCGGCGAAAATGAAGTAGGCCACGAGAAAGTAGATGGTGACGTAAAGTCCGCCTAACCCGGCGGTCTTCACAAACATCGCCAGCGGCACGGCGGCTCCCGCAACGATGTCATCGACCAGATTGAAAGCGGTGAGATCCGGAATCATCAGCGAGACGAGCGCGAGGAAAACCTTGGTCAAAGCCCCGGCGGGATTTGTCGCCAGCCAATATTCGCGGGCGATGGGCTGCACGTGCCCGATGATGTAGATGACCACCGAGACGATGATCGTGAAGATCGACGAGGATGCGAAGGTGGAGAGCAGCAGCGTGAGCGTGGCGCAGACCGCCGCTTTCAGCCAAATGACCGCGATGCCCGGGATGAGGCTGAAATGAAACGTCGCCTTACGGATCGCCTGCTGCGCCGCCTCCAGCTCCGGGCCGGGCGGGAAGTCGCGCGCGGTTTCCGCCAGCGCGGTCTGCTCCTGCGTGTAGAGCACGACGACGAACATCGCCACCATCAGCGCGAGCGCGATGGCCAGCAGCGTGAAAACACCGAGCAACTTGCCGAGCAGATACTCGAACCGCGGCACTGGCTTCGCGAGGATTGTGTAGAGCGTGCGCTCCTCAATGTCCTTCGGCAGCAACATGGCCGTGGCGAGGACCGCGAGCAGCCAGGTGAAAATGGACATCGCCCCGAGCGAGACGTCTTTGAGCACTTGGAACTGCTCCTGAAAGGTCATCTTCACCGTGATCAGCGAAGCGCCAATACCGAGCAGCGCGAAGAGCAGCAGGAAGTAAAAGACTTTCAGGCGGACCAGTTCGAGCAGCGTGTTCGACGCGATCGCATAGACGCGGGCGAGGGAGAAAAGTTTGTGAGGAGTGGCGGCGGGGGCAGTCATGGAAAGGCGTTACTTGCGGCTCGTCACTTCGAGGAAATACCGCTCGAGCGTGGTTTGCGGCTTCCGTTGATCAACCAGACGGGCCTTCGATTTTGCGACCGTTGCCTGAATCTCCGCGAGCAACTCTGGAGAGGCGTCTTCGAGGATCAGCTCGGTCTGGCTTTCGATCGAGATTAGCTCATCGAGCTTCCCTTCCCGCACGAGCACGCCCTGATGGAGGATGCCGATGCGGTCGCAAATTTCCTGCACCTGCCCGAGCAGATGCGAGCAGAGCAGCACGGTGATCCCGCGCTTTTTGAAATCGAGGATCAGGTCGCGAATCTCCCGCGAGCCGGCCGGATCGACGCCCGCCGTCGGCTCATCGAGCACGAGCAAGCGCGGCTCCTGGATCATCGCCTGCGCCAGTCCGATGCGCTGGAGCATACCCTTCGAGTAACCGCCGATGCGCCGGTCCGCGGCGTTTTCCAAGCCCACGAGCGCGAGCAACTCCTTGGTTCGCGCCCGCAGCTTCGCCCGCTCGAGGCCGCAGAGTTTGCCGAAGAAATTCAGCGTCTCGGTGCCGGTTAGGAATTTGTAGAAATACGGATTCTCCGGCAGAAAGCCGACGTCCTCCCGACTCTCCACCGTCGCCGAATCGCGCCCGAAGATCTCCGTCCTGCCCGCCGTCGGCGAGACTAGCCCGAGGACGATTTTCATCGTCGTCGATTTGCCCGACCCGTTCGGCCCGAGCAGCCCGTAAACCTGCCCCGGCTCCACGGACAGCGACAAGTCCTGCACGGCTGTCAGCTTCTCCCGCTTAAACGGGATGGGGTAAACTTTCGTGAGTTTCTGGATGGAGATCGCCGGGGTGGACATCAGCTTCGGATTTCAAATCCCTTCACGTTCGCAGGCAAGGTAATTGGCTGCACGCTCACGCCCTTGATGTGGCCTTTCAACTCGCTTTCGATGATGTCGTCCAGAAACGCCTCGACCTCGCCGGCCTCGCCGCTGCATTGCAATTCCACGCGTCCGTCGTCGAGATTGCACACCCAGCCGACCACCTCGAAGCCGCGGGCGATCTGCTTCACGGTGAAGCGGAAGCCCACGCCCTGCACGCGGCCTTCGTAGAAAACCTGGCGCGCGATCATTCGGGGAGCGCGATATCCCGCAGGAAGTCGGCGGCCGTCTCGGGCCACACCGTGTTCAGCCAGCAGCCGGTGGCCAGCTCCACCCCGCCGCGGAAGTAGAGCCGCGGGAGGATTTCGATATGCCAGCGGAAGTCGCCCTCGATGGTCGTCCAGTGGTCGGGCCGCGTCGTGCGGGTCGGCGCGGTGAAGAGCATCAAATTGTACGGCGCGTGATTGAGCGCGCGGTTCAGGCGGCGGAGCGCGGTCTTGAGCGCGTCGGCGAGCTGGGCGGTTTCCTGGTCGGTCAGGCCGTGGAAATCGGGGCACTGGCGCTTCGGGTAGATCGCCAGCTCGAAGGGCGCGCGCGAGGCGTACGGGCAGAAGACGGTGAAGCCGTTGTTTTCATACACCAGCCGCGTCCCGGTGCGGACTTCTTCGCGTAGGATATCGTCGAAAATGGAGCGCTTCTTCGTCTCGAAAAAGCGCCGCGCGATAGCCAGCTTGCGCATGAGCAGCGGCGGAATGACGGCCATGGCCACGAGCTGGCTGACGCTGTGCGCCACGCGCGCGCCGGCGGGGATGCCCACGTTTTTCACGATCGAAAAGGAGCGCATCCGGGGATCGCGCATCAGGTCGAGCATGCGCAGTTTCCACGCGGTCACCACCTTCTCGATATCCACCAGCGGCAGTTCCTCGAGCGGTGCGCGGCCCGGATCCTCAATGATCACCTCGTGCGCGCCCACGCCGTCCATGCGGTCGTAAAATCCCTCACTCCGCCGCGTGGCATCTCCCTCCACGCGCACGATCGGCGCGCGATTTGGCACCACCCGCACCTGCCACCCCGCGTCCGCCGCGGGTGCGGTGTAGAGTGCATGCGGCGCGAGCGGCTCCTGCCCCGCGGTGAAAGGACTCGCCAACTCCGCCTCGGGTTGCACGGAGCCAAACGCGGGCGGGATCGGGCGCGCGTCGGAGAAAATCGTCCACGCCTCGGTCAGCGGATCGAGCCGCATTTCGGTTTTGTCCATGAGCGGGAAATAATCCGCCGTTTTATGGGAGTCCACGAAAGACACGAAAGGACACGAAAATGAATCCTGCCGCTTTCTGCCTTTCGTGAGCTTTCGTGCCTTTCGTGGACCGCCCTACAGCCGGCCCAGCGCGTCCGCCCACTCCGCATTCGCGGCCTCGATGAGGATCACCTCATTCCCCTCCGTCAGCCGCAGCCGGATCACCCGCGGCGCATCGGCCTCGAACGTGCGCTCCGTCGTCCGCGCCGCCTGCACCGCGTGCCGTTTCTCCAGAAGCTGCTTTTCCGCCGCGAAAAACTCCGCCGCTTCCTGCGCGCTCGACCACACCGTCTTCCAAATCAGCGCCTTTCCCCCCCGATAGTACAGATACCGATCCCCGCGCCAGCCCGCCGCCGCCTTTTCCCCCGTCCCCGCATCGAGCCATTCGGCAAAAAGAATCCGCATCGCGAATTCCCCCACCACATTATCCGCGATTGGCCGCTCGCCCAGCACCTCCAGCCCCGGCCACACGATCTCCAGCGGCTCCTCCCGCGGATTCGCCAGGAATTTCTCCGGGTGAAGGATCTGCGCCGTCGAGCTCGGCGGCCGGTCATACGCCTTCGAGACCGCCTCATACTCCCCCGTCCCGAACAGCGTCGCGCAGAACTCCTGCCCCCGCAGATACGGGAAGACCAGCATCTCCCGCAGATACCGCGGCGCCGTCTCCAGTTGCTTCATATTCTGCGTCAGCGAACCCACCACACTATCCTTCAGCATCTGCTTGCTCATGTTCTTCAGCATGTACTCGCTCATCACCAGCGTCGCCTCCCCCTCCACCAGCGCGCTTGCCGCCGCCGCCCGGTCATCATTCGTCTTGATCTCCAGCGGCAGCTTTTTTAAGCCGAAATGTTGATCCGCCAGCGCATGCATCAGCTCATGCGCCAGCACCACCCGGTTCTGCGCATTCTCCAACGACGCATCCTCATACATCACCAGCTTATGCGCATGCTGATCGTAAAACGCCGCCACCTGCTCCCCCAGCAGCTCGATGTACTTCTCCCGCAGCGGAAACCCCTCCGGCAACAGCCCCACCGCCGCCAGCCCCGCCGTCATATCCGTAAATTCCTGCTCCGAAAAAACCTCCCCCAGCTTCCCCGCGATCGTCTGCTTGATCTCCTTGCGATTCATCACCGCGTAATCCACCGGCTGCTTAAACTCCAACCCCCGGATCGCCACCACCTGCCGCTCGATCTCCTCCCGCACCGCCTTATTCGCCGCCAGCGCCTGCACCTTCGCCTCCCCCGCCAGGATCGCCCGCAACCGATCATTCTCCCCCGCCAGCTTCACCGCCGCCTCCGGCGAAAACGGCACACCCTCCAGCGGCGCCACCGTCGTCCCCGGCTCCTGCGCCCGCACCGCCGCCGCCAGCCGCCCATGCTCCTCCACCAGCAACTGGAACTTCCGCTCCGCCACCGGCACCTCCCGTTCGCACCCTGCGAGGAAGAGCCCCCCCACCACTACCAGCAGCACCACGAAGAGCGAAAAAAGACGCGACATAAAAAGCATACGCCCCCCCAAGCTAGCCCCGAGCCACCCCCCACGCCAAGCCCCCACCACCCGCGCTCCCCCACCGCCTAAGCCCGGCCCCGCGCCCCTCCCACCCGCCGCCCGAGCAGCGCCCACCCGCCGAGCGCCGCCAACGCCGCACTCCCCGGCTCCGGCACCACCACGCCCTCCACCCCGAAGCCATGCGTCGTCCCAAAGGCGTTCAGCCAGGTTGCTCCCAGGTCTTCCGATCGCCGCGCGCCGGCGAAACTCACCCCTGGCGCCGTCGTCATCGGCGCGCTGGCCAGCGCCCAGCGCCCCGTCCCGCTGGGAAAAGGTTGCCCGCCCGAGACCACCAGCCAGTAGCTATTGCCAGGCAGCAGATTCACCGGGGCATTGGGCAGGAAGACATAGTCCGCCAGCGCCCCCACCGGCACCTGCGGCGTCAGCGCCATCAGCAAGGCCCCCGGCTGGCCGGCGGCATTCGCATAGAGCGCGGCAAACACATCATTCGCCACCCCCTGCGACACCGTGAGCACCACCCGCTGCAGCGCATAAGCGTCCGCCGCCGGGCTCAGCGCAAAGCCATCTGCCCACCAGTTGTTGCTGGCCAGGGCGTTCACAAACGCCGGCGTCCCCGGCACATTGCCGATCACCGAAACCGGCCCCTGCGCTTCCGCAAGCGGCGGGAGCAGGCAGAGCCAAAGGGCTAGCATGCAGAGGAGGAAGCGTTTCATGAGCATGGTGTCGTGGATTGGAGTGAGTGAGAGAGTAAAACGCGAGGTGTGCAGGCGCACCGATCAGCGCAACGTCCGAGCCGCCGGCCCCGCGGGCCCCACCCGCCGCCTGCGCCCGAGCAGCGCCAAGCCACCGAGCAGCGCCAGCGCCGCGCTCCCGGGCTCGGGGACGATGTCGATGGCGTACGGATCGTTTACTCCGGTGATGAAATTCGCATCCAGGAGGTTTCCCGTAGAAGTCTGGTAATGCGCCACCGTATCAGTGCCGATGCTCGACACATAGAGATCATCACCGAGCACGGCGAGGCCGTATGGAAGAGTGATTCCCGCGATAAACGCAGCATTCACCGCGCTGCCCGTCGAGGCGTTGTAGCGGCCCACGCTACCGCCGCCGAAAATCGCCACATAGAGGTCATCCCCCACCACTTCGAGGTCCGTCGGCAGATTCAGCCCGGTGATGAAGTTTGCATTCACGACCGTGCCGGTCCCCGCGGAGTAGCGCGACACCCGACCGGCGTTGCCCTCCGCGACGAGGATGTCCCCTCCCACCACCTCCAAGCCGTAGGGAGTAGTTACTCCCGTGATGTGTGCTGCGTTCACCACGGCTCCTGTCTGCGCGTGATATTTCCCCACGCGCGCGGGGCCACTTTGCCCCACATAGAGGTCATTGCCCGAGACGGCCAGGGAGATCACCGCGCCGACGCCTGGGAGAAAGTCGCCATTCAGCAGCGCCCCCGTGGCTGCATCGAACGTCTGCACCGTGCCGGTGTCCGTCGAAGCCACATACAGCACTCCTCCCGCGACGGTTAGCGCATAGGGATCGGTGATCGGCGAGACGAAGCTGGCATTGAGCGTCGCCCCTGTGGCGGGATCATAAGACCCCACCCGCTCGTTTCCGAAGTCCCCTACAAAAAGCTGCGCACGGGCAGTGAGAGGGAGGATCGCGGAAAGAGTGGAGAGGAGGAGGGCCGTGAAAAGCCCGGCGAGGGCGGGGCGGTGGGTGGTGGGCAGGAGGCTCATGGGATGTGGTGGTTTCAGGTAGCGATGAGGTGCGGGTGGCAGTTGAAAAAGCGGGACGGAAAGTCAGAGCGGGCGGTGGCCGGGCGTGGACCGTCGGCGGCGGGCGAGGAGGGTGAGGCCGCCGAGGAGGGCCAGCCCGGCGTTGGTGGGCTCGGGGACAATGGCGAGGCCAAACGGACTGTTCAGGCCGGTGACGAAATTCGCGTTCAGGAGGTTCCCGGTCGAAGCTTGGTAGTGCTCTACCTTGTTCCCGTCATTATTCGTCACATAAAGGTTATCGCCCGCCACGGCCAAGCCCGTTGGAGTGCCGAGCCCGCTGAGAAACGCCGCGTTCACCGCGTTCCCGGTGGCCACGTCGTAACGCCCCACCGTATTGGCATTGGGACTGGCCACATAAAGGTCTCCTCCCGCCACCTCGAGGTCCTGCGGCCCGTTTATCCCGGTGATGAAGTTCGCCTGCACCACCGCTCCCGTCCCGGCGTCGTAGCGCGAGACCCGGTTATTGTAAAATTCCGCCACCAAGAGGTCGCCGCCCGCAATCCACAAGCCGAACGGCCCGCCCAATCCCGTGACCAGCGCCACGTTGACCTCGGCTCCCGTCTGGGCATGGAACTTTCCCACCCGGTTCAAGTTCAGTTGCGAAATATAAAGGTCATTGCCCGAAACCGCGAGGCCCGTCACCTGCCCAACCCCAGGAAGCAAATTGCCGTTGAGCAAGGCACCCGTCACGACGTCAAAAGTCTGCACGGCGTTACTGCTCCCCGAGGCCACGTAAAGCACCCCATCCGCCACCGTCAGTGCATAGGGAGTATTAATCGGGGATGCAAAGTTGGCATTCAGCGTCATTCCCGTTTCCAAGTGGTAAGTCCCCACTCGTTCGCCACTTTGTTCGGCGATCAAAAGCTGGCCCTGCGCCGCATGCGGGAGGAGGGCGGCGAGGGCCGGTAGTAGGAGGGTAGTGAGCAGGCGCGGGAGGGTGGAAAGGCGAGGGGTGGGTGGCGTGGTGAGTTTCATGGTGGTGATAAAGGACGGGTTTGGCCGGCCGTAGAGGACGAATTGGGCGGTTTAGCCTCCACAGCGCCGGCGGCGGGCGAGGAGGGTGAGGCCGCCGAAGAGGGCCAGCCCGGTGCTGGTCGGCTCGGGGACGATATCGATGAAGATTGCGCTGCCAAGGCCGGTGATGAAATTCGCGTTCAGGAGGTTTCCGGTGGCGGTCTGGTAGCGCCGCACTTGGTCCGCCCCATTGTTGACCACGAAAAGATCATTGCCCTCCACCGCAAGGCCGATCGGACCGTTGAGCGCGCTGATGAAGGCCGCATTCACCGCGTCTCCCGTGGTTGCGTTATAGCGCCCCACCGAGCCGCCGTCGTAATTCGACACATAGAGGTCATTGCCCGCGACTTCGATATCTACTGGGCCGTTCAGCCCGGTAATGAAGTTTGCATTCACCACCGCCCCCGTCCCTGCGGCATAGCGCCCGACCCGGCTGCCGGTGAACTCCGCGACGAAAAGATCGTTTCCCACCACCTCCGTGCCATACGGATTGCTCAAGCCGGTGATGAAGGTTGCATTCACCGCCGCTCCCGTCTGGGCGTTATATTTTCCCACCCTGCCAATCCCGTATTGTGACACATAAAGGTCATTGCCGGAGACCGTCAGGCCACCCGCTGCACTGATCCCCGGAAGGAAATTGCCATTGAGCAGCGCTCCCGTGGCCGCGCTATACGTCTTTACCGTGCTGTCGAAGAGTGAAGACACATAGATGACGCCCCCGGCGGTGGCGAGTGCGTAGGGATCCGTGATGCCGGTGATGAAGTTCGCGTTCAGCATCGCTCCCGTGCTGGCGTTATACGTCTGCACCCTATCGACTTCCACATCGGACAAAAAAAGCTGCGCCTGCGCCGCGAGCGGGAGCAGAGCGGCGAGGGTGGGGAGGAGGAGGGCGGCGAGGAGGCGGGGGAGGGTGGGCCGGTGGGTGGGCCGGTGGGTGGTGGGCAGGATGCTCATGGGATGTGGCGGTTGTAGGTGGCGATGCGGTGCGGATGGCAGGCGGAAACGCGGGCTGGGAGGTCAGAGTGGGCGGTGGCCGGGCGCGGACCGCCGGCGGCGGGCGAGGAGGGGGAGGCCGCCGAGGAGGGCCAGCGCGGCGCTGGTGGGCTCGGGGACGATGTCGAGGTAGGTCGGGCCGCCCAAACCGGTGATGAAATCCGCGTTGACCAAGTTTCCTGTGGAGGTCTGATAACGCGCCACCTTGCCAGTGGCATAGCTCCCCACGAAGAGATCATCGCCCGCGACGGCCAAGCCGTGCGGCTGGTCGATCCCGGTGATAAAGGCGGCATTCAGCACGGCCCCAGTCGAAGCGTTGTAACGACCCACCGTATCGCCGGCAAAGTTTGCCACGAAGAGGTCGTCGCCCACCACCTCCAGCGCCGTCGGCACACTGAGTCCGGTGATGAAGGTTGGATTCACGACCGCCCCTGTCACCGTATCATAGCGCGCCACGCGGTTACCGCTGCCGTCCGCTACGAAGATATCGTTTCCCACGATCTGTGTCCCATAGGGCGCTGCCACCCCCGTAATGAACGCCACGTTTACTATGGCTCCCGTTTGAGCGTTATACTTGCCCACCCGACTTAGATTATCTTGAGACACATAGAGGTCATTGCCCGAGACCGAGAGCCCGGTCATGAAGGGGACGTCCAAAAGCAAACTGCCATTGAGCAAAGCTCCCGTGACGACATCATAAGTCTGCACCGCGTTATCATTCAGCGTAGACACGTAAAGGATCCCGCCCGCGACGGCCATCGAGTACGGCCGGTAGATCGGAGACACAAAGCTCGCATTCAGCGCGGCCCCCGTGGAGCTGTTGTAAGACCCCACCTGGTGGTTGCCAAAATCCGCGACAAACAGCTGCCCCTGCGAAACGAGGGGGAGGAGGGTTGCGAGGGTGGGTAGGAGGAGAGTGGCGAAAAGGCGGGATGGCGAGATGCGGTGCATGGACGGCGGAGGTGTGTGGATGGTGAGCGGTGCGGGCATGCTTTCAGTGGTGAAGGGTGGCGGCGGAGGCCGGCGAGGGTGAAAAAAGGCGGGGGAAAATGTCAAGCCATTTTATTTTCGCGGGAGCTGGAAGGGTGGGAGGGAGAGAGTGGGGGTGTGGAGAGCCGGCGGGAAGGAAGTCCGGGCGCAGGAACGCCCCGTCGTCGCGCAGAAGCACACGGCTCCGCCAACAGACCTCGGAGCCAAGGCTCCGAAGCCCCTGGGTTGGCGTGAAATCACGGAGCCAAGCGCTCCCGCGCGCCGGGGCCGTGGTGCGAGATGCACGCCATGGGAGTGGGCAGGACAGGATTCGAACCTGTGAAGGCGTAAGCCAGTGGATTTACAGTCCACCCCGTTTGGCCACTTCGGTACCTACCCGGTTTAGGGGACGCGCTTTATACGTGCGCGCTCCGAGGGCCGCAAGCGTTCTTCCTTAGAAAAGTTTCCACCAGGGTTTCTTCGGCGCGGGGCCGGGGGGGAGGGGCGCGGGGGGGGCGGGAAGTTGCTCGCGGGGCATGACTTTGATGCTGCGGATGGTGATGCGCTGGATGGGGTTGTCGTTGCTATCGACGGCGGTGGTGCTGAGGGCGTCGAGGGTCTCAAAGCCCCACACGAGTTGGCCGAAGGCGGTCTGCTGGCCGTCGTAGGTGGGCATGGGGGCGAGGCAGACGTAGAATTGGCTGCCGCTGGAGACGCGCGCGGGGTTGATTTTATCCGGGAGGCGGGCGGCGCCGATGGTGCCTTTGGTAAATTTACGCCGGATCTCGGGATCGATGGTGTAGCCGGGGCCGCCGGTGCCGACTTTGGAGCGGTCTTTCTTTTTGCTCAGGGGGTCGCCCATTTGCAGGAGCATGTGGGGAAAGGCGCGGTGGATGGTGTGGCCTTTGTAGTAGCCTTTGCGGGCGAGTTTCTTGAAGTTGGCGACGGTGTTGGGGGCGTCGGCTTCGAAGAATTCGATGGCGAACTGCTGGGGGCGGGGGTCTTTGCCGACGCGGAGGGTGACGAGGGCGACGTCATCGGCGCAGGCCGCGGCGAGGGTGCTGGCGAGGGCGGCAGCGGTGAGGAGGAGGTTTTTCATGGAGCTACGAAGGGCAGTGGGCAGGCCGTGAGGCGGGCGACGGGGCTGGAGGCATCGGCGGGGCCGGCGGAGAGGCCGCTGGTGGGCGAACCGCGCCTGAGATAGCCGAGGGCGATGGGTTTTTCCAAGGCAAAACTCCACGCCGCGCTGGTGATCTGCCCGAGTGGGCGGGTGTCGCCTTCGGCAAAGATGCTGGCGCCGACGGGGGGGGTGCTGTCTTCGCCGATGAAGCCGGTGAGCTGGCGATTGACGTGGCCGACGCTTTTCAGCCGGGAGATGACTTCCTGGCCGATGTAGCAGCCCTTGTGGTAGTCGATGTGGGTGCGGTCGAGTGCGGCTTCGGGTGGGAGAGTGTCGGGGCCGAGTTCGCGGCCCCAGCGGGGGAGGCCGGCTTCGAGGCGGAGGGTTTCGAGGAGGGTGGTGTGGAGCGGGACGTAGAGGGGGGTGAGGGTGGGGAGGTAGCGGGCGGCTTCGTCGGCGGTGAGGAAAAGATCGAGGCCCGCGCGGCCGAAGCGGTGGGCGGGTTGGTGGACGAGCGGGCCGAGGGAGGGGAGGAGCGCGTCGAGGGGCTGGTGGCGCGGGGGGAGGAGGTGGATGAGGTGGAGGGTGTCGGTGGTGTCCTCCAGGGTGACGTCGTCGGAGATGATGTAGCGATCGAGGCGCGCGGGGAGGGTTTCGCGCAGCGTGGCGTCGGCATCGATGAGGAGGGCGTGGGGCTGGGCGGTGATGAGGATGTCGGCGCAGAGCTTGCCTTTGGCCGTGGTGACGCAGGCGGGCTGCGTGTGGCCGAGGGCGAGTTTCTGGACGTTGCTGGTGACCTGGCCGTTCAGGTAACGCACGCGGTCGGCGCCGGTGAGGCGGAGCTTGAGGCGCTCCGAGAGGTCCGCGATGCCGCCGCGGGTCTGGAGACTGAGGTAAGCCGCGCGGCTGCTGCTCATCTTAGCTGCCTGGCCGCGCGACGAACCAGCGCTTGGGGACGTTCAGGGGCGGCGTGTGCGGTGCGTCAGGGGCTGGCGGGGTTTCGTCGCTGCCCGTGAGTTCGCCGACGAGCGGTGTCTCCTCGCTCACTCGCGCCGGGCGCGGCGGGGTGGTGGTAGGTGAAGGGCCGGGGGTCAGTTCTACGACCTTCGCGATCTTCTCCTCGACCATTGGCGCGGGCGGTTTGTGTTCCGTCGCAGGCGTCACTTCGACCGGCGGACGGACGACGGGCGGGGGAGGCGCGACCGGGCTAACCAGGCGCGCAGGCGCGGAAAGCGCGGCAGGCTTCTCCGCGCCGCGGGGAGCGTAGGTTTTGTAGAGGGCCGAGAAGTCGAGGTCGGCCCAACCGCGGTTGAGCGCGCCGAACATGACGCCGGCGGTCACGGTGGTGACGGGGATGTCGAGGTCGAGGGTGTTGGCGAGGCTGATGCCGAGCTGGACGTCCTTGAACATGTGCTTCAGCGAAAAATGCGGCTCGTAATCGCCCGCGGCCATCTTCGGCAGCTTCAACTCGATGACCCCGGAGCGGCAGGCGTTGTGCTCGATGGCCGCAGCCAGCACCTCAGGCGCGATGCCCGCCTTCTGGGTGATCGCCAAGGCTTCCGCGAGCGTCTGTACGGTGACCGCGGAAATCATATTGGTGACCACTTTGACCGTGGAAGCCTGGCCGATTTCCCCGATGCGGATGATGGCCTTGCTGGTGGCCTCCAGCACCGGCTTGACGCGCTGGAAGACCGCGTCGTCGCCGCCGATGTAATAAACGAGCTGGCGCTTTTCCGCCGCGACTTTGCTCCCGGTAAACGGCGCGTCGAGAAATGCCGCCCCGCGTTCCTGGATGAACTTCGCCGCTTCCAGCACGGCTTCGGGGCCGACCGTGGCGTTGCAGACGATGGTGTGATCGGGCGTGAGTTCGTCGGCCATCGACTCGACGACTTCGAAGAGCGCGTCGGCGTCTGGGACGAAGAGCTGGATGACGTCGGCGACGCGCGCGATTTCCGCAGGAGCGCCGAGGAAGTTCGGGGCTGGCTTGGCGCTGCGGTTCCAGACGTAAACCTGAAACCCCGCGGCCCTCAGGCCCGCAGCCACCCGCGAACCGATGATGCCGAGTCCGATAACGCCGACGTTTTTCCGGGATTTGCGGGGCATGGTAAAAGGTCGTGCCGCCCGCGCGAACGGGCGGACAGCAGAGAGAGACTGTGACGCAGGAGGCCGCGCCGCGGCAATGGGTTATTCCGCAAACCTCCGACGGCGCGACTCGCGCCCGTTACGGGGCTGCCGGAGCTGCGGGAGTCGCCGGAGGCAGACCACCGGGTGGAAGCGTGGGTGCCGGGGCGGCGGGCAGGTTTACCTTTACGTCCGCTTTGGCGCGGATGCCCTCGACCACTTTCTGAATTTCCGCCTGCTTCTTCTGCTGCTTGAGGTAGGCGAGGAGCTTAGGCTTGGCCGTTTCCAGCGTCACGGTCTCGGCTGCCTTTGTGTCCGTGACCTTAATGATGTGGAAGCCGAACGAACTGCGCACGGGCTCGCTGATCTCGTCCTTCTTCATTTTGAAAGCGGCCTCGGAAAACTCCGGAACCATTTGCTCTTTCCCGAAGAAGTTTAGATCGCCGCTGTTCTCCTTGGCACTCGGGTCTTCGGAAAGCTCCTTGGCCAATTTGTCGAAGGCCTCGCCCTTCTTCACGCGGGCGGCGATCGCCTTGGCCGCTTTTTCCTTCTCCGCCACGACCTCGGGTTTCGCTTCCTTGTCCACCGCGATGAGGATGTGGCTCGCGCGCACCTGCTCGGGCTGTTTGAACTGGTCGGGATTCTTTTTGTAGAAGTCGGTGGCGTCGGCATCGGTCACGGCGTCTTTGCCGGCAATTTGCCCATCAATCCAACGCTCCTGGCGCAATCCCTCGCGGACGTTTTCCTGAACCTTTTCCATCGTCATACCGCTCTTTTCGATCTGCTGCTTGAAAGCGTCAGCGGAGCCAAACTTCGCTTTGAAACCCTCGATCTTCGCCGCCACTTCCTCGTCGGAAACCTTGGTTTCAGCGGCTCGCTTGGTGATGAGCTTCTCGATAATCATGTCGTCGAGAATCATGCGGTAACCCTGCAGGCGCTGCTCGGCCGGAAGCTGGTCGGCCGGGATGCCTTGCTGGGCCACCACGCGATTGAAAGCTGTTTCGAGGTCGGCCTTTTTGATTTCCACTCCCTCGACCACGGCGACGGGATCGGTCAGTGCCGGAGTTGCTGGGGCGGCGGGGACCGCGGCGGGCGCTTTGCTAGCGGGAGTGGCAGGTGCTGGCGCTTTCTTTGGCGCATCGGCCGCGAGCAAGGTCGAAGCCGTGAGGATGCTGGCGGTCAGGATAAGGGAAGGGATGGGTTTCATGGGAAAAGTCGGCGAAAGTGGCACGGGGGTTCGGGCTTTGCTAGCGGGAAGTTGCGCCCCTAGAGCATCAGGGAAGGGATGCGGATTCCTGCCCGCAGCGTGTTCGTGGTGCTACCGTCCGCCCTTCTCTTTGTCTTTTTCTTTCTCGGCCCGACGGGATTCTTGCGCGGCTTGTTGAGCGGCCTGCTGTTGCTGTTGGGCTGCTTGCTGTTGTTGCTGCGCTGCTTGCTGCTGCTGCTGTTGCTGTTGCTGCTTTTGCTGGGCCTGTTGTTGAGCTGCCTGCTGTTGGGCCGCGCGCTGGGCCTCCTGCTGCTGCTGACGAGCTGCTTGTTGCTGCGCCTCCTGGGCGGCGCGGCGCTGCTGCTCGCCTTGCTGGCGGGCCGATTCCTGGGCGGCGCGCTGCTGTTCCATCTGCTGCTGGCGGCGCTGTTCGGCCGCCTGCTGCTGCTGCATCTGCTGGTCGCGAGCCGCCTCCTGAGCGGCACGCTGTTGTTCGACTTGCTGCTGCCGGGCGACCTGCTGGCGCTGGGCTTCCTGCGCTCGACGCGCCTCTTCCGCCTGCTGCCGGGAATTTTCCTGAGCGGCGCGTTGCGCTTCCATTTGTTGCTGGCGCCGTTGCTCCGTGGCTTGCTGTTTGGCGGCCTCTTGAGCCGCGCGCTGCGCTTCGATCTGTTGTTGACGACGCTGTTCGAGAGCCTGTTGTTTGGCCGCTTCCTGAGCCGCGCGCTGTTGTTCTGCCTGCTGCTGCCGCGCACCCTCCGCGGCTTGCTGTTTCGCTGTCTCCTGGGTCGCGCGCTGCTGTTCCATTTGTTGCTTGCGGGAGTTTTCGGCGGCCTGTTGCTTGGCGGCTTCCTGGGCGGCTGACTGTTGCTGCCGCGCATTCTCGGCGGCCTGTTGTTTGGCGGCGGTTTCCTGGGCGGCGCGTTGCTGTTCCGCATCGGCCTGCCGGCGTTGTTTGTTGGTTTGCTCCTGCTGCTGGCGCTGCGTTTCCTGTGCTGAAACGTCCGCCTGCTGGCGCTTCATTTCGCCCTGCCTCGCGGCTTCCGCCTGGCGTTGGGCGTCGAGCTGCTGCTGGCGCGCCGCGGTGGCGGCTTCGTCGCGCTGCCGGTTTAGGCGCTGTTGGTCACCTAGCGCTTTTTCACGCTCGGCTTGGACGGCGCGCTCACTTTGCTGCGCCTGCATTTTCGCCTTTTCCGACGAGGCCGCGGCCGCTGTTTCGGCGGCCTGCTTTTGCTGCAGAGCGGCGGCGCTGGCTTCGGCTTCACGCTGGCGAGCCAGGCGTTCCTGCTCACCGCGGGCTTGCTCAACTTCAGCTTGGGCAGAGCGGCGTTGATCGGGATCCATTTTCTGCCGCTGCGGTTTTTCCTGTTCGCTCGCTCCTTTGGGCGCTTCCTGTGCCGCTTGGGCTGGGGCGGCTGCGGCTGGATCTTTAATCGGGCGCGGTCCGCGACCTTCACGCGGTTCATAGGGTTGGCCAGTGACCCGAGGCGGGGGCTGACCGGTAACTTGGGGAGCAGGTTGGCCAGTGACTGGCGGAGCGACGACGACTGGTGCAATCGGTGGGTTGGTCACCGCTGCAGGCGCGACTGCCGGATCGATCGGCGCGGTGGCGACTGGCTTCGGCGCCTCCTCCCCGGCACGCATCGGCCGGCGTTTTTCGCGCGCTGGCTTCTCGACAACAGGCGCCGTGGTGACGGCGGTTGCCGGCGCATTTGGCTCGGGCGTTGCGGGGACGACTGTCGCTGGGTTAACCGGCGCCAACGGCGCGCCAGCCACCGCCGGCGTCCGCGGATCGCCGTTCCGGTCGCGATCCCGGCCACGACCCGCATTGCGCGGATCGCTAGGTGGCGTCGCCGCCGGCGGAACCGCTCCAGGCGTCGTTGGCGGAACGACTTCGGGCACAACCGGCACGACCGGCGTAACCGGCACCGCGGGATTCGCCGTGATCGCCGGCGCGGGGCGCTCGCCCCGATCGCGTGGGCCTCTGCCATTGCCCGGCAGGACGGCCGTCGGATCAGCCTGGACCGGCACCACTTTCAAATCGTTCACCGCCACCGCCCGGGCCGGCGCGGTGTACGGGGTCTGTCCTTGGGTCTCGCGCTGAAAACGCTGGCGCAATTCGTCCCGCTCCCTCGGGTTCTTCACTCCCGCCCAGCCGGTCCGCACTTTGTCGGCAGAAAAGGTCCGCCGCACTTTATCCTGCAAAAACCGCGGCTGCTCAGGCGGCGCGACGATCGGCGCATTGACGAGGAGCTGATTCCCCAGCGTCCGTGCGTTCGGCGAGAAACCGTCCGACCCGCGACGAAAATCCCGCCGGTCAAACCGCGTGGTGCGCACCAGCTTCAGCGCGGGAATGGGCCGCTCGCAGCGCTCATTGATGTAGGTGTAGTTTGGCCCGCCGTTATAGATCACCGGCGAGGAGCCGTAGGTATTGTAGGTGATATTCGTGATGTTCACCGTGTTGCGGATGATCGTCACATTGCGTGAGCGATTGATGATCACCGGCCGCAGCACCGGCGCGCCGAAGTCGCGCACCGCGCAGAAGCTGTAGAAGCCCGGGCCGATGTCGTAGGTGGTATCCACCCAAGTGCTGATCCCGATCGACGGCTGCCACACGGCCTTCGGCGGGAGCGGCGCCCAGCCGATATGTTCGTCGCTGTTCCGCCAGGAAACCCACGCCGGCCCCCACTCGTAATCCGGCACCCAGCACCAGCCCTCGCCGTCCACAAAGACCCAGCGACCATAATGATAGACGATGCCGGCGAATTCCTCGTAGCCAACCCACGTCCACCCCGCATCGGTAAAGGTCCAGTAGCCGTCCGAGTAGGGCACCCAATCCTTATCCAGCTCCGTCGGCCGCCAGCAATAGCCGTAGCCTTCCACCTGGATCCATTCGCCGTAGGGCAGGAGCGAGTCGTAGAAATAGTCGAACGAAACATCCGCGGCAGCCTCCGCGGAGCGCGGGGCCGCGAGCGGGAGAACGGCGGTGAGAACTAGAAGAAGAAGGGCGCGGATATTCATGGCAGTGGAGGTTCGGACTGAATGGCGGGGGATTCATTCAAAGAAAGATCGCCCCTTCCCGGAATCGGGTGCCGCGCGGGCGGCGGTTCCATTTCGCCGCTTGGCAGCACTGCCTAGCGCCCTAGATTCGCCTTCGTGAAAATCACCGCCGCCCTTTTGCTCACGCTGCTCCTCGCTCTCACGCTCACCGCGCCGGCGGCGGAGAAAAAGCTCCTCGTGGGCATGGAGTTGGCCTACCCGCCCTTTGAAATGCGCGACGAACGCGGCGCACCCGCGGGCGTCAGCGTCGATCTCGCCCGTGCCCTCGGCGAAGCGCTCGGGCAGCCGGTGGAAATCCAGAACCTGCCTTTCGACGGACTCCTCCCCGCGCTCAAAACCGGCAAGATCGACCTCATCCTTTCCTCCATGACCGCCACGCCCGAGCGCGCCCAGTCCATCGACTTCTCCGAGCCCTATTTGCAGACCGGTCTCTGCCTCCTTGTCGCCGCGAAAAGCCCCATCCAGTCCATCGCCGACGCCGACAAAGCTGGGCAGCGCCTCGCCGTGAAAAAAGGCACGACCGGCCATCTCTACGCGATGCGCGCGATCAAAGCCGCGCGCCCGCTCGTCCTCGACAACGAGAACGCCTGCGTCCTCGAAGTCACCCAAGGCAAGGCCGAGGCTTTCATCTACGACCAGATGTCCACCTTCAAAAACTGGCGTAAAAACCCCGACACCACCCGCGCCTTGCTCACGCCGTTCCAGCAGGAAAGCTGGGCCATCGGCCTGCGCAAAGGCAACGACGACCTGCGCGCCAAAGTGAACGCCTTTCTCACCGACTACCGCGCGAAAGGCGGCTTCGAAAAGCTCGGCGACAAGTGGCTCGCCGAGCAAAAGGCCGAGTTCAAAAAGCTCGGCATCCCGTTCTATTTCTAACGTCGCCATGATTCCTTTTCGCAACCTCGCCAAAACCCAAACCCCCGACGGCGCCGTCTTTTCGCTCCACGAGCACGACGGCGATTTCTTCCTGAAACTCAACGGTCGCCAGCTCATGAGCACGACCTCGACGACCTCCGAACTGCTCCTCGCCGAACTGCCCTGCCAGGGCCTGCGCGGGCGCACCGATACGTGCGTGCTCATCGGCGGCCTCGGCCTCGGTTTCAGCCTCCAGCGCGTGCTCGAACTCGTGGGCAAACACGCCACCGTCCAGGTCGCCGAACTGCTCCCCGAAGTCGTCGCCTGGAACCGCGAGTTTCTCGGCGCGTTCAACGGCCCGCTGCTCCACGATCCGCGCGTCGCCATCCTCGTGGACGACGTCTTCAAAATCATCCGCAAAGCCCCGCCCTCGACCTACGACGCCATCCTCCTCGACGTGGACAACGGCCCCACCTCCTTCGTCCAGAAAAAGAACTCGCGCATCTACGACCCGACCGGTTTGCGCACCATCGCCCGCGCGCTCAAGCCGAATGGCCAGGTTGCCTTTTGGTCCGCCGGCCCCGAGCCCGGCTTCATCCAGAAGCTCGAGCGTGCCGGTTTCAAAGCCGAAGCCGTCCCCTGCAAAGCCCACGAACGGGCCAAGCGCGAAGCCCACGTCATCTACCTCGCCAAATACGCCCCGCTCCCTGCTCTCGGGTAGCGCACGCGCCCTCGCGTGTTGTGTCCGGCGCCCTCGCCGGACACCTTGGCAGCACGGGCGCTCTCGCCCTTGTTAAAAGCGACGCACCGAAATCGGAAGCGGCGAGGGCGCCGCTTCCAGCACGCGAAGGCGCGTGCGCTACCCATTTGCTCACGCGGCGCCTAAACCCGCGCCGGACTCCCCTTATAATCCGCCGTCGCCGAAGTCAACCCACCCGCCAGGCACGCCGGGCAAAGCCGCGTATCCGCATTCGCCCGCTCCGTTTCCTCCGCGAGCAGAAAGAGGATGTGACACGGATCATGCAGACAGTTCACGAACCGGTTCGTCCCCACGCCGGTGTGCGCACACCGCCCCAGCGGCACCAGCCCGTCGTCCACCCGCACCGTCATCCGCTGATCAAACACGAAGCACTCGCCCAGCCAGTGCTCGTTCCCGAACTGCTCCTGATACGTCACGATCCCGCCGTGCAGTTGGAAGACATTGGTGAACCCGCGGCTGCGGAAAAGCGCCGACGCCTTCTCGCACCGAATCCCGCCCGTGCAATACATCAGCACCTTGCGATCTTTCAGCTCCGCGAGCTGCTCCACGTAGTCCGGCAACTCCCGGAAATGCCCGATGTCGCAAGCCTGCGCGCCGGCAAATTTCCCCGCGTCCGACTCGTAGCGATTGCGCACATCCAGCACCACCACGTCCGGCTCCTCCTCCAGCGTCCGCTTCCACTCCGCCGGGCTCAGATGATTGTGCAAATCCGGCGCCAGCGGCCCCGCCCCCAGCGCCACGATCTCCGGCCGCACCTTCACCACCAGCTTGGGAAAAGTCGTCGCATCCCCCGCGCTCACCTTCATCTCGATATCCGCAAACCGCGCATCCGCCCGCAACCCCGCCACATACTCCTCCACCCCCGCCCGCGGCCCCGCCAGCGTCCCATTGATGCCCTCCGCCGCCACCAGCACCCGCCCCTTCAGCCCCAGCCCCGCACACCGCTCCCGCTGCGCCGCAGCAAAATCCGCCGGATCGGCGATCGGCACGTATTTGTAGAAAAGGATGACGGGATATTCGGCAGTCATGTGCGGGGGTAGGAGATAGCGCAGCATCCCTGTGCTGCCAATCCTGGCCCCAGCCCGCATCCACGTTTGATGCTGCCTGGCTCGGGCTGTGTTTCGGAGGGATTCACAACTCACCGGTCAACAAGAAGCTCTTATGGTCGTGCTTCCTACGGAAAGGTTCACAAGTGAATCTCATCGACCGCGCTTTTCCATACGCACAAGGCACCGATAGCTCGACCGACTCCAGTTCCCCGCCAAACGGGACGAAATCGGGATGGTCGATCAATCGTGAAAGCGGCGCTCCCTCTCTTGCTTCAGTGAGCAGTCCGCGCAGTCCGTAATGTTTGGAGACGGCCTTTATTCTCCACTCATTCTTATCCCAGACTACATAAGCGATAATCGCTTCCGGATGAGGTGTTCGTGCTAGCTGCCCAAGGCGACGGACAACAGTCTCTTTTGAGACAAGGGCGGCCTCTGCGAGCCATGAGAGGTTTCCTAGCAAACCCCGCCCGCACGCATGCATCACACTCGCAACGAGTAGCTCTGGTAAAAGAAGCTCTCCGGCGGCGCGATTGCAGGCCGTCTCTAGTTTTTGTGCAGACTCATCAGAATCTGTTGAAATCTTCAGGCGAGGAGGTCGCGCGTCGAGGGCGTAAAAAAGCGTGTGTGCAATCTCATGAGCGATTGTGAAGCGTGCTCGCCTCACAACCTTGTCTGGCAAAGTGCCACCGGTACCATCCTCACTGAATCGCGAGGTTAGATCCTCTCCCTCTCCAGGATCGCATTTAACATAGATGCTGAAGCCGTCATCCAATACAGCAATACCACCATCTCCGAAGATTGGCTTAAACTCCACACGACGGACTGACCGTCGAGCAGCGATCTTGCCGAGATTCACCGGAAGAGAGGCCCGTACATCTCCCACAAGCTCACGCGCGAGACCAAGCGCGTCTGCTCGACGCTTAGGCCATTGATCCTTACGCCGGTCCGCCATCTACAACCTTTGCGTCATCGACCATTCGTCGAAGCTCTGCGCAAAATCTTGTTAGTTCGGCCGGTCCCAGACGGTTATGCGCAAAGTTTACGCCCGCACTTCGCGATCCGAGACGGCGATATAAGAGTTCTTGTGCAGTAGGCGTCATCCCGATGACTTCCCGCGCAATTTCCTTTAACGTAAGGGGTGGTTTCTTCCGAAATGATGCCGTCGAGAAACAAGCGTCTAGGGAGTCGTAAAACTGATTTGCCGCTTTCCAGCGTGGGGTGATTGCCTCTCTTACGCCATTGGGAGGTCCATCCCATTCGGACTCGTCCAAGACTCCGTAACGAGCATATGGATTCAGAGAGCGGACGAGATAATCAGCTGTGGCCTTGTCCATAAATTCAGAATGCTGTTTCTCTCAGCCTAGGTCAAGGAAGGAAGCAGGTGACGAGGTCGCAATTGGATAATGGAGGGAGGGTCTTTCACCCCGGAGAAACGTTCTGTCCCGCGGGGGAAACCGGCTGACCGGCTGGAGAGAGCGTCTTGCACGTCCGAAAAAATGGCTCCCGCGTCCGAGAAAGCGGCGTTCGCGCGGGGGAAGGAGGGTTTTTCCCAGGTGAAGGCTCCGTCAGCACTCCGCGCAGACCGGGGTGGTTACTTCCCGATGCAGAACGTGCTGAAAATCTTTCCGAGGATTTCCTCGCTGTCGGCTTTGCCGACGACTTCGCCGACCGCGTCGAGCGCGCCGCGCAGTTCCTCGGCGATGAACTCCGGTGAGAGGCCGTCGTCGAGGGCCCGCCGGGCGGCGGTGCCGAAAGTCAGCGCCTTATCGAGGCAGGCGTGATGTCGCGCATTGATCGCGACTGACCAATCCCGTTGCGCCGTCTCTCCGCCGGTGATGCGGGCGATGATCGCGTCTTCGAGCGCGGCGATGCCCGTGTTTTTCAAACAGGAAATTGGCACACCCGCGACACTGCTCCAACCGGGATGCGCACCTAGATCAGTCTTGTTAAACACTGCGATGGATTTTGGACTGACCTCGAAAGATTCCAGTGCAAGCCCGCTGGCTTGGTTGAGCGGTGGCCGGCTGGCATCGAAAACGTATAGCGTGAGATCAGCGCGCTCTACCTCGCGGCGGGTGCGCGCCATGCCCTCGCGCTCGATCTCGTCTTCGCTCTCGCGCAGGCCGGCGGTATCGACGAGGCGCAGCGGGTAGCCGCGGAGATTGATGACCTCTTCGATGACATCGCGCGTCGTGCCGGGCCGGGCACTGACGATGGCGCGTTCGTAGCCGAGGAGCAGGTTGAGGAGCGAGGATTTGCCGACGTTCGGTGCGCCGTAGATGACCGTGCGCACGCCTTCGCGCAGCACGCGGCCTTGCCCGGCGGTGGCAAGCAGAGCTTCGGTCTCCGCGCGCACCGCGTCGAGTTTGGCGCGCAGGGCGTCGCCGGTGTCGGGGTCGATGTCTTCGTCGGGAAAGTCGATGAACGCTTCGACGTGCGCGAGCAGTTCGACCAGCCGCTCGCGCAGCGCGCGGATGCGTACGCCGAGCCGCCCTTCGAGCTGTTCGCCCGCGGCGCGCAGCGCGAGATCGGTCTGCGCGGTGATCAAATCCATCACCGCCTCGGCCTGCGTCAGATCCATCTTCCCGCTGAGATACGCACGTTGCGTGAACTCACCCGGCTCCGCCGACCGCGCCCCGCTTTTCAGCAGCAGCTCCAAAATCCGCCGTGCGACGAGCACGCCGCCGTGCCCGGCGATCTCCACGACATCCTCGCCCGTGTAGCTGTGCGGTCCGGGGAAAACCGTGAGCAGCACTTCGTCCAGCTTCCGCTCCCCGTCGAAAATCGCCCCGAACTGCTGCACCCGCGCCGTCTGTTGCGCCACGGGCGTGTTCCCGCGGAACACCTCGTCGGCAATCGCCACCGCGCGCGTACCGCTTAGCCGCAGGACGGCGATGGCCCCTTCGCCGAGCGGCGTGGAAATGGCGGCGATGGTGTCGTTCACGGCGGCGGAATGTAGGAGCACCCCGCTGCCAGGGGAAGCGCCGGCTCGACGAGCGACCGTTTCGGAAGCTTGAGGGTGCCTCGCGCCAAGGACGCAAAGGGCGCTAAGGGTAGGAATAAGTATTTCCGTTGCGACCTTGGCGTCCTTGGCGCGAG
>JANMTP010000057.1:0-45941 GCA_031390545.1 Chthoniobacter sp. | reverse complement strand
TTCAGCAGCCCCGAAAGCATCTTCAGCACCGTCGTTTTCCCCGCCCCATTCGGCCCGAGGAAACCCACGAACTCGCCCTCCTCGATAGAAAACGTCACCCCATCCGCCGCCCGCGTGTCCACATACTCGCGCCTCCCCAAGCCCTTCACCGCCCCCCACAGGCCCGGCGCTTTTTTGTAGGTGCGATAGACTTTGGTCAATCCGTTGGTCTCGATGGCGCTCATGTGGAGCGCGGAGATTGCACCAGAGCCACGCGGCAGGCAAACTCCGCGGCGCATGGAAATCGCCGCGCAACTTCAAAGCATCGAGGCTGAAACCGACCTCGTGGAAAAGGCGCTCGGCCTGGCGTTTCTCGTCAGCGCGTTGTTTGCGGAGGAGGGCTACGAAACGGTCGTGGTGGGCGGTTCCGCCATCGAATTTTTCACCGACGGCGACTACATGAGCGGCGACATCGATCTGTGCTTTGTGAATCGCCCCCGGCCCGCCCCGCGCCTCATCGCCGAAGTCATGGCCCGGCTTGGCTGCACGGATCGCAGCGTCCGCAGCTTCAAAATCGCCGGCCTTTTCGTGGACGTGCTCGGCGAGGTGGAAACGCTGGCGCGCACCCCCTTTCGCCGCCTCACGAGTGGCGACGGCCGACAGGTCTTGCTACTGGCTAAACCCGAAGATCTCCTCGCCGAGCGCCTGCTCGTCGCCGTTTATCCGACGAAAAGCGAAGCCGCCCTCGATTGCGCCAAGAAACTGGCCGTTGCCGGCCTCAGCGGCCTCATTGAAATCGACTGGGAAGAAGCCCGCCGCGTGGCCGCGCGGCCCGAGTATCTCGTGGAAAAGGAGTTCACGGAGCTCCTTGACGCCGTGCGTGCGCAAACAGAGCGTCCTCCATCGTGAAACCGCCGATCATTCCGCTCGACCAGCCGATCACCATCGCGGACTGGCGCAAAGGCCGCGCCGAGCGCCGCCGGGTCGGCCTGCTCGTGGCTCCCGCGACCATCCGTCGGGCCGAAGGATCCTCCGACCCGCGCCTGCGCGCGGCTTTTGGCGGCGAGCGCGCTCCGCTCCACCGCCCGGCGGCGGGACCGGCCCCCGCGCCCGTCCCGCCGCATCGCTGCGTCTAACCAACGTCCCCCCTACGCTTCCGAGCGTTCCAGCGGGCGCTGCTAGCGTTCCCCGCCTACGCCGCACGGGCCTGGCGCCCGTTCCCGTTCGTCCCGTGTCCGTTGCACGAACCGTGGCCATTCACCCCGTTCCCGAGCGCCACGCTCGCTTCTTCCACCTCCAGCGCCGGCGTCTTCGCGACCGCCCCTTTCGCCGTGCCCACCGGCAGGAGCACCGCCGGCGCGCTCGGCACACTCGTCCGCGTCTTGTTCACCGCCTGCACCACAAATTCCAGTGTCGCTTCCGGTGCCGGATCGGCGATCACCAGCGTCGGATCACTCGACCGCCCGATGCGCACAAAATCCGCATCGCGACCCAGCACCCGCATCCGCCAGCGAAAACCCGCCGCCAGCGCCGGACGCTCGCAGGTCAGCGCGATCGTGCCGCCCTCCGCCCGGCTCGCCTGGAGGTTCGCCGGGGCCGCCGGCGTGCTCGAGGTGGCCGGGATCTGCAGGCCAAATTCCAGCCAGCGCGGATCCTCCTTGTTCAGCGTCCCGCGCAGAAACGCGATCAACTTCGTCATCAGCCCCACCAGCGCCGCGCGCGCCGTGCTCCGCGCCTCATCCTGCTGCTTCAGCTGCACATCATTCTCGCCCGCCGCCGCATAGGCATTATTGGCCGTCGAATACAGCGCCGTGCCGCGCGCCGGAGTCACCTCCAGCGTCGCTACCTGATACTCCGGATGACTCGTCAGGAACTGCACCGCCAGTTGCGCCAGCGCCAGCCGATCCGCGATCCGCGTCGGCAGCGCCGTCGTGTTATTGGTGAAACCCGCCAGCGCCCAATCCTGCGAGTAACGCGCGCCAAAGTGCGTGCGCAGGACATTCTGCACCGCCGCCAGCCACTTCGTCAGCGCGTCCTCAGCGCCGTGAAAGGTCGCATAGATCGCATTGCGGCCGCCCCGTAGCGCGATGTAAGTCCCCTCCGCCGCGATAAACCCCGCCAGCACCGTCGCGAGTTCTGCCGGGGTGAGCTGCGTGATTTTTAGGGTTGTGCCTAGCTTGGTCAGGCCCGCCGTCATATCACCCCCCAGGGTGATGAGTTCTTTGCTTGTCTGTGGGATAGCATTATCAGCCATAATAGGTATAATTATTTATAAGGTTACATTTCTGGGTTTCGATCCGGTCAACACACGCACCGCAGAGCAGCCACGCGCTTGAAAAACTGTCTAGCATCGGCAATGCCAACCTCCGTTCCTGGCCCGAAACAAAGGCCGCCTCGCCCGTTTCCGCCGCCGAATCCACCGCCCGGCTTCCCATGTCCTCGCGCCCGATCCCCGCGCGCCCCCATGACATCATTTCCCCCCGCCCCGGATTCAGTCCTGAGAGAATTCGTTCACATTCCCTGAGAACGAAAGCAGCCCTGAGAGGATTCGATTCCCGCCCGTCCCCGCCGATCCTGACGCTTCGAAATGAAACCGCCTTTTGTTTCGAGAATATGCTCCGCGCCGCCAACTCCACCCTTCGGCATCCTGTGCCATCGGGTCCCCGGCACATCGAACCGTCTCTCAAACCGCACCGCGCAACAATTTTTCGAATCAAACAGGAGCTGTCTTGACGCGTAGTTTAACTACGAGTAATGCCATGAGATGCGAGTTAAAGACGGCCAAACATTTCTCTCCATCTACTACAAGCCGAACGCGGTGGAATTCGCGACGGGCCAATCCAATCCGCACGCTGACGCCGACGACTGGAAACGCGATACGAAGACGCTCGGACAGGTCGCCACGCCTGAGTTGGTTGCCGCCCTCATGGCGCGCTGGGTCATGTCGAAGCGTCCTCGCACTGTTCTCGACCCCGCTGCAGGGCTTGGTAGCCTCCTACATGAGTGCCAGCGGATTAGCGGATCCGCACAGCTCGTGGGCGTCGAGCGTGACGCAGAGACATTCTCCAAAGCAAAGATTGCGGCCCCGAAAGGAACTAAACTCATTCTTGCTGACTACTTGATGGCCGACAGCGGAATCTTTGAGGGCATCATTTCAAACCCGCCATACGTGAAGGCACAACGGATGGACATGCCGGAAGCGAAATGGCGAAGCCTTGAGGAACTGTTCGGCACCCCGCTGGATCGATTGACGAATCTTTACGGGCTGTTCCTGCTGAAAATCTGGGAGGATTTGGCGCCCGGGGGACGAGCGGCGGTGCTCATCCCTGCTGAGTTCTTGAACGCCAACTTTGGCCACGAGATAAAGGAACGCCTGCGCGTCGCAATTCGCCCAGCGGGCCTCATCGTTTTTGACCCAGCAGTAAATCTATTCGATAACGCACTAACTACGAGCGCGATCCTCTTCTTGCAAAAGAGCCGACCTATCGGCGCGTTACAATTGGCGACCGCGGCGAAATCCGTTGCTGATGGAGATGAGTTCGTGACCTGCTTGCTCTCAGATGCGGGCGTTCCAACCGAAAAATACTTGGATATGAGTGCGTTCGACCCAAGCGAGAAGTGGCTGAATCGACTATTAAGTGCAGACGGCGATGTGACTTCATTTAGTCGAGCGGTCGGCTATTACTTCAAGTGCCGCCGTGGCATCGCGACTGGTGCGAACGACTTCTTCTGTCTCAGCCAAGGTGAGTTGCTTGAACACGGGCTAAATCTCGAGCACGTCGATCCCTGTCTGACAAAAGCTACAGACGCGGCCGGCCTTGTATTTTCGACCGAAAAGCTCACACGTCTGGTGAACACAAATCGCAGGTGCTTCCTACTAAATCCGCGGCACAACGGCCCAAAATTGGACCATTATTTGAAACGCGGAGAGGAATTGGAAATCCCGAAGCGGCATCTGCCAAGCCACAGGCCCGTTTGGTATCTTCCTGAGAACCGGACGGCTGCTGCGATTTGGGCCGCGGTATTCTCTCGTGAGTCCGTGAAATTCATACTCAACACCTCTGGGGCGAAAAATCTCACGTGTTTTCACGGCCTATATGCGAATCCGGGAAATGAGAACCTTTCCCCGCTGATGACGTTGTTTCTCAATAGCACGTGGGGACGCTCGTCCTTTAGCAAGGTCAACCGCTTTTATGGAGATGGTCTGAATAAGCTCGAACCAAAGGACGTAGAAGCAATGCAGTGCCCGGAGCTTCCGATACAAACCGCAGCGCAGGCGGCTGACGTCAGTCGGCAATTACTCGAAATCGAAAGCCTGCCAGACTCCGTCCGGCAGCAGGAGATCGATAGACTTGCGGCTATTTTGCTGAATCTCCAAGAAGTCCGGTAAGCGCCTCTTTGTTCAGGTCAATTTTCCCGCCTGCGAAAGTCACCACAATCACGACACGCCCGTTAGAGAGCTCTTTGGTGGAGGCTGTCAGTGTGCTGGGTGCCTTAAAATTGGAAGAGAGAAGCACTCCCTTCGACAACGGAATATAAATCGTCGATTTAAACTGGTTTCGCGCAAGGCGCGCGATCCGGTAGCTACCCGACTTGGGAGAGTCCTTCAGCACTTCCAGAATCTTTGCGAACGGGATAGCATAGACTCTTCCGAACAACACCTGCACATAAAAATGCGGCACGTCGTGGATCTTGATCCACCGGACAACGTGATGAATGTCTTCGATTTTCGGCGTGAAACTCAGCTTATCCACGCGGTCATCATTTTTCATTGCCTGCTGACTGGATCGCACCTCGAATCCCGCATCCGCCTGCTTCGCAAGCGCGGTCAGGTCCACTGCGCTCTTGCCCGCGAGATCTTCTTTGGGCACGGCATCGCATTTGTAGATGAGCAGATCAGGCCGTTTTCCAATCTTCTTTAACTCCGCGTGATGCTCGCGAAAGAGTTTGTCGGCACCCTCCTCGCCGGCAATGAGTCGATCTGCTCGGCCGTATCGCACGGCTTCGACGCCGAGCGCTGCTTCGTTCACTGCCGCGACAACCGCTCCCTCCGCCCAGTCGCCCAATTCGCGATTGATCACAAAATCTGAAGACCCTTGTGTCGGAACGCGCGGGTCACGATCCTCGTCAACTGCCTTCCGAACACTTTCGGGAACCAGGTCCCAGATGTCTTGGTCAGTGAAAAACGTACGCAGGGTCTCAGTCGGCACTAGGACCGGATCCTCCTTCGATCCCGCTAGAGCCGTGATGGCTTCTGGAACCTTTCCTTCGATCTTGGCGCGCACCTTCTTCTTTTTGAGAAATCCAGCTAGCGCTTTCTTGGGGTAGCTCCGTTTCTGCTTCGCAGGGTCCAACAGGTTCTTCACGTCCTGATGCACCCCAGCGAGCAGTTTGTCTATCTTCTTAGAATAGCTCATAGAGCTACTTTGCGGGGATCGCCCCGCCAGCCAGAACGCGGCGAGTAATGTCAGGATTAAGCGCGAACTTTCCACCTGTCGGAACCACATAGGCGTCGTGGCGTCCAAGCTCAGTAACTCTGTGCTCAGCAACAAAAACTGGCGACTCGCCGGATGTGCCGATCTGCAAGCCGCGCGTAATTGGAATCATGATCGTCGCCTTCTCCTGGCTCTTCGCTGGCGTCTCGATCGAGAAGCCCTTCCCAGAGGCGATGGTGGAAAAGATATCCAAAAAATTGATGGCGAATACGGAGTCAAAGAACACCTGCATATAGCTCTGAGAGACGCCGTATCGCTCAAGCCACCTATACACGATCACCAAGTCCTCAACCTTCACGGTGAAACTGGGGGTCTCCCGACTCGTTGTATTCCCTTCAGCCCGCTGCCGCTGCCGCACTTTCATGTAGGTCAACGCCTCGAACTTACTAGAGCGCACCTCAATAGCAGCTATCGCTTGGCGGACAACGGAATCGGTTTTTTCGTCGCCATGCACCGAAAGATCGGCCTCAAGCGGCAATGCTGCGGGGAAAAGCAGCAGGTCGGGCCGCTTACCGAAACATCGTGTCGCCTCCAACCCCTTGAGGTAGGTTACCCTAAAATCCGGATGCCCAGCAGCTATGCGATCGGTATCTCCGTATTGGACGACATTCCACTCTGGGCACGCTGCAATTAACGCCCCCGTCAGCATCTGCTCTGCCCAGTCGCCCATGGCGCGATTCGCCAGAAATTCTGAACGTGCATCTGTCGGCACCGTTGGCTTCCTCGCAGGCGGCGCGCCCTCGCCTCCGAAGTGCAGGTGCCGAGGATCGATCCCTTTGCTAGCCAGCACTGAAATCACAGGAGCAACGGTCCTCTTCAGCTCAGCAAAATAGGGATTTCGATCCTTTTCCGTCATTTCTCCCCCTCGAAGACAAATAACTCGCGTGGTTTGACCTGCAGCGCTTCTGCGAATTTCTCGAGTCCTGCAACGGAGGGTGAGTTGACCCCGCGTTCTACGAGACTTATGAATTCGACCGAGCAACCAACCGCCTCCGCAAGCTGCTCCTGAGTAAGAGCGTGCGACCGGCGCAGGTCCGCAATTCGTTTTCCCAATTGCTTTTGGAGCACGAAGTTTGACTACAGGCTACGCAGCCCCGATGCCACGTAGCTAAACTACGCCTTTCGATCAGTAAGCGTACCCCACAGGTTGCGCCTTTCGGCCCAGGCCGCTTAGAGTCCCGCGCTCATGGCTACCAGTCTCCTCGCGTTAATCGACGACATCGCTTCCGTGCTCGATGACGTGGCGATCCTGACCAAGGTCGCGACGAAGAAGACGGTGGGGGTGCTGGGCGATGACCTGGCGCTCAATGCGCAGCAGGTGAGTGGAGTGGCCTCGGACCGGGAATGGCCGGTGGTGTGGGCCGTGGCGAAGGGTTCGGCGGTCAACAAGGCGATCCTCGTGCCGGCGGCGCTTGGGATCAGCGCGGTGGCGCCCTGGGCGGTGACCCCGCTGCTGATGATCGGCGGCGCGTTTCTGTGCTACGAAGGGGTGGAGAAGCTGGCGCATAAGTTCCTCCACGACGCGCAGGAGGAGCAGGCGCATCAGGCGGAGCTCATGAAGGCGCTGATCAATCCCGAAGTGGATCTCGTGGCGCTGGAGAAGGACAAGATCAAGGGGGCGATCCGGACCGACTTTGTACTCTCGGCGGAGATCATCGCGATCACCCTCGGCACGGTGGCGAACGTGGATTTCACCACGCGGGTGGCGGTGCTGGTGGCGATTGCGTTGATCATGACGGTGGGCGTTTACGGGCTGGTGGCGGCGATCGTGAAGATCGACGACGCCGGCCTGTATCTGAGCCGGAAGCCGAACGCGGGAGCGCAGAAGTTTGGGCGCGCGCTGCTGGTGACCGCGCCCTATTTGATGAAGACGCTGTCGATCGCCGGGACGGTGGCGATGTTTCTGGTCGGCGGGGGCATCCTGACCCACGGCATTCCGGCGCTGCACCACTGGATCGAAGACTTTTCGCACCGGCTCGGGGGCTTCTTCGGGGGGCTCGCGCCGACGGTGATCGACGCCGTGGTGGGCGTGGTCGCTGGCGCAGTGATCGTGGCGGTGGTGATGGGGGTGAAGAAGCTGCTCCCGAAGCGTGAGCCATGACAAGGGAGGAAGCGGGAACGTGGCGCAATCCGCACCGAAACGGATGAGCATTGTGACCCAAAGCTCACGTGCGGTTCGCGCCCTACTCGAGCGAGCAGCGCCTTTCCCGGACCGGGCCCGGCATCGCGGAGTTGATAAACGTTGCCGCCGGCGTGCTTATGGGCTTAAAAACCGCGCTTTGTCACACGGACGGCGCGTCCTGTGCACTCTGAGCGATGTTCTTTCCGCTAAGAAGCCATTGCTGACCAAGTAGCTGACCCATCCCGTCATGAAAACCACCTCCCCGAACGCCCTCCGTAAGTCCACCCTCATCCTCGCCGGCTCCATCGCCGCCTTTCTCGCGGCCCAGCCCGGGCAGGCCGCCACTCAGACCTACGCCGAGGCCGATGCAGCCGACGTCTGGGATCTGACGACGACGAATTGGGATGGTTCCACCGTCGTGTGGACGAATGGCAACAACGCCATCTTCGGCGGCACGGGAGAATCCGTGTCGGTGGACGCGGCGATCACCGTGGGCAACATCACCTTTAATACCCCCGGATACAGCCTGGCCAATGGGGCGGGGTCGCTGACTTTGGCGAATGCCAGCAACGCTTTCACGGTGACCAATCTGGCCGACACCGCGAGCATCACGACCTCCATCGCTGGGACCTCGGGACAGGCTTTAATCAAGGCGGGCAACGGGACGCTGGACATCAACGCGGTGCAAACCTACGGCGGATCGACGACGATCAGCGGCGGCACCTTGCGGCTGGGCGGGTCGCTCGGTGCGCCGACCCTGGCGACGGCCACGTACACGACGGCGGATTCTTACAGCTTCACGCCCGCGGCCAATGACCTGATCTCGGGCTTGTCGCCTAGCGCCAACACGAACGGTGCGGGCGGCTTCGAGGGCTCGGGCCCGGTGACCAAACTGACGGACGGCCTGGTGGGCCCCACCACCGGAAACAATAACGCCAACCGCTACACCATCGGGAACGGTGCCATGCTTACGTATGACCTTTCCGGGTCGGCTTTGGGTTATGACCTCACGACGGTTAATCTGTATTCCGTCTGGAATGACAACGGTCGTGACGACATCAGCCTCATCGACATCAGCTACTCCACGGTCGCGAGTCCGAACACGTTCATCCCGATTACCAACTCCGGGCTGAACTTCACGGTCGGCACAGGCAATGGGTTCGCCGGGCTGACGGCGGCGGGCGGCATCTTTGCCAGCGGCGTCGCCAAGGTGCAGTTCAACTTTGCCAACCAGGAAAATACCCATGTCGGATATGGCGAGCTGGAGGTGGTCGGCACAGCGACGGGGAGCAATCTCCTGCCGGTGACCACAGCGGTCTCGATCGCCAGCGCCAGCGGCAGCACGCTGGATCTCGCGGGTGGCAATCAGCAGATCGCTTCCCTTTCCGGCGCCGGGTCGGTGACGAAGAGCAGCGCCGGGTATTCCGCGATCTTCACGGTGGGCGACGCCACTTCGACGGCCTTCTCCGGCACGATCTCGGACCTCGGCGCGCCGAGCAGCCTCCATCTGGTCAAGGTCGGAGCCGGCACGCTGACGCTCTCCGGCGCCAACACCTACTCCGGCACCACTACGGTGAACGGAGGCGTGCTCGCCTCGGGCACGGCCAACGCCCTGCCTGCGACGACCGCCGTGACCCTGGCCAACACCGCAGGCGCGGCGCTCGACCTGAACGGCAACAGCCAGACCATCGCGTCGCTCGCCGGCGGCGGCACCACCGGAGGTAACGTGGGCCTGGGCGCCAATGCGGTCTTGACCGTGGGTGATGCCGCCAGCACGTCCTATGGCGGCGTGATCAGCGGAACAGGCACCGCCAGCTTGACCAAGACCGGCAGCGGGACGCTGACCCTGAACGCCAACCATACGTACAGCGGCCCGACCGTCGTGAGCGGCGGAACGCTGAAGCTGGGCACCACGGTCGCCGTCGCCGCGACCACCCAGACTTTCACCAGCGACGCCAACTCGGGCATCGGCACGGCGGGCCTCGGCACGGCTGGCTATACCCATGCGCTGAAGTTCGGTTCGAGCGGCACGTTGACGATCAATGGAGTGACCTTCACCGGCACCGGGAACGCCACCTCGGACACGGGATGGTCCACTACGGGATATAGCGCTTCCCACGCGGGGGGGAATTTTCCCGGCGGGTACCAGCCCACGCCCGATCAGCAGACCTACACGCTGTTGAACGCCTTCCGCTTTGGCGGCAACCCGCAAACCCTGACGATCACCGGTCTGATGCCCGGTCAGGCCTATGATGCCCGGATGTACTATCGCGCCTTCGGTGGCGGCACACGCGCCGCGAACTTCACCTTGGACCCCGGCACGGGGTCGCCCACGACCTTGAGCAATGTCGATGCGAACGCCAACGCGACCGGCAATTACCTCGACTTCACCTATATCGCCGGAGCGACCGGGACGCTGACGTTGACGGATGTGCCGCTGGTCCCCGCGGATGGCTGGCACCTCTACGGGTTCTCCAATCAGGCGATCGCGACGGCCACGAATATCCTGCCGGCCACCACCGCGCTCTCGCTCGCCGGCGGCAGCACGCTCGACCTCGGTGGCGGGAATCAGCGGGTGGCCTCGCTTTCCGGGGCGGGTGCGGTGATCAAGAGCATCGCCGGCTACGCCTCGGTCTTCACCGTCGGCGATGCCAGCTCGACGAGCTTTTCCGGCAGCCTCACCGACCTCGGCGCGTCCGGCAGTGTCGAACTGGTCAAGATCGGCGCGGGCACGCTGACAGTTTCCGGTGCGAATACGCAGGCCGGCGGCACGACGGTCAACGGCGGCGTCCTGCTGCTGGGGGCCGCGGCGGGTCTTTCGACGAACGGATCGGTGACGGTCAACGGCGGCACGCTCAACCTCGGCGGCTTTACAACGACGACTACCAACGCGGTATCCTTCCAGAGCGGAGTGACGCAAAACGGCACGATCATCAACAACGGCGCGGCCTACGACGGCCGTGCCGGCACGGTTTCGGCCCCCTTGCAGGGGAGCGCGGGACTGACCAAGACGACCGCAGGTAACCTGACCCTTACTGCCGCGAACACTTACTCCGGTGCCACCACCATCAACGGTGGTGCGCTGACGGTGGGCACAAATAACGCCCTGCCGGTGGGCACGGCCGTCACCCTGGCCAACACCGCTGGGGCAGCGTTGGACGTGAACGGGAACAGCCAGACGATCGGCTCACTCGCGGGCGGCGGCGTGGCTGGCGGCAACGTGACCCTGGGTGCCAACGGCGTCTTGATCGTCGGCGATGCTACCAGCACGACCTACGGCGGCGTGATTAGCGGCACAGGCACCGCCGGCCTGACCAAGATCGGTACAGGGACCCTGACCCTCGACTCCACGCAGACCTACAGCGGCCCCACGCTAGTCAGCGGAGGCACGCTGAAATTGGGCGGCGCCTACACCCTCGGGGCGACCACGCAAACTTTCACGAGCGACGCCAACTCCGGCATTGGGACGGCGGGCTTCGGCACGTCGGGTTACACCCATGCGCTGGCTTTCAATCAGGGTGCGAACTTGTCCATCAACGGCGTCACCTTCACCGACACGGGAACCGCCACGTCAGACACTGGTTGGTCGGTCAGCGGGACCGGCGGGTTCGGAAACAACGGCGTGAGCGGCAATTTTCCGGGTGGCTTTACTCCCGCGTCTGGCCAGACAAACGCCCTGCTGAACCATTTCTACTACGGCACCGGGGTCCTTGGCAGCACGCAGACTCTGACGATCACCGGGCTAGCTATCGGAAAGATTTACGATGCCCGGATCTACTATCGCTCTTGGGGAAACCCCGGCAGCCGCCCCGTGGACTGGACGTTCGATGCAGGCACGGGCCCCGTCACGTTGAGCAACGTCAACGAGGACGCCAACACGACCGGGAACTACCTCGATATTCAGTATGTCGCCGGTGCGGCCGGAACTTTGACCATGACCGCGACGAACCTGGCCAATAACCAAAGTTGGCACCTGTATGGTTTTTCCAATCAATCCCTGGTTTCTGGCGGCCTGCCCGCGAGCACGGCCTTGCAAATCGCCGGCGGTGCCACGCTGGATCTCGGCGTGAACAGCCAACAGGTGGCCTCGCTTTCCGGCTCCGGGTTGCTCACCAAAAGCACCGCAGGCTCCGCTTCGGTGTTCACGGTGGGAGATGCGACTTCGACCACCTTCTCCGGCACGATCTCCGACCTCGGCGGCTCAGGAAGTCTGGAACTGGTCAAGATCGGAACGGGCACACTGACGCTCTCCGGCGCGCAGAACTACAGCACCCTGACGACCAGTGAGGGTATCACCAATGTGAGCGGTGCCTTCACGAACGGGACCGCGACGGTGAATGCGAATGCGACGACGAACTTCACCGTCAGCCAAACGCTCGGTGCCCTGAATATCGGCGCTAGCTCGCTGGCTCAATTCGGTAGCGGCGCGGGCTTGGCCGTGGTGCCGGAGCCGGGTTCCGTCATGCTGCTGCTCGTCGGCGCACTCGGCCTGTTGGGGCGGCGCCGGGCTTAGTTGCACGTTCCAGGGAGCTACGGGAAAGATTGGCGACTTCCCGACCGGGGCGATACCGCTTTGGTGCGCCGACGCTCCAACCGTCGCATGGGAGGGCAGTTCATCGTCATTCATTTATAGATATTCCCTCCCGCTACGTTCCGCTTTCCATCCACCTGATGCCCACTTCTCCACGGACCCGCTTCCTCGTAAAGTTCGACGCCAGCCTCGGTGCGGGCGCGTTCGTGAAGCTGACGCTCAGCGAGTATCGCGGTGCGGAAACTGGCCTGCGCAATGTCTATGGACGCGCCGTCGCGCTGCGCGAGGGGCCGCATCTCTCGCTGGTCTGGCGCTATGCCACGCGGGACGTGACGAAGAATGTGCCGCTCCAGGAGGTGACGGGGGTGCTCGGGAAACTGGTGGGCACCGAGTTTGGCCGCGCGCATCTTTTCACCACGACGGGGGACTGGCAGCTCCAGTGCGATGCGCAGGGGGAGGGGAAGCTGAAGGCGAGTCGGCCCGCGTTCGCTGTCGCTCCCCCGCCGGAGCACGACCAGAAAAAGCGGCCGGGGCTGGCGGTGGAGGACGCGCCGTTTCTGCGGGCGCTCGGCGTTACCGCGGCGACTGGCGAGGCCCGGCCGGGGATGGCGGACAAACTGCGGCAGATTCAGCGCTTCGTGGAAATCCTCGGCCACCAGGTGGAGGATTCGCCGCTGCGGGAACGGCGGGCCTTGCGCGTGGTCGATATGGGGGCGGGGAAGGGCTATCTGACTTTCGCGACGGCGGCGTTTTTCCGGGAGCGCGGGGTGGACGCGGAGATCATTGGCGTGGAGGCCCGGGCGGATCTCGTGGAATTGACCAACAAGGTGGCGCGCGAGACGGGCTTTGACCGGCTGCGGTTTGTCCAAGGAGCGATCGGCGATTTCGCTGATGAAGCCGCGGTCGATTTGCTCATCGCGCTCCACGCCTGCGACACGGCGACGGACGACGCGCTGCATCACGGCATCCGCGCCGGGGCATCGCTCATCCTCGCGGCGCCGTGCTGCCACCGGGAAATCCGCGCGCAGCTCGCGTCCCCGCCGGTGCTGCGGGAGGTGCTACGCCACGGCATCCTCGCGGAGCGGGAGGCGGAGATCGTGACGGATGGGATCCGCGCGCTGCTACTGGAAATCCATGGCTACAAGGCCACGGTTTTCGAATTCATCTCCAGCGAGCACACCGGCAAAAACCTGATGATCGCCGCGCACAAACGCGCGCAACCAGTTGACCCTGCGCCCCTGCGGGAGCAACTCCGCGAGCTGCGTGCCTTCTACGGCATCCGCGAGCAGCACCTCGCCCGACTCCTGCACGAATGATCAAATACTGGAACCTCCCGGAACTCACCGCGCTCCGCCGGATGCGCGAGCGTTTCCTCGCCGGGACGGCAGGCGCGCAGGATTACTGGCAAAGGCCGGAGGATCTCGCGCTCTACGACCGCACCTTTGGCGAGCGCATCGGCTGGAAATGGGATGCGGTGCTCCGCGAGCTGGCCGCGCGCGGGTGGCAGCCGCAAAGCCGCCATGTCCTCGACTGGGGCTGCGGCAGTGGCGTCGCCGGGCGGCGCGCGCTGGCGGAGTGGCCGCAACTCGAATCACTCGCGCTCCATGATCGCTCGCCGCTGGCCATGCGCTACGCGGCGGACAAGGCGCGCGCGGGTTTCCCCAACGTGCGCCTGGACCGCGCGGCGGCGACTCTCCCGCCGGACACACTGCTCGTCCTCAGCCACGTCATCAGCGAACTGCCGGCGCGCGATCTCGCCCTACTGCTCGACCTCGCGCGGCAGGCGCGCGAGGTCATCTGGGTCGAAGCTGGCACGCATGTGGACAGCCGCCGCCTGATCGCGGTGCGCGAGGCGTTGCTCGGCGAGTTTGCCGCCGTGGCCCCTTGCACGCACCAGCGCGTTTGCGGGTTGCTCGCCGCGAAAAACGCGCCGCACTGGTGCCACCATTTCGCCGCGCCGCCGTCAGAGATTTTCCAGGACGCGCGCTGGATGGATTTCGGCCGCGAGATGGGGATCGACCTGCGCAGCCTGCCTTACAGCTTCCTCGTGCTGGAGCGTCCGCGCGCGATAGCCCGCGAGCCCGAGGGCTTGTCCCGCATCATCGGTGAGCCGCGCGAGGCGACCGGCTACCTCAAAGTGCTGAGCTGCCACGCCGCGGGCGTCGCCGATCTCGTCCTGCAAAAGCGCGACGCCCCCGCGCTTCACAAAGCCCTGCGCAAAGGCCGCGCCGCATCGGTGCAGCGTTGGGAAATGCGGGATGGAAAGATCGTCGGCAGCGCGACGTTTGCGCCTGAAGACGAAGCGTCGTAGCCAATCCGTCATGCCGCGCGCCGACGAATTTCAGCAGGTCCGGGACGGACTCTTTTTCTGGCAGGCCTACGATCCGGCAGTGAAGGTCGATCTCTCCTGCTGCGCGTGCCGCACCGCCCGCGGCCTCGTTTTCATCGACCCGATCCCCCTGGCCGCCGCCGCGCTGGCTGAGCTGTGCGAGCAGGCCGCGCCGGCGGCGATCATTCTCACGAGCGGGAACCACGCACGCGCCGCCCTCGACTATCGCCAACGCTTTTCCATCCCCATCCTCGCGCACGCCGACGCCGTCGCGGAACTCGGCCTCACCGTCGATCAAAAAATCACCGACGGCGAAACCGTGCTCGACACCTTCACCGTCATCGCGCTGCCTGGTGCCGCTCCGGGCGAGATTGCGCTTCATACCGGCGACATCCTGCACGTCGGCGATGCGCTCATCCACCTGCCGCCCCTCGGTTTCACGCTGCTGCCGGAAAACTACTGCACGGACGCCAAAGAGATGCGCGTCTCACTGGGAAAACTGTTGCGGTTTCCGTTTGAAGTTCTGACATTCGCGCACGGTCTGCCGCTCGTTTCCCAAGCCCGCCAGCGGCTCGCCGATCTCCTCGCATGAAAGCCCGCATCGCCCTTTTTCTGACCTTCATTTTCGCCCTCGTGCCCGTGCTTTGCGCGCAGGATAAGCCCGCCAAGCCAGCCGCGACGGAACCCGCTAAACCGCTGACCGCCACTGAAGCGGCCTCTCCCACCGCGGGCCCGATTACCAATCCCGGCCAGTTGGTGGCGGCGTTTTTTGCGCTCTTGCAAAAGGGTTCGGTGGATGCCGCTTACGCCAGTCTCACGCGCGGCTCGAAGATCGCGGAGAAGCCCGAAGAACTGCGTCTGCTCAAGACGAAGACCAACGAGGCTCTCGAAGTTTTCGGCGTCGTGCAGGGTTACGATCTCGTGGAATCGAAAGGGGTCGGCGCGCGGCTGCTGCGCGCCACTTACATCTCCCACGGCAAAACTTTCCCGCTGCGCTGGCGCTTCTATTTTTACAACCCCGACGGTACCTGGCGGCTCATCGATCTGCGCGTGGATGACAAGCTGACCGGTATTTTCGACGAACCGGAGGAGCGCAAAGAGTTCGACGCCAAGCCGTGATCGCGCGGCTGCTGCGCTTCATCCGCTTTTCCCACACGATCTTTGCGCTGCCCTTCGCCCTCGGGGCGATGCTCGTGGCGGCGGATGGCTGGCCGGAGTGGCGAACCGTAGGGCTGATCCTGCTGGCGATGGTTTTTGCAAGGACGGCGGCGATGACTTTCAACCGGCTGGCCGACTGGCAGATCGACCAGCAGAACCCGCGCACTGTTGAGCGCCACACGCTCATCTCGCGCAGCGCGGCAATCGTGCTGCTGCTGGCGAGTTCCGCGGCGTTCATCGCCACGACTTGGTGGATCAATCGGCTCTGCTTTTGGCTCTCGCCCGTCGCGCTCATCATCGTCTTTTTCTACTCGCTGACGAAACGCTTCACCTCGCTCAGCCATTTCTTCCTCGGCCTCGCGCTTTCCGTCTCGCCGGTCGGGGCGTGGCTGGCCGTGCGCGGACAGTTCGACTTTCCGCCACTCGTTCTCGCGCTCGCTGTGCTGCTCTGGGTCGCGGGTTTCGATGTCATCTACGCCACGCAGGATCACGAATTCGACCGCGCCGCCGGGCTGCGCTCACTCGTCGTGCGGCTCGGCGTAACGCGCAGCCTCTGGTGGGCGCAAGCGCTACATTGGATCATGCTCGCCGTGCTCATCGCGTTTGGCTGGAGCGCCGGGCTGGGCGCGGCCTTTTACGCCAGCCTCGTGCTCATCGCCGGCGCGCTGATCTACGAGCACCGCAGCGCGGCCCGGCTCGATGTCGGCGGCATCAACCGCGCTTTCTTCGCCAGCAACGCCTTCGTCGGCCTCGTCTTTGTGCTCGGCATTTTCACCGATGTCGTTTTGTTGAAGGGGCGATGAGGGGACTTTGCTTGCCGGGTGGAAGGGCCGCTTGTAGCCTCTCGCCATGAGCACTCAAACTGCCTTTCATCGTGGGGTGCATCCGCTGCTCCACCTGCTGCTCTCGGGAAAAGAGGAGGTGGTGCTGGCCGCCCAGCCGGATCGGGCGCTGCAGGAACGGATCGAGCAGCTTGCCGCGAGATCCACCGAGGGTGAACTCACAGCCGAGGAGCGCGAGGAATATGCAGGCTACGTTCGTGCTAATAAATTTGTGGCCACGCTGCGGCGCGAGGCGCAGAGCATGAAGTCCGGCGCGGGTTTGTGACGGAGGCGACAAAAGCCCTCGTGCGCCAGCGGGCCGGGAATCGCTGCGAGTATTGTCACCTGCATCAGGACGACTCGCCGCTGGCGGCCCTCCACTTCGAGCACATTCGCCCGCGCAAACACGGCGGCTCGGACGACGCCTCGAACCTCTGCCTCGCGTGCATCGACTGCAATCTCCATAAGGGGCCGAATCTGACGGGCATCGACCCGCTGACGGGTGCGGTGACCGAGCTTTTTCACCCGCGCGAGCAGCGCTGGGAGGAGCATTTTGCTTTCGTGGGAATCTACCTCACCGGACGAACGGCCGTGGGTCGAACGACGATCCTTGTTCTGGAGATCAACTCGGATGATCAACTCAACCTGCGCGCGGCGGGCGAGCTGAACTGCTAAACGGGGCGATGAGCCAACCGAGCCGAACCCGCCGCCTTCTGCGCAGGTTCTTCATCTTCGCAGCCATCGTGGCGCTGGTGGCCGCGGGAGCGATGTGGTGGGGGCATCGGCATTTGGCGCGGTTGATGGTGGGGTCGTTTAATCGCGCATACCCCGACTTGGTCATGTCCGCGAAAGCGGTGGCGTTGACGGGCGCCGGAGAGCTGAATTTGAAGACGGTGCGGGTGCGGGTGCGGCGCGATGGGTCGGAGGTGCTGGCGGTGCCAGCGGCCAAGGTCCGGTTTTCCTGGCGCGAAATCCGCGGAAATTTCATCCGCGAGATCGTCGTGGAGAATCCGCGCTTCAAAGTGACTGATGCGTTGCTCTCGGCGTTGCCGGCAACGGGTGGAGCGAGGGGCGACACGGTGCCGTGGCGCATCGGGCGGCTGGCCGTGACTGGCGGACGTGGCCAAGTGGATTTGGCGGCGTGGCCGCAGGCGCGGTTTGGATTTCGCGTTGAGCTAACGGAAGGCGAGGGGAGGAACGAGATGGAGATCACGGGGTTGCGGGTCCGGACGCAGCCGGATGGGGCGGAGGCTCTGGCGCTGGCTTCGGTGAAAGTGCGGGCGTCGCTCGAAGACCTGCGGGGGCAGAGGATTCGCGAGGTTTTAGTGACTGCGCCGAGGGTCGTGGTCACGGATCGGCTGCTGGCGATGTTTCCGACAAAGACGAGCGCGTCTTCGCCGACGCGGGTCTGGACAGTGGATCGGCTGCGGCTTGCGGATGGACAGGCGACGGTCGATCTCGCGGCCTGGCCGCGGGCGGATTTTGCGTTTGCGGCGGAGTTGCGCGAGCGGCAGCCGATCGGCGGGACGCCGGGTGAGATGACCCTTTCCGCAGTGCGCGTGCACGTGCGCGAGAGCGGAGGAGAGGCGCTGAGCATCCCGCGCGTGCAAGCCAAAGTGACGCTCGAGGGCCTGAAGGCAAAGAAGATCCGCGAAGTGACGATAGAGTCCCCGCAGATCGCGGTTTCCGATGCTCTCCTGGCGGTGTTTTCGTCCGCCAAATCCACTGCGCCGCCGCCGGTGACGGAAGCGGAGGAAAGCCCGTGGAAGGTGGAGCGGCTGGCTTTGAAGGGCGGACGTGTTGGTGTCGATTTAGCGGGTGCGCCGCTGGTGCAGTTTGGCTTGGACGCGCAGCTCGGCGACGATTTGCTGCCGCCGCGCGAACGGGGGGAAATGCAGGCGGCGGTGAGTTTCACCGATCTCGCCGTGCGGGCGCGCGGCGCTGTTCTCGAACCGTTTTTGCGGGTCCCCGCGGTGCGGACGAAGTTTCGCCTGCCGGAGGTGCAGCGCGAACATCGCGTGGCTTGGGCGCAGGTGGACGGGTTCGACTTTCGGTTTAACAAAGTCTTCCGCGAACTCATCGCCTCCGGCGAAAAGCCAGCGATCCCCGCCGCGCCGCCGACCGCTTCGACAAAATCGGCGCGGTCGTTTTCATTCGGCGAACTGGTCGTAACCGACGGCAATATCCATCTCGACGACCTTGGCCTCGGGCTGCCGTCGATCGGCTGCCGGGTCAACACCTCGTTTCGCAATCTGGCTCTTGCTCCCGATGCCGGCGTGGGCGGGCAGGAACTGCAGACCATCGAGCTTTCGCGCATCGCGCTGACCTCGCCGCTCGATCCCTTTGTCGAAGTGCTCTCCCTCGAAACAGTCTTCATTCGCTTCACCCTCGCAGGAATCTGGCGGCGAGAAATCGAGGAAGTCGCCATCGTGCGCCCGCGGCTCGATATCGGTCCGGATCTGTTTTGGTACGTGGACCGCGTGCAAAAGAACGAAAGCGCGCCGTCTGCGCCCGTCACGGCCGCGGCGGACGCGGAGCCGGACTGGCAGATTCATCGTTTCTCGGCGACGGCAGGCCAGCTTTTCCTCGCGTTGGAAGGTCACTCCGAGGTCGCGCTGCCGATGCCTTTCGAGTCGCACGCGGAAAACCTGAACTTCCGCAAACTCAGTGACCTGCGACTGAAGCTGCGCATCGATATGCCGGTGCAGGATTATGATTATCCCGGCTACGAGCTCACCCTGCGCGGCGTGGGTGGGCGGGTGGAGTTTTCCCTGCCGCCGGCGGCCGGCGCGAACAACGTGGTCAACACACTGCGGCTCCGCGAGGTGCGCTGGAAACAGTTTCGCCTGACCGACAGTTTTCTCGACGTGACCTACGACGAGCGCGGCATCTACGGGAATCTCGGCGGGAAAGGCTACAGCGGCGTCTTGCGCGGGCAGTTCAACTTTCTGCTCGGCGACGGCTCGCCTTGGAACGGCTGGGTTTCCGGAACGCGCGTGGACCTCAAGCCGGTCACCGACGCGCTGGCGCCGGACAAATTCTCGCTCACCGGCCCGGCGGATTTCCGTCTCACGGTGGCGGCGCGGGCTTCGTCCATTGACCAAGTGGTGGGCGATTTTACCGCGACCAAGCCCGGCGAGCTCCGCATTGGCAAAATCGACGAGCTCATCAAGGAGTTGCCCGGCGACTGGACGGGGCTGAAACGCGGGCTTTCGCGCATCAGCCTTGAGGCGCTGCGCGATTTCGCCTACGACACTGCGCATGGCGATTTTCGATTCCACGGCCGCGAAGGCGCACTCCATCTTGATCTGCGCGGACCCAACGGCGGTCGCAAGGTCGAGGTCGAGTTTCATGACGGCCCGAAACGGCGGAAGGGCGGGCGCATAGCCGCGCAGTAGCCATGATTCGCCGCCTCCCTTTCTTCCTCACCGCCCTCGCCCTCGCTGCGTGCCAGTCCATCCCCATCGACGTGGGCACGAAGGAGGCCGTAAAGGTGGATATTTCCATGAAGGTGGATGTCTATCAGCACGGCGACCCGGCCGCCGCGAAGAAGACCACGCCAGCCCCGGTGACGGATGTGGCCAAGAGTCGGCGCACGCGGATGGGCGAAGTGCAGATCCTCAAAAACTCGCGGCTCGTGGGCGAAAACCACGCCGGCTACCTCGAAGTGCGCACCGTGCCGCCGGGCGAATACGGCGACTACGTAAAGACGACCGTCGAGGCCGAGAACAGCGACCGCGGCCGGCTCATCGAGAAGCTCGCCAAGGAAAAGAACGTCCCGGTTTCGCAGGCGGAGCGGCAACAGGCCGAACTCTTCCAAAAGAGCGCCTTTCCCGGCGAGTGGATCGAGGTGCCGGATGCGGAGGGGAAGTTCGCGTGGAAGCAGAAGGAGTGATGCGGGCTCGCCGTTACGCCTCCTCGAGGCGGGCGAAGAGATCGGCAATCGAGCAGGGGGGAGAGGCCAGGGGAGCGAGGATTTGCATCATCTCGTGCTGGCCGAGTGCGCGGTAGGCCTCGAACTGCGATTCGCTGAAAAACTGGTCGCTGGTGCTCTGGTGCGGGAAGGCGGCGTTAGTTTCCGCGTAGTGGCGCACATCGGTCGGCACGGTCGGCAGGATCACCGGTTTGAGATAAAGGATGCGGCCTTCCGTGCCCTCCGGATAGCGCACGGTGCCGAGGGCAAAGCAGCGGCGTTCGGCCTCCGGCGTGGTCTTGGAAATGGCGCTGAGCCCGGTGAACTCAATAGTCACGCCGAGGTCGATGCGGGCTTTGCGGACAACGCCGCCGAGGCCCTCAAAGTGGTAGCCGCCATCCTGTTCGGCGTCGCTGACGACGATGAAGCGGCACCGGCGGAGGAGCATTTCGTAGATGGCGAGATTTTCGAAATGGCCGCCGTCGGAGAGGTTCACGTAGGCGCGGTTTTCATTGGTCAGGCCAAAGGCCTCGGCGATGAGCGGGAACGTGGCCTGGGCCGGGCCGGGGCGCTTCCAAGCTTTGCTGCCGCGGAGGCCGGGATTGCCAAGCCACCAGCCGAGGCGGACGTTGAAAAGCGTCATCAGGAAGGTGATCAACGGGGAGGAATGGTAGCCTTGGTTTGGACTGGCGGCGGCACCGGAGATGGCGAGCGCGGTGCCGAGCGAAAGGCCGTGGGCATACTTGTCACTCGGTCGGTAGCCGAGGCGGCGGTTGCCGGTGTGCAGGCGGGTGGCGGTAAAGGAATCGGCTTTGCGCTCCTGCCAGGCGAGCTCGTCGCCGCCCACGAGGTTGAGCGTCATATTCACGACATGGAGCGGGCGCGGATGCTGGAGGCTCGCAAGCTCGAGGTTGTCGGCAGGATCAAAGCCGGTGAAGGGATGCGGGCGGCGCTGCGCGAGTCGGGCGGCGCCGAGATAGGCGCGGACGAGCCGGTTGCGGTAGGTGGCGTGGAGGGAGAAGCGGTTGACGTTGACGAAGAAGCCCATGGTGAAGCCGATGCCGAAGAGGATCAGCAGGATCAGCCCGATCTTTCTGCCGAAAATGAGATAGACCTCCGGGAACTGAAGCAGGTAGCCGAAACGGTCAAAGGTTTTGCGGTCGCTCAGCGCGTCGGTCCACGGTTTCATGGGGTCCGCGAGGAGAGCGCAGGCGGCGCGGCAGCCCAGCTGCGCGAGGTCGGCGACGGGCACGAAAAGGAGTGGTGCCTGGGTGAACGGAGACGACGTGAGGACGGCGTGCCGGAGGACGAATTGGTGGAGCGGGGCCGGTGAGTCACGCGTCGCCTCGGCGGCCACGCGATCGAGAATCGTAGCTGCGAAAAAACCGCGATCCAGCATGAGCGAGACGCCGCAGGCGAGCAGGGCGAAGAAGCCGCCCGCTGCAGCGCTCAGGAGCACATTCTTTTTCGTCGCGGGATTATTTTCGAAAACCGCGGGCGTCTTGCTGCTCGCGCCGATTTTGGCGGCGAGGAAACCGAGGATTCCCCCGGAAGCCGCGATCGAGGCTTTCATTGCGGGGCCGAGGTAGATTTCCACCCATTTGGGCACCCAGAAGACCAGCCCATGGATGACCAGCCAGCCCACGATGACGGCGCCCAGCCAGCCGGCGGCGCGCGCGAACCACTCGCGGTCGTCGTCGTCCGAGCAGCGGCTGGTCACGCCGACGAAAAGGGAATTCAGCAGGAAAAAACCGAGGAGGAGCACGGCTGGCGCGAGGGTCATGTAGGGGACCGCACCGCTCCCCGGCGACGGGAAAAACTTCACCGCCATGACCCAAAGCAGCGCAGTGCCAGGCGTGCCGAGCACGAGGATGCTGGCCACGATGAGGCCGGCGAGTTTGCGCATCTGCGGCCAACTGAAGCGCGCCCGAAGCTGACCACGCCGCTTATCGCGAATGAGCGTGATGACGGTGCAGACGAGGATGCCCGCGACCGAGGCCGCAACGAGGAAGCAGGCGATGCAGAGCAGGCCGTTGCCGCTCTTCATCCACGGCAGCGCGTCCCGGAGCGGGTGCGCCGCGTAGTGGGCAGCCTCGGCTTCGTTGGTGGCGTAGTAGTTCGTGCGGCCGGCCCACCACGAGCAGAGGCAAAGGACGCCCGCGAGGAGCGGTGCAAGCCAGCCGGCGAGGAACCATTTCTGCCGCCAGCGGAAGCTCCCCTGACTCGGTAGATCGAGACCAGGGTAAGCCGTCGCCGCCGCGATGCACACGAACGCCGCGGCGAGCAGCACGTCGAGCTGAGCGGCGCTCGGTTTGGCCAGCACTCCGAGCAGTCCGAGCCACGGGAGCACGAGCATGCCGGCAAGGAGCAGCACGAGCACGGTCCAGTTGAGCAAGAGATTGCGCAAGGCGGTGGCTGCGAGCGTCCAGCCGTCGGCGGAAAAAAGGCCGAGCTTGGGCGCGATGTAGTTGCTGAACTGCCGGAGATGCCGCAGGGGGGCGACCTCGGGCGTAACCTGCCCCGGCGCACACGCCCCGGCGAGATCCGCTGCCACGCCCTCCAGCTTGCCCGGATGGCTGTGAATCCACGCGCTCAGCATCGAGCCGAGATAGCCGCCGCCGGAAACCGTGGAGAGATAATCGAACTTCGTCAGCAGCCCCGCTTTCGCCATGACCTGCACCACGCCGAGCGCGAACGTGGCGCTGCGAATCCCTCCGCCCGAGATGCACAGGGCCGAGCGTTCGGGTTGCGTGGCGCGGATGCGCTCATGGACTTCGCGCAGCCGCTGTTCCGGGGACTTGGTCAGATCGACCTCGGTTGGCGGGAAGCCGAAGGAATCCAGTTCCCTCTGCAAAACCTCCGGCCACTCGATGGGTGTATCGGCTAATTTGTCGTCCGGCATACGAAACCTCCTACGTAAACTTGCCGGGACGCTGGCAGAGACGACCGCATGGCAAAAGCAAAATCCCCGGCGCCCCGCCGTTCTCCCAGGGGACCAGCCGAGCGGCTTAAATCATCCATCTTCCCATCATGATGGGATTATTTGTTCCTTGCGGCCCGCCGAGCGCGCGAGTCTATTTCGAGCCTGTATGTCCACGCTTCATCCGCTCAAAAAGCTCCTCCAGCAGCGCATCGCCATCATCGATGGCGCGATGGGCACGACGATTCGGACTTATGGGATGACCGAGGCGGATATTCGCGGCGATCGATTTAAGGATTCAAAGAAGGATCTGTTGAACAACGGCGACCTCTTTTCGATCACCCAGGGCGCGATGATTGGCGACATTCACCGCCGCTTCCTCGAAGCCGGGGCGGATATCATTGAGACGAATACTTTCAGCGCGACGAGCATCGGGCAGAGTGAGTTCTTCGTGGACGATCCGCGCGAGCATGGGGGGCGGAAGGACCCGGAGTTTTACCAGAAGATCATCGACGACAAGTTCCTCGGCGAGCTGGCGTGGGAGATCAATGAAACGTCGGCGTGTCAGTGTCGCGAGTGGGCGGATCGCGTGGGGAATGCGGATGGGAAGCAGCGCTTCGTCGCCGGGGCAATCGGGCCGCTCACGGTGTCGCTTTCGAATTCGCCCGATGCGGACGACGCGGGTTTTCGCGTGGTCACGTTTGATCAGGTGAAGGCGGCTTACATCCAGCAAGTGCGCGCGCTGATCGCAGGTGGCTCGGACTTTCTGCTCGTCGAGACGATCTTCGATTCGCTCAACGCCAAGGCGGCGCTGGTCGCGATTCAGGAGGTCTTCGAGCAGGACAAAGTCACGCTGCCGATCTCGATTTCCGCGGCGGTCGGGCGCGGCGGAGAGACGATGATTTCCGCGCAGACGGTCGAGGCGTTTTGGAATGCGGTGAAGCACGTGAAGCCGCTGAGCGTGGGGCTGAACTGCTCGCTCGGGCCAGACCTGATGCGGCCGTTTTTGGAAGAGCTTTCCACCAAATCCGACACCGCGATTTCCGTTTATCCCAACGCGGGTTTGCCCAATCCGCTGGCCGCGACGGGCTTCGATCTCGAACCCGCCGACATGGGCCGCTGGCTGGGCGAGTTTGCGCAAAGTGGGCTGGTGAATATCGCGGGCGGTTGCTGCGGCAATACGCCCGAGCACATCGCGGCGATCGCCAAAGCGCTGGCCGATCGCCCGCCGCGCGAGCCGCGTCCGGACGAGCCGAAATTTTCCACTGGCGCGGCGCTGCCTTTGCGCCTGTCGGGTTCACAACCCTTCACCCAGCAGATCGGCAGTTACTTGATGATCGGCGAGCGGACGAACGTCGCGGGTTCGCCGAAGTTTGCGAAGCTAATCAAAGAAGGGAAATACGAGGACGCCGTGGCGATTGCGCGGCAGCAGGTGGAGAACGGCGCCAACGTCATCGATATCTGCATGGACGAGGGGATGATCGACGGGGTCGCGGCAATGACGCGCTTCCTGCAACTGCTCGGCAGCGAGCCGGAAGTCGCGAAGGTGCCGTTCATGGTGGACTCCTCGAAATGGGAAGTTATCGAGGCCGGGCTGAAGTGCATCCAGGGCAAAGGAATCGTGAACTCGATCTCGCTGAAAGAAGGCGAAGAGACCTTCCGGGAACGCGCGCGTACCGTGCTGAAATATGGCGCTGCCGTGGTCGTGATGGCCTTCGACGAGAACGGGCAGGCGGCGACGTACGCGGAGAAAATCCGCATCTGCGAGCGCGCCTACCGCATCCTCGTGGACGAAGTCGGGCTCGCGCCGGAGGACATCATTTTCGATCCGAACATCCTCACGGTTGCGACCGGCATGGAGGAGCACAACAACTACGCCGTCGATTTCATCGAGGCGACGCGCTGGATCAAAGCCAACCTGCCGCACGCCAAGGTGAGCGGGGGCGTGTCGAACATTTCGTTCAGCTTCCGCGGCAATAACCATGTGCGCGAAGCTATGCACTCGGCGTTCCTGTATCACGCTATCCAGGCGGGCATGGACATGGGCATCGTCAATGCCGGAATGCTCGAGGTCTATGAGGAGATCGAGCCCGAGCTGAAAGAGCTCGTCGAAGACGTGCTGCTGAATCGCCGTCCCGACGCCACTGAGCGACTGGTCGATCATGGCGAAAAGCTGAAGAAGGCCGGTGCGGGCAAAGACGTTGCCGCGGAGAAGAAGGAAGAAGAGTGGCGCAAAGGCACGGTCGAGGAGCGGTTGTCGCACTCGCTCGTGAAGGGCATCGACGCCTACATCGACATCGATACCGAAGAGGCGCGCGCCAAGCTCGGCAAGCCGCTGCTCGTCATCGAGGGACCGCTCATGGATGGGATGAGCGTGGTCGGGGATCTTTTCGGCGCAGGGAAAATGTTTCTGCCGCAGGTGGTGAAATCGGCGCGGGTGATGAAGAAGGCCGTCGCGTATCTCACGCCTTTCATGGAGGCCGAAAAGGCGGAGATGGCCGCGCGCGGCGAAGTGGTGAAAGCGCAGGGCAAGATCGTGCTCGCGACGGTCAAAGGCGACGTGCACGACATCGGCAAGAACATCGTCGGCGTCGTGCTCGCGTGTAATAACTACGAGGTCATCGACATGGGCGTGATGGTTTCGTGCGACAAAATCCTCGCTCGCGCGAAGGAAGAAAAGGCCGACCTCATCGGCCTCAGCGGACTGATCACTCCGAGCCTCGACGAGATGGTCCACGTGGCGAAGGAAATGGAGCGCACCGGCATGAAGCTCCCACTGCTCATCGGCGGAGCGACCACGAGTAGAGCGCACACCGCGGTGAAGATCGCGCAGCATTACAGCGAACCGGTCGTCCACATTCTTGACGCCAGCCGCGCCGTGCCCGTCACGACCACGTTGCTGAACAAGGAAGCGAAAGCAACTTACGTCGCGCAGCACAACGCCGACTATGAAAAGCTCCGTGAGCTCCACGCGGGGCCGAAGCAAAAGCTCATCCCGCTTGCTGACGCGCGCGCGAATCGCACGCCGGTCGAGTGGCGCGCTGAAGACGTCCCGCAGCCCGAGTTCACCGGCGTGCGGGAGTTGTCGAGCGAGGCGTCGGATACGGCCGGCGGGGCGCCTGCGCTCCCTATCTCGCTCGCCGAGCTGCGCCGGTTTATCGATTGGACGCCGTTCTTCCACACCTGGGAACTCCGCGGCATTTACCCGTCGATCCTCACCCACGAAAAATACGGCGAGCAGGCCACGAAAATCTTCGCCGATGCGAACGCGCTGCTTGACGAAATCATCGAGAAGAAGCTCCTCACCGCCCGCGCCGTTTACGGCTTCTTCCCCGCGAACTCCGTCGGCGACGACGTTGAGCTCTACACCGACGAAACGCGCACGACGAAGCTGACTACGCTCCACTTTCTCCGCCAGCAGATGGGAAAAAAGGACGGCGAACCGCACCGCTCGCTCGCCGATTTCATCGCGCCTGCCGGCTATACCGACCACGTCGCCGGCTTTGCCGTCACCACCGGTATCGGCCTGCACGAACTCGTCGTGAAATACAAAGCCGAGCTCGACGACTATAACGCGATCATGGCCGAGGCCGTCGCCGATCGCCTAGCGGAAGCCTTCGCCGAATGCCTGCACAAACGCGTCCGCGATGAATGGGGTTACGGCCGCGCGGAGCAGCTCAGCACCGACGACTTCATCGAAGAAAAGTATCGCGGCATCCGCCCCGCCGCCGGCTACCCGGCGTGTCCCGACCACACCGAGAAAGGCACGCTCTGGCAGCTCCTCGACGTCGAAGCACGCACCGGTATCAAGCTCACCGAAAACTTCGCCATGTGGCCGGGCAGCAGTGTCAGCGGCCTCTACTTCGCTCACCCGCAGTCCCGTTACTTCGGCCTCGGCAAGATCGACCGCGATCAAGTGCAGGACTACGCTGCGCGCAAAGGCCTGACCGTTGTCGAAGTCGAACGCTGGCTAGGGCCGAATCTCGGCTACTGACGGCGCCCCGGATCACGCCTTGTCAGGGACGCGCGGGAGCGTGTCCCTCCGAGAGGGGCGTCAGGGACGCGCAGGAGCGCGTCCCTCCGAGAGAAGTCCTTGGGCGCGCATCCAATCCGCGACGCGCTGGGGCCAGGTCGCGACGTTATGTTCGCTGGGGCGCAGGCCGTAGCCGTGCCCGCCGGTCGGATAGATGTGCAGCTCGAACGGAACCTTCGCCTTCTTCAACGCGAGCGAATAGAACAGGTTGTTTTCGATGCGGACGAAATCATCCTGCGACATGGCGAGAAAGGTCGGTGGCGTCTGCCCGGTGATCTTCAATTCAGGTGAAATCTCGTCGCCTTTGTCCTTCACCGTGAGGGAACCGGCGTAGATGAGAACGGCGAAATCGGGTCGGCAACTGAGTTTGTCCGCGGCATCCACGAGGGGGTAAGTGCGTGCTTCGTAGTTCGTGCTCGCCGCCGCAGCGAGATGACCGCCGGCGGAAAAGCCAAGGATGCCGATCCGTGCCGGATTAATACCCCACTCGCCGGCACGCTCACGCACCACCCCGAGCGCGCGTTGCGCGTCCTGCAGCGGCGCCTCAAACCGCGGCCGGTCGGGGCGCGCAGGGACGCGATATTTTAAGAGCACGCCGGTGACGCCGATCGAGTTCAGCCACTGGCAGACTTCTGTCCCCTCCAAGTCCATCGCGAGAATGCTGTAGCCACCGCCCGGGCAGACGACCACCGCAGCCCCGGTGTTCGTTTCCTTCGGCGCAGGAAAAACGGTGATCGTGGGCTGGGAAACATTGCCAAGACGGATCACCGGTTTGCCCGCCACAGCGCCGTCCGTCGGCTTGGTCATGTCTTGCTCCGGCGGCAGCGTGCCGGTTTCCCCGGGCGCCGCAGCGGGCCAAAGGGGGATGGGATCGAGGGCAAAGACCGTGGTGGTACCAATAAGGAATACGGAGAGCAGGGGGACGAGCGAGTTCATGGTTGCGCGACGGTTTAGCAGAGGTCGGTTGCGGCGCGAATGGGATTTGCACAGGAACTAGGATTCTTTCGTGGGAATCGGGGTGAAAGCTTCTCGCGAAAGTGGCCCATTTCGCTGACGTAAGTGCGCTCCGGAGCGGGATTCAAAGATTGCTGCGAGGGACGGGTTGCTCATTGCTACACCTCTTCATGCGCCTTCCCCCGTTTCTCCCCTTCGCCTTTTCAGCAGTGCTGCTCTCCAGCGTTTCAGTCGCGCAGGTGGTGCTAGTGAAGCCGTATGTGCAGCCGGGGAATGGAACGACGTTGCAGGGAACCGACGTGAAGGTCATCGCGTGGCTGACGGATCAGGTTCCGGGGCAGTTTACGGTCGAGTATGCGGTCGCCGGCAGCGCGGCGAAGCTCGTGGTCCCGACCCGGGTGGCCATGGATTTTCAAGCCGAGAAGAAAAAGCCCAAAGCGACGCCCGTGCCCTTGCTCTCGGTCAAGGCCACGCCGTCCCCACAGCCGACTCCACCCGGTTTTGTGAAGCTGCCGGGGGCGTTGCGCGATGCGCCGGTAACGCTCGAGGATGTCATTAAGGACATCCTCAAGGACGCCTCGCCCGCCATTGCCGAGAAGGCGCAGCACTATTTTAAATATGCCGCGACGCTGCCGGGCTTGCCCTTCGATAGCGAGGTCGCCTACCGAGTGAAGCTGGGCGCGACGGTGGTGCAGCAGTCCAAGTTTCGCACCCGCGCCAGTGCGCGGAAGCCAATCAGATTCGTCATGGTCGGCGATCTCGCCAACGGCGGGAAAGAGCAGAACGGGATCGCTTTCCAAGTCTGGCGGGCTCAGCCGGAGTTTCTCGTGGCCTTGGGCGATATCGTTTACTCGTCCGGTCGAGTTAGCCAGTACCTGCATCATTTCTGGACGACCTACGGCAATCCCCCCGCAACCAGCGCGAAAACGGGGGCACCGCTGATGCAATCGGTTCCGTTTTATCCGGTCATCGGCAATCACGACGCCGACACGGTGCGACTGCCGGACACGCCAGATGCCTTCGGGGCGTATTACTTTTTCCATGGACCGGAGAATGGTCCCGGTTTGGGCCCGTGGAATACGCCGCTCGGCAAAGACGCGAAAGTGGCCGCGACGTTTCGGGCCGCGGTCGGGCCGAGCTTTCCCGCGCTGAACATCTATTCCTTCGACTATGGGCCGGCGCATTTCCTGATGCTCGACACCAATAGCTACAACACGGCCAGCTTCATGCAGCTCGCGCCGTGGATTGAGAAGGATCTCAAGGCTTCGAAACAGCCATGGAAATTTATCTGCATGCACGCGCCTGCGTTTCACACCTCGCCGCAACATTATACGGAGCAGAAGATGCGTTTGCTGGAGCCGGTCTTCCGCGCCGGCGGCGTCGATATGGTCTTTGCCGGACACGTCCACAATTACCAACGCTCCAAGCCAATGATCTTCACGCCAAACCCGCCGCTGCGGGACAAGCGGGGGCGCGTTAATGGGGATTACATCTTCGACGACGAGTTTGACGGCGTCACCAAAACGACGCCGAAGGGCATCATCCACATCGTGAGCGGCGGAGGTGGAGCGTCGCTCTATAACTCCAAGGACTTTGACAAAACGGTCGCGAAACTCATCGAGGACAACCCCGGCAACTACGTGCCGCTAACGGCGAAGTATGTGGCGAACACGCACTCATTTTCACTCCTCGAACTCACGCCCCAGGAACTCGTGCTAAAGCAAATCAGCATCGACGGCACGGAGCTGGATCGCATTCGCGTCACCAAGCCCGCGGTTGCCTTCGCGCCTTAGCCGAATACCCCTTTCAGCTTGGCGCGGGCCTTCGGGAAAGCCGGCGAGACCTTTACTGGAAAATACGCCGCAGATACTCGCGGCTTTGGGTCGCGATCACTTCCGGGCCTTCGTCAAACTTAAAAACCTCGACGGAGATCGTGCCGTCGTAACCCGTTTCGCGCAGGGCCGCGGCAATGGGGATAAAGTCGATGTCCCCAAAGCCGGGGCCTTTGAGGTTCACATCGTTCGCGTGAAAATAGGCAAAGCGCCCAGCGCTCTCGCGGATGATCTGCGGGATGGACTTGTCCTCAGCACACATGGCTTTGACATCGAGAATGATGGACATCGCCGGACTGGCGAACTGCTCGGCAAAGCGCAACGCCTCAGCAGCGGTATTGATGAAGTTCGTTTCGCTGGACGCGAGCGGCTCGAAGCAGACGACCACGCCGCGATCCTCCGCGCGTTTCACCGAGTCGCGAAAGGTCTCGGTCGCCCAAGCCCACGCTTGCTCCTGCGTGGTTCCGTCCGCGACCTGCCGCTGTTTCGGGGAGCCGACCACGATGCGCGTCCCGCCTAGATCAGCGCAGCAATCCACCAACTCCAGAAAGTAGCGCGCACTTTGACGGCGGACTGCGGCATCCGGCGAATTCAGAATCATCCCGTCGGCTTGCACGAGCACCCAGTGCAAGCCGGCGATACCGACCCCGGCACGAGCCGCGTCGTCTCGAATCTGAGTGCGCTGGGCAGCAGAGATATCGGTGACGTATTTGGCGACCGTGAAAGGCGCGATTTCGACCAGGTCGTAACCCACGCGCGCGGCATACGCGAAGGTGTCCGGCAGGGTCCATCCCTGGAAGATTTCGTTGCAGATGCCAAATTGCATCTTGCGAGAATGATTACCCGGACGGCTGCTTTGAAGCGGAATCCGCCCGCGTGGAAAGGCCACGCCATTCGCCGAGCTGGCTGGCGGCTAAGGGCCGGAAAGCTCCGCGATCCGTGCCGTCAGCCGGGTTTGCTCCTGGCGCAACGTTTCACACTCTTGGAGCAGCGCTTGGATCCGCCGACGGTAGGTGGCGATATCTTCTTCGAAGCGGTCCGCTGCACGCGCCTCCCAGGCTGCCTGCTCGGGAGGAGCCGACCCCGCTGCTGGGGGCGGAGTTTCTTTTGCTTGCGCGAGAGTCGCTTGCAGCTCCCGACACTCCTTCTGGCTGAGCGAAAGTCTCTTGCTGAATTCCGCAGACACCCGGCGTTCCATGGCGAGCTGTTCAAGGTGCCCCGCGCATTCCTTTTGCAAAGCGGCCTTTTCCGTCAGCGCGCGATCCCGCTCCTCGCGGAGCGCCGTCAACTCCTGCGCGTGCTGAGCCTTCAACTGCATGATCTCCAGAGCCGCAAGTGGCGCCGCCCCCGGTGCGGTCGCGTTGGGCGTTTCGGGGTTCGGCAGCGGGGCCGTATCATCCTGGGAGGCGCCCGAGAGAGTCGGCATCGAGAGAACTTTAGGAGTGGATTGCTCAGGCATGGATATCGGAAAATTCATCAGTCCTTCCGTGGCAGAAGGACATCACCTTTTAGGATGGAGATGTTTGTAGCAGGAGAACACTCGCACTCCCACTGCGTCTGACAAACGACTGTTCAACAACGTTTTCGCTCGTTTGAAAGCGCAATCGCCAAGGCTGGAACGCCACCTCAGCTTGCCAGAAATCACCCGCCCGGGTATGGTTCGCTCATTAATCAGCCATTTACGGCTGGTCTTTATCTTTATGTCAAACGCCATGGTCATCGGTCTTGGGGGAGTCGGCTCAGTCATCGGCCGCAAGCTGCACGACTACGAGTGCTTCGAAAAAATCATCCTCGCGGACATCGATCCCACCTATGCGCAGGTGCTGCATAATGCGACCAAGAATAGTCGCTTCGAAGTCATCACCCTCAACGCCATGGAGACCGCCAAAGTCGCCGCCGCAATGACGCGGTATAACATCGCCGTCACCCTCAACGCCTGTAACTGCTACACCAATTACTCGATCCTGGACGCGTGCATGAAGGCAGGCTCGCACTACATCGACATGGCGGCGGATATTTACTCCGCCCCCGGGGTGAAGAAGGCCGGGAAGAATTCCTTCGAGGCGGAGATCGAAAAATACCACCAGCCCTATCTCGAACGCGATCTCGCCGGCTTGCTTTGCCTGGGCTGCGACCCGGGCGCCGTGAATATCTTCGCCCGTTGGGCCATGGATCGCCTCGACACCGCCAGCAGTATCCGCGTCCTCGACGCGGACAACGCTATCGTCAAAGGCTACCGCCTCGCCGTGCTCTTTTCGCCCGAGACCCTCTTCGAGGAACTCAACGCCGTGCCTTACTACGTGAAAGACGGCAAAGTCACCGGCGGCCGCCCCATGGAAACCGAAGTGGACTGGTATCGCTTTCCTGATCCCATCGGCCTGCAACAAACCTACGCCGTGGCGCACGAGGAAGGCGTGTCCCTCGGTATCTACCCACCATTTGTGGAAAAAGGAGTGAACTACAGCGTCTTCAAATACGCCATCTCCGATCAGATGATCAACGTCGCCAAATCGATCGACCTCTTGAATCTGGACACCTGGAAAAAAGTGAAAGTCGATGGGGTCGAGGTCGCCCCTATTCGTGTCGCCACGGCCAACCTGCCCAAACCCGCGCAACTCGGCGCCACCGTGGATGGCTTTTCCTGCGTCGGGACCGAAGTGCGCGGCACCAAAGAACGCAAGCGTGTCGAGTATTTCATCTACACCATGGATAGCCATCGCGATACCTATGAAAAGTGGGGCTACTCGCTCACCGTCGTCCAGACCGGCATCCCGCCCGCCCTGGCGGCAAAACTGCTCGTCACCGGCAAACTCAAAGAGCGCGGCGTCCTCATGCCCGAAGCCCTCGACCCCGAGCCCTTCATGGAAAACTTCACCCGCGAAGGCCTCCAAATCTTCGTGGAGAAAAGGGAAGTCGAACGGATGTAGTCGCCCTGCCTGCTCTTGCCCTGAGGCTCTCTTCGGTCTTCTAAGCCCAGCGATCATCAATCAGCTGCCCCCTATCACATCCTCTGAACGTCGCTGCGGCCAAATCGCCTGCTGACTGGCCACCCGACTCGCATCGTCACAATCCTCGCTAAGACTCTCCCAATCCTGATCAAGACCGGGGCAATCTTGACTACGGTTGCGGCAATCCAAATCCGCATTGTTACGAACCAAGCTTTAGATGCGGCCGTCCAAGCTCAGAATGCCACGATCCAAGCTCGAATTGTGACGATCTGAATTCAGATTACGGCGATCTGAGTTCAGACTATCCCCGTCCGAGTCCAGATCGTCCCGAGTTTGGATCGATCAAAACGTGGCCAGCGGCGTTAGCAAGGGATGTAACGCCGCGATCGAGGTTGAAAGCAGAGGCGAAGGGTGGATCGGGACGTATGGCTGCTCCCGAAACCTTTAGTTGAGCATCGCGTCCTGAATGTTTCCGCGCTGACCTTCTATTTTGGACTGTTGCTCGGAACGTTGAAATTTGTTTTCGAAAAACATTAGAAAATATTTGACGGCGGATTCTAAATCTGGTCAAACGTTAGCCGTCTCTCCCAGAACTTATGGTGTCATTGAAAAGATTTTCAGGCGGGTTGCCCTTGTGGCCAAACTCTATAATCCCCGCAAGCGCGGGTTATCGTCGCCCTGTTAAAGGGCAGTGTATATACCCGCAGTCCTCAGGAACCGGCCCCCGAACATCGGTGATCTTGTCGGTGCTTCGCTCGAAGCGCATCGAGATGCCATGCACGCCGCTGAGCAACTTCTCAACGGAAAACGCTAAAGCTCAACCACACCCCTGAGCAGGCCGCACCACGTTTCTCTCCAAAACTACTGACCAACCTGCGATTATGAAACCACCAATCTGCTCATCACGTTCTGCCATACTTCAAACGGCTCGCCTTGCCGCGGTACTCTGCGCAGGGCTAACGCTGGAAGCTGAAGCATTCGACATAAATGATAACTTCATTGATTTCGGCACTTGGAGCGGTGGCGATCCTCTCACGTTGGGAGTCAAGCTAATATATACCGACGATGCGCCGCTGCTGAGTGGAACATTTGAATTAAGAGTGAGTCGAGACGCAGGAGTGTGGATCTGGAGTCATTTCGATGTTGCCGATCAGATCGTCACGGCGATGCAGCTGGACGGCACACACAAACTTCAACTTTTCGACAGTGTTTCTTTTCCAAGCGTTCCCAGCATCACACTTGATCCGATTGGAAATGCGACATCATTTGGTAAGCCTGTTGCATTCTCGGCAAACGTCACCCTCAGCGGAACTAGCAATGTGGCCCCAGCTCAGGGACCGCTAAGCTTCGATGGCAGTATTGTGACTCGACTTCAGGGAGACTTGCGTTACTTGAGAAACAACACCCTGCTAAGCCTCGCTACTGGCCCCGCGACCCCCCCTGTCACAGGGCTAAACTCTTCCGCAGTGGCCTTTGGTTCCGCTACCTCCGCCACCGGGTTGTATTCAAGTGCATTTGGTCTAGGCACCTCAGCCACTGCGAATCACCAGTTCGTCGTTGGCCGCCACAACATTGCCAACGCATCTGACGGCCTGTTTATCGTAGGTAATGGTGCAAATAGTGGTAGCAAGACAAACGCCTTCGTCGTGAGAAACAATGGTGATGCGAACGTTACCGGCGTACTCACCGCAGCCAGTCTCACCGCGTCTTATGCATCCATCAATGGGAATATGGGAGTCACTGGCACCCTATATACATCCACGGGACTCTACAATTCCGGGAGTATGTATAACCATGGCTCCTTGGTGGTTAACGGTGGCATCAGACATTCATCCGCCAGTAATGCATCCTCTACGAGTATTGCAGTCGGGACTTCCGTCTCAGCTTATGGCGCTAACTCCCTTGCATCCGGTAGCAACACAGTTACCAACGGTGCGAATTCCGCCAGCTTCGGGTTTTATACGAACGCCAATAGCTACGCCTCAGCGGCTTTTGGAAGATTTAGTGCCTTTAACGCGGCGGACAGCGCGACTACTTGGGCCGAGGGAGATGCACTGTTCATCATTGGTAATGGCACGACCGATGCCTTACGAAAAAACGCCATGCTGATGAAGAAAAACGGCGCGACGGCGATCGGTTTGGGGCTGACCACATCTACTCCCGACCAGACCGTCCTCGGCAAATACAATGACGTAACGACTACTACCGTCGATAAAACGCAAGGGGTGTTTGTCGTCGGTGCCGGCAGCGGACCGTCGATAGCGGAACGGCGGAATGCCTTGCGGGTTTTGCCTGATGGCACGGTGGTCATTCTCCAGAAGGGCGATCTCTCGATGGGGACATTTACGGCTGGGACACCTCCCTGAGCAACGGCGCGAAGGAGAGTCTGCCCCCGTTTCACCCAATCAATCTGCTGACGGAATCCCTATGCCATGAAGTCCCGCCGAACCCATTCCACGCGCCTAAGCCTTCGCCACGCGACCCTGCTGCTGTTACCTGGTCTCCTCGCTCTCTTTCTCGTGGCCGGTCTGCGAGCCGCTCCGGTTCCTACCAATAAGCCACCGACCTATCCGGCATGGTGGTTCGAGCGCGAGGTCATCAAGCAAAGCGTCACCCCACCCTCCAGCACCCCCAGTTGGCCCACGAGCTACAGCACTGCGAACGACTACGCGGCCTTGAACCAAGGCCAGCTCAAGCAACTCGCCACTGCGGCCTACGATGAACTCGAGGCCAGACTTCCCGGTGGCGCCGGTGCGGACGTCACCGCGCTGATCAGAAGCTGGTTCGTCATCGACCCGGCGCAGCCCTTGCCCACCAACCCAGCGCTGCGGACCCCAAAAATCACCGCGAACCAGACCAATGACTTCGCCGCCGTCAATCTCGGCATGCTCAAGACCGTCGCCCAACCGTTCTACGACCGCCTCATCGAAATCGGATATGCGACCGCCTACCCGTGGGCCGACCCGATCAATCCACCGAACGACTTCGCCCTTGCCAATCTCGGGCAGGCGAAGAGCACCTTCGGTTTCGATGCTACTAAAGACACGGACGGCGACGGGCTCCCGGATTGGTGGGAAGTAGCGCATGGGCTGCTTCCAAACGACCCTGCAGATGGTTTGGTCGACATAGACGGGGATGGTGTCGGGGATCATTTCGAGCGCGCTCAACGGACCAATCCCACCAACGCCGATGATTTCGACCCCCGTCCTGTAATGATTGGCGTCTCGCTCCACACGGTTGTTTTGGATGTGGAAAACGGAGTCGATGACCCGGATCGAACACACATCGAGCTTCGCTGGGACAACCCCACCTTTTCCGGCATTCAGCAGATCAAATTGCAGCGGAAAGCCGGCGTCAACGCACCGTGGGAGACGCAGGCAACGATATCCGCCGGAAGTGCGGCATTTGAACAGGGAGGACTGTTCGCCTGTCTTAAATATAGCTACCGACTCCTTTGCTTTCTCCCAAATCACAAGGCCGCTGTCTCGGAAATCGTTCCTTACGAAGTTCCACTTATTCGATCGCTCATTATTCAGTCGGCAGACTCAGCTTCGAGTTTCCCTGGCTTTCTACAGCTACTAGCTTCCTCAGGACCTCCTCAGAAATACCTAAAATACACATCGGTTTCCATGGAGAAGGATGGCAATGAGCTCAGGAGTAAGGATACAGATGAGTTCACACTCATCCCTGACAGTCGGAAGTTCGTTGCCGCTTTGACTTACGAAAGATGGGAAACTCAGGAAGGCGAGTCGGTTCTCGCCGTGACGGATACCTACAGCGTCAAAGATGAGTCACCCAGACCAGCAATTCCGACCTCGTCAAGCCTTGAGAATCTGGAAGGGTTCGTGCATCGCTCCGCTGAAACCACCGACGGTAGGCACGAGAGCACCTTGAATGTTGCATTCACGCTACGACCGGTTTCCACAAATGTATTTCACACATGGGCGGGCGGCACTTCAGACTTCTCACGAACAGACGCGGACCCCATCGGTCACCCCCGAAATCTGGCCTTGGGCTCCTGGAGCGGTGCATTTGAGGAAACTTTGGAGTATGATGATTTTACCAAGCGTTATCATACCACACCCTCAATCACTGGGGCATGGTCTGGCACCTTAACCACCACCCCCACAGATGGATCCTCGCCTTCCACCGAGCCCTCCTCCGAATACTGGTCTGCACTGTATCCATATTTGGCAACCATTTTCGATGCTTATGGTCACACGGTTCTTCCGTGGGAAGCAACAATCGATTCTAACACAGAGGCCAGCTATGAGTTTAGCGGCGCCTTTGACACGGAGGTTACGTGGACTCTGGATCAGCCCTATTCGACCCAGGACTTTGTGAAACTCGCAGTCTCCAATCTCCAGTCTCATCCGGTAAATTTTCTAGACCCCTACCTCTGTGACAAAAGCCGATGGGGTGCGTGGGGCGGGAGTCGGGTCAAGCTTGTGTACGACCCGTATGGCCCCAACAACCAGCCGTGGGAGCCGGAAGGGGTCGATCTTTTGCAGGGATTTCCTGAAACCAAAGTTTCCCAATTCCGCCTTTCGAGTGCGCAGACGGTCGTGGAGATCAAGCGAAGCCAATACAAATTTATGCTTAATCCGGTGGCCGCAAACCCGGATGTGGCTCCGAGCATCTCCTTTCAGGAAATTTTCGTTCCGACGAACGCGGAAGGCCTTCAAGTCGGCAATTCGTCGGGGTTTCAGCGGCGGATCTATAGCTGGACCGCCCAAGCGGGGGTTTCCGAATCGCCCGTTTTCACTTCTGACCCAATCACGAATTCAGATAATCCAGAAAGCGCACCGCTGGGTTATTCTGTTTTGGGCCGCTTGTCCGTGGAGATGAGAATTGCAGACCGCGATGACCCAAAGAAGAAATGGGCGGACAATATAGTCAAGACCGCGCCGGTCTATTCGGGTAAGTCCACCGGGGATATGGTAAGTTGGAAACTTAGCGGAACCGATAGCTGGACAAACGCAACATTTAGCTGGACCGCGGAAGGGCCGGAGTCCAAGACGGGGCCGAGCGGCATCGGAAAGAACGAGTGGAAGATCGCGGACGGCGACGAAGACATCGCGAAGGACTGCCTCGACTGGTTGCCTGGTAAATACAAGATCAGGTGCGCAATCAGCTTCGCTGGCGGAACCACCTCAACCGCGGAGTTCGATCAAGAAATTGGCGTTCGAACCGACGACGTTGTAGTTGTCGGCTGGATTGATCCTCAGCAAGTTTCATTGAATAGCGGCGGGGTCCAAAGCGGGTTGACGGAGGTATTGCCGCCGGGTGGCCTATCCGCGTCTGATGGTGACAACGCCAAGCTCAAAGCGGCTATGCTGCTAAAACATATAGCTGATTCTGGGGTCGGATCGGCATTCCAGATTGATGCTGGCCCTCTGATGATCGGTGTGGACTTCATTGCCTTCTCAGCAGCGGACAAAATTTATGCTCTGAACTGGATGTTCAAATATGCTGGGAACCCAGCACCCCCCACCGACTTCATGGACGACGACCTCGTTTTTAGTCAGCAAGAAGTCGATGAGTTCTTAACGAAAAAGAACAAAACACTTTACAAACTGCTAAACCATTACCAAGCAAGGTATCTTGTTGGTGAAGACAAGAAGTTCAAAGCGGAAAGCCTCGTTCACCTGAAACACAAGGTCTTGATCGGAAACACAAAAGATCCAAGCAGGCTGTATGAGATCTCGGGCCTTATCGACTGGATCGCAATATTTGTTGCAACAACCTTTCAAGGTTATCCATCCAACGGCGTCTTTCCCGGGTTAGCCCGCGAGAATAACTCTGACACTCCAGTTGTCACCGACACCACGTCCAAACTGTCCAACGAGGGAACTCCCGATCAAAAGGCCCTCGACGCCTTCAAACATCTTACCGGGCATGACCAAGGCTACATTTGGTCCACCATCACATTCTTTTCAGACATGCAGCACTACTCCGAAACGACCAGCCCTTCAACAAGCCAGTCACTCACCCGCACTCCCAAGCCCGCGGAGTTCTACGAAGGCCGGATCAACACACAGGTTTACCCGACTTATTGGATTTACATCAACGGACAGAAGAGGGGCGTCCAGAATCAGGCACCCAACCCTTCGGCTCTGTTTCCAAACACCGATAAAGCCCAATGAGCAATCAACGAATGACCGCTGGTGTCCTTTTTGTGCTGGCTGCGGCCCTTCTTACCGCAGTGTGGTGGATTGGACGCCCGACTACTCAGCGCCAACATCCATCCGAAGCATCCAATTTGGTAAAGCCGACGCCCTTGCCTGTTGTTGCCGGCGATACGCAGAAACCAGCGCAGGCCACAGACAGTGGCGCACAACCGCCGGGGAACGAAATGAGTGATCTTGAATATAAGCGCCTGAAGGTCAGCTTGCCCGCTCCGGTTAATGAGCCGTGGAAGGGGCCGTTCTTTGATAGCCGGAATTGTTTCGATCCCGACAAGAAGGAAACAGCGGTAGATGTTCTCCCGACATGGATAAGGCAAGCGTTGGCAGCAAATAAGACCGAGATGGCTGCCCGCTATCTGTGGACTCTTATCCAACTGTCAGAGGATAAAGAACCGGCTGTTGCCACCAAGGGAGTTTTGGCAATCTACCGACTTGGCGATTACAACGGAGCGGCTGCGAATAGAATGCGTGATTGGATCCAGTCAGGGGCTGCCTTTCGCTATTCCGACTCAACCACGGGAAGCAGCGCATCTAAGGATGTTCGTGCCCAAGTGCTTGAAGAGTTGGAACTCAACAACGACCGCAGCTTGGATCAATCCATCTACGACACTTGGCTTCGGAACAAAGTCACCGAAGGCAAAGAGGTGGCGACCGTCGATTACGCCTACTACCTGGAGAAGCATGGACGCGAGTTGCCCGAAGAGTATTGGATGCAGCGTTTGGACAATCCTTACGGCTTCGACCACGCGTTGGAAATCGCCGAGCAGAAGGCTGCGCCCAAGGTAACGATCAAGTTTAAAGGAATCTTTGAAGAGCTGCGGGCAAGGTCGGCGACAACACCCGATGCAAGTCGAGCGGCTAGCGTCGCGTCGTCGCTCTTTCGGCAGACAGGAGAAATGCGGTATCGAGATTACCTCGCAGAGCAGGCGCGGACGCAGCTCGCGTCCGGCTCTTTTAAGAGCAATCTGCCGAAGGTGCTCGCGGGGCTTGCGGCCACGAACGACAAGGTAGCGTTGGAGGTCGTCTTGACTGCAATGCAGCACGACGATGAGGTGGTGCGCGAAATGGCAATTGATGCACTTGGAAAAAGTCGTGATCCCGCAGCAGTGGAGGTGCTCTTCGAGGCGGCGATCCAAAAAACGAAGCAAAAAAAAGGCTTTCCTGCTCGAGAGATGCGCGCGTTGCTTGCGCACGACGACCCCAGTGCTGACTCGAAATACGAGCGATTGCAGCAGGTGTTGTTGAGTGGACAACTTGGATGGTCAGCGACGACCAGTGATTTTGAAGCACTCGAGTTTTTCCGAAAGCACGGTCGTAAGTAACTCACGGCCTTGCCATTGAAGCGGCGGCGTCCCGCCGCGCAACGCGGCCCCAACCGTGTAGGCATCGCGCCACGCGAGCGCGCTGCCCGCCTCCGCCCAACCAGCTCCCTCGCGCGTCACGCTTGCCTGCTTGTCGCAATTTGGTCTGCCGATGACGCACCAAATTCCTGGGCTCCTGTTTTCGTTATCCAACCGAAAAGCCATGCTTCGAGAGACTAAGCGAGCGGCATTTCGGATCGCGGTGCTAAGCTATATGTCTTGATTCGGAAACGGCTAAGCAATATGAGCGGGCGCAGATACGCGGCCCGCGCAAGAAAAACTTCTTGGCATGAAGCTTGCATAACCATTTCAGCGAAGTGGGGCCATGACGGCTTCCCTCACTAACCCAGATCAGTAAGAGATAAGAAAGGATATGATATGCCAAGTGTGAAACTGAACCTCGCCGGACTTTCGATCCCGGCCAAGATAGAACTGGCGCAAGCCGTTGTCGCCGATATGACGGGGAATGCCTCGTTTACCACGCCCACGCCGACCCTGGCGGCGGTGACGGCGGCAGCGGAGGCGCTGTCGGACAAGAACATCGCCGCGCGCACCGCGCGGCTGGCAGCGGTGAACGCGACCTCGGAGCAGGATGCCGCGGACACTGCGCTCGACACGCTGCTGAGCCAACTGGCTAGCTATGTGGACATGACCGCGAATGGCAGTGCGGAAGTGATTCGCTCTGCCGGCATGCAAGTGCGGGCGGGTCGCACCCCGGCGGCGGCACTGGCCGCCCCGGTAATCAAGGAAGCCACCATTCCCGCCGAACGCGGGGCGGTGGAACTGAAGTGGCTACCGCTGCCGACGGCCAAGGTGTATGTGATCGAGCATACGCCGGATATGACTGGGCAGACGGGTTGGACGAATGGCGCGGACTTCACGCGCACCCGCGGCGTGGTGACCGGCCTCGCGGCCGGCCAGCGTTATCTCTTCCGCGTGGCGGGAGTGAACGCGGTGGGCAAAGGCCCTTGGAGCCAGACGGTGGAACAGCTCGCCGCCCTTTGATCCGCGCACCCCGCTGGGAAGATTCATCCCAGCCGGAGGGTTCCCCAAAGCCAGACCTGCCACCGGTGGGTCTGGCTTTCTTTCCTCTCGTGCCTCTCGTTCCCAAAGTTCCTCTCGTTCCCAAAGTTAGCGCAGCGCTTTGGGGACGCTGGTGGCAGGGCGAAACTGAGTTTCGAAGGACTCCTTCGCCGTTCCCAAAGCGCTAACGCTAACTTTGGGAACGAGAGGGGAAAGGACTCCATCGCCGTTCCCAAAGCGCTACGCTAACTTTGGGAACGAGAGGGGAGGTGGGGGAACTTTCGGAACGAGGGGGAAGCTGGCAGCGGCCCCTACATGAGGGATGTGCTGCGCCATCCTGAGTCTGCGTTGCCGCCGACGGGACTTTCCCCTTCGCTACGGCTCGAGGGGGCGAGTCGCTCGGAGCAAGTTCAGGACAGAGGGCACTACGCCCCGGGCGTCGCGCGTGGGGACGAGAAATCCCTCGGGGACGCCGACGCTGCCCCAGCCTGTGTAGTAAAGATGTCTTTCACCGCCCACGATGAGAACGTCGGCCCCGGTGAGCAGACCGTAAACCTCGTGGGGCGACGAGTGCCGCCAGTAGAAGTCGCGGCCTTTGCGATAGTCGATCTGCCATTTCCGGCCGTCGGGGGAGGTCGCGCGCCAGAGGCCGAGGGATGGGTTGAAGGTCGAGGGAATGCTGGCCGAGTCTTCTTCGCTGTCGGAGGTAAAATAAAGCTCCCACAGCTTCAAAGCCGGATTCCAAGCCACGGCGGGTTGCTGTCCGCCGACGTTGCGTTCGTTGCGCAGTTCTGGGATGGGGTTGTTCGGACTCGGCTTCCAGTGGATGCCATCGGAAGAAGTGGCGTGGGAAATCCCGAACGCGAGCAGGCCGCCGTCCGACCCGTTGGCAAAGCTGGAAAACCAAAGATGGTAAACGCCATTCAACAGGTGGATCTCCGGGTCGGCCACCACTCCGCCAGCCAGGCCCTTCACGTCGGGCAGAGCTTCCGGCGCGCGGAGGACGGCACCGGCCTGTTTGTAGGGCGATTCTTCGGCCGGTAGGCGGCTAAAGGTTTTGCCGTCGGGCGAGATCGCCAGCCCGATGGAATATTCCGGGAAGCCAGACGGGTGATACTTCCCCGCGCCTGAATAGTACATCTTATAACGTCGATCCGCGGGTGCGGTCGGATCGTGGAGAACGGTGGGAGTTTCCGTGCGCTTCGCATCCCACGCTTTGGCATCGACGGGCAGACTGAGCACCGACTCGGCATCCACTATCCACGTCTTTCCCCGATCTGCACTGGAGGCGTGGCGGATGACCATTTGCGGATCCTTCTCGACGTAAACCTTGGCGCGCCCTGTCTGATAGTAGAGATGGATGGTGTCGCTCGCCGCATCATAGACAAAATCCGGATCGGCGATGGCGGTGTCGTAAAGGCCATCAGCCCCTTTGGCCCCGGCCTTGAGCACCGGCTGCGCGTCCCGCTGCCATTGATCCGCGGGCAGCTCTCGTGGCGCGACTAAAGCGGGTTTCCCCTTGCAGCTCGACAGCAGACAACACGCGATCAGTGCGACGAAAGCGATGGGCAGTTTGCGGAACGAGGGTCGCATCGGCTTCGGCGAAGGGGGGATCTCCATGGCTGTGGAGGCTCTTTTTAACGAACGAACCGAGCAAGGAAATTTCCCCTTTACCCGTTACGCTACCTTCCGGAACGACGGGAGAGGGAAAGGGGTGCTGGCAGCCCCCGGACAGAACAAGGCAATTCACCGGTTGCATCGCGGGCGGGGCGCGTTACTTTTCGCCCTCCTAAAAAGGGGGCGTACTGGTTTCGACTGTTGGTTCGAGACTCAGGCCGCATGCCGAGGAAGCCTGGTTGGCCTCGTTAAACTCCCGGGCAAACCGATAAACGCGAAAGCTAATATCACTGAAGTGGACTTCTCGGGTAATTCCGAGCAGTACGCTCTTGCGGCTTAATTGACCGCAGCGTGGATGCATTAACGCCTGCTCGATGCATCTGCGACGACAGCAGGCTGGCCCGAATGCGGTGTGACCGCGCATGAGGGCGAGAAAATATCGTGGACGCTCGAAGCACCGTAGCCCGCCCGCCGGCGATGGCGCTTTTAAATCAAAGGCACGGCTAAGCATGTAGAAACCTGTGGCGAGAGTCATCAGGACAAGGGTTCAACTCCCTTCGCCTCCACCATACCGCACTTCGTGCGGAATCTGAATCAGCGCAGCGAGCTGCGACCGTGGTTTTAGCCAATGAATTCCAGGGTTTTATGAAAGAAACGGTGAGGCTGGTTTCGCGCAAAATACGGTTCGAGCCAACCTTTTGAAGGAGTTCCTTCATTTCCGGCCAGTTTGAGCCGGAAGCCGTATTTTCCACTGTATTCGCCTCGGAAATCCAGTTTCGGAGCGGTTCGAGCCGATTCGCTTTCCTTCCTGAAAGCAGGGCAATTTTTTCGTCCATTTCGACTTTCCGTGCGACGAGAGGGTTCTTCATTTCCCGGAACTCGCTGATGTCGAGCGCTCCTTCTGTGAACGCCGAATTGAGCCGGTCGATCTTTAGGGTGAGGTTTTGGCGTTCACTGTTGAGTCGAGCGAGTTGATTCTGCGCCTTCTCCTCGCTTTCGCTTTCCCACGTTTCGACCTTGGCGAGGAACCGCTCTTTCCACTCGGAGGGTAGGACGACAAGTTCGACGTTGCGCCGAACCTCCGCCTCAAAAACCTGATGTCGGACGTAGCTCCGGATTTGACAGCGATCCTGTTTGTCTTTGTGCGTGCAACGATAATATAAAAAGCGGAGTCCGCTTTTCTTCGTGTGGCGCTCACCGGTGATGCAATAGCCGCAACTCCCGCAGGTTGCAAAATTTCGAAAGAGAAGCCCTTTGTCGGCCTTGCGGTTCTGCCGGGGCTTCGCGCGTTCAACTCGGGCCTTTTGGATTTCGTCGAAGGTCGCTTTCGAGATCATCGGCACATGCACGCCCTGGTGCATTTCGCCTTTGATGATGAAGACGCCGTAATAAAAGGGATTTTTGAGAAGCTGATGAAGGGTGCTGAACTTCAGGGGCTTGTTGGTTCGCTCGCCTACAAGCCCCGCCTTGGTGCATTCGTGTTGAATGCCGGCGAGCGTGTAGTTGCCCGTCGCGAAAAGCTCAAGCACCCGCTTTACCTTTGCGAATTTCTCGGGATGCGGCTCGATGGTGCGGAGTTTCGGCTCATTGAAATATCCAAAAGGCGCTTTGCTGGGATAGACGCCCCGGCGGATTTTCTCCCGATAGCCGCGGCGAATGTTGACGGAAAGATCGCGGACATACTGGTTCGCCATTCCAAACTCGACGGCGATCATCAACACGTTGTCGCTCGGCAAATAGGTCCTTTCAAACGTCCGAATCTCGCGAATGACGCCACGCTGGAGGAGGCCGATGATTTTCCCGCCGTCCTCGAAGTTGCGAGCCAAACGATCGAGCTTCCATGATATAATGGCGTCGGCCTCTCCAAGCTCAATCCGACGGAGCATCTCATTAAATTGAGCCCGCCCCGGAGCCTTGGCACTCTTGCTCTCCTCGAAGTTCCTGACGACGTGAAGACCGTTCGAGAGGGCAATCGAGCGAAGCTCGGATTGCTGCGCATCAATCGACAATATCTGCCGGTCCTTGTCCTCGGAAGACTTGCGAGAATAAGTGAAATATTGAAGCATGGTGCTATTATAACAGTGACATAAGTATTTGCAATCACGCGATGCCAAAATCCCCGCCATTTTCCATCACAGAAACAATGCTCAAAAGCTTGCGCGGCGAGAATGCGCGAGAACGCACGCTACATCGTCTACACAGTGTCGCCTTAGTTCTCGGCGGCCTTGCCGCGAAGGACGTTGCACAACTCTACGGGGATTCACCTCGTTCCGTGGCGTATTGGGTGACAAAATTTAAAGCGAGCGGGGGCGAAAACCTTGGGGAAAAGAGTCGCCCCGGTCGCCCCTCTCGCCTGGATGCTTCACAAACGAAACGAGTGCGTTCCTTTGTCGAACAACGGCGCGGGAAAAATGAGCATGTAAATGCAGCCACTTTATCGGCGTTTATCAAAGCGTCATTCAATGTCGCTCTAACCCAGCGCCAGTGCTGGCGCATCCTTAAAGAAATCGTTTGATGTGTATCGGCTCGAACATTGCGCGTTCGCACAGTCTCCCGAAGTGATGCGGGAGCGTATTTTGCGCGAAACCAGCCTCACCGTTTCTTTCATAAAACCCTGGAATTCATTGGCTAAAACCACGGTCGCAGCTCGCTGCGCTGATTCAGATTCCGCACGAAGTGCGGTATGGTGGAGTCTATTAGACGAAGCTCGAACCTTC
>JANMTP010000025.1:0-14093 GCA_031390545.1 Chthoniobacter sp. | reverse complement strand
ACGCCGCCCCCAAAAATTAACGGGGCCCCCCCCGCCCCCGCCCCGGCCGTTGTGGGGCCTGCGCCCCGAACCCCCAACCGCCGCGGCGGTGGCGTGGCGTTCAGCCCGCGCTATCCGCTGGTCTATGTGGATCGCCCGCGCGCGCTCTTTTCGCAGTGGTATGAGTTTTTCCCGCGCTCGGCGGAGGGGCGCGGCGACAAGGGTTCGACCTTCCGCGATTGCCTGCCGCGCATCGACGACGCCAAGGCGATGGGCTTTGACGTGATCTATTTCCCGCCGATCCATCCCGTGGGCGTGACCGCGCGCAAAGGCCGCAACAACTCCGTGACCTGCGAGCCGGGCGAGCCCGGCGTACCGTACGCCATCGGCAACCGGCACCAGAAATGTCCGAACGGCGGCGGGCACAAAGACGTCGCTCCGGAGCTGGGTACGCTGGCGGATTTCGATTGGCTGGTGCGCGAAATCCACGCGCGCGGGATGGAGCTGGCGATCGACTTCGCGTTGAACTGCTCGCCCGATCACCCCTACGTCCACGAACACCCGGACTGGTTTTACAAGCGGCCCGACGGGACGATCAAATACGCGGAGAACCCGCCGAAGAAATACCAGGACGTCTATCCGCTGAACTACCACAACGCCGACTGGCGCACGCTTTGGAGCGAGATCGCGAGCGTGGTCGAGTTTTGGTGCGAGCACGGCGTGCGCATTTTCCGCGTGGATAATCCGCACACCAAACCCGTGGCGTTTTGGGAATACCTCATCGCCCGCGTGCAGCAGCGTTTTCCCGACGCGATCTTCCTGAGCGAGGCCTTCACCCGACCGAAGATGATGAAAGTGCTGGCGCGGGCCGGCTTCACGCAGAGCTACACCTACTTCACGTGGCGCAATACCAAGCAGGGCCTGACCGAATACTTCGTCGATCTCACGCACAGCGAAGCCGCCGAGACGATGCGCCCAAATCTCTGGCCAAACACGCCGGACATTCTGCCCAGCTTCCTCCAATTCGGCGGGCGCCCCGCCTTCCTCATCCGCGCCGTGCTCGCCGCCACGCTCTCGCCGGTCTATGGCATCTATTCCGGCTTCGAGCTGGGCGAAAACGCGGGGCTGGAGAAGAAGCCGTGGGACGCCGCAGGCGACGTGCGCCAGTTCCTCCACCTCTGCGACAACGATTACAAGCAGCTCGCCCGCGAGGAGTATCTCGACTCCGAGAAATACCAGTGGAAGGAGCGCGACTGGAACGCGCCGGGCAACATCAAAGCCGCGATCACGCAGCTTAACCGCATCCGCCGCGAAAACCGCGCCCTCCAGCAGCTCCGCAACCTCCGCTTTCACCACGCCGACAACGACCTCGTCCTCTACTTCGTGAAGATGACCGCCGCGCGGGACAACATCCTCCTCATCGCCGTCTCGCTCGATCCCTTCCACACGCAGGAGACCTTCATCCACGTCCCCGTCGAGCAGTTCGGCTGGCTCGAAAGCCAGACCTACCAAGTCCACGACCTCCTCCACGACGAACGCTACCTCTGGACCGGCCACCGGCAATTCATCCGCCTCACCCCGGAAAAGCCAGCCCACATCTTCCGCGTCCGCCGCAAGACGCATAGTGAGCAGGATTTCGACTACTACCTGTAAGTGCGCGGCTCTTCCCGCTCAGGGCGGTGTCGAGCTCACAGGAACGAAGCGGAATTTTAGCGGGCCGGTGTAGCCGGGAAAATGGGCGCCAAGGTCTGTGCCGGAACTCCATGCCGAACCGGCATGCCGTTTTCCTCTTGGCGAATCAACTAGATAAACTGGCTTCCAGATCGTAGCACCCTGCTCAGGAGCGGCCTCGATAAGGTAGGCTCCCGACCATCCGAAGGGAGCTATCCGACTCAAAGCGTCTTCATCCCCTTTTCCAATCAATTGCTTCACAACATTGGCGTACGGCTGACTGACACTCGGCGAAAGGGGCACCACATGCCTCTCGAAATTCTGGGCGCTTAGTTGAAGGTCGCTCTCATTCGATGAAGTGGGGAGTAGCGGCATCCGCCAGCCGGGAAAGCAGGCGGACAAGGGGTCGCGGATTTTCTTACCGTTCGCGGCATTAGAAAGCGTCACACGCACGTCCCCGAAAGCCGTCTCGGCCAAGACGTCGAATTCCACTTCCCCGCGCTCATTTACTGGTAATACAAGCGGCCCTTTCGTGGGTCGTCCCGTCCCGTTTTTTGGCAGTAGCACCGGCTCATCCGCCGACACCGCGGCCTTGAATCCCTTCGGCCACGGCCACTCTCCGACCCAGTGCCACTGTACGCCGCGCATTGTAAGGCGCTCGCCGCAAAAGGCCGTAACCGTGGGCTGTGAAACATACCGAACATTAGCAAACCCATCAGTGGGGTTTCGCGGATCGGTGCTGTCTAACAATTCCGACCCGTCGCATACCCCGTCCCCATCCCGATCAACGGGAAGTAACTTCATCATGAAAATCACGTACCAATCTCTCAAGCGAAGTGTCCGTTCATTGCCAAGAGCGGGGGTTATCCAACCTGATTGCCGAACGACGATCCACCCCAGCCCTGCGAAAACCACGGCAATGAGCAGCAGCGTCCCCAGTATCGCCAACGTGAAGCGGAAGAGAAAAGGGCGGGGCGGCGCGCTCATAGGGACGCCGAGAGCGTAGCGGGCCGGGAAGAGGAGCCCAGCGCTTTTCGACCCACCACTACGCCGCGCAGGTGAGGAGGACGGCGAGGAGGTGGCGGAGTTCGTCGTCGATGTCGGCGGGCGTGGGGACGGTCTGGGCGATCTCGGCTTTGACGGCTTCGCGGAAACGCTGGCGCAGGCGGTGGATGGCCACTTTGACCGCGCCTTCGCTGAGCCCGAGCTGCTGCACCGCGGCGGCTTGGGGAAAGGGCTCGCCGCCGCCGGTGATCCACGGTTTGAGCACGTCAAAGTGCTCGACTTTGCCGGCGTCGCTCAGCTCGGCCTCGGTGATTTCAAGGGCGCGGGCGATGAGGGTGAGCGCCCACTGGCGGTCGAAGGCGCGCTCGCCCTCGGGGCGCGCGGGCGCGGCGAGGCCGGAACTCCTCACCCATCCGAACAGGGAGCGACACGCGAACAGAGGCCATGTTCCCCTTCCTCATCGCCGTTCTCGTTGCCTGGATTGCGTCCCTTCTCTTCGTCGCCGTGCAGATATGCATCGCGCCGCTTGGGAAAGAAGACGCCAACGGGTTTCATTTTGTCCGCGCTCGCGTCAGCCGGTGGCAGCACATTTCCTGTCATCATCGCCGCCGCTCCCATCGTTCACGCCGCCACGCATTGGCCGTAGTGTAATCGGCAGAGCTTCGAAGACAGCGGCATTACCAAGCAGGAGCTTGGCAAAGAGGAGAGACTTTCGTCTCGTTCCCAAAGTTAGCGCAGCGCTTTGGGAACGCTCGTCCCGCCGAGACTCCGTCTCTCCTGCGGCGAACGACGACCTCAACGCGGTCCCCCTGCTCACCCGCCCACCACCGAAACGGAGTTTCGCCTCAAGCGTTCGCTCCCAGAGCGCTGCGCTAACTTTGGGAGCGAGAGAAACGAGAGAAACCATCCTGCCCTCGTGACCAAGCTCCAGCTTGGTCACGCACTTGTCTTGGAAGCTCTGCTTCCCGCGCCGGCATCTGATCGGAGCGCCCGCGCGTGAGCCACGCCGACGAAGCAGAGCTTGGAGGACAGCGGCATTACCAAGCAGGAGCTTGGTAACGAGGAGAAAGGAACCCGCACGACCGTCCAACATCCCGCGGGCCGGACGAGCAATCGTCCGGCCCGCTTTTTTTAACCCACATCCTTTGGGAAGTTCGTTTCGGCGAGGACGCCGAAACCAGCACGCGGGACGCGTGCGCTCCCCGGAAACTGAGCGTACGCCAACTTCACGCCACGCCCGGCCGGCGCTGGAACCACCACCATTCCACCAGCAGGACGACGAAGCCGGCGCAGGCGAGGAGCCACCAGAGAGAGCGGTCGGCTTTGGGCACGGTGGTGGTGGCGGCGACGGTGAGTTGGTCGGCGAATTCGATCTGGGTGACGGCGGCGAGGGAGGTCTCGGCGGGGGAGAGGAGGCTGGCGCCGAGGTGGCGCGGGGGGGTGGTGCCATCGGTGATGGTGTAGTCGCCGGCGCGGGGGGCGGGGATGCCGGTGAGCTGGCCGCGGTCGTCGGTGCGTTCGTCGCGGGCGAAGCGGTCGGGGCCGGTGATGTGGACGGCGCGATTCGGCGCGAGGGTGAGCGGGGGGAGGACGCCGGTGCGGGCGGCGGCGGCTTCGGCGAGGCCGCTCTGTTTGAGCGCGGCCTGGACGACATTGGAGACGAAGATGGGGAAGCCGACGCGATACGGGAGGGTGCTGCGGTCGGTGTGGAAGAGGAGGGCGATGAGCAGGGCGTCGCCGTCGGTGCGCTCGACGATGAGCGGGCCGCGCGGGCCTTGGGCGAGGATCTCGAAGCCGAGGTTGGCGAAGGCGTCGTCCTTGGCGGCGGCGGCGCTGACGGGCTGATCCATGAAGACGACATCGCCGAGCTGGACGTGCTGGAGGAGCGGGGATTCGCGGCGCCAGTCGATGGCAGTGGTGTTTTCGCTTTTCACGGAGACGAGCGCTTTCAACTCCTCCGGGACGAGGCCGATGAGGCAGCGGGTGCGCGCGGGGTAGGCGAGGTCGTCGGGGTCGTCGGTGATGACGAGGTCGAAGGCGGCGGGCGGCGGGAGCGTTTCGGCGGGGAAAAGGGTGAGGGCGTCGAGCGAGGCGAGGGCGTGGCGGTAGGCGGTGAGTTTCGGCGGGCAGAAGACGGCGAGCGGGCGGGCGGCGGGGAGGTCGAGGGAGGCGGTGTTGTCGGCGGCGAGGGAGTCGAAGCCGGTGGTGGTAAGCCGGGCGCGGAGCTGGGCGGGCTGGTCGCTGGCGACCTGGAAGACGAGGCGCGGCGTGGCGCCTTTCGGGATGGTGACGCTCTCGGTGCCGACGACCGTGCCGTCCTGCTCCAGCTCGACGGTGCCGCTCGCGGTCTCGGCCTCGGTGGAGGCGGCGAGCTGGACGAAGACGTCCCACTTTCCACCCGGCGCGCGGCGGGCGTTGAAGGCGGTGATGCCGTAGTTTGGCCCGGCGTCGGCGAGGCGCTGGAAGTCGATCTTGAAGGGCAGCTCGAAGTTGGTGCGCGCGGGGAAATTGCCGTCGGAAAGGAGCAGCACTTTGTCGAAGGCGGCGGTGCGGGTGAGCGCCTGGGCCATGCGCAGGGCTTCGTCGAGATCGCCGGTGACGTCCTCGACGGCGAGCGAGTCGAGCGCGAGGCGCAGCTCGCGGCGGTTGTTGGTGAAGCCGGTGAGCCGGCGCGCGCTTTGGCCGAAGGCGATGAGGGCGAGATCCTGGTCGGGCGGGAGCGTGTCGATGAGTTCGCGCACGCGCTTTTTCGCGGCGTCGAGGCGCGAGGTGCCGCCGGGGGCGTCGAGCGCGGCCATGCTCGCGGAGATATCGATGAGCACCGGGAGACGCTGTGCGCGTGAGGCTTCGCGGCGGAGGAAGGGCTGCATCGCCGCGAGGACGAGGAGCGTGAGGAGGAGGATTTGGAGGAGAAGGAGGAGGTTGCGTTTGAACTTCTGGAACGGGGCATTGACGCGCTGATCGGCGAGGACTTGGCGCCAGAGGACGAGGGAGGGGATGGTGTGGCGGGGGCGCTTGAGTTTGAGGAAATAGAAGACGACCAGCGGGATGAGCAGGGTGAAAAGCCAGGCGGCGGAGAGGGCGGAGAAGCTCATACGATCCAGCCTTTTTTCCGCATCGTGCCGAAGACGACCTGCTCAATCGGCTCCGCCGCGCTGACCGACAGGAACTTTCCCGACCGCTGCTGGCACAGCCCGCTGAGCTGCGCTTCATGCGCGAGGCGGTATTCGTGGTAGAGGCCGAGGAGGTCGCCGGCGCTGGAGATGTCGAGGTGGCCGGATGTCTCGCAATCGACGAAGCGGAGGTCGCCGGCGAGTTCCGGCGCGAGTTCGCTGGGCGCGAGGATTTGCACGGCGAAGACTTCGAGTCCGGCGCTGTGGAGCTGGTTGAAGGCGCGTCGCAGATCGCCCGCCGAGAGGAAATCGCTGAGCACCACGGCCACGCCGCGCCCGCGATGCTGGCGGAGAAACATCTCGATGCCCTGCTCGATCGGCGTCTCGCCGCCGGGCGCGAGGCTTTCCAAAAAGCCGAACAGCTTGCCCATCGACATCCGCCCCGTGCAGGGCCGCAGCCGCTGCGCCGCACCGCCGAGCGCCCCCGCGCTCACCTTTTCCTGCGCCCGCAGCCCGAGCACTCCAAGCGCCGCGGCGAGCCGGCGCGCGAGCTCGAACTTCCCCTCGAACAGCATCGAGTTCGACGCGTCCACGAGCACCGCGACGTGCATCTCCTCCTCCTGGTGGAACTGCTTCACATACGCCCGCTCGATGCGCGCAAAGATGTTCCAATCCACGAACCGCACATCATCGCCCGGCGAGTAATCGCGGAAGTCGCAAAACTCCGTGCTCGTCCCACCCTTCGCCGCGAGATGCTCGCCCCGCGAGCGGTTGGTGAAACGCCTCGCGGCATTGATCCGCAACCGCGCGAGCCGGTCGAGGTCGCGATTGGTGAGGAGGGAAGTGAGTTGCGGGGCAGAGGTCATGCGGCGTTCACATCACAGAAAATGAGCTCACGCGAAGTGGCTTTGACCTCCGGCGCTGCGCGGTCAGACGGAAGCGCCTGACTGCCGCGTTTAAGCTTTGCCGGCTCGCCGCCGGCGCGACGCGCAACCTAACAGGCCGATGCCAATGAGCCCGAGCGTGCCGGGCTCGGGCACGGACGGGTTTAGGAAGAGCGTCGTGATTTGCCCATCCGTAAGCGCATGACTGTAAACCTGAACCTCGTCAATCAGTCCTGTGTAACGCGATTCGGGATTATTTGTGCCGGCGACCTCCCGGACACCGCCGATCAAAAACGGTGCTCCGAGGTCCGTTACCGTCTGGCTGATTGTGGTAGATTCCAGCGGTAATCCATCGACATAGATCGAATGCGTGCCCCCGGCGGTATACACTCCGACCAGCTGATGCCATAGCCCGTCATTCACGCTCGTCGTGGAGGTAGGCGACTGAGAAACAAACTCCGAGACGTAAAACGACGCTTTGTTGGCGAGACCTCCTCCTCCCGTCGGGTTGATATTAAAAAAGTAACCGTTATTCGCCCCTGCCTTATGTTTGGAAAGCGCAAGGGTGTCGATTGCCGTCGTTGTGGTGTTGACCCACATCACGATGGAGAAATCGCCGCTGGTGAATGAGGGAAAAGACGTGCCCATGTTGACGAACCCTCCCAATGCCTGGGTGATACTGATGGCATTGCCCGAAATGCCTCCGGGAACAAACGTGGCCCCGGTCAGCGACAACGTCCCATTAAACGACCCCGCGCTGTCAAAGGCGGTGGGCCCTGCGACCTCGTCGAAGTGATACTGCGAGATTAGAGCGGCGTGCGCGCCGGACGAAAACGCGAGCGCGACTGCAGAAGAGATCAGTGACTTACGGAGTTTGGGGGTGAGCATATTTAGGCTTTCGGTTGGGTGGTGAATACCTCGCCGAGTGCCCGCGGCGCAAGCCATTAAGCCGCTTCCTCAGCCACCACTTTCGCCAGCTCATCCACCAGCGCCGGCACGCCCACGTTTTCCGCGAGCCCGTCATAATTCAGCAGCACGCGATGCGCGAGCACCTCGGGCGCGAAGTGGCGCACGTCCTCGAAGGCGACATGCGCGCGGCCTTCGGCAAGCGCGCGGACGCGGGCGGCGCGGATGAGGCCCTGCACGGCGCGCGGGCTCGCGCCCCATTTCACAAAGCGGCGCACGGGATCACCGGCGAACTCGCTCTCCGGGTGCGTGGCGAGGACGAGGCGCACGGCGAAATCGCGGATCGGATCGGCGACGACCACTTTCTCCAGCACCCCGCGCAGTTCGAGGATGCGCGGGCCGTCCATGATCTTCGCGACCTCCGCGCCGCCGCCGAGCGTGGTGCGGCGGACGACTTCGTTCAGCTCCGCGCGATTCAGAAACGGCACGTTCAGCTTGAACATGAAGCGATCGAGCTGGGCCTCGGGGAGCGGGTACGTGCCTTCCTGTTCGAGCGGGTTTTGCGTGGCGAGGACGAAGAACGGCTGCGTCAAAATGTGCGTTGTGCCGGCGGCGGTGACGCTGCCTTCCTGCATCGTTTCGAGGAGCGCGGACTGCGTCTTCGGCGTCGCGCGGTTGATTTCATCGGCGAGCAGGAGCTGGGTGAAAATCGGCCCGCGGCGGAACTCGAAGTTGTAGCGCCCGTCTGGGCCGCTGGTCATCACGTTGGTGCCCACGATGTCCGCCGGCATGAGATCGGGCGTGAACTGGATCCGCCGGAAATCCAGCGCCAGAGCGCGCGCGAGCGTCTTCACCAACTCCGTCTTGCCGAGCCCCGGCACGCCTTCGAGCAGCACATTGCCACCCGCGATGATCGCCGTGAGCACGCCCTCGACCACCCGCTGCTGCCCGACGATGACCGCGCCGACCGCCGCGCGCAGGTTTTGGAAATCGTCGCGAAAGCGCTGGGCTTCGGCCTGGAGTTGGGTGGGATCGCTCATGCTGCGAGCAAAGCGCGGCGGACCGCGCGCGTCGAGCACATGTCGCCGCGACGGACGCGCAGAAATGCCTAGTATCCCCAGACGCTGGAAGCCCAGCCGGCCATTTCCCTCTGCCGGATTTCGATCTCTTTCGGCCCCCAATCGGCCAAGTCTAGCCGCTGCGTAATACGGAATTCACTCGTGCGATAAACGGCTGATTTCTCGGTGATGTTTTTTTGCGCGACATCTCGGTTCTGGGAAGGAGTGAGCAATGTGTAGTTTCCCAGCCTGTTGACGTAACGTTCGTGCTGTTCCGGCGTGAATGACGCTTCCCAAACAGAGGTAAGATTCTCAGGAAGAATGTGCTCAATGGTTATTCCAGGAGAGTTATCGCTGACCACTTGGTGTCCAAGTTGTCGATCCAACTTCACCAAAATATAGCGGACCAGACGCTTACCTTTTCCTGATGCTGGTATGGTCTTGCGACCGAAGGCTTCGCGAAATTCCTCATCGGAAACCGCCACCGCTCGCAACGCCTCTTTAACTTGGGCCGGCTGTTTCAGTCGTCCCTCGTGAACGTCTGCCGCAACCTCGTTGTAAACTTTCTCAAGGTCATTCGTGTTCTTGTCCGCAATCAGATTGTAGCGGAAAGAAACCAGCGAGCAGTAGCGGAGAACCTCGCCGATTTGATTGTTCGCCGCTTTGCCGTCGGTGAGCTTTCTGGCCGCTGCCAGAATCAGTGGACGGTATTGCTTCACGCCAAAGAGGCGGAGCTGACCGACGGCGTCCTGCGCCGTTTGAGAGGTCGCCCAGAGCGAGTCTGTTTCATCGTTCAATGCCTGGTACCAGATGGACGATGCTTCCAGTGCATCAAGCAAAACAAATACCTCTTCTGGGTTTGTTGTAGTTTCCCGGATTGTGCGAAACAGCCGCTCCTGTCTCACGTAGGGTTTGCGGATAGAATTGAGATAATGGCGGAGGAACTCTGGCAAGCGTCGAGGAGTTACCGCTTTCACGATCCGCTCCCATTGGCTGAGAACCTGATCAAGATCTGCTTCGCCGGTGCGAGCAACGAGCGACATCAAGTAGTTCTTCAACAAGTCGCTTGCCGTCAATTCGACCCCGCGTGCATTGAATGTTTCGAAGACCGTGTAAGCGGCCAAATCATCCTCAACCGGAATGCGAAGAACAAACAGCCGTGAACCCACGATGCTCTGCACAAACACAGCTAGGTGACCACCGGCGTCGGGGGTTGAGAATTTTTCGCGCAGACGCGACTTGAAAAACTCAAACGCCTTCCAGAGCTGCGAGTTTGATTCCGATAAGCGGCTTGGCGCGTGGGGTTGGCGAAGCTGAACCAGCGTGTGCTGGTAGAAATCGTCGTCAGCGCGATTGAGCGTGAGCTTGCTGCTATAGTGAAGTGACAGTGGATCCTTAGAACTCACGAATGCCCGACGAATATCTTCAGCGCGCTCGTGGTTCTTGGAATCCGTGGAAGAGTATTCCTCAAGGAGGCTTACGGCCGCCAACGTCAGCAGACTGAGGGTCGCGATTCGCTGTTGCCCATCCACGATCTCCGCTGCGTCCGCGCCAGCTTGCCGAGTGACGATCGGACCTAGGAAATGTTCTTCCGCAGGCTTTTTCTCGAGTTCCAATATATCCCCCCACAACTCTTCCCAATTCTCCGCGGTCCACTTGTAGTCACGCTGAAATCTAGGAACGCGGAACCGCCGCCCATTCCCGACAAGGTCGGAAAACGAGGCGTATGTAGGAACATTGCTCCGGGAAAATGCCATGGGTCTGGTTACAGGATTCTCAGGGATGGAGCAATCACGTCCTCCAGGCGAGGACGCCGATGCCGGCGAGGATGAGCGTGCTGCCGAAGGCGATTTTTGGCGTGAAGGGTTCGTGCAGCAGCCAGATCGAAAGCAGGAGCGTGACGAGGATGCTGCCTTTGTCCACGAGCGCGACGAGGGAGACGGTGCCGGACTGCATCGCGCGGAAATAGAAGATCCACGAAAGCGCCGCGGTGACGCCGGAGAGCGCGAGGAGGGCAAGGTCGCGTGGAGTGGCGTCGCGCACGGCGGTGAGCGGGCGGCCGCCGGTGAGCAGCAGCGCATTGACGATCACGATGGCGAAGATGACGCAGGTGCGCAGCGCAAGGCTCACGTCGGGTCCGAGGTTTTGCATGCCGGCTTTCGCGAGCACGGAGGTGAGGCCGGCGAACAGCGCGGCGAGGAGGGCTTGGATTTTCCAGGGTTCCATGGCGGTCATTGTTGGTCGTCCTGGCGCTTGCGTTTGCGGGCGAGGAGGCGCTCGGTGGTGGATTGTTGGTCGTCGGGCGGGGAGGGTTCGGCGGGCTTTGCGGGTGACGGTGGCGGAGCGGCTTTTTGCACGGGGCGGGGGGGGAGGATGACGGGCGCGGGGCGTTCGGAGCGCTCGGTTTGGAGGGTGGTCTGGACCTGCTGTTTGCGCTGGAGGAGCGCGCCCATGGTTTCGCCGCTGGTGGCGGCTTTGCGGCGAAAGAGGAAGTCGCGGATGACCGTCCAGTCGAGCTGGATGCGGCGGATGCCGACGTCGAGCGGGATGAGGCAGGCGAGGAGGATGAGGAAGAGGTCGGCGACGGGGCGGGAGCTTTCGCGCGAGGTGCGGGCGGGGTGGTAAAGGTCGAGGTCGCCGGCTTTGAGGACGCGGCCGCCGGTGCGCTCGGCGATTTGTTTGAGCAAAATAGGATCGCTGCGGAAGCGCAGATACTCCGGCGAATACGGCACAGCAAAGCCGCCGACGGCCTGCTCGGTCTGCTCGCTGCCGGCGCTCGCGGCGGCGGCGATGACCTGATACCGACCCTTTCCCCACAGCGGGAACTGCCCCTGATAGCGACGCGGCCCGATCTGCCGCAGCGGCACGTTCACGCTCTCGCCGCGCGGGCCGGAGACGCGCGCCTCCATTTCGAGGAAGCGCTCGGCCCCGCCGAAATCCTCCACCGCGATGACGCCGCTGCCGCCCGCCGGAAACGCGCGCAGGCGCAGGTCGGTCTTTTGTTCGACGCGCGAAATCTCCGTCGCGAGCTGCCGCACGAACGCGCGGAATTTGTCCCAGTCGAGCCAGTCCTGCGCCCACGACGGGCCGAGGTCGCTGGTCCAGGCGGCACCCGTGCCGAGGCCGAAACGCCAGGTCGCGAGCAGCGGGTCGTGGTCACCGCCCGCTTCATCTTTGCCCGGCGGCACGCGGAGCGGCGCGACCGCGCGCGGCTTGAGCGTGGTCAGCACGTAGCCGCGCAATTGCGGGAGCGCGTCGATGCCTTTGAGCACCGGCGACGGAAACGCCGACTCCGGCGTGAAGACGCGATTCTGCAGCATCGAGCGCTTCAGCGTTTTCGCTTCCTTGATGAAAATGCCCGGCAGCTCGTTCGGGTTTTGCGGGAAGTAATAGCGCCCGCCGGTCGTCGCGGCGATCGACTGCATGATCGAAATGTCCTGCCCGCCGTGCGGGTTGATCGCGATCATCGAGACGCTGATTTTCGCATCCACAAACTGCTGCACGAGCGCGGGCGTGGGCGGCGAGGGATCGCCATCGCTGATCACGATGAGATGCTTGGCCGCCGCGTCGCTTTTCTGCAAACCGACGAGTCCCATCTGCATCGGCGTCTGGAAATCCGGCATGTCGCCGGGCTCCGCCTTGTTGACCAGCGGGACGAGCTTCTCATACTCGCCGGCGAGCGTGAGCGGGAAAATCCACTGGTAGCCACTGGTGTTGCCCCCCCACGCGTAGGCGATCAGGCCGACCTCGTCTTGCGCGCCGAGCACGCGCATTGCCTCCTTGGCCATGCGCTTCGCCCAGGTGTTGCCCTCCGCGAATTCGCAAGTGTGCAGGACGATCGCGAGCGCGCCTTTCGGCAGCACCTTCTTCTGCTTCACGTCCATCTCCACGGGCAGCACTTCCTCGATCGCACTGCGGTGAAAACCGCCTGGGCCGTAGCTCTGCGGGCCGCCGAGCATGAGAAAGCCGGTGCCGTTGTTATAGACGGAATCGCGCAGCGCCTGCATCTGCACGGGGTCGAAAGACTCCGCCGGCGCGTTCGCGAAAACGACGAGGTCGTAAGGCAGCAACGAGAGTGCATCGCGCGGAAATTCGTAGGCCATGAGCGTCTGCACGATGCGTTCACTTTCTTTCAGCGCGCGGGACAGCGGCTCCCAATCCCGCGCATCGCTGCGCGCGTCGGTGACGATGAGCACCTTTCCCTCGCCGCGCAAAAACAGGTCGCCGATGGCCACGTTGTTCTCCGCCCAACCGTCCTCGCCTTTCGGCACCGCGATGCTCGCCGCGTATTCGTAAAAGCCCGGCTCGCGCATGTAGAGCGGGAGCGAAAAGCGGTTCTTACCCGCCTCAAACTCCACCTCCTTTTCAAAGATCGTCTTCCCGTTTTCCGCGAGCGTCAGCTTGCCCGCGCCCTTCTGCAGCGCGGAAAGGAGCACGCTCGCCTCATAGGTCTCGCCGGCCTTGACCACGCGCGGCAGATCGAGCCGTTCCAGCCACACCTCCTTTTCGTAGGCAAAGGCAATCGGCAGCACGTCCACCGCGATGCCGCGCGCCTTCAGCTCATCGAGTTGCGCGGTCACGCTGCCCTCCGTTTCGTTGCCATCCGTGATGAGCACCACACGCCCCTGATTCTGCTCCGGCAGCATCGCCGCGGCGAGGCTGAGCGACTTCGCGACATTCGTGCCGTCCTTGGCCACGCGGGAGTTCATCGCCTCGAAAGGGAATGTCGCCCGCGGCGGCAGCTCCACCGCCGCATCGCGCCCGAAGACCACCAGCCCCGCTTCATCCTTCGGCGGCTTGTTCGCGACCGTTTGCATGACCCACGACAGCGCCTGATCGCTCACCTTCTCCCCCATCGAGTCCGACACATCCAGCGCATACACCACCGACAACACATCCGAGCGCCGCACCGCCCGCGGCTCCGCCAGCAGCATGATGAACGCGCACGCAATCACCAGCCGCACCAGCAGCGCCGCCAGCGCCCGCCCGCGCGCCAGCCCCGAAAACCCCGCCACATGCATCCACCAGATCCACGGCAACGCCACCGCCAGCCAGAACGCCGGCCGGTACGCGAAACGCAAAAGCCCCCGCATCTCCACCAGCGCGCACCCGCCCAGAAAGAGCGCCAGCACAGCCACGAGCGGCAGCACCGTCCGCCACGTCAGCGCCTGACGCGGCGGCGGAAAGAAGCGCTGGAAGATGCGGGAGAAAGCCGGAGACAAAGCGCCCCGACTCTGCGACAACCGACCCCCCGCCCACAAGACGCGCGTGTGGGAACCATCCAAACGCCCTCTTCCCAAGCTCCTGCTTGGGAACGCCGTTGTCTTGGAAGCTCTGCTTCCCACCCGAGACCCTTTCGGTGGAAGAGCCTGCCACAAAGAGCGCAGTCGGTGGTCCCCCGCGGGCCCATTCCACGCGCGACCTGGGGGGGCCCCCGCGGTGCCTGGGCAGCGCAGCGCCCGCCGTCCCCCCACCCC
>JANMTP010000030.1:0-2953 GCA_031390545.1 Chthoniobacter sp. | reverse complement strand
CGCTGCGTTCGATGCGGACCTGGATGGGAAAGCGTTCGCGGCCTTCGATGGTGACGCTCACGTTCTTGCCGCCGATTGCGATTTCGACGGTATCGAGCACGACGCGTGCGCTGAGGCCATAGCGGGCCATCGCGCGGCGGTCCACTTTCACATTCAGATACGGTTTGCCCTGCACTCGCGAGGGCGAGACGCCCGCCGCGCCGGGAATGCTCTTGATGACCGACTCGACTTCGTAGGCTTTGCGTTGAATCGCATCGAGGCTGTCGCCGTAAATCTTCACGCCGACCTGGGCGCGAATGCCGGTGTAAAGCATGAGGATCCGGTTCTCGATTGGCTGCAAAAATGCGGGGACGTAGCCCGGGACGAGCTTCATCTTTTCAGTCAGCTCGGCTTTTAGTTTTTCGACGGTCATGCCTTCGCGCCACGCGGGGTTGCGTTTCACGGTGAAGCGCCCGGAGGGAATGTATTCGGGCTTCAGCATGATGGTCGTTTCCAGCATCTCGGTCGGCGCCGGGTCGGTGGCGGTCTCGAAGCGGCCGAGCTTGCCGGCGACGCTTTCGACCTCCGGCGTTTGCGCGATCACGGTGTCCTGCCACGACATTACTCGCTGGATTTCCGTCAGCCCGGTCTTCGGCAAAAGCACGGGCATGAAGAGCAGGCTGCCTTCATTGAGCGGCGGCATGAACTCTTTGCCGAAACCCGCAGTGAGTGTGGCAGTGCGCTCCCAGCCGGCGTCACGGAGTTGCTTCACGGTCGCGCGCGGCAGCCCAAAGGCGACGAGCAGCGCGCTGGCCAAGATGAGCATCGCGACGGAGATCACGACGGCGCGATGACGCAGTGCCCAATCGAGTGTCGGAGTGTAAATGCGGAGCAGCACCTTCATCACCCAATTATTTTCCTCCGCATGAAACGGCCCGCGCACCAACCACGCGCACAGCACCGGCACGATGGTGACCGCGAGCAGCGTGGAGCCGAGCATCGCGAAGGTCTTGGTGAACGCGAGCGGGTGAAACAATTTCCCCTCCTGCCCGGTGAGCGCGAAGACTGGTACGAACGCGAGGATGATGATCGCCATCGCGAAGAAGATCGGCCGCCCCACTTGCCGGCACGCGGCGAGCGCGGTTTGCCACGTTTCCTCTTTCGTCAGCTCGCGCTTTTTCGCCTCCGACTCGCGCTCGCAGTGGCGGATGACATTTTCCGTCATCACGATGCCCGCGTCGACCAGCACGCCGATCGAGATGGCGATGCCGGTGAGCGACATGATATTCGACGTGATGCCGAACTGCTTCATGAGCAGGAACGAAATCAGAATGCTCACCGGCAATGGCAGCGTAACGATGAGGATGCTGCGGAAGTGCCAGAGGAAGATGATGTGCGCGAGTGTGACGAGGATGATCTCCTCGAGCAGCGCGTGCTTGAGCGTGTCGATGGTGCGGTCGATCAGCTCGCTGCGATCGTAGAAGGGGCGGATCGTCACGCCCGCCGGTAGACTGGGGGCGAGTTGCGCGATGCGTTGCTTCACGCGCTCGATGACAGCCTTTGCGTTTTCGCCCGTCCGCATGACGACGGTGCCGCCGACGACTTCGCGGCCGTTCACATCGAGCGCGCCGCGGCGGAAGTCGCCGCCGATTTGCACGGTGGCGATGTCCTTGAGGTAAATAGGCACGCCGTCGCGCGCCTTTACTGACACGAGTTCGAGGTCTTCCGTGCTCTCGACAAGGCCAATTCCGCGCAGCACAAACTCCGCACCGTTCTCCTCCACGACCTTCCCGCCGACGTTGAGGTTCGCGTTCTGCACGGCGGTCGTCACTTCCATCAGCGAGACGCCCGCAGCGCGCATCTTCGTGGACGACAGCTCGATCTGATACTGCTTCACGAAGCCGCCGATGCTCGCGACCTCCGCCACACCTTCGACGCTAGCAAGCTGGTAGCGGATGTGCCAGTCCTGCACCGAGCGCAGCCGGGCGAGATCGTAGCTGCCCTGCGCGGGATCCACGTCGAGGTAGTATTGATAGACCCAGCCGAGGCCAGTGGCGTCCGGTCCAAGCTGCGGTTTGACGTCCGCGGGCATCGCGCCTTGCAAGAAGTTGAGCCGCTCCAGCACTCGCGCGCGGGCGAAGTATTGATCCACGCCGTCTTTGAAAATGATGGTGATCAGCGAGAAGCCGAACATCGAAGTCGCGCGCACATCTTTCACGCCGCTCAGCCCCTGGAGGCCGGTGGTGAGCGGATAGGTCACCTGGTCTTCCACTTCCTGCGGGCTGCGGCCCATCCAGTCGGCGTAGACGAGCACCTGGTTTTCCGTGAGGTCCGGGATGGCATCCACGGGCGTCGTGCGCACCGCATGGATACCAAGTGCCACGAGCACCAGCACACCGCACGCGACGAGGAAACGATTTCGCAGACTCCACTCGATGATGCGTTCGATCATGGTGGAAGAATCCGTGAGGTTGATTCGCGGGCCCGATTGAGGGATTCTCCGACCATGACTGCACTGTTGGAAAAAGCCTTTGCACGCGCGGCCAGCATGCCTCCCGAGCAACAGGACTTCGTCGCTGCGATCATTCTGGAAGGGCTCGACGGCAACGAACGCTGGGAAGCGCTGCTCGCCGACCCGCGCAGCCAGACTGCGCTGGATCGGCTTGCCGCCGAAGACCCGGAGCTGCAACAGGCGCTGGAACTCTTGCGCCAGCGCAAACCCGAGCTGGCCGGTTCGCTCGCCGATGTTGAGTTTGAGCTGCCTCCACACCTGCCGCTCCCGCCGGCCAAAGGCTGGTAAAGCATGGTGCATGTCATGCCTTTCGACGCCGGAGGCGTCTTGGAAATTAGCCGGTGGTGGAGCGAAGCGAAACCACCGGAACCGGGATCAATAAAGAATTCCGCCCCGGAGGGGCGGGGGGAACTCCTGCTCCAGCGCCCCTCCGGGGCGCACTCGCCTTGCATCAAGTTCCGG
>JANMTP010000047.1:0-77592 GCA_031390545.1 Chthoniobacter sp. | reverse complement strand
CGCCGCTCCTTCCAGCAGGGACGCCGCTCCTTCCAGCAGGGACGCCGCTCCTTCCAGCGGGGGCGCCGCTCCTTACAGCGGGAACGCCGCTCCTTCCAGCGGGGACCCCGCTCCTTCCAGCGGGAACGCCGCTCCTTCCAGCGGGAACGCCGCTCCTTCCAGCGGGGACGCCGCTCTTTCCAGCGGGGACGCCGCTCCTTCCAGCCGCGACGCCGCTCCTTCCAGCGACTGGGTCCCTCCTGACGTAGCCGCTCCTTCCAGCGACGGGCGAACAACAATCCGAAAACTTTCCCACCCCTTTTTAGGGTTATTACCGATGCGTCCCGGCGATTTCCCTGACTCAGTATCATCCCAGAAAACTTAACTACCCAGAATCCATCCCTATGCCTGACTTCATCCCCAGCCAAGACGACGAGTTTGCCAATTTCGCCCCCATCTTTGCCGCCTGGGTGGCGGCCAATGGCCTGACGCGCGGGCTGGTGGCCGCGCAGCTCACGGCGCTGGCTACGACCAATACGATTTGGGGTTATGCATGGACGGGTTTCCAAAATGCCGAAACCGCTTATCATGCCGCGAAGCAGGACAAGGATGCCAAGCGAGCGAGCCTGGAGGCGATGATCCGCGACCTGACGGCGATCATTCAAAAGAACCCGGCGACGACGGATGTGGATCGCGCCAATGCGCACATCACCGTGCCCAGCGGGACGCGGACGCCGAGCACGACGCCGGATACGACGCCGATGCTGCAAAAGGCGGACGTGAGCACGCGCGGGATCATCCGCCTCTTCATCGCGGATAGCACGAATCCGGACAGCCTGGCAAAGCCCTCGAACGCGCGGGCGGTGGAGATCTGGGAGCAGATCGGCGGGACGGCCCCGACGAATCCGGAGACGATGCACTACCTCGGCGCGGAATCGCGCCAGCCGTATCGCGCGGATTTCGAGGCGACGGATGTGGGCAAGCCGGTGTGGTTCGCCTTTCGCTGGATGGGCAAGAATAACGAGCCCGGGCCGTGGAGCACTTTCTACCAGCAGATCATCCCGGGCTGAGGCGGCGCGGGCCGCACGGGCGGGTTTAGAAGAGGAGAGTGAGGCCGAGGGTGGCGAGCGCTTCGGCGGCGTCGCGGCTGGAGCTGCGACGGGAAAAAGGCTGGCGGCAGTGACGGCGCGGCGGGTATTTTGCGGGGCCTCCAACCACTGCTTATGACCACACCGTTTACCAAACATCCCTGGGCCGCAGCACTCCGCCTCACCGTGACCGCGCTTTGCTTCGCCGGCGCTTCGCTGCACGCTGGAGACAAGAATCCGATCGACGCCAAGGTCGTCGAGACACCCGCGCCGGACCGTTGGACTTTCCTGCTCAGCATGCCCGGCTGGCTGGCGGCGACGTCGGGGACGGTGGGCGTGGATGGGGTTAACTCCAAAGTCTATCTCAGCGCGGAAAACCTGCTCAAGCATGTGGATATGATCGGCTCGATCAGTGCGGAGGCGCGGAAGGGGCGCTTCGGTATCTATGGGGACTTTCTCTACGTGAGCGCCTCGGATGGCGTGGGAAGCGATGGCTTGGTCTCGAAGGTGGACGTGCGGCTCGATCAGACGCTGGCGGATCTGGAGGTGAACTATCGCGTGCTCGAAGGGCCGCGCGGCTGGCTCGATGTCCGGGCCGGCGTCCGCTACACCAATGTCTATAACAAGGTGACGCTGCATCCCGATGACGACGCGATCGACAACGCCAGCGCGGAATTGGTGGACGCTCTCGCGGACCGGCTGCGGGAAGGCTTAAGCGATTTGGACCTGACGGGTCGGTTAAGGGGGGCCATCGCCACGCGCGTCTCCGGGCGGCTCGAAGACCTGCGTCCAGAAAGGCGCAGCTTCGCCGTGGCGCCGCTGGGCGGGCGGCTGCCGGGCCGGCTCGATGCGGTCGTCGAGCGGGCCATCGATCGGCGGCGGGCGGATTTCCGGGCGGCGGTCCGCGCGGAAGCCGAAGCGACGACCGACGCGCTGCGGGCGGCCGCTCAGGAGAGGATCGCGACCTTAAAAGACCGGCTGGGGAACGAGATCGCCAGCGCCCTGAAGTCCGGTCTCGATCAGTCCGCCAGCCTGAACGAATGGTGGCTCGATCCCTACGTCGGGCTGCGTGCCCGCTACAATCTGGGCGGGGCTTTTTACCTCACGGCCAAAGGCGACATCGGCGGCTTCGGCATCGGCTCGAAGCTGACGTGGCAACTTTCTGGCGCCCTCGGCTGCCAGGTCAGCCGCAGCGTCTCCGTGGAAATGGGTTATCGCTATCTCTACACCGACTACGACGCGAATGGCTTTGTCTATGACGTGACGCAGTCCGGTGCGCAGATCACCGCGGGCATCGCCTTCTAGCTGGCGTCTCGATTTCCTTGGCCCAGCCCGCACCGCTGCCGCATGAACCGTCATTCCATCCTGATCGTTCGCTTCCGCTTCCTCGGGATGTGGGCTGCTCTCGCCGTCTTCGCGGGATGCGCGACGACGGAGCCGGCGCGCTCGAATTCACGCGCCCACATCGCCGTCGCCGAATTGCGCGAAGCCCGCTCGGCGCGGCTGACTGCCGAAGAACGCGCCGCGCACTATCTCGCCGCCGCCGAAGCTGCCGGTCCGCTGCTCGGCGGTGAGGAGACGCATAAGGCGCGTGACATTTACAATACCGCGGCCACGGAGCTCAGCCTCCTCCTCCGCTCGGCAGACAATGGCCGCCTGTGGAATCGCCCGCTCACGCTAACGGCGGGCGGTCAGTCTTATCGGTTGCGTTTCGCGCCCGTCTCCCGGCGGGATGCGACTTGGGAGCCGGGGTATTTCACCTTCTTCGAGACGCCGGAGCAGGTGAAAGAGAAGAGCCTCAAAGTGCAGGTGCGCGATGCTGGATTCGGCGGGACGATCGTCGGAGTTTACAAACCGGCCGAGCCTCGCAAAGAGTTCCTGCCGGAGGTCGGTGTCGCGGCGCCTGTGACCGCGATCCTGGAATTCAAAGGCCCGGCGGTCAAACCACCCGGAGTGCGCGACGTCGTCCTCTCCCTGCACGATCCGACCCGCCGGGAAACCGTCCGGCTTGCCGGTGCGACCCGTCCGCTGGCGGCCGACTTTACCGCGCCGCTCGCCTACTACCCGCACCCGCGTTTCCTCGGGCTGATGGAAGCGATGCGCGTGGATCGTTATTTCCACACGGCCGGCTTGTTTCTGCTGCAGCCGTATGACGCGGACCGCATTCCCGTCGTTTTCGTCCATGGTCTCGTCTCTGAGCCGGGGATGTGGCGCGATACGATTGACGCCGTCGAAGCCGATCCCGCAATGCGCGGACGATTTCAGTTCTGGGCGTTCGGTTATCCGACCGGCGATCCCATTTCGATCTCCGCACTCCAATTGCGCGAGAGTCTGGCGGAAGTCTATCGCCTCTACCCGCGCACCAAAGACATGGTGCTCGTCAGCCACAGTCTCGGGGGTTTGCTCTCTCGGATGCAGGTGACCACCACCAGCCGCGCTGCCTGGGACGCTACTTTCGAAGCGGACGCCGACCGTCTCCACGCCAAAATTCCGCCCGACAGCATCGTCAAGCGGGCGCTCATCTTCGACGCCAACCCGCGCATCGACCGCGTCGTCTTCATCTGCGTGCCGCATCGCGGTAGTCCCCTGGCGGACAATGCCATCGGCGCCATCGGGCTTAGTTTGATCCACCTCCCGCTCCAGGTCATGGACAACATCCAGACGCAGCTTGGCCACACGCTAGCCGTCGCTGGCGGGAAAAAAGGGTTCCTTTTCCCGCCCAGCGTGCATGGGCTATCGCCAGATTCCCCGCTCCTCAAAGCCCTCGACACCCGCCCGATTGCGGTGCCGCATCACACGATCGCCGGCGACCGCGGCAAAGGGAACAGTCCGAACAGCTCCGACGGCGTGGTGCCCTACGAAAGCTCGCATCTCGCCAGCGCGAAATCCGAACTCATCGTCCCCGGCCCGCACGGCTCCTACGGCCTTCCGCAAACGGTCGAGGAACTCCGCCGCATCCTCCATCTACACCTCAAGACCGCCGGTAACTAACTCATGACCGACTCTCCGCAACCACATCGGCGCAGCTTTCCCCGCTGGACGTGGATCGCCCTCGGCGTGATCGCGACCTACGTACTAGTCGCCTACGGGTGCATGGGGGCGTTTAACCGGCGCGAAGCACGGCAGGCGCACTATCTGCAAGACCAGCCGCACCTCACGCACACTAGTAGCGGCCTCCCGGGCGACCCGCTGAACATCGCGCTCGTCGGCAGCGAATCGGAGGTCGCCGGCGCGATGCAGGCCGCCGGCTGGCGCGCCGCTGCTGCGCTCGGCGTCCGCAGTGACGTGCGGATCGCAGTCGATACCGTCCTCGACAAGCCGGACCCGACCGCGCCCGTGAGCGACCTCTACCTTTTTGGGCGCAAGGAGGACCTCGCTTTTGAGAAACCCGTCGGTCACAGCCCACGCGAACGTCATCACGTCCGTTTCTGGCGGTCCGAGAAAATGGTCGATGGACGGCCGATGTGGATGGGCGCAGCGACGCATGATGTCGGCGTGGAACTCAGCAGCAACACCGCGCAGATCACGCACCGCATTTCTCCAGACCTCGACGCCGAACGCGCCCTGCTCCTCGCCGATCTCACGAAAGCCAACCGCGTTTCCGACACGCGCTGGATCGATGGCTTTCACAAGGAACTCCAAGGCCGCAACGGCGGCGGCGACCCGTGGCAGACCGATGGGCGCCTGCCCATCGTCTCCCTCCCTAAGGCCTCTTCGTCAGACCCCGCACCGCAGGGCAACAGCGTTGCGAAGTGACTCGTATCTCAAGCGACAAACCCGCCACCGCCCCTAACCAAGCCCAACTCATGATCCCAAAAACCCACCCTACCACCCTCAGTCTTGTCCTGTCCGTGGTCCTCGCAGGCGGCGCTTTTGCCGCCGACCAACCGAATGCCGATCAGATCCTCCGGCAAATGTCGGACAAACTCAGCTCGGCCCGCAGTTTCACCTTCAAAGCGCAACGCGAGATCGATCCCGCGCTGCTCGTGGGATCCGCAGTCGCTGAGCGGGCGAACGTCGAAGCGCGCGTGCTCCGGCCAAACAAGCTCGCGGCCCATGCGAGGACGAATCTCGGCGTGCGGCACTTCTACGCGGACGGACGCACGCTCTCGCTGCTCGATGGGAGGGCGAATACCTATGCCACGCTGCCGATGCGCACGGACATCGACGGGGTCGTCGCCGCGCTCGATCAGAAGTATGGCTTCACCCCGCCCCTCGCGGAGTTTGCGGTGAGCAATCCCTACCGGGGTCTCCGCGAGCAGGCGCAGAGTGCCGCCTACGTGGGACGCGAAAATATCGCCGCGGGCTTCCTCGGCTTAGGCGGCGTGGAGTGCCATCGCCTCGCGCTGAAGGGCCAAGTCGCCGACGCGGAACTGTGGATCGCGGTGAGCGATTCGCTGCCGCGCAAACTCGTTGCGACCTTCAAACGCGACGGCCAGCCGCAGGTGCGCGTCCACTTCTCGTCCTGGAATCTCGCCGCACCGATGACCGATGCCGACTTCGCTTTCACTCCGCCCAAAGGCGCGGAGAAAATCGAAATGTGGACGCCCGCCCAGATGGCTTCCGCCAGCAAGAAAACCGCCGCCCGGAAAAACTAACTCACCTACTTCCATGAAACTACCTAGCTACCTCCTTCCCCTCCTCACGGCCGCGGTTTTGACCGTCGGCACCAGCGACGCCCAGGCGCAACGTCGCGCCTACGGCGTGAGCGGCGATCGCGGAACCGCTGTCCGGACCCCGCGCGGCGTGGCCTGGTCGGGCGAGAACAGTTCCGGCGCCGTGACGCGTCGCGGTGCAGCGGTGGCGACCGACAATGGCGTTGCCGCCGTCGGCCGCCGTGGCGCGGTCGTCGCGGGCGACAATGGCGTGGCCGTGGCGAGGCGTCCGCTGCCCCGGGGTTACATCCACACCGTGCCCGTCGGATATCGCCGCGTCATGTACGGTGGCTACAACTGCTACTTCGTCGGCGGAGTCTATTACCGCGCCGTCATGTATGAGGGCGCCACGGTCTATGTGATCGTGACTTAGTCGCCGCCTTGCACTTCGCGCCGTTCCCACCGCGTTGAAGCGGAGGACGAATCGCTGTTATTAAGTGCGCTTCACTGCACCGGAGCCATCAGCCGGGACGCGCGCGCGGCCAAACGGAACCACCACGGACGCCCGGTGAAATCCGCGGCGGTCGCCGGGGTGCTGCGCGCGAAATCCGCGACGAACATCTTTTCCACATCAGCGACGATTGAGGCTTCCGAAAAGAGCATGGTGATCTCGAAGTTCAGACGAAAGCTGCGGTTGTCGAAGTTCGCGGTCCCGATCCCGGCGACGTCATCGACGAGCAGCGCTTTTTGGTGAAGGAAGCCGGCAGTGTAGCGCCACGTCTGGACCCCGGCTTTTTCCAATTCGGGCAGGAAGGTATAACCGGAGAGTTGCACGAGCTTGCTGTCACCCTTGGTCGGAACAAGGATGCGGACGTCCACCCCGCGCAGCGCGGCGAGTTGCAGCGCGGAGATGAACTGCTCGTCGGGCACGAAGTAGGGGCTGGCGATCCAGACGCGTTTCTTCGCGCTGTGAATTGCGTGCAGGAAGAAAAGCGTGCAGGTCTCAAACGGATCGGCAGGCCCTGAAAGCAGGCAAAAGGCGACGCCATCGCCCTCGGCCGCGGCCTGCGGTTTCCAATTTAAGGAGGGCGTGGCTTTAGTCGCCCAGTGCCAGTCTTCGAGCCACGACACTTGCGCGGCGAGCACGACTGGACCGGAGACTTTGACGTGCGTATCGCGCCACGGCCCGACCTTTGGATCAAGCCCGAGATATTCGTCTCCCACGTTGGCCCCGCCGACGAAGGCCTCGCGGCCATCGGCAATGACGATCTTGCGGTGGTTGCGGAAATTGATCTGGAAACTGTTCGTCGCACCCTGCCGGGTGTTAAAGGCGCTGACTTCCACGCCCGCTGCGCGCAACTCGCTCGCATACGATTCCGGCAGTTTATGGCTGCCGAGTTCATCGTAGAGCAGATAGCAACGCACGCCGGCGCGCGCCTTCGCGATGAGCGCATCCTTGAGCCGCCGGCCGAGGCCGTCGTCGTGGATGATGTAAAACTGCACGAGCACGTATTCTTTCGCCTCTGCGATGCTGGCGAAGATCGCGTCGAAGGTGGCCTGGCCATCGATGAGCAGCTCGGCGTGATTGCCGCGCGTGGCCGGGAGCATGGCGAGCTTTTCCAGAAGCTGCGCACTGGCGGGCAACGCATCCGCGGGCGAACGGAACGCTTCCACCTCGCGCGAAATCTCTCCTTGGCGCCCCGTGAGTTCCGCTTTGCCCGCGCGACGCAAAGTGACGTAGCCCTCGAAGTCCGACCGTCCGAAAACCCAATACGCCGGCACGGCGACATACGGGAAGGTATTGAGCGACACCACCCACGCGATCGCGCCTTGCGAGGTGCGCACGTTGAGGATGGCGTTGATCGACGTGAGCGCGCCGAGCAGATGGCAGAACGTAATAAATAGCGCGCGCCGGGTTTTGCGGTGCGCGCGCAGCCAGACCAGCGGTTTGGTAGTGCGGGGAAAACGGGCAATGAGGCGATCGACAAGGGCGGTGAACATGGCCTCACTTGTGCGAGGCCCGCTCCTCAAGGGGAAGGAGAAACCAGCATCCTTAGGGCACGCCCCGTCTCCGCCCCGGCTCAGTCAGCGCCGTCGCCACTAGGAACGGCTCGCCTTTGCCAAAAGCCACGAGATTGGCCGCGCTCAGCAGCGAGAGCGTCGCTCTCGAAGCCGACTACGAGTTTGCCCGTCAGTCGCTCGCCGCTGCGGTGGCGCGCGCCTATTTCTCGACCATTGAGGCGGCGACCGCGAACGCCGCAGAAACGCTTTTACCGCGAGGCACTGAAGCTCGCCGAGCGCAAATGGCAGGGGTTCGCGAGCGATTTCGACCTCGCACAAATCAAGGCCCGCACGCATCCCAACCCCTGCATCGCTATCCCTGCAACCTTCGCTCCACGAACAATGATGTCGGTAAGACAAATCGGGCTAAACTACGCTCCAGTACCGACTTCCTTTTCGTGGCTCTTGTAATCGTAGTAGTAACCGTAGCCATATTCTGATTCGGAGAGCTTAACGTCATTGCAGACGAGTCCCAGCAGGTTAACGCGCCGCTGGGTGAGCAGTTCCATCGATTTTCGGGTGCTTCGGACTGAGGAAACGGCAAACCGGACGATGAAAATTGTACCGTCGATTTTCGGAGCGAGGCTCAAAGCGTCGTCTGCTGCCATCACCGGAGCACTATCGAAGATGATATATTCAAAGTGCTTGTAGATATCCTGGAGAAATTGATCTGTAACTTTTCCAAGAAAATGTTCTCCAGGATGAGCAAGGGTCTTTCCGCGGGGTAGAAGCATCAGATTGGGAGTGGAAGTGGGAACGATTGCATCCTGCCAGTTGATTCGTTGCTGAAGGACTGCAGAAAAGCCCGGCAGATCTTCTGCAGCAACATTGAAGAGTTCGTGGAGCCGTCCGCGCCGAAGGTCAGCATCAATCAGGAGAGTTTTTGCGCCTGAGAAGGCCAAAGAAATGGCAAGATTCGAAGCGATCGTCGTTTTGCCTTCGCCCGGCGTGGCGCTCGTGATCAAGAAGGTTTTCGGACGCTCGTGTTCCACAGGGAGGAAAATGAGTGATGATCGCAGTGTCCGAAACGACTCAAGGAGAGAATGCCGGGTGTCATTCGGCACTAGTAGCCCCACCCCTCCCTTCGCTACCTCTCTCGGAATCTGACCGAGAAGGCTCTCAGTGAAGTTTGCACGGATTTCCATGAACGAGCCGATGCGGTCATCCAGTTTGTCGAGAATGAACAGAATCGCCAACCCCACGACCGCGCCGATGGCGAATCCCGTGGCCATGATGATCTCCAAACCAGGCCGCGTGGATATGGGAACAGACGCCTTATCCAGAATTGAAATCATGTCCTGATCGACGCGTTTGGTTACGTCAACACTGTGGAGACTGGTCAACAGCCGATCATATTGAGCTTTCGTCCGTTCTTGTTTTGATCGGATCTTGTCAAAGTCAGCGATCCGGCGACTGCTTTCGATAGCTTTGGTTTCCCATTGTTTCGAAGTCGCCTCCAGATTCTGGACTTGAAGTTTGATCGCTTCACGCCGGGTCTTGAGAGCTTCGACGCTCTGTTTTCGATGGCTTTCGAGAAGCGCCTCGCCCTTGGCGATTTGCTCCGCTAGCGCGAGCATCGACGGGTGTTTGGGGCGAAGTTTCTTGGCAAGATCCGCCCGCTCCGTATTCAACTCCTCAATTTTCTGCTTCGTCCTCTGATACTCAGCTAATGGGCCAAAGCTCGCCATCCACGCTTCCTGGGGGCTGGTATTGGTATCTCCGGCAGCCGTCGAGGAAAGAGGCTGTCGGCCTATATTCTGATCCAGATCCAGGAGAGCCAAAAGGTCGTGTTCAGTGCGCAAATCCGCCAGTTGGCGATTGACCTTCGTTAGATAAAGCCCGGCGCTATTACCCTCTTCACGCAGGAATCCGATATTGTTTTCCTTCTGAAATTCATGCGCTGAGTCCTCGTCCTTTTGCATTTCTTTTTCCAACTGCACCAACTCGTCTCCAAGAGCCCCTGCTGTGGATTCCGACTTTTGTGAACGCATCTGCTTTTTCGTGGCGATGTATTCGTCCATACAGGCATCGAGATAGGCTTGTGTATATTTTTGCGACGTTCCAAGACCGCGCATGATGAAGATAGAAGCGCGAGGAACCTGGCCAACCTCGAGTTTAACTTCCTCGCGCGGCAAATCGGCATGCAACGCCTGCACCCGCTTGTGCGCACGCTGACGAACCTCGCTACTCTGCATCAATTCCATCTGCGTCCCGAAAAAGTTGAAAAGCTCCTCACTATACTGGGCGCCCTCATTAATACGGATCTGTCCGCTCACCATCAGGCGCCCAATTGACAGAAAGGCAGGGGGCTGCTGAGAAACATACCAGGCCGCTCCGCACAAACCAAGGCTGACGGTTAAGAACAGAAGCCACCACCGCCGCCGCAACAGGTCCAAGTAACGCCCACATTGGAGACGAACGCCCGCCCAGAGCGAAGAAATCGACCCATCCTTTGTTTTGTCAGTAATCATTTAGAAATTTATCAAACGCTCCGGAACATTAATTAAGTCACCCGGTTCCAACACGGGATCTTTCTCTAGCTTCCCTCGCTCCAAAATTTCATGTAGGTCAACCAAAGTAGTCTGCGTCTGCCCCTCCACAGTCTTGCGCACTAACTTAACTTTTTTTCGATTGGCAAACTCCAAGAATCCTCCGGCTTTCAGAATTGCCTTGCTCACGGTCAACATTTCGTCCGGCGGGATCTCCAGCGGCCCCTGCGCCCGCACTTGGCCCGTGATATATACCTTCCCACGAGAGCGCAAACTGATGCCGTCGACCCCAAGAATGACAGTCGCGGTGTGAAAGTATTCCTTCTCCAGTATCGGCTTGAGTGCGTAGGCCAGTTGTTTGCACGTTTTGCCCTTGGCCATCACCCTCCCGATCAGGGGTACTTCCATTTCTCCGGAATCAGTAACAATCAGCCCGATTGGGGCGCGCGCTTCCTCGACGATGCGAAAACTAATACGGTCCCCAATTCCCAATTTGACCGAGTTATTAAGAACCTCCATGGAAGTAGTCAAAGCTACCGTGCTAGTCGTAGGGGCAACGAGAGGCGCAGCGTCCGCTGTTTGAGTGCGACTTTCAAATGCACTGCTGGCCCCTGAGCTGTTCTGAGCCACCGAAAGAGAACACCAGTAGAAGGTCACGAACATTCCGATCACAACTGATTTCCATGGGGTTTGAAAAAGAAGGCTGTGGAGAGAATAGGGAAGGTTCATAAGTAGATCGTGTATGGCATCAAAAGCGGTATCCGACCCGTACCGAGGCTCGGTTTTGGTCATAGGCGGCGGATGGGGTATCCGACTCTTGTTTAATAAAGCTGAACGAAAGGCCTACGTTAAAACGATCACTGATCGCGTAAACAGCAGTGATTGCCCCACCAAAACGCCGGTAGTCGGAAGCACCCGCCACTCCGACACCGCCTCCCTCAACACTTTTGATATCCTGCACGAACAAATTCAGACCAAGTGAAATGCGCCTACCGAGAGCCCAATTTGAAGCGTAACTCGCAGAATTTGTTTGGGTGCGTCCGGAAAACGGGTCGGATCGATCCTCATGTCCGATAGAAATGCTTTGCGTGTAATATCGGTTCAGTCGATTGCCGATGGCGAGACTCGCGTAAGAGCCGAGATCCACGCCTCCTTCACGACCGGGAACGTTGACAGTTTGTGCGGCGAATGATCCGTCCGGCTGAGCTGTGATTTGTGTCACGGAGAGAGATTCACCAGCTTTTGTCGAGTATCCCACTAAGCCGAATGTTGCCTGAAGTTCCGTGAATCGGGTTAATTGATATTGAATAGAAGGGCCAACGCTAAAGGTTGCGTAATTATTTGTCACCGCATCCTGGTAACGGGTGTCCGCGGCGGACGCTTGAACGCCCAAACGAACCGCCGGACCCACGGAGAGCACGGCCGACGCAGAGACCCGTTCGGTCCTATAGTTCAAACTACTAAGGTCCTTTGACTCGGTTCCGTCTCCAGAGGCAGCAGATCCGACAACCAAAAAGTTGTAATGATCATACCCCAAGGACACAACCGCTTGGTTGAGGTCAAAAATAATCGCAAACCCAATGGTGTTTTCGAAGCGTGGGAGGGAGACGACCCCACTCAGTGCAGCTTCAGTACTCGTATCACTGGTGAGCGCAAACGAATCGTGAAATTCGATTAGAACTTCACCCACATGAAGCCTAAAGCTCAACGCGGAGTCCGGCGAAAGCGTTAGGGATGGTCGATCGAACTGAGGGTTGTTGAGGTACTTTGAATAGCCAATCGTACTGCGAAAGCTGAGTTTATTGGAATTAGAAATCGGCCATGCAACCGCAATACCCAGCTCCGGAGTGAGGACGATATCCTCGATCGGGTCTATCGACGTTGCGTTGATATTGCTATTGAATTCCATGTTCAAAGAACCCTCGAGATTCAATGTAAAGCGCCCTATTTTTAGCGTAGACGAGTTCTGTACTTCCTCCCCGGCAGACTCTGACGTGCAAATCGCAAACATGGCTAGGACGAGAAAAAGATGCTGGTTTAACAAGGAGCACAGTTTTGCCATTGGGCGTTGCGCCTTGATTGGCCGGCCATCCATTTCATGATCCCGGGCGCGCATTAGCCAGTGACTCAACCGCGCCGCTAACGCGGGTCATCGGAGGCCCATTGTCAGGAAGCCGACCGTGATAATACAGCATCAGACTTAGTAGTCTGCGAGCATCCCAGTAGCGAGGCAGAAACTTGGCCGGCTCGTGGAGACACCGGAATAGCCATCCGAGCCGGCATCGATCCGCCCACATAGGAATCCCGGCCTGCTCTCCGCTCAGAAACCCGATTGCAGCACCCGTGCAGTGAACGGCAGGGCGGAAGGCGAGCTTGCTTAACAATTCTGCACCGAGCTTTTCTTGAACACCGCCACCAATGGCCATGATGACATGGAGCGGACGCCGAATTGAGAGAAGCTGCGTAAGGTCTGGGTCCACAACTCTTCCGTCAACGCTTTTTGAATAGTCTGGAGCGATGTAGCAATCGTCAGGAGACACAGCAAAGCCCTGCTGCTGAAGCCACGCAAGGTTGTGGGCCATGGCGGCGTGGCTGGGCATTACCCAAAATGTTGCCCCGGCAACTCGCAACTGCGGTTGATCCAACAACAACCTTAAATATTCGAGGCCTGAGACACGATTGATTTTCTCGCCGGTCAGCAATTGCCATAACAAAACCATCAATCCACTATCCGTAATCGCCAATGCACTTCCTTGAACAGCGGCACGGTGAATACGATCAATCTCTAGTTTGAGCAATACGGGAGCAGAGGGGGCAACAACAAGCCCCCCTTTCATTCCGAGAGTAACGGCCTCTTCGGCCGTACCCACAAAAAACCGGACTCCAAGAATTTGGCGGAAATTGCGGCGGGCATGTTCACAAACATAAGCAGCTTCCCCCGAATGGCTCCTGCCCTCCACAGATAGTGGTGCAGCAGACGTCTCGCTTTTGTGATCGTCTTCGCGGCCCCGGATTAATCGAACGCCAGCGAAGAGTAAAACCTGAAGGGCCGTCCGAAAGACGATTGCCAAGTCTAGCGAAAGGCGCCAGTTCTCGAAATATTGAATATCAGATTCCAACCGCTGCTCAATGTCAGCCACACTTTGGATCTCGCCACGGAAACCGCGAACTTGGGCAAGACCCGTAATGCCCGGTTTAACAAAGGTCCTTAGGTGATACCGCCGCATCTTACGTGCAAATTCGACATTGTGGTCAAGGAGGTGCGGCCGGGGTCCACAGACACTCATCTCCCCCACAATCACGTTCCAAAATTGCGGAATCTCATCCAGACTCATTCGACGAAGCCAATGGCCTGCGGGAAAGACTCTCGCGTCTCCCCGCGTAGCCTGGAGGTTCTCGTCGATATCGCTGACATGCATCGTCCTGAACTTGAGAATCGCAAATTTCCTATTCTGAATTCCCGCTCGGACCTGCCGGAAAAACAGCGGTCCAGGAGATTGAAGCCTATGCACGAGCAAGAAGAAAACAGACAGGACCGGCAGAACGAGAACGACGACTGGAATCGCCAGCATCAAATCCATGACGCGCTTTAATGCGCGGTTCAACGGGTCTTCCAAGGGTTCTGCACGCGGCGCAATAAACTCAAGGCCGGAGTCCTCGAAATGCACAGCTCGGTGCCGTAATTTTTCCTCCAAGTTGCTCAGTATCAGCAGCCGCGCCCCGTGGTTCTCCAAAATTTCGACGAGCTGTTCGTGATCTTCCGGCGACGCTGGGAACTCAAGAAGGATTACTTGGGTGATTCGGTAGTCGGCTAAAATTTTCCCCAGATCACGACGCTCTCCCAACCAAGGCAATCCCCGAGTATCTGAATGCATTTCGGAACTAACAATCCCTACCGTCCGAAACCCAAAATCTGCCTTTTCCCTCAGCCAAGACTGCAGGCGCGGTGCCTCGTGCCCTGAGCCGATCAAAAGCGCCCGTTCGATCCGGTTATTACCAAAGACGCGTCTGGCAAGAAAACGCGGAAGAAACCAATTGGAGCCGAACAGCGCAAAATACAACAGTGGTATCATGATGGCCATGACCGTTCTCGAAATGAACGCGTCCTTCGCCGCTGCCAGGAAGAGAAATAGTGTTCCGGCAACAAACACAGTTTGCCGGACAGTTAACTGATGCTGATCGAAAATGTTGAGCCTGAATAAGTTGAACGTCTTCCTCTCGGGATCCCGGCTGATCGCTTCCATGAACAAACCCAGAATTAAGACGGCGCCATAGAGCGGATATCGATCAAAGTGCAACGGACTGGCGTCAGTGAAGAAATGGAACGCAACGAGCATTGAAGTCCAGAGTGCAAGGACAACGACCAATGCTTGACAAATCAGGAGCGTATTCTCCAAACCGCGAGTCCGCTGGCGTATCATAAGCAGCGAGTGCCGCCAAGGTTTTCCTTACCCAGCAGTCGTGAAGTGCGAAGCTTCAATTTGTACCTATTCATCTGTTGAGTAGAAACTTCATTGCGGGAGAGAAACCTCGCTTCCCGGGTGGGTAGCATCAAGATCCCACTGGTAACATTCATGCGGCACCTCTGTGACAACAAGGCCACGTAGCGGAGATGTTCTGCAGACCCCTCGGACAGTTCCCTTTATTTTTGCAATGCTGAAAGCAGTTCCATCACGCGAACGGGGCGGCCAGATTGCTCCGGCCGCCCCATAGTGACTTGTGTTTACTAAGCTGCGTTAGTTAGAGTGGTGATATTCGTAGTCTTCTTCGTCGTCGTCGTAATCGCAGGGACGATTAAGGCATTTTTGCGAATAGTACCATGACCATTTGAAGAATTCTATGGCTGCAAATGGATCGGTGGCTGCGACACCAGCGTCATATTTCGCGCTGGCTTGATTGAGATCGGCACATGGCGTACCCATAGCGGCATTGAGCGCCGTGAGGGCGATGATATTGTCTGCGGTGACGAGATCCGCCGTAGCACTTTGCGCAGCGGCGAGACAAGGACCACTGGTGATCTTAGACAAATACCAGACCGCTTGCTTTTCGCGCTCGAAAACAAAGAAGCCGTATTTGGATAGCTGATTGCCGTCCAGCCAGAGCCAACGGCTTAAGCTGGAAGCGATTCTCCAACCTGCCCACTTCAGATAGAATTGGTCGGTGGAACTAATATTATTCTGGCAAAGGCAATCCGAGATGGTCTTTAAAGCCCGTTGCTTGTAGGCTCGGGCATTCTCAAGCGGAGCGGGTGCTTCGGTTTCAAAGGCTCCAATATCAACAGTAGTGCCTCTGAAGCGATTGAACGGTGCACCGCGCTGGTCGAAGTCGAGTGGCTGTTCGTTTTGATCGACTGCGATGGTCGAATTTCCAGCATTGATCGCAGGACTGCCCGTTAAGATCGCCAGCGTGGGTGTCGGCCCGCCATTGTCAGCGACATTTGCGGCAAACTTGAGTGCGGAATTGGCGATGTTTACGATGTCGCTGCCGACGAAACCGGAGCCGCCTGTCGTGTTTCCGATCAAGTTTGTACCCTGGCTCTGGAAGATCCCGTTGACGTCGCTGGAGGAGGATCCCCTTTTATTACGCGCGACGATGGTGTTTCCAAGCTCCACGGTATTCAGATTGTAGATGCCGCCACCCGATTCGGAGGCTTTATTGTCAGCAATCGTGCAATTGATGAGCGAAACAAATCCGTCCGCCGAATTATGAATCGCTCCACCTTGGCGAGCACTATTTTCCGCCAACGTCGAATTAATAAGTGTCAGTCTTCCGCTATTGCGGACGCCGCCACCGTTTGTTCCGCAACCGCGGTTGTCATTCCAAACAATGGCACTGGAAACAACCGTAGTCGTGCCGCCGATTTCATTGTCCAAGCCGGTTTGATTGCCTGGTTTTTTTCCTTCGATGACACACTCGGAAATGGTTAACACGCCGAATTGGTTGCGAACTACTGCGCCTGCATCAGTCCCCTTGCCTTGCAGGGCCAAACCGGAAATGTCCACTACTCCGGCGAGGACGTTGAAGACGCCTCCATTGCGTCCGACGATCTTAATTTTCTCGGCACTCGGTCCATTGACGGAAACCGATGCGGCAATTTCCGGCAACGCCGAGTTTAAATTGATCACCCCATTGAGGCCCGCCTGGAAACTGATGGTATTTGAGGGATCAGTTGAAGCGTTAACGCTGGTGATTGCCGCCCGCAAACTATTGCTGCCAGAATCATTAAGGTTTTTGACTGTAGTGTTAATGGCTGTGGCCTGAGGCAGGCCAACAGCAAACGATAAGACGGCAGATATCGCGAATGCAATATTCCACAGTTGGCTTGGTTTGTTTAGTTTCATGTAGTGGTTCTGTTGTTGCGAAACAGCACTCATATAAATGTCGCCTCGCAACTTGTTCAAACCGACGAGTAGGTATTAGTCGGCCACCCAGCAATTTCTAAATAGTTACATTTCGGCGCCGTTCGTGTCACAAAAGTCATGGAAATTATGGTTTCAAGAAATACTGACGCAGATTGTGTCATGACTTACACTGTGAGCTTTCGGCTAGCCTTAACTCAGCGACAGCAATTAAGCATAGTGGCTATAGTCGAGTTCGATTGAGACAAAACTAAGGGATCGGAGACGATAGGTTGTCACATAAATTCCCAATACCGCGGGGAGATTTTCGATTCTGTATCACAGCAACAATGCTTTTGTTGTTACGTTCTAGCGTCCATTTTGTGACTTTTCTCCATATTAGAGAATGGAGTCGCCTGACGCATGTGACAGACACTCCGCTGTTGCGCAAATGTAACGCTAAACGCATTGCCCGTACGCATTGGGTCTGAGATTCAGGAATGACGGTGAAAGACGGTATTTTAAAACAGTGACCGTGTTTCATTCGTTCCTTTGCGCACTCCACTTACCTCTCCAGCATTGGCCTTCGACAGGGCAATTGTCGCTCCACAATCTCTCGTCTCGTGGCGACTCGTGCCTTTTATTTCCCTGTTTTTAATGGCGTGCTGGAGCCTCTCCGGTCATTGGAGTTTGAACCCGCAATATCAGTATGGTTGGTTAGTCCCGGGACTCGCACTCTACGCTGGTTATCAGCGATGGATAACTCGTCCTGTACCGGGAGTCCCAAGCCGGATTGGCCTCTGGGTGTCCTGCATTTGCTCTGCATTGCTGCTGCCATCATGGCTTTTCCTTCAACCGAATCCTGACTGGTCACTCTTCAATTGGCTGTTCGTGGCGCAAGTTGTCCTCACCCTCCTCGGAGCTATTGGAGCTGTCGGCGGCTGGCCCTGGGTCAGGTATTTTTTGTTTCCAGTGGCACTCATCTTCACGGCGGTCCCCTGGCCGGACCAAATTGAGAGCCCCCTGATGCAGACGCTCATGCGCACGGTGGCGAGCGCCGCCGTGGCTGGACTCGATCTTTTCGGAGTGACGGCTCTACAGCATGGGAACCTGCTTGAGGTGGCAGGCGGTGTGGTTGGGGTGGATGAGGCGTGTAGCGGGATCCGCTCACTCCAAGGTTCATTGATGTCCGCCATTTTCATCGGAGAGCTGTTCCGATTCGGCATTTTCCGTCGACTGCTCTTGATTGGCGCCAGCGTGGCCACTGCATTTCTTGCGAATATTCTTCGTGTCGGATTTCTCGCTTGGAGCGCGGCCTCGAAAGGAGTCGCGGAGGTCGATCGGTGGCATGACCCCGCCGGGACGACCATCCTCCTGGTCACTGTAGCGGTTATTCTGATCGTCGCGCTCCGACTTGATCGCAGTGCGCTCCAGGCACCGGAATCGATGGGCATCTCGTCGGCCCAATCGTTGCCGCGTTGGTTTGCGCCTACACTCGCGGCCTTGATCGGCTTTACCGTCATTGTCACCGAGTGCTGGTATTACGACAGCGCCCCCCCCCCGCAAAATCCGTGGGGGGTGAGAGTTCCCGCAGGTAGCAAATCTCTGCCGGTGGCACCGACCGCCCTTGCTCAGTTGCGCTACGATGAAGTCACCAGTGCCGCATGGTCGGAACCCGACGGAAAGAAGTGGCTGATGTATTTTTTTGATTGGAATTTTGGCCCGGCATTTTCTCGAGTGGCGGCGCAGATGCACCGCCCAGATATCTGCCTGCCGGCTACGGGGCGCGAGTTGCAAGAGGACCGGGGCAAACTGAACTTCACGGCCGGCGGACTCTCCGTTCCCTTTCATGCCTATACCTTCAAGCAAGGCAACAGCTTGCTCTTTGTCTATCATGGGGTCTGGCAGAGTCGTTCCGAAAGGGGCCGGCAACACGGCGCACTTTCTCCCTGGAAACAAATCGCCAGCCTCCAATCCGTGCTCTGGCGTGAGCGCTGGATCGGTCAGCAGGCCGCAGAGATTGCAGTCTCAGGCTGCAAAGACGCACAAGAAGCCGACGCTGCTTTTGCGCGTATTTTGCCGTCACTTATTGTGAGTCGGGACCCAGCTCCACCTCCTGAAAGAACTCCCGACATTTAACGCGTCCTCAAAGCCATTCACCTCGCTTCCATGCAGCCACCAGCAAATAAACTTACATTTTGGTATCAAAAGCCGCTCCTTTGGATCGCGGTTGGCCTCTCCCTTTGTGCCGCCTTTCTCGCCATGCCGACTGCGCAGCGGTTCTACTATCAATGGACCGGCGAGCGTAAAGTCCAGCGGGCCGCAGTTGCCTTCGCCAAGGGCGACTACGACACCGCCATCCTCAATGCGCGAGGTGCTCTGGCGACCAATAACAAGGATCTGGAGGCGCTGCGTATCATGGCCAAAATGGCGGACGCAACGGGCTCGCCGCAGGCGCTGGATTTCCGGCGTCAGATCGAGGCGATTGATCCCAATGACGCCGAGAACCGCCTGGGTCTGATTGAGGCCAACCTGAAAGCCGGCAACATCAAGGCGGCGGCAGATGCGCTTTCAAAGGTACCCACCGCGGATCAAGTAACAGTTCGATACCACGACATCGCAGCTGGCATCGCCTTAGCGCTGAGAAACACCGCGGACTTCGAGTCGCACACCGAGGAGGCTTCTAAGCTCGCTCCCGCGGATGACAGTTACCAGTTGAAGCTCGCGAAGCTGCGCTTAACCGCCAAGTCGCCGGAATTGCGAGCCGGGGCGCTCGCGACGCTCGATCAGTTGAAGACAAAGCCCGCAACTGCGTCCGCAGCTTTGCGCGCGCTGGTGCGCGATTCCCTCGACCGCGGCGAAAAGGAGCGCGCCATTGAGTTCGCAAACGCGCTGGCCGCATCTCCCGGGGCCAGCGTTGGCGATAAGCTGACCCGCCTTTCGGCGCTGACCGCGGCCGGAGTAAGCAAAAATAGTTTCTATCTTCGCCTTGGTGAGCTTCAGAAAGAAACGGCGGCCGAACCGGAAGGAATCGCGCAGGTGGTTGCCTGGATGAACGCGCATCATCTTTCGTTGCAAGTTCCGGAATGGGTAGCCTCGCTTCCCGTTGACTTGGTTTCCAAGCCTCCGGTCTGCGTCGCCGTCGCCGAATCGCATGCGCTAGCGTCGAATTGGGCAAAACTCCGGGAAAGCCTCGAAGGGGTGTCTTGGGAAAAACTCGATTACCTGCGCTCGCCTTCCTCTCCCGGGCCTGCGAACGTCTTGGCGATGCTGGCGGTGCGGCAACGGCATGGAATCGAGCGCTGGAAACCGCGCAGGCGAATCCCGCAGCACTGCAACGACTCATTACCGAAATCAACACATGGGGTTGGGAAGAGAAGACCGAGGACGCTTTAAAGAAGCTGGTGGCCAAAGGCCATCATCCGCGATGGGCGGCCGAGGCTCTCTGGAGTGCAGCGCTCAAGAAAGGCGATACGCCGGGTCTGTACAACGCGAGCAAACTGCTCCTTCAAGCGGATCCGAAAAGCGTCGTCGCGCGGACCCATTTTATCTTCCTCGCACTGATCACCCAGCAGGATGAAGCGGCGGTCCATCCCCTCGCAGAGTCTCTCTACAAAGAAAACCCAGCGGTCGCCGACAGCGCGTTAGCCTTCGCGTTTTCCTTGTTCCGCCAGAACCGGCCGGAAGAAGCCGTCACCGTCTTCTCCAAGCTTCCTCCCGAAAAACTTGCGGAGCCCAGGTTAGCCTTTTACCAAGGTCTTTTCCTCACCGTCGCCGGTCGGCCGGACGAAGCGGAAAAATCTCTCCAGCTTGCCGCCGAGACCCCGCTGCTTCCAGAAATGGAAGCGCTCCGCCGAATTCTGATGCCCGCCTTTGAAGCGAAGCGCTTTGACCGCGACGGGAAGCGCGTGGAATGCGACCGCGCCTGGGATGCGGCCATCGCGGCGGCGGGGACACGACCGGATTGGTTGGAGATTTTGGCCAGAGTGGCCATCGCATGGAATTGGGAAAGCAAGGCGGGCGTAGTGCTGAACAAGCTGGCGACCGCAGGACGGTGTCCCGCTTGGGCCATTCCTACGCTTTGGGCCGTTTCCTTAAAGAGTGGCGACTCGGCGGAGATCTATCAGGCGGCAAAACTGGTCCTCGCCGCCAACCCCAAAGACTTTGCTGCCCGGAACAATTTCATTGCCGTCGCCCTCCTTACGGGAAAAAGCGCTGACTCCCCGCACCAACTGGCCGAGGCCCTCCATGCCGAAAACCCGGCGAACCCCGACGCCGCAGCCACGCACTGTCTTTCGCTCTATCGCCAAGGCAAACTCGAGTCGGCGCTCGCGGTCCTGCGGCAGCTCAAACCGGAGCAGTTACAGCAGCCACGTCCAGCGCGGTACCATGGCCTGGTTCTGGCGGCACTGGGTCAGCCAGAGGAAGCCGCGCCGGCGTTGTCGGCCGGGGCTACCGGCCCCATGCTCCCGGAGGAAAAAGCGCTCGTCGAAACCTTGGAAATGGCCTTTCAATGGCGGGCCGTGCAACAAGGCGCTGACCTCCCGGCCGCGGACGCCGCATGGAAGAAAGCGCTTTCCGCCGCCCAGCGGCGTCCCGAAATGCTCGAGACGCTGGGGCGGATGCTCCTTAAGTGGGAAGCCTCCGAAAAAGCATCGGAAGTCATGTGGAAGCTGACGGGCACTCCCCAATGCCCGCGCTGGGTAATCGACCAACTTTGGGCGGACGCCGAAAAGCAGCGCAACACCACCCAACTTTATCAACTCAGCCGGTTACTCCGCCGCGCCTCGCCCGAGGATGTCACCTGCCGGAGCAATTTCGTGCGCTTTTCACTACTCACCGGGCAGGACGCGGATTTTCCCCATCGCCTGGCGGATGCTCTCCTCGACGAAAACCCCGGCAATCCCGAGGTCGCGGCGACCAGCGCCCTGTCCTTACTGCAGCGCAAGAAGGCCAAGGAGGCGGTCGCCGTCTTCGCCGCCTTGAAGCCCGAGCAATTGAAAAATCCGCGGGTGGCTTATTACTACGGCCTCGCCTTGACCGCGAGCGGGCAAGCGGAGAAGGCCCGGACATATCTCGAGAAGGGCAGCGAAAAGCCGCTCCTGCCGGAGGAAGAAAGGCTTTTGGCAGAAGTGAATTCCACCTCCGCCGCCCACTTGGGGCGCTGAGCGCGTGCGGTTTCTCCGTCGGACTCCTCTCAAACGTCATACAGGTCTCGCCATTTCTCTGTAAAGTGGCGGCTTCTCCCCCTCGCTCTTCAGGCAATTCGCCGTCATTCCGCCCCGAGAACGTTACATCACGTTTCTTGGCGTCCCGCCGCCCGTCTAGTAAAAAGTTCATCGTGCTGCCGAGGAGGGCAATTCCGCTCACCGCCCAGCCGACCATCAAAACCAAAGAAACATGATCACTAAGAAAAACCACACAGTTCTTACGCTCGCGGCCTTGGCCGTCAGCGGACTGAGCATCGCGCCAGCCATGGCCCAGAATCCTGGCTTCGCCAATGGCGACCTCATCCTCGCCTTCCGCGCCGTCGGCGGCACCGGCTCTGACCGGACCGTCATGGTCAGCCTGGGCAATACCGCCACCCAGTTCCGTGACAACAACGTGAACAACATCAACCTCAACAACATCGTCAACGTTAACTCGATCCTCACTAACGAGTTCGGAGCGGCTTGGTATGACAATACCAATCTCTTCTGGGGCGCGGCTGGTTCCTGGTCCAACTCCAATCCGCCGGATGGCCTCGACAACGGCGATCCAAATCAGACCCTCTATATGTCAAAGGCGCGCACCGCCATTGGCAATGAGAACAACGCAAGTTCTTCTTTGAGCACGCCGAGCGCTTCCGGTCAGACTGGGGTCGCCAATAACATCACGGCCCTGAACAATACCTTTGAAGCTCAAGCGTCGGGGCAGGCTGTATTGCTTAACACAACCGCAGGCACTTGGGAGGACTTCAATGCCACCTCCCCGGCGGGTGTTCAGTCCACCGCCTTTGGTGCCTACACAGGGGGCGTTCAGCAGCGCTTCGCCGCGGGCAGCTTCGGCACCTTCTCCAGCGGTGCCGTCGAAGGCGCGCTGGATATCTATCGTGGCCAGTTGGTCAACGATTTCTCCGGCCAGTTTGCCGAAGGCGGCGCGATCCGCACTCCGCAGTTCCAGGGCTTCCTCAGCATCGATCAAGCCGGCAATGTGGACTTCACCGTCACTCCCGTTCCAGAGCCCGCCTCGGCCCTGATGCTCGGCGCAGCGACCGTCCTCGGCCTCGGCTTCCGCCGCCGCCGCACGGCCACTGCTTAATCCGATTCAGTCTGCAAATACCAAACCAACAGCACCTCGCTAACCTCCAATAAACAGTGAAAAATAAATTCATCCTCAGCGGCCTCGCCGCTCTCACGGCCCTCACGTCTTCGATGAGCGCTGCCGACCAAGTCATCGACATCACCGGAGCCACCGCGTTCCGCACGGCGTCCATCGATTCCATCATCGCGTCCTACGGCGCGGGCCTCACGGATTTCGCGCACGTCGGCACCTCCGCCGGTCTCGCCTCCATCCGCAGCGCCCGTCAATCCATCTTCTCGGGGACCTTCCCGGGACTGACCGGCGTCACGGTCATCCGTTGCACCTGGACCGGATCGGTCGCCGGTGTCCGGACCCAGGCCACCCCTCAGGGCAGCCAGGATTTCCTGCCGGAAAGCGCGCTGACGAGTGGTGGGAGCAATGACACCACAGCGGTCCCCGGTGTGACCGGCACCTTTGGTGTCGCGGCCGGCTCGGAACTCGCGTTCGCGGACCTCGCGTTCTCGGATTCCTTCCCCGCGAATTCGCCGTTCGACGTGTCCAATACCGTCTCCGCCATTGTCGGCGTGACGGTGTTCGTGCCCTGTGTCAATGAGGGTTCGCCCGCTGGCTTTACCAATATCCACGACCACCAGTTGCGGACCTTGTACGGCACGGGCAACCAGCCTTTGAACTACCTCTTCCCGACGACGGATGCCCGCCGCGTGTATATCTCGGGCCGCAGCGATGGCTCCGGCACGCGCACCATCTACCTGTCCCAGACGGGTTATGGACCAGCGAACCCCGTCCAGCAGTGGAAGCCGACGACCAATGGTGCGAGCGCCAGTGCAGCGACCCTCGCCTTGACCACGCTCCGCCTCTGGCCCACCGGCGACGGTGCGAACATCTCGAACGTCTGGACCGCGACCGATACCGCCGGCAACGGCGGCTTCGAGAGCAGCAGCAGCCTTCGCTTGGTCTTCGGTGCGACCAGCAATAACGTGCAACGCCAGACGGCCGCGGGCACCAACCTCGGCGCTCCGGTGAATCTCCTGATGGTGGGCGTCTTCGGCATCTCCGATGCGACGACCGCCATTGCCAACGGAGCCAAGGCGCTCGCCTACAACGGGTCACAGATTACTCCCGCTGAGCCCCTCGGTGCCAGCAGCCAAGCCAAAATCACGGAGGGTGAGTATACCTTCTGGAGCTACCAGCACCTGATGTACAATTCGCTGAACGACACGCCTGAAATGCAGGCCGTCCTCGCGGAATTGGTCGCCAACGTGCCGAACAACATCGGCACCGCAGGTCTCCCGACGAGCCTCATGAACGTGAGCCGTGCGGACGACTTCGCGGACGTTGCGCCGTAATCGCAGAGCCTAATGCCCAACCCGCGGACCTCGCCTGAGGTCAGCGGACCGCAAATCACAACTGGCGTCGGGTTCATCCCGGCGCCAGTTTTTTTTGCCTGAAGACCCACCCCCTTTTCCCTTCCCCCACCCGGCCTCGGGTGATTTTCTCTCTCGTCAAAAAAAAACCCGCAAATGCCATGAAAAAAACCGATGCTCTGCTCCTTGGCTGCGTGAGCCTCGCCGCGATCTCCGTAACACTATTCGTGTTCACTCCAGACCCGGCATCGTCTGGCTTGGAGACGAAGCCACCGGCGACATCTTTTCCTCCGGCAGCGAAATCCGCATCAAAGGAACCTGCTTCTCTGGCACCTTCTTTCCCTTCCAACAATTCTCCTCAAGCATCCGCCGTCTCGTTGGCGACACCTCTTCCGACTTCGTCCGTCCTGGAGCAAGCACCGACCGGCCGAGCTATCACCCCTCCGGCATTGCGCTCGGAAGTCCCGCGAGGCATCGCTGGAGCCGCCCCCGCCGCCGCCGCATTCATCTTGCGGCCAGGAAGCACGCATCCCGACCCCGTGACCGGCCGCTCCACTTATGCCGCAGAACTGGTCGCACCCAACGGGCAGGTTTTCGAGCTGGAACCAGATGTCCGACTTCCCGCGGCGCTAATGGCCCTAGACCCTGAGTTGCCTCTGACGGAGGAACAGGAAAAGTGGAAGAGCCAAATCTCTGCAGAGTTCCTCAAGCGGATCAATTTTGGCCAAGATCTCTCCGTCACTTGGAAAGCTGAGACCGAACGTGCCGACCGCAAATTCCAAATGCTCTTCGGGCGGGAAGCCTACCTTCGGCAAGTCCTGAATGCGGAACGCGAAGCCCGCGGCGTTGCCCGGTGGTAGGAGCCTTTCTTTCTCCCCACATCCAACATTTGCGTCTGACAACGCGGCGGATCCCATCTGCCCCATCACTGAGTTTCGACCCGCTATCCGGACTTCAGCCTACCGTCATTCTGTTGGTGTCTGAGAACTGACCGCGCGCGCCAGTCGCTGGGCTTCGGCCATTTCGGCTTTCGGGATGTCCGCCTCGGTCAGACGAAGCGTCTGGGTGGCGAGCACGTCCCCGCGCTGTCGGGCTACGAGCAGCCATTTGATCGCTTCCAACTTGGCCGCACGATCCCCCGGCTGGGTATAGAGCAGATGGCCGAGATTGCTCTGGCCCTTGACGTCCCCCTGCGCAGCGGCCTTGCGAAACCACGCTTCCGCCTCGGTGCGATCAACCTTCGGGAGGCCTTTGGCCTCCTGGTGCATCACCCCGATCATATTCTGCGCCTTGGCCATGCCCAGCTCGGCGGCTTTGAGCAGGAAGGCGTATGCCTTTTTGTAATCTCTCACCTGGCCATACGTCCCGGAGTAACTGGCCTCGCCCACGGCGAAGAGAGCCTCGGGGAGGCCTTGATCCGCGGCCTGTTGCATCCACTGGAAGCCCTCCTTGGCATCCTTTGGAACGCCGCGGCCCTGAGCGATCATCCGACCAAGATTGAATTGGCCCTTGGCGGAACCCTTTTCCGCCGCTTTTTTATACCACGCCAAAGCCTGGCTTTCGTCTTTCGCGGTGCCGATTCCCGCGGCGTAGAGGTATCCTAGACCCGCTTCGGCCTCGGTATGGCCTTGATCGGCTGCCTGCTTCATCAGTTTGAAGGTCTTGTCCGGATCGCTCGGTCCGCCTTCGCTTTTCAAATGGGATCTGGCGAGCTGAAACTGGGCTTCGGCCTCACTGGCCGGGACCGTGGTCGCGAGAGCCGCAGGAGGCGGTTCTGCAGCATTGGCCGAGGCCAGGGAGAGCGACAGGGAGGCCAGCGTGAAGGAAATGGCGGCGGGTACTTTCATGGTCGTGTGGGATGCGGATAACGGGCTGATGGGGCAAGGCGGTCGAGGTCGTTCGCTCGGCGATGAAATTGAATCCGTTTGTGAGGGAGGCAAGGAGGTTGGATGGCGTTCGCGGAGAAATCACGCGCTTGTCACGGCAATGTTTCTTGCCCACGGAAGTCACTTTTCCAGCTCGGCCTTCAGCTCGCTGAGCGCGGCGTGAAATTCAGCCGGGGCGCTTTCCAGCGCTTTAACCGCATGCGGCAAAGCGGAAGGGTTGTCGCCGAGATCGCTCAGGGTATGCGCGAGCATTGCCTCCGCGCGCCAGCCATCCGTCGCGTGCCCTTCCCCAACGGCCGCCTGGAACGCCGCCCGTGCTTCCGGGAGTTGACCGAGGTTCCGATGAAGTGTGCCTTTGCCGAGATGCAGGGCGAACGTGGAACCCGGCTTCAGAGCGGCAAATTCCAAGGCCCGTCGGAAGTGAATGAGACCGCGCTCCGCGTAGCGCTGCTTCAGCAACGGAAATCCCTCATGCACACTCCATTTAGCGTAGGCCTCGGCCCACAATGAGGCGGTGTCAGGCTCAATGAGCGAATCCGCGTGACGCAAGCCCGCTTCGTCAGCTTCCCGGTCGCCGAGCAATCCGCCCTCGACGACCGACTGCTCAACCCAGATCTGGTCGGCGGTCGGATCCCAACGCACGGCTTCCTGGAAATGCCGCCGGGCTTCCATCGCGTGGGATTTCTGCTCCACCGGTCGCGACTCGGCCAGCGCCCGCCGCATGTGGAGCCGGGCGTGCGCATAGCTAATCGGGTTGAGCGGAGAAAGGGCATGACCCGCCGTGAGGACGCCGCCCGCTCGCTCGAGAAGGGCATCGCCCGACCGCGCATCGCTTTCCGCGGCGAGGTTCAGGCCCGCTTCGGCAAACCGGAGGCGGTATTCGTAGGCCATGGGATCGTGCTGAATGGCACGACCCAGCAATTCGAGACTCGCCCGCCGGGTGCCCGCCTCGGGGCTGATCGCGCGCAGATTCGCGGAGGCCGCTGCGGTGTCGGCCAAAACGAAGCGGAGCGCGATCGGGTAGGCGGTAAGCGCGACCACGAGCGCGAGGACGCAGGCGACCAAGAGACCGCGCCGCGAGCAGGCCCGTGCGCGGGCCACACTGCGGTCCGCACACGCCCCGCCAAGCAGGGCGAGCAGCGCGGCGGAAATGACGAAAAATGCGATGACCAAGGACTCGGCACGCGCGGCTTGTCGGACGATGGCTCCCATCGGGATCGACGGCCCTGGGAGCGGCCCGATCGCGGCGGTCTGACCCGCTTTAAACACGGCATAAACGACCGCAAGCATGGCCGCGAGGAACGTCGTGCGACGCCCCACCAGCCACTTCTGCCCTCCCCGGCGCGCGACCTCGGCCGCGGCGAAGGCCCCCATCAGGGCCAAGCTGGGAAGGATTACCAGTGGCACGAGATGGCTGGGGGCTTTGGTGCTCGTGATGCGCGTCATCGAGACGGCGAGGATCTCCCCCCACGACATCGCCTTAACGAAATCCAAATGCACGAAGGCAAAGATCAACGCCGTGGCGGCGAGTCCGGCCAGCAAGGGCAGCGCCCACGGTCGCCCTTGCTGGGCCGCCGTGGGCCGTTCCACGGGCAGCGCATCCGCCGACTGTCGGGCGTGGGCGGCGACGATCCCGAGGCAAATCCAAAAGAGCAGCGAGGTCGAAGCCACCGGAAAGGCGAAAGCGGTTTCCACTAAATGGCCCACCAACGCGGCCCCCGCCGCGATGACTGGCAAGGCCGTTGCCAGTGGCGGACGGGGCAGAAGGGCCGCTTCGCGTGAAAACAAGAGGCTGCCCGCGAGCACCGCGACCAAACCTCCCGCTAAACCTGCCTGAATGCCGAGCCCAAAATAGCCGGGGCCAAACCGGGCGACAAAACCCAGCACCGTCAGGATTCCCACTAGCAATCCTGCCGTCACCTCCAGCCTTCCGAGATGCACTCCCAAGGGCCGAAATGACAGCAGAATTCCCACCGCAAACAGGAGCAGCGTCGCGCCAGCTCCCAAGGCTCCCGAGGAAAACCACGAGTCCCAAAACAGATTATGGAAACTTTTTTCCAGCCGCTTTTCGGGGTCGATCCAAGTCCAGTAACGGGGGAGCACGCCTTGCAGGCTTTCGGAACCGAAGCCGAAGGCCGTGCGGATGCTCGGAGAAAGGTCCGCACGACCGTCTGGAAAGCTAAAAGGGGCCTTCGCAAGGACGACGTCCGGCGCTCGATTCCAGAGGCTGGTGCGGAACTTGTCGGGGGCGTGGCCCACCGGCACGGCCGAAGCAAAATGCCTGACAACCGGGAGTCGTTGGAGGGGAGCAAGGGGGCCATGAGGAATGCTGAGGACGCCCAAAAAGACGACCACCGAAAGGACCATTCCCACCCCCCAGCGGAACAGGGTTTTCGATCTTTCGAGGACGGCCCACGCGACCGCCAGCGTGGCCAGGACGACCAGCAAAGCCAGCAGTGGCCCCCGGCTCTTGGCTAGAACCACGGCTGTCAATTGCAGGAGGAAAATCACTCCATACACGCCGACGGAAAATGAGGCGCGTTGCCCGGACCGATCTCGCAGCGTTTGATAGATGCGCACGAGCGTGAACGGAATGACCATCCCCAGATACGCCGCCAAAGAAATGTGGTGACCCGCCAGGGAAACGACGTCGCGGCCGAGAGCAGTGGCGACGGTATTGAGGCTGAGCGGATCAAACCCGCAACTCTGCGCGATCGCGAAAAGCCCGATCGAGATTGTCGGGAGAATAATGGCGGCCGTAAGGCGGTCCATCTGCGCAGGCGTGCGCAAGTGGGCGGCGACCGCAGCGAAAATCACCAATTCGGCCAGAAAACTCACGAAGCCCCCACGATTCGGCAAAAAACCCCAGAAACTCTGCGCCGGATCGACGGAGAAGACGCTCGAAATTACTTGGGTCAGGACCAACAGACCAACGGACATCCAGAGCACCTTCCGCAGACGGGAGTTGCCGACCGGTCCAGTGGATCGTCCGCCCTCCATCCACCAAACCGCCCAAGCCGCGGCGAGCACTGCGGCGAGCAGCCGGACAAAGGCCATCTTGAAGGGCTGAAATGCCGCCACGCCGTGCGGATTGTAGGCCAGCGGTACAATCACTACCGCCGCCAACCAGCAGGCCTCCATCAATCCGCCGCAATAATGGTGGAGTTTAGAGAGTGGAGGATGCCGATCCAGTGAGGAGGGCATTTTCAGGGAACGGCCATGGTCGCTTCCTCGATTTGCCTTTTCATTCTCCTCTTTTTCTCCTCCTCCTCCTCGTCTGATCCGTTGCCCGTCTGGGGCGGGGTGACGGCGGGAAGTTGTCTCGTTCTCTCCTCCTCGTTGTCCGGTCCGTAACCCAGCACTACCACAGAAATATCGGAGGGCGCCTCTTCAGGCATCTGCTCCTGCGGGAGCTGTTTTTTAGCGAGATCCTGTGCGGCGCTCGCCCCCGCCGCGTTCGTATTGTTGGCTGAAGTCAGCGCCCCCAGATTGGGCGCGGAGACCGTGGGGGTGGAGGCTACGCCGGCCGAAGTGCCCGCCGCCTGGATGTTCGAGGCGTTCAACACCGCCGTTGCGGCGATGGTCAAATTGCCGGTGACACGGATGCCCGCGTCTCCGGCATCGACCACGCCCAGCGGCGCGATGAGATCGACATCCCCCACCGGCACCCCCACGACCGAGGCCAGCACGCCGATGCCGCCGCCCGTCGCCAAGCCGCCGAGATCCGTTTGCACCGTCGCGGTGGTAGAGTCGATGACGACCCGCGTGGGCGGCGCCGTCACCACTGTCTTCGGAGCATTGCCCGCCGCAATATCGCCGGTTGAGGACCAGATGACGATGTTCCCGCCGCGCAGGGTAAAGATACGGGCACTCCCGATATTGACGCTGCCATCCGTGAAAACCGAGATCGCGCCACCGAATTCCGTCACGACGCCCGGGGGAGCGAGCGGATTGCCGAAAATATCGGACGCCATCGTCACGCCGCCGCCCGGCACCGCCAGGGAAATCGCCCCGCCCGAGGTGGTGCGGATTTCGCGGGCGCGAGTGAGCACCTCGCCGCCAGTATTGGCACCCGGGCCAAACAGCAGCTCAATGGCCGCGGTGCCCGCACTGTAGTCCCCGTCTGCCACGGCGGAACGCCCGCTGAGACGGAGCGTGCGATAGAAATTCTCCAACGCCACGATGGCCTGCTGCTCGTCGGTCAAATCGGCCAGCGTTCCCGCGGATCCTAGTTTCGTGAGGTAAGCCGATTCCAGAGGCTCCTCTGCGGACACGAGCTGCATGGCCAGGGACTCGAAATCGAGTGAACTGACGCTCAAGCCCAAAGCCGGGCCGCTCCCGGAAACCCCAGAGACGCCCGCCAGCACGATGATATCCGCGCCGTCCTGCGGGAGGAACGGATTCCGCGCACTCCCGATACTGGTAATCCCCACGCCTGTGCCATCTCGAAAATTTGGCCCCGCTCCCAAATCTAGATTTCGTCCCGCGAGAACTTCCAGCACCCCGGGGCCGTTGATCTGGATGTCGCCCGCCAGAGTGTTGGTGTTAATGCCGGTCACCGTCGAACGCAAAGGATCGATGATCCTGTTGCCGAGGGTCGAATTACTCGCCAACGAACGCAGCGGACTATTCTCATTGTAAGGAACGATGTCCCGCCCAGCGGAAACCACGGAGATGTCCGCCGCATCCAGGTTTTGAATGTAAAACGAGATGTCGGTGATGTCGTTTTGCGCAATCACCCGTGCCGCCTTTGGCGTAAACAGAGTAAGTCCGGTGATATCACCGCCGCCGGCGTAGAGGCGCACCGGTTGGGTGTCTCCGCGATGCAGAAGGCTACTCGCATGCAGCGCCTGTTGGATTTCCACGGTCGCGTTCAGGTCGCTGTAGGAACCCGTCTCTGTGAGCGCCTGATTGATGTCATCGAGGAATGAGGTGTTGGTTTCTCGGAGCGGGATGGGAGCCCGGCCCACCACCGCCTGATAGGCGAAGGGAGAATTGGTGCCGGGAATCAAGGACGGATCGGCATCCGAAAGATTGATCGACGCGGTGGACCAAGTCGTGAGAGCGCCGGTCCGGCCCGAGGGCTGCAATCCGATGATCCCGCCGGATGCCGCCAATTCCAAAGTGCCGCTCGCCGACGGGAAGAGCGTCATCGGCCCGACAATGTTCAGGTCGCCGGCAAAAGCGGTGCTCCGTAAAGTGGGAGCCATGACCCGTGTGAAGGTGCTGAACGCACCGAGCGCGGTCTCGGACAGCCGAATCCAGGGCTGAAAATTGGAGGAGTTCGTCGTGAGTTGATTGGTGAAGAGATTTTTCGACGAGAGCCAACTGCTCAGGATCGGTGCCGTGGCGGTGCCGAGGCGATGCGTCACGCTCCCGCCAAAGGACGCGACGTCCACGCCAGCGTCGTTGTCAAAGGTGTTAAAATACGTCTTATACCAATAGCGATTATTCAGGCCGGACGGCAGCAGGAAGGGATTCGTCGCCGGCCCGATAAGAATGTCGCCCCGGGCGCTCACCTCAAAGTTGGATTTTCCGACATAGAGCGTGGTCGGCAACCATGTCACCGGGTCCAGATACACCGGGGGGCTGGAGAGAATGCCGCGCGATGGAGAGCGCGACTCGTTGGTCTTGATAACTCCGCCCGCAAAAAGTGAACCCGTACCGCTTTCCACGTAATAGACGCCACCGTCGATGTTCGCACCCGCGCGCACGGTGAGGTCACCGCCGCCATACTCCAGCAACCGGTCCGCATCGGGGGCTACGTTTAAGCCGGAGATCGGATCGACGCCGGGCATGCGGGCATTCGTGGGCAGAACCGCGTCCACATTAACCACATCACTGCCAGCGAGCAGCGCGATGTCGCCCCCGCCGAGCGCGCCGATGCCTTGGAAGAAATTGCTGAAGTCGATCCACCATGTGGTTGAAGCCGCCGCATCGATAATCGGCGGATCGCCGAAGTCCACGCCGCCCACGCCAAAAAGTCCGGTGGCCGGATCAACATAGCCGCGCCGGTAGAGCCAGTTGGCCGGCATCTGGCCGGTGGAATCGGCGATCACCACGCCCTGCCGCAGCGTCGTCCGCCAGATGTCCGCGCCGGCGGAAATGCTCACATTTCCGCCCGCCAACGACCACTGCGGCGCGTATTGCTGCTGCACCGCGCCGTTCAGATTGGCCGGTTGCACCTGGCCGGTCAAATCCACGACCGGGATGACAAAGTCGCCCGCGGCAAAGACGGTCGTCGGCGTTGGTACCCGGACGCCCGCCGTGTAGATCGTGGCGAATTGGTTGCGCAGTTGCACGTCCCGTCCCGCAGCAATGTCGATGTCGCCCGTCCCGGTGCGGACCACCTCGTAGCGGGTGCCGGCGTTGGTGTTGTTGATCGAAATGCGAATAGTATTGGCCGTCAAACCGTTTACCCCCACCGCCGCGTTCAAGCCCGAAGGCGAATTGTTTGGAACCGGGGCGTAAAATTCGCCGACCAACACTGAGCCGGCATTCGGGATGACCGCGCGGAAATCCGCCGCCCCGAGATCAGCGCCTGCGGCAAAGCGATAGGACCAGGACTGCGTATTCACAGGCAGCGCGGCATTGACGTCCATGAGCGTGGCCAGCCATAGGCTGGAGTGGCCACTGGCCACGGTGGCGGTCACGGGGTTGAAACCATCGCTCAGCGCGTTGTTGAAAATGAGGTCGCCCGAGGCGCGCAAGGTCAGGACGCCGGGCGCATTCTTGGGCCCGTAGCGAAAAGTCGAAAGATCCCAGTCCGCCGTATGGAGCGAAGTCGCGGCCCCGCCTGCCGTGTTCGCCGTCCCAAGAGCGAGATTTCCGGTGCGGTTGATGATCTCGACCCCTGGCGCAATAACGAGCACCGCATCCAGCCCCGCGGCATTGGGGTTGCCGGTGAGCAGCTTGGTGTGCATGGCGCCGTAGCCGGCATTCAGGTAACTGTCGCCGTCCGCGTCGATCTGAGTGCGCAAGGCGGTGTCGAGCGTGCCGATGCCAGTGCGGTTGTAGATGCGGAAACCTTCGGCGAGGACGGACGACGCGCCCTCGATGCTCCCGGCGATCGGGCCGATGGCAATGTCGTTCCCGAGGCGGGGCGCACGCAGATGCAGCTTGCCGGTGAACTGGCCGCGGAAGGCGCTGGAACCCGGGGTGGTGTAGTCGCCCGCCACGAAAGCATCCACCCCAAGGTCGATCGTCGAGCCGGTCTTCACGAGGAGCATCGCCGTGGGATCCTCGGGCCCGGTGAAGGCGGCGTTGAAATCCGTGCCCGCTTCCAGCCGAATCTCGCCGCCCTTCCCCGCGCTGCTGAAGACCGCGCCATGGACGGTTAGCTCCGCACCCGATTCGAGCGAGAGGTTGCGCCCAGCCGCCAGCGTGATCTTGCCGCCCGTCTGGCCAGAAGCGTCGATTGTTCCGGTGACCGTAATGTCGCCTTGATCGGTGGAAACCGTGAAGTTGCGGGCCACGTTCGCGGTCCCGCCGATGTCTTCGATGACGATGCTGCCAGTGCGGACGCGCAGGTTTCTTTCTTCAAAAAAGCCTCCGTCATTGAGCGCACCGCTGACCTCGGTGAAGGACGGAAGCATGCCGGCATCCAGCACGAACCGGCCGGTCGTCTGCCCTGCGGCAGCTCCGCCCAACAGGGTCGCGCCGTTGATGAGGAACGCGCCTTGGGTGGCCGCGACCGTGACGGAACCTGCGTCCCCGCCAGCGGCATGAGCCGCGGCCGAAACGAGGCTGCCGGCGAGCAATTCCACATCCCCCGCATCGGCGGTGAGTGTAATTGCGCCCGCATCCGAAAATCGGATTAGGTCATAGAAGGCCTGCGAGGTCCCGTCAGCCCGCAGCGCGCCGCCGACGGTGACGTCCCCGGTCCGCGCGCGGAGCGTGATCAGGCCGCTCGGCAGCAAAATGTCCGTATTTGCGAAGACACTGGCCCCCGTGAAAGTGAAGCCCGCCCCGAGCCCGCCCTGCACGCTCGCCACGCCGCCACCGCGCTCCAGCACGAGCGCGCCGGTCGCGGTCACTTCGTGCGACGACCCCCGTGCCCCGGTGATGACCGGTGCGGTGATCGTCAGATTGCCCGGGGTGGTGAATGATCCTGCGCCCTCGCCCAGCAATCCGCCGGTGGCGCTGAGGAAAACGTCGCTGTAGCCCGCGACAGAAAAAGCGTTGGCTCCGAGACGCACAGTTTGCGCTTCCACTTGCAAGGCCCCCGAGGTCGCCGCGGGTGCGGCCAGCGCCACGGCATCCGCCGACCGCTCGAAAAGCACGTCACCCGCCCGGATAAAGACCGTGCCGCCAGCCTGGTCATACCCGCGAATCCCAGCTGCAGAAAGCGCCAGGCTGCCCAGTCCCGGGCTGCCAAACGTGCCGGAGCCGTAAAAGTCGATCGTGCGATAGCTGCGCAGGCTGAGGGACTGCGACCGCTGCACCGTTTCCAGGAGTTGGCCGGAGAGGGTCAGGTGATTCGGATTCACGACCGAGCCAGTCAGCACGGCGGAGGGTGGGTCAAAGAGAATGCTGATCTGGCCGCCGTTCAGCGCCAGCGTCTGCGCCTCGATCTGCATCGTTGGATGGAGATTGGTGCCAAAGGTCGAGTCCAGCGTGACACTGCCGCCCGCGATCCGCCCTCCCGCGCCAACGGTCAGAAGCGCCGTATTCGCACTGGTCACACCCGTTCGCGTCACCGCTGCGCCACCGCGCACGGCGGTTCGCAGCAGGGCGCCATTACCAGTGATCGTGAAAACGTCTGCGGCTTCGGAAAGCGTCCCCGTCGCGACCACACTTGATCCCGCGCTTAATGTCAGACCGACCCGCGAGGCGAGCGTGACGTCGGGCGCGGAGAGCGAAGCTCCGGGATTGTCTAGGATGAGATCGCTCGTCCGCACCTCCACGACTGTTGCGCCGTTCGTCCGGCGTCGCACTCCGCCAATGAGCAGACTTTCCGCCCCCCACGAATTCAAGGTCGCACCGCTGAGCACGACTGCCGCCCCACTTGGGGCCACCCCGTTTCCACCGACGACGTAGATGCTGGCGAAACTGCTGACATCAATCGCCGACCCACGGCCCCCATCCGGGCGGGCGGTGAGGACATTTCCAGCCGCCTGCAAGGCGCTGTTGCCGTGAAGCGCCAGATAACCCGCATCGACCGGAAGGCGTTGGGTTCGCGTGACATTCAGGCCGGCGGCGGCTTTCGGGAAAAAGGCATTCGCCAACGACAAATCATACTCGGCCCGCTGACTCAACACGTCGGGCGGGGCGACTTCGAAGCGTGTCCTCAGCGTGGCTGTCTTTTGCGGGTGGCTGAAGGCATTGACCCGGTATCCCGACGCGTAGCTCGCCCCCTCTGGCAAGGTGAAAGTACCGATCGGTTTATCAATCGTCGGCGTAACAAGAAATGCCCCCGGCAATAGCGCATAGCGCCGCGGCAGCAGCGTGTAAGTCCCGGCGCGGAGGCCGGGAGAGCTCTCCAGGTAAACCTGATCCCCGACACTCAGCGTGCTGCTGACAAAGCCGGGATCGCCGCCGAGCGCGTCGGCACTCTCGCCGGTATTGAATGGAGCGTAGGGCGCAAATTCCGATGGGAAGCCGGGCACGACCGCGTAGGACTCCGGCACGAGCGTCCAAAAAAGGCTGGACGTCGGCTTCTGACCAGTGTGGGAAAGTCGGGCCGACCACGTCTGACCGCCGTCGGTGACCAAATCTCCGGCTGCGTAAGCCGTATCGGTGCTCCAGGCCACGGAGGCAGTCCCGAGCAGATCGACGCCGCCACCGGGGCCGGGTACCCAGCGAAACGCGGAAAGATCGCCACCGCCCCGAAGATCGATCGTCGAGCCACTTTCGGCCACGACCGCTCCACCAGCGATGACGACCCGTTTCTCCGGGAGGCCAGTCACGGTAATATTCACGCCTCGAGGATCGATCCATGAACTGCCATCCGGGCTCAGCCCGAAAGGAATCGCGAAAGCGGCATCGTCGGCCAAACCGGCTGCCGAAACAGAAGTCAGACTCCCGGCCTGCAACGTCACCGTTTTCGAAATGCCGACCGCAACCGCCCGACGCGCCACCGGATCAAACGGGGAATCCACATCCGCATCCGAAAGGTCAAAGTCCGTGCTGCCGTCCCAGCCCAGCGTGATCGAGCCGAGCGGTGCCCGCAGCACCCCGCCCTGGGTGATCTTGGAGGCAAAAATATTCAAGCTGCCCCCGGCGGAAAGCGGCATCGCCCGCGTGCCCGAACCAGCGATGGTTACGGAGCCCTCCCCGCCGGCGTGATCGTAGGCGAAGACATTGAAAGTCGAGAGGCTGGTCGGATAAATCTGGCCCGCGCGGAGGATCAGGTCGCCTGCCATGCTCAGCGTGCCATTGCCTCGGATGTCGCCGTTTTTCGCGGTGAAAGCCGCCCGACCGATGCTTTGGAGCGACAGGTTGCCGATGTCGATGAGGTCCGCGGTCACGCTCAGGCTGCCCGGGCCAAAGACAGGCGCGAGCGCCAAGGCCCGGGTCGGGCTCGGCGGATCCTGCTGGAATGGAAAGATCTGGTCGTTGGGATGCGCCGGGGCTAGGAACGGCTGTCCGATGACCGCGTGGGAGCTGCGCAACTGCACGTCTGCATCCGCGCGAATGACCCCACCGGCGGCCACGCGAAGAGTGCCGGGTGCCGAGATCGAAACCGCACCCTTAAACTCAATATTCCCGCCGAACGCCACGGGAGCGGCATTCAAAAACTTGAACCCGAGATCCAGTGAATCGAAGCCGCCTTCCATGAAGCGTTCGGCGGTGAAGTAGCCCATCCCGGTGAGGATCGCGCCGGCGTCGTCCAGCACTGCAACGCCGATACCGCGCTCCGTGTTCCTTGTAGAAATCGTCCGTCCGCCTTGCGTAACAACCAGATTGATTTCCGCGCTCGTGCGCGAGGCACCTTGCGGATAGAAGCGCCCCGAGAACACCGATAAATCCCCCCCGAGGGCGGTCGGCCCGCCCGGTCGCCCGAGGAGCGTCGCGTCGGTGAACAGCATCTGCGACCCCTGCAAGTCGATGCGACCTCCGTTGCTGTCCATCTGCACGGGCACGCTGCGCAGCGAAGCGAGCGGGCTGTTCAAACCGCTGTTGAGCGGGACGAGAGGTGAACTGGTGCCGCCCAGTTGCGAGGGATGCAGGTCAAAGACCGTCGAGGCTCCGGAGACATCCAAGACGGCCCCGGCGTCGGCTACGATATTTCCCGTCACCGTGATTGCCCCCCCGGGGTAAAGCGTGCCCAGCCTGCGCCCGTAAGCGTCGGGCACCAGGAGGGCCGTCCCGCCCGTGGACAACTGGACGGCATTGCCGAGGTAAACCGTCGGTCGTGCAAACGTCACATTGAGCGCGGCATCCGGCGCGACTGGAAAGCTCCCTGCGCCGGCAACTGTAATCGTGCCGCCGGGCGCGCTGACCGCACCGAGCAACGAGACCGTCTGCCCCTTGAAAGAAACACTCGCACCCGCATCGGTCACGATTTCCGAGCCCAAACCCATCACGACGTCTCCCCTCACTTCGATTTCGCCAGTGGTGAACTGATCGTCTGAACCCAGCGCCGTGAAACTCAGACTCGTCGCAGAGCGCAGCCCGGCCGGTTTGAGGAAAGGCCGCAGGACGACCTCGTCCTGCCCCCGTGCATGGGGAATCGCCAGCCAGCTTTCCGCCCCCGGCTCGATCCGGATGTCCGGCGCGATACTAATCCCGGGCGTAAATGAGCCCGCTTTTGACGTGGCTGTAGGCGGTGCGCCGATGCCGGTGAGCGCATAATTCGTAAAGCCACCCTGGCGGAAAAACTCCGGTGATAAAACAAGGGCCGTGGGCAAGACCGCGTCTCCGCCGACTTGGATCACGCCAGCTTGCAACGCCAGCGAGCCCCCCTTGCCACCCGCATAGCCTGAGAGCTTTGAGCCGAGCCGAAGTGTTCCCCCAAGGACCGTGGAAAAACCGGGATCCCGGCCGGTGCGAATGGTGATGGTGCCCCCCGTCCCATAGCTCACGACCCCGCGAGCGCTCATCGCCACCCCGCCCGACACGTCGATCACGCCGCCTTCGGCAAGTTCCGCGCCGAGCGAGTCGATGGTAATACCCCCGCCCGCGGTGACCAACGGCAGCACAGACGAGGTAGCCAGCCCGGGGCGGTCATCCACAATCAAACCGGCAGTGCTCAAACTCGCACCACGTCCCAGCGCAAATAACCCGCGATTTGCCACCGGGGCCGGGGCCGCCAACCCCAGAGGATTCACGAGCGGAAACTCCAAGGCAAAAATCGGCGAGATGTTGTAGGCCAGAAACGCCAGCGTCCCGCCCGGCGCGGTAACCTCGCCGCCCACCGTTACGTTTGCACCGGTCAGCGAAATCGAACCCCGTGGCGACGCGACCAGCCTGACCCCGTCTGGTACGGTCACGTTTCCATCGGGGTTCCGGATCGCCAGGTGGCCAAATCCCTGTTCGTCAAGCAGCTCCGGCGACAAGATCACCGAGGCGATGCGATCCGCGCCCAAAGGCACCGGCTCGTCTTCCGCCAATCGAAACGCCCCCGGATCTGCGTAGGACCCCTCATCGGCGAAAATAATTGCGGGCGGCGTGGGAGAATTTGTCAGAAACAGGCGTGCGCCACCTGGCAGAGCCAGAATTTTTTCCGCCTCGAAGGTCAAGGAAAGCTTGCTCAACCCCGGCGGTAGGGCCCGCTGCCGCTCGCCGGCGATAGTGGACCCGCGTAATTCGCCATCGATGGCCATGCTTGGGGCCGTCAGCGACAGCGATCCGCCATCAGCCCCCTGGGTGTAAGCGGCCTCATAATGCCGCCCGGTCATCCACGGCGTCGCATACGTCTCAGTGATGCCGTATTTGTCGTAGTTCTTCGTAAACTGGCCGTTGTAAATCCCCTGATACACCTGATCAGGACGGGCGTTGGCAATCTCGACCAGCCGCCCATTTTGCAGCAGGCGGGTCGTCTGCACCATTCCTGCCTCATGCCGGAAAAAGCCCCCTGAGACGTCGATCTCCGCATCCTTTCGCACCACGATCGCCCCGCCGGCCTGAAGACTTACATTGCCACCCACCGCGGTTAATTGGGCGGCATTCCGCTGAATCAACCCCGCAGCGCCGGTCGCATCGCCGAGCGACGTACCCATCCAAAATCGTCCGCCATAAACGCCCGTCCGGCGAATATCCACCGTTAGGTCAACCGCGCGCAGGGGGCCGGTTCTCTGGAGCGGCGAATTGGCCAGCTCTGATCCGCGAAATTCCAACGTGAGAATGCTCTGTGATAAAGGTACTGCAACGTCCGTGCTCCCCGCAACAGACAGCACCGCGCCGGGATCCAAATAGATTTGCCCGCCGGAATAAAAGAACCGCTGAGTCGTTCCCAAATAGGCGCTCAGCAGCCCTGCGTCCGCCCCACCAGTCGCGTCCAGCGTTGTCCGATTCCCATCCGCGTCTATGTATGGCCAGACCCCGGCGCGGAAGGTCACATCCGCATTGGGGGCCAGGATCGCCGCATTCGTCCCGAGGTGGATGGCGAGGCCCTCGACGTTGATTTGCGATTTCTCCGGCAGGCTCGTCCCCGGCACGGTCGCGGCACTGGCATAGTCCGGCAGGATACGCGTCGCGCTCCCCGCTCCGAAAGAGACCACTCCGGTATGCTGATACAGGAAGAGCGGGCCACCGGAACCAGCCCCGGTGTTGTCGAAATTGGGGTTGCCGACTGCGCCGTAGCTTGCAAGGAGATCTATTCGACCGTTTAAGCTGACCGACGTGGTGCTTTCGATTGCCCCAAATTGGTTCACATAGCGCCCGGTCATTAGAGTGCTGCCGGTGAAGGTCTCAATCAATCCGCTGTTGGTCGTCGTGCCAGCATAGTCGCCGACCGCTCCCACCCAGGTATCTAGACCGCGCAGACTGGGATCGTCGCTGGCATGCGCGGCTACTCCGACCTGCAAACCTGCGGCGAGAATGGTCTGTCCGGCGGGCGTGGAAATGCTCCCTTCATTCCGGACGTTGGCACCGACGAGCATGATGCGTCCGCCATTACCGTCGTCGCTCACCGGAGTAGCCAATGAGGCACCTTTTTGCACGACCACGTCGCCTTGCCGCCCATTCGGCGTGAGCGGAGCGACGGGGGTGTAAATCGGCGTGCCGTCCGCACCACCAGGCACTGAGAGGGAGGAAAACAGGAACTGCGCGTCCCGATTATTGAGCAGGCCCTGCTTGATCAGGTTGTCGTTGATCGGCAGCGACGAGGCGGTGAGAGAGCGCAAGTTGACCTGCGAGGAGCCGCCAAAAATGATGCCGTTTTGATTGATGACGTAAACTTGCCCGTCAGCTTCGAGGTTGCCGAGGATCTGGGTGGGCGAGCCGGAGGGGTCGGTGATTTTGTTGAAGGCGATCCATTGGCTTTTGTTCGCCTTACCCGCAGACTGATCGAACTTCAGGGTCGTTTGCTTGCCAACGTTGAGCGTCTGCCAATTAAGGACGGCTTGAGCGACGTTCTGTTTGACGGTGACCAAGGTGCGGCCGTTGACAGCGCTCTGGACGGGCAGTTCCGCGCCAGTCCAGAGGGCGGCGTTTTCGCCGGCCTGCGGGGTGGCAAGATTGGCGGGGACGCCGGGCAAGACCTGGAGACCGCCGGGTGCCAGACCATTGGGGACGTTCGGAAGGAGCTGGCCGGGACGATTCGGGTCGGGGCCGAGGTTATTCGGGCCCGCGAGGGCCGCGGCGCGGGCAGCCGCCTGCATGGCTTGGACAGATTGCACCGCCTGGGTGGTGCGAGAAAGCGCGTCCTTTGCGTTGTTGCGCGCTTGGTTGGCAGGGGCGGGATTAGTGCCAAAGGCGGTGGGAGCACCCCGCTGGCCGGCGGGCGCTCCACCGCGGAGAATGTCGCCAGCGCGGGCATTGCTGCCGAAGATCAGAGTAAAACTAAGGCCGAGCAGGGCGGTACGACGCCAGAGGTCGTCGGGCGCCCGACGCAAGCCGGACAAGGGACAACGAGGGATCATGGCTGAATTTTTTGCTCAGACGGGACGGGCCAAAATCCTGGGTCAAGTTGGCGAGCTTCCTCCTCGGGCGGGCGAGTGAAAGGTTCCTTGCGAGAGAGGCCCTGTTTGCGGGCGAACTTTTGGTAGCGACTCAAAATTTTCGTTCCGGTCTGATCAAAAATGGAGGGGTTTTACGCAGTGTTCTCGTGAAAGTAAGAGCGCAGAATCGGAAACAACGAGCGCGTTGTTACTTAGTGCCGCCGCCAAGGTGGTGAAAGAGGGTGATTGTTAAGATTCGATGTCGATATGGCCCCTTGCCTTATCCGCCGGTCATGCGCACTGAAAAATGTCAGTAGGGTGACATCTGCGCAAATGGGGGGGATGCGGATTTCACAGTCCACCTTCCACCCACTTCATCTGCCCGCGTATTGTCACTTGGCCGCCCCACGGTTGTCGCAGTGCCGTGAATACTCCTTGCGACGCGATGTTTCACCCACCCTCTTTCCTCATCGGCTGCGCCGCGGGCTCGCTACCTGGCCAGCCTGATCTCCTCTCCGGAAATGTTAAATAAACGCATCCTGATCGCCGATGATGAGGCCGACGTGCTGACCCTGCTGGAGTCGCGCCTCGTGGCGAATGGCTTTGAAGTCGTGAAAGCGGTGGACGGGATCGCTGCGCTCGAATGTGTGCGCACGAATCAACCGGCCCTCGCGGTGCTCGACGTGATGATGCCAGGTCTCACGGGCCTGGAAGTGTGCCGCACTCTGAAAGCCGATCCAAATACCGCTCGGTTGCCGATCATTCTACTGACCGCGCGCCATGAGGAAGTCGATCGCATCCTTGGCTTCGAATATGGTGCCGATGACTACGTGCTGAAACCTTTCAGCCCCCGCGAGTTGGTCCTCCGCATCGGGGTGCTGCTCCGCCACCAATTGGCACCGGTTTTTTCACTGGCGACGGTGATGAATGTGGGTTGCATCACGGTTGACCCCCTCGCCTACCGCGTCACCGTGGAGAAGCAGCCGGTTGATTTGACGAGGACCGAATTCAAACTGCTCAGCAGCCTGATGCAACACGCGGGCCGCGTGCTCGCCCGTAAGGCGCTTCTGAATTTCGTCTGGCCAACAGAAAGCAGCATCGAAATCCGCACGGTGGATACTCATCTGCGGCGACTCCGGGTGAAACTGGGAGCGGGTGGGCGGCTCATTCGAACCATCCGCGGTCACGGTTACCTGATCGACCAGCGGCATGCCCGATGACAGTCTCGCAGGCAGCGGCAATCCTCTGAACATGGGCTGCGGGAAAAGCGTGGCGGCGCACCTTCACCGTTTCGCTTTTACGACCTCCCGGATGATAAGCAGGGCAACCCCCGTTATGGCGACCGCAGCCAGGATAAACGTGATCACGCGATCACGCCGCGCGACCTTCTCCACCTCGGTCTGCGCAGTACTCAAGCTCTCCAGCATGATCAGCGCGGCCCGCTCAGCCTTCTCCCGAAGAAGGGTGTCCTCCCGTTCCCACTTGATCGAATCCACGACGATCATATTGCGCCGCCAAGGCGGGAGAACTTTATCCGCCTCAGGACTCGATACAAAGATCGAGGTGCCACTCTCGTCATCGACCAAAAAGACCACACCAACCGCGTCCTTAAGCCAGGCATCCGCGTAAGAATGTCCCAGCTTCGACAGACGCTCCATTCTGCGAGATGGGGGAACTTCCAGCGAACGCACCGTGACCACATAGATTCGGATGGAGCGCTCGCGGGCCGACGCCTGAAGTCGCTCGCTCAACGCGGAGGCGCGGTCCGGCAAAAAGATTCGCGCTTGATCGAGGATCATTCCGTCCGGTGCCGGGGGCAATGGCGGCTGCCCGAAGGACCCTACGAGCATTGCTTGCAGCCAGGCGGCTCCACAGAGAGAAACGAGGCGGCGCGCAGGGCTGGGAAAACTCATGGATGGACCGGAGCCGCCATTTCTAGCGCAATGGCGGCACAGAACAAACTAAGATTTCAGCAAGCAAGCAACCCAACTCCCACGCGGCTCACACTTCCCTAAAATGCCAGAAACCCTGCGATTTTACGCACTCTCCAAATTGAAACCCCGCTCCACCTTCCCATCAAAGACACGGCGCTACCCGGCCGGGCATCTCCCGCCTGTTCCATGAAGATTCTGCAGGTCATCCACTCGGCAAATCCCGTGGCCGGCGGCCCTATCGAAGGCATCAAGCAACTGGCTGGAGTCCTGCGTCAAAATGGGCACTCCGTAGAGTTGCTTTGCCTCGACGGGCCCACCGAACCTTGGTTGACCGACCTCGGATTTCCCGTCCACGCTGTGGGTCCATCGACCCCCTGCTACGGCTACTCTCCCCGCTTCGTCCCTTGGTTACGGAAGCATCGATCCGACTATGACAAAGTCATCGTGAATGGATTATGGCAGTTTGGCGGCTTTGGCACTTGGTGGGCGCTGCGCAACGTCGCCGGGTCGTATTTCGTGTTCACCCATGGGATGCTCGATCCCTGGTTTAAGAAGCGCTATCCCCTCAAGCACCTCAAGAAATGGCTCTATTGGCCGTGGGCTGAATATCGCGTTCTCCGCGACGCCGCGACCGTCCTGTTTACCTGCGAAGAGGAACGCCTCCAGGCGCGGAAGTCCTTTTGGCTCTACCGGTGTCGGGAGAAAGTCGTGAACTTCGGCACGGCCGGGCCGATCGGCGAACCGGGCATCCAGCGATCACTTTTTTTGGAGAGGTTTCCTGAGGCGCAAAACCATCGATTGCTCCTCTTTCTCGGGCGCCTCCACGAGAAAAAGGGTTGTATGGAACTGATTGAGGCTTTTGGCCGATTCGCCGAGGCAGCTCACGCCGGGAGCGCAGACTTCCGTGTGGTGATGGCCGGACCCGCCGATAGCGACTATGCCCACGCCGTACGGCGCACCGCCGACCGACTCGGTTTGACGGATCGCGTCATCTGGACCGGGATGCTGGCCGGCGACCTGAAATGGGGCGCTTTTCACGCCGCGGAGGCGTTCATTTTGCCGTCGCATCAGGAAAATTTTGGCATTGCCGTCGCCGAGGCTCTCGCCTGCAGTTTGCCTGTGTTGATTTCCGATAAAGTGAACATCTGGCGCGAGATTCAGCAGGACGGAGCCGGTATTGTGGAAAATGACGACGGCCCTGGAACGCTACGTCTTTTAAATCGTTGGCTGGCCCTGAATCCAAAGGGCCGTGGCGATATGCGGTTGGCGGCGCGCACTTGCTTCGAGCAGCGCTTCGAAATCCAGCAGGCGGCGCAAAGTCTGATCGCCACGCTACAGGGTACCGAGCTTGGGCCGACGTAAATTTACGGCACCATCGAGCGAAACCAAAGGCAGACGGAATTCGCACGCGATCGCCACCATCAAAACGTAACAATCCGAAATAGATTGGTACTTTCCCGATGAGGCGCTCCGCGGGCAAATTATCGCGTCCTGCATAAAGACCGAAACACGTAAAAAAAACCGTGCCAGTCATCTTCTTCCGGGAACCGGTCTAACTCATGTCCACGATAGTTCACCTTCCCGAATGGCTGCCTCGCGTGCCCGCGGAACCGCCACCAGACATTCGCCAGGAGAATCTGACACTCCTCAGGCGGCTGATTTGGACGTATTTTTGGCTGCTCATTTTCGAAGGCGCCCTGCGCAAGTGGGTCGCTCCGGGGCTGGCTAACCCCCTCCTCATCATACGTGATCCGGTCGTCATCTTCATTTATGGCGTGGCCCTTTCTCGCAACCTCTTTCCCTGGGGTGCGTTCATCAGTTCCACGATTGCCCTCGCCGTCCTCTCCGCCGCGGCATCGCAGGTTGCCGGTGAAGGCAACTTCCTGATTACGGTGTACGGTTTGCGAACGAATTTCCTCCATCTTCCGCTGATCTTTCTTATCCCCAAGGTCTTCGCCGCGCGCGATGTCGAGTCGCTCGGAAAATGGTTGTTCTATTTGGCCTTTCCCATGGCGCTGCTGGTCGCGTTGCAGTTCCGCGCTTCCCCGGATTCCTTCCTCAATGTGGGTGCCGGGGGCGGGGTTGGTGGACAAATGGAAGTCGGGTTCGGGAAGATTCGTCCCCCCGGGACTTTTTCATTTACCACTGGGCTGCTCGCCTTTGTCACGCTGACTTCGGCCTTTGTCCTTAGCACTTTGATGCAGACCGGGGCCCGGCACGCGAAGTTGGCCTTGGCGGCACTGCCCGCCGTCGCCGTCATGATCGCCGTCTCGGGAAGCCGCGGCACGCTCGTGAGCGTGAGCGTGATCTTCGCGGGGGTCATCTTCGTTTGTCTCAAAGAACCGTCTTTTTTTGGGAAGACCATCAAGGGATTCTTGGTCATCGGAGTCGCCTATCTTGGACTGAGTTTTTGGTCTGAGTTTCGAAACGGCCTGACCGTCCACGAAACCCGCTTGGTGACCGGCGGTGGGCTTGAGCACGGCCTCATTTTCCGCGTCATAGGCGATCTCGTGGCTCCCCTCGGAGCCGCCGCGGACACGCCATTTCTTGGTCGCGGCCTCGGTATGGGGACGAATGCCGCGAGTGGGCTGCTCACCGGGGAACGCAAATTTCTCCTCGCCGAAGGAGAATGGGAACGGGTGATCCGCGAGAGCGGGCCGGCGCTCGGTTTCGCCTACATCGGACTTCGCATAGCCATTGTCGCCTTCCTCGGGCACGCCGCACTGGCAGCCCTAAAACGGAAAAACCCCCTGCCGCCGCTCGTTTTTTGCGCCGCATTCCCACAGATCCTGAATGGACAATTTGGCGTGCCAACGACCTTGGGGTTTGCCGTCTTCATGGCGGGCCTGACCTTGGCCGCAGCCAAGGATGAAAACTTGCCCGTTCCAGAGTCCGATACGACTTTGCCGCCGGAGCAACCCCCTTTGCGCAAGGTTCGCGGACGATCCGAGTACGCCGAGCTCTTGCATCGATCGAACACTCTGCTTTGCGTGGGACTCCTCACTTTTCTCTTCTTGGCGTGCGACTTGGGAGTCGGTTGATCGTTGGCGAGCAGTCCCGTGAGAATCACCATCGTCCAAGGAGCGTTTCTCCCTGTTCCGCCCCTCCGCGACGGGGCGATTGAGTCGGCGATCATCGACGAAGTACCGGATTGCGCGGAGAAAGTCTGCTGCATCCCCTACCCGCTCTCGGACGCCCCTCGGTCGGTTTCCAACGTTCCCGCGCCGCGCCAACCGCACCTCCTTTTCGCTGGCCGCATCCACCCTGAGAAAGGCGTCCACCTGCTCGTTGAGGCGATGGTGCGACTGCAGACCGTCGTGGCCGCGGAGTGGAAGCTGAGGCTCGTGGGCCCCTGGGAAACGAGTGGCGGCGGTGGTGGCCGGAGCTACTGGGACGAACTGAAGCGGATCGCCGCACCCGTGCGCGGGAGCGTGGAATTTGTCGGCCCGCTATTTGACCCGGCGCAACTCGCAGACTGCTACCGCGCCGCCTCGCTTTTCGTCTATCCATCCTTGGCCGAAAAGGGTGAGACGTTCGGAGTGGCTCCGCTGGAGGCGATGTCGCACGGCCGCCCCGCCGTGGGTTCTTCGCTAGCGTGCTTTCGCGATTTTGTTCGCGGCAACGAAAACAGTTTCGTTTTCGACCACCGCGCGCCGTTACCGGCCGCGGAACTCGCGTCCAAGCTGGTTGATCTGCTCTCGCATCCGGCGCGGGTCGAAGAGGTGCGCCCACACGCAGCTTCCACCGCGCAAAGCTTTTCTTTGGAGCGAATCGCCGACCTTTATCTTGGGGATTTTGCGTCTCTCGTGGAGGCCATCAAGCCGATGAAACCCGCGGCGGGAACAGCCTCCCCGCCGTGAACCGCACCTAGCTTCCCGCATATGAATTCAACTCCCTCAACAACCCCGGCGATTCTCACCGACGAGAGCGATCCCGCTGTCACCGCGCTCCGCCGAAGAATGGATGACTTCTATACCACCACCAGGAGCTACGACGCTTTCCACACCATCGCTCAGAAACACGACGAGTGGCCCCACGTCTGTGCGGCGATCGGCGCGCGGCTCAAATACCAGCCGCGGTGTCGCGTCCTCGAATTTGGTGCTGGGCGCAGCGGATTCGGCAGCTTTCTAGGAGAATTGCGTTCGTCGGTCGAACTGACAGCGCAGGACGTCACGCCCACGAATGCCGAGTTCCTCCGGACACAGACCGATCACGTCTACATCGGCAGCATTAAGGACATTACTGGGACCTTCGATGTCATCTTCTCCACCTACGTCCTCGAACACGTTTCCGACCCGCGGGACACGCTCGAAAGATTGTTCGCCATGCTCAATCCCGGGGGCGTGCTACTTATCTTTTGCCCGCGCTATGACTTCCCATTCTACCTTTCGCATTCCGCGGATCACTACCAACCTGGCCAGCGCCGTCGCATCGCCTTTCACGTTCTTGCCCGCCGGCTTTGGACACTGCTGGGCGGTCCGCCAGACTTCTTAATTCACCTCGATCCCTCCATTTTTCATCTGCCTTTTGCGATTGACCGCGACGCCATTCACTGGGTTTCGCTCTTCGACTTGCGGGCCCTTTTCCGCGGCCGGGCGAGCCTGCGGAGGCTGGGAATTTCCTCAAGAGGAAGCGGCAAACAGTGGTTTGTGAAGCAGTTTCTCACCGTGAATCTCGCCATCACCAAGCCCTCTTCCCACCGGCATGAATAAAGTTCCCGTATCGATCCTTAGCGGTCGCCTCGTCCGGCGAAGTCTTAATCATGGACTCTAAGAGCCGTCGCGGAATTGTATCGGGCGCGGGTGGGCCAGTCAGCCTTCAACGAACTCGATGATCTCGACGGCGATTTTGACGATGAACGAAGCGTCGGACCTGCCGGCTTGTCTGCGTTCGCTGGATTGGTGCGACGATATCCATGTCATCGACTCTGGCAGCACGGACGCGACCATCTCCATCGCGGAAGGCGCGGGCGCGCGTGTTTACTCCAACCGCTTCCAATCATTCGGCCAGCAGCGGAATTGGGCTTTGGCAAATTGTTCCTTTGGACACCCGTGGATTCTCTTTCTCGATGCCGACGAATGTTCGACCCCAGAATTCCAACGCGCGCTTTCTGCGGCGGTGGCGGGAGCCCCGGAGACGACGGCCGGATTTTATTTATGCTGGAAGATGATGTTGAACGGAAGGTGGCTGAAGCGTTGCGATTCGTTCCCTAAATGGCAGTTTCGCCTCCTGCGTCGTGGGCGCGCGAGCTTTGCGGATGCCGGTCACGGGCAAAGGGAGTTCGCCGTGGACGGAGAGATTGCCTACCTCCCCGAGCCCTATCTCCACTTCGCCTTCAGCAAAGGATGGGCACGGTGGATGGACCGGCACAATCGATACTCCGACCTCGAAGCGGCCGTACGATTGCAAACCCCAATTTCTTGGCCGCAAATTTTTTCGCCCCACGGATCGATCCGGAACAAAGCTCTTAAGCCACTGGTGAGCAGGCTTCCAGGATGGCCACTCGCAGCGTTTTGTTTCCGCTATTTTCTGAAATGCGGATTTTTGGAAGGCCGTTCGGGTTTTATCTACTGCGTGAACATGGCTTACTACGAATTCCTGATCAGGATTAAGATGGATGAGCTTTGTCGTCTAAACCCACCGCTCAACCCTGAGGGATGACGAACCCAGATAGCCCGCAGCACGCACCTATCTCCAACCGGCTTCCCAATCAAAAAATGCCTCCAGCGGAGCGGGAAGTTCCCTTCAAAAAAATCGCAAACTGGGGAACAACCGCCCTCCTCCACGCACGCCGTCATTGCCTACCAGCGGTTTTCTTAATGATGGCGGTGGGCGGCCTTTACTTCGCCTTAATGCCGAACGTGCAGAGGGACATTTTCGCCATCATGCCGGATGCTTTGCGCCAATGGTGCGGATCCCATGACGACCTGTGTAATTTCCTTTTTTTTGCCGCCCTTTCCTTTCTGGCTTTCTGGATACCGTCTCGCAAGCTGCCAGCGACTCCGGCGGGCGGAACGCAACCCGCCGCGACATGGCGACTGGCGGTGTTTTTGGGGGTAGTGCTCGCCCTCGAGATCGCTCAGATCCGGATCTCCGGCCGTTTTAGCAGCCTGCGCGACGTAATCACTGGATGGAGCGGAGTGCTCCTAGCATGGCTATCCTACCGGTCCTTGGCTGGCGTTTGGAAAGGCGTGAGAAAGAAATCGACCGTGTGAAGTGGATTGGGAGGTGCGAACGACGACGAAGCTCGTCCGAGATGTCGGCGATCGTCTGAAGACTCTAGAAAATCCGTTCGAGTCTGATAAAAAATCGCGGGGCAGAGATGTGCCGACGTTGCCACGCTCTCGTCCGTCAAACGTAACAGTAAAAGCATTGCTGGTAAAAGAGGCACCCGCAATCCTCCGACCGTCCGCTCGATAGGTATTTCGGCAATAAAAGTCGAAGCGCTTGATCAGGCGGCAAACACACAAATCTAGGTACGACAACACATGAAAATTCCAAAAATACTGACGGTCGCCTTTCTGGCGCTGGCCAGCACGTCGATGGCGCAAACCTTCTTCGACGCAGGCATTACCCTTCAAGGTAAAACCATTGATCTTGGCTTCGCTGGTCGCGTCCACAAGTGGGCCGCTTTCGGCCTCAATGGCAACGTTTCCGGCTCCACCTCCTTCAACACGTCGCCCAACAACATCGATTTCTACGGCAACGTGGGCGTCTGGGGGAACAACATGAAGTTGATCCTGAGCAACTCGCGGGTTCAAGGAGACTCCTACATCCGCACCACCAGTTCGGAGCTCTTCACCGGCAGTGGTGGCCGGTCGGGAGTGAAGTATCAGAACGCCGCGACGAATACCCTTCTCCAGACGGCCTACAACGATGCCCACACGCTCTCGAGCAACATCGCCTTGTTGACGAAAACGACGAATTTTTCACTCAGCGGTTTCACAAACAACACTCCTTCCGCGCTCAGCAAGATCGTCGCCTCAGGTTCGGGGGACAACACCTCCAGCATCAACCTGTCGATCAACGGCATGGTCAACAACCCGTTAAACAATCCCATCGTCCTCAAATTGAGCAGTTTCGTGCTGAACGAAGCCGGTGGTACCCAGCTCACGCTCGTCGGCACGGCGACGACCAAATTCATCTTTGACGTGAACGGCGCGTTCACCCTCGCCAACAGTGCGGACATCATCCTCTCGGGCGGCTTGATAGCGGGGAACGTAATCTTCAACGCCCGTGCGTCCAGCGGTGCTGGTTTGGGCGGCGGTTCAACTCTGGAGGGTATCTTGCTGGCGGCGAATGGTGCCGCGAGCCTCAGTAGTTCTGAAGTATATGGCTCGGTAATTGGCAAATCAGTCGCCCTCTCTGGCGGCAGCAAGATCAAGAAACCCAAGGACGTTTCTCCATAGACAAGCAATTTGAAGATTTTCCGAGTGCCTGTCTCTAAACACTCGGCAACATGCCTCGGAGTCTCGTTCATGCGGGACTCCGAGGCTTTCTTTTCAGAAGGGCGCTTACCTTTGAAAACTTTTGGCCAGCCGCCGCATGCTTGAAGAACGGAATCCAGCCAGTCGGCGTCGGCGCGCGGCCAACCCCTATGCTACGGATGCGTTAGTCGCGGCGACTCTCGATCAGGGAGAGTCCCTTAGTCGGAAGAGAGCTGCCTCCTTCCCTGACTATTTTCCATGCAGCGGGTGGATTCTCGCGGCACTGACCGTAGCCGCTCCTTTTCTGGGCGGAGCCACGAGCCTGTGGTCCCAGGCCACCCTGGCCATCGCCACGGGATTTCTCTTTCTGCTTAAACCTCCGTCCCGATCATTAGGGCCGGCATTCAATGCCACGGCCATCCTGCTCGTTCTACTGGCCAGCGCGGCGTTTCTCCCGGCGAGTTGGTGGGTCGGCGATGACTGGCGGAGCAAACTTCTGGGCATCCCTGGATTGCAGTTGCCCGCGACACGCTCTCCGCAACCTTGGCTCACCGCCGAAGCGTTCGGATTGATGCTGCTGGGCCTAAGTTGGGCCTATTATCTCCTCGCCCATGTCTGGGATCGAAAAACCGCAGTGCAGGCACTGAGGGTGTTTTGCGCGGGGATTGTAGTGCTCGCCACCGGGAGTCTGTTTGGATTCCTCACCGGTCACAAAGTCCCGTTTTGGCCGGACACCGGAAACTCTGGCGTCAATTTCGGATTCTTTCCCAATCGCAATCAAACGGCGAATGTCCTGGCCTTGGGCGGCATCATGATCAACGTGCTGGCCTTTGAAGATTTGCGCTCCCGCCGGAAGAGCAGCGCCTTTTGGTTTTGCTGCCTTGGGCTCGTTTGTGCGGCGCTGATCGTGGCCTACTCGCGTTCCGGCATCGTCTTATTCTTCGGCGGCATTGCGCTCTGGGCACTCTGCTCGATGCGGCTGTCCACCTCTACGCAGAGTGCCGCTGTGACCGTCTCGGGAGCAGCCCTACTATTCACCGCGCTCTTTCTGTTCGGTGGCGAGGCGTTTCGCCGCTTTCAGGCGGAGAGCGTTTTAGTGCTCGAGAATTTCCGTTTGCTGCTTCAGATGGACGCCTGGAATTTTGCGGCCGGTGCTCCGTGGCTCGGTCACGGGCTGGGAAATTTTGAGTCACTCTTTGCGATGGTCCGTGAACAGTCGCGAATGGGTAATCGCGCGCTTCACCCGGAGAGCGATTGGATGTGGGCCGCCGTGGAGTTGGGCTGGCTTGCCCCCGTCCTGTTGTTGGGCGCATTCGCCCTTTTGCTCAAGCGCTGCCGTCCTTTCGATCATGGCACAGCTCCGCTGGTGCGCTCGGCCGCGCTCGTCGGCGCAATCGGGTTTGCCCTGCACGGATTTGTGGACGTTTCCGGCCACCGGCTCGGCTCGCTCTGGCCGGCGCTCTTCCTGATGAGCCTGGCCCTCCATCCAGAGTGTCCGCGCGCCCCCAAACCGTGGGTCAGACCGATGTTCCGGATCACCGGCGGAGTCTTACTCGCGCTCGGCAGTTTTTGGTTCGCTTCCTTCTTTCTGCCTCTACCGACCTCCGCCCACGCCCGGCACCTCAATCTCCGTCTGGAAAATCAGGTGGCTGAAGATCAGGCCAGTGAAGTCATCGCCACAGCGACGGCGGCGCTTTCCGTTACGCCACTCGACTGGAATCTGTATTTTCAGCGCGCGCGCGCCCACGCGGTCACCTTTGACACCAGAGCAGCCGATCGCGACTTCGCCATCGCCCGGGCCCTGGAACCCAGCTGGATCGAGATCTGCGTTGATGAGGGGATGTTCTGGCTCGAATTGGAGCAACCAGACCGCGCCCTGGATGCCTGGAACGAAGCCTTGAAGCGCCCGTCTGAGGACAAGCTTGGATATTTCCGCAGGATGCTCGGTGCCGTCCAGACCCGCCCCGAAGTCCGCGATGTTCTCCGCTACTGGGCACGCGAAAGCCGTGCCTATCTCCTCCTGTATCTTGAGACGGCCTCGCCTTTCGAGTTCGAACTCGAAAGCGAACAATTGCTGGCCGAGGATCCAGACCTCGCGTCTTTTTCACCCGCCGAGCGGAAGCAGTTTTTTGTGAGTTGGGCGGCGCGCCGCAAATTGGAGCGCCTGGGTCCACTCCTCCTCTCCAAACCGGAATGGCAATCCGAAAGCTGGCCCTTCATCGCCCGCTACTATGGGGAACTGGGCGAATTCGAAAAAGCCTGCGATGTCATCAGGCAGTCTGCCGTCATGCCCGCGATGCCTACGATCGAGACGGGTGAACCTCTGCCCGTCCTCGAAAAGAATTTCTATCTGCACTCCAAGGATCTCGTCAACGGACTGGCCTTACTCGGAGGGCAGTTGCGGGCCGAAAAATTCCAGGAAGCCACCGCCACCCTCCGCGTGCTCCAACAGAACAAGGATTCACCCCGTTATTTGTCCGCGCTCGAGTTTAAGCTCTTCACCCAAAGCAACGAGTGGGAAAAGGCGTGGCTTGCTTGGATGGCGTTTGAAGCGAAGCGCAACTAGCGAACAGCGGACGTGCCGTTTGGGCCGCGGGTCGTCCGCCCAGCCTGCCCGGTTTATCTCGGCGCGAATTGAATCTCAGGCCCAGTATTCTCGTCCGCGGTGAGCGTCGAGTGAACTGGCTGAACCGGAACCGGAGCGCGGTGAGACAAATCTTGCCGTAGCGCCATTGCGAGTGAACCAGCGAGTGCTAATGCCGCGACGAGTAGTGCGAAACCTTTGGCGATCCGGCGTCGAACTCGCCGAGGACTCGAGTATCCGCAATCGGGGCAACAATCGGCCGCAGTCGAAAATGGCCGCCGACACTTCCTGCACTGGGTTATACTCGCTGACATAAAATTCTCGTCACTCGCTTAGCGTTTCAGACTCCGCCGCACTCATACGGGACTTGGTCCTGGCCGGGGGAAAAGGAATACAATGTAGTAGTGACTTCCGATTCAAAAATAAACAACGGAATCAATCCGGGTACACGAAATTTCTCCGGCCGATCTCACGGGCGGGATTACCTGCGACTACGGCATCCGCGGGGACATCGCGTGTGACCACCGCGCAGGCTCCGACCACGGCCCGCACGCCAATGGTGATACCGGGCATAATGAAGGCCCGGGCGGCGACAAACGCATCTTCACCGATCGTGACCTTAGCCACTTGGAGCAGGAGATCGGGGTGCGAAAGGTCGTGCGTTCCGGTGCAAAGGTAAGCCTCCTGCGCTACAGTCGCCCGTCTGCCGATTTCGATTTTGCCGAGCGAATAGGCATTCGCCCCATCGCCCAGGCACGCGCGATCAAGCAGGGTGAGATTCCAAGGAATCAGGATGCGGGCGCGTTGATGCACGAAGGGCGTCCCAGAAATGTGCGCTCCAAAAACTTTAAGCCATCCCAGGCGCCAGGGATTGAAAGGTTTGGGCGTCCACCCGCAGAACACTGTCCAGCTTATTTCCCACAACAGCATCACCATCCGCTCGCGGAACGACCAGGGCGAGATGGCTCCAGCAGTCTGAACGGAAGTTTTAATCACTTGAGCAGCAACCGGCTGGTGACCTTCCGCGCTCATCTTCAACGCTTCGACTTATGGAGCAGCTCGACAAAATCACCCACGTAGTCGCGGGCGATACGCTCGGCGGAAAAAGCCTTCAGCCCGTAGTGATATGAGTGCACGCCGAATTCCATCACCTGGTCGCGGCTGGCGGCAAGTTGAAGAATCCGTTGCGTCCAATCTGCCTCGTCACCCGCCTTCGCAAACCACCCGTTCAAGCCGCTCACGACCAGTGGCGCATTCGCCGGAAGATCTGAGATCAACAGACATTTTCCGAGACGCATACTTTCAATGATACTCATGTTCAGCGTCTCACCGCGCACCGACGGTAGGCAAACCACGTCACTCGCACGAATCCGTTCGTCCAAACGCGCCCGATCAAAGATGGGTGGAGAAATCTCGATCTGTCTGGATAGGCCCACCGCTTCGATGTAAGCACGACATTTTTCCACGAGGTGCTCGTCGCCTCCGTCCTTCGCTTCAAGCGGTCCCACAAACGAAAGGTGGATGCCGGGCTGCTGCCTCGCAGCATCGGCGAACGCGCGCAGCAGTGTCTCCACACCCTTGTCCTCGGAAAACCGCCCCACGAAAATAAAGCGCAACATCGAGCTTGGATGGGGCTGCGGAGCTTCGTAACCGCGGAAATCCACGCAGTTATGGACGGTGCGCACTTTCTTCGCCAACCCCGGGGCTACCAATCGCGCCTGCGCGGACACCGCTTCGCTCCCGGTATAAATGCGATCTAGCCGACCGTAGAGCGGCAGGAACCGCTTGGGATCGCGATGCAAAGTGTGGGTCACCGCTCGCGCCGTCTTAACGGAGGAGAAGATAAAGGAGTGCAGTAGATGACAGCTAAGGATGTCACAAGGTTCGAGCCTTGCGCGAAGGGCGAGGGCGTAGGGTAGGCCGCAGAGTGCATTGAAAAGGTTGTTGGCGCGGCGCGGTGAACCCTTGATGCGGATGTGCCTAATGCCATCCACCTTTTCCTGCGACGGCCTCCCTCGTTCCGCGGGCGAATAGGCCGTCACCGAATGCCCGTCGGCTGCGAAAGCACGGCAAAGACTTTCAAGTAGAGAATTAACGCCGCCACCCTGACTCGGCGGAAAAGGTAGCTCATGCCCCAGGGCGAAAGAGATATTCATTGTGCGAAGGCAGCGTCGGGGAAGCGGGGGGCGCGTTCGCCGCGCTGGATTCGCGCCACGGCGGCCGCCGCAAAGTCCAGGGATTCGCCGATCGCCTGATCCATGTTGAGATATCGGTAAGTTCCCAACCTGCCGATAAACGAGACGTTCGCTTTCTGCTCTGCGAGCGCTCGATACTCCGCGAGTCGAAACAGGTCGGCGGTTAACCGCTTGGGATAGTACGGTAGATCCCCAACCTCGGTTTCCTTGCTGGATTCCCGAAAGAAAACCGTGCGTTCGTGTTCCTCCCAGGGAGCGAAATGCTTGTGTTCGTGAACGCGCGTATGCGGGACGTTGACTTCGGTATAGTTGATCACGGCATTGCCCTGGTGGTCGCCGCGGGCGTCGTGGCGCTCGAAAGTGACTGTGCGGTAGCCCAGCGCGCCCAATTCGTAGCTGAAGTAGCGATCCATCGGGCCGGTGTAGAAGACGTGACGCGACTCGGTTTCGAGGGCCTGATCGTAGGCGACGCCAAGGCGCACTTCGATGCCGGGGTGGTCAAGAATACGGGAGACAACCGCGGTGTAACCCTCTTCCGGTATGCCCTGAAAGCGAGTCGCGTAGTAGTTATCGTCGTAGCTGAAGCGGACGGGGAGGCGTTTCAGAATCGAGGCGGGCAGTTCCGTAGGTTCGCAACCCCACTGCTTTTTTGTATAACCGTAAAAGAACTCTTCATAGAGCTCGCGGCCGATCATCTGCAACGCTTGTTCCTCAAAGTTGCGGGGCGGGAGGCTGCCTGGAGCTTCGGCGCGCGACGCCAGGAACGCCCGCGCCTCCTCGGGATTGAAGTTGCGGCGGAAAAATTGGTTGATGGTGTGCAGATTCACCGGAAGGGAATACACGCCGGAGCGACTGACGGCTTTCACCCGGTTGGTGAAGGGACGAAACCTTCCGTAGTGGTTCACGTAGTTCCAAACATCCTCCCGATTGGTGTTGAAGATATGCGGGCCATATTGATGCAGAAGGATACCGCTCGCGGCGTCGCGTTCCGTGTGGCAATTGCCAGCAATGTGCGGCCGTTCGTCGATGACCAGGACGCGTACGCCGAGGTCCGTGGCAAGTTGCCTGGCGAGCACGGCACCGGAGAAACCGGCACCGACGATGGAGTATTCAAAAGCAAAGGGCACAAGTGGAGTGGTGAAAACAGCTACGAGTTAGTCCCAAGGCGTTTCTGTTCAGAAGGCAAATTGGCGGATGCTCCCGATTGTAACATTCGCGGGAGCGGGCGAACGCGCGGACCGGGGGGCCGCCGCTCGTCGCTAATTGACACTCCCGCGCGCGCGGCCGAAGTAGCCGTAGGTTTCGGGCAGACGCTTGATCGCGCGCGCCGGGACACCGCCGTAAAGCGTGTAGGGTGTTTCCCCGGCTCTATTGAGCAGCGATTTCGCACCGAGCACGGAAAAATCCGGGAGCTGGCTTCCCCCGAGCAGCACGCAGTTGGTTCCCAGAAAACAGTATTTGCCGATCCGCACCGGCTGGGAGGCCTGCCGGTTCTGCTCGAGATCGATCGAGTGGGTCAGAATCTGGGAGGCAAAACCGGCGACGGTGGAGAAGGCGCCGATCTCCACGGCGCTCGTGCAATCGATCAAATGCCGATTGGTAATGGCGGCATGCTCCCCGACGGTCAGTTCGGCCCGGCGTTCAGCGTCGTGACCGAAATAGGATTTGTCCGCGGTGGGGAAGCCCGTGATCCAATTTCCCCGGCCGATGGTCGCGTGCTCGTGCAATTCCACTTTGTCCAAATGCACGCAAAACGTGAGATGCCCGATCGAGGTGTGCGCGGCCATCACGAGGTGCCGGGGGTAAACCCAGGCGAGACCAATGCGGCTGGTCGGATCAAGCCGGTAGCCGAAAAGCCAGATCAGCAGCGGACGCCGGAGCGCCCACGGCAGCAAAATCAGCAGGCCCTTAAGAAGGAATTTCATAAGCCGTCCGAGACTTCGTGATAGATCGCTAGATACCGATTGAGCATTTTCTGGGTGTCGAAGCGCGGCAGATTCGCCCTCCCCCGCTCGATCAGCGCGGCGCGGACTGCCGGGTCGGTCAGGCTCAGCAGATCCTCCGCAAAACCCGCCTCGTCTTCCACGGGGCGAATCAGCGCGCCAGCTCCTGCCACTTCGGGCAGCGACGAGGAATCGCTGCACAAGACCGGGCAGCCACAGGCCTGCGCTTCGACCACCGGCCAACCGAAGCCCTCGAAGCGCGAGGGGAAAAGGAGGGCGAAAGCGCGCTGATAAAGCGCCTCGAGCAGGGCGGTATCCGGCCGCTCCAAAACCGTCACCCGATCCGCCAAACCAAGTTCACGCACCAACGCCTGCAATTCGTCCGACAACCCCGCGCCGGCGAAGACGAGCTGGCCGTCCCACCGGTCCTTGGCCCGATGAAAAATGCGCAGCACGCCGTCCCGATTCTTGCGTGTCAGACTCGATCCGACGTGGAGCAGAAACGGGCGACGCGGATTGAGCGGCGGCACCGCTCGGGCGAGTTGGGCGGTAGTCTCGTGTTCCGCCCCCTCCGCAAACGTCTGATTTAGACCGAGGAGCACGACTTCGGTTTGCGGGCAACGCGGACCCAGCAAGCGATGCACGTCATCCCGCGTGGCCGTGGAAACACAGACGATGCGCGCTGGGCGGGCGAGACTCCCCAGAATCCAGCGCTGCAAAATCTTCCCGGTGGCCGAGGCGGGACAATAGGTGGCTTCGCCCAAAGCGCCCCGGACCGCTCCGAGGTCGTGGCAAGTGATCACACAGGGCGTCCGGCCGACCTGCGCGGCATAGGGGGCATTGGAGTGGTCGCAGATGTGGACGATGACTCTATCTCGGCTCCGCGAGGAGTCCGCGGTGCCTTTGGGAAAATTCGGATCGCGGAGTTTGCGCAAGCGTTGGCGGAGGACCAGCGGAAACAGGAGATACTTGTCCAGATACCCCAGCCACTTACCGACACCGGAGCCGGATTTTTTTAAGCAGCCAAAATACGGCTCCGGGGCGATCACTTCGACCGTACAACCAGCGGCCGCCAACCCCGCCCGCAGCATCTCGGCAAAGCGCAGCATGCTCTCCTGGCCATCCGTGGGAGAATTGCCGACGAGCAGCACCCGCAGCCCGCGACCCGCTTCGGGGCCCCCGGCGACTGGCGGGGCAGAAGAGAGATCGACCGCGTTCATACCTGGGCTCCTGAGATCTGCGCACGGACGACCGCGAACAGGCGGCGGCGATAGGCCGCCCCCAGCAAGTCGCCCGCGGCCAGCGCCTCGGCGGCGGGCCGCACTTTGGCCTTACCGGTGGGATGCGAGAGGAAAATCACGACACGCAGCGGGTAAAGACCCGGAGATATTCCTGTGCCACCGCCCGGGCGGTGTGCCGGGCTAGATGCGCCGCGGCCCCGGCCCGCAGTTGGGCGACCAATTCTTCGTCGGTGAGCAAACGGCGCAGCACGGCGGTGAGGCCGGCGGTGTCCCCATTGGAAAAAGTGAGGCCGCAAGGACCGATTGCCTCGGGCAGTCCTCCGCCGGATGAACCCACCACCACGCAGCCACAGGCGATCCCCTCCAGCGCCACGATCCCGAATGGCTCCGCCCACCGCGATGGCACCACCATGATCCGGTGCGCATTCAGCAACCGCACCAGAGGCTCTGCGGTCTGCGGTCCCGCAAAAGTCACTTGTTCTGCCAGTCCAAGTTCGATGGTCAAAGCGCGCAGCGCTTCCTCCTCTGGCCCGGAGCCGATGACGGTGAGCCGCGGACGCACTCCCCCATCTTTCAACTCTCCCAAGGCCCGCAGCAGCGTGTCCGCCCCCTTGTCGGAAACGAGGCGTCCGAGGAAAACCAGATCCTCATCACGGCGGACCTCGGGCAACTCGCGGAAGAGACTTTCGCGATAGGGGTTGCCGATGATGTCTCCGCGTTGGCCCATGTGCTCTTCCACCGCACGGCTGATCGCCACATTCGCTCCGAAGCGGAGCAGGAACCGTTTCAGATGCGAACGCCAGCCGGGGAGGGCGCCTGTCGGCTCGATCCAAGTCTGATGTGCGACCACCCACGGACGCCGCAGGAGCAGGGCCGCCCAGAGATTTTGCAGGCTGAGGTTGTTTTGAAAAAACACATCACACCAGCGCATGTGCTTCAGCAGCGCACTCGCACGCGGTCGGCGAAACACCACGAACGGCCAATCCAGGCCATCGGGCACGACTGTTTCCGTGATCAATCGCACTTTGTGGCCAAGAGCTGCAAACTCCGTAGCCAATGACGCCGATGCGGTTTCGATGCCGCCGATGCTTGGCGAAAAAACATAGGACGAAAGAAGGATCTTCATTAACAGCCGGGTAGCGACTTAAGTTTTTTGGCTACGACAATGATATTGTCACTAAAATCAAGGGACCTGGGTGAGGGCGACAAGCGGCTCTTCGTTGAGTGCCGTGAGAATCTTTTGGCCGTAATTTTCCCAAGATCGCTCAAGAGCCTTCGCTTTCGCCAGTTCGCGCATTTCCGCCAGCCGATCCTGATGATCCGCAAACCACGCGATTTTTTCCGCGATCGATTCGGGCGAACGGATTGGCACGAGAAACCCTGTCCGCTCCTCCTCGACTAGATCCTCTCCCCCAGCATTGGCGGTGACGATGATGGGCAGCCCGCGACTCATCGCCTCCTGCTGCACCAGCGCCCGGCCTTCCGCGATCGACGGCAGCACCAGCACGTCGCAGCGGTCCATCAGCCGCAACACCTCGCCATGCGGCCGTGGCGGTTCGTAGATGAAGTCCGCACAGTAGCCGCGATAAAACTCCAGAGGCACGATTAACGACCCCATGACCACCAGCTCGACATCGCTCCGCCGGAGTAGACGGAAGGCGGCGAACACATCGGCCAGTCCCTTGCGCTGGCTCATCGAGCCGGCGAAAAGCACCCGCAGTTTCGCGTCCGGATTTTTCGTCCGTACGGCAGCGGGGGCTGGAGGCGGTGAACCGAATTCCGCCACGATGCAGCGCCGGCCGGCCCGCAGCGCCGGCGGGATCGAATCTAACACGAAGCGGCTTGGACAAACGACCAGCTCCGCCGCCTGCAACTCCGCTGTTTTGCGCGCCAGCTTTTTCTCCGAATCCCGGGTGCCGTCGAGGGTCCGCGCCCAGTCCGGCAGCCGTTCCGCTTCCTCCCGCAAGAGCGCACCCACCGTTTGCCAGTAGGCGATTGGCAGCTCATAGGCAGCCGTCATTCCGAGATTCCGCGCCATACGCAGTGTGGCTAGCGCGCCATCTTCATAGGCATAAACGGAGCGGAGCGAATGTTCTTTCGCCCACTGCGGCAGGCGGCGGGCCACCGATTCGTCGAGGTCGCGAAAGACCGCATCGACGGAGGCCCACCCCGTCTCGTGGCGCAGCAACGAATGGAGGCAAAGCTTGCTGCCCACCAACCGCGCCAGTTCCCGCGTGGGACGGGCGGTCAGCCGGCTGGGGTCGATCGCATAGGCGCGTCGTTTCAGCTCCGCTTGCAGTGCCGCGGGAACGAACTCCAGCCACGCCGGCATTCCTGCAAAACCGAAGCCTGTGGCAAATCGCCCGAGCCGCTCCCGCGACACCAAATGATCGAGCAGCGCCCGCACAAAGGTGTTGCCCGTAGGATGCGAGACGAGCGTCATATCGAGGCTTTCAGCAGCTGTAAAAATTTCTCGGCCGTCGTCGGCAGTCGGGCGCGCGATGCGCCTTTGTGCAACCCGGCGAGGCGTGCAGGAAGCTGATCGTCCATCTTCACCAGCAAAGGATCTTGGGTGTCTGCGCCCGACTCGATACCAAATCGCACCTCGTCTCGATTGACGATCACCGGCAATCCATGTTCCAGCATCGTGGCCACCGAGCTGCTTTTCCCGATCAACTCCCACGGCGAAGTCGCGATCCCGAAATCGGCTTCCTGCAGCACCGCCGAAACTTCGTGCAGCGAGCGCTCACCGAGCCGCACCAGATGCAAACGGCCCGCGTAGGTGTCGTGGAATTTCTGCCAGAGCGCCTCCCCTGCCCCGAGTCGGCCCATGGACATGATGACAATCTTCCGGCCATCACGGGCTCCAGCTTCGCCCAGGTAGGTGAAGAGCGGCTCGGGCGACCACATGGCATGGAGCGCCCCGAACATGCTGAAAATCCACAGCTCTTCGCGGCGCTGAAAGCAAACACCCGCTGCCCGCAACTCCGCGAACAGCCAGTCTGACTTTGGATTCTCCGCCAGAGGAATACTCCCAAACATCGGCAGCAACTGCGCACGAATCCCTCCGCGCGCCAGGAGCGCGATGTACGCATCATTGCTGGTGGCAAAAGCGACCGGTGCCAGACGCCGCACGAGTCGAAGTATTCCGGCTCGCTGGAGCAGGCCGATCGCGCGTTCCTTGAATCCGGCGCTGCGATAAGCTCCGATCCAGAGCTCGTGAAAGGTGATTTGCGTTTTGCGTCGAAACGTTAGCGGCTCAAGGAATTTTGGAAGATTCCAGACGAATCCTTTGTCCTGAAAGCCATAGGGGACGAATTGGAGGCTGACCCACTGCGGGTCGAAATTGGCGAGGAATTTTTCCGCCCGGCAGGTTCGCTCGGCCCACGGCATTGTAGCGGGCAGCCGTAGGGTTGGCGGCTCCAATTCTACGAACGGTGCGGGCAGGTGCCGGTCATGCAATGCGAGGAGCGCGACCTCGTGACCGAGACGAGCGCACTCCACCGCGAGGGAGCGAGTGTAATCACCAACTCCATCTTTGCCAGGCTCCAGGCTGCTGGCGACGAGGACGATCTTCATGCGCGAACCGGGGCCAGCATCTTCTTTGAGAGGTCCAGCACACGGGGAGTCATCTTCCCCAAACGGCTGAGCACCAAACCAAAGCATGCCTTAAGTGAACATTTGAGCCGCATCGCTTCCCAGAATGAATCTCCCGCCGCGCGATTTCGTTTGGCTGCGAGCAGAGCCATTCCGTGCCACTCCAACGCTTCCTTCAGCATTAGGCTCAAGGCCGGATGCAAGCTCGCCAGCTCCTGGTCGCGCAGCATCTCGCGGAAGCGGAAAAGATGCCCCTCGATCATCTCGAAAGGCATGCTCTTCGACATACCTCCCGTGTGCTCACGATAATTCATCAGGCGTTCGGGAAGGTAGTGCGCCCCCAAGCCAGTCTGGACGCAGCGATAGAGCAGCCACATGTCGATCGATCCGCGCGCACGCGTATCCACGAAGTCGGGCGACACTGCGCTCCGGCGAAACAACGTAGCCCCGACGGGGATCGCATTCTGCACGAGCGCCGTCGCGGCGAAATCGCGCAACCGCCCTGGCACCAGAACATCTCGACCGTAGCCGTGGGTGGTGGCGCGGCTGCGTTCCTCCGAGCGCCTGCCTTGCGGGTCGGTAACCCAGTGATCGCAAAATGCCAGGATGAGTGACTCATCGGCGACCAGTGGGGCGAGAAGGCGGGAGATGAACGATGGGTCAAGCGTGTCGTCGTCGTGCAAGATGCAGAAATACTCGCCGCGGGCCGCGCTGATTCCACAGCGCCAGTTGTCCGCAATCCCGAGATTCTTTTCGTGGCGGAGATAACGCACCCGCGAATCTGCGAGAAACGGGGCGACTGCGTCGCGCGTCCCATCCGGGCTGCAATCGTCCAGCACCAGAATTTCGATCTCCGTGAAAGTTTGGCCGAGAGCCGAGCGAATAGCGTCGGGCAGCAGTTCCTTTCGCCGATAAGTCGGGATCAGCACGGTGACCACCGGCCGCACCTCTGCTGGCGACCAGTCGTCAGGTAGTGCCGCGTTCATTGGCTGGGATGGCGACCATGACAAATTGTGCGCCAAACAATCCTGGGAACATCCGCGTCGCGGTCCGGTCGAGCCAGCTAGCGAGCCCCAGAGGCAGAACGCGCCGGATGACCGGCAAGGGACAGGCACCCTCCGCGACCGCTGTGACCAGGGTGTAGCCGCTGCGCGTGAGCAACTGCCGCGCGGTGTCCCAGTCGAAGAAGCGGAGATGGGTCGAGTCCATCAACCCACCCTCGGTATACTTGAAGTGTCCACGCAGCAGACGTAAGCGCTGTTTCCAGTAGAGCAGATTTGGCAGTGCCACGATCAAGCGGCCGGCGGGTGCAATTTGGTCGCGTATCACCCGCAGCAAACGTTCGGGCTCGCGAAGGTGTTCGAGGACGTGGCTACAGATTACCGCATCGAAGGCGCCGAAATTGGCCGGCGGCAGAAAGGTGTCAAGGTCCTCAACAAGCACCCGATCGAGCTTCTGTGCCGCCAGTGCTGCTTCGCTCTCAGAAAAGGTAATTCCAACGATTTCCTTGGCCCCGCGTTCCTTGAGCACAGCGGCGAGGTTTCCGGTGCCACAGCCGAGGTCGAGGATGTTTTTCGCAGAGGCGGGGACGGCCTCCAAAACAGGGGTATTCAGTGCATGGTAGAGCATGGAGAAAAGAATTGGGCAGCAGGATCACTGAGGCCTGAGCGGACGAATGAGAGCAGCATAGATGGTGTAAAAATGCTCTACCAACGCGGTCGGAAGTCCCGCGCCGCGCAGTCGGACAGCGCTGGGCAAAGTCACCTTTAGGAGTTGGCGGATGTTGACCAGGAGCACCGCGCGGAAACGGAACTGCTGGGCCGACTCCGGTCGCAGCGCGATGAATAGCTGCAGCGATGCGCGGTATCGCTGCACTTCCTTCATTGGATGCCGCGGCCGCCATGGATGGCAAACTGCAGCTTCGCTTACGAAAGGGATGAGGCAGCCGGAATCGTGGAGCCGGTGCCTCAGTTCGACATCCTCCATGGCCGCAAAGCGAAACCGCTCCTCGAAGCCACCTAGCTTGGCAAAGAACGCCCGCTCGATGGAAAAATTGCAGGACCACAGGTAACCGCCCTGCTCGTTGATGGGCGCGCATTCTGCGAGCGTGCGTTGGGGACGATCTACATAGGTCCGGCCTTCCAGTACGCAGACGCCAGGATGGTCCAGCCGCGCCCCATGGTAGGAGCTCAAGAGGAGCGTGTCCGGCAGGCAGTCATCATCCACGAAAACGAGCCATTCGCCGCACGCCAGCTTTGCCCCGTTGTTCCGGTTGGCAGCGGGGCCTTGGCGCGGGCCCTGCACCCACCGCGCCCAAGGGAAACTTTCGCGGATCAGGGTTTCGGCAGTGGAGACGGTTCCGTCGTCGGTGACAATAACCTCGTAGTTCTCAGAAGACATTTGCTGCATTCCCGGGGCGAGGCGTTGCAAACACAGCGCGAGCAGATCGTTGCGTTGGCAGGTGGGAATGACGACGGAGAAAAGCATGGCACCTACTACCGAATTTGTTCCGCCACGGGCTGGGTGGCCTGGGCTGGCTCTTGAGCGGAACTGGGAGTGACTTCGGTGATCCGTTCCAGTGCTGAGAAATAAGCGCTTTCGAGTTGCGCAACGAGGTGCGGCCACGAGAGATGACGGTCGAGGGAATTTTTGTCTGGGAGATGAATCGCGGGGTCGCGCTGGATCGCGCGGACGGCGGCGACGCAACCTGCAACCCAACCTTTTTCCTCCGGCGGACAGAGAACAGCTCCGCGAATCTGCCGACCCAGCGCGCCCACTTCGCCCACATCCCCGCAAATCGCGGGCACGCCTGCAGCGAGGTAGTCGGCAAATTTGATCGGCAGACGGCTCTGGTTGAAGGCCGAGTCGGCGAGCGGAAGCAGGCCGACATTAATCGCATACATCACGCGCCGGGCGTCCTCGGCTGGCAATTTTCCGAGGTAGTCAAGGCGGTCGGCCAGCCTTGGGTAAGCACCGAGATTTTGGCGGATGTCGTAGCCGCAACTGGCCAGGCGCACGCGGTCGTCGAGTTGGGCAAGGGCGTCGAGACACCAGGAAACTTCGGTCGGCGTCCAGCCGATGAAACCGAGATAGAAAGCCTCGGGCTGCAAACCCAATCCCGCCCGCAACGTGGCGCGATCCCCGGGAGCGGCACCGGGCCAGTAGCCGTTGTGAATGACGACCGGTTCGGGGGCTCCGGGGCGGACGGCCAGGCGGGCCAGATAGCCCGAGCAAGTGGTGACCAAGTCGGCGCGGCGTGGCAGCGTCTGCTCCAGACGATCGAGCAGGCGATAACGCCACTTGGGCAAGCCCGACGCCGGTTCGGTCGGAAGCAGTCCCCCACACCAAAGATCGTCCCAATCCCACGCGAAGAGCGCACCCTTTCGGGCGCGGAATTTTTGCAGAGCCAACCACGGGAGCGTGGAATTTCCGTGGGGTTGAAACAGGTGGTAAATATCGGCCCGCTCGATGTTTTGGATCGCGCGCCAGAAGAGATTTCCCGGATTGATGGAATGATCGATCCACCGATTGCCTGGCGCTGACGGCGCGAGCACGTAATCCACCCCGTCCCGCACCTCGCGACGGGTCGAAAAACGCGCGCTGGCGCACTGGCCATAGACGACCACGCGGTGTCCGAGCAGGACCAGTCCCTTCGCGAAATTGTGGTAGCGGAAGTAGGTGCCACTGCCGCCATCCCCCGTGACGATGAAAGCGATGCGCAATGAACTAGCAGAACTCATGAAGCACTGGACGCCGCAGGATTTTTTACGCCCGAGACGGGGCGAACCTCCGCGACCAGACAGATATTGCCCCCGCCAAGAAACATTTGGGCCATGGGCGGGCCGAAGAGACCGTTCAGGATTTTCAGGCTGATCCAGCGGCGGAAGCCGGTCCACGGGAGTCCGCCATAGTCGGTCCATTCCTCGAGGATCGTGAAGCCCAGCCGATTAAGAATCTTCCGGAGCACCCACGGATGCAGCGGCAGGATGTGGCTGGGCATGTGAAACCAAAACTTAAAGCCCATGATCGACTCTAGATTGGGCGTTTGAATCCAGACGCGGGCTCCGGGTCGCAAGGCGATCGCGCCCAGGATTTCGAGTAACGCCTCCATGGGAATGTGCTCCACGAAGTCCAGCATCGAGAAAATGCGGTGACTCGGATTGGCTAGCCGGATGGCTTCGCGCGCATCGCCCAGTTGCACCTTGAGCCCGTCCGCCTGACAACCGGCGACCAACTCGGCGTTGAGATCGACGCCTTCCGCCTGAAAGCCGCGCGTCCGCAAGAAGCGCAGGAGGCTGCCGTCTCCGCAGCCGATATCGAGGATGCTTTCCCCCGGCGTCGTCCAGCGTAGGTAGAGCTCAATCTGTTGGGGGTTGGCGACCGGATTGCCACCCTCGGTCCAGAGATGCAGCTCCTTCAATTCATTGCTGGATGGAGAACTCATAGGCTGGACGGCAACGGGGCCGGGGAAAGCGGCGTCGCGCCGCCGTCGTTCTTCCATCGGAAACCCATCCAAGCGGTCACGGCGTGAACGAAGATCACGGCAACGTTGGTGGCGACGGAGAGGTAAATGACGTGCAGCGTGGAATCCACGCGGAGGAAGCTGAGGAAGATAATCTGCGTGAGCGTGACCACGCCGATGTAGAGGAAGGTGCTGGACCAGAAGACCCACTTGCGGGCGCTATGAATGGACCAGAGGACGCCGCCGATGAAGGCGAGCGAATTGGCGAGCACCATCCAACCCAACTCGGTTTGAAGGTGGCGATACTTCCCCCCCAAGACCCACAGGACGGGGTCTGGAAAGAGAAACGAGGCCACGGTCAAGACCGCCGCGACGACCACAGACGCGCCGAGAGCCAACCAGTAGCGGCTGATCAAAAGCTCCTGCGCAAGCCGCGCAAAATAGGGAACAACGAGCGTCCCGTGGACCGCCCCGAGCAGGGTAAAGAGTTGGGCAAGACGCCCCAGAGCCGCCACCTCGGCCACACTCTGGGTGCGGCCAAAAATGGAAATGAGCAGGGTGTTTAACTGGCCCTGCAAGGCATAAAAAATGACGCCGGCGAGGAGGGGCGCGAGGTAGCGCTGCATTTCCGTGCGGATGAGCGGACTTGATTCGCGAGGCTCATCGAAAAAGGGGCGGGCCTCCCGCCAATAACTCCAGGCAACGCCCGCGGCTACGGCCGTGTTTACCAAGGTGAGCGTGACGGCATTCAGGCTATGCATAACGAAGAGGGCGGCACACGCGGCAAGGCGGGCAACCGCGCCGACGATCTGCGCCCGGTAAAGTTGCGCCACTCGCTGGTGAATCAACAGCGGGGCGGAAGCCCACGCCTGCCATCCCGAGACGTAGAGCGTGAGGATGATGCAGACGAACAGCACCGCCCCTTCGGCGAGTGGCCAGCCTTGGCGGGCGTAAATATAGTAGAAGGCGACAGCCGCGACGGGGATGACCAAGGTCATGAGGACCCGCCGCCACCAGCGGGCGGCCGCGATATAGCCGCCCACCACCTCACGCTGGTCGCCCCGCGCGCCGACGAGGCTCACGATGGACCCGCTGAAGCCCAGATCGACAAAGGCCGCCAACATGCATTGGAAGCCGAAGGCGACACCGAATTGGGCAAAGGCCTCCACGCTCATCCAGCGCAGGAGCAGCATTCCGGTGACGAAGCTGAAGATTTGGACGGCGAGCTGCCCGGCGAAAAGCGAGATCACGCGGGCCCGCCAGCGCTGCCAGCGGATCGCGAGCGCCACACCGCAACGGCCGAGGCGCGCGGCCATCGACGGCGGAGTTTCGCGTTGCTGCGAGGACACCGGGACCGGATCAGGAATGAGCATCGTTCGCGATGGAGGCAGGAAACGGGAAGATCCGGGCCGAGCGGGGTTCAGACTCCCGCCAAGGCTGGTGACGGTCAAACACACGTTCGCTCCAACCAATCGGGGTTCGCCTCGGCGTGCTGGGCGATTTCCTCGAGGATTTGATCTCGCCCGGTAGCGGGCTGCCAATTCCACGCTTCTCCCGCGCGTCCGGCATCGAGGACCACCCACGGCAGGTCAAATCGCCGAGGTTCCGCATGACTCGCCACGGAATGACTGCCGAGCCGGGCGGCGCACCAAGCGGAGAGCTGGCGCAAGGACATCGCGGAGCTCGATCCGCCCGCCACATTGACCACGCGCGGCTTTCGAAGGACCGCGCCGTTACTCATCTGGACAGTGAGCAGCGGGGTTAAATCGCCGGGGTGTAAGCAGTCCCGAACCTGATGTCCCAAGCCGTCGAAACCGATGTATTTCAAGGGTCGGCGTCGGGCCCAGCTATGGATCCAGAACGAGAAAATGCCCTGGTCGGCTTTGCCAAACTGCCCGGCCCCTGCCAGCACTCCGCAGCGGTTGATCCAGACCGGGAAAGCGAAGGTTTCGCCATATTCCAAGGCCAGGCATTCCGAGGCGAGCTTGGTGGCCCCGTACAAGGAGACGGGCGGAGTGGTGGAAAATCGCTCACTGACGCCCGCCGGGGTCAGCCCTTCCGGCCACGCACCACCCTCCGCGGGTCGAAAGGCCTCGTCGTGAAGTTCGACGGAGAGATCGGCCAGCGGCGGAATGCTGTAAACCCGGCTGGTGCTCAAAAGGATAAAGCCCGCCCCGTGACGCTGACAGTATTCCAGGAGGTTGATCGTGCCCTGAAGGTTGTGCTCGATCAGTTGGCGGCTGCTGGCCTGTCCATCGACCCCGGCCAGCACGCTCGGATTGGCGGCGGCATCGATGACCCAGTCGGCGCGCGGCAGGGCATCGACATCGGAAGCCTGCCGGAGATCACCATGGCGCACCTCAATTCCCAGGCGGCGGAGCATCCCGCGATTCAACTCACTTCCGGAGCGCGAAAGATTATCGATGCCAATGATGGTTAGACCTTCCTGCGTCTCGAGAAGCCGCTGGGCAATGACGCTGCCGACGAATCCACAAATGCCGGTGATGAGGAGGCGCATGGGATTTACCGGGTGCCGACGACCGACTGCGCCCCAGTGCGGCTCTCCCAGCTCTCCACGATTTGACCGATGGTTTCCTCAAGGGAAATGGAGATGTCCCAGCCCGGGTAGTGAGACTTCATTTTTCGGAGATCGGAGTAGTAGCAGATGTGGTCCCCGATGCGGTTCTCATCGACGTAAGTGTAGGACTGCGGCTGACCGGTGAAGCGCTCGGCGATGGCGAACGCTTCGAGAATCGAGCAACTGTTCGCCTTGCCGCCGCCGAGGTTATAGACTTCGGCGCTGCGCGGTGCGTCGAGGAAGGCGGCGATAAAGCGGGCCACATCGTGACTGTGAATATTGTCCCGGACCTGTTTTCCCTGGTAGCCGAAGACCTTGTACTCGCGGCCCTCGAGGTTGCACTTCACCAGGTAGCTGAGAAAGCCGTGGAGCTCGACTCCACTATGGTTTGGGCCCGTCAGGCACCCGCCGCGCAGGCAGCAGGTGGGCATGCCAAAATAGCGTCCGTACTCCTGCACCATGACGTCCGCGGCGACTTTGGAGGCTCCAAACAGGGAATGTTTCGATTGGTCGATCGGGAAGTCCTCTGCAATGCCTTCCACAAATGCCGGGTCGGCATAATCCCATCGGGTTTTCAGTTCCGTCAGGGAGATGGTGTTGGGGCGGTCGCCATAAACTTTATTGGTGGACATGTGGACGAATGGCGACTCCGGGCACGCCTGGCGGGTGGCTTCCAGAAGATTCAGAGTGCCCACCGCATTCGTGTCAAAATCCGCGAAAGGAATCGCCGCGGCCCGGTCGTGGCTCGGTTGGGCGGCAGTATGCACGAGGGCGTCGGGTCGAAGGGTTTCGAGCAGAGTGAGAATGCGCGGGCGGTCGCGGATGTCGGCTTCATGGTGGTGAAACCGCGCGAGACTGCTTTCCAAGCGCTGCTGATTCCACCGCGTATCGCCTTGCGGGCCGAAGAACTCGGCGCGCTGGTTGTTATCGACGCCGTGGATCTCCCAGCCGATTTCGTGGAAGTAACGGCAAACTTCGGAACCAATAAGACCTGAAGAACCAGTAACGAGGAGTTTGCGCATGTTTGGATTGAAAGGCGGGACGGTGTTCCCGTCAGGCTTCAGTGTTTGAATCTACAGCCGTTTGGAAGCGTTTTCTGACAGGGTCTCGAGTTCTGTTTGAGTAATTTCGCGGATCAAATCGGTAAACGTGTTTTTGGGCGTCCACTGCAAAAGTCGTCGGGCTTTCTCGGCGTTGCCCAGCAGGCGCAAGGATTCAGTGGGGCGCAGAAAACGGGGGTCTTGCTTGAGGTGAGGCCGCCAGTCGAGGTCGACGGCAGCAAACGCCAGTTCGACGACTTCCTGCACAGAATGGAGCTGGCCTGTGGCAAAGATGAAGTCCTCGGGGGTCTCGTGCTGGAGGGTGAGCCACATGCCGACAACGTAGTCGCGGGCGTCGCCCCAATCGCGCTGAGCGCTGGTGTCGCCGAGGACGAGATCCGTTTCCAAGCCGAGTTTAATCGCGGCAGCGGCGTGGCAGATTTTGCGGGTGACAAAGTTCTCCCCGCGGCGGGGGGACTCGTGGTTGTACATGATCCCGTTGCAGGCAAAGAGGCCGAAGCTGTTCCGGTAGATCGCCACCATCTGAGTGGCAAAGGCCTTGGCGCAGCCATAGGGATTGACCGGCGCAAAGGGGGTATTTTCGTCCTGCGGGGACTGTCGGGGTTGACCGAAAATTTCGCTCGTCGAAGCATGGTACAGCCGGGGCGGATGGGGCAGATCGCGGATCATTTCAAGGAGGCGAAGCGTGCCGACGGCCGTCAGCTCGCAAGTGGACTCGGGGATCTCGAAACTCAGGCCGACATGGCTTTGGCCAGCTAGATGATAGATCTCCTGCGGCTCCACTTTGGTGAGGACCCGCCGGAGGGTGGTGGGGTCGTCGAGGTCCGCGTAATGCAGGAAGAGGCGCTGATTGTAGATCGCAGGGTTGCTGTAAAGGTGCTGTAGCCGGGACCGGCTCAACGTGCTCGTCCGACGCACGACGCCGTGAACCTCGTAGCCCTTTTCGAGCAGTAATTCGGCAAGGTAGGAGCCGTCCTGTCCAGTGATGCCGAGGATAAGAGCTTTCTTAAAAAGCATGGTGCTCAAAACGCTCCGGCCGAGCTTCGCAGGACGGCAAATGCCGGCAAGCTGCCGCCCTTGGCCGTCTGACCGGTTTTTCCGGCAGGACCATGGTCACTTTTTTGATGATGTGTAGTCGCCATGGGAGGCGGGGATGGGCTGGGCGCCGGTGAGGGCCTGCAAGCCGTTAATTCGGGTCGATTCCGGCGGATATTACGCGGCTGAAGTCGATCCGTGCGGCGATAAGGTGAAATTCTGGTGGCGATTGGGGATTTCACTGCGGCCAGTTCCTCCGCAGGTCGCACGGCCGAAGTTTGGCAGGCTTTGGAGCAGCGCAGGAGCCATGAATCTCAGCCTCGGGTTGAGGACCTTGATTTCGGACTTTCGCGGCTGCTTACCAGCCAACCGGGAAACGCCAGAATCGATCCCACCTTCATCAGCCACGCTACCGGACTTCAACTACGCCGCAGATGCAATCGCGGCTAGGTCATCCTCGAAGGGCTGTGCATCCGACGTTTGGACCAGTTGGGCGTCGGGGTGATGGAAATTTCGACCGGAAACTCGTGGCCATCGCGGTGCAATGCCTCGAATTCGAGTCGGCGGCTCAAGGCGGGTCCTACGCTGCTCTTCAGGTAGTGCTCCACGCCGCGCAGATGCGCCTCGCGATAGCGCTCCGGGATCATGGTCTCCGTGAGCCGGCGGCCCATCACCTCCTCCCGCTTCCATCCCAAGATCTTTTCCGCCTGCGGATTCCAACCCGTGATCCGGCTGGCGGAATCCATCACGACCACCGGATCCAGTGCCGCTTCGATAATCAACCGCAGCCGCTCCTCGCTGGGGTGCAGTTCCTCGGTCCGGCAGGACAGTTCCGCCGTCCGTTCCGCGACTTTTGTACCCAGTTCGTCGCGCGTCATACCCCTTCTCGCATTTCCGCAGACAGCTCCTGCTCTTGGGCGCACCGCGGCCCGGTGGCATCGATGAGCGCGAGGAACCGGCGCACGTCGATGGGCTTGGTGAGATAGTCGCGGGCGCCGGCGGCGAGGAGGCGGCCGATCTGCGCGGTGGTGGCGTCGGCGCTGATCAACACGACGGGAATCGTCCCGGTGCGGGGATCGGCCCGCAGCTCGCGGAGGATTTCGTCGCCCTGGATGTCCGGCAGGTGGAGGTCGAGCAGGACGAGATCGGGCCGATGCTGGCGGGCGAGCTCGAGGCCGAGACTTCCCTGCATCGCGGAGATCAACTTCACCTCCGGCCGCCGCGCGAGGATGCGCTCCACGAGACGGAGATTGGAAAGATTGTCCTCAATGTAAAGGAGGGTGCGGGGAGCGGTGGCGCGGGGAATTTCCGCGAGACTGGCGACGGGGGCGTCGAGCGTTCGTTCGCTGGCCGCGGGCGCCGTCTGGATGAGTGGCAGCTCTACCCAAAAGGTCGTGCCTTCTCCGGGCGTGCTTTCGACACCGATCTGGCCGCCCATCGCTTCAATGAGGTGTTTGGAAAGGGACAAGCCCAAGCCAGCGCCCTCGATGGCCGAGTTCTCGGCACCAAAGCGCTCAAACGGCACGAACAATCTGGCGATGTTTTCCGCCGCAATGCCGCGTCCGGTGTCCGTAACTTTGACGCGCAGGCGATCTTCGATTTTCTCGCAGAAGACGGCGACGGACCCGCCGTCGCGATTAAACTTCACCGCGTTGGAAAGCAGATTGAGGAGAACCTGCCGGAAGCGCTGGGCGCTGGCAAGCACCTCGCAGTCGAGTTCGCCAGCCAGCGGCTCCAGCCGCACGCCGCGTTCGACGGCCAGCGGTTTGATGAGCGCCAGCGACTCCTCCAGAGTTTCCCGCACGCTGACCGGTTCAGGGGTGAGCGCGAGCCTCCCAGCTTCGACCCGGGCAATGTCGAGGACTTCATTGATCAGCCCGAGTAGATGTTTTCCCGCACGGGAAATCTGGGCCAGACTCTCCCGGTCATCCACGTTGAGACCGTCCATTTCCAAGAGCTGCGCAAAGCCGAGGATCGCGTTCAGCGGGGTGCGCAGTTCGTGGCTCATGCGGGAAAGAAATTCACTTTTCGCGCGGTTGGCCCGCTCGGCTTCCTCTTTCGCCTGGTGGAGCGCGGACGCCGCCCGCAAGCGCTCGGTGATATCCCTAATTACGCCCGTGAAACACTGCCCGCCAGCAGCGGTGAAGGTCGAGAGCGTCAACTCTGTGGACACTTCCGAACCATCTTTCCGCAGGCCGATTATCTCCAGCGACTGACCGATCCGGCGGGGTTGTCCGCCGGCCACCAAGCGGGCCATCCCGGCGCAATGCGCTTCCCGATAGCGCTCGGGGATGATGAGGGTGAGTGGCTTCCCGAGCGCCTCCGCTTCCTGGTAGCCAAAAATTCTCTCGGCCGCGCGATTCCAGAAAATGATGTTGCCGCCCGCGTCGGAAGAAACGATCCCATCGCCGACGGACTCGGTCATCGAGCGGAGGGTCACCTCGGCACGCTCCGCTTCCTCCGTGGCCTGCTGGAGGGCAGTGTTCGCGTGGTGGCGTTCTGTGGCGTCGCATTGAAAGCCGATGAAGTGCGTGACTTTTCCATCCTCCCCGCAGATCGGGGAGATCTGGCTGGAAACGAGATAGGCACTGCCGTCCTTGCGATAGTTGACCACCTCGAAGCGAAACACCTCATGCCTGGCGAGGTCGGCACGCACGCCGTCGAGGATCGTGCGATCCGTCTTGGGCCCCTGCAGCAGACGCGGCGTCTTACCAATCACTTCCTCAGCAGTGTAGCCGGTCAGTTTAGTGAAGGCCGGATTGACGAAAACGATCTCCGGTCCGGGTAAATCGATTGCCGCAGTGGTGATGATGACCGATTCGGTGCTCTGCTCCATCGCCGCTTGCACCAGACGCAGGCTTTCCGCGGTGCGGCGGCGCTCCCCGATTTCGTAGCGCAATTCCAGCTCGCTGACCACGAGAGCCGCCAAGCTCGCCAGCATCTGCGCGGCGTCCGGACGCAACTTGCGCGGCTTGGTGTCGATGATGCTGAGCGTCCCCAGATTTAGCCCGTTTCTGGTCTTCAACGGCCCGCCTGCATAAAAACGAATGTGCGGCGCACCGACGACGAGCGGGTTTTCGGCGAAGCGTGCGTCCGCCAGCGCGTCGGGCACGATCATCACCTCGTCACGCAAGATGGCGTGGGCGCAAAAGGCGGTATTGCGGCCCGTTTCGCGCGTCTCCAGACCAAAACACGACTTAAACCACTGCCGGTCTTCGTCGATCAGCGTGACCGTCGAAATCGGCACCTTGAAAATTCCGGCGGCGAGTTTGGTGATGTCGTCGAACGCTTTTTCCGGCGGCGTATCGAGCACGGCAAAGCGCTTTAGCTCGGCCAGCCGCTGCTCTTCATTCGGGGGAAGTGGAAGGCTCATCGTTCGGTGGGTATTTCACGCCTGTCGTGCCGTGGGTACTGCCATGAGATCCCCCGGCAGCGTGCGGGACCAATCTTCTTGCTTTGGATGCGAAGTCAACGCTGGGACTGCCCATCGTCTGCCGAGCCCGCGATGATCTCACCCAGCGTTGGCTTTTCACTGCACGGAGGAAGCCAAAGTGCGGACCTCCGGTACCGGTTGCGGGGTGTCGCCACATCGACACTCCGCGACCACAGCACCGGCGGCACGGCGACTTCCGGAGATGCGTTCAAGGAGGGTGAGGAGTTCGGACTTTTCGAGCGGCTTGGAAATGTAATCGTCCATGCCAGCCGCGAGACAGCGTTCGCGGTCGCCGGCCATGGCGTGGGCGGTCATGGCGGCGATCGGCGTGTGGCGCCCGGTGGCTTGCTCGGCTTCGCGGATGAGCTGGGTGGCTTCAAACCCGTCCATCTCCGGCATCTGCACGTCCATGAAGATAAGATCGAAGTTCTCCCGCGCCGCGGCTTCCACGGCTTCGCGGCCATTGACGGCGTGGATCAGGGTGTGCCCGCGTTTTTCGAGCAGGGCCGTGGCGAGGGCGCGGTTGATGACGTTGTCCTCGGCGAGGAGGATGCGCAGTCCGCTTCCGGCACCGGCTCCCTGCTTTTCGGAATCCGTCGAGCAGGCTTCTACGGCGGAACAGACAGGCTGCTGACAGGACGCGCGAGCCACACGGAACCACGCGGTGAAGTGGAAAGTCGTCCCTTTTCCAACGGTGCTCTCGATCCAGATCTTCCCGCGCATCTGCTCGATGAGCTGCGAGGCGATGGCTAGCCCGAGCCCGGTGCCGCCATAGTTCCGCGTTGTCGAGCCATCGGCCTGCGAAAATGCTTCGAAGATCACTCCCTGCTTTTCCGGCGGAATCCCGATGCCCGTGTCCGTGACCGAAAAGCGCAGGCACCGCTCGCCGTCGCCGGCCGCCTCTGCGGCCACCTTCACCACGACAGAGCCCCGTTCGGTGAACTTCAGCGCGTTGTCGGTGAAGTTGAGCAGGATCTGCCGCAGCCGCAGAGGATCACCGATGAGCTGATCCTGCACGTCGTCCGCGATGTCGGCGCGCAGCTCGAGCCCTTTTTTCTGTCCCCGGACGAGAAGCGGCTTGAGCAGGTGCCCGATCGATTCGCGGAGGCTAAACTCGATCTCCTCCAGCTCCAGTTTACCCGCTTCGATTTTGGAAAAATCCAGGATGTCATTGATCAAGCCGAGCAGTGCGTCCGCGGAGATTTTCACCATGCCCAGATAGGCGCGCTGCTCGTTGGTGAGATCGGTATCGAGGACCAGTTCGGTCATGCCGATGATGCCGTTCATCGGGGTGCGGATTTCATGGCTCATGTTGGCGAGGAAGCGCGACTTGACCTGCACGGACTCCACCGCCACATCCCGCGCCCGGCCGAGTTCCAGTTCGACCGTTTTGCGTTCGGTGATGTCTTCCATTGAGCCGACATGGCCGGTCACCTCTCCGGCTGGGGAACTAATCGGCGTCGCGCGCGTGTGGACCCAGCGGACTTCGCCGGAGGCCCTGCGGCAGCGGAACTCGCGATCAAACTCGCGCCCTTCGCCAGCCGCGCTTCTCCAGCCGGCTGCGACTTCGGTGGCGTCTTCGGGATGAATCATCCGCTCCCAGCCATCGCCGAGACTGTCCGCCAGCGACATCCCGGTGATTTCTTGCCAACGCGGGTTGGTGTAGATGCAGCACCCTGCGGCTTCGGTCTCGAAGATGCCGATCGGCGCGGAAGCACTCAGCTTACGAAAGCGCTGCTCCCTCGCTTGCAACTCCTGGTGGGCGGATTCCAATTCCCACGTGCGCTCGCTGACCCTCCGTTCCAGGTCCTCCAGATTGCGATGGGAGGACTGGAGCAGCGACCACTTCTCCGTCAAAGCATGGGCCAGTTGCAGCACCTCGATCGGGTCGAATGGCTTTTTGAGAATGAGCACCCGCTCGGGATGCCCGAGCTTTTCCATCATCTCCTCCCACGACTTGTCGGAATAGGCCGTGCAAATCACCACCTGCAAATCGGAATCGACTTCCCAGAGCTTAAGCGCGGTCTCCAGTCCGTCCCAACCAGGCGGCATCCGCATGTCCATAAAAACGATGGAATAGCGCTTGGCGGCCGCCCACGACGTCTTCACCAGTTCCAGCGCCTGGGCGCCCTGCGAGGCGAAGCTCATCTCGAACTCGACTTGGTGGGGTGCGGAAACCTTGTGACCGAAAACCTCGGCTTCCTCGGCATCGAACTCCGCTTCCGCAGAAGCGCCACCCAGGATTTTTCGGAAATCTTCGTGGATGGCCTCATTGTCGTCCACGACGAGGATGCGGTGATTTTTTTCCACGTTCGCGCCCGGTGGCGGCAAGGTGGGAGATTGGGAGGGAAAGAGATTCACAGAATTATTTGTTCCCGTTCGGACCGAGCGGCAGTTCGAGGGTGAAAGTCGCGCCGGTGCCGGGGGGCCAGTTCGCGCACCATGCGCACGAACTGCGGCGCCGTGGCTTCGTCGACTTCGCGCGCGTTGTACATCTTCAGCACGATCTTGTCGCTGAACCAGTAGCTGAAGAAGTTCATGCCCAGCGCGACCGCCAGCGCCAGCATCATGCCGGCCTGGCCGCCGAGCATGCGGCCGATCAGCATGAACAGCGCGGTGATGGCGGCCATCAGAATGGCGGTCTTCATCAGGTTGAACACGGCGGGAGTCCTTTCGGGTCAGAGGGGCGACTGCGCCTCAGATGCGGCCACGGCGCGGAAGTTCAACCCAGGTGGTCGCCGACACCCAGGGGTCTTGATTGCAGAAACGCCTGCGCGTCGATGCGGCGGCCACCCGGACATTGCAGTTGCAGCAGATCGAGCGCACCCGGCGCGCAGGCCACGCGCAGCCGTCCGTCCCGCGCTGCGATGATCTGGCCGGGTGGGCCAGCCACCTCGCCACCGGCCAGGGCCGCGCGCCACAGCTTGATCGGCTCACCGCGAAGGGTGTAGTGGC
>JANMTP010000007.1:0-44523 GCA_031390545.1 Chthoniobacter sp. | reverse complement strand
ACGATGGGGAACCACGTTTCCCCAAACCCCTCCTCTGGGGGGAACATCTCGCTCCGCCCCACCCACACCCCAAAAAGAACCCACCAAAAACCATGATCTATAACTAACCCTTTGACTTAACCACATGCCTGCAGCGCATGGATACAGCTAAAATCGCAACGCACCTCTGTAATTTCTTTACGGGACTGCTCTGAGTGACACATTGGTGACCAGAAATCCAAACTTATGGAAACGGTCTCCGAAAAGCCCAAAGCCAAGCGGTCCAAGTGGCCGCAAGTGACACGCCGCAAGAACGCCGGCGGGACGATCAGCTTTTGCGTGGACATGGGGCGTGTGAATGGAAAGCGGGAGCGCAAGTTTTTCAAGACGCGGGCTGAGGCCGATACCTACGCGGAACAGCAGCGGACGGCGAGGGAGAACATGGGCACGGCGGCCTTCTCCATCGACGATGTGCTCCGGCACGACGCCATCACGGCGAAACAAATCCTTGCCCCTTTCAAGACGACGCTCACCGAAGCGGCGAAATACTTTGTCAAACACGCCCGGCCCAAGGGTGGATCGAAGACCATGCTCGACTTGGTGACGGAGATTCTCGACGCCAAGAAAAAGCTCGGGCGACGCCCGTCCACGCTGGCCGACTACAAGTTCGTCTTCAATCGGTTCAACCGCAGCTACGGCGAGCGGATGGCGCACGACATTCATCAGCAGGACGTTGAGCACTGGCTGGACGGCAACACGAAGTCGCTGGCGACGCGCCGCATCTACATGAAGTTCCTCAACACGCTTTTCGCCTATGCGCTGAAGCGTGGCTACATGGCGGTGAATCCGCTGGACGCATTGGAACTGCCGCAGGTGCTCCTCAAGCCCCCGGCCATCTTTACGATCGAGCAGACGGTTTCGTTCCTGCGCTCAGTCGTCGTGCATCCGGAACTCGAACTGCGCGCCTACGTTTCCATCGGTCTGTTCGCGGGACTTCGCCCGACGGAAATGACGCGGCTCGAATGGTCGCACGTCCGGCTCGATCAGCGGGTCATTCTCGTCAACGCCGACGCCAGCAAGACCTCGCAGAAGCGGTTCGTGGACATTTCCGACAACCTGCTCGCGTGGCTCACGCCGATCGTGAAGGAATCCGGCGCTCTCGCTCCGCGCAGCCTGTCGGTTCGGGTGCGAGAGGCTTGGCGCAAGACGAAGGATTACGAGCACGGGAAGATCGAGAAGTGGCCACAGGACGGGATGCGCCACAGCTACGCCAGCTACCACCTTGCTCAGCACAAGAACGCTCCGCTCACTTCGCTCCAAATGGGCCACACGAGCCCGCAGATGCTTTTCAACCACTACCGGAATCTCGTCCTCGCGGCAGACGCGGAGCGGTATTGGACCATCACTCCGGCAAAGATCAGTGCTGCGATTGAACAAGAGCAGTAGCAAGCGGCCAGATTTGGTGCAGGCTGCGAGTCGCGCCGCCAAGGGGCTCGGCATCAGTCAATGGAATTGCCATCATCACAACTATTGGTATGAAAACGTTCGATTTCTACGAGTTCGCCGGCATTTTAACGCCGGGCGCCGTAATCCTCTATGCGATTTCGCGCATCTGCCCCGAGACTGCACCATTCATCGAAGCCAAGGACTTTACCCTCGGCGATTTGGGTCTATTCGTCATCTTGGCTTACGTTGCCGGGCATCTTGTTCAGGCTTTTGGGAACCTAATCGAGAAGGCTCTGTGGAAGCCCTTCGGTGGAATGCCAACAAACTGGCTGCTGCAAAGGCGTCAGGAGTTGCTGAGCCAGACGCAGGCGACTGCATTGCCAGAAAGATTGCGGGACGTGATCGGTATCAGCCTTGATAAACCCATCGCAGACCAGTCGGCGAAAGACTGGTTTCCCATCACACGGCAAATCTACGCTGCGGTTTCAGCGGCAGGCCGCGCCCAGCGAATCGACACGTTCAATGGCAACTATGGGATGTTCCGCGGCATCGCCAGTGCCTTTCTACTGTGCGCCGTGCTCAACATGGTCGTCCACTGGCCGGAAGGGTGGCCTGTCAGCGTTGGATTGATGGGTGCGGCGGCACTGGCGTTGCTCCGCATGCATCGGTTCGCTGTTCACTACGCACGGGAGTTGTTCGTGCAGTTTCTACTTCTCAAGAAAGAAATGGGCGAAGGAAAACCATGACCTCGGGTGCCCGATTCTTGCAACCAAATGGTCTGATGATTTTTGCGATCGAGTGTTTAGGTATTGGCGGGGAGCGTTCACTCAAAGTTCCGGCGTGTAGTAGCCCAGCAGTAGCCTGGTAAGCTGCTCCCCGCGCAGTGCCAGGCGCCGGAGGTCATCCTCCGGCATCGCGGCGAAGTTCGTAGGATAACCGAATACCTCGTCGCGTGTGACCAGGTCGGGTGAACGGGCTGGCAGCGCGTTGTCCTGCTGGCCGAGATACGGGAGAATGAAACCGCGGAGCTGACCGGAGGACCGGAGCATGTGCAGGCGGTTCATGGTGGCGTCCTGTGCCTTGCGGAACACGGCCTCGAATGCAGCAGTGGTGCGCGAAAGCAGGGAGTATGGCACCTGCTCTCCGGCAAACTGCCCGTAACCCGCGCTACAGCAAATGAGGTAGTCCGGCTCGTAGGTATGCAGACTGTAGGCGGAGTCGCGACCGGGCTCGATGCATGTAGTCCCGAGATTGTCGAATACTCCACCGTCGGTAATGATCACGCGCTTCTGCTCGCGGACGCCCTTCTTCTCGAAGTCATAGCAGCGGTCGAACGCTGGGAGAAACATGGGATATGCGGCAGAGCACGCCACTGCATGGGCGACAGTGATGTGGTTGCCGGCGATTTCACCCGTCCGCCACGAACCGGAACGCCGGTTGCCAAAACGGAAGGCGGTGCCGGTGCGGAGTTCGCAAGCGTTGAAAACCACGTCAAGATTCGGTCGGGCAACAGCAGCGAGTTCCAGTTCGCCGTATTGCGAGCGGAGCACCTGTTCGAGAGCGTCGCTCCGGCTGGCCCATCGCCGCAAGGGAGGTTGAAGGCGTAGAATTCTTGAGACGAAGGCGGCAGGACGAGCGATGAGATTGGTGGCAAGAACGCGGGCGGCGAGTGCGGGTCGAAGCAGCCGCTTCACAATGTCGCGGTGCAACCCACGCCGGAGCAGTGCGACGACGCGTTCGTCGAACGATTCGAACGGTTCGTTACAGTAAGCGTAGAGGCCAGCGATGACAGAACCGCCCGATACGGCGGAGAGAACAGATATGCGGCTGAGCAAACCACGGTCGTTGAGGGCGCGCAGACATCCGAGATGAAAGGCAATCGCACGCGAGCCGCCGCCGGAAAGCGCGAGGGCGATGGTCGGCGGCTTGTTCATGCGAATTGCTCGTCGAGTTCGCGCAGGGCCAACGTCGCAGTGATTCTCTGCCAGTTTTCCTCGACGCCGGCGCGCTCGAAAACCGCCGCACCGAGCACCGGGCGACGGTGTACCAGCCCGACGATCAGCAGCAGACAGCGGCGCAGCGGCACCGCCCCCGAAGTCAGAAGCTGCACCATACCCCCGAGGTCGCGCACGCTGGGAAACGGAGCGTCATCTGGGTGCGTATGCCACATCCCGACGAAGCCGACGGAGCCCCGCGTTTCGCGCTCGTGGCGTTCAATCTCCTCTTTCACTCCCCGCACGCCGCATACGAATTCCGCGGCTGATGCCCGAGAGTCCGGCGGCGGACCGGAGGAGGCGTCCACCCACACGATGCGGAGAGTGTCGTCGCGTTTCCCGAACAAGATGCCCCCGGTCTCCACTGAGCGCCCTCGCGTGCGACGACTGCGGCGAATCCACGCGGAGATCTCCCGCCAGGCGGCCGGAGCGATGCGAATGTCATAGTCTCCGGCGATAGCGATATCGGCGGGGAAGCGCTCAGCAACGACCGGCACTGCTTTTCCGATGTCCACGTCTGAGCGGGTAACAAAGAAGGCGCCAGCGGCATCGGCTGGCGCAGCCAATTCTCTTGCCGCAAGGTTGAGCATGGATGCGGCAAGGCCGCACACGTCCGCTGCGGAGCCGATAAACGTCGCATCCGAACAACCGGGTTCCGGTTGGAAGAACGCGACCTCACCGGTCGGATAGAAATCCTCACTCATCGTCGTGAGAGCCGGATTTCGGCAGGCAGCGAGCTTAGCCTTGCGAAATACATCCTTCACCCCGCCAGTATGCGCGGGGTGCGAAACGACCACGATTCCGCGCTCGGCTCGACGCCCGACGATCATGGAAATAAGCGGCACGCGCAGCGCTCTCGGTGTGGTGAGGATGTGTTCCAGTTTCGCCTGCAAGACATCGGACGCCGTGCAATCGAGCACGATGTCAGCACCACGAGTCCATTCCGCCTCGTTATTGACGAGTGCGAGGGCATTGCCGTGGACCGCGTCAACCTCAAGCGCGGGATTTAGCCGCAGCAACCTTTCGCGTAGCGCCTTGGCCTTCGCGCGGCCGACTTCCGCGTCCTCGTAAAGCTGGCGCACCAGCAACCCGGGAGTGACGACTCCTTTATCCACCAGGGTCAGCCTCCGCGCGCCTGCCTTCGCCAAAAAGTAAGCGGCATGAGAACCAAGCGCCCCACAGCCCCACAAGCACACATGCCTGCCGCGCCACACCGCGGCCGGCGCATCGACATCGCGACGCGTGGTCACTTCGGGGCGGTCTTCCATGACCTTGCACCAAAGCACTTTCACGAGGTCGGCGAAGGTGCGCACCAATTCCTCACCTTGTTCGCCAATCGCGCGAAGCTTCTCGTGCTCGGAGAATTTTTCCAGCGAGAGCACCAGGGAGCGAACCATGTTGGGATCCACCTGCCATGCCATGAGATGCTGGCGGAATTCTCCCGCCGCCACGAGTCCGCGCTGCGGCGTGCCAATGATGAAGAATACCGGTGCGTTCTCACCGTTGCAGAGGATCGAAAGCTGGAGAAGGCCGAATACCACCTCACGGTTCAGGCCGGCTCGCTCCATCAACGCGAGCAGATCGGAAAGTTTGCCGGGCATCTGCCACGGCATGTCGATGGTGAGTAACACCGCGGGCGAGCATGGCGAACGCGGCCGAACCTCGGCATCGAACGGAAGCCACCCGACAAGATCGAGACGTCGATCTCCCACCTGATTGAAGAGTGCGTAGCCATGCCAGCGTTCCCCATCGAAGGGCGGTGCATCAGCTCTTACTACGACCGTGAAGTCTGACCGCAGCCCGTCGATGGTGGCGGGCGGGTGCAGCGGTAGATTCAATGGGTTGAGTTGATTGCGCGCACCGTGATCCAGCCACACCCAGAGCCGATGAATGAACCCGAACATCCCATCCACTGAGTCCCATTCCGTATCCGGTGCCTGAAAAAGGCAGAGGCCCTGTTCCCAAAACACATGTGGCCAGCCGGCGAACCTCGTGTGCGGCATGTAGATTTCCGGCACCACAAACGGGAAGTCTGCGGGGATTCCGAGTATGAACCGTTCGCGCTCCCGCAGAGGAAGCCCTCCATCTTCGCGCTGGAGCGTGCCGCAGTGGAGCGAAATCACTGCCGCGGCTGGGCCGGCGGCATCGTCCGGCACGCTAAAGCTGACGACTTCCAGCGCGTGCGGATCTGCGCGTTCAATGTCCGTCAACTGCTGCCGGGCCAACTTGTGGCCAGCGGTCATGCGGGCGTTCCGAATCCGACTTGCTCGCGTGGCGGCTTATCTCCGCCGCGAGCGGCTACGACGGCTGCTGCCACGGACTTCACCGCCTCGGTTTTGCCGGCGGGCGGTTCGTAGCGGAAGCCGTTCTGATCCACGACGAACACGATCGGTTCCGGCTGTTGTTTATTCGGGTGCTCGTGCGTGCAGACGAACCAGCCTTTTTCCACGATCTCCTCGTAGCGTTTGCGCGCCTTGAGGTGCGGCGGCAGGTCGCCTTCTCCGTCCGTAAAATTCGCGTGGCTGCTCGCGACGATACAATGGCGCGCGAGACGCGCGTTCTCGAAATCATCCATGATGTCCTTCCGAAAAGTTTCGTCCTTGTCGTCGGGTCCTTTCCAATACATCGCGCTCTTGGAGCAGTGGTGCGAGGTGAGCATGACGTTCCACTCGAGGTAGTGGTCGCGGCCTTTTTCCTTCGTCACATCGAAGACGCGTTTGATCTTTTCGTAGTCGCGATCACCAAAGAAGAGTCCTTTGCCCGTGCCCTGCCCTTCGGTGAGTCTGACTTGCATCGCGAGGCTCGTGTTGTTGCGCGTTTGTGGATCGTTGTCTTTGAATGGTGCGTGGATGAAGGCTTCGAATACGGCCGCGCACTCGACTCCGTCCACCTTGGTTACCGAGGTTCCTGGAGTGGTCCGCCACTCCTTCGGGAAGTCCTTGTAATCGTCTTCGAGAAAAATGTCGTCGTGCCCGATCACGCGCACGCGGTCGCCCGATTTTGGCACACCTTGAGCGGCGATCGTTGCATCTCGCCGCCGGTGGGCTTCCTTCCTGAAAATCTTGGCGTCGTCGCACAGGTCTCGCGGGAACTCGCGGAAGATTCGCGGCGTGTGCCAGAGCTCACCAATATGCACGCGCTTCAGCAGATCAGCGAAGCCAAGAATGTGATCCTGGTCTGGATGCGTGAGGATGAACAAAGCGAGATAGGGCTTCTGAACACCTCCCGGCAAAACGACCTTCGGCAACAGGCGAACCAACTCGTCCACCACCGACGTCATGGGTGAATCGTCATCCTCGCTCGCTGCCGTCTGACGCACGTCCACCTGTAGCACGAGTGAATCGGACTTGATGACGATCGTGGTGCTGTCGCCCGTGCCGACGGGCCAGAAGACGAATCCTTTGGTGGGCAGTGATTTCATGGTTTTAGAGCCTTTCCGAGCGCTGTTCTGTTTAGCAGGCACCAGGGTTGCTCGAAAGGAAAATTCCGCCCGCCCGCGCTACCGCGCCGGCTCGGAATAACCATGCGGGCGGGCTTGCGAGCGAGTGACCCTCCGCCTATAACCGCGCTTCATGGACAGCGTTCCGGTCTTGCTCGATTCGATTTCCGACAATGGCGGCGAGCCTCTCGCAAGATGTATCTATTTCCACATCGAGGTCGAAGAGACGCTGGATGAGTGGGGCCTCGGCCCCGAGGGCGCCTCAATTCCGTTCTTGATGGTCGGCTTGGCCGGAATCCTTCTCTCGCCCAGCCCGACTGAGCCACGTTTTCGTGATGTGGGACAGTTGATGGATTTGATCAATCGCATTGAAGCTCACGACGGGCGAAGCGTTGAAACCGCAGACGTTTGGTTCCCGGCGCGCCTCCTGCCCCTTCGACGCGGAATACACCGCGGAGACGTTCTGCGGGTCGAACGAAAACTATTCCTCATTGCAACGCGGGTCCGTGCCGGCGGCTGGGATTTGGTGGAAGCCTTCGCCAATGCTCCACGCGAGGGCGCGATCGAAATATCGCCGGAAGAAACGCGGGTATTTGCCGATTGGTCCAAGATTTGGATCAGCGAATTTGGCCATTGGCAAAACCGGGAACACCCACCGCTCCGGCGCGATGCCGGGGAAGCCGACGGCGGTTTTGCTGAACACTGATTTCTATGGCCGACCGTCTCGCGATCACATTCATGGATGTCGGATGGGGAGATTCGATCCTCGTCGAATCGGAGGACGCCAAAGGTCAGTGCTGCTATGGGCTGATCGACAGCAATGACACCCTGCATCAGCCTTCCAGCCTCCTGTTCCTCAAACGGTTTTTCGAGCGCAAGGGCGTCGCGTTTCAGCGTCCGGCTCCGAGGGTCTTTCGGTTCGTCCTGCTCACACACACGCACGCCGATCATGCGGGCGGTCTTCCGCGGCTCCTGCGGCAATTCGGGGCCGACGACCTCCTCTATTCCGCAAGTTCTTCGCCAACCGATCCGTTGCTGGCCCAGATGGTCCGCTATGCCAGTCGGCCAGGCACCCGTCTTGGTGCGACCTCGCCGGTATCTTACGGAACATCGCTCCGCCACATTCCATTCGGGCCGGTGACGCTCGATGTCCTCTGGCCTGACCCCGGCTTCGCTCACGCGGATGAAAACAACCACTCCGTTGTGCTCGCGCTGACCTTGAACAAAGTGAGTTTTGTCCTCACGGGCGATGCCACGGGCGACGTTTGGCCGAACATCGTTTCCCGCCTTCCGGCTGGCACCGAGGTCTTCCAAGTGCCGCATCACGGCGCGCTGAACGGGACATTTGACCGTGCCGGGGCGACGCCTTGGATGTCGCACTTCGCGGCAGGGGCCGCACCTGGTCAATTCGCGGTGAGTTGTCACCCTCGACCGCATGGCCATCCGCACTCGAACGTCGTCACCGCACTATCGGGACGGTTCGCGAGTCCGGCCGGGAGCAGCGCCATCCGCCGAACCGATTTGGATTACCAACTCCGATTCGAGACTGATGGCTCCATCGTGCGGAGCTTCTACACCCACGACTGAACCGAGCGAGCCGCCTGTCATCCTTGTAGCCGTTCAATTCACGTCCGCCGCGTGCGAGCATAGCTCGCCTTTATGGCGTCTTCGGTCTCGAACGCGTGAAGTGCGTTTTCAGTTTCGCGACGACGTTCTCTTTACCGAGCGCCTTCGTCGCCGACTGTCGGATAGTCGCGAATAACTGCTGCGGATCGGCGCCGGGGCAGAGGTCGTTCCAGAAATGGTCCCGGTCGATCCACTCTTCCGGATGAAAGAGGCTGTCACTTCCGTGCCAGCCGACGTGCGCGAGTCTCGAGTCGAGGTAGAAGGCTAACTTGAGATCGATCTGATCCGCGTTGTAGCCCTCGAACGCTTTGCGCAGGAAGAATCGCAAGTAGAGCGAGCGCCGGCGGATTTCGCTCCGCTCTGCCATCGAGGCTTTGGCCCGCGCGAGCACGCGAACGTGCAACGCGTCATCCGCCTCAACTGTATAAAGCAGATCGAGTGGGATACTGACGTGCCGCGGATCGACTTCCTCGTCTTGAGAGAACTCGTCCACCTGCGCGTGGATCTCCGCGAGAGGCGGCAGCTTTTCCATTCTTCCGAGCCCGACGATCTCCTCCGCATACGCTGCCAGACGGGAGGGCACGAGCAGCAGGAGATTGCCGGCGGTGATTCCTTGCGCCTTCTCGATCTGCATGGAGCGGAGCGCGGTAAAGCCGGCCTGAAACCGCTTGTCGGACTCCAACGCCTTGTGGACGGCCTCGGCCTCCCGCTTCACCTCGGCGTCAGAGCGCCACCAAATTCCGCGTTGTTGCACCTGAGTCAGAAATTTCGTGATCGCCGCCACGGAAGGACACGCAGGCGCATCCACGCCGGGCAACGCCGCCATCACCGACCAAATCGTCTCCCGGTTGAAGACGTTGGAAAACCGCGTGGGTTGCGCGCGCAGGAACTCAACCAGCGCCGAGCGGAAGAACTGCGGAGCGTTGGAAAACGCCTCGTGGATCAACTTGTAAACCACGAACACCGGCGCCGCTTCCTCGCCCAAGCCGTCCCACAAAATGTCCTCGGGTAAGGAATCCATGTGTCCGGCGCTCCAGCCCAGCAGCGACTCACGATCGGGGAACGACGCGATACGGGCGAGAATGCCCGTCGCGATCTGCTGGCCGATGTGCTCGGCAACGGCATCGAATGACTCGAATAGCTCCGGCTGTTGTGGGGTAGCAGTCGGTCTCATTCAGCGATTCTCTAGTTGGCAAAAATCTCAGGCAGCGCCTCCTTAACCTGCCCCGGCACGCTGGCCTCCGGCAGGAGCCGCATCGTTTCGCGAAGCGATTGCAGCAGACCTTGCTGATTGGCGGCTTTGAATAGCAGTGCCGCCGACATCAATCCGGGTGCCAGACCGCCCATCATTTCCCCAAGGTGATCGGTATCTCGGCAAGCACCTACCCACCACGCGACACCTCCATTAAATCCGTCTGGGCTAGTGACTCCAGCGATGTAGCCGCCCGGAATTGTCGCGTTGAACCACCAGAAAAACGGTGTTCGCATTTGGGCAAAGCGCGCGCTCTGCGCTGCGCGTCCAATCGCTATTCGCAGTGAAGCCTTCTTCCTGACCAAAAGCTCTTTCTTCGTCAGCTCAGCCACCGAGATAACGGTGATCGGGTATCCGAGATCCACTTGAAAGCGCCTCCTTCCCCCGGCTTTTGCATCAACGCCGCAATCTTTCGCTCGACCAACGTCAGGATTCGCGCCGTCGATCTTCATGCGCGGCACAAGTTCGATGATACCGCACTCGTCGCGCATCTCGTAATAGAGGAACCAAGCCGGAAGAGTAGAATACAGCGCCAGCTCCTGCTTCTCTTTGTCCACGACTGCCAGCATCAGTGGTAGCTCAAGATTGAAGAGCCAGTTGAAGTGCTCGGAGTAGGTCGGATCTTCTTCCTTCGATTCCGGAGGTGCGAGAACAGCGACCGGGGTGGATGCGGACTTAACGGAAACCGCGAAATGATTACGGAAGCTCAGGATGCCCTTTTCTTGTTCTGCGAGATTGCAGATTAGATCGAAGCCGATGTCCTCTTGCCTTGGTATTTGGGCTACGAGTCCGAAAGCAGAGAGGAGATAAATAGCGAGATACTCGCTGCGGTCACCTTCACGAAAGTTGTAGAAGCGGGTTCCTGTGGACATAGCGTTTTATCAAAGGTTCTCCCCCAAAAAGCGCCGGGACTTTTCCGCCGAGGAGAAGGGAGGATGCACCAACCACGGCTTATGCTGGAGCGCCTCCGGCGGCGGTTCGGTGGTGGTGATGATGTATTGAAATGGACTGAACTCCACGTCCGCTTCCTCAGCCTTGGCGGCGTCGAAGATGCGCCGGTAGATCGCGGCCGTCAGGTCGGCCTCGCGCGGGCTGTCGTGGATGAGCAAGCCGGGGTGGTTCTCCGCGTCACGGGCGGACGCGAAGAGGGCGGCGAGGTCGAAGAGAAGAATCTTGAGGGTCACGAGTGCCGTGCTCGTGAGGTCGTTGTAGTCGAGTTCGAGCTTCACTTCCTCGGCGAGAAAACGCACCGCTCCACGGCTGTCCGATTGCAGGACGAAACCGGCGAGCGCGCCGAAAATTACGGAGAAGTCGGACAGCCGCGTGGACGCCTGCTGGCGCAGTTTGTCCTGGGCCTCCGTGGATTTGCGCTGGTCGGTTTGCAGCCCCTCCAGCTTCTTCTTCTCCGCGTCGAGTTCCTCCATCAGCTCGCGCAGCCGCTCCGTGGCATCGAGCTTTTCGCGCGCGGTTTTGGCGTCGTCCTCAAAGGTCTTGGTGTTTGCCTGGTGCCGTCTCCGTGCCGTCGTGATGCGGGCTTCCACGTCGCCTTTCCGGCGTTCGGTTTCCGTTCGTTCGGTCTGCAACTGCCGCTCGGTTTCCGTGAGGCTGGATGCCTTCGCCTTCAGCACGCCGATCGTGGTCTGCAACTCGGCAAGGACATGCTCGGAAAACCGATTCGGGTGCAGCGACTTCGCTAGTTTGCAGCCGTGGAGCACCGCGAGGTCGAGAGGCGCACTGCACTGGTCAGCGCGTAGCGGCATCTGTGCGAGTTGCTTCCGGTATTCCTCGTCGGAGACGCGGCCTTCCTGGAAGTCCAGATCGAGCTGCGTCCGCTTTTGGTCCGCGTCCAAGTCCTTCGCCCGCTCCGCGAGCAAGCCGAGTTGTTTTACCAGGCCGTCGCGTTCGACGGGCAGCACTTCACCCGCGCCGTCCTGCTGCTGGAGTTCACGCACGCGCGCCTCGAGACGAATCGCCTCCGCTTTCAGATCGTTCCCCTCCACGAGCAGGCCGCCTTCCGTGAGTTCACGGTCTCCCGCTTTCGTCAGTCGCCGATACTCCTTGTCCGCACGCTTGCGGGCGAAATCCACTTTGGGGATCAGCGCTTCGCAGTCCGCTTTGTCGCGCAGGATGCGCATGTGTTCGACGCGCGCTTCGAGTTCGCCCGGCTGCGTCAGTCCGAGCATCGTTCGCACGAGCAGCGTGCGGTCGGCGCTATGGATGTCGCCGATCCCGCCAGCTCCGCTGTATTGCGAGCGCCAGTCGAGCACATGGTCGTAGCGGGCTTCCTGGTCGCGGCTCAGCCAGGCGAGCAGGTGTGGCCACTCGACATTCTTGCCGGAGCCAGGCAGCACATCGACGGGCAGCGGCGTGACGAATGTCTTGTGCAACGCGCGCACAAACTCCGCGTAGGTCTGCCGTTCGATGTTCTCGTCAAAAGCCCGGTCGATCTTCACGCCCCGCGCGCTCCAGTGCGGGCTGCCGACGATGCCGATGAAACGCGCCACCACCCACGTCTCGCCGTCCAGGTGGACCTCGCCGACCAGCCACGCATTCGGAAACTTCACCCGGAAAGCATCGCGAAACGGCTCGCTGCCATAGTTCGCATCGCCGAGCAGATACCGCAGGAAGCGGCAGAACGTCGTCTTCCCCGCCGCGTGCCCGCCGGCGCCCTGCTCGGAAGGCTCGGCCCAGATGATGTTCAGCCCCTGCCGCAGCTCGATGCGCCGTTGCAACGCCTCCGAGTGCCACTCGCGATACACCGCCAGTTCCTTTACCCACAGCCGCGGCTCGCGGCGGATGGCGGGAGTGAGATTCGGAGCGAATGGCAGCTCGGGATGGTTCATGGCTTATGCGGCAGTGGTCCAGCGATGGAGGTCAGTTTCGGGCACGGCTTCGCGCCACGGCGGCGTGCTGGCGCGGGTGGCGGTGGCCGCATGGCTCAGCGCCAGCCGCGCATCGAGCAGCGTCCACTCGTGACTGATGGATGCCCACTGGATGCCGCGAAAAAACTCATAGCCGGTTCCCGCCCGGCGGATGTTCAGCGCGTGGCGCATCACGATCAGGTCGTGCAATGCCGCGCGCAGCGCGTTCGGGTCGGCCAGCGCCACCGGGAACGTGCCGCGCCAGCGCGAGAAAATGGCGGCTGCTCCTGGCGGGAGGCCGCTGTTGTCTCTCGGCGGCGCGGCGAGAAAGGACATCGCTTCGAGCAGGTCGGCATAGGCCACGACACCGCCCGCTTCCTGCACCAGCGCCGGCAGGAGCACGGTGTAGAGTTCCGCGGCCGTGTGGAGGTGCGGGCGTCGAGACTTCGGGATCGTGAAATCGAAACTCGCCACCAGCTCTTGCAGGCTCGGTGGTGAAGCAGGAACGGATGGCGCCGCTGGCAGTGGTTGGAAGAGCGGCAAATCCGTGGCCGGAAATTGCAACGCGGGCTGCTTCGGTTTTGCTGCCTGTTTCGTCGTCTTCTCGGTCGCTGCGGTCGCTGTCGTCTGCGCCTCGGCGCGCTGGTGGTTGAGTTTGAGGAGGCGGGCGAGGACTTCGCGGCGGGCTTCGGGGTGGAGGGTGTAGCGGGTGCGGTCGTTTTCGGGGAGGTTGTCGAGGGCGTGGAAATCGTGGCGCAAGTCCAGCGCGGGGCCGAAGTCGCTGGCGCGGTCCCAGCCGTAGGCGGCGAGGACGGCGGCATCGAGGGCGAGGTGGATTTCGCGCAGGCGCAGGAGCCGGGTGAAGCCTTCGGCGCCGGGGATGGTGGCGCGGTCGCCGCGCTCGGCGGTGATGAGGTCGGCGGTGAGGTCGGGGCGGTGGAAGAGGTTGTAGAGGTCGGTGAGGCCGAGCCAGAGGTCGCGCATGAGGGCGCGGCGGTGTTCGTGATAAGCCTCGCCGATGGCCGCCAGCGCGGCCTCGTGCGCGGGGTCGCGCGGGAATGGGAAGGTGGCGAAACAGTCCGTCGGCGAGTAGCGCAGTCGCGTCTCCAGCGCGCCGCTGTATTTGCGTGCCCAGACTTCGTGCAGCGTGCTTTGCACCACCGCGTAGTCGTTCCACCGGTCGGTCGCCAGAACCTTCAACGCGTGTGTGAAAACGTAGTGGGTCGGTAGCTTCGAGAAGCAGAGATGTTTCGTCGTAGCGGCTGCGGCGAAGCAGTATGGAAGCCCCGACAGTTTCGCTCGGAGGCCAGCCCTATTCTCATTGTAAAGCCACCAGACTTCTCGATTCCGCGTTCTATTTTGGCCCTGCCGAAATGGCTTAACTCGTGATTCGACAATTTGAAATGGTGCCGAGAATTTTTGGGCTGCTTCTATCGTTCGGTCGATGAAGTTGATGACAGACCGGCCAGGTTGTTGCGCCGGGTCGTTGTTGAGTTCTTCACCATTTATCGAAGGGAAGACGACCTTACTGTTCGCTGCGTCCTCGGAGACCAAGCTATTCGCTTCGGCGTGAGTGATGAAGAAGCCTTCGCCGAGAATGTCGTAGCCCGCGAAGAGAACATCCGAGTTCTCGGGCAGTGCTGCCGGTTTGCCTATATCTTTGTAGCCTTCCAAGTAGGCACTTATGAATGGCACCTCTCTGCCGTCCAACATCCTGAGTCCGTCCCACTCGCCTTTGTGGAGCGTGAGCAGTGAGACGTAGAGGTTCGCAACTCCCGGCCACTTCATGCCGCTATTCGCGAAGACGAGGCTTCCCAGCGGCTTCGCCCGAGCGCCAAGCAAGTATTCAAGCCCATCTGCGCGGATGTCGCCGTCCTTGATGGAGTTCGTGGTGATGAGTGCGACGAAGCCGCCTTCACGCAACAAGTCGTAAATGCGGCGGAGGAAATAGACCACAAGGTCACTAAGTCCGGCGGGTGCGTATTCCCATTTCACCCACTCGCAGAAAGCGTGGCCGTAATTGCCGCTCAGCTTCGTGCCGCCGAGGTAAGGCGGGTTGCCGATGATGAGATCAAAACCGCCTTCGTTCATCACGTCCCACAGCTCGATGAACCAATGGGCGAAGCGTTTTCGCTGGCCGACGCTCATCGCTGCGGCGGGCTGCTGGCCGGTGGGGTTGAGACCTTCCAGCCAGCGGCGGAAGGTGTCGTGTGTGGTAAGGTGCGGGGTGTTTTCGCGCGTCTTCGGCAGATAGAATTGCGCGACTTGCAGGTCGGCGAGGACGCGCAGTCGCCAGTGCTCGGGCGTGTGGAGGAAGCGGTCGTAGGCGGCCCGGCGCTTGTAGTAATCGCCCGCTCCTTGCTCGGGGACGTGCTCGAAGGCGCTGTAAGCCTCGCGGAGCGCCTGGATGTCGTCGGCGACGCGGGGGCCGAAGTCGAGGGACTGCTCGCCTTTGCGCTCGTCTTTGTTTTGCCGGCGCAGGGCGGCGGCGATGTCTTTGTCGTCGCCGGGCAGGGTCTTGAAAGCTTCGTCAGGGATGCCGCGCTTGAGTTCCTCCGCCCGGGCGAGGCCGACGATGGCATTGCCGCAGTGGATGCGGTGGTCCAGGAAGGTGAGCGGCTGGCCGGGGACGTGGGCTTCGAGCCAGAGGGCGACTTTGCACAGCTCGACGGCGAGCGGATTGAGATCCATGCCGTAGATGCAATGGCGGATGACGTCCCGCACGGCTTCGCGGAAGGCGGCAGGGCTGGGCTGGTCGTCGCCGGTGCGGAGGACGGCGAGCGCGGCGCCGATGCGCCGGGCGGCGGCGAGGAGGATGTGGCCGGAGCCGCAGGCCACGTCGCAGACTTTGAGCGCGAGGAGGGCGCGCTCTTTTTCCGCGACGGTGGGCTTTTTCAGCGCATCCGCGATGAGGTAGTCGAGCGAGTGTTTGAGGAGCGGCTGGACGAGTTCCTCGGGGGTGTAGTGGGAGCCGGTGCGGGAGCGTTCGTCGCCGGCGGCGAAGGCGAAGTTCAGCCGGCCCAGCGCGGGGACGATCTGCGGCTCGTATTCGAGGAGGCCTTGATAGACGGAGCCGAATTCCTCGACATCGAGGTGCTTGTAGTTGGCGCGGATGAGCTGGCCGGTGTCGCGGTCGCGGAAGACGGCGAGATTGCGCAGGCAGCCGAGGAGCGTAGCATTGTCGAGCGTGGCTTTGCTCAATGGGCCGAGAGCCTTGGAGTCAAAGAGGTCGCCGCCGAGGGGCTCGACGCCGAGCGGATGGCCGACGCCGGTCTCATCGAAGAGCCGGAAGGTGCTGCGGAGCGCGGCCCAGCCGTCGGTGTGGCGCAGGTCGGCGAGGTGGCGCTTTTCCGCGAGTCGGCGCAGACGGGCGAGGCTGTAGTGGGCGAAGTAGAGGGCGCGCTTTTTCGCATCGCAGCCCGCGGGGAAGATGAGGTCGCGCTCCTCGATGACCATGAGGAAGAGGAGCCGATAAACGAGGCGGAGGAGCTGCGGGTAAAGCTGCGCGGGGAAGTCGGGCGCGGCAGCGAGGGCGCGCAGGGCTTCGTTGGCGGGGTGATTGAGGAAGCCGTTGGCGAGGTCGAGGATGGTAGCTTTGACCGCGCCGCTGAGTCCGTCGCGGATGCGTGCGCCGGATTCGAGGGCGTCCTGATGGTAGCTTTCGAGGAGCGAGTCGGCGGCGGTCTCGGGCGACTTCGGCAGGCGCGAGACGTGGAGCAGCCGGTAGAGGACGGCGAAGTCGGCGAAGAGTTCCTCGCCGAAGATACGGTCGAGATCGAACTCGACGTAGGAGAGCTTCACCAGCCGCGTGGAGTCGCGCAGGAGGCGGAGCAGGCGGCCATTGGTGACGAGCGCGTAGAGGTGCTCGGTGAGGTTGAGGTATTCCTGGACGTGCGCGTGCGGGCTGACGCGCGGGCCGCTGCCCTCGGGCTTGCGGTCGAGCGATTCGCGCGCACCGACGATGTGGACGGGAAACGCGCTGTGGCTGCGAAGGCGATGGGTGAAACGGAACGGCTTGTCGCCGACCATCTCGGCCTGCGCGTCGTATTCGAGTTCCGCGTAGCCGAGCAGACCGAACAGTCCTTCGATAAAATTGCGCGTCTCGGTGATGCCGGATTTCGACGCACGCGGCGCATCAAGCCGGTCGTTGTGCATGCGCCACGCATTCTGCGCGTGCGTCCACGCGCGAAGGATGTCCTCTTTCAAACGAACGGCGGAATCGAAGCTGAAATCGCCGTGGCGCTGGCCGGGGAAATCCGCCGAGTCGAGCCGGGTGAGCAGTTCGCCGGAGAGGATGGAGCCTTCGATGCGGATGCTGGGGAAACTCATACGCCTCGCGGATGAAGAATCACCGGGCACGCCTGCCCGGGCTGGCCGAACCAATCGGCAATGGAAACCGCTTCGCCGTCTGGGGAAACGGTGTGCCACTGCGCACGGCACTCGCCCCGAAACGCGCGAGCCAGACGCTCTGCCACTTCCTCGTGCTTGCCGGATTCATCGCCGACGACGAAGCCCTCGATGAGATGGACGGCGAGATTCCTCGGCAGTAGCTCGTCGAGTCGGCGGCAAAAGTAGAGCGCCGCGAGAGCCATCTGTGCGCCCGCGCCGAAACTCCACCACCGCGGCTTGTCGCCGTCCTCGAATCCGCTGCGCGCGCGTGGATTTCGCTTCGCGTCGAAAGCGCCGGAGAGTGGAGCTTCGAGAATCAGGACGCCGCCCCGATTGTCGCGGATAAACTCCGCTGCGGTCTTGGCGGCGGTGCCAAAATGATACGGCTTGGCGCTCGGCGTTTCGTCCGGCGCGGCGAGCGCAACGCCACAGGATTTGCTTTTGCCGGAAAATCCCATGTCCACTGCGACGAGCGGATGTTCGCGGAGCGCAATGGCGGCTTCTTCGTTGGCGACCGGAAGCAACTTCATGGCTTCTTCCGTCGCGTTTTCGGCGCGGGCAGTTTCACCGCTTTCACTTCCTCCGCGAGACGCGCCCGCGCGAGCAGGACGGCCTCGTGGAGTTTGCGCTGCAATTGCTCCTTCGGCAGCACGTCCGTCCAGTAGGACGAGACGCGGATGCCGGCCTTTTCCAAGTCGAGCAACTCGACGGTCTCGCGGCTCTGGCCCGCGCACAGAATCAACCCGATGGGCGCTTCCTCGCCTTCCTTCCGCTCGTGGCGGTCGAGCCAGCGGAGGTAGAGTTCCATCTGGCCTTTGTCGCCGGGTTTGAATTCCTCCAGCTTGAGGTCGATGACCACAAGCCGACGCAAGTGACGGTGGTAAAAAAGCAGGTCGAGGTAAAAATCCTTACCATCAAGAGTGACGCGTTTTTGACGTTCGAGGAAAGCGAAGCCGACGCCGAGTTCGAGGATGAAGGATTCCATCTCGCGGAGGATGGCCGCTTCGAGGTCGCGCTCGGCGTAGCTGTCCCGCAGGCCGAGGAAATCGAGAATGTAAGGGTCGCGAAATACGAGGTCGGGCGTGAGCTTGTCTTCCTCGCGGAGTTGCTTGAGTTCCATCGCCGCGAGTTTTTCGGGTTTGCGCGAGAGCGCGGTGCGCTCGAAGAGCATCCCGCCGATTTTCTTGTCCAGCGTGCGCGTGCTCCACCGCTCGATGCGGCACATCTCGGCGTAGAAGTCACGTTTGAGCGGGTCGTCGAGGTAGATGAGCGCCTTGAAGTGCGACCACATCAATTGTCTCCGCAGTGCGGAGACAATTGCTTCGTCGGGGAACGCCTCGACGAAGCGAATCATGTGGCGGAGCGACTTCTCGCTGAAGCCCCGTCCAAACTCCGATTCCAATTGTCTCCCCAGTGCGGAGACAATTTGGGCACCATACTCGGCACGCTCAAAGCGGAGCACATCCTCACGCACCCGGCGGCCCACATGCCAGTAGAGCACCACGAGGCCGGAATCCACAGTGCGCGCGACTTGCTCGCGAGCCGTGAGGATGAGTTCACGCACGTCTTTGAGCAGCGGTGCGATAGCAGGAACGGGCTTTGTGAGTGCGGGTTTCTTCGGCATGGCGTCAGGTTTTGGCGGCATCGGGCAGCAGGATGTAGAGGCCGAGCACATCCATCGGGAGCACGGGATAGACGACCTCGAAGCGGCCGGCGCGGAAGAAGCGGCTGAATCGCTCGTGCGCCTCGACGAGCTTCTGGCTCCGCTGCTCGGCCACGGCATCGAAATCGGCGCGGAGTTGGTCGAGAAGACGGAGTTCGTTTTCGAGAAAGTTTTCGCGCGACTGCGCGGTGAGGTCGGCGCTGGTGCGCGCGGAGTCGAGCAGGTGCATGGCTTCCTCGGTGCCGAGAAACTGGCGGTCGGTCGGCGAGCCGCAGTAGCCCCAGACGAGCATTTCCTCGGCGACGATGCGCGCGGGGGCATCGCGCTCGCCGATGACATTGCGGCAGCGGAAAAGAAGCAGTGTGGTTTTCGTCGTGACCTCGCGGCTGCGGATGACCGCAGACCGCGCCGCGCCCCCGATGCGTTCGCGGCCAAGGCTGCGCGCCATGACGAACTGGCAGAGCGATTCGACGAAGGGATGATTGCGACCGAGATAGACGTGCTTCTTCGGCGTGGGCGAACGGAAGCTCACGTCGAGCAGTGTGCCCTCCGGCAGAAGCGCGCGGAGGGGCGCAGGCAGATTGCCGGTGTGGAGCCGCCAGTCCTTCTTGGTGCGGTCTAGCTGCACGCCGAGTAACTCGCCGAGGGTGCCGGTGACGAACCGCTCGACCGCGGCCACGTCGCCGATGGCGGTGTCGGCCTCGCGCAGGTCGGTTTCGAGTTCCTCGGAACGAATGGCGTGCTGCGCGAACAACGAGCGCGTGGCGTCCTCGCGCTTCGCGGCGTCCTCGATTTTGTGCGTGATGCGAAGTTCTGCCTCCCGGGCTTCGGGAAAGCTGCCGAAGTCGAGCGAGAGCTGGTTGTCGGCACGGGCGCGCAGGCTGCGCTCGGGATTGAAAAGGAGCGCCTTCGCCACGGCGTCGAGCACGGTGCGGCTGTCCTCCGGGAAGGGCACGGTAATGCCCGTCGAGCGGCGAATCTTCCGCACCTTGTCGAGAATGACGCCGAGCACGATGCCGTCGATGGGGTTGTCGCGCCCGAAGAGCAGATATGCTTTCACGTCATCGGCGGTCTGGCCGAAGCGGTCCACACGGCCCTCGCGTTGTTCGAGTCGATTTGGATTCCACGGGAGATCGTAGTGGAGCACGGCGGTGAAGTGCTCCTGCAGGTTGATGCCTTCGCTGAGGCAGTCAGTGGCGACGAGCACGCGGCGCGGCGCTTTGCCGAGGTCGGCGACATTCTTGCGGCGCACGTCGTCCGGATCTTCGCTCGTCACGACTTCGACGCGCAGGTCTTTGAACTTCCCGCCGAGCGCGGTGCGAAGTTGATCGCCGACGTAGCGGGCCGTGGCTAGGTAACGGCAGAAGATGACGGGCTGGTATCCGTCGCGCAGCCAGGTGGAGATTGTGGCGGTCGCGGCGGCGATTTTGCGGTCGTGCAGCGGGCCGGCGAGTCCCTCAAGCTGACGTGCGAAATGGTTGAGCTGGCGCTTTTGAGGGTCGCTCCACGAAACGCTCTCGACGGTCTGGCTGGGCGTTACGTCGATGAGGAATCCGTCCGGTGAATCGTGGACGGGATTCTCGTCACCCTCCGCGCCCGCGTCGTCGGTGCGGCTGTTGAGGCGATTGCGGAGCATTTCCGCGCCAGCGGCCGGACTGGACATGATGCCGCGCAGCAGGCCAAGCGCGGTCCAATAGTGGACGCGCTTCTCACGCTCGGATGCACCATCGGCGGCGACGAGCTTGCGCGCGAAATCGAGCGTGTCGTCGAAGAACTGGCCGTAAGCGGCACTCAGTTCGTAGGCGATCTCGCCCGCGTCCCGGTGCGCGAAAGGCGTGTCCTCCCCCATCCACTTCAACACGTCGCCGCGGCGGCGCTGGACGAAATGGCGGGCAAGGCGTTTGCGCTGTTCGGTACTCGCTGCGGGCACATCGAGTGCCTCGAAGTCCGGGTGCAACAAGCCGAGCAACGATTGGAACTCCTCCGGCTTGCCGCTGTGCGGAGTAGCGGTGAGCAAGAGAAGGTGCTGGTCTTCCTTTTGCGCGATGCGGCGCACGAGATCGTGCCGCTGCTGCTGGCCCGGACTCGCGCCGGTTGGACGCGCGCAGGTGTGAACCTCGTCCACGATGATCAGCTCAGGGCATTGATTGACGAAAACGTCCCGGCGCGTGTCGCTCTTGATGTAGTCGATGCTCAGCACTTGAAACGGGAAGTGCTGATACACACTCGCGTCGCCCTGGATCTCGCGGTCAAGTCGGGCCTGGGTATTTGAGCGGATGACGACTGCTTCGATGCCGACCTTCGCGCGGATTTCCTCCTGCCACTGGTCGCAGAGGTGCGGCAGGCAGAGCACAGCAAAGCGGCGGATGACGCGGCGCTCCAGTAGCTCTCGCACAATGAGCAGCGCTTCGACGGTTTTGCCGACGCCTACATCGTCCGCGACGAGCAGGCGCACTGGTTCGTGCCGGAGCGCCATGATGAGCGGCACCATTTGATATGCGCGCGGTCGGAACGAAAGTTTGGCGAGGCAGCGGAACGGCCCCGCGCCATTGCGGAACGCGAGCCGCGCCGATTCGAGGAGCAGGCGCGCGGACGAAAACGTGCCGAGATCGGGAATTGCCGGACGCGGAAACTCCGCCTCACTCGGCTCGTCCTCGGGGAACTTCAAGGGCAGGTAGATGCCGGTGATTTCTTCCTCGGAACCGCCGAGCGGCTTGAGCAGCAGCGTGTCTGCATCGTCTGATGGGAGCACGACCCACTCGCGTCCGCGCAAGCTGACGAGACGACCCGGCGATGTGAGCGTGGAAGCAGGCATTGCGGTTTATTCGCGGACGCGACGGAAGATATCGCTCCGCTTCTTCACGAGGTCTTCGAGGCTGTCCTTGTAATGCCAGACGACGACCTCACCGCCGGCATTGATGATCGCCTGCCGCTTCGCTTCGTCGGCGGCACGCACGGCGGGTTCGTCGTGCGGCGTGCCGTCGCAGAAGACCCAGACGTTCGGTTCGTAGAAATAATCCGGCTGAACGTAGATGCCGGGAAACGACTTCTGGGCCGCGTCCGGGAGGCGCAGGCCGTGCGTGTGGAGATGCGCGAGGAACTTGTGTTCCGTGGAGGAATTCGGGTCGCTCTGCTTCACGAGTTTCTCGAAATGATCGTCGTAGTCCGCGTAGGGCGGGCTGTTCACGGACTCGAAGGTGCAGGCGGCGAGTTTTTCGAGCGCATCCTTGATGACCCAGCGGTTGAGCCGCGGATGATGGCGCTGGTTGTAGTAGTCGAGCAGGTTGTCGTAGGACGCCTTGCTCGCGCTCGGGTCGGTGTCGAACTGGCAGACCTTCCATGCTTCCGCGACCACGCGCCGCCACGGGCCGGCCTGCTCGGCGATTTGGCAGAGGACGCCAAGGCTGCCCTCGGCGGCTTCGTAGTAGAGCATGTTCGGATGCGATGGATCGCCGATGGGCGTGACACCCAGCTCCGACGGCTCGACTTGGAACACCCGCTCGATGGCGCGCTTGAGTGCGAACTGGAGCGTGAGCACACCGTCTTCATCCAGGCCGAGCGCCGGCACCGGCTCAACGTAGAGCGCGTCGGAGATGTTCGTGGTGTAGAACATCACGTCGCGAATGTGGTCGGTGGATTCGCTTTTTTCCTCCAGCTCCGCACGGCGCTTATCGCTGACGAAGACGCCGGTCTTCACGTCGATGGCGAAGCCGTGTTTGTCCTCGCGGGCGACGCGCCACTTTCGATTCACCCACACGAGCCGCGCGGTTGGCAGGTAGCGCAAGCGCAGCAGCACTTCGCCGCCGACTTTCACGACACCCGTCGGGCCGAGCTGCCCAAGGTCGTCGAGCGTGAAGTAGGTGCTGATGTCGTAGCCTTTCGTGACGCGCTCCTCTTCCTCGCAGGTGATGCGCGAACGGGCCGTGGCGCGCATTTCGCCGAGCTGGAGTAGAAAGTTGAGATGCTCCTTGCTCGCTTGTGTCGTGAGGTCTTCACCGGAGAAAGGGCAGCGGTCGAGTTTGGCATCTTCGCTGCGGAGAAAGTAACCCGGCTTGATGCTCACGACGGCATTCTCGAAGCGGCTTGCCGGCGGCTCGCCGAGGAGCTGCGTGATCTCGAACTTCTGTCCCTTGTGATAGATGACGTTGTTCGGCCCGAACTCGCGGAGTGCGATGTGCCGCGGGCGCGATATGAACTCCACGCTCGCGTCGCTCCCCGGCAGCATGACGCGCACAGGCAGGCGGGTGAAATTGTAGCCCGGCAGGAAGCCTTCGGATGCGAGATAGCGGAAGACGTAGAACTCCGAAAGTTGATGTCCGGTGGATTCGTTGCGCAGCAGGTCGAGTTGCTTTTGCGCGAGGCGTTGTTCGAGTTGCGCGTCTTTGAATTCGGGGCTCGTCGCCGGATAGAGGCCGCTGTTGATGCGCTGCGAGGCGTCGGTGAGCTGCGCCTGCGCATTGCGGTATATACCGCGCCAGCGAACGAGCGCTCCGTCGAGCGATTCGTGGAGGCGACCAAGTTCCGTGTCTATCCAGCCAATTGAAAACCACGGAGCCTGCGCGCCAGCGAGTTTGTCGCGGAAGTCGGCAATCGCCCGCTCAAAAACCGTCCGCACGCGCGCGGCTTCCTGCGGAGTGAGGTTCAATACTTTGGCCACTGGCTCGCGCATCGGCAGCGCGGATTGATTGATGTCGAGCAGGTCGGGCACGGAATCCTTCAGTCCCGGCAGACCGATTTCCGAAAGGAAGACCGCGTGGAGATGCGTGCGCAAAAGCTCTTCATTGAGCAGATCGAGCCGCGGCGGCACAACCTGACCCGCCACAAGGTCCGTCTGCTGACCGAAGTAGTGACGGTCGTGATTCGACTGCGAACCACAGAAAGTGAAGACGAGCGCGGGCTGACCGCTGCGGCCCGCGCGCCCGCTGCGCTGCGCGTAGTTGGCGGGATTCGGCGGTGCGTTGCGAAGGTGGACAACGCTCAGACCACCGATGTCGATGCCGAGTTCCATCGTGGGCGAACAGAACAGGGAGCTGATGGACTCGCGGCGGATGCGCGCCTCGTCTGCGCGACCATTGGCAGTCGTCCACTCCGCGCGGAATCGCTCTTCACGATCTTGCTTGTCCTTGTAGCCGAGCTGACCGGTGTGATCGGCAGCGGAGAGCAGTTTGCCCGTGCTGAAATCGCGCCGATAAACCTGCTGGAAAAACGGATTGGGGCGCAGCGTGATGTCTTTGTAGGAGCGAACCTTCACCGAATCCGAGCGCACCGTCTTTCCATCGCCAGGACGCCAGATGATTTCCTCTACTTTGAGCTGATAGAGTCGGATGGGCTGCCCGTCTCGTCCCTTGGCCTCCACGCTTTTCAGGTAGTCGGCCTTGTGCTCCAGCGCGTTGAGGAACTTGTCGATGAAGTCCGTGTAATCAGCGGCCTTCCATTCCAATTCCGCCTTTTCCAAGGCGAGGTTGCGGACGAATTTGCCGTAGCCACTCTGCGGGCCAATGCTCCGGGTTTCGCGCCGTGTGTAGCGTGCGAGGGATGCGGTGCGAATCGAGGTCGGCGTCGGGATGTCTTCCTCGTCGTCGTAGCGCCACGGTGCGCGCAGCCGCTCGCGAATCGCCGTGGCGTTTTCCTTGAGGCGCGCCTCGGAAAGATACGTCTCGCTGTGCAGCGCAAATTCATGCCGGAAAAAGTCGAGCGTGACGCGGAGCAATTCGCACCGGTCGGCAGGTTGGAGTTGGCTGATGAGCGGGACATCGCGCCAGTTCGCATCATGCGCAGCGTTCTCCTTGAGATCCTTGTATCCGATTTCCAGGAGCGCGCATTGTTCGAGGTTTGGGAGGACGACGCGCCAGCCGCGCCGCAGGTCGTGGACGGCACGAAGGACGAAGTAAGCCTCCAGCGTCTCCTCGTAAGGGCGTTTGCGAAATTCCGGCAAATCCGAGCCACCGGTTGCGTAGTCTTCAAAGCGCAGCCCGCTCGCTAACCGCACTGCACGACCGAGCGTGGCGAGGCGCAGTTGCTTTTCCTCCGCCATCTCCACCGCCTTGCGAATCCCCGACCTCAGCCGCACGACGTCCATGAAATCATTGAAGTGTCCGGCTTGCAGAGCGGCGTCCTGCCGATTGTCCATGAAGCTGAGCAGCTTTTGGTCGCGAAGGATGTATCCCTGCTCGGCCATCCGCGTGAGGATGGCGAAAGCGGAAATGCTCGTCGCAGTGCTGCGCCCTTCTGCACCGAGCTGACTCAGCTTCGTCGAGTCCTTCGTCTGCCGGTCTGGCATCAACCCTGACGTGGGATCGAAGAGGAGCCGTGCGGACATGAACCAGCCCTGCATCCAGCCCTCACGCGGTTCGGCGGAACAGTTGCCGTGACGATCGTAGAAGGTGCGCTGCGGCAGCCGGTCCCGGTATTTCTTCACCACTCGCACCTGACCACCGGCAGCGACTTCCAGCCATGAATCAGGCAACAGTTCCAAATCCGTCTCGGGGTTCCAAACATCGGTATTTGGAATGAGATAACCGTCTGTCGAATCGTCCTCCTCCTCGTCTCTGGGATAGAACCCGCGCGGCACCAACTTCTTGCCCGAAGCGTCGCGGGAGACGCACAAGAATGTCTCGCCCGAGTATCGGCTGAACACGGCGGGGTAAAGCGGACGCTCCGGTTCGCCCGGCACATGGTAGCCCGCGAGCAATGTGATGTGCCGCGTCTCGTCGCGTTCGAGGCTCACATATACCGCGCCCGTCTGGGAAAAAAACTGATGCAGCTTGAATGGAAGGTAGGCGTATCGCCTCCGCTCCGCGGGAAGGCTGTTGTTCACGCGCCCAAGCCAGAGCAGCACCGAGCGGAGATGGGTCGCGCATTGTTCCGTTGGAAGTCCGGTTTCCTCGGCGAGAACATCCGCGATGGCCGTGAAAGTCAGCGGTCGATTGCGGACGAGATGGCCGTCTCGTTCCGCGAGCGCGATGCGCGACTCAATCCATGCAGGCGTCGCGTGAGCGCGCAATGCAGCCTCCGGCGCATCGAGCTTCACAGCGGCGCTGACGGCCGCTTTCAAGTCTTCGCTTTTCGGCACGTCGGAAAAACGCCGAATCAGACTTTCCTGAATCACTGCCGCCGGCGCGAACGGTTTGCCGAAAAGCTGCGACGCCACATGTGCAACGCGCTCCTTTTGCTCCGCGACGGTGCCGCCCGAAACCATCGTGGCCGACGTGCCGATGCAGACAACGGGATGTTTCACACGCGCGCGGATGCGGCGGATGAGCATCCCTACGTCCGCACCCTGCCGGCCACGGTAGGTGTGCAGTTCATCGAAAACCAGGAACCGCAATTCGTCGTAAATCGCCTGCCGGATATTCTGCTGCCCGCCCCGCGTCAGCAGCAGTTCCAGCATCATGTAGTTCGTGAGCAGGATGTGCGGCGGATCGGCTTCGAGTTCCTTGCGTCGGACGAGGTCTTCCTGCCCGGTGAACTTGGCGAATCGAATCGGGAAATCCTCGCCGCGCGCTTTGCGATAATTTTCCGCATAGCGCCGCAGCTCTTCCTCTTGCGAATTCACCAGCGCGTTGAGTGGATAGACGACTACCGCAGTGACACCGGGCGGCACTGGTTTCCCAGCGCGGAGCAGGTGATTGAAAATTGTGCCGATGTAGGTCAGCGACTTGCCCGACCCGGTGCCAGACGTGACGACGAAATCCTTCCCCGCCAATCCGAGCTGAATGGCCTCCCGCTGATGCCGGTAAAGACGATAGCCGGTAAAGATGGCCTCGCAGTCCGCGTGCAGGAGATCGGGTTGAATCAACTCCCGCAAATCGCCAGCCTCTTCAAACGCAGGATTCAGTTGCAGCAACGGCTCGGGCCAAAGGTCGCCACGTTCAAAGGAAGCCTGCACGACCTTGCGAATCGCTTCGTCGGTGATGGTGACGAAGCTTTCGATGTAGGCGCGGTAATCGCGAACGATGGCACCGTGCAAATCGAAGATGTCACCGGTGCCGCCAGCAGACGCCAACTGCGCCATGTCTTCCGAGGACTCGGATGGACTGGATAGAGAGTTGTAGGGGTTTCCGCTGCCGTCGCTCATGCAGCGGAGTGGATACGGCACTTATACCCGCTACGACAAGCTCCACACCGCCCCATCACCTAGCCCAACTGGCCGAAGCAGCCTGCCGTTAAGTCACATGGCGGAGGGCGCGAAGCGGCAGCCGCGGCCCTTCAGCCACAAGTGGAAGATGGCCTCGTTTTTGAAGTAGGAGTTGGCGTAGAGATACGCCTGCCGCCCGGCGATCATCGCGGCGATGGCGAAGTGTAGGCGGTCGGTGTGGATGACGCGGTAGCTCGACGCGATGCGCAGGTAGTCCTCCGCCGTTGCCGCGAGGACTGCGGGATCTCCGCAGTTCGTGGCGACGGCCGGTTGATGGCGCTCGCAGTCGGCACGCATGAACCAGCCGACGTCATGCTGCGGTTCATGGAGTTCGATGGCCGGCGAGTAGGCGAGGCCGAGATCGGGCGCGAGCATCGCACGCGGGCAGTATTCGAGGCTGCGGTTTTCGCGCGCGAAGAATTGATCCGCCTCCAGGTCATCGGGGCCGGTCCAGCTTTGCGGTAGGACGATGAGCGGAATGCCCAGCGCGGTGGCGACGGTGCGAGCATCAAGACGCGTGAGCCGGGTGCCCGGATAGAGCGGCCCCATGTTTCCACCGCCGCCGTAGAAGACGACATCGGGTTTCTCGTCTTTGCCGCAGATGGTGATGCCGTAGGCGGCGTAGAGTTGCTCGGCTCCACGACGGATGAGCTGATCGCCTACGTTGCCCGGCCCCCAGAACTCGCAGGCTTTCGCGCCGCGCCAGCGAGTGAAGACGTGGGTGTAGGCAGCGGGTTCGAGAGTCGGCGCGACGATGCTCATGGGTAGAGATGGCGGACGACCTCAGCGCCGTGGATCTGTCGGCCCTCCGCGTCGTAGTTGCTGTAGGTGTGACCCGTCAGATCCGACGAACCGAGCGCCTGCCAGATGAGGTTTGGGAACGCCGCGTAGGTCGGCAGCTTTTTGTGCAGCTGGGAAAGGAGCACGTCGTTGAACTGCTCGGCGGCACCGCGGCCGCGGCGGTGCCCACGCATGATCTGCCGCGCTTCGCGGTAGGCGCTCGCGCGAAAGGCGACGGCGTGCGTGTCGAGCGCCCGCGTCACGCGGACGAGTCCGGGGTTCCGGTCTCGGCGTCTCGAGGTGCTGGCAGCCGAAGTAGAAAATCTGCCAGTCATCCGGGAGCGAGAGCGCGGCCACTCGCTCGCGGAACTCCGGATGAAACACGGCGTCGTCTTCGAGCACGAGCAGCGCTGGCGAGCGCCGCCGCTCGGCTTGGCGGATGAGGAAACGAAACGAGAGGCTGTTGGCCCGGCGCGCTGTGTCTTTGAATCCGCATGAATGGCGAAGTGTTTGCGCATCGACAGCGCGAACCCACTCGGCGGTCACCCCCGCGTCGGCCATGCGGGCTTGAAGCCAGGCTCGGCGATCCTGCCGACGCGGGAGGCTGATGAAGGCGCGATGAGGAATGACGGCGTTGAGGTCCACGCCGTCCGTAAAGCGTCAACCGCTAGAACGACGCTGCGATGACAGTCGCGGAACTGCCGCACGACGGCTCCTGCACGTTGTCTTCTGAGTGCGCCAGGAGCGGCCACGCGGCGAGGAAGCGTTCGTAGCCTTGGGGAAAATCCGCCGCGAGCCGCGCCTCGGCTTTGGCGATCCACTTGTCCTCGCGCTTCGCGCCGCCGGTCAGGTGTGCGTAGCCGGCCTTCGCCACTTGTTTCCGGGATGGTGCGAGCGGCAGCAGCGTGCCGACTTCGACGCCCACGCGGCGGGAGAACACGCCGAGTTGATACTGTTCGACGATCATAGAGGTCGAAGTGCCGTTGAGCGCGCAACCGCGGAACTTCTGCGCGAGGTCGAGCCCGGCCCACGCGTAGGCCCGCACGAGTGCCACGTCGCAGCCGCCGAGCAGACCGGCATTGTAGGCCGTTCCGCCTGGCGCGAAGCCCGCGAGCGCCTGCGCTGCCTGCATTTCGCGCGAGGTGTAGTAGTGCGGAAAATCCGGCGACTGTGCGATGAGCCGATGGCGCGTGAGGCGTTTCGGCAGCGGTTTGAAAACCAGCACGTCGCCGTCGAACTGCACGAACGGCTGCTCCTGGAGCGCGCAGGCGACGAGTTTACCGAGCGCCCAGATGTGTGTGAGTCCCTCCGCGGGCCAATCTTCAAGCGCCGTGCAAACTTGGCCGAACGGCCAGCCAAGCAGCGCCGCGATTTCCGCGCCGCGTTTGTCGGTCACGAATTCCGTCTCCGCGAAGGCGCGCGCTGCGAGATTCGCGGCGAGGGTTTGGATGAGCATCGGGCCTCGTTGCGCAACGAACATCGGCGTGCGCGTCCACAGGCTCATCACACCGCGCAGATGGCTGGGTTTGCAGATGGATTTTGGAGAAGGAAGATCGCTCACAACAGGAAGCCGCCGAGCGGTGGTGCCGCGACGAATCGCGAGCCCGCTTGCGGAGTTGCTGGAGGCGGCCTGTCAATCGGCACGAAATGGGGGATGCGTTCGACCGGCACCGCGAGTTCGTGGGTCTGCCCATCGCGCCTGGTGATGCGCCGAATCACCGCCCCGCGCGGCGCATAGGTCACCGGCATCCGGCGGCAATTTAGCCAGCGGATGCAGAGGTGATACGGATGATGCCAGGGCAGCGCGGCGAAGGCGTGCAGATGCACGGCACGATCGGTTTGATCCGCGAGAGTTGCGGCGAAGCGTTCGGCCATGCGCAGCGGCACGGTGACCAGCACGTCGATGTCCGCGGCGGCCGTCGCTTCACCGCGCGCATCGGAACCGGCGAGGCCGACCGTGCCCAAGCGATGCTTCGCCGCGAGTTCCGCGATCAAGTCGCCGAGATCAGACGCTGGAGCCTTCATCCACAGTTTTGTCGAAGGAGCAGTCCGGGTCCTGCGTCTCGTTGCTTTCGCTCTCGCCAAACATCCCGAGCGAATCGGGCTGGAGATTGCTCACGCCGCCGCCCTGCACGTCCACGGTCACGGAGCCGGGCGGATAAAGGTCGATGTCGCCCTCGGTGTGCGTGCCATCCGGGCGCGTGTCGTTGGTCCATTGAATGTGCGGCGTGCCTTCGTTCACATCGACTGGAGTTTGCTGCGCGGACTTGCCGCTGCCGTCCTCGGGATTCACTGCGTATTGGCCGTTCACGCTATAGCTCGCGGCGTAGGTGTAGCCGTCCTCGGTGTCGCCGCTCGGGCCGTCGTGGGTGCATGACTTGTCCTCGTTCATGGTGCCATGCCACGTTGCGCCGAAGATCAGACACAACGGCTCGAACTTGTGACTGCCGCTGCCGTTGTAGTGCGTGAGCGGCGCGTTGCCGGGTGCGCCGTAGTCGGCGGTGTAAGTGATCGTGCCGCCCGGATTGACCGGCACGTCCTTGAACTCGAAGCCGCCGTTGTAGCCGGGATGCGCAGTGCCGAGCTGGACGCCTGGCGTGCCGACGCCGGACACGCGGAGTGTGCCCACGCCCGCCGGACCGCCGGCGATGCTGACGTTCACATAAACGGTGCAGGTCTCTGGCGGCTGGATGAAGCACGCTGGGCCGTCCGGGCTGATGTCCACGGAGACTTCGACGGAGACTGTCGGCACGTCGGGCTGCGGGGGCTTCGGCGGTCCCGGTGGTTTCGGCGGCACGGGTGGCTGTGGGCCACCACCGCCACCGCCGCCGGGCGGCCAGCCACCTCCGCCACCGCCTGTGCCTCCCCCACCACCACTACCACCGCCCCCGCCTCCTCCGCCGCCACCTCCGGGTGGAAGCGGCGGTTCTGGCGGCGGCGGATCGCCTCCGCCTCCGTCATCGTCATCGTCATCGCCTGGCGGCTCCGGCGGGCGCGGCGGCTCTGGAGGTTCCGGCGGATCAGGCGGGTCAGGTGGCTGCGGGCCATCCGGCCACGTCTCATCCGTCCAATCGTGCGCGAGGAATTCGTCCGCGCCGAAGTCCCACTGCTGCGTCACGCGGCGGTCGTATGGCTGCGTCTCCCATACCGGCTGCGTGATGAGCCAGACGTAGTTTTCAAACGTGAGCCATTTGCGCCACGCATCGCGTCGAACCGCTTTGCCGCTGCGCGCGAGGAAACGCGCCTGAAACCAATCGAGGCCGGTCATAGCGTGTCGGGGATGAGGTCGCGCGCGACTTCGACGAGGAAAGTGCGCGTCGTGTTGCGCAGAAACGGCGGGCCGACCTGCGGGTCGTAATTGTTCAGCGCGACCCACTCGAACTCGCCGAGTGCGTTGAAGAGCGTGCCTGCGTCCTCCTCGTAATTGGTGAGCGCGCTCGTCAGGTCCGGGCTGTCGAGCTTCACATGGAGGCGGAAAGCCGTCTGCTCACCCTCACCAACTTTGCGCCAGTCGTGGCCGTCCACGAGCACGCTTTCCGGCTCCAGCTCCTTGAGCGCAAACCGCAGCGCCGCGAGATCGAGATCAGCGACCACACCGCCTTTGAGGAACGTGATGTGGAAGACGAGATCGTCCCCGCGCTTCGTCCAAAAGAGCGGCCCTTTGTCCTTCGTGTTCGCATCGCCGAAGTTTTGCGAGTTGAGCGACACGAGCTTGGTCAGCAGGTCGATATAGACTTCGAGGACGCCCGACGGCCGCACGTTGCCGCTCGGCTCGATGCCGAAGGTGAAGATCACCGGATCGCTCACGCCGTCCGCGTTGCCCGCGCGCAACGACACGACGAAGACGCCGGGCAGCGTCGCCGCGCCGGAGATTTTGCCGGTGGGAAGGTGCAGCGTCAGTCCAGGCGGGAGCGGCGACGAATTCCAGAACGTCGGTGAATTCGCGGCCCACGGCTGGAAGGCAAAGGTCTGCCACTGGCGGTAGCCGAGCACGCTCTGCGTGGTGTTGATGACGGGCGCGGCCATTTATCCGACCTCCGCTTTGGCCTGGGTCATCGCGACGAAGACGTAACCCTTCGCGCCGCGCACGCTGTTCTCCGTATCGAACTGCACCACTCGCGCACGAACGACAAAGCTCGGCGAAGTCGGCGCCACGCTCGCGGCCTGCCAAGTGGTATAGAGCAGGCGCTCGGCGGTGAGCACGCCGTCGAGCGAGCGTTTGATCGCGGCGCCGAAGTGATGCTTGAGCTTCAGCCCGCTGACGATGATCCGCTGCGCAAGCACCGGCGCGGATTGCCAGACGATGTTTTCGAGATTCTCCGCGACTGGCGCGGGCGTCGTCTGCCCCGGCGCGCTGCCGACTTCGATGACCACGAGCATCTGCGCACGGGTGTTCGCCGCGAGGAGCTGAAGCTCCAGATCGAACTGCACGGCAAAGTTGCCGCCCGGTTTCCACATCGCGTCGTTGATGTGCAGGAGGAACAGCTCGCGCTCGAAATCCAGCGGGTAGAACGAATTGGTCTGCGCCGCGCGGCTGAGGCGATACCACAGGCGACCGTCGCTGCCGGCGAAGCCGAGCGGATCGAGATAACCGCCGCGACGGCCCAGGCCACCCGGCACGAGCAGCGGCGTGTTGGTCGTGTTCTGGAACACGTTGCCTGCACTCGGCTCCGGGCGCGGCAGCGGCACCGCGATGGGCACGACGGTCGCGTCGTGGATGGCGGGCAGCAGGCCGGGCGCGCGCGGCAGCTTGTCGGTCTTTCCCTCGGAGAGTTCTTTCACGTTGAAATCCGCTGGCAGCCGCGCGCTCGGGAACACGTCGATGAAGTCCGGGATTTCGATGGCCTGCGGTTCCTTGTTCTCGCGGTCACCGAAGAAGTTCGGCGTCGGCAGCAGATCCTCGATGGCTTCCAGCCGCGCGTAGATGCCGGCGAGGGCATCGAGCAGCCCGAGGATTTGCGCGATCGTGTGCGTGTGCGCCTGGAAGGCACTGCGCGGGCCGGCGCTGGAAAGCACGAGCGCCAGGCCATTGAGCGCGGGAGGCGGCTGCTCGTCGGGGAAGTTGAGCGCCACTTCGTTCGCGCTGTTGATCGTCACTGCAAAGTCGTCGCCATTTCGCAGCAATCGGCCCATGACGGCATTCACGCGCACCGTGAGGTGAAACGCTTCCGTGCCGAGGTTGTGCGGAAACGAAAACGCCCGCGCTTCGCCGTCACCGAAGACGCAGACGTAGTGCTGCACGCCGGTGATGATCTGATTCGGCGTGAACGGAATGTAGTCGCGCGGCTGTGGCGGGCGCAGCCAGTCGGTGCGCGGCACCGTCGCCAGCTCCTCCCAGATTTGCTCGCGCACGACTTTCACCGGCTGCTGGAAGAGCGTGATCAGCCGCCCGGGCACCGCAGGATCGGCGATGTCCTCGCCCTCTTCGACGATTTCCAACTCCACCTCGAACGGCACTTCGATCTGCGCCACGTCGCGCAGCGCCGCCGCGAGTTCCGCGCGATCGAGCGGCAGGTAGAACGTGAGCACGCCCGGCTGAAACGTATTCACCTCCACGCTGATGAGCGCCTGCGGAGCGCCCGCGAGTTCGCCGATGAACTCGACGTAAGCATGATCCGGCTCCGGGTTCGTCGCCTCGAACCGTTTGCCACTCGGGAACATCGCGTTCAGCGCGGCGGCGATTTCATCCGGCCCGTACTCGATGCCGAGCAGCTTCGATGGCCGGTAATTCCAGCGCAGGAAGTAAGTGCCGCGAAAGTCGGGCGGCAGGTGAAGCGCCTGGAGTTCGTTCACCGGAGGTTCCGTCTCGGAGCCTCCGCTGCCATTGCGGACGCGGCGCACCGTGGGCGGACGTGGGAGCACGCGCTCATGGCCGTCGCTGAACGCAAGCGGAGCCTGGATGAGCCGGCACTCGAACCACCAGACGCCGAGTTGCTTGAACTGCCGCACGCGGACGAAGGAAGTCGGCGTAAGCCGATTGGTGTGAACGTAGATCGGCCACTCGCCCTCGGTGTCCGGTCGCGTGGTGCGAACGATCCACGTCGCCGCGGCCGGCTTCTCCACGGTGTCGATGATCCCGGAGCCTTGCGCCGCCGTTTTGAAAGTGTCGGTGTCGGCGTCGAAATTGATCTGCGGCGTGTCGTGGTCGCCGATCCACAGCTTGAACCAACCGGATGCCGGCGCTTCGAGGACTTTGCCCACGCTCGCCCGCATCGTCCGCACGCGCAGGTCACGCTCGCGGAGATCGCCAGCTTCGTTGCGCTCCATCGTGCGCAGTGAGCAGCGCAGCACATCGCCCAGCACGAGCGCGGGTAGCGTCACCGCGCCGCCGTCGCGAGTCACGAGCTTGCGCGAGACGAGATCAGCAAAGAGGTCGAGGTCACTCACGCTCCGCTGCCCGATGTCAAAGTGGCGGCTGGCGGCAGCGGCTCGCGTTCAAGCGAGAAGAAGAATGGATCGAAGGACTGACGCTTGTGCGGGAATGGCAGATCGAGGGGTGGGTCTTCCGCCTTTTTCGCCTTCTCAGTCTCGCGCTCCTCACGGTTGGTCTTCGGATCGAGCGACATCGTTACGTGCTCCAAAAAATGCCGCGGGCATCGGCTTGGTTGAAGAACGCCTCGGCCTCGGCGTTGCTGTCATTCACAAAGCTCAGGAGCGCGTCATTGATACGGTCGCCAACGCCGCCCGCGAGGCCGGTGTGGAGCCGCAGCGGCGGGCTGGGCGCGCGCGGCGGGATGAGCCGCGAGGCGTGTTGGAGGTTCCAAAAGACGAAGTGCTGTGGGTATGGCGTCCACGTCTCGTCAGGTTCGTCTTCCGCCGTCGCGCCCGGTGGCGACACGATCCAGACCGTTGCCATTTTCAGCTCATCGTATTGCGCGTCGCCCGCGTTGAGCAGCGTCCCATACATGAGCGCGAGGCTCTGCTCCTGCGGCGGCACATACTTCGCCATGGCTCGCAGCCTGGCGCGTCCGCCGGTGGTCCGGAGGTAGTCGTTGAGAAAGACCGTCGAGATGGATTCGGTCTGCGCATCGAGCAGCGGATCGTGAACGTCGATGTTCAGCCGCGTGCCGATGCGGGCCTTGGCGAGCACGATGTCCATCGCGCGGATCTCCCGCGTGCGCGTCTCGTCGAACTCGCCTTCGAGCGCGCCGGCCTTGGTCACATCGCCGCCCTTCGCCGCGGGCTTCACGCCGAGCTTCTCGAAGAACTTCGGATAGCCCTCGGCCGCCGCCGCGATGATCTGCCCGGAGAGCGACGCGCTCACGCTGGTCGGCATCAACGGATTGCGCCAGCCGCCGAGCACGAGATAAGGCACGGGATCGTCGGTCAGCGGCACGTCGCGGTCGGCGGCGGCCCCGTCCTCGGGCGGCTTTCCATCCGGCCAATCGGCGGGCATCGAGATGTGAGCGTCGCGGCTATTCACGAAGCCCGGCTCGATGAATGCGCGCCACTCGCCACTGCCGTCTTCCATGAACTCATGGCGCGCAGTGACGAACCACGGATGCCGCCAGTCCGAATGCGCTTCGCCGGACACGATCACGCCATCGGGCCGCGCACTCGTTGCGCAACGAACCCCGCGCAGTGGCCGCGCCCGCTTCACGAGCGTGACCAATCGGTTCCAGGCGTCGGCGGCGATCATTGCCAGAAGAAGTGTCGCGTCGCGCTCTTGCGGTCGGTGCCGAGCGCCGGGCGGTGTTGGAGGTCGAAGAACGTGATTTGGTAGAGGTCGAGCTTCCCGTCCTTGCGCTCGCGCAGCATGGCCAGCGGGTAACGAGCGCGACGGCCCGGCAACGCGACCGCACCGCCGCTGCCGCCCGTGCCCTCGCCCTGCTCGCCGTCGTCGGTGTTGGGATCGGCGACCTGCACGACCTCGACCTTCTCCACCGACCAGTCCTTCTCGCGGCACGTCACCTCGACGCAGATGTAGCCGCGGCCTTCATCGTCCAGCATCGGCTGTCCGAACTTGAGCACCGGCGGCGGCTTGCTCTCAGTCCCTGCGAGCGGCACGTCTTTAATCTTCGCGTCCACGCGATTCACGGTGCCTGGCCGGATGCTCGCCGCTTCCTTCCCGATGAGTGAGACTTGAAACGGATGCACGAAGTCCGCGCCGTCCCCGTCGAAAGTGATGATTGTGCCCTCGGGCATCTCGCGCAGGCGCACGCCTTCGCCGGCGATAAGCCGGCACGCGCGCACGGTGGCGCAGAGCTGATTCCAAAGCTGCGCGGTGATCGGCTGCCCGCGCTTCACGAAAGGCGGCTCGGTCATTCGCCGCCGCCCTCCAGTTGTGCCTGGCCATAGACATCGCGCAGCCAGCCGTTCGGCCCGGAGAGCATGTATTCTTCGGTGATCTCCACCGCGTTTCCGCGCCGCTTGATCTTCGGCGCGAGCTTCAGCCAGTTCCGCTTCTTCGCCGCGCCGGGGAGCTTGAACTGCTCGATGCCCGGCGGCTTGTCCACGATCGTGCCGATGCCGCGCAGGATGCCGGAGGGAATGTTGCGCGCGACATACGTGCGCCGAAAAACAGCACCCACGACGAGCCAGCTATCCAGGCCAAAAAGCGGGTTCTTCTTCACCTTCTTCCCGCTGCCGCTCAGTGCCGTTTGCTGGCCCGACTGCTCGGGCAAAGTTTCCCCGAACTGCTCCTTCGCCGCATCCCAGGCGTAGCGCGTCTTGAGCGTGTCGAAGAACGGGTGCGTCTGGATGGCGTCCTCGGCCATCGAGGTATCCAGCTCGAAGGTGATCTGGTTTTCGTCCTCGTTGAACTCGTTGGTGACGCCCTCGTAGTGGAGCGTGACCTTGTAGCCGCCGTCGTCCTCCTGCGTGAAGCTGCGCGAACGATACGGCAGGCCGATGCCGAGATTCGGCAGCACCGTGAGTGCCTCGGCGAGCGTGTCCACGAAGAGCGGCACGTCGAGCGAGGCGAGGCCCGTCTCGGAGATTCCGCCGGTGACGCCGGTGGTTGGGAGCGGTGAAGCGGACATGTCTTAGCTGAAGGCCGGGGTGAGGGTCGGCGCTTTGGTTGGCGGACGGTCGAGCGCGCGTTTCACGTCGCGGAGGAGGCCGGTCTGCGTCGTCAGCTCGCGCGTCTGGCGCTGCTGCTCGCGGAGCACCGGGTCGCCGTTGCTGTAAGCCGCACCGCCGCCGCCGATGCGCTGGATCGCGGACACGGCGTTCTTCACCGTCTTCTCCGGCTTGTCCTCACCGTCATCGAGATTGAGTTGCGGGCCGGTGGGCTTCTTCGGCTCCACATCCTCACGGGCCTTTTCCGACACCTTCTGCACGCGATCCATCACGCCGCCGATGCTATCGCTGAGCTGCGTTTCCCAATCGCTCGTGTCGATGAGGCCGCTGCCCTTCGTGAAGCCTTCCGAAAGCGCCGTGCCGATGTTCTCGAAAGTCTCGCGCATCCGGTTGCCAGCTTTGTCGAAGGCGGGAGTGAGCAGGTCAGCACTCGCTCGCTTGTTCTCGTCACTGGCCTGTCGCACGCCGTCCGCCCACGACTGCACTTCCTTCGCGCCCTGGCCGATCTCGTCGCCGATGAGCGGGATGCCGGAGAGCCAGTCGAGCAGCTTCGCGATGCCATCGAGCAGGAAGGCGATGAAGCCCTGCGCGATGCCCATGATGGCTTTGCCCATGCCGATCCAGAAGTCCGCCGTGGTCACGATCTGGAAAAGCGTGATGGCGTTCTTCACCGCCTCGACGAGCGCCTGCCAGAGCGCCTGCGCCACGGCCATGAGTGCGCCCGCGAGGAATTTCACTGCATTGGCGAAAGCGATTTTCGCTGAGGTGAAAAGGATGTCGCCGACCTTCCCATCCGCGAACGCCTGGACGATGAACGCCACGGCTTCGCCGGCCTGCTGTCCCCACTTCGCGAGATCCAGCGAAGCGAACTTGTCGAGCAACGGCTTGAGCACCGGCGCAACCTTGTCCGCCACGCCGACCCAAAAGCCGCGCACCTTCACGCCGGTCAGCGCGAGTTTGTCGCTCACGTCATCGAAGAGCGCCGCGTCGCGCGCGAGAAGCTGCGCTTGCGAGCCGAGCTGCTGCGAGGCATCGCCAAACCCATCCGAGGAAAACAGCGCGAGCAGCTCCGCGCCGCTGCGTCCGAAAATCTCCATCGACGCCGCGGCCTTCTGCGACGGGTCTTGCACGCTATTGATCGCCGCGCCGAGCGTGCGGAACTGCTCCGCCGGCGTCTTCCTTTTCAGCTCTTCAAGATTGATGCCCAGCTTCTTGATGGTGTCGTCCGCAGAGCCGCCTTGCAGCGTCTTTGCCATCTTTCCGAGCACCGGCCCGATGTCCTCCGCCGACTTGCCCGCATTGGCGAACTCCTGCTGCAAGACGACGAGATCGCCCACGGCGACGCCGGTATTGGCCGAGAGGTCATTGAGCTGCCCGCCGACATCGAGCGCCTGCTTGAAGTGATCGAAGCCCGCTGTCACCACGCCTGCGACCGCGCGCACCGCGATGAATGCCGCTGCGAACTTGGCGATGCGCGATTGCAGCGCGAGCATCTTGCCATTGATGCGCGCGAGCGCGCCGCTCAGGCGGCTGTCATCGGCATCGAATACGGCGGTGGCTTTTGGCATTGGAGATTGGTTGCGGGGGCCGGACTCGAACCGACGACCTCCAGCGCATGAGGCTGGCGAGCTGCCGCTGCTCTACCCCGCGATTTTCGGGGCTGAGTTACTTCCAGCCCGCTGCTCGCAGGGCGCGTGTCAAAAGGAACTCCGCGCGGCGCTGCATCTTCTTCCCCTGGATGTTGATGGCCGATTGGATGCGGCGGTCGTAGGCGTCCACCTTCGACACGTATTTCACCGCGTTGGTGAGGATGATGCGGAAGAGGCGGAACGTGTTGATGACGGCCGCCGAGCTGCGTGAGGAGCCGTGGCGAGCGACCCACGCGGGGAGCTTCACGCCGAGCTTCTGAGCACCAGCGTTCCAGCCAGCGGCGAGTTCCCCGACTCGCTTGAGCAGTTCGCGTTTGAGGGCGCGCAGTGCCGAGGCGTCCACCGGATACGGCTGCTTCAAATTGCGCGGATTGATGCGGCCGGTTTGAGGATCGCGGAGGCGTTTGTGGATCTCCGCTGGGTCGGCCAGCTTCACGCCTTTCTTGCGAGCTGCGGCGATCATCACGCGCGCTAGGTCGGCGATGATAGCGCCTTCGCCGGCCTTCTTCGCGCCGCTTCCGCGCTTGCCTTTCGATGCCGGTGGCGTGATGGCGACGACCTCCTTCACGAACCCGCGTGCGGCTTCCTCGGTGAGTTCGCGCCGGGATTTCTTCATCTGCGGCGCGAGCGCTTTGATACCGCGCTGGATGGGTTTCAGATCAAAACGCAGGCGTCCGTTCATTTGGCCTCCAATTCGTCAGCAGCGTTTCGAGCTGGTGTGTGGCGGGAGGTGCGACCGGCACGGTCCACACGTCATGAGCCCGCAGCGCGCAGTGCTGGTATTGCAGGAGCCGCGCGAGGGGCAGCTCCCAGAAGATGAAGTGCTCCGACCAGCCGGTTTCTCGCGCCAGTGTGAAGACGAAACTCGCCGTCCACACCGGCTCGATCAGTTTGGGGGCGGCGTCGGTTCTTTGCCGCTGCCCTTCGGACGCGCGACGACTTCGATCTGCGCCGCCTCGATGGCGGTGAGGTTGTTCTCGAGCTGCTGCATCGCCGTGAACATCGCTGTCACCGGAAGTTCCAACTCGAAGGGTAGCAAATACTCATCCTCGAAAGCTTGGCGGTCTTCGCGCGCCAGCTTCACGGCTTTCTTCACCACGTCGAGCGGCTGAGACTGGATGAAAAGGAACGTCGTGAGTTGCCGCTGCTTGTCGTCGGCGGAGAGCGCCTCGACCTGCTCCTTGTCACCGCCCACGACCATCGTGAGACCGAGTGCGCGGCAGATCGTGAGTGTGCCTGCCGAGAATGGCCGCAACGTGATTCCGCCGGCCTCGGTCGCTGGCGTGATGAACGTGTCGATATTGGTCTGTGTGCGTTCGTCGGTGTTCATTTTTCGAGTGCGGTGAGGAGTTCCTGGCGGCGCTCCGGCGTTGCGTCGAAGGGCACGAGCGCGAAACGCTGGCCTTTGCGGATCAGCGCGACGGGAGCCAGTCGCCCGATTTCCGCTGCGAGCAGGCCCGCGTTGCGGAAAGCGGTCGTGATGTAGGCAAACGGGTGCTCTGCGTTCTGCGTCGTCCACACTGGATCGTGCCATGCGTCGATCAACTTCCGCGCATCATGCTGGCCGCAGATGCTCCGAGCCTTGAGCGTCCACGTCACTAGGCGGCGCTCGGCGCCATCCACCAGCTCTCGCGTTTCGAGATACGGGCAATCGTCATCGAGTGGAATGCCGATGGCCGTGAGCGCGGCCACCAGCCGCAGGAGGTTGAGCGCGTCCGCGTCGGATTTCACCTCGGCGCGCAGGATGCAGAGTTGGTCGCCTTTTTGCATAATCAGTTCACGGCCTCGGCCGTTGGGTAGTGTTTGAAGCTGTATTCCCAGCCATCGAAATCCTCGTTGTTCTCGCTGTGCTTCACGTTGGTAATCACCGTGACGCCGGTTTCAGCGACGCCGCTCACGCCCGATGCTCCGACACCCGGCACCACAGCCAGCGCGCCGTGGCCTTTCACGCTGCCTTCCGTCATTTTGCGATACGGCTTCACGCGGGCGATTTCGCCGTTGCTGCCGGGAAGTTCCTTCACCTGCACGCTGTCGTCGGTTTCCACCGAATCAATGAGCGTGCCGGTGTGGCGGGAGATGCCGAATTTTACATCGTTGGCGGGCATGACCTGAAATCGCTGTCAACGCTCACACCGGGCCGAAGCCGAAGCGGTAGCGCAGCTTCGTTGCGAAACGAGCATCGCCCGCGGTGGGCTCCGTGCCGAGGGGCGCGTAGCCGTAGATGTGCAGCCGGGTCGTGGCGTTGATTGCCGTGATGACTGCTGCGCGATTGGTGAGCGCGGCGCGGACTGCTTCGACGCGCTCGCCGTGCGCCGCTGCGGTCGTGTCATGCGCCTCGCTTTCGATGATCACGCCAACCTCTCCACGAAACGCCGTGTCCGAGCCAGCGAGCGGTTCCGACATGGTGCTGACAGTGATGGCCGGTAACTTGTGATCCGCGTTGTCCTGGCCGGTGTATCCATTGATGGCCGCAAGCGCCGGGACGGTCTTCAGGTGCGCGAGCAGGAGTTCGTCGAGAACGTGATCAAGCATGGCGTTAGTCCTCCGGCTCGACGACGAGCACGATCATCGGAAACTGCGGATGGTCGGTGACGCGCGTGATGCGGTAGGTTCCGCCTTGAAACGTCAGCGTTTCGCCGAGCTTTGGCCGATCCGCGCCCAGCTCCGAGCGGAGCACCTTCATCGTGCAATCACCCTTCGCCTCGAAGCCGCCCAGTCCCAAGTCCTGGCTCAGCGGGTTATCGGAAACGAGCGCGTGCAGCGTTCGTCCCTTCCAAACAATCTCCTCGCCCGTGTCGGCGAGAACCTCGGCAAGTGCATCGGCTTTTTCATCGTGAAGCGACATGCCTCCAGGCCGCTGTCAAAGAGGATGAATCTTCAGCCATGCGCTTGCCTTCTTTCAGCTCGTTGGGGCCGTTGGCCGCGAGGCATTGGGCTGCTTCCTGCGCTGACAGCCGGGTCGCCTGGGAGCAGAGCTGTGCCAGCACTTCTTCGGCAGACCGGTTGTGCCACGCTTCTGCAGTTGGTTTTGCGTCGATGGCGGAAGGTGTGGGCATGCGGTCAATGACGAGGCCGTCAGTCACTCATTGGCTACGAAGGAAACGCACCTCGGCGCGCAGGCGCTCAACCTCGTCGGCGAGATCGAACATGCTTTTGATCCAAGCCACGCCGATCCCGTGAGCGGCTCGCACATCCTCGATGCGCCGAACGGTGTAGATCGCCTCTTCGGTGAAGACCATTACCCCATACGGCGGCTGAAAGACGGGGCGCACCAAGCCTGCGCGGCAATAAATCAGAATCGAACGGCGCGAGACACGCGCGAGATGCGCAGTCGCATCGAGGCTGTAGAGCACGTTCGGATTCGGCTGAAACAACTCCAGCGCCAGGTCGGATGGAGGTTCTGAATCGGATGAGTCGCTCATGAGATTTCCCTCGGGTTGAAGGTCGATCCTGCGGCCAACTGCTCCCAAAGGACTTTCTCTTCCGGGGTGAGATGCGGCGGAATCTGGATATGCACCACGGCATGCAGATCGCCGCGCGCCCCATCAGCGGAGGGCAGTCCTTTCCCGCGCAGGCGGAATTCACGCTCAGCCATCGTGCCCGGCGGGATCTTGAGCGATGCCCTGCCATCGAGAGTCGGGATTTGAATCGTCGCGCCGAGCGCCGCTTCCCACGGGGACAGGTCGAGATCGTGATACAGGTTGGCACCGCGCACGCGGAACTCAGGATGCTTTGCGAAGGAGACGCGTAGATAGAGGTGTCCAGCTTCCCCTCCGCCGATGCCCGCCTGTCCATTGCCCGTGAGGCGAATTCTCTGCCCCTCCCGCACGCCGACGGGGATCTTTACCCGCACGGTCTGCGTCGTCGAAAGACCGGTGCGCGGATCGGTTCGCTGGAGATGAATGGTGCGCGTCGCGCCGTGCAGCACTTCGTCGAGCGTCACAAGGATGTCGCCTTCGACGTCCTGGCCGCGCTGGGCGAATCCCGCGCTGCCGTTGCCATTGTCCGCCGGTTGGCCGAACCCAGCTCCGGCGCGGCTTCGACCGCCAAAGAATTGCTCGAAGAAATCGCTGTAGCCCGTGCCGCCGAAGTGGAACTCGGAGCCATCTTGCGGACCTCCGCCGCCTCTGCTTTGCGGCGGTGGTTGTTGCCGTCCCGGTTGGTTCCAATCCGCGCCTAATTCATCATACTTTCGGCGCTTCTCCGGGTCGCTGAGGACTTCGTTGGCCTCGTTGAGTTCCTTGAATTTCTCCTCGGCACCTTTCTTGTCCTTGGCGACATCGGGATGATGCTGACGGGCAAGCTTGCGGAACGCTTTCTTGATCGCCTCGTCGCTCGCGTTGCGGGGCACGCCGAGAACGTCGTAGTAGTCCTTGAATTCAACGGCCACGGCCGCCTCCGGGGGAACGGCCCGGATCATTCACAATGACTTTTGCCGGGCGAAAGACTTTGTCGCCACGGCAGTAACCACGCTGGATGACTTTGAGGATGACATGTTCGGGCTGCGTCGGGTCGTGCCCCAACGACACGGCCTCGTGCCGGTGAGGATTGAAAGGCCGGCCCAAGTCCTCGACAGCCTCGATGCCGTGGCGATGGATCAGCTGAGCCAGCCGGTGCAGCGTCATCGCCACCCCTTGATACATTTGCTCGAAGGAACCGGCTTGCTCGCGGGACAGCGCGCGTTCGAGATCATCGAGCACAGGCAGCAGATCGAGGATGAAGGATTCCTTTTCCGCCGCGGCTTGCTGCTCGGAATCGCGCCGGGTGCGTTTTCGGAAATTGTCGAAGTCCGCGGCGAGGCGGAGATAGTCGTCCTTCTGCGCAGCCAGCGCAGCCTGGAGCAGGGCAATATCCAGCGCAGAATCAGCGGCTGAGGTGGACGCGTTCGGCGATGCGATCATGAGTTGGTTTCTTTCGCGAAATACTCAGGTCGTTGAAGGCACGGCGTGCGGAATAGTGGCGCGCACCTTTCTCACCCAGCTCTGGAAGACATCCTTTGTGAAGGCGTCCGCTTCGTCGTGGGCAAGGTGCTCGGTTACGTGCTCGGCGGGCGGCAGCCACGGCGGCGTTTGGTGGTCGCGTTTTCCAGATGCGCAGACGCATCGCGCGAAGCTGTCCAGCGCGACAGAAACCTTTTGCGCGCCTGAGTCGTATTGCGTCTCAGCAGTGGCGCAGACTTCCGTCTCGCCTGCGCCTTCCCCGAGCGTCTCAATGATCTCGCTGATGAACATGGGATTTAGGGCTGCCAGATGAGTGGAGGCAGCGCTAATGCGATCCGATGAGTGCCGAGGTCGAGGGGGAGTTTCCTTGGTGGTTCAGTGGATTTGTTTTCATGGGCAGATTGTTTCCGTCCGTGAAAACACGTCGGTGAGCGATCACTCGCTGCGAGATCCCGAATGAGTGGATTCCTCAGTAAGAGTATCGGAGCAGCTCACTGATTTGGACGTGCGGGAATGTCGGGGCGTCACCTGATCCGGCCAATGCCTCTTCTGGGAGATCGTCATAGCCGAAAGGTATGCCCAAACGCGCACCGGGCACTGACACTGAAAAGGCCTCGCCTCCCCCGCCATCGGGCGCCCGCCCTCGGTTTTAGGTGAGGGCAGTTGCAGGGCGGGTGGGGCGGGCGCGCACGAGCCATTTTCGCAACTCTTCGAGAGCGAGCATCCCGAGCGCGAAGGGGACTATGAAGAGCCAGACGGCGAGGGGGATCGGTGCGGTGCCGAAGAGGGCGTTGCCCCAGGGCGTGTAGTCGATCAGCAGGATGAGTGCGATCTCGGTGCCGATGCCGGCGACAATGAGTTTGTTGCTTAAAAGGCCGAACGCGAACGCGGAGCGGTGGTCGCTGCGGCAGAGGAAGACGTTCGCGATCTGCATGACAATGATGGCGCTGAGGCAGGCGGTCGTGGCTTGCAGGTAGAGTGGGTCGTGGGCCTCGAGCATCTCGCCGAAGTGCCAGCCGCCGTAACGGAGGACGAACCAATACGCGCTCATCGCGGCGGCGGCCTGCATCAGACCGAGGAAGAGATAGGCGCGGGCGAGGAGCGGCCAGTTCAGCAAGCGATCAGAGCGCGGACGCGGCGGCGCGCGCATGATGTCGGGGGCCGGCTTTTCCGCGCCGAGGCCGAGCGCGGGCAGCATGTCGGTGCCGAGATCAACGGCCAGGATTTGGATGATCGTGAGGGGCAGCGGGATGCGGAAGACGACGAAGGCGAGATACGGGATCAGCTCCGGCACGTTCGAGGTGAGGATGTAGGTGAGGAAATTGCGGATGTTGGCGAAGACGGCGC
>JANMTP010000051.1:0-41858 GCA_031390545.1 Chthoniobacter sp. | reverse complement strand
TCGATGCCCACGAGCGCGGCTGCGGTCATGAAATTGCCCAGCGCGATGTACGCCTGGCGCGTGGCCCATTCAAACTGCTGCTGGCTCCGCGGCCCCTGCACGATGTCGCCGACGAGCATCTTTTTGAAAAAGTCGAGCGACGCCACCGGCACGCCCCGCACCTCGGCAGTCCGTGCCATGTAGTGATCCACGTCCGCTTCCGTCACGCTCTCCTTGGCCGCGAAAACGACAAAGTGCGACGCGTCGGCCGGTTGCTTTTGGTTCCAGGAATGGGGGACGAATGCATCCTTGATCGCCTGGTCCGTCACGACCACGAAGCGGTAGGGCTGGAAGCCATAGCTCGTGGGCGTGAGGATGAGCGCCTGCTCCAGCGCCGCCCAGTCGGCGGCGGAAATTTTCCGCGCGGGGTTGAACCTTTTGGTGGCATAGCGCCAGTGGAGTTGCGCGAGCAGCGCCTCGTTGGTGATGGTGGTGGTCATGTGGTTTTGGATGAAAGAATAACCCGGCGTTCTCGAGACCGCCGAGCGCGCAGTTCATTCCCCCGCGCCTTTCATCGCCCTGCTTGGATTAGCTGGAGGGTGAAAGATGGACACGGCATCGCGGGTTGCGGCCGTGGCGGCGTCCACAGGTTCTCCTGCCGAAAACATGGCTGGGAGTCCTTCACTGCTCACGACGATGTTGAACTTCGCGGCATCCGCGGCATGCAAGTGAGCCGCCCATTGCCCAGAGCCATCGGTCTTGATCGCACCGAGATTCGCGCCGGCCTCACCGGCGGCGCTGGCCGGCGCCTTCAGGTAAATCCAGGTGTGCGGAATGGGGGCACCATTGGCATCGGTCACGCGTCCACCCACGGCTTGCGCCGTCGCGGTCCGCAGCTCGTGGCTTGCTGGAGGCTGGCCCAGCGGAAACGCGACCGTGGGCGAGGCCAGTCCACTAGCTTCCGCGCGGAGCACGAGCGCCGTGCGATCCAAGTCTGAGCCGAGCGGAATTCTAGCGAGGCCATTCGTGTCCGTGACAAAGGGCCGGTTCGGCAGGTCAAACGAAAATTTACGTCCACCAGCCCAGACCTGCGCATTCGCGACGGGACGACCGTCCGCATCGAGCACGCGGACTTCGCTGAATTCCCCCGTGGCAAGCCCGGGTCCCCAGCCATGCGCTTTCACGACGTCGAGCGTCGCAGAGTCCCATTCCCAGTTCAGGTCCGTCTCATACAAAGTGCCACCGTAGGACATGTTGATCACCTTCCCATAGCCGAAGGCGCGCAGGATCGGGACGGCATCGCCCCATTCCGCGCGTTGGACTTCCTTGATCTCGGCGAAGGTCCGTTCATCGCGGAAAACGAGATTGCTGAATTCGAAGCCGTATCCGGGCCGCTCATTGCCCGGATCGGGATGGTCGGACAGATTGATATTCATACCCACGCTCGGATTGCGCGGCGATTCGAGCGCCTCAGCGCTCACAAAATCGGGCACCAGCTGCGACAGATATTCGGGGAAATGTCCGTGCGCTTTCTTGTAGTCGAAGAGCCCCCGGTGCAACTGCCGCAAGTGTTCGCGATCCTTCGCCTTGTGGCGCTCCTCCACCACGCTGGGATCAAGTTCAATTTTCATCCCGGCGCTCTCCCCTGAGTTCGAGCCGGCAATTGTGGAAAGCGTGCCCGTGCCCGGTTCACCCGCGTTTATCGGGACTGCTGTGCTTTCCGATGAGCCCCCATCGCGAGCCCTCCACATCCAGAGCGAACCGCACACCACCAGCGTCGCCGCCAGGAGGACTGCCCAATGTTTTCGAAGAGCGTTCATGTGCAACGAACCGCGCCGATGCCAACCCCGTCGCGCTTCCGCGTCAAGCGCGATGTGCCGTCCGCCTCAGGCCGCCGCTACGTCTCGCTCTCGCCCTGCGGGCCGTTCTCCTCGAGGTGGCGGAGCACGTCGGTGCGGTCCTCCACCTCGTCCCAGACCTCGCGGCTGACGTAAATCGGGGCGCGCTGCGCGATAGCTAGGGCGATGCAATCGCTCGGGCGGCCATCCAGTTCCACGATCTTCTTTTCAAAAAGCTCATTCTCCGCGCTGATGATCAGCCGGGCAAAATACGTCTCGCTCTTGAGATCATTGATGATCACCCGCTCCACCTTCGCGCCCAGCGCCGCCATGAGGTGGCCGATGAGATCGTGGGTCAGCGGACGCTCCTTCGGCGTCTCATTCATAAACATCGAAATGGCCGCGCCCACACTCTCATCCACATAGATCACGAAGACCTTATCCGGGTTGCCGATGAAGACCGCCCGGCCCGAATTGAACGGCAGGACGGTGCGAATTTCCACCGGGACGACAGGCTTGCTCATGGCGCGGGAATGTCCGCCGTGCCCCCGCGAGTGTCGAGGGTGAAACGCGCCCGCGCCCTCGAAAGCCCCCGTCTCCACCTGCTCCCGACGGCCTCACCAGCAGCCTCTCCGATCCTGTGGCTAGCCGCGGTTCTAACAGACCCAAGGAAGGAGCCAGTGCCCAAGCAAGATCGCCCAGCGGTTGGCTGCGCCTGATTGATCCATTTGCCCTGCTTAGGAGTGGTGAGTTCGACGAGCTCATCGCGCGGAATGGGGTCCATCGCGGATGAGAGCGAAGCGCGCGTCATCCTTGTCTGGTCGGCAATGGGGAGTGGCTCGTTCAAGACATCCGTCGGACCGCCGAGGTCCCTCGACTCCGCTGCGCTTCGCTCGGAATGACACGTTCTTTGAATTTTGGGAGGCGGTTCGTTTGAACAACGCGCCCCGACGACTTTACTGCCAGCTCACCACGTCATCAGAGCCTTTGAGGGTGCGCGAGTTTGCGGGTGCGCCTTGCTGGCCGTCTTTGCCGAGGGACCAGACGATGACGTTGATTCGGAGCGGTGAACCGCCATCATCGTACGGGTTTGGCACTTGATTGTCGTAGTCGGCATCAATGGCGATGCGGTAGGGATTTCCCTGCGCGTCGAGATAGGCACCTGTCGCAGGGCTGAGGCCGTGGCGATACTGTCCGCGAGCGCCCCGAACTTCGGTGGCGGCTCTGCCCTCAAAGAAAACGATTTTGCGGGGGTTGTTGGCTTCATCCTTACCCTGAAGCATGCGGAGGAGTTGGGCCTGGCGCTTTTCATCGAGGAAAAGTCCGTCGCCGGTGAAGTCGGGCCATTTGCCATATTCGGTTAAATACGCCTTTAGCGCCGCGACAATATTTACAGCGGCAGCTTTTGTTTCGGACCTGCCGGGTGCCCTTGTTTTCACCCTAAGTCCTGGGAAGAGCAGGGCGACTACTAAGCACGCGACGAGCATCCCGCCCAGCACGCGAAGCCACATATTTTCTTGGGGGGGAAGTTCTTCGTTCACGAGAAGACACTACGCGGAATACGCGCCGCCATTCAACCCAACCTCACCGCAGAACCCGCGAGCACTTTCACCCCCGCGCGGCGAGCGCGCGCTGGTAGGTGGGGGTGATTTCGGCGGAGCCGGCGATGGTGATGCCGAGGTCGCGGACGAGGCCGTCTTGCAGGGCATAGGTCCAGCCGTGGATGGTGAGGGTCTGGCCGCGCTCCCATGCTTCGTGGACGACGGTGGTCTGGGCGACGTTGATGACTTGCTCGATGACGTTTAACTCGCAAAGGCGGTCGGCGCGCTGTTCGTCGGGCAGCCTGTCGAGGTGGACGGAATGCTTGAGGCGGATGTCCTGGATGTGGCGGAGCCAGTTATCGGCGAGACCGACCCGGCGCTGGAGCAGGGCGGCGGCAACGCCCGCGCAGCCGTAGTGGCCGACGACGAGAATGTGTTCCACTTTCAGGAGATCGACGGCGAACTGCATGACCGAGAGGCAGTTCAGGTCGCTGTGGACGACGACGTTGGCGACGTTGCGGTGGACGAAAAGTTCGCCGGGGCGGAGATCGACGATCTCATTGGCGGGGACGCGGGAGTCGGCGCAGCCGATCCAGAGGTATTTCGGGGCCTGCTGTTTGGCGAGGGTGGCGAAGAAGGTGGGATCCTCTGCATTGACCTGCGCGGACCAACGGCGGTTGTTGGCGATGAGATGATTGAGATCAGGCACGGGCGCGGTTTGTAGCGCAGGTGCGCGCGGAGGAGAAGACGGGAATCGCCGTCTTTAGGAGACGCCGTCTTTCACCGCGGCCACCGTATATTCGCGGTTGAGGCGGGTGATGACGGAGGCGGGGATTTCCGCGGGGCAGACGGCTTCGCATTCGAGGTAATTCGAGCAGTTGCCGAAGCCTTCCTCGTCCATGGTGCGGACCATTTTCAAAGCGCGCGAGGTGCGCTCGGCCTGGCCCTGTGGCAGGAGGGCGAGGTGCGAAACTTTCGCGCCGACGAAGAGCATCGCGCTGGCGTTGGGACACGCGGCAACGCAGGCCCCGCAAGCGATGCACGCGGCGGCTTCCATGGCGGCGTCAGCGTCGCGTTTCGGCACGGGAATCGCATTGCCGTCAGGCGCGGAGCCGGTGCGGGCGGTGATGAAGCCGCCGGCCTGCTGAATGCGGTCGAAGGCGCTGCGATCTACGATGAGATCGCGCACGACGGGGAAGGATTTCGCCCGGAACGGCTCGACGTAGATCGTCTGGCCGTCCTTAAACTTTCGCATATAGAGCTGGCAGGTCGTGGTCTCGCTGGGGCCGTGGGGGACTCCGTTGATCGAGAGCGAGCAGGTGCCGCAGATGCCTTCGCGGCAGTCGTGGTCAAAGGCGATGGGCTCCTCGCCTTTGGCGGTGAGATCGTCGTTCACGATGTCGAGCATCTCGAGGAAGGAGGCGTCCTCGGGGATGCTGCGGGCTTCGATGTCGGCGAGTTGGCCAGCGGCATTCGCGGACTTTTGCCGCCAGACTTTGAGGTGAAGGTTCATGGTTGAAAGGCGTTACTTGTAGCTGCGGACGCTCGGATGCACTTCCTCGAAGACGAGTGGCTCCACGTTGCGCGTGGGCTTTTGGTCTTCGCCGGCGAAGCCCCAGGCGGCGACATGCTGGAAGTTGGCGTCGTCGCGTTTGGCTTCGCCGTCGGGGTATTGAAATTCCTCGCGGAAATGGCCGCCGCAGCTCTCGCGGCGCTCGAAGGCGTCGAGGCAGAGGAGTTCGCCGAACTCAAGGAAGTCGGCGACGCGCCCAGCTTTTTCGAGCGAGACGTTGAGCGCTTCACCTTCGCCGGGGACGCTGACATTTTTCCAAAATTCTTCGCGGAGCGGCGGGATCTGCGCGAGGGCGCGCTGGAGGCTGCGCTCGCTGCGGGCCATGCCGCAGTAGTCCCACATGATGCGCCCGAGTTCGCGGTGGAAGTGATCGACGGTGCGCTTGCCCTTGATGCCGAGCAGGCGGCTGGTGCGTGCGCGGACTTCTGTCTCGGTTTTCTTGAACTCTTCGCGGTCCGTCGTCGGGCGCTTGCCGATTTGCGGGGCGAGGTAGTTGCCGATCGTGTAGGGGAGCACGAAGTAGCCGTCGGCCAGGCCCTGCATGAGCGCGCTGGCGCCGAGACGGTTGGCGCCGTGGTCGGAAAAATTGGCTTCGCCGAGGACGAAGAGGCCGGGGATATTCGACATCAGGTCGTAGTCCACCCACAGGCCGCCCATCGTGTAATGCACGGCGGGGTAGATGCGCATCGGTTGCTGGTAGGCGTTTTCGGCGGTGATCTGGTGGTAGATGTCGAAAAGGTTGCCGTAACGCTCGCGGATCACGGGTTCGCCGAGGCGTTTGATCGAGTCCGCGAAATCCAGATACACGCCGAGTCCGCCGGGGCCGACGCCGCGGCCGTCGTCGCAAGCTTCTTTCGCGGAGCGCGAGGAGATGTCGCGCGGGGCGAGGTTGCCGAAGCTGGGATATTTGCGCTCGAGATAGTAGTCGCGCTCGTCCTCGGGGATTTCGTGCGGCTTGCGGTTGTCGCCTTTCTTCTTCGGCACCCACACGCGCCCGTCGTTGCGGAGCGACTCGGACATGAGCGTGAGCTTGCTCTGGTAGTCGCCAGCTTGCGGGATGCAGGTCGGGTGGATTTGCGTGTAGCAGGGATTGGCGAAGAGCGCGCCGCGCTTGTAAGCACGCCAGGAGGCGGTGACGTTGCAACCTTTGGCGTTGGTCGAGAGGTAAAAGACGTTGCCGTAGCCGCCCGTCGCGAGGATCACGCAGTCGGCGGCGTAGGACCTGATCGCGCCGGTGACCATGTCGCGGACGACGATGCCTTTGGCGTGTCCATCGACGAGGACGACATCGAGCATTTCGGTGCGCGGAAACATCTCCACGGTCTTCTCTGCGATCTGGCGGTTGAGCGCGGAATACGCACCCAGCAAAAGCTGCTGCCCGGTCTGTCCGCGCGCGTAGAAAGTCCGTGAAACCTGCGCGCCGCCGAACGAACGGTTCGCCAGCAGCCCGCCATATTCCCGTGCGAAGGGCACGCCTTGCGCCACGCACTGATCGATGATCGACGCGCTGACTTCCGCCAGCCGATGCACGTTGGCCTCGCGCGAGCGAAAGTCGCCGCCTTTGATCGTGTCGTAGAAAAGCCGATGCACGCTGTCGCCATCGTTTTGGTAATTCTTTGCGGCGTTGATCCCGCCCTGCGCGGCGATCGAATGCGCCCGGCGCGGCGAATCCTGATAGCAGAAGCACTTCACCTGGTAGCCCATCTCGCCGAGCGACGCCGCCGCGCTCGCACCGGCCAGTCCGCTGCCGACGATGATAACTTCATACTTCCGGCGGTTGGCCGGGTTGATGAGCTTCGACGTAAACTTGTGCTGCTCCCACTTCTCGGCGAGCGGCCCGGCGGGGATTTTGGAATCGAGGATGGCGCTCATTATTTCACGACTCCGGTAAGGACGGCGAGGGGGATGGAGGCATAGCCGAGGAAGATCAGCCACGAGAAGGCGACGCCGCCTTTCTCCCAGAGCGGTCGCAACTTCGCGCTGTTCAGGCCGAGGGTTTGAAAGAGGCTGCCGATGCCGTGATTGAGATGCATGGCCAGCAAACCTACGGCGACGATGTAAAAGCCGGACGCCGTCTTGTTTTGGAAGCCGATGATCATCATCCTGTAAATGTCATGACGGCCCTTGGCGTCGTGCAGTTCGGTAAAACTCGGGTCGATGGTTTGCGCCGTGAAATGCAGCAGGTGAAAAATGATGAAGCAGAGCACCATCAGGCCGCTCAGGGTCATCATGCGCGCGGGGAAAGTGGTGGCCTGACGCTTCGTTACCGCGTAGCCCCGCGGGCGCGCGGCGCGGTTCTCGATGCGCAGTTTGATCGTGAAAAAGATGTGCGCCACGATCATCGCGAGCAGGCCGAGACGGACCACCCAGAGCAGCTCGCCCGTGCTTTGCAGGAAGGCCCCGTAGCGGTTTAACGGTTCTGGGCCGAGGAAGACTTGGAGATTGCCGACGAGGTGGCCGACGACGAAGCCGAAGAGCGCGAGGCCGGTCAGGGCGACGATCCATTTTCGCCCGATGGAGGAGGTGAGGAAGGAGGAGATAGGGTTCACGTTTAAGGAAAAAAGATCAGGCGTCGGGGAACTCTGCCGGACGGCGCCCGAGGGCGACAATCGAGCAGGCCACGATGGTGCGGAGGTGCAGATCAGCCGCGGCTTCGATGAGTTCGTCACTCTCGGAGCCGGGATTGAGCCACACTTCGCGCGGCCTTTTTTCGGCGATGGCCGGCAGGAGCTGGAGCCCCACGGCCGGCGGCACATACAGACTGATGTAGTCAATTGGCTGCTCGATTACTTCGAGATTGGGATACGCCGGCAGACCTTCGATGGTTGCCTCACGGGGATTCACCGGCAGGACGGTCAGTCCGCAATCGAGATATGCGCGCACTGCCTTGTTCCCATATTTGCGCCGGTCTTGCGAAGCGCCGAGGACTGCGACAGTGGGTTCTGACATGTGGAGGTGGGGATTCACTAAATGCCGGGCGCAGAGGATGGGAAGCAGGAAGTCGCAAAAAAAGCGGAGGGACGTGCTCCTGCGCGTCCCAAACTTCGAGAGGAGATGGGGACATGCGGGAGCAAGTCCCTCCGGGTTGTCGGCGCTCCGCCGTTTGCCAAAATGCCGCCCAGCCGATACTTTCCGCCCCTTTTCCACATGGATCGCCTCCTTCTGGTCATCTCCACCTGCTGTTTTTTCCTTGGGTTTGCCACCACCGTGCAAGCTCTGCGGGCGCGAGTGTACCGGGCGTCCGGGCTAAACTTCTTTGCGATTCTAGCGGGCTTTTTTTGCCAATCGGCGTTCCTTTATCTCCGCGGCCAGCAGGTTGGACGTTGCCCGCTCACGAGCTTCTTCGAGGTCTTCATTTTTCTGAGTTGGGCGCTTGTTCTTTTCTACCTGCTCATCGGACCGACCTACCGCCTCTCGCTGCTCGGCGCCTTCACCTCGCCGTTGGTCTTTGCGCTACAAACCATCGCGCTCCTGAGACTGCCCGACGCGCCCGTGCGCGTAAACATGCCGCCGAATCCGTGGATGGAACTCCACGCCGCCATTTCCATCCTCGCTTACGGAGCCTTCGCCCTGGCGGGGGTGGCGGGCGTAATGTACCTCGCCCAGGAGCGCCAACTGAAGACGCACCACATTCATTCGATCTTCTACCACCTTCCGCCGATCCGCGACCTCGCTGTGGCGAATCGTCGGCTTATCCTGACTGGCGTCGCCCTCCTCGCCGTCGGTATTGGCTCAGGGTTCATGGTGGGAAACTGGCAGTCGCATACCAGCAAGGTGGCGTGGTCCATCGGTGTGTGGCTGCTCTACGGTGCGATTCTGGCGCTGAGCGCCGGCCATCGGCTCAGCCCGCGACGTGCGGCGTGGCTGTCCGTGGGGGCTTTTACCGTTGCGCTCATCACCCTTTCAGGGATCAGCTTTATCAAGGAGCCGGGAATCCACTGACGGCCATGGAAATTCTTTGCCTCGGCCTTAGCCATCACACCGCGCCCATCGAGCTGCGCGAAAAATTCGCCATCCCTGATGGCGAGATCGGCAGTGCCGCGGCCCAGCTTCGCAGTGCGCCCGGCGTGAGCGAGGCGGTCATCGTCTCGACCTGCAACCGCGTGGAATTTTATGTCGCCGCCGAGCAGACCGCGGCCGGTCTGGCGGCGGTGCGGGAATTCGTCACCGCGCGCGTTGCCGCCCCGGACGAGGGCGTCTTTTTCCAACATCCGACTGCCGCCGGTGTGCGGCATCTTTTCCGCGTGGTCAGCGGGCTCGACTCGATGGTTCTCGGCGAGACCGAGATCCTCGGGCAGGTGAAAAAGGCTTACGCCGCCGCGAGTGAAAGCGGGGCGACCTCCAAACATCTCAACAAGCTTTTTCAGCGCGCCTTTAACGTCGCCAAGGACGTGCGCACGAACACGAACATCACCCGCGGCGCGGTCAGCGTCGGCTCGGCGGCGGTCGAGCTCGCGGAGAAAATCTTCGGCCGGCTCGCGACGTGCAAAGTGATGATCCTCGGTGCTGGCGAAACCAGCGAACTGACCGCGGGAGCTCTCCAGGCGCGTGGGGTAAAGTCCATCTTTGTCGCCAACCGCAGCTACGACCGCGCGGCCGCGCTCGCGCAGAAGATGAACGGCAAAGCCATCCACTTCGACGAATGGCAGCGTGACTTTCATGACGTGGACATCCTCATCGGCTCGACCGCCGCGCCGCACCACGTCCTGACCGCCGCCCAGCTTGCCCCGATCATGCGCCCGCGCCCTGACCGACCGCTTTTTTGCATCGACCTCGCCGTCCCACGCGACATCGAACCCGCGGTCAATGACCTCGACGGCGTCTATCTGTATGACATCGACTCCCTCCAGGCGATCGCCGCGCACTCGCTCAACGTGCGCCGCCAGGAACTCACCCTTTGCGAGCAGATGATTGAGCGGCACGCTGCGGAGTTTGGCGCGTGGCTGGCTGATGAACCGGGGCAGCGGCAGACCTTCATGCGCGCCCAGGCGGAGGGGGCGAAGCCGTGACGCGCTTCGTCCTCGGCACGCGCGGTTCGGCACTGGCGCTAGCCCAGGCGGAACTGACGCGCGCGGCTTTGCAGGCCGTCGCGCCGGAGCTGGAGGTGGAACAAAAAGTCTTCGTCACGCGCGGCGATGTGAAGCTCGACCTGAGCCTCATTCGGGCGGCGGAAGCTGGGGGCAAAGGCCTGTTCACGAAAGAGCTCGAAGACGCGCTCCTCGCGGGAACGATCGACGTCGCCGTCCACAGCTTAAAAGATCTGCCCGGCCATAATCCGCCTGGCCTCGCGATCACCGCGGTGCTCGAACGCGCACCCACCGCCGACGTGCTCATCGCCAAAGAAGCGACCACTTTCGAAGCGCTGCCGACCGGCGCGGTGATCGGCACGAGCAGCATCCGCCGCGCGCGGCAACTCCGCTGGCTGCGGCCTGATCTCGTTATCGAGGAGTGGCGCGGCAACGTGCAAACCCGCCTCCGAAAACTTGGCGAAAGCGACCGCGTCGCCGGCATCATCCTCGCCCAGGCCGGCCTCGAACGCCTCGGCTACGATCTCGCCGCAGGCATGCTCGAGTTTGCGCCATGGAGTTTTCGCGCCTTGCCGCTTGGCGACCATCTGCTTCCCGCGATCGGGCAGGGGGCCATCGCTCTGCAAAGCCGCGCCGACCGCGCGGAAGTCACCGCGCTTTTAAAGAAGATCGATCACTCGGCCACGCATGTGGCGATCAGGGCGGAGCGCGAATTGCAGCGTCTGCTCGCCGGAGATTGCGGCTTGCCGGTTGGCGTCCGTTCGACGCTCAAAGGCGACCGCCTGCACCTCCGAGCCATCCTCTTCGGCCCCGAATCGGAACCGCCCCTCCAAGCCGAAGCCGAAGGTCCGGCCGCCGACCCCGCACGCCTCGCCGAGGAGGTTTTCTCCCGGCTTCAAAGCCGAGTTTAGAAGGCAGGCCGATAAATAGACGCCTGTCATCCCGAGCGAAGCGCAGCGCAGTCGAGGGACCTCGGCGGTCCGATTACGTGTTGCGCTTTATCGAACCGCCGAGGTCCCTCGACTTCATTCCGGTCGCTATCGCTCCCTGCATTTCGCTCGGGATGACAGCGCTTGAAAATGACGCATTAAAGCGCCGCCGCTTCCACCTCCGCGCCTTGCGGGTGGAGCGAGCGCAGCGCGGAATCCGAGAACGCGTCCGGCGTGGCGAGCGCCAATGCGAACCTCACGGTCGAGCGCGGTACTTTGATCTTCTCGCCGGTTGCCAGCGGCGGATTTTTCTCCATCAGCTCCAGCGTTTTCACGCCGAGATACCACGGCAGAAAGCACCCCGCGCGCAACCGCGGCGAGCGCAGGGCGTTAATATAGCGATAGCCGTCGTCGAGATAGGCGAGGGCCTGCACGCGCCAGCGGTCGAAGACGGGCTGGGCTTTCAGCGGGCTGTGGGAAAGTGGGGCGGGGGAGGTGCCGGCGGCGCGCAATTCGGTTTCGGGCAGGTAGCAGCGTCCGGCGCGAAGATCGGCCGGCAGGTCGCGCAGGATGTTCACCAGTTGCAGGCCCTTGCCGAAATTCGCGCCGAGCCGGCGGAGATCGGCGAGACCGAGATGCGCGCAGGTCGGCAAGTGATGCAGGCAGAGGCGCGTCCAGAATTCGCCGACGCAGCCTGCGACAAGATACGTGTATTCCTCCAATTCGCCCGCGTGCTGGAGGGCGATGACTTGGGTGCCGTCGCCGAACCGCTGCAGGTCGAGCGTCTGGCCGCGGATGATTTTCTCCAGCACGCCTACGATCTCGCCGCGGTCCTTTTGCTCCAGCGTGCCCAGCCACGTCAGGCAGTCGCCGAGGCAGGCGATCAGAGTGCATTCCCCGTCGTGCGGCGAGGTGATTTCGTGGCGCAATTCTTCCAGGCCGACCGGCTCACCGGTGCGCACCATTTGCCAAAACGCCGCCAAATGCCGCAGCCGCACGTCCACCGGCACGCCGGGACTGTCGGCGATGGTGTCGCTCGCCCGCGCGAGCAGGTAGGCCAGGCCGATCGGGGCGCGCAACGGCCCGGGCAGCAGCCGGATGCTGAGGTAAAATGAGCGCGACACGCTGGCGAGCAGCGGCCCGCCGAGGTCTGTGGTGTTGATCCGCGCGGATTCCATGAAGGCGCGCATCTTCGCGTGGACCGGATGGAAATCAATTCCCTCCGAAGAGACGGGCAAAGTTTTCCGTAATTTGCGCGGTCAACTCGGCCAAGGGCACGCCGCGCAGGTCCGCGAGGGTGGCGTAGGTGAAGGCGAGATTGGCGGGATCATTGATCGGCTGCCCGGCGGCATCGTTGAGTGGATTCGGGTTGAGATGGACGGGCGGGACCAAATCTGGAGCGTCGGTTTCCACGAGGATGCGGTCGGCGGGAAGCTGCGAAAAGATGGCGCGCTCGGCGGCTTTGCGATCGTGGAGGAAGTAGGCGTTGAACGAAAAATAGGCACCACGCTTAACGAAGCCCGCTACCATCTCCGCCGGTCCGCTGTAAGCGTGGAGGAGAAAGCCGCGCGCCGGCACCGGTTGCGTGCGGATGATGTCCCAAAGCGGTCCCCAGGCGCGCACGCAGTGCAGCGTGGCGGGCAGATTGCGCTCCGCGGCGAGCGCGAGTTGGGCCGTGAATACAGCGTGCTGCTCCGCCGGATCGTGGCCGGCGACCCAGCGGTCCAGCCCGATCTCGCCGACGCCTGCGCCGGGGTGTGCGTCGAGGTTTTCACGCAGCTGCGCGAGCCAGTCCGCGGACCGCCCGGCGACCTGCCACGGATGCAGGCCAAAGGACGGTAAAATCCACGCCTTTTGCCGGGCCAACTCGGCAACTGCAGGCCAGTCGGACTCGCGCGTGCCATTAACCACGGCGTGGGTAACGCCCAGCCGTTCGAGCGTGGCCAAGATGGCGGAACGGTTCGGCGCCAAGCGGGGATCGTGGAGATGGTTGTGAGCGTCGATCACGGCGCAGCGGCGGCGAAGTTGCGAATGGCGGTCCGGATGTGGGCGAGGCCGTTCAGCCGGGTGGGGGAGATATGACGGTCGAGGCCCAGACCTTCGAGCAGCGCGGGCTCAAAGACAGCGACGTCGGCAGAGGTTTCTCCCTCATAAAGCTCGGCCAGCAACGCGGCCAGCCCCTTGAGCATCGAAGATCCAGCGGCGACGCGAAAATGGCAGCGCCCCTCCTCAATCTCTCCGGCCAGCCAGACCGGTGTGGTGCAGCCGCGGACGAATCGCGCCTCGGTGCGTTCCTCTGCTGGCACTTCCGGCCAGCGTTGCCCACGTGTGACGATGGCTGCGAGGCGTTCGTGGCGGTCTTCGATGACCGCGTAGCGGGCGATGATCCGGCGCTGTTTCTCCGCGAGAGGCATGGCGTCCATTATCGTAGCGCCCAGCGCATTGCGCCCGGAAACTTGCGCGAAACCTCGCTTCGCGCGCTATTACCGGCCTTGCCCATGACCGACTGCCGCTTTTTCCCGCTGGCCTCGCGCTTTTTTGTCCTCTCTTTGCTTGCCGGCTCGCTGCTCCCTTTAAGCGGCTGCAAAAAACCGGCGACCGCCGCGCAAGTCGGTCCGGCGGCCGTCACGGTCGCGCGACCGATTCCGAAACGGCTCACGGAACTGGATGAATTCACAGGTCGCCTCGGCGCGTTCGCCTCCGTCGAGTTGCGCGCGCGGGTCAGCGGCTACTTGCAAAGTACGCATTTCAAGGAAGGCAGCGAAGTGAAGGAGGGCGACCTGCTTTTCGTCATCGATCCGCGCCGCTACGAGGCCGAACTCGCCCGGGCCAGCGCCGACGTGGCCCGCGCCAAGGCCGCGCTCGAACTCGCCACTGCCGAGGCCGGACGCGCCGGGAAGCTTGTGCAGACGCGCGCCATTTCCGCCGAAGAGGCGGACGTGAAGGTTAAAGGCGAGATCCAAGCGGCCGCGGCGCTCCAGGCGGCGCAGGCTTCGTTCGATGCGGCGAAACTGGAAGTCGACTTCACGCGGGTCACCGCGCCGATTTCGGGGCGCATCGGGCGCAAGCTCGTTACCGAGGGGAACCTCATCACCGGTGGCCCGTCTGGCGCGACCGTGCTCACGACGATCGTCGCGCTCGATCCGATCTACTGTTACTTCGACGTGGATGAACGTTCGGCGCTGAAATACCGCGAGCTGGTCAGGGAAGGGAAACGGGCGAGCGCGCTTTTCGGCTCGATCCCCGCGCACATGGGACTGGCGAATCAGCAGGGCTTTCCGCACGAGGGGAAGATCGATTTTGTGGACAACGAGATCAGCACGACCACCGGCTCAATCCGCGCCCGGGGCATTTTCGACAACAAAGACCGGCTGATGGCTCCCGGGTTTTTCGCCCGCATCCGCATCCCTGGCAGCGGCGAGTATGACGCCCTGCTCATCCGCGACACCGCCGTCGGCAGCGATCAGGGGCGTGCGTTCGTCTATGTCGTCGATGCCGAGGGCAAAGCCGGGCAGCGCAATGTGGTGCTGGGTCCGATGGAGGACGGCTTACGCATCGTTCGGGAGGGGTTGAAGCCGGAGGATCGCGTGGTCATCAACGGCCTCATGGCCATCCGCCCCGGGGCAGTGGTCAAGCCGGAGGAAACGGGCATGCAACTCGTGGCGGCGGCGGTAACGCCCTGACCGCGCATGAATCTCCCTCGATTTTTTACGGATCGGCCCGTCTTCGCGGCGGTGCTGAGCATCGTCATCACGCTGCTCGGCGGGCTCGCCTTTTTCCAACTCCCGATCTCGCAATATCCCGAGGTTGTGCCGCCGACGGTCATCGTCAGCGCGTCGTATCCCGGGGCGAATGCGCAGACCGTCTCGGATACACTGGCCGCTCCGCTCGAGCAGGAAATCAACGGCGTTGAAGGCATGCTCTACATGTCCTCCTCGGGCACCAGCGACGGACGGCTGAACATCACTGTCACCTTCCGCCTCGGCACGGACCTCGATGAGGCGCAGGTGCAGGTGCAAAACCGAGTTAACGCCGCGCTCCAGCGACTGCCCGAGGATGTGCGCCGCCTCGGCGTGACCGCGAAAAAACAATCGCCTGACCTCACTCTCGCCGTCCAATTCTTCTCGCCCGACGGTTCGCGCGACACCTTCTACCTCGCGAACTACGTGACGCTCCAGGTGCAGAGCCGCATCGCCCGCATCCCCGGCGTCGCCGATGCCAACACGCTCGGCGGCCTCGATTTCACCATGCGCGTCTGGCTCGACCCGGACAAACTCGCAGCACGCGAACTGACTTCCGGCGATGTGGTCCGCGCCATCCGCGAGCAGAATGTGCAAGTCGCCGCCGGCGCGCTCGGCCAACCACCCGCGCCGGATGGCACGGAGTTTCAATACACGCTGACCGCGCAGGGCCGGCTGACCAAGGCGGAGCAATTTGGCGAGATCGTGGTCCGCACCGGCGCGGTCGGGGATGTCATCCGCGTGCGCGATGTGGCCCGCGTGGAAGTGGGCGCGCGTGACTACGCGGTGAAGAGCTACATGGACGGCAAAAACGCCATCTCGCTCCGCGTCTTTCAGCTCCCCGGCACCAACGCGCTCGACACCGCCGACGCCGTCTATGCCGAGATGGCGAAGCTCAAGGAGCGCTTTCCGCAAGGCGTGGACTACCGCATCAATTACGACCCCACGCGCTTCGTGCGGCAGTCCTTCAAGTCGGTGTTGGTCACGCTCGCCGAAGCAATCGCGCTCGTCGTTCTGGTCGTCATCCTTTTCCTGCAAACGTGGCGTGCCTCAATCATCCCGCTGCTTGCGGTGCCGGTTTCGCTCATCGGCACGTTTGTGGTTATGCAGCTCCTTGGCTCGTCGCTGAACAACCTTTCGCTTTTCGGTCTCGTGCTTGCCATCGGCATCGTCGTCGATGACGCCATTGTCGTAGTCGAGAATGTCGAACGGTATCTAGCCGAGGGCCTGTCGCCGCGCGAGGCTACGCTCAAGGCCATGGGTGAAGTCTCCGGCGCGCTGGTGGCCATCGCGCTGGTCCTCTGCGCGGTCTTTGTCCCGACGGCGTTTCTCGGCGGCATCACCGGCGCGTTCTACCGCCAGTTCGCGCTAACCATCGCCACGGCCACGGTCATCTCGTGCTTCAACTCGCTCACCCTTTCCCCGGCGCTCACCGCGCTGCTGCTGAGAAAGCATGCGCACGGCGCGGAAGGCAACGGGCGTAAAGTCCAAGGCACTTTCCGCAAGTCCGCACTCACCGCGCTGCTCACGCGAAAAAATGCGCAGGGCGAACCGGAGAACGTCTTCATTTGGGCGATCCATTGGTTCTTCGCGAAATTCAACGCCGGCTTCGAGCGGCTCTCGCAATTCTATGCCCGAGTGGTGCGCACCCTCCTGCGGCACCGCGCGCTCGCGTTGTCCGGTTACGCGGGCCTCATCGCCCTCACGGTCTTCGTTTTCACCCGCGTGCCGGCCGGCTTCATCCCGGCGCAGGACATGGGTTACTTCCTCGTCGTCATCCAGCTCCCCGACGGCGCGGCTTTCACCCGCACCGATGAGGTCGTGAAACGCGTCGATGCCATCGCCCGCGAAACCCCCGGTGTCGCCCACACCTTTGCCATTTCCGGCTACTCCTCGGTCTTCCAGGCGAACCAATCCAACGTCGGTGCGGCCTTCATCATTCCGGACGACTTCGACAAACGGAAAGACCCGTCGCTCACCTCCACCGCGCTCATGAACACGCTGCGCCAAAAGTTTTCCGCGATCAAGGAGGCGCGCATTCTTGTTCTCCCACCGCCGCCACTGCGCGGGCTGGGCAATTCCGGGGGCTTCAAAATCCAGGTGCAGGATCTCGATGGCGCTGGCCTCGTCTCGCTGCAGCGCGCCTCCCAGCAGCTCATCGACGCGCTGGCGAAAGAGCCCGGTTTCACCTCGATCATCACCGGCTTCCGCCCGAACACGCCGCAATACTTCATCGACATCGACCGCGCGGCGGCGAAGAACCTCGGCGTCTCGCTCGCCGACCTGAATGAGACCCTCCAGATCAGCCTCGGCTCGGTCTATGTGAACGACCTCAACCTTTTCGGCCGCACCTATCAGGTCTTCGCCATGGCCGAGCCGGAGTTCCGCAATGCGCCCGAGGACGTGTCCCGTCTCCAGACGCGCAACCGCGATGGAAAGATGGTTTCGCTCGGTTCGCTCGTCCGCCTCGAGCGCATCGGCGGAGCGGACCGCGTGCAGCGCTACAATCAGTTCACCTCCGGCGACATCAACGGCAACACCCTGCCCGGCGTGAGCTCTGGCGACATGATCGCCGCCGTCGAGCGCCTCGCGAAACAAAGCCTGCCGCCCGGCTACGCCATCGAGTGGACCGATCTGACCTACCAGCAAATCCTCGCCGGTAACTCCATCATCTTCGTCTTCCCGCTCTGCGTGCTCTTCGTCTTCCTCGTCCTCGCCGCGCAGTATGAAAGCTGGGGGCTGCCGCTGGCGGTCATCCTCATTGTGCCGATGTGCCTGCTCAGTGCCCTCGCCGGGGTCTGGGCCGCCGGGCAGGACAACAACATTTTCACCCAGGTCGGTCTCGTCGTGCTCGTCGGCCTCGCGAGCAAAAACGCCATCCTCATCGTCGAGTTTGCCAAGCAGCTTCAGGACGCTGGGAGGAGTGCCGCGGAGGCCGCCGTCGAAGCGGCGCGTCTCCGGCTAAGGCCCATCTTGATGACTAGTCTCGCCTTCATCCTCGGGGTGCTCCCGCTGTTGCTAGCGACTGGCGCGGGCGCGGAAATGCGCCGCGCGCTCGGCCCCGCGGTTTTCTGGGGCATGCTCGGCGTCACGCTCTTCGGTCTGCTGCTCACGCCGGTTTTCTATGTGGTCATCCGGTCGTCAAAGCGGGATCGCGCCGCCCACGACCGGCCCGCTCCCGCCGCTAAACCCGCTCCGCAGCCGGCGCTGGAGTTGCCGTGAGTGGTTGGGGAGCTGGACAAATGGCCCGCTTCCACTCAGCCGGAAGTCGGAGCGGGGAAATGGTGGAGCGCGTCTTGCACGTCGTGTCCGGTGCCCTCGCCGGAGAGCCGGCTTGGCGCGTCAGTGCGTGAAAAAGGCGCTCGAATTCAACCGCTGCCCCGTGCCAAAACGTATCTCCCCTTAATCCCAGCTTTGATGATCCACCCGCCCTTGCACCTTCACCTGTTTTTACCGCGGCTGGTTTTCGTGCTGATCGCCGTGACCTTGATGCTCGCGGGCTGCAAGCGTGGTGGCAAGACGGCCCCCGGCGGTGGCAAACGGCCTGTCGTTCCCGTGGTTGTGGGCGAAGTTGTGCGGAAAGACATGGCGGTCATCGTCCGCGCCATTGGGCGCGTGACGTCGCCGGCCACGGTCGCGGTCAAGCCGCAAGTCACAGGGACAATTTCCGAGGTACATTTCACCGATGGCCAGGCGGTGAAGAAGGGCGACCCGCTTTTGACCATCGACCGGCGTCCGTTCGAGGTCGCGCTGGAGCAAGCGAAGGCTTCGCAGGCCGAGTCGCAGACGCGCGCTGACAATGCCCGTGAGCAGGCCGGGCGCTATGCCGTGCTGGGGAAGACCGGCACAGTTTCCAAAGAGCAGGCTGCGGACTTCGACGTGGCGGCCAAGGCGGCACAATCGACTGTCGCCGTGACCGCCGCGGCGGTGAAGGCCGCGGAACTCCAACTCGACTACTGCGCCATCCGCGCGCCGATCGACGGGCGTGCCGGCAAAGCGCTGGTCACAGCAGGCAACGTGGTTACCGCCAACCAAACCGACCTCGTGGTCGTGAACCAGATCGCGCCGGTCGAGGTCACGTTTTCCGTCGCTGAACAGCAGCTCGCCGCCGTTCAGCGCGGCATGGCCGCAGGCCGGCCAAAGGTGACCGCCCGGACTTCCGGGCTCGACCGGCAGACCGCCGAGGGTGAGCTAATTTTCGTCGACAACAACGTCCGCGCGACGAGCGGGACCATTGAGTTGAAGGCGGCATTCCGAAACGATCCGCAAATTTTGTGGCCGGGGCAGTTCGTCACTTTGCGCGTGGAAGTGGGCATTGATCTCCAAGCGGTCGTCGCGCCCGCGGCGGCGGTGCAGGATGGCCAGGACAGCAAGTTCGTCTTTGTCATCAAGTCGGATAAAACTGCTGAGTTGCGCAAGGTCGTGGTGGATCGTTCGGCGAACGATGAGGCGGTGATCAAAAGCGGACTCAACGGCGGCGAGCAGATTGTCATTGATGGCCAGAGCCGTCTGACCGTCGGCAGCCCCGTCGAGATCGTCCCGCCCGCCGCCGCGCCGATGGCTTCAAACGCAGTCGCGACTCCCCCCCCGCCGAACCCATGAGTATCCCCGAGCTGTGCATCCGGCGGCCGGTAATGACCACGCTGGTCATGCTCGGCCTTGTCGCCTTTGGCCTGCTTGCCTACCGCCAGCTCCCGGTAAGCGATTTACCGAGCGTCGATTTCCCGACCATCTCGGTCAGCGCCAGCCTGCCCGGCGCGAGCCCTGAGACGATGGCCTCTTCCGTCGCCACGCCGCTGGAAAAGCAGTTCTCGACCATTGCCGGCATCGATTCGATGACCTCCACGAGCGGCCTCGGCAGCTCCAGCATCACGCTCCAGTTCGCTCTCGACCGCAACATCGACGACGCCGCGCTCGATGTGCAGACAGCGATTTCCAGCGCCTCGCGCAGCCTGCCTTCGACGATGCCGGCGCCTCCGTCGTTTCGGAAAGTGAATCCCACCGAGCAGTCCATCCTCCTGCTCGCGCTCACCTCCGAAACGCTGCCGCTCTCGAAGGTTGATCAGTACGCCCAGACACTCCTCGCGCCGCGCATTTCCACGATCACCGGCGTCTCGCAGTTACAGGTTTTCGGTTCGCAAAAATACGCCGTGCGCGTGCAGCTCGAACCGTTGGCCCTCGCCGCGCGTGGCATCAGCCTCGACGAAATCAGCACCGCGATTTCCAATGCGAACAGCAACACCCCGACTGGTATCCTCGACGGCAAGACCCGCGTCTTCACCGTCGAAACCAGCGGCGCGCTTTCCGACGCGGCCGGTTTCCGGCAGATCGTCGTCGCCTACCGCGAGGGTGCACCGGTGCGGCTGGAGGATGTGGCGCAGGTCCAGGACGCAGTGGAGAACATCCGCTCCGCCGGTTGGTACAATGACACTCGCGGCATCGTCATGGGCGTGCAGCGCCAGCCCGGCGCAAACACCGTGAAGGTCGTCGATCAAATCCTCACGCTGCTCCCCGACCTGCGGGTCCAGCTTCCCGCCGGCATCCAGTTGGACGTGCTCATCGACCGCTCGGCGACCATCCGGGAATCTGTCCACGACGTGCAGTTCACGCTCGTCCTCAGCATCGGGCTCGTCGTCCTGGTCATCTTCATTTTCCTCCGCCGGTTCACCGCCACGATCATTCCGAGCATCGCCATCGTCATCTCGATCATCGCCACTTTTTCGGTGATGTACCTCCTCGGCTTCAGCCTCAACAACCTCTCCCTCATGGCGCTCACGCTCTGCGTCGGCTTTGTGGTCGATGACGCCATCGTGGTGCTGGAAAACATTGTGCGGCACATGGAAGAGGGCGAGTCGCCGATGGATGCGGCGTTGCGCGGCTCGAAGGAAATCGCCTTCACCGTCATCTCCATGACCGTCTCGCTCGCCGCAGTTTTCCTGCCGGTGCTCTTTATGGGCGGAATCCTCGGACGGCTTTTCAACGAGTTTGCCGTGACCATCGGCGTGGCCATTCTCATCTCTGGCGTGGTCTCGCTTACGCTTACGCCGATGCTGTGCAGCCGCTTTCTGCGGACGGAGAAAAAGGGCGACAAGCCGCCCGGCCTGTCGGAGCGGCTGATTGGCGGGATGCACGCTAACTACGAACGGACGCTTCGTATCGTCATGAGGCATCAGTTCGTCACGCTGCTCTTTACCTTGGCGACGGTTGCGGGGACGGCGTGGGGTTTTGTGCAGATCCCAAAGGCGTTCATCCCGACCGAGGACATCGGCCAGATTTCCGTCACCACCGAGGGCGCACTCGACTCGTCATTTCAATCCATGGTCGCGCACCAGCGCGCCGTGGCGAAGATCGTCGGCGCCCATCCGGCGGTGCAGGGGTTCTCCTCCAGCGTCGGCGGCGGTGGGCCGAATGCCACGGGCAATGCCGGGCGAATGAATGTGAAACTGAAGCCGCGCAGCGAACGCGTTTCGGCTCAGCAGGTGGTCACCGACCTGCGCGCACAGCTCGCGCGCGTGCCGGGCATGCGCTCGTTTCCGCAGGTGCCGCCGGTCATCCGTATCGGCGGGGTTTCTTCAAAAGCGCCATATCAGTTTTCGCTGGCGAGCGTGGATTTGCAGGCGCTCTACCAGGCGGCGCCGCTCGTTGAAGCCAACGTCCGCAGCATTCCCGGCCTCACCGATGTCACCACCGATCTGCTGCTCAACAGCCCGCAGGTCTTCGTGAGGATCGACCGCGACAAAGCCGGCACGCTCGGTATCACCGCCGAGCAGATCGACACCGCGCTCTACAACGCCTACGGCAGCCGCGAAGTCTCGAACATCTACACTTCGGCGGACGAGTACTCCGTGATCCTCGAAGTGCGCCCGCTCTTTCAGGAAACCCCCGAGCGCCTCGCCGCCATGTATCTGCGCTCCGCCGCGGGCGAACTCGTACCGCTCGACGCCATCGCCGAAATCACCAACACCACCGGCCCGTTGACCATCAACCACCTCGGTCAGCTCCCCGCGGTCACCGTTTCCTTCAACACCCTGCCCGGCGTTTCGCTGGGCGATGCGGTGAACCGCATCGAGGCCGCCGTCGCGGGAGTTGTCCCGGCGACGGTCAGCACGCGCTTTCAAGGCGAGGCCGCCGCCTTCCAATCCTCGCTCGGCAACCTCGGCCTGCTCCTCATCATGGCCGTGCTCGTCATCTACCTCGTGCTCGGAATTCTTTACGAGAGCTTCATCCACCCGCTCACGATCCTCTCCGGCCTGCCTGCCGCGGGTGTGGGTGCGCTGGCCACGCTGATGCTCTTTGGCGAAGACCTCAGCGTGTATGGCTTCGTCGGCATTCTCATGCTCATCGGCATCGTGAAAAAGAACGCGATCATGATGATCGACTTCGCCCTCGAAGCGGAACGCCACGGCGGCAAGCAGCCAGCGGAGTCTATCGTCGAAGCCTGCCTCGTCCGCTTCCGCCCGATCATGATGACGACCTTTGCGGCGCTCATGGGCGCGCTGCCCATCGCCATGGGGATCGGCGCCGGTGCCGAGTCGCGCCGTCCGCTCGGTCTCGCCGTGGTGGGCGGACTCATCTTCTCGCAAATCCTCACGCTCTACATCACCCCGGTCGTCTATCTCTACATGGACCGCGTGCAGACTTGGCTGAGCCGCCGCTTTGCGTCCACGCCCGCGCCCGAGCCAGTCCCCACGGGCCGCTGATTTTATGGACCTCCGAGTTTGCGCGGTGGAATGCTTCGTCCAAAACCTGCGAACACGGCTGCCGTTTCGCTATGGAATCGTCACCATGACGCGGGTGCCGCATCTTTTCGTTAGGTTGAGCCTGGAGATCAGCGGGCGCGTGCAGCGCGGATTCGCTGCGGATCACCTGCCGCCCAAGTGGTTCACCAAAGACCCGGCGAGCGCGTATGCCGACGACCTTGCAGACATGGTCACGGTGATCCGCCACGCGGGTGAGGCGGCCCTCGCGCTCCCCGCCACGGCAACGCCTTTTGCGCTCTGGCGCGAGCTTTACGCAGCGCAGGATGCGTGGGCGCAGGCGCACCATTTCCCGCCCCTGCTCGCGGGCTTCGGCGTGTCGCTCATTGAACGGGCGATGCTCGATGCGTTCTGCCGCGCTACCGGCCAATCTCTTGCCCAAGCTGTTCGCCAGAACCTGCTCGGTTTTGACGCCGGCACTGTGCATGGCGAACTCGCCGGGATTGCGCCCGCAGATTTTCTGCCGCCTGAGCCGCTGCGCTCGGTCCTGACGCGGCATACCGTGGGGCTGACGGACCCGCTGACGGAGGACGACATCGAAAGCGGGGAGCGCGTCCACGACGGATTGCCGCAAGCGCTGAACGCCTTCATCCGCGAGCACGGGCTGACCCATTTCAAGATCAAGCTCTGTGGCGACATCGCTCGGGATCGCACCCGGCTACAGCGCCTCGCGGATATCCTGCCGCCGGGCGCGGCCGTCACGCTGGACGGCAATGAGAACTACCACGCGGTCGCGCCTTTTCGCGCCCTGTGGGAGGAGCTGCGCGGAGATCCGGCCATCGCGCGGCTGCTCGGCGGGCTGATTTTTGTCGAGCAGCCGCTGCACCGCGATATTGCGCTCAGCCCGGCCACCGGCGAGGAGTTGCGAGGCTGGGTAGGGCGCCCGGCGATCATCATTGATGAGTCCGATGCCGAACTGACGTCGCTCCCTACAGCGCTCGTCAGCGGCTACGCGGGCACGAGCCACAAGAACTGCAAAGGCGTTTTCAAGAGCCTCGTCAACGCCACCCTCCTCGCGTCCCGCCGGCACGCCGAGCCGAATCGGGCGCTGCATCTCAGCGCGGAGGATTTGTCGAACGTCGGCCCGGTGGCGTTGCCGCAGGATCTCGCGGTCTTGGCCACGCTCGGCATCCCACACGTCGAGCGGAATGGACACCACTATTTCGCCGGGCTCAGCCAGTTTTCTCCGGCGCTCCAGGCGGCGGCACTGGCGGCGCACGGCGATCTTTACGAATTGCACCCGGACGGCTTCCCGATGCCCCGCATCCGCGCCGGACGGATGGAAATCGGCAGCGTCGTTGATGCGCCGTTCGGCCTGGCCTTTGAGCCCGATCTCACCGGCTGTACACCGCTCGAGGACTGGCGTCCAACGTCCCTCGACGCAGCGCTGTAGGGGAAGCTGGCACTTTCCCTACAGCTGCTACTCAACACTACGCCTGTTGGCATTTCGGGCAGATGCCGAAGATCTCCAGCATGTGGGTGACTTTCGCGTAGCCCATCTGCCGGGCCATTCGCTCCAAACCGTCGGCCACACAGACTTCGAGCGTGACCACGCCGTGGCACGAACGACAGATGATGTGGTGATGGTGATGCTCGCCGGTGTTGAATTCGTAGCGGTAGGAGTTGTCGCCGAAATCGCATCGCCGCACGAGCCCCAGCTCCTCCATCGCCGCCAGGCAACGATAGACCGTCACCAAGTCGCAGCCCCCCGCGTTCATCCGCCCATGGAGTTCTTCGGCCGTAAAAGGCCCGTGCTCGCGAGTTAAAATGGTCAGGATGGCCTTGCGCGGCTCCGTCACGCGCTGGCCATGGTCGCGTAGTGTCTGGATCGCGTTTGAAAACTGGTCTTCAGCGGAGGGGTGGTCGTGCGGCATTGCAGCAAAGCCATACGCGAGGCGAGTGGGATGTTCAATCGGCGCATGCTGCCCGCAGGTCTGTATGTTCGCCGGCGAGAGCCACCGTCTTCGCGTCAAGCCACGCCGAACTGCAGCTCAGCGAGCCGCCGGTAAGTGCCGCTCGCGGAAGCCATGAGTTCGGCGTGAGTGCCGGTTTCGGTGATGACGCCGTCTTCCAAAACGCAGATGCGGTCGCACTGGCGCACCGTCGCCAGGCGGTGGGCGATGATGAACGCGGTGCGCCCGGCGAGGAGCGTGGCGAGGGCTTTCTGGATGAGCGCTTCGCTTTCGCTGTCGAGTGAGCTGGTGGCTTCGTCGAGAATCAGAATGGCCGGGTCGCGGAGTAGCGCGCGGGCGATGGCGAGGCGTTGGCGCTGGCCGCCGCTGAGTTTGATCCCGCGCTCGCCCACGAGCGTGGCGTAACCTTCCGGGAAGCGCGCGATGAATTCGCTGCAATGCGCGCGCTCCGCCGCGGCCACGATGTCCGCCTCGCTCGCGCCAGGCCGTCCGTAGGCGATGTTTTCGCGGATGCTGCCGCCGAAAAGGAGCACCTCCTGTGGGACGATCGCCATATTCCCTCGAACCGCCGCAAGCGGTAGTTTGCGCGCATTCTGCCCATCCAGATAAAGCGTGCCGCTCTCGGGTTCGTAAAAGCGGAGCAGCAGCGCGGTCAGCGTGCTTTTCCCTGCGCCGCTCGGACCGACAAGGGCAATTTTTTCGCCGGCTCGCACATCGAGCGAAACGCCGCGCAGGACCGCGAGATTGGGCCGGGCGGGGTAGCTGAAGTGGACGGTATCGAAGCGGACCGCCCCGCGGAGACGAGTCGCCTGGTCGTTGGTCTCCGCTCCCTGCTCACCCGGTTCCTGGAGAAGTTCGCGCACGCGCTGGGTAGCTCCGAGGGTCTTTTGCACGGAGCTAAAAATTTCCGGCAGCGCGGAAACGGCACCGCCGATGAAAAGCGTGTAGAAGATGAACTGCGTCAGCTCGGGGTGCGTAAGCTGGCCGGACTGCATGAGCCGCCCGCCCCACCAAAGCACGAGCACGATGGCGCCAAAAATGGCGAAGATGATGAAGGCGACGAGCGCGGCGCGGGAGCGGGCGGTTTTGAGGATGACGGCGAGGTAGCCGGCGAGGCCGGTGGCGTAGCGGCGCTGCTCGTAGGCTTCGTTACCGAAGGCTTTGACGTTGGCGATGCCGGTCAGCGTTTCCTCGACGACGGTGGCGGTCTCCGCCAACCGGTCCTGGGCCTCGCGGGAAAAGCGCCGCACTTTTCGCCCGAAGATGACCGCGGCGAGCATGAAGACCGGCACCGTGGCGAGCATGATGCCGGAGAGCTGGAGCGAGGTCGCGGCGATGGCGATGAGACCAACGATGAGGAGCATCGATTGGCGGATGACTTGGGCGACGGTGAAGGTGAGCGTGTCCTGGATTTGGGCGAGATCGCTGGAGAGACGACTGGAGAGTTCGCCGACGCGGTGCTCGCCGAAGAAGGTCATCGGCTGCGCGAGGAGCTGGGTGTAAAGCGCCTGCCGCAGATCGACGACGGCGCGCTCACCCACGGTATTAAAGGCCAGTGACGAAAAGAAGGTGAGCACCGCTTGGATGGCCAAGGAAGCAATCAGAATGAGGGCGACCTCATCGAGGGTCGGAGTCCACGGACCAAGCGGCAGTGGCGGCATCCCCGGCGTGGCGGAGGCGAGGAGACGCGCTACGAGGAAGGGAAAGAGCGCGCCAAAAGCCATGCTTACGAACGAGGCCACCATGGCAAAGATGAAGCGGGGGCGATACGGGCGGATGTAGGCCAGCAGGTGGGAGAGATCGAGCAGGCTCTCGCGGGGTAGCGTGGTTTTAGGTTCGGCTTTCAAAGGGGCGCACCTTCCTACGCATGCGCCGGGTAGTTGCACGCCGGATTTTCGCGGGCGCTATTTGGCCAGGCTAGACTCCGACTGGTCCGAGAGGCTCATGTCGATTTCGTAGCGGGCGGCGGAAATACAGCCACCGAAGATGATGATCGAGCCAGAGAGGTAGATCCACAGAAGCAGTGCGATGACGCTGCCGAAGGTGCCGTAGAGGGCGTTAAAATTGCCGATGTTCCGCGTGTAAAGGATGAACAGGCGCTGGAGAATTTCGAGCGCTACGGTGACGAAAAGCGCGCCGCCCCAAACCTCGACGAAGAGCGTGCGTCGCCGTGGCGCGTACTTAAAGAAAAGGCTCAGGCCGAGGAAAAGGATAACCAAAGGTAGGAGCAACTTTGCGAACTCGAAAACGTACCAAAGGACCGTGAAATCCAGCCCCACCTCACGGGAGTGAAGCCAGTAAAAGTCTTCGATTTGGCGCAAGACCAATGGGGCTAGGATACCGATGAAAAGCACGCTGGTAAGAATGGCGAGCATCCCGAGGTTTTTGATCGGCAGACGCCACCACGAGTATTCCTTGGTGCCCCAAGCGCGGTTCACCCCGCGCACAAGGGCTTGGAAGAAGCGCAGCGAGGTCCAGGCGAGCACGGCGAAGGCGATGACGCCCGCGCTTTTCCGTGAATCCACCACGCCTTCGATGGTGCTGATCACGGTCCGCATATCCGCTTCCTCCAAGGGAATCTGCGTGCTCACGTAGGTGATAATCTTGTCCGCGGCGTCCCCTTTCGGGCCGAGAAAGGCGGTGCTGATGGTGATCAGGAGGAGGATCAGCGGAAACATCGAAAAGAACGCGTAGTAGGCGAAGGACGCGGCGCGCTGCTCGCCATCGGTCTCGTCAAATTTCAACGCGGCTCGCCAGGTGATGGCGCCGATGCGCTTCACTTGGCGAATGAGCCAAGGGCCGGCATTCTGGCTGAAGCGTGCTAAAGCGGACATGAAGGCCGGACATTACGGGAGAAGTTTCCGCCCACGCAACCTTGCCGCGCCTTGCATGCGATACCTAGGCCGTTACCCTGACCCTTCATGCCGGAGCCCACGCCGCCCTCTGTAAAACCTAAGCCAAGAAAACGCGGCTGGTTTCGCCGCGTTCTCCGGTGGTTCTTCGTGCTCTTGGTCTTGGTCGCGATCTTCCACCGGCCCCTCTTTCATCACGGCGTGCGCCTCGCTTTGCATCTCGTCGCCGCGCGCATGCATATGAAGGTCGATCTGCAGAGCTCGGGCACCATTTTCACGAACCTGACCGTGGAGCGCATCCACGCGGAAGCGGTCGGCGACTTTCCAAATCCGGTCCGCCGGATTGATATCGACCGCGTGCGGCTGGACTACAGTCTTCCCCGGTTTTTCAAACGCGGGCTGGGCGAATTGCTCAGCAGCTACGAGATCATTAATGCCGATCTGCAGGTCGTGGCGCTGCCGAGCAAGGACACGGCGGAGAAGAGAGAAAAGCAGAGCATCGCGGAACTGCTGAACACCATCCTCGGCCAACCGGCCCTCTACTCGGATCGGGTGAAGATTGAAAACTTCAACCTGACTGTGGAGGCGGAAAAGAATGTCACCGAAATCCGTGGGTTTTTCCTGCTGCTGGATCCGGAGAAGGCGGGTCATCTGCGCGTGGCGCGGCTGCAAATCCCTGGCGTGCCGCTGTGGGAAAACCTGGCCGCGGAGACGAGCTACGAGGCGCGCAATTTTTACATTCGACGCCTCCAACTCGCGCCGGAGTTGAGTCTTGAAGAGGTGAACTTCGACGCTTCGCTGCGCGCCCAAAACAAGGGCAGCATGGAACTAAAGGCGCGCGCCTTTGGGGGAATCGCGGAGCTCAAGCTGGCCGGCAGCCAACTCAACGCCAAGGGGGAGAATCTCGCAAAAAGCTACGACACGACTTTGACGATCAACGCTGCCGGCATCTCGCTCGATCAGGCGCTCGCCTATTTTAACGTGCCGAAACTGCGGTTCGAGATCGGGACGCTCGGTAAACTAGGGCTGCGCTTTAACGGCGAGCCAGAGAAGCCGCGGACGTGGCGGGGAGCCATCGGAGTCCGGGTCGAAGGTTCGGTCTTCGGCGAAACGCGGATTGCTGGCGCCGAGGTCGCGGCAACTTTCCAAAATGGCCGAGCCGAAGTGACCGGCGTGAACGCCAATGCCGGCACGAATACCGTCGCTGTGACAGCGCAGGTCGCGTTGCCGGAATCGGTGAACGATTTTCCAAAGTCCGAGGTGGACGCGGCGTTGAAGATCGATGCGCCGGATCTGCCGCTCCTGACGGCGATGTTCCCCGAACCGATGACGGGCAGTATCACCGGCGGTGGGCCGGTGAGCGTTCGTGGGGGCAAGGTCACCGCCGATGTGGCGTTCGAGGCGGCAAAGCTGGTGATCGGCAAGTTTTCCCTGAGCGCCGGCAAGATACAGGTGAAAGCGGCGAAACGCATCGATGTGCCGGGCCTCGGGCCGTTCGACGAACTGGCCACCGACATCAATGCCGATCTGACGGAGCTGCGTGTGGACACTTTCGCGGTCGATGCGCTGAAGCTCCAAGTCGCCAATCAGGATGCGCTGGTCACGCTTCAGACGCTGGACGTGCGCCGGGCTGAGAACTCCGTCAGCGCGCAGGGCACTTACCAGATTCCGCGCAATTTCAAGAACGCGGCGAAGGCTCCGGTTGATATGCAATTCGCGATCAAAGTGCCCAAGCTCGCGGACTTCGGCGTGGCCGCGGGGGGCGCGACGCTCGCCGGACATCTCGAAGGCAGCGGTTCGCTGAAGCAGGTGAGCGGCGCGTTGGTGGGTGGTGTGACTTTGAACGGCGGAGATTTCCAGCTCGGTGAGTTCAAGGCTCCAAGTCTCGCCGTGAACATCGACGTTGCCGACAACGTGGCGACGGTTCGGCAGTTCGCGCTCCAACTCGGCGGCACCGATCAGATTGCCGTAAGTGCCAGAGCGGGGGTTCAGTCGCCGTTTCCGTATGAAGCCGCGACCATCGTGGACGTTCGAAATCTTGCGAAGCTCCAGCCTTTGCTCGCCGTCTTTAAGGTCCCGCAGGCGATCGCGGGATCTTTCCACGCGGAGTGGAGTGGCAAAGGCGTGGCGACAGAAGAGGGGATGCCGCTGGAGCAATCCGGCACGCTGAGTGTGGCCTTGCAAAAAGGACGCTTTGACAAGATCGAACTCAAAGAGATCAAGCTCGCTGGCCTCTACGGGCCGGGCTTTGCGCAAACGACGGAGCTGCATTTTGCCACCGGTCTGACTGACATCACCGGCGCGCTCGAGCTGAAGGAAGGCAAGCTGCGGCTGCGCGACATCAATTTTGTGCAGTCGAAAGTCACTGTACTTACCGGCTACGTAATCCTGCCTTTCGATCTCGCGCACAAACCGTCGCCGATCCCGCTGGATGGTCGCATCGCGGCGAACCTCAACGCGACGAAGCTCGATGTGGAAAAATTGCTGGCGAGCTTCGGCCAGCAGTCGCCGGTGAGCGGCAATTTCACCGCGAACATCGTTGCCGGGGGCACGCTGGCCGCGCCGGTCGGGCATGTGAAGGTGAATGCCACCGGCCTGAAAGCGAAGGCTGTCGCGGCGCTGGACCCGGCCACTCTCGATCTCGACCTTCATTATTCCAACGCGGAGCTGACGCTGGCGAGCACGCTCAAGCAGCCGCAAATGCAACCGCTCACGGTTAAAGGGCGCGTCCCGCTGGATCTCGACGCCACGATCAAAAACAAAAAGATCGATCCCACGCTGCCGCTCGATGTGACGGTGCAACTGCCCGCTTCCTCGCTGGCGATCGTGCCGAAGCTCGCCCCGCAGGTCCGCCGGATCGAGGGCTCCGCCGCGCTGGACGTTCGCGTTGCTGGCAGCGTGGAGAAACCGGTGCTGAGTGGTTCCGCCGTCATCGACCTGAAGGGTGCACGGATGGTGGACGAAAACATTCCGGCACTGGGAGCGTTTCGAGCCAAGTTGGGTTTTGCCGATGACACTCTGTCGTTCAACACCTTCGACGGCGAACTGGGCGGTGGTACTTTCAAACTCGGCGGGACGATCAAAGTAGCAAAGCTCACGGAACCGGTTTTCGATTTACGGCTGCAATCGAAGGAAGTCCTGCTCAAGCGCGATGACTCGATCACCGTCCGCGCGGATACGGATATGAATGTCGCGGGGCCACTCAAGGCGGGCACCGTGGGCGGAACGGTGTGGGTCACGCAAAGCCGGTTTTTCAAGGAAATCGACATCCTGCCCATCGGGCTTCCCGGAGCAAAAGGAAGGCGCGCCCCGAAAGCGGTGCGGCAGCGGAATGTGAGTGTCTCTTTTCCGCAGCCCCCGCTGCGGGATTGGAAGTTCGACCTCGCGATCAAAACGCGGCCGGGAGATTCCTTTCTCGTGCGAGGAAACCTCGCCAACGGAGCCGCGGCGATCGATCTTAAGCTGGCGGGCACGGGGCTCGCCCCGTATCTCGAAGGCACCGTGCGAATCGAGGAGTTCAAAGCGACGCTGCCTTTTAGCACGCTCACCATTTCGCGCGGGTTCGTTTATTTCAACAAGGACGCGCCGTTCCAGCCTTCGCTGGACCTTCAGGCAGACTCCCAGCTCCGCGATTACATCGTTCATGCCTACATCTATGGGCCGGCGAACGAACCGCAGATTCAGCTCAGCAGCGAACCGCCGCTGCCTTACGCGGACATCGTCTCTCTGCTCGCCACTGGCACGACGGTCAGTGAATTGGGCGGAAACTCCGATGTGCTCGCGAGTCGCGCCGCGATGATCGCCGTGCAGCAGCTCTATCGAAAAATCGTCCCGCGCAAGACCGCCTCGCCGGTGGCCGCCAGTAACGAAGGGGCGGGAGATTTTCGCGACCGCTTCAAAGTTGAACTCGGCGTGCTCGACAACCGGACGGGCGGGCAGGCGATCAATTCCTCCTTCCGCATATCCGACAATTTTTACCTCCTCGGAGACATCGGTGTGGACGGCCGCGCGACTGGGGGGCTCAAGTATCTCATTCGCTTCCGGTGATGGGCTGTCGTTCCACCCTGCTGCAATCCAAGGCACCGCACTTCGGTGGATGGTTTCACCGACTGGGGTCCCAGCTGGTCGGTATCGGGTTGGTCGGGATGAGTTTTTGTACGCCGCTGTTTGCGCAAATCGAGACGCTGAATAATGCGCTCACTGGTGCGGCGCTGGTTGGCGATTCGTTGCGCGAGGCCGCAGCGAACAAGGTCGATTTCAGCGGCAACACGACGTTCACCGCGGATCAACTGCGCGCGGCCATCTCGGAGCAGGTGCGCGAGTTGCAGGAGAAGGGAGTCTCACCGGCGCGGGCGGATGACGCCGCATACTATGTGGGCGCTTTTTACCGGAAGGGCGGCTTTTCCCAGGCGGCGGTGGAATATACGATCACCGGCAACCGAGTGCTGATTCGGATCGTCGAAGGCCCGCGTTCGCTGTTGCGCAAGATTACGTTCATCGGCAACGCCGCCATTCCGGACGCGACGCTTTACGACTACGTGGTCGGCCAGTCGGCCGAAGAAATGACCAAAGACCCGGATCGGTTTCCCTACACGCAAGCGGAGATCGATGCGGGCGCCGATCGCGTGCGGGGCTTGTACCTTTCGGAGGGATTTCTCAACGTGGTGATCGATAGCTCCGGCATTCAACTTTCCGCGAATGGAACGCGCGCGGATGTCACCCTCCGCATCACCGAAGGTCTGCGCTACACCTTCGGGGAGATCGGCTTTGCTGGTGAAACGCTCTTTTCGCGCGAAGAACTTTTAAATGCGCTCGGCGAAAAAACGTCGGGGCCTTTTTCACCGGGCACCGCGACGGCGATGCAGCGGAATCTGCAGTCGTTCTACAAATCGAAGGGTTATTACCAGGCGGAAGTAAACGTGGTCGCCGATCCGCTGCTGGCCCAGCGGGGAAAGGTGGCGGTGACTTTCACGGTGCGTCCAATGGGGTTGTTTCGCTTCGACGGCGTGGTGGTGCGCAACGAGACCGAGCGCGCACGCCTGAAGCCGGATTTTCTGCCGAAACGATTCGCGCATTTGAGCGGGGCAGTCTATTCGCCGGAGAAGCTGGACGAGACGTTCCGGGAGATGCTGCGCACGGGGCTTTTCGAGACTTTGCGAGTCAGCCTCACGCCCATTGCGGACAATCAACTCCGCCTGGATTTCACGATGGCGGAAGCCAAGGCCAAGGAAGTGGGCTTCAACATCGGCTACGCGACCTACGACGGAGCAGTCGCCGGCATCCGCTTGGGCGACCGCAATTTTCTCGGCCGAGGCCGGCCACTGTCCTTTGCGGCGCAGTACACCCAACGCGGGCTCGGCGGCGAGTTGCTCTACGTTGATCCCTGGCTTTTCGATACGCGCTTCGCGCTGCGCACGAGTCTCTATGCGCGGGCGACTACGCTGGAGGGGTACAAAAGCAACCAGACCGGGATTCGCGCGGACCTGAGCCGGAAGATTCTGCCTCACTTGGAACTCGCCACCTTCGTCGAAGCGCAGACGGTCAAGGTGACGCCCGAGTCAATTCGCGCGGAAGATCTCGGCCTGCTCGAATACAATCTCGTCAATCTCGGCATTACGCAGAGCACCGACTACCGCAATGATCCGATCAATCCCTCGCGGGGATTTGTCCTCAACTCGGCTTTCGATTTCGGCCAAATCGATAACGAGCTGGCTTTCTTTCGCGGAACCGTCCGGCTTTCGCACTACCAACCCGTGGGAAATAAGTGCCTCCTCGCGCTCGGTGCCCGGGCTGGGCTCATTTCGCCTTTCGTGGACGAATTGCCCATCGATGTCCGCTTCTTCAACGGAGGCGCCAGCACCGTGCGTAGTTTCGCCGAACGTGAACTGGGCCCGCACGACAAGAGTGGCAACCCGCTCGGCGGTGAACTCTACACGGTCTTCAATGTGGAGTTCACTTTCCCGCTTAAAGGCGCACTCCAGGGAGCGGTCTTCACGGACGCGGGTAGCTTGAAGGGCGAGAACGATCCCGACTCGGGCGATCTCCGCTATGCCATCGGCGCGGGGCTCCGCTACAAGCTGCCCATCGGTCCGCTGCGACTGGATTACGGCGTCAACCCCGACCCGCGCGACGGCGAAGCTTTTGGCGCCTTCCACTTTTCCTTCGGCTTCGCGTTCTAATTCTCCAGCGCGTTTTGTCGCCGTGAAGTGCACCAGAAGACGACAGCGAAAAGCAGGACGATGGTCATGCCGAGGGCCGCACCGAAGGGCCAGTCGCGTGCCTGAAGGAATTGGTTTTGGATGACTTCGCCAATCGTCGGCTCGGTGCCACCGCCCATGAGCTGGGTGATGGCAAACATGCCGAGCGAAGGGATGAAGACGAGCAGAATGCCGGCGACGATGCCCGGCTGGGTGAGCGGCAGGATGACTTTCTGAAACGCGCGCACCGGTCCTGCACCAAGGTCGAAAGCGGCCTCAACGAGGGAGTTGTCCAGTTTTTCCACCGAGCCGTAAACCGGCAGGATGAGGAACGGTAGGTAGCTATAGACGAGGCCGAGGACGACCGCGCCGGGCGTGTAAAGCATCTCGAAAGGCTCGGCGATGAGCCGGGTGTAATCGACGAGGAAGCTGTTCAGCAGGCCATTCGTGCTGAGGATGGTGATCCACGCGTAGGTGCGGATGAGGAAGCTCGTCCAGAAGGGGATCATGACCAGCGTGAGCAGAAGATTGCGCCGACCTTCCGGCGCGCGGCCGATAAACCAAGCGACCGGATAGCCGACGACGAGGCAGATGACCGTGGTCAGCCCGGCGTAGAGGATCGAGCGGAGGAAGACTGTGAGATAGGTGCTGCCGAATTTTCCCGTGTCGGGGTCGAAGAAGATGCGTTCGTAGTTTTCCCAGGTGAAGGCATAGACGACTTGGCCGAGGTCATCGCGCTGGCAGAAGGAATAGACCAGCAGGATGAGCGTCGGCGCGATGACGAAGGCCGCGAGCCAGAGCAGCATTGGCGTCATCAGCAGCCAGCCGAGTAGGCCGGGGCGGCGGGAGCCGCTCGTTTCAGGAACGCCGATGGCGGCTTGCATCGCGGGAAAGGGTCCCGGCTACTTCTTCTTTTTTGCCGCTTTAAGGTCGGTCACCAGCACGTCGATGTCCTTGGCCGCTTTGCCGATGTCCTTAAAGGTCTCCAGCTTCGGTTCGCCGGTCGGGTAGCTGGCGGGGTTGGCGCGCTGCTCCGGCTTGAGGAGTTTCACCGCTTCGGCGTTGGGATTGGTGTACGGGAAATCCTCGGAGACGAGCACACTGACTTCCGGCTTGAGGATGTAGTTGATGAACTTCTCGGCATTCTCCTTGTTCGGCGCGCCTTTGGGAATGGCCAGGCTGTCGATGAACTGGTGCGCGCCCTCGGCCGGCAAGACGTAGGTGAACTTCTTGTTTTTCTTCCAGAGGATCGCCGCCTCGCCACTCCAAACGATGCCGAGATCGACATCGCCATTAAGCAGCGCGGTCTTCGGTGAATCGGAATCATAGACCTTCACCTGCGGCAGCCAGTTGGCGAGGATCGGCTTGGCTTTTTCGAGATTCTCCGGAGTGAGGTCGTTGGCCGAGACACCGACGGTAGCGAGCGCCCACGTAACGATTTCACGCGCGTCGTTCAGCACCACGATCCGGCGCTTGTGGGTGCCGTCGAAGACATCCTTGTAGCCGGTGATCGGCGTTTTAACCTTGGCCGTGTTAACCACGATGCCGACCGTCCCGACCATCCAAGGCACGCTGTATTTGCCTTCCGGGTCAAAGGGCAGCTTCATGTACTTTGGATCGATGTTCTTGATGTTGGGGATGGCCTCAAAGTTCAGCGGCTCAAGCTTATCGACCTTGATCAGCGCCTCGACGGTGTACTCGGACGGCTGAACAAGATCGTAGTTGCTCCCGCCCGCGAGGAGCTTCGAGAGCATCTCCTCGTTTGAAGCGTAGTTTTCCACGTTGACCTTGATGCCAGTTTCCTTGGTGAAGCCGTCAATGACCGACTGAGGCACGTATTCGGACCAGCAGAAAAGGTTCAGCACCTGTTTCTTCTTGGCTTGTCCGTAAGTTGGCAGGGCGGTGACGAGGAGCGCGAGTGCGACTAGGAGGCGGGTGGTTTTCATAAAAGGAGCTGGTCGAGAGGACAGTCTTCAGCGGTTGAGTTTCCGCACGCGGTCAGCAAGCACCACGGCGGCGGCGGTCGCAACTACAAAGACGGTCGAGAGCGCATTGAGCGACGGATCGAGGCCCTTTTTCGCAAGGCCAAAAACTTTCTGCGGCAGGGTCTGCGACTGGGGACCGTTGACGAAGACGGTGACGATGTATTCGTCCATCGAGAGGGTGAAGGACATGAGCGCGCTGGAGATGATGGCGGGCAAAAGGTAGGGCACCATAACCAGCCAGAAGGCTTTGATAGGCGGCGCACCCAAGTCCATGGCCGCTTCCTCGAGATGTGGATCCACGCCGAAAAGCCGCGCCTGTACGGCGACAAGGACGAAGGGAAAGCAGAACGTGGTATGCGCGATGATGACGGTGAGAAAGCCGCGCTGGAACTCCAGTTCGGTGAAAGTCGCCAGCCATTCATTGAGCGGCGCGCTGATGACCGCGAAAAAGATCAGCAAGCTCACGCCCATGATGACCTCGGGGATGACCATCGGGATGAAGACCAGCGTGCTCAGCGAGCGCAACGCGGGGAATTTATAGCGATAGAGCAACCACGCGCCGATCGTGCCGAGGATGACCGCGAGGACAGTGGTGCAAGCAGCGATGATGAGGCTGTTCTTGGCCGCCTCGATGAGTGGCCCGTTGTTCCAGAGCTTCTCATACCACTCGAAGGTGAAGCCGCCCCACTCGACGCTCATCTCCGACTTATTGAACGAGTACACCACCAGCAGAATGATCGGGATGTAGAGAAACAGGAAGACCAGCCCGGACCACCCGGCGCAGAGGGCGTTGACCAGCGCCATCCCCGACGGAAGGCGAAAGCGGCTGGGCGCGGAAGGGGCGGCGGTCATCCGGGAGAGATGCTGTAGCGAAGCAGGCTGGGGGACGAAAGGGAAATGTCGGACGTTTTCACCCGTCTGTCGTCAACGCTTCACTTTCGCGTCGGAATTGTCACCTTCCCGGTGGCGAGCGGTCGCACAGTTTCGAGACCGGTGAGCGCGTAGTTGCCCGCGCGCTTGCCGGACGTGGCGACGGAGATTTTTCCGTCTGGTGAAGTGGTGACCGAGGCCGTGGTAGGTGACTCGGCGGCAGGAAAAGCGGGACCAAGAGTGAAGCCGTCGGTGGTCGTGAATTGCCACGTGCCGTCGGCGGTCCGAACGAGCGAGAGTTTATGCGTCGGCGGGGCGGGCGGGGGAGTGGTGAGCGGTTTCCAATCGCCGTCTCCGGCGCGCTCGAAGACGAGTTCTGGGCCGGGCTCGGTGGGTGTGAGGACGAGAACAGTGCGCTCCTTTTCCACGGCGTAGCGGGCGGCGCGCATCGGGTCGCGGGTGACAACGCCGAGGCACGCCGCGCGGCCCTTGGCGTCGATGCGCCATTCGCACCCGCCGGCAAACATCCGCAGCGGATCGCGCGGATCGACCGCCGCGGCTGTTCCGGCGGGCGGGGCGAAGAACTCGCGGACCAACCGGCCTTCCGCAGCGTCCGTGCTCCAGACGCTCACGCGACCAGGTACGCTGTCGCCTTCTGCGACCCAAAGGTGACCGGTGGCGTCGAGCGCGAGGGCCCGGATGGCCTTCATCTTTTCCGGCTGCCACGGCCCGAGGGGGGGCGGCCACCGGGCTTTCCGGCGACGAATGTGAAGCCTTCCGCCGCGAGCGCGGACCGGGCCTGGACTTGGTGAAAAGGCATTCCGAGGCCGGTGAAAATGTCGTGCATGTGAAACTTCGCGCCATCACCGATCATGGTCAGCGCGGTGATGCGCTCATCGCGCTCCAAGGGCGTGAGGTCGCTAAGGACGACCCAAATCGGGTCATGCATGAGGAGCAGTTTGCCGAGCACCGCGCCTTTTAGGGCTGTCACCACGAAGTCGGCATCCGCGAGCGCACCGGCCCTGTCGGGATTCTCGGTCTTCGTCGCCACGGAATCGACCGCGCCCGGCGGTGCGCCCACGACGGTCTGCAAATACGCGCCGGTTTTCGCGTCGAGCACGGCGAGAAATTCGCCCGCGGTGAAGCTGAGATAGATGCGCCCATTTTTCACGGCGAGATAGTCGGCAATCTCCGGTTTGCCCACGCTGCCCGCGGGCCAGAGCGCGGTGATGCGCAGTTCGGTTCGCCCGTCCGGCCACGCGAGTTGCGAGCCGTCCTTCGCGCTGAGTCTGTAGAGCGCGCCGCCTTCTGCGTCGGGACCTTCGCCGCCAAGGACGAAGACCATGCCACCATCTGCGGCGAGCGCCCGGCAGCCGGAGAGCGCGCCGCGGCGATGCGTCCAGCGAACGTTGCCCGCAGGATCGCAGGCGACCACGGCATCGGTGTCCGCACTGGCTGCGGACCAGCCGAGATAGATTTGCGCCGCGTCCGCCGCGGCAGCGCTCGGCGCTCCGCGGTCGCCGCCGAAGTCGCCGACCGTGCCGCGGAGCTTGAGCGCTAGCCCTTCGTGAAAAACTGCACGCCACGCATACTCACCGGGCGAAAGCGGCGCTCCGTCGGTGCCAAGTCCGTCCCACAGCGTCTCGTGGTCGCCCTTTGGAAACGGTGCCCCGGTGAGGAGTTGCCGCGCGAGCGTGCCGTCGGGGCTATACAGATTCAGCGCGACAAAGCCGGGGCGCTCCGTGCGGAAGTGGATGGGCACTGCCGCCGTGGCGGATAGCGCGAGCGCGAGGAGGAGCAGCGCAAACGCTCTCACGTCCCCGGCTTTGGGACGGCACCGGCGGGTGCCGTGGCGGTAAATTGCAGCGGCTCACTCCAGCGACTGTAGCGGCCGTTGCTGTCCTTCATCCGGACGCGAGCGCGGTAGGTCGCGCCGGGGCGGGTGAGGTTGATCGGCAGGCGGAGCGCCGCGTTGAAGGGCGCGAGATCGGCAGAAACCCACGCCGTTTCCAGCTCATAGCGGCGGGGCATGCCAGCCACAAAACCGGGCAGCCCAGGCGCGGCGATCTCCCCGAGCCGCCATTGCACGCCGGCGAACTGTGCGCCCTTCTTCGAAACAAAGTTGCTTGTCGAAAAGGCCAGACCATTGACCGCATAACTCGGCAAGCCGGAGTAGGTAATCACCGGGCGGTCGGGAATGTCCGCGGACTCGCTCTCGGCGAGCAAATAACCGTAGCCGTAACCGGCCGGAATGCCGTCATCAAGCTTCCAAGGAGTGTTGGCCGGGCGGGTGTTGGTGACGAAATCGACGAGGAATTTCAAAAAGCCGGAGAAGTCCGATGTGGCCAGTTTGCGGTCCCAGTTGTTGTCGGGGCCGCCACGCATGGGGTTGCGGTAAAAGGAGCCCTTGTCCTTCGTCTGCGGGTGGAAATTCCACAGGCATTGATCCAGTTCCGGCCAGGCGAAACGCTGACCGGCGGGGCGGAGAACCGCCGCGTATTCGTCCACGAGCTGCACGAATTGGCCACCGTTTGGGCGGGTGTCGTCGCAGAAAAGGTCGAGGATTTCGCGGCAGCGGTTGCGGTACTCGGTGCGCAGCACGGGGACATCGAGGCACTTGGCGAGGTCGATGTGGCCGGCTTGGTGCGATTTCGGGATGAACATCATGTCCAGATCCCACGGGATCGGCACCCAGCGGTTGGATTCTCCGCGGTAAAGATAGTGGTTTTCGTTCGGACGAAGATCGACGTTGCCGACGAGGCGGTTGACCGCATGAAAGCTGTAATAAGCCGACAAGTTCACGTTGGCCCGCCACCAAGTTTCGTCCGCCCCAGTGCGGGCTTGGCCGAGCAAGCTGTCCACATCGGTAGTTCCCTTGTCCTGCTTTGTGGCCTGGTGCTTTTTGTCCGCGCCACCAGCCATCCGGTAGATGTTTCCGTCGGCCAGATCGCGTGCGTTAAGAAAGTCGCCGTCTGGATCTTCGACGACGAGATACAGCCCCCAAAGGTCCCCTGTGAATTGATCTTTGCCTGTTTCCTCCGGCGCGTCGATGACTCGAAACTGCACGTAGCGGCAGCGCGAAGCCGGCACGCCGGCGATCGCGTAACTGCGAAAACTCAGCACTTCATCGAGACCGGCCATACCTCGGTTCGACTGCACCCACGGGCTCGCACAGGCGTTCATCGTGAGGCGATCCATCCGGCGCGGATTCGGATCTTCAGGTGATTCGGTGGCGCGAAATTCACGGCTCGGGTTGAACTTGAAAGCCCATTTGTTTTTCCCCGCGACATTCGTGCTGGCCTGGCCGCGGTTGGAAAACTCGATGTGGTCATAGACCTTGCCATCGCCAACAAAAGTTCCGAGGAAGTCCTTCTTGTTGGCTCCACCATCCCACTGACTTTTGTCCACGTCGTCCTGCACGGCGAGGAGGGTGAGCGCAGGTAGGGTGGTGAAAAGCGTCGGTGGGAAAACCAGTGGCGTGCCCTTCCCGGGTTCCGCGGGAAAGCCTGTCCAACCGGGGGCCCCATTCCAGCAGAAGTAAGCAAAGTTCGGGCAGGAATCGTCAGCGTAAGGCACGCGCACCGACTGGCCTTTGATGTCCTCGGCCGTGATGCGATAGCGGACGAGTCGGCGGTGTGTTTGCAGCGTCGGCGGCAAAGTCGCGGAGTAAACGCCGTCGCCCGCTTTGACGTCGCCGTCTTTGCCGCTGTCTTGCATCGGCAGAGGCGTCCATTGCTTTTCATATTCCGGGTCCGTCTTGCGGAGGTATTTTCCGGGTTCGACGACCTGGTAGAGCAAAGTCACCGCCTTCACTCCGCCGGCTGCAACCACGCGGGCCGCGACGCGCACGGGCTCGCCGGCTTTTGGCTGCACCGGGGCGTGGCCGATTGCACTGATGCCGGGCGGCACGTCGGCGGCAACAGAGTTTTTCTCTCCCGGCGTCGGCTTTCCCGGCTCGGTTTTTCCCTGGGAAAAACCCGAACTCCGCCAGGAACTACCCGCCATTCGATCCATCGCCGGGTTGATCAATTCCAACGAAGAACCCTCGCCATCCGCCTCGGTCGGCCAGGGGAAGCCGGAAGCAAATTTTACCGAATCAACGACCGCACCTTTCGCGTCTTTTAAGACAAGGGCCTCGCCGTTGTTTTTCAGTTTCCCCTTCCACGGGCCAAGCGCCTCCTTGCCGAAAGCTGCTTTGAATCCTTCCAGGCTTTTCGCGACCACGACAAAGCCGCCGGGCGCGATTTTCGTGTCTGGCGCAAAGGTGAACTTTACCCCCTCGTCAAACTTCCAGCCGGTCAGGACGGCTTCCGCAGGACCCGTATTGAACAGCTCGATGAATTCGGAGGGCGAGGTTTTGTCCTTCGGGTGGTAGTGGATTTCGTTGATCACCACCGCGGCACTTGCCGGGATCGCGCAGAAGAGTGCGAATAGACCAACGGCTCGAGTGAGCGCACGGCACAGATGGTGGATGGGGTGGGGGCAGGGCGGGGCGATTTTCACTCGTGAACCTGCCGGCTATAAACGTACCCGCCACCCCGTGCAAGCGGCTCGGCATGGCGGCGCTTTTCACACCGGGGAAATCGCTACGCGCACTCCAAAAGCTAGGAACGATATCTAAAGCATGAGCACCACCACTACTTCCACGGCCTCCGTCCTTAATGATCTCATCGAAACCTGCAAGGACGGGCAATACGGCTTTCAATCGGCTGCCGAAACCGTCAAAAGCGCTGACTTCAAATCGCTCTTCGCCGAGCTTTCCACGCAGCGGCAGCAATACATTACCGATTTGCAAAATTTCGTCCTCGGGCTCGGTGAGGATACTGAAAAATCGGGCAGCCTTGTCGGGACCTTGCATCGCGGTTGGATTGATATCAAAGCCGCGCTGAGCAGCGGCGACGAACACGCCATTCTTTCAGAATGCGAGCGCGGCGAGGATTCGGCCGTCGCTGCCTATCGCGACGCCCTTGCGCATGACGACCTGCCTGTGGATGTGCGCAACTTGATCCAGCATCAAGCCGCCGGCGTCCAAGCGGCTCATGATCGCGTCCGCGATCTCCGCGACCGTTTCCAAAAAAGCTAACCGGAGCACGGCGCGTCTTGGCGCACCGGTCGTAGATCCGCAAAACAAAACCGCCGCACCTTTCGGTGCGGCGGTTCTGTTGATTGATGCGGTGAGGCAGCCGGAATTACGGCTGTGGGGCGTTATCGCCAGGACGGTATTCGGGATAGTCGCGGCGGGGAGCTGGAGCTTCGCCAGCGGGTTCTTCAAGGCGGGGTTCGCGACGTTCGCCGCCACGGGAGCCGCCGCGGTCACCGCCACGATCTTCGCGGCGCGGGCCACGGTCGCCACTACGGCCGCCGCGATCTCCGCCACGGTCGCCACGGTCGCCGCCGCCGCGATATTCGCGGCGCTCGCCCCCACCGTCGCCACGCTCCATGGACGCGGCCGGAGCGCTGCCCATGCTTTCGCCACGCTCTTGCATGGCGGCTTTGCGGCTGAGTTTGACGCGGCCTTTTTCGTCGACGCCGATGCATTTGACCCAGATGAGGTCGCCGACTTTGAGGATGTCCTCGACGCGGTTCACGCGGAAGTCCGCGAGCTCGCTGATGTGGACCATGCCGTCCTTGCCGGGCATGACTTCGACGAAGCAGCC
>JANMTP010000035.1:0-260653 GCA_031390545.1 Chthoniobacter sp. | reverse complement strand
TGCGGGTGCCTCGCCCCTTGGCCGCAATGGGCGTTAAGGTTTGTAATATTTATTCCCGTTGCGACCTGGGCGACGTGGGCGCGAGGCAGATTGGGGTGAGGCATCATTGGCGCGAAGTGGTTCGGCACACTGCCGCTTTTTCGTTAGCCCGTCGCTTTCCGCCGATCCTGATTAAGGCCGAGGATTGACCGCGTCCCCGAGCTAAGGCGGAAGTTTGCCGGGCCCGCGAGGGTCGCAAAGATCAAAGCCGTACCGACAGCGGAAGCTGGCCTCGCCGCTGATCCCGCCTAAACTCGCGTGCCGATGATCTATCGGCTCACCCTCGGCGGCACCACGCACGAGTTTCGCGACCTAAAGACGCTGCTCGCCCGCGCGACGCCGCTGCGCTCGGGCGACCAGCTGGCTGGCGTCGCGGCGGCGAGCGCGGAGGAGCGGGTGGCGGCGCAGCTCCGGTTGGCTGAGGTCCCGCTCGCGCAGTTTCTCGAGGAGCAGGTCGTCCCGGCGGAGGAGGACGAAGTCACGCGGCTCATCCTCGCGCAGCACGACCCGGCGGCGTTTGCGGCGGTGAGCGGGCTGACGGTTGGCGGGTTTCGCGACTGGCTGCTGCGCTACGAGACGGACACCGCGACGCTGACCGCGCTTGCGCCCGGCCTCACGCCGGAGATGGTCGCCGCGGTGAGCAAGGTGATGAGCAATCAGGATCTCATCCTCGTCGCCAGCAAGGCGCGCGTGGTCACGCGCTTTCGCAACACGCTTGGGCTGCCCGGCACGCTCGCCGTGCGGCTCCAGCCAAATCACCCGACTGACGATCCGGGCGGCATCGCGGCGTCGATCCTCGACGGGCTCATGTATGGCTGCGGCGATGCGGTCATCGGCATCAATCCCGCGACCGATTCGCCCGCCGCGACGACGGCGCTGTTGCAGCTCATCGACCGGCTGGTTTGCGAATACGAAATCCCCACGCAAAGCTGCGTCCTCGCGCACGTCACCACCACGCTGCGCTGCATCGAGGCGGGTGCGCCGGTCGATCTCGTCTTCCAATCCATTGCCGGCACTCAGGCGGCGAACACCAGCTTCGGCATCGACCTCGCGCTCCTGCGCGAAGCCCGCGAAGCCGCGCTCTCGCTGCATCGCGGGACGGTCGGCGAGAACGTCATGTATTTTGAAACCGGCCAGGGCTCGTGCCTCTCGGCGAACGCGCATCACGGCGTGGATCAGCAGACGCTCGAAGCGCGCGCCTACGCCGTCGCCCGCGAATTTTCGCCGCTGCTCGTGAACACGGTCGTCGGGTTCATCGGCCCGGAGTATCTCTACGACGGCAAGCAGATCATCCGCGCCGGGCTCGAGGATCACTTTTGCGGCAAACTCCTCGGCCTGCCGATGGGCTGTGACGTCTGCTACACGAACCACGCCGAAGCCGACCAGGACGACATGGACACACTCCTCACGCTGCTCGGCGTGGCCGGCTGCAACTACATCATGGGCGTGCCCGGCGCGGACGACATCATGCTCAACTACCAGTCCACCAGCTTCCACGACGCGCAGTATCTCCGCCAGGTGCTCGGCCTGAAACCCGCGCCGGAATTCGCGGCTTGGCTGGAGAAAATGCAGATCGCCAACGCCGGCGGACGGCTGCGCGAAAGCACTGCGCAGCACCGGCTTGTCGCCCCGCACCTGGCCGCCTGATGAAAAACTCACGCAAAGGCGCAAAGACGCAAAGGGTGAAAGCGACGCCCTTGCTGCGCTGGATCAAACCAAAAAGAGGAGTCCACGAAAGGCACGAAAGGACACGAAAAAGGAGCCGATCATTTTTCGTGTCCTTCTGTGTTTTTCGTGGACTAAATTCGAAGGTCTCCACCGGGAAAGACCCTGTCCAAACCATTGCGCCTTTGCGCCTTTGCGTGAGCCTTCTTCCGTCTGATGCAAATTGATCCCTGGCATCCGCTCCGCCGCCACACCGCGGCGCGCATCGCGCTCGGGCGTTCGGGCGGGAGCGTGCCGACGGCGGCGCAGCTCGACTTCCGCCTCGCCCATGCGCGCGCCCGCGACGCCGTGCTCGCGCCTTTCGATCCCGCCGCGCTGGCCACCGCGCTGCATCCGCTCGGCAGCCCGGTTCTCGTCGTCGAAAGCGCGGCCCGCGACCGCGCGGAATTTCTCCAGCGTCCTGACCTTGGCCGCCGCCTCGCCCACACCTCGCGCGCCCTGCTCACCGGGCACGCTGCCGCCGCGTGCGACCTCGTCATCATCGCCTCCGACGGCCTTTCCACCCTCGCCGCGCAGACGCAGATCGTGCCGCTGCTCACCGCGCTGCTGCCGCTTTTGCAGGACGACGGCTGGACGCTCGCGCCGCTCATCGTCGCTCGGCAGGCGCGCGTCGCGTTACAAGATGAGATCGGTGAGATCCTGCGCGCCAAAATCAGCCTGATGCTCCTCGGCGAGCGCCCCGGCCTCGGCTCCGCCGACAGCCTCGGCGCTTACTTCACCCACTCACCCGCGCTCGGCACCACCGACGCCGACCGCAATTGTCTCTCGAACATCCGCGCTGGTGGCCTCCCACCTGACAGTGCTGCGCGGAAACTCCACCATTTGCTCACGCAATCGCGTCACTTAGGCCTGAGCGGCGTGCGCTTGAAGGACGACAGCGACAGGTTGCTGCCCAACTCGACAGCGATTTCGCAAATTGACTCGCCGATAGCGGACGCCTAAGAAGCGCGGCGGTTGCCACGTCTTTTTAGGAATCCGAACCCTGTCCCTCGTCATGAATACTCTCCACTGCTCTGCGCTGCTGTTTACCGTCCTCGCCTCGACCGCTTTGGCGGAGTTGAATGTCACCACGAAGCAGGGCCAATCGGTGCCGGTCGAAGTCCTTTCCGTGGCCGGGCAAATCGCCACGATTTCGCGCAACAACGTGAAGAGCACCCTGAAGTTGGATGTGCTCGCGGAAGCGTCGCAGGCGGAGGTCATCGCGGCAGCCAAAGCGAAGGGCACCTATTCGGCATTTCCGCCGCTCAAGGCGGCCGTCATCGTGGGCACGAGGAACCGGCCCAACGCGCAAATTTATTATAAAAAGGACATGACCATCAGCCCGCAACTGAAGCTTTCCGCGGTGAGTGTGATGGATCCGGTTCCGGCGATTGATGCCACGATGGTGATCGTTGCGCAGGATACCCGGGCGAAATATGTCGCCAAAAAAGAACGCTACGTGATCCATGCGACGGAGACGAAGTCGATGATTGCCGCGCCCGACGGCAAGGTCCGCGACCTCGCTTTCGAGGAAAGCACGCTGAGCTTCGACGCGTGGCGGGACGCGAGCAACGTGGGCGGCTATGTTTACAAGTACTACCTCTTCGCCCTGCGCGATCCGGAGACGAAAAAGATCCTCGATTTCCAAACCAACCACCCGCAGCTCCAAGGTTATCTCGCGAAAAACCCGGACAAAAAGGAAGAGCTGCTGCGCTTGAGCAAAGGCGCGGAATTCCCCGCGGATTTTAAGTAAGCGAGGCGTCGAGGGCGGCGAGAAGCTCTCCGATGGTCGCGCGCGTTTCGTCGCCCATATTGGATAGGCGGAAGGTCTTGCCCTTCAGCTTCCCGTAGCCGCCGTCGATGATGAAGTTGTGCTTCGCTTTCATCGTGGCGGCGAGCGCGGCCACGTCGATGCCGCGGCTGTTGGCCACGCAGGTCAGCGACTTCGAGCGGAAGCCTTCGGGGGCGAAGAAATCGAAGCCGCGGGCGCGCACCCAGTCGTGGACCATCGCGTTCAGCTCGGCGTGGCGGGCGTGGCGGGCGGCGACGCCTTCGCTGAAGATGTCGTCGAGCTTCGATTGGAGCGCGTAGATGAGCGAGATGGCCGGCGTGCTTGGGGTCATGTCCTCAGCCTGGTTTTTGGCGAACTCGAGGAAGTCGAAATAGTAGCCGCGGCCCTTCACCGTCGCTGCGCGCTCCATGGCGCGTTTGCTCGCGGAGAAAAGGGCGAGGCCGGGCGGCATGGCGAGGGCTTTCTGTGAGCCGGTGAGCAGCACGTCGATGCCGAGTTCGTCCATCGGCAGCGGGACTACGGAGAAGGACGAGACGCTATCGACTATCAGGCAGACCTCGGGAAACTCGCGCAGCACGGCGGCGATCTCGGCGATGTCGCTCATTACGCCGGTCGAGGTTTCATTGTGGATGACGGTGACGGCTTCGAAACCGCCCGCTTTCAACTGCTCGCGAATCTGCTCCCCGCGGATCGGCTGGCCCCACTCGACCTGCAAGCCGACGGCGTCCTTGCCGCACTTTTTGGAAACGTCGAGCCACTTGTCGGAGAAAGCGCCGCACATGCAGTTCAGCGCTTTGCCCGTGCCGACGAGATTGCGGATCGCGCCTTCCATCACGCCCCACGCGCTGGAGGTGGAGAGAAAAACGGGCTGGGTGGTGCCGAAGAGTTCCTGGAGCCGCGGGTGGATTGAAGCGTAGAGTTTTTTAAAGTCGCCGCTGCGATGGCCGATCATCGGCTGAGTCATGGCGGCGAAGGTTTTTGCGGAGACTTCGACGGGACCGGGGATGAAAAGTTTGGCGGGCATGGTGTTGAGATGGATTTTTCGAGCAGAGAGGCCGCGCGGATGCGCCGCGCGAAAGGGCGGACGTTCTACCGGCTGGGAGCGGAATCGGAAATCGAAATCTGCGCGTCGGGGAGGGGCGGTTTGGAAATGGCCATCCTCTCAGAGGGAGGAACGGAAATCAAAGAGCGTGTCATCCTGAGCGGAGTTCCGCTCCCGGCTCGGCGGGAAGGAACGGAGTCGAAGGATCTCGGTGGTTCGATCAACCGCAGCACGTTAATGAACCGCCGGGGTCCTTCGACTGCGCTGCGCCCGCCTTTCCGCCTCCGCTCCGCTCAGGATGACACCTCGATGGGAATTTCCGGGACATCTTCTCAGCATTCTCCGGTTGTCAGCGGCAAGACGGGCGCCAACGCCCGGAGGCTGTCGCTCAAGCACGCCTACGACAGCCAGCTCCGGACCTTCTCCTCGTCCTTGATCGGGCCGACGACGGCGACGCCGAGGCGGGCGCGGTTCAGGCAGTGGCAGGCGGTGCGCTGGATGTCGGCGGGGGTGACCGCGAGGAGTTTGCGCTCGGTTTCGACGGGGCAGAGGACGCGGTTGTAGCCGAGCAGGCTTTCGCCCATCCACATGATCTGGTTGGAGGTGGATTCCAGGCCCATGAAGGTTTGGCCGATGGTGTAATCCTGGGCCTTTTTCAGCTCGGTGCGGCCGGGCGCTTTTTCGCAGATGCTCTGGAGTTCGTGGAGGATGAGGCGGACGGCTTTTTGGAGGTTCGCGGCGTCGAGGCCAGCGGAGATGTGGATCGCCCCGGTGTCGGCCAGCGTGACCATGCTCGACTGCACGCTGTAACAAAAGCCGTGGCGCTCGCGGAGCTTTTGGAAAAGGCGCGAGCTCATGTTTTCGCCGAGGATCACGCTCAGGAGTTTGAGGGCGAACCGGCGTTCATCGGCCCGGCCGAAGGCGTGAAAGCCCATGGCCAGATGCGTTTGCTCGGTTTCCTGGGTGAAAAGCGAGAGGTTGGCCGCGCCCGCCTCGGGGTGGCTGCGGACGAAGCGCGGGGTGCGTCCCCGCTCGAGGCGCTCAAGTTGCGGGGTGAGCAGGGCCACGACCTGCTCGTGCTGCACGGGGCCGGCCACGGTAACGATGGTCGTCGCGCCCGTGTAGTGCTGGCGCTGAAAGCCGAGCAGTTGGGGCCGTTTAAGCCGCGCGATGCTTTCGACCGTCCCGGTAAGCGCACGGCCGAGCGGGTGGCCGGGCCACATCGTTTCAGTCAAAAGTTCCTGCGCATGCTGCGCCGGGTGGTCGCGATACATGAGGATCTCTTCGCGGATGACCTCACGCTCGCGTTCGATCTCGGCCGGCGCGAACTGGCTATCCAGATACATGTCGCCGAGCACGTCGCACAGTTTTGGGAGATGCTGGGCCGCGGCCTTCGCGTAGTAGCAGGTGTGATCCTCGGTGGTAAAAGCGTTTAGATATCCACCGAGACCCTCGACTGATTCGGTGATCTTTTTGGCGTTACGCCGCTTCGTGCCCTTGAAAAGCAGGTGCTCGATAAAATGCGAGATCCCACTGTGTTCGGCGGTCTCGTGGCGTCCGCCGATCGCGGCCCAAAACCCGACGCTGACACTTTTCATGTAAGGCATCTCGACCGAGGTGATGCGGGCGCCGTTGGGCAAGCGGGTAAGGCGGTAAGGGTATTCCAACTTTTTAACAGGTTTTGGCGGTGAAAGGCGGGGGCGGCGTTTTTTGGTGAGGGCGTCTGTTCACCCGCTGGGCCTGACTCTCAACCTTTCTTTTTCTTGGCCCGGAGTTCGAGGACGTGTTCGGCGAGTTCCAGATCGTGGGGGAATGTGACTTTGAAGTTCCACTCGTCGTTCTTCAGCAAAGCAATCTTCTTGCCCATCTTCTGCACGGCGGAAACCTCGTCGGTAACCATCTCGTGCTTGGCCATCAGCGCGGCGTAGGCCTGTAAAATCAGGCCGCTGGAAAAAATCTGCGGCGTCTGCATCGCCCACAATCCGGCGCGTTCCACGCTCTCCGTGACCATCTGCTCGATGCTTGCCCGTTTCACGGTATCCGGAATCTGCGAAGCACAGCAGGCCGCGCCGTGGTCGCGCGCGAGATCGAGGCAGGCTTTGATCAGCTTCGGCGTGGTCAAGGGACGCGCGCCGTCGTGGATGGCCACGAACTCACTGCCCGTGCTGTTCACCGCCTGCAGGCCATTCCACACCGAGATGTGCCGCTCGGGGCCGCCGCTGATGACTTTTGTCACCTTGGCCAACTTCTCGGCCCCGACGAGTTTCTCCACGTCATCCATGCCATCGTCTCTGGTCACCACGAGGATTTCATCCACCTCTTTGCAATCACTGAAAGCCTTGAGGGAATGCCACAGCACCGGCTTTCCGGCGAGTTCAGCAAAGAGCTTGTCGAAGCCCATGCGGCGGCTGCTCCCTGCGGCGACGATAATCGCGGAAACCATGGCCATCAGTTCAGTTGGGACGAAACCGCCGCGCTCAGCGCGCGGCCGTCCGCGCGGCCGTCGGCGCGTTCGTTGGCCAGCTTCATGACTGCGCCCATGTCCTTTTTGGAAGTAGCCCCCGTTTCCGCAATGCACGTCGCAACCAGCGCGGTCAGCTCATCAGCACCAAGCGCTTGCGGTAGATACGCGGCGAGGATTTCCGCTTCGGATTTTTCCTTCGCCGCCAACTCGGGCCGGCCTCCTTTTTCAAAGCTTTCGATCGAATCCTGGCGCTTCTTCATCTCCTTGCGCACCACCGCCAGCGCCGCCGCGTCATCGAGCACGTATTGCATTCCGCCTTTCTCGATGGAGGCATTTTTCAGCGCGCTCTTGAGCATCCGGATAACCCCCAACCGCTCCGTTTCGCGGGCCTTCATCGCCTCCTTTAGATCCTGGTCAATGCGTTCTTGGAAACTCATGGGGCGGCGAAACTAGCGCAACCCCCGCGTGCCGCAAATCCTTTCCCGGGGTGTGGGAAAGTCCGCCTTTCTTTGCACCAGACAGCTTTACCCGCGCCTCTGACTCGTTACAAACACCCCCAATTATGACCATCCTTAATGACTTCAAAACATTCATCCTCAAGGGCAACGTCGTCGATCTCGCGGTTGGCGTCGTCATCGGCGCGGCCTTTGGCAAAGTTGTCGAATCCATCGTCAAAGACCTGATCACTCCCTTTATCGGCTTCATCGGTGGCCAACCCGATTTCTCCGCCGTCAAGATGGGTCCGCTGGCGATTGGAAGTTTCCTTAACGCAACCATCGCCTTTTTGATCCTGGCCGCCGTGGTCTTCTTCCTCGTGGTTAAACCCATGAACATTCTCATGGCGATGGCCAAGAAAAAGGCCGAGGAGCAACCCACCGCTCCCGCCCCGGTCCCGGACGACGTAAAGCTCCTCATGGAAATCCGCGACTTGCTGAAAACCAAGCCACTCTAAGCTCCCGCTCCGCTGTAGGGGAAGCTGCCAGCTTCCCCTACAGCCGCCGCTTGATCTTTTTCAGTTCGCGCGCCAAGTCGGCTTCAGCCTCGGCCAGCCAGGGTCGCAGGCCTTCCGCCGAAACGACGAGCGCGCCAAAGCTGGTGACGGTCTGCTGCTCGAGATGGTCGGAGGTGGCGACGGTGATTTCGTGTTGGCTGGCGTATTTGGCCACGAGGCGCTCGACGATTTCGTCGGCGGTCTGCCCCACGCCAGAGTAGAAAATTTGGATACCGCCGGGCACCGTGGCCTCGTTCGTCTCCGCGCCTTTGCCGTCGAAGACCGCGACCACCCGCACGCCGCTCGCGTCCTGATACGCGGTCAGCACTTTCACCAATTCATCCCGCGCCAATGCCGTGCGCCGACTGTGGAGTTTGCGCAGCTCCGGCCACGCGAAAATGACGCTATGCCCATCGACGATGAGATAACGCATACCCGCTGATCCTGGTCACTCCGAGGGTTGGCACCCGGGAGCTACCCCCGCCTTACTCCGCGACGGCAACCGCGGCCTTCTTCGGCGCGGCCTTTTTCTTCACCGGCTTGGCCACCGTAGCCGTCTTAGCTTTAACTTTCTTGCGCTCGAGGTAGGCGAGGCGGCGGCGGCGTTTCTGAATCTTGTTGGTTTGCTGACCCATAAATAGTGGTGGTGTTTTGAAAAGCGGAGTGCAGTGCCTAAGCGTTCCGCCCGAGACGGTCAAACGCTTTCCCTTTTCTCCGCCCGGAAATTGTCACGGGCAAATCCGTTGACGCCCCCGCACCTCGCCCCCATATTCCGCGCCCTTTTGCACACCGACACCTATCAGGACATAGACATGGACCACATCCGCAACATCGCCATCATCGCGCACGTCGATCACGGCAAGACCACGCTCGTTGACCAGCTTCTAAAGCAGGCGGGCACCTTCCGGGCGAACGAAGCCAAGGCGTCGGAAATCCGCATCATGGATTCCATGGACCTCGAGCGGGAAAAGGGCATCACCATCAAAGCCAAGAACGCGGCCTTCAAATGGCACGAGTATCACGTCAACATCGTGGACACTCCCGGTCACGCGGATTTCGGCGGCGAAGTGGAGCGCATCATGAAGATGATCGACGGCGTGCTCTTGGTCGTGGACGCCTACGACGGCCCGCAGGCGCAGACGAAATTCGTGCTCAAGAAGGCGCTGGAAAACGGCGCGAAGCCGATCGTCGTTATCAACAAGATCGACCGCGAAAACGCCCGCCCGCACAAGGTGCTCGACATGGTTTTCGAGCTTTTCATGGAGCTGAACGCGACCGACCTCCAACTCGACTTCCCGGTCATCTACGCGTCGGCCCGTGACGGTTACGCGATGAAGGAAATCCACGAGGAGAGCAGCACCATGGAGCCGCTTTTTGAGGCCATCATCAAACACATCCCCGCTCCCGCGAAGAGCGACGTGCAGTATTTCCAGATGCTCGTCTCTAACCTCGACTACTCCGACTACCTCGGCCGGATCGCTTACGGGCGCATCATCTCCGGGCGGGTGAAGGTCGGCGACAGCGTGGTGCACATCTCGAAAGACGGGAAACGCGAGCGCGCCAATGTGACCGCGCTTTTCGGCCACGTCGGCCTGGCGAAAGTGGAGCTCAAAAACGCCAGCGAGGGCGACATCATCGGGTTGTGCGGCTTCGAGGACGCTTTTATCGGCGAGACGATTACCGACACCGAGGAGCGCCTGCCGATCCCGTTTGTGGACATCGATCCGCCCACGATCACGATGAAAATTTGCATCAACGACGGCCCGCTCGCCGGTCGCGAAGGCAAGCTCCTCACCGCCCGCCAGGTCCGCGAACGCCTCGTCCGCGAGACGCGCACAAACGTCTCCATCCTCTTCGCCGACACTGACGTCGCTGGGCACTTCGAAATCCAGGCTCGCGGCGAGATGCAGATCGCCATCATCGTCGAGCAGATGCGCCGTGAAGGCTTTGAGATCCTCGTCTCCCGGCCCGAAGTCATCTTCCAGCGGGACGCCGACGGCACCCTCCTCGAGCCGCTCGAAACCCTCTACGTCGATGTGCCCAACGAAAACCTGGGCGACATCCTCCAGTCCCTCGCCGGCCGCAAAGCCGACATCACGCACATGGAACATAACCCGCACAGCGTCACCGTGCAGGCCGTTGTCCCCACGCGCGGCCTCATCGGCTTCGAGACCGACCTCGTCAACGCGACCAAAGGCCACGGCATCATGTCGCATATCTTCAAGGAATACGGCGAGCACAAGGGCGACATCCCCACGCGCAACAACGGCGTGCTCGTGGCCATGGAGCAGGGGATCAGCACCGCCTACAGCCTGGAGACCATCCAGGAGCGCGGCCGCCTTTTCATCGGCGCGCAGGCCGAGGTTTATGAAGGCATGATCATTGGCGAAAACGCCCGCAACGACGACATGCCGGTGAATCCATGCCGCGCCAAAAAGCTCTCGAACATGCGCTCCACCGGCGATGGCAAAGGCGTCAGCCTTTCCCCGCCACTCGTCATGACGCTCGAGCGTTCGCTCGAATACATCGCGCCCGATGAATACGTGGAGGTGACTCCCAAGAGCCTGCGCCTCCGCAAAAAAATCCTCGATGCCAACGGCCGCAAACGCGCCGGGCAGAAGGTCGGCTAGCGCCCGGCCTCGCGGTGCTATCCGAGCAAGCCCTAACTTGCCACCGCGCTGACTCCGATCGTCAACGTGGCTTCGCTGGGGCCGCGGGTGGGATCGAGCTGATAGGTGACCGCGTAGCCAGCGGTGCGGAGAGCATTGAGGGTGATGGTGACGCGCTGCACGGACATGGTTGGCGCAGCGGCCAAGGTCAGGCTGCCGCTATGTGGAGAGAGGCTGGCGTCCTGAATGGCGGCCTGCACTTTCCAGCCGGCTTGCATCAGAATTTTGGTAAGTACGTCCACGACTTCGTGCGCGCTCTTATCGCTGGCGGCGACGACAAGGCCGATCTCGGGCGTGGGGAGCTGGAAGTTTCGCCCAAAGCCCGGCTCGGACCTTTCTACGGCGGGAGTCACGGTGACCCGCGAGAGATCGAGCGGCGGTCGGCTGTCGGTGGGCGGTGGCGTTGAAGGCAATTCCAATGGAGTGCTTGGCGCCGGATTGGGCCGTGAGCCGGAGCGGAGATTGGGGAGATTGTCCTGCAGCAAGGTGGTGTGGGGCCGAGGCGAAACCATCAGTGCTTCGACTTGCTGCTCCAGCGCATCGATACGCGCCTGCAATTGCTCACAGCGGGCCAGCCACTCTGGAGGCGCGGAGGGAGGAAGCGGCTTTTCAACGTTCTGCGCCGACTCCTTGATTTCCGGAGGCTCGGTCAACGTCACGACCTCTCGGCACTGCGGGCACTGCACTTTTTTCCGACGATTTGCCGGGCTAATCGTGAACCGACCACCGCACGCGGGGCACCGCTGTTCCACGTTGGGAGCATTGGTTTTGTCGTTACTCATCAGTTGTCGGTCGAAAGGAGAATGGGCAGTGGTGCACTCAAAAACGCGCACTCCTCAGCGCTCAAGCGGAGCCGTGGGGCAACTGGATTGACCGGGGAAGGCGGGGAAGGCGGCAGGTTTTCCCACAGCGGCACCCGGAGGCTACACTGGCAGTCGGGGCAAACGAACGTTTGCCCCTGGTTGCGGGCATCCACCCGGACTTTTGCCCCGCAGCACGCGGTTCGGAATTTCACTTCGATCGCCAGGACTTCGGGTGACGGCATCAACCGGACACTTACCGTAGAGCCAGGAAGAGGCGTCGAGTGGAGACAGCTTGGGCAATCGCAAAAATCGCCGAGAAGTCCGACCTCAGCGCGAAGGCCAGCTCCGCAGGCGATACAGTAGAAATGAATTTCGTCCATGCGGTCGGGCGAGAGAGTTGACAAAGCGATCATCGACACTACTAATGGGCCGTCAAGGTGAATCAAACCCCAACATATTGGGTCTTGGCCGAAAAACCGCACATTCTAAAGGCCTGCGGCAGGCCCTCGCGTTACGCTCGATGAACTTCGCTAATTCGGTCCAATCCTCCGGTCTTCTCGCCAGCATCGAGCCGGCGCGCCTCCAGTTCATTCACCGTGAATTTCAGGAAATTCTCGGCGACCGCCCGGATGAAAAGCTGATCCACCGGATTCACACCGCGCTGTTTGCCGATGGCAAGTCACTCGATGTCGTCCGCAATGAATTCAGTCGGCCGCAGAGCGTTCTACGCGTGATCGCCGTAACTAGTGGAAAAGGCGGGGTTGGAAAGACGACCGTCAGTGTAAATCTCGCCGTGGCACTGGCGGAGCGTGGATTGCGCGTGCTGCTTTTCGATGCCGATCTGGGGATGGCCAACGTGCATATTTTTGCTGGTGTCACGCCGCGTGGGACGATTCTCGACGTGGTGGAAGGGCGCTACGAACTGGCGCAGATCCTGACACCCGGCCCTGCGGGTGTGCAGATTCTCTGTGGCGCCTCAGGCGTTGTCGGACTGGCCGATCTCGATTCGCGGGTCATTGACCGCCTGGGCCGCGAGCTCTCCCGGCTGGCGGCGGATTTCGACGTGCTGCTCATCGACACCGGGGCGGGTATTTCTGCGCAGGTGCTGCAGTTCCTCGGGCTTGCCCACGAGATGATCGTGGTGGCAACTCCAAACCTCGCGGCCACGCTTGATGCGTACGGCGTGATTAAGGTGGCGCGGGAAAGCGGTCTGCCCGCGCAGATTTCGATCATCGTGAACCAGACCGACGATGACAGCGAAGCCGGCGCCATTTTCGCCCGGCTCAGCGGGTGCGCCTTCCGCTTCCTGCAATTCCTGCCAGTGAGCCTCGGCTCCCTGCGCCGGGACCGCGCCGTCGAGGCCGCCAACCAAAGCCGCCAGCCGCTGGTCCTCGCGCAGCCGACGAGCGAAAATGCCCGTCGTCTCACCGCAATGGCGGCGCGACTCGTCGAGGCGACATCCGCCAGCGGAACTACCGCTCCCCCCGCTGCTCACGCCGTCGCTGCCTGACCGGTTCCGCTTTCCATGACGCACCACCAACCAGTCCATCCACATGAATCCACAACCTATCGAAAGCCTCTCCGATTCCGTGATCAGCTCCTTTGACCCGCCCGAGACGGGCGTGGCAGCCAATCCGCACGACCCGCTCGAATCCCTCATCGCCGCCGTTCCCCCGCCACCAAGTCCAGGGCCGTTTGCCCTCCGCTCGCTGCTGCCCGACATCAATTTCATCGAATACTACGGCCTGAAGAGCAACCCCTTCGCCGACTGCGTTCACCCCACATTTTTCTACCGCACCGAAAGTCACGCCGAAGCTTTTCGCAGCATGATGCTGGCGGTGGATTTCCAGGCTTCGCTTGGCCTCGTGACGGGACCGAGCGGCACGGGCAAGACGCTCGTCAGCCAACTTCTACTCGAGCAGTTCGATCAATCGAAATACCACGTCATCCTCGTGCTCGTGACGCCTGGCCTGTCGAAGATCGGCCTGCTGCGAGAAATCCTTTCCGAACTCAATCTCGCGCTCCCCGCGGGCGTTGGCCGTGTGCAGGATCTTATGAAGCTGCTCGGCAATCACATTATGGACATGCACGAGCGCGGCCAGCGCCTCGTCATCATCGTGGATGAATGCCATCTGCTCGATGCCGAGTGCCTGCACGTCATCCGCACGATCAGCAACATCGAAATCCCCGAGCGCAAACTCACCACCACGCTCCTTTTCGGCGAAGCCCGACTCGCCCAACGCCTGGAGCACCCGAGCTACGAATCGCTGCGCAATCGCATCTATCTCCGCGCCGAGTTGCAGCCGCTGCGACCGGACGAAACGCGGCAATACGTGGGCTTCCGTCTTCTCGTCGCCGGGCGCATGGCCGACCTTTTCGCGCCCGACGCTTTTGAGCCGTTGCACACGCATTCAGGAGGCATCTGCCGGAGCCTGAATAAACTCTGCATGCTCAGCCTCATCGAAGGCGCACTCCGCCAGCAGCCGCTCGTGGACGCGGCGATTGTCAGCGCCGCCGCCGCGCGGATGTAGGTTCCATGCGGCCTCGCAGTAAAACCGAACTCCGTCGCGGCCGCCCCAATCAGCCCGCGCCGCAACCGCGCCCACCCACCGGTGCAGCCGAGGAAGCGTGGCTTTTCGGCGGAAGCCAGGCTCCACCACCTGCGCATTCGGAAACACCAGATACGGGTCATCCTGAGCGGAGTGAAACGGAGTCGAAAGCCGAGTCTGCGAGGCGCCACGTGGGCGGAGGCGGGCCAGTGGCAAACCTCCGTGGTCCGAACACGTAGAGCGCTGGGACGAACCGCCGAGATCCTTCGACTCCGCTGCGCCCGCCTTTCCGCCTCCGCTTCGCTCAGGATGACACGCGCTTTGATTTTCGGGACGAACTCTGAGTACGGGCTTTTGTGATCCTTCGGGGCTACCGGGCGGAAGCGGCACGCGGGCGTTGCGGCTGGCGGGGCATTGTGGAAGCGTGCGCGCCGCATGTCGGCACTCACGATTACTTTTCTGGGCACGGGGACTTCGATGGGCGTGCCGATGATCGGGTGCGACTGCCGCGTGTGCCGCTCGGCCGACCCACGCGATGCGCGCACGCGGGCCTCGATCTATTGCGAGACGCCGGAAGCCGCGTGGCTGATCGACACCGGGCCGGACTTCCGCGCCCAAGCCTTGCGCGAGCGGGTGCGCCGGGTGGACGCCGTCGTTTATACGCATTCGCACACCGACCACATCATGGGCTTCGACGACCTGCGGCCATTTTGTTTTGGTGGGCACGATCTGCCGGTTTACGCGGGGCCAGAGACGATGCGCGACTTGGAGCGCGTCTATGTCTTCGCCTTCAACGGCGAGAACCGCTGGCCGGGCTACATGCGTCCGCTCCCGCGCGTCATCGACGGTCCGTTCACGCTCGGGGCGACGGAGCTGACGCCGCTCGCCGTGCAGCACGGGCGCACGCCAGTGAACGGCTATCTTTTCTCCCGCGACGGCGTGCCGCTCGCCGCCTATTTGAGCGATTGCAAAGTGGTGCCGCCGGCGGCGATTGAACGCATCCGCGGCGTGCGGCATCTCATCGTCGATGCTTTGCGCCACCAAGCCCACCCAACCCACATGAGCGTTTCCGAAGCGCTCGACCTCGCGGAAAAAGTCCGTCCGCAACAGACGTGGTTCACGCATCTCAGCCACGAGCTGATGCACGCCGAGATTGAAGCCACTCTGCCTCCCAGCGTCGGTCTGGCCTTTGACGGAATGAGGATCGAAGCGTGATGCGATTGCCGTCTCTTCCGCTTGCGGTGCTCGTTGCTTTCCTGGTCGCTTTGGTAGCCAGGACGAACGCAAACGAGAATACGGACGCCGCCGCGACGCTGGTCATTTTCAACGAGAGCGATCGGGATTCCGCCGACCTCGCGCGCTTTTACGCGGAGAAGCGTGGGATCGCGAAGGACCGCGTTCTCGGGCTGAAATGTGCCAAGACCGAGGAGATTACCCGCGCAGAGTACGAGCGGACGATTGCTGAACCCCTGCGGAAGGCAATGACCGCGAATTTTTGGTGGAAGCTGCGGGATCCCGGTAATCCGCTCGGGCCAGTGGAGGCAAACAAGATCCGGTTTGTCGCGCTCATCCGCGGCGTGCCGTTGAAGATCGCCGAAGCTCCGAAATATCCCGGCGACAAGCAGATCGGGCCACCGCCCATCGGCATCGTCAACGCCGCCTCCGTGGATGCGGAAGTCGCCGTGCTCGGGCTGAATCAGCGGATCATTTCCGGGGCGCTGAACAATCCTTACTTCCGCAGTTTTTCCTCGGTCGCGGATTTCGGACATCCCGAAATCATGCTCGTCTGCCGGCTCGATGGGCCGACTCCAGAGATCGTGCGACGCATGATCACCGACGGGCTGGAAGCAGAGCGCACCGGACTCGCTGGTATCACTTTTATCGACGCGCGCAATATCGCCGAGGCGGGTTACGCCGAGGGCGACAAATGGCTTTACGCCATCGCCAAAGAAGCACGCCGCCGCGGCACGCCCGTCGTGCTCGACAACGGGCCGGAACTTTTCCCGGAAAGCTACCCAATGTCGCGAGCGGCGCTTTATTTTGGCTGGTATGCGGAACACAGCATCGGGCCGTTTGTGCGGTCGGACTTCCGCTTCGCGCGAGGCGCAGTGGCGGTCCATATCCACTCCTTCAGCGCAGCGACGGTGCGCGATCCCATCCGCAATTGGGTCGCGCCGCTCCTTGCCGCCGGTGCCGCGGCCACGCTCGGCAATGTCTATGAGCCCTACCTCGCGTACACCCCGCAACTCGATATTTTGCACGACCGCCTGCGCGCTGGTTTCACTTTTGCCGAAAGCTCCTACATGTCCCTGCGGGCGCTTTCGTGGATGACCACGTGTGTTGGCGATCCGCTTTATCGCCCCTTCAAAGGCGCGCTGGAGCTCGACGAGAAGCCAACTAGTGGCGAGTGGGCGGAGTATCGAAAAGCCGCCCAACTGTGGTTTTCAACCGACCGCGCGCGCGGCGATGCGGCGCTGTTGGCCTCGGGAAAGAAGTTGCGCAGCGGGGTGATCATGGAGGGACTGGGTTTGCTCCAAGTGGCCGTCGATGACCCGGCGGCGGCGCTCGCGTCCTTTGCGCTGGCGCGCGAATATTACGGCAACACTGAGGACGCCATGCGTGTGGCGATCCACGAGATTTTCCTGCTCCGCGCCGCGAAGCGTGATCTTGAAGCTTTCACCATCGCCGTGAAGATGTCTGCCGCTGTGCCGAAATCGTCCGCCGGCGATTTGCTCAAAGCGCTCGCAACCCCACCGGCACCCCCGGCTCCAGTTCCTCCTGTCGGCACACCCGCGCCAGTTAAAAAATAACCGCCCTTTTTCTATGTCTCCCGCCGAACGCTACGCGCAACTCCTGCCCAGTGGCGCGCGCGAGACTCCGCTGCTGCGGGTGCCGCGAGAGCTGACGGAGATGGAATTGCAGGCGCACTGGTTCGCCGGGGATTTCGGGCGCGAGTTTCGCACGGTCGCCGGGGGCACGGCGCGGGTGGTGCAGTTCGGCGTGTGGAATCACGAGGCGGGTCCGGATTTCGCCGAGGCCGCAGTTTCGCTCGATGAGGCAGCGCCGGTGCGCGGGAGCATCGAACTCGACCCCGATGTCCGCGATTGGGAGCGTCACGGTCACGCGGAGAATTCAGCTTACAATGGAGTGGTGTTGCACGTTTTTACCCGTGCGGGCGGCGGAGAGTTTTTTACCCGGACGACACAACATCGCCTCATTCCGCAGGTCCTGCTCAATGTCGCCAGCCTGACCGACGAGCCGCCCAATCCTTTGCCGCCGGCTCTCCCCGGTCGCTGCTGCGCGCCGCTTCGCGAACTGACGGAGGACGCCGCGCGCGAAGTCCTGCTCGGGGCCGCGCAGCATCGGCTGCGCAAAAAGGCCGCCGCCCTGGCCACCCTCGCCGAGTTGCACGGCGCGGATGAAGCGCTCTTCCAGGCGCTCGCCGCCACGCTCGGTTACAAGAGCAACAAGCTGCCCTTCACCCTCCTCGCCCAGCGCCTCCCGCTGCGTTTGCTGCGCAAAGGCGATGCCGCGGCGCTGCTCTTCGGCGTGAGTGGTTTTCTGCCAGCGAGCGACCTCGGCGAATTCGACATGCCGACACGCTCCTACCTGCGTGGGCTTTGGGAGCAGTGGTGGCCGCGCCGCGCGGAGCTCGGGCGGTCGGCGCTCGGCCCGAAGCTCTGGCAGTTGGGCGGCCAGCGCCCGGCGAACCACCCGCAACGCCGCGTCGCCGCGCTCGCGGCGATGGTCAGTCACTGGCCGAAAATCCGCGCCTTGCGTGAGCGTTGTGCGCCTCTCGAAATCCACGAATTTTTCACGCAGCTCAGCGACGAGTATTGGGACTTCCACTACACCGTAACCTCCAAGCCCTCGGCGAAACGCATGGCCCTGATCGGGGAGTCCCGCGTCACCGAAATGCTCGCGAATGTGTTCTTTCCTCTCGCCGAGGCGGCCGATGAAACGCGGTGGACGGGTTTTAAAACCCTGCGTGCTCCGCTCACCAATCAGCGCGTAGAAGTGGCCGCCCTTCGCCTTTTTGGCGACAGCCCACGCGGACCCGAGTTCCTGAAATTCGCCGCGCTCCAGCAAGGCCTCCTGCAAATCTACGAGGACTTCTGCCTCCGCGACGTCTCCGATTGCACGCACTGCCCCTTCCCCCGCCAGCTCCCGCGGTGGTGACGATTGAGCAGCAGCGTAGCGCTTGCTTTTTGGTGAGCGGCGGAAAGCGCCGCCGTATTGGGGGCTGGCCAAAGTCGTCGGAGGGACGCGCTCCCGCGCGTCCCACGCGGCGAAGATACGCTCCCCGGAAATCACGCACCCGCCGAAAGTCAGGGACGCGCAGGAGCGCATCCCTCCGCGATGATCTCCGCCCGCGCCTGTGAGCCTGATTTCAGATCTACGATGGCTGGCGCGATCATGGGCAGGCGGAGAAAGTGCAGCGCGGGAAGCGGAGTGGGGTAGCGCCGCGAGCGTGACTGCGTCATCGCCCTCGCTGGCGAGCGGCGAAGGCGGCAGGTTCCTCCAGCTCCGCCCCCACCGCACGCCAAAGGTGGCGAGCCGATTCTCGAAATGGTTAATCGGATAAACCGATTCGCCGCTTGCGATGGCGGGAGGCAAGCGCGAAACCAACCGGGTTCCTAAATGCACCAGCAACTTTCTCTGCAACAGCAGGTCGCGGATATCGTCGAGACCACGCCGGTTTTCGATATCCACACGCATCTCTACGATCCGGCGTTTGGCGAGTTGTTGCTTTGGGGGATCGATGAACTGCTCGTGTATCACTATCTGGTGGCCGAAGGCTTTCGGTATCTGGACGTGCCTTACGGAAGGTTTTGGACGCTCACGAAAACGGCGCAGGCGGAACTCATCTGGGACGCTTTATTCATCCAACGCTCGCCCCTTTCGGAGGCCTGCCGGGGCGTGCTCACGGTGCTCAATCGACTAGGACTCGACGTGCAAAAGCGGGATCTGCCCGCGTTGCGCCGCCACTTCGCGAGCTGGAAAATTGGCGATTTCGTGACCCAATCCATGGCCTTGGCCAACGTGCGGAAGATCTGCATGACGAACTCGCCTTTCGACGAGCGGGAATGGCTCGTCTGGGAGCGCGGCTTTGCCCGCGATGAGCGGTTTGTGGCCGCGCTGCGGATTGATCCGCTGCTCGTTGATTGGGAAAACACCGCGCCGCAGCTCCACGCCTGGGGCTACGAGGTGCGCGCGGATTTTTCGGGTCAGACATTCGGCGAGGTGCGCCGGTTTCTCGCCGACTGGACGCAGCGGATGGATGCCCAGTACTGCATGGTCTCCCTTGGCCCGGAGTTCGCCTTTCCCGCGCCGACCCCGGCGGCGCGGCTGATCGAGCACGCCATTCTCCCGCACGGCCGCGAGCACGGGCAAGCGCTGGCGCTGATGATCGGGGTGAAACGCCAGATCAATCCGCGACTCGGGCTGGCCGGCGACGGGGTGGGCCAGGCCGACGTGAGCGCGGTGGCAAATCTGTGCGCCCAATTCCCCGAAAATAAATTCCTCGTGACGATGCTCGCCCGCGAAAACCAATACGAGCTGTGCGTGACGGCGCGGAAATTCCGTAACCTGCACATCTTCGGCTGCTGGTGGTTTCTGAACAATCCGTCGATCGTCGAGGAAATCACCCGGATGCGGCTGGAACTCCTCGGCTTGAGCATGACGCCACAGCACAGCGACGGCCGAGTGATGGATCAACTCATCTATAAGTGGAGCCACTCCCGCGCGATTATCGGCAAGGTGCTCGGAGAAAAATACGCTGACCTCGCCGCCACCGGTTGGCAGCCGACCCAGGCGGAAATCGAGCGCGATGTTCGCGCCCTTTTTGGCGGGGAACTCGAGCGGTTTCTGCGGAGTTAAAGTGGGCGCGGGCTCGACGGGCTGTGGGGGAAGTGCTGTGCTTTTCGGCTTATGAATACCGCCCCCGGACCTTCCTCGTCTCGACACGTTGTAACTTCAGTTTGGCCTGCGCTGGCCGGGTTTGCGGCGTTGGCGATCACCGCGCTTGGAAGCGTGTCCGCCGGTGCTCTGGACGACGTCTATCGCCTGGGCCCCGACTCGCAGCCGCAGCCCGGCGTGCCGCAGGGCAAGGTTGGCGAATGGCAGAAATTGCCGAGCGAGGCTTATCCCGGGACGCTGCACGACTACTGCATCTACGTCCCCGCGCAGTACGACCCGGCTAAACCCGCGGCACTGATGATTTTTCAAGACGGCCAGGCGTGGGTCGGGCCCGGCGGCGACTACCGTACGCCTTTCGTGCTGGATAACCTCATCTACCGCCGCGAAATCCCGGTGATGCTCGCCGTCTTTATCAATCCCGGACGCAAGCCGGAACAGCCGGAAGCTAGTTCCAAGGATTGGGGCGACCGCGGCTCCAATCGCCCTCAGGAATACAACGCGCTCGACGACAAATACGCTCAGGTCATCGTCAACGAACTGCTGCCCGCCTTGGGGAAGCAGTATAATATTTCGCCGAACCCGGAAGATCGCGGGATCGGCGGCGCGAGCTCGGGCGCGATTGCGGCGTTCACCGTGGCGTGGCATCGACCCGATCAATTTCGCAAAGTGCTGAGCACGATCGGCAGCTTCACGAATATCCGCGGCGGCCACGTCTATCCCGAACTCATCCGCTCCACGGGCAAAAAGCCGCTCCGCGTATTTCTCCAGGACGGCTTGAATGACAATCGCGGCCTGCGCGGCCAAGGTACGGAGGCGACTTACGATCCCGAGCGCGACTGGCACGCCCAGAACCGCAAGATGGTCGCGGCGCTCACCGAGAAGGGCTACGACGTCAATTTTACATGGGGCATCGGCACGCACTCGAACAAGCAATCGGGCGCCATTTTGCCCGAGATGCTCCGCTGGCTCTGGCGCGACTATCCCCGACCGGATAACCCGCGCGATCCGAGTAATCGCACCCTCTTCGTCCCTGCGAGCGCGCCGGCACCAGCCAATCCCTGAGTTGCTGCGCACCGATGCCTCGCGCCAAGGACGCGACGGGCGCAAAGGAGGTAGAGGAACATCCTCATCCCTTTGCGTCCTTCGCGTCCTTCGCGCGAGGATCAAATCCGCTGCGCAAAAATTCGTGGACCGCATGAGCCGGGGCCGGCGCTGGACAGTGCGCGCAAACCGCGGCTGACTGCGCAGTTCGCGCCGCATGTTCGCCTCGCTGCTTACCACGATTTTCTTTTCGCTCTCGGTGATTTTCGCTGCGCGGACGGCGCGGATGCTCGGGGGACCGCGGGCAAATCTGGCGCGGATTTGCGTGGCCACGGTGCTGCTTGCGGGCTGGGCGCATACCTTTGGTGAAGGGCTGCGCGGGGCGTCGCTGCCGTGGTTTTTTCTTAGTGGAGTGATCGGCTTCGGGCTGGGTGATATGGCACTGTTCGGCGCCCTGACGCGGATTGGGCCGCGGCTTTCCATCCTGCTCACGCAATGCCTGGCGGCGCCGATCGCGGCGGTGGCGGAGTGGGCGTGGCTGGGGACGACGCTGCGCGCGGTGGACCTCGCGTGTGCGGCGGTCATTCTCGCGGGGGTCGCCGTGGCATTGGCGCCGGATCACGGGGTGGACGTGGACCGGCGGACGTTTTGGATTGGGGCACTATTCGGCGTGGGCTCAGCGCTGGGGCAGGCGCTGGGCGCGGTCGTGAGTCGAAAGGCGAACGATGTCGCCGCGCTGACGAATTTCCCGATCGATGGTGGCACGGCGGCATATCAGCGGGCCGTCGGCGGCGTGCTGCTGACACTCGTGGCCTTTTGGCTGCTGCGAAAAGGGCGCGCGGCCGACGATGCGGCGCGCCCACCGGGAAGCTGGCGCGCGGCGTGGCCGATGATTATCGCAAATTCATTGGCCGGGCCGACCATCGGCGTGGGCTGCTACCAATGGGCGCTCCGGACGACGCCCAGCGGAATCGTCCTACCGATCATCGCGACGTCGCCACTCGTGACCATCGTGCTCTCCTTCTTCCTCGATGGTCTGCGCCCCACGCCCCGCGCCGTGCTCGGCGGGCTGGTGGCCGTGGGCGGTGCGGTGGCGCTAAAGCTGGTCCAAGCGGGAAATTGAAATCGACATTGCCCGCCGGGCGGTGCTCCCATTCACGCCTATGAAAAAGTTCCTCTCCCGAATGTTCGGTGCGCTCGCTCTTCTCACCCTCACCTCCACCACTGCCCTGGCCGCGGGCGGCTGGGACGATGACTACGACAAGGCGCTCGCGCAGGCCAAGACCGAGAAAAAAATGGTGCTGCTGGATTTCACCGGTTCGGACTGGTGCGGATGGTGCATCAAGCTCGACAAGGAAGTTTTCTCCAAGCCGGATTTCAAGACCTACGCCAAGGCGAATCTGGTGCTTGTCGAAGTGGATTTCCCGCAGGGCAAACGTCAGACGCGGAAACTCAAGGAGCAGAATGAAAAGCTCCAGGCGGAGCATGGCGTCAAAGGCTACCCGACGATTATCGTGCTTGATGCGGAAGGCAAAAAAGTCGGTCAACTCGGCTATATGGAAGGCGGGCCGAAAGCGTTCATCGCTGAGCTTGATAAGCTCAAAGCCAAATAAGCTGCCGGTTCAGTCGCATCCGGGAGGCGCGAGAAATTAGAATGAACACGGTTTCCGGGGCCGGCGTCTATTGCGGCCTATGAAAACACTCCTCACCTCGATTGCCGGCGCCGTTGCGGTTCTGGCCCTCACCACTTCCACCACTCTCGCCAAGCCCGGCTGGTCCGAGAATTTCGCCAAAGCCTCAGAGCAGGCCAAGGCGGAGAAAAAGCTGCTCCTCATCGACTTCACCGGCTCGGACTGGTGCGGCTGGTGCATCAAGCTCGATAAAGAAGTCTTCACGAAGCCCGAATTCGAGGAATACGCGAAGAAGAACCTCGTGCTCGTGGAAGCGGATTTCCCGCGGAAGAACGAGCAAACTGCCGAGGTGAAGGAGCAAAACGACAAGCTCCAGAAGGAATATAAGGTGAAAGGCTATCCGACGATCGTCGTGCTCAACGCCGAGGGGAAAAAAGTCGGTGAGCTTGGTTATCAACCCGGCGGCCCGGCGGCGTTTATCGCTGAGTTGGAAAGCTGAAGGGCAAGTAAGCCGGCGGGTTTTCCCCGCTCAAGTTTCGAGGCGGCTCTGCGCAAGCGGGGCCGCCTCGCTTTTGGAAGCGCTCCCGCGCGTCCCTCCGAATCAATAGCTCTTCGCCCAGACCACTCGCCGTTTGCTCGGCTCGCCGGTGAGGATGCAGCGGCCGTCCTCTTCGGGCGCATCGGTGGGGATGCAGCGGATGGTCACTTTGAGGTCGTCTTTGATCTTCTCCTCGACTTCCGCCGAGCCGTTCCAGTGCGCGAGAGCGAAGCCGCCGTGGATCTCGGGCTTGTTCGGATTCTGCGCGGTGAAGAAGGCGTAGAACTCCTCTTTCGTGTCGATCTTCACGGTGTTCGCGTCGCGGTAGGCGGTGGCGCGGGCCAAAAGGCTGGCCTGCATTTCTTCGAGGATCGCGCCGGCTTGGTCGACGAATTCCGCGTTCGGTACAAACGCCTTTTCTTTCGGCCCGCGATCGCGACGGGCGACGGCGACGCTGCCTTTCTCCAAATCGCGCGGTCCCAGTTCGACCCGGATGGGCACGCCTTTTTTGATCCAATCCCACGTCTTCGTTCCGCCGCCGATGTCGCGCTGGTCGATCTCGACAGTGAGCTTTTCGCCAAAGGCGGTCTGCGCGCGTAAGTCGGCGGCGAGCTGCTGGGCCGCGGCGAGCACGGCATCGCGGGTCTCGGGCTTGGGCGTGACGGGGATGATGACGATTTGCGCCGGGGCGATGCGGGGCGGGAGGACGAGGCCGTCGTCGTCCGAATGGGCCATGATGAGCGTGCCGATGAGCCGCGTGCTCACGCCCCAGCTCGTCGTCCACGCGTGCTCCTCTTTGCCCTCGCGCGACTGGAATTTGATGCCGCTGGCCTTGGCGAAGTTCTGCCCGAGGAAGTGCGACGTGCCGGCCTGGATGGCTTTGCGATCCTGCACCATCGCTTCGATGCACAGCGTCTGCACCGCGCCAGGGAAGCGCTCGCCCGCGCTCTTCTCGCCGGTGAAAACGGGCAGCGCCAGGTAGTCGCGCGCGAAGGTTTCATAGACGCGCAGCATCTGCTCGGTCTCGGCGAGCGCCTCCGCCTGGGTCTCGTGCGCGGTGTGGCCTTCCTGCCACAGAAACTCCGCCGTGCGCAGGAAGACGCGCGGCCGCATTTCCCAGCGGACCACGTTGGCCCATTGGTTGATCAAAATCGGCAGGTCGCGCCAGCTTTGCACCCACTTCGCGTAGCTCGCGCCGATGATCGTCTCGCTCGTCGGCCGCACGACCAGCGGCTCGGTGAGCTGCGCGCCCGGCGCAGGCCGCAAGCCGCCCTTGCCATCGGCCTCCAGCCGATGATGCGTCACCACTGCGCACTCCTTGGCAAAGCCTTCGACATGCTCCGCCTCCTTCGCGAGATACGAGAGCGGGATGAAGAGCGGGAAATACGCGTTCTTATGCCCCGTGGCTTTGAACATCCCGTCCAGCACCCGCTGCATGTTTTCCCAGATCCCGTAGCCCCACGGCTTGATGACCATGCACCCGCGCACGTCGCTGTTCTCCGCCAGATCGGCGGCCTTCACCACCTGCTGATACCACTCCGGGAAATCCTGCGCGCGGGTGGGATTGATGGCGGTCTTCTCTTGCTGGGGCTGGCTCATGGTGTGGTGGGAAAAAGGGCCGCGAAGCTAGACGGCGAAAGCCGCTGGGGCAAGTCGCGTCGCGCGGACTCTTGCCGCTCCCGCCGCCCTCTGCCATGCTGCCCGCCATGAGCGCGCTGGCGGCCACTTACAAATTCACCACCGACGAATACTATCGCCTCTACGAAACGGGCGTCCTCGACGCCAAGGACCGGATCGAACTGCTCAACGGGGAACTCATCATCATGCACGCCATCGGCTACCGCCACGCCCAAGCCGTCACCAATCTCACCGCCTATCTCGGCGAGCACGCCCGCCGCCGTTACAAAATCTCCCCGCAAAACCCTGTTGAACTGGAGCGCTACTCCGCGCCGCAGCCCGACCTCGCGCTGGTGCCGTGGACACGCGGCAACTCGAAGCGTCATCCGACCCCCGCGGAAGTCTTTCTCATCATCGAAGTCGCCGACAGTTCGCTCGAATATGATCGCGCGGAAAAGCTGCGCGCCTACGCCGCTACCGGCATCCGCGAGTTCTGGATTTTGAATCTGCAGGACGACGTCCTCGAAATCTACCGCCAGCCCGAAGGCCCGGCCTACCGCGAGCACCTCACCGTCCCCGCCGAAGGCACCGCCGCGCCGCTGGACTTCCCGGATGCCGTCGTCGCCCTGGCGGAAATCCTCCCGCCGCGGTAGCGCGGGAAGTTTTACAGACGCCCGAGGAAATCGCGGAAGAACTCCACCCCGCGCTCCAAGTCCGCCACCGCGATAAACTCATCCTTCGTGTGCGCTTGCGCGATCGAGCCGGGGCCGAGGGCCACGGCGGGCATGCCGCGTTCGGCGAAGAAGCAGGCGTCGCAGAACCAGGGGGCGCCGACGGGGGCCGCGCCGCAGTCGCCGAGGAGGCGGATGAGCGGGTGGGCGGGGTCGGTGTAAAGCGGGGGGGCGGGAGAGAAGTCGAGGGCGAGATCGGGGCAGATGGCGCGGAGGCGGGTGGTGAGGTGCGTGGCGAAATCCGGCGTGAACTGCGCCGGCACGAAGCGCATGTCCACGCTCGCCTCGCAGGCCTCGGGGATGATGTTCGTCTTCGACCCGCCGCGCACCGTGCCGATGCTAATCGTCGGCGAACCCAGCACCGGATCGTGGATCGCTGCAAACTCCCGCGCCAGCTCCCCGCGCAGGAAGCCGAGCACATCGAGCATCTTGGTGATGGCATTCTCTCCCAGCTCCGGCCGCGAGGCGTGACCGGCCTTGCCCGTCGTGCGGAGCTGGAGAAAGGCGCTGCCCTTGTGCGTGTGGACGACCTGCAAATCCGTCGGCTCCGCGGCGATGACGAAGTCGAACCGCTCCTCCCGGGCCAGCGCCTTCGAGCCATGCTGACCGGCCTCTTCACTCGCCAGCCCGGCGAACCAAATCTCATGCCCCAGCGTCGGCAGGCGCTCCCGCATTTCGCGCAGCGCCCACAGCATTGCGGCCATTGGCCCCTTGGTGTCGCTCGCGCCGCGGCCCCAGATTTTGCCGTCGCGGAGTTCGGCGGCGAACGGCGGGATCGTCATCCCGAGCACGCTCACTGTGTCGGTGTGCGGGGCCAGCAGCACGCGGGGTTTGCCGGGGCGATCACTGGGAAAGCGCGTCACCACATTGGGCCGGCCCGGCAGCACCTCGCGCAACTCCACCACCGCCCCCAGCCCGCGCAACCACTCTCCCAGCCAACCCGCGATCCCCGCCTCCCCTGTCTCCCTGGTCCCCGGCTCGCCCTCCGGGTTCACGCTGGGGATGCGGACGAGCGCCTGGAGGAGTTCGACGGCAGTCTGCGGCTCGGTCATGGGCCGACCCTCGCCGCCTCGCTCTCCCGTGGCGAGCCGTTTGTGTTTATGGAGCGTCGTCGCGGATAGTCAGGTCCATCCAGTTGCTCATGACCCATCCTGACCAGACGGCATGAACGTCAAAGCCGAAATCTCCAAGCGCACGCTTCAATAAATGGCCATCAGGATCAACCCGGTATGAAATGGCAAACTTGTAATCGCCGGGCACGACAGCACCGGAGAAAATCCCGCCCGTCCCATCGCCAATGCTGAAGAAGAGACCTTCCTTGTCGCGAGAAACCCGGCAGAAGCGTTCGGTGGTGGCCCGCTGACCTGATTTAAGGAGTGGGTAGTCCGTCAATCGGGCAAACCTCGTCGCGTCGCGACTCCACCTAAGTTGGGTGACCACGCCAGTGGCGGACACCAAAATAGGGGACCAACTCTCGTAAAACCGGCTGAAACGCCAGTTCCGGCCAGTTCGATTGGAGATAGAAAACGTAAGCCTCTCGGAGGGAGAGTTCGCCAAAGTCGCAGCAACTAGCCTCACCTTTTGGGGGGCGATGGATACGACCGCTTCCGCCGCAGAAACTCCGGTCGCGATCACGGAGTTTATGAGCAAGAGCAACAGAAGTAGCGGCTTCATGGGGATGGGGGTTGCCCTAGTGGGCTAAACTGCGCGTCGATGGGGTAATACGATAATAGGGGTAGGGTAAACTGGAAAAATGGGTGGGTATGGAAAGGGAAAGGGGTGGGTGCGGAGGTCGCGAGGGAAGGGGTGTCGCGGTGCGGGGGATGGGTATGGAGGGCTGGAGGGATTGGGGGCACGGCGTGCCTTGACGCCTAGGGATGGGGTGGGCATGCTCGCGGGCCTCACTGTATCCCTATGAAACTACTCCCATACCTCTCCCTCACTACGCTGGTCGCCGGACTTACCGTTTTCGCTCCGCTCGCGGGGCGGGCGCAGGAGCCGGAGAAGCTGAATCTGCCGGGCGCGATCGCCGGCACGATGGATATCGATTTCAAGACCCGCAAGAGTCTCGATGAAAAGGGCAAGCCGCAGAAGGGCGTGTCTGATGAGTATGCGCTCGCGCTGACGGTGGCGCAGACGACGGAGTTTAAGGGCACGATCAAACGGCAGCCGGCGGTGGGTGGCATTCTGGGGATGGGGCAGAAGGCGCAGCTCGTGTATGCGGTGGATCTCTCGGTGCTGAACCCGGCAAATCTTTCGCAGAAGAAGACGGTAGGGAAATGGGTGGGAACGGTGCCGGTGGCGGCGAACGGCGAATACAATGAAGAGGGTCTAGCCGACAGTCAGCAGCGGATCGCGGTGGATGCGATCGGGAAGGCGCCGGCGTTTACGGATAAGTTTGGCGGCAAGCTGGTGGGCAAGGGCAAGAAGGCGGCGGGCGCGGTGACCTATCTGCGTCAGCTCGCGGGCAAGCAGGTGAAGGTGGAGGTGAAGAACAGCGATCCGATGCGTTTCGAATCGCTCGCGCTGGCGATGGGCCCGGCGCAGACCTATCCGCGCACGGTGGTGAACGGGAATCTCGATTACGACTACGAGACGGGGAACTACTACACGAACGGCATCCGCTTTATCTATCAGTCCAATGGCAAGGAAGTGGAGGACACGGTGACGGGTTCGATCAAGTGGGTCGAAGACGCGAACCGCGCGAGCAATGGCAAGGGCCAGTATGAATTCAACCTGCGCTTCAATGAGGCGAAGAACACGAAGCCGGCGGGCGAGGCGGCGGCGTTTGCGAAGATGAGCGATGAAGAGGCGTTCTTCGCGGTGGATAACACGGTGCCGTCGCTGACCGGGACGATCGCGTATCAGGATCAGATGACGACGGTGGGCGACAAGCAGCTCCCCGGATCGAGCAAGATCAAATACGACCTCTCGGCCAATCAGCTCACGAAGGTGCAGGTCATGAACTTCCTGAAGCTCTGGCTCGTCTGTGTGGGCCCGACGAACGACGAGTAAGCGGCTTTAACATTCCAAACGAAAACGCCGCCCGGGAAACCGGGCGGCGTTTTTGTGGTTCGGCGGTTACGCTTTTACCAAGGGCAGGAAGCGGGCGCGCTCGGTGTAGAGGAGGAAGAGGGCGAGGACGGCGGCGATGGCGCTGACGATGTTGAAGGCTTTGGCGAGGAAGAGATCGAAGAACAGGATGTTCAGGATGATCGGGCCGAGGATGAGCAGGCCGAGAGCGGTGTAGCGTCCGCTAGCGACGAGCAGGCCGCCGAGGACTTCAAGGGCTTTGACCGCAGCGAGGTAGCCGGTGGCATAAAACGCAGCCATGAAGCTGAGAACCGTGGGTGGTGGCGGCGGGTCCTTGGGCATCGGGATGAAGTTCAGCCAGAAGTTCAGGCCGAAGACGACGAAGATGAGAGCGAGCAGGACGCGGGCGGCGATGGTGGCGTATTTCATCGGTGATGGTGACTGAATCAGGCGGTGAGTTTTGTGGCGATCTTGGCGACGTGTGCGCCTTGGAATTTCGCCATGGCGAGTTCCTTGGCCGAGGGCTGGCGCGAGCCGTCGGCACCGGCGATGCAAGCCGCGCCCCACGGCGAGCCGCCCTTCACCTCGGTGATATCGGCCAGCTCCGGGCACGAGTACGGCAGGCCCACATAGACCATGCCGTGGTGGATGAGTGTGGTGGCGAAGCTGATGATGGTGCTCTCGTTGCCGCCGCCAGTGCCGGTGCTGGTGAAGACGCTGCCGACTTTGCCGACGAGCCCGCCTTTCATCCAGAGGCTGCCGGTTTGGTCGAGGAAGTTGCGCATTTGCGCGGTCATATTGCCGAAGCGCGTGGGCGAGCCGAAGATAATGGCGTCGTAGTCGCCGAGTTCCTTGGGATCAGCCACTGGAGCGGCTTGGTCGAGCTTCGCGCCATATTTCGCGGCGACGTCCGGCGGCATGGTTTCGGGGACGCGCTTGAGAATGACTTCGACGCCAGCAACGCTGCGCGCGCCTTCGGCAATCGCGCCGGCCATGGTTTCGACATGGCCATACATGGAATAATAGAGAACGAGGAGTTTGGGCATAGGATGCAGATGAGTTGGGTGTGGCTGTTGGCTGGTTAGTTGAGGTCGAAGAGGAGCACTTGGGCGGTATTCAGGCCGGTGAGGGTGAGCGCGGTTTCACCGCTGACCGCCGCCGCGTCGCCACCGGTCAGCGTCTGGCCGTTGAGGGTAATGTCCCCTTCGGCGACGTGCAGCCAGACATGGCGATCCGCGCCGAGCTTATGCGTCACGGTTTGGTCGGCGTCGAGTTTGCCGAGGTAAAGATTGGCGTCCTGGTGGATGGCGATGGAGCCGTCGCGTCCGGATTTACTGGTGATGAGATGAAGGCCGGTCGCGGCGTCTTTCATAGATTTCTCCGCGTAGCTCGGTTCCACGCCTTTGGCGTCGGGCTGAATCCAGATCTGGAGCAGCCGCACGGGCTCCTGACCGCTCGGGTTTTGCTCGCTGTGCTGCACGCCAGTGCCGGCGCTCATGTATTGGAATTCGCCCGGCGTGATGGTGCGCCCATTGCCCATGGAGTCCTTGTGCGCGAGCTGGCCGCTGAGGATGTAGGTGATGATTTCCATGTCGCGATGCGGATGCGTGCCGAAGCCCATCCGCGGCATGACGAGGTCGTCATTGATGACGCGCAGGCTGCGGAAGCCCATCCATTTCGGGTCATAGTAATCGGCGAAACTGAAGGTGTGGTAGGAGTCGAGCCAGCCATGTTCGGCGTGACCCCGGTCGTTCGCTTTTCTTAAGTTGATCATGGCTGAGCGTAAGCCGGGAGAGATGCAGTGCGGAAATACCGTGTTTCTTGCCTCACCATGCCGGAAAGGCATACTCGCCGCCCATGGAACTCCGCCACCTCCGCTACTTCGTCGCCGTGGCCGAGGCAGAAAACGTGACGCGTGCAGCGGCAAAACTGCGCGTCGCCCAGCCGGCGATCAGCCGGCAAATCCGCGATCTCGAAGAAGAATTGGGCTTGGCCTTGCTTGAGCGCAGCGCCAAAGCCGTGCGGCTGACCGAAGCCGGGCGTGTCTTTCTCACCGAAGCCCGCGCTGTCCTCCAGCGTGCCGAGGAAGCCGTGGTCGCCGTGCGCGCGGTCGCCGGCGGCTTGCGCGGCGAACTGCGCGTCGGCTATGCGCCATCCCTCACGGTGCAGATTCTGCCGCGGGCGCTGCGCAGCTTTCAGGCGGAGTTTCCCGGCGTGCGCGTCTCGCTGCACGATCTCTCGACGGAGGAAATGCTCGCCGGCCTGCGCGAAGGGAAGCTGCAAGTCGCGCTCATGGTCGAGCCCACCGGGGAAGCGCTCCGCGGCCTGCGTTTCCATGAACTCGCCCGCTACCCGATGTGCGTCGCCCTCGCCCCCAGCCACGCCCTCGCCCGCAGCCGCTCAGTCACCCTCGACAAGATCGCTGCCACACCGCTCATCGCCTACAGCCGCGCCGACTACCCGGAATACCACGCCGCCCTCGCAGAAATCTTCACGCCACTAGGCCGCGCGCCCGTCATCGCCGAGGAGCACGACAGCGTGACCAGCCTTATCGCCGCCGTGGAAGCCGGCCGCGGCTTCGCCCTCGTCCCGAGCAGCATGAGCTGCATGGTCGGCCCGAGGCTGAAAATCCTCCCGCTCGTTTCTGCCGCGGCGCCCATCGTAGTCGGCGCCGTCTTTCGCGAAAAGTCGGTCTCGCTCGCGGTGCAGAAATTCATCGCCGCGGCAGCCTTGGACGCGCCGGTAGCGGTGAGTTAGCGCGCCTTGGTCGCGCGATACCACTCAACGAACTTCGGAATCCCCTCCGCGATTTGCGTGTGCGGATCGTAGCCGAGCAGCGCCTTGGCCTTGGTGATGTCCGCGTAGGTCAGCGGCACGTCGCCGGGCTGCTCGGGCATCTTATTGATCAGCGCCTTTTTCCCGAGCGCAGTCTCGATTGTGACAATGAGGTCGTTCAGCGTGGTGGTCTGGCTTTCGCCGAGGTTGAAGACGTCGCAGAACTGGCCCTCGTAGGTCAGGCAGGCGAGCATGCCTTGCTGGATGTCGTCGATGTAGGTGTAGTCGCGGCGCGTGGTGCCGTCGCCGAACTGGTTAATCGAGCGGCCTTCGTCGATGGCTTTGGTGAAGGAATGGATGGCGAGGTCGGGGCGCTGGCGCGGGCCATAGACGGTGAAGAAGCGGAGGTTGATCGTCCGCATGCCGTAGAGGTGGGCGTAGTTTGAGCAAAGCTGCTCGGCGGCGAGCTTGGTCGCGGCGTAAGGCGAGATGGTGGCAGTAAGAGCCATGTCTTCGCGGAAAGGCGCGGTCTTCAACACGCCATAAACACTGGAACTAGAAGCACAGATGAAGCGCGGTATGCCGGCCTGCTTGGCGGCTTCGAGCAGGTGCCAGGTGCCGGTGATGTTCGTGTCGATGTAGAGTTTTGGGTCTTTGATCGAGGGGCGCACACCGGCGCGGGCAGCGAGGTGGACGATGGCCTCGAAGCCGCCGCCGAGGATGACGCGGTTGACGGCGTCGCGGTCGCGAAGGTCGGTTTCGTGGATGGGCACGTCGTTGGCGAAGCCGGCGATGTTGGCGCGCTTGATCGCCGGGTCGTAGAAGTCATTAAACTCGTCGAGCACCGCAACCGAATGCCCCAAGGCGAGGCATTTTTCCACGAAGTGCGAGCCGATGAATCCGGCGCCGCCGGTGACGAGAATTTTCATGGGGCGCACGCTACGCGAACGGGGAAAAAAGCAGCAAGGCAAACTGTGTCGGCAGCCGCGGAACGCAGGAAATGCGGGGCTTGGCGGGCGATCACACATTTTGTGTGCGCCGGGGGCAAAAGGGTTGACAGCGGAAAAGCGGAGTGAGATGAACGACCCCACTCTAATCTCTCTATGTCCGACGAACTTCCTCCCACCCCCGCAGGCACTGACGAAGGCGACGCCTCCAAGGCCGAGACCATTCGCATCACGCTTCCCCCGAAGCCTGAGCAGACCACGACGATCAAGCGTGAGACGGTCCGCATCAATCTCCCCGGCAAGCCCGCTTTTACCGCTCCACCAGCTCCGGCTGCGCCGAAAAAAGAGACCACCAAAATCGTCACGGCAGGCGTCGAAGCCCCGGCAGCGCCGCCCGCTCCAGCGGCCCCCTTCAACCCTCCGCCCCCTCCGTCCGCGGCGCGGCCTTTTGCCCCGCCCCCTCCGAAGCCACCCTCCCAGGCCGGTATGCCGCTGCCGCCGGCCAAGCCACTCAGTGGTCTCAATCCTCCGCCCAAGCCGCCTTCGCTGGGAGCTCGTCCCACCGTTCCGCTCAAGCCCGCTCCCGCCCCGAGTGCTTTAGCCCCAAAGCCACCGATCCCGGCGGCCAGCGGCGTTCAAGCTGCGCCAGTAACGATGAAGGCGGCCGCGCCGAAAAAGGAAACCGCGCGCATTACTTTGCCCCCCGAAGGCAGTGGAGCCAAGCCCGGGATGCCCAAGGCTACGGTGAAGATGCAGCAGACTCAGCCGCTGGTTAGCAAACCGGCCCCGAGCCTGACGCAGTCATCCGTGTCGCCCGCTCCGGCGATGTCGTCTTCTCCCTCGATGCAGGTGGAGTCAGCCCCGGATGGCATGGTCAATGTGCTCGCGATCATTGCACTCGTGATCTCGCTGATCTCGCTGGCTCTCGTCTTCCTCGCGTATCAGGCGACCGCCGTTTCCTAAGTCCACGATGGCCAGCTCCACCGAATCAGCTCCAGACGGCGCCGTCAGCATCCTCAGTATTGGCATGCTCGTGTTCGCCCTCGCCGCCCTCGCCCTGACTTTCCTCGCCTACCAAGCCACCGCCGTTTCCTAAAAGCCGCTCGCAAAATTATGGCCAGCCCCAACGTTCTCAACGTCACCGACTCCACCTTCGACGCCGAAGTGCTCAAATCTGCTGTGCCTGTGCTCGTGGATTTCTGGGCGCCGTGGTGTGGTCCATGCATTCAGCTCGGCCCGGTCATCGACCAAGTGGCCGATGCCACGGTCGGAAAAGCCAAAGTGGCGAAGGTCAACATCGACGAGAGCCAGCAAATCGCCGCTAAATACCGGATCAATTCCATTCCTGCCTTGCTCGTTTTTAAAGGCGGCGAATTTCAGGAGCAACTTCAGACCCGCGCCAAAGGCGACATCGTCGCCAAGCTCGAAGCGCTCGCGTAAGCCTACCGGGTCCAAGGTCGGCGCTACGAAGCTTTCGCGTAAAGCTGACTGTTTTCGTCGAGGTCTTTAACCACCGTGCAGAGATAGACGGGCTCTGGATGCACGTCTCGGTATTTGGTGATCTCCGCTTTGTTCAAAACCTTGAAGCCGTAACGCTCGAACATCTTCGTCCCGCGTCGATCTTCGAAGACCACCATCTGGCCATAGACGCGCTTTTCGCCGCAGGCGTGGAGGTAGCGCAGGTATGAATCCATGAGCGCGCGCGTCGTCGCCACTTGGCGGGCGTCGGCGAGGAGATTGATGTGAAAATGTGCGGTGCGGCGCGGCGCGGCAGGAACTTCCTTCCAAGCGGTGCGGAGGATCCACTGGACGAATTTCTTCGACGCTGCGGAGTAGCGGGGGTAGCGAAAGATGCCGCGCACAAAGAGGCTGACGTTTTGATAAAACGCGTAGCACTGCTGGCGCAGCGGGCGGCGCGAGCCCATGAGGTAACCGCGGATTTCGCCGTTCACGAGCAGGACAAAGGCGCTTTCCGGCTCCCAGTCCGTGTAGTAGGCGGTGAGGTAATCCGCAAAAAGTTCGCGGTCCTCAAAAACCGGATCGATGGGATTGCCCAGGAATCCTGTGGCGCAACAAAGTTCGCGAACGCGGGCTCGATCGGAAGAGTGAAAGGGGCGGATTTCGATTTTACGGTCGGCGGCCATGGAGCGGTCTGTAGTAGTGAATGACTTCGCGCAAGAGGTCAAACGAGCGCGCAAAACTTCCTCTGCTCCCGGGCGAGACGCTTGGCGTGGAGCGAACTGCGCTGGCTGTCTCAGAAATCAGAGATTTCAACGAGTTCGCCCATAGTCGCGGATGACCTCGCGGTACAGGTCAAACAGCCGCGCGAAAACCTGCGTCCACGAATACTGCGCGGCGACGAATCGGCTGACGTGGGCGTTGCTCGCTTTCAGATCGGCCCGGCTCGTTTCCTCTATGGCGGCCGCGAGCGCTGCGGGGGAGTTTTCGCGAGCCCAGAGCGTCTGGTCGCTGTGAATGATCCGGTCCATGTAGCTCCCGTGAATGCCGATGACCGGCGTGCCGCAAGCTTGGGCTTCGAGGGTCACGAGACCAAAGGTTTCCTGCACCCCGGGGTGCACAAAGAGATCAGCAGCGCGGTAGTAAGCGGCAAGCTGAGCGGAGTCGGCACAGTAGGGGAGGTGGGTGATGTGGGAAGGATGAGCCGCGATCAGCGAGTGGAGTTCCGCGCGCTGGAGTCCGTCGCCGATGACGAGAAGATGGAAGCGGCCGGGGAACGCCGCCGCCAATGCACGAAACGCGCCGAAAAGGGTTTGGGTGTTTTTTTCCTGCGCCAGCCGGCCGACGTAGAGCAGCAGCGTGCGGTCGCTGGAGATGCCGAGCTCCGCCCGCGTGTTTTCGCCAGGCGCGGGCTCGGCGTGGAAGATCGTGGTGTCCACGCCGAGGTCGGTGTGCGCGACATTGTCCACCCCCCACGCCGTCAGCAGATCGGCAAGCGCCGGCGCAGGAACGAGGGTGCGCTCGAAGCGGCGATAGAGGCTGCGGATGTAGCGGCGGGAAAAATCGTGGAAGAACTCAGTCATCGTGCGTCCGCAGAATTTCTGCACCGTGCGGATGTAGGCCTCGGGAAAGTGCGAGTGGTAAAAGCTGACGACCGGAATCCGCAACGCCGCACCGGAATGCACCGCTTTCCACGCCACCTGATACGGGTCCCCACACTCGATGAGATCAGGCCGTTCCGTCTCAAGAATGCGCTCGATCGCTTCCAACCGCAGAAGGATGCGATACCGCGAGGTGCGCGAGATGAGCGGGGATTTGATCGTGTAAGTCCGCGCGCGCTCCGTCTCGATCATTTCATCCCGCTCGCCGGGGATGATCAGGACGTGTTCATCATCCGCCGTCTGCTCGCGGATGTACCGCACCTTTTCTGAGACGTAGCGTTTCACCCCGCCACTGACCGGGGAGTAAAATTGGGTCAGGTCGCAGATTTTCAGGCGGGCTTTGTGGGCGAAAGCGCCGCGCTTTGCGAGCGCGCATCGCGCAGCGGTCCGCGGCAATCGCGAACGCGGCGGCACGTTCCGGGGAGCGCGTGCGTCCCGCACGCTGGCGAAGGCGTTCCGCTTTCGCGAACTTCCTCACGCGCCGAACTCAGAAAACGCACGCCCCCACTCCCCACGCCTCAGGAAGTGCGTTTCGGCAGAATGCCGAAACCAACGCGCTTGAAGCGCGCGCTCCCCGGCACTCGCCGCCTCGCTGCTCGCCCGGCAGACGGCACGAAGTGACGTCCCTACCCAGTTCGCGGCGAAGGCGTCTTGTTCCGGGCAGATTCCCGTGGCTTGGCCTGGCTACTTTTGCAGAGCGCGACGAAGTCCTTCAGCTCGCCCGCCTTCGTGTAAAGCGGCGCATTCGGGCGGGGCGCGCCGCAGGCGAACTGCCAGCGGGCCAGCGCGGCGAAGTAGCAGTCTTTCGCCGTGGCCGGGATATCCACCACCGGCTGGCCGCTGCCCACGAGCGGGACGTTGGCGAGCAGTCGCGCGAGGCGTCCGTTGCCATCGGCAAAGGGGTGGATGCGGACGAAGGTGGCGTGCAGCCAGAGATAGTCCGCGAAGGGCTCGCCCGCGCCCTCGCGGCGTTTATTGAATTCCTCCAGCCACGTCTCCATCAGCGCGCCGGTGTGCTGGGCGGCGGCGTAGTTGTCGTTCCGGCGGCTCTTCCCGCCGAGCCGGACGGCGGTGCCATTGTCCTCGATCTTCCAAGCGCCGATGGGCTTCATGCTATCAACCGTGGAGCCCTGCATGAGCACGGTGTGGAGGGCAAAAAGATCGTCCTTGGTGAAAGGGCGATCCTCCCCGAGCCATCGGCCCACGGCCTGAATCGCCGCCTGCTGCGCCCGCACCGCGGCGACATGCTCCGCCGGTCTTTTCGCAAACTTCGCCTTCGGATTAGCCAGCGCCTCGGCGACCTCCGCCGCAGTTAAAGTGCTCCCTTCGAGCGTCGTCGTATTGTAAGTCCAGCCTGGGTTAAGCCCGCTCAGCAGAGTGGCGCGGCACTCAGCGAGGATGGCGCGGGCACCTTCTAGGTCGAACGAGTCAAGTCGGGTGAAGATCTCCACTGCCCGCTTGGCGTAGGGCAGTGCCTCTGCCGCCTTCCACTGGCGCAACAAAGCCTTGGCTAGCAAACGACTATCTGTGGCTATCAATTCTTGGCGGCCCAACTTTTCGCACAAATGCAAACTCTCGCGGGCCAGCGTCTCCGCCTCGGCCCAGTCATGCGAATTGAAGGCTAGACCAGCCAAATTGCTCGTGGCGGAAGCCTCACCATTAGGGAACCCAATCACGCGGGCGATGCGCAGCGCTTCGCGCTGATCTCGCACCGCCCCAGCAACATCACCAGCGAGTTGCTCGGCACCTGCGAGCGCAATCAATCCGGCGGCGACATCCTCGCTTTCCTCAGACAAACTGCGCCACAGCTCAAGCGCCTCTCCGTAGGCACTGATTGCGGCGGCATGGTCTCTCCTTAACTGGTGCCCGATGCCACGAAAATGAATGGCTATGGCGCGCTCACGCGCGCTGGCTTCTGAGGTCTCCCAGTGCGCTGCTGCGCGGTTGGCACAGGCCAGCACCAAGTCAGCTTGCTTGCGAAGGTATGAAACCCACCCCGCCTGCCGTGCGCGCCACCCGGCATTATAATGGTCGCGCGCTGCAACGGCCTTCGTTTCTGCCTGTTGTTCGAGCGAAAGCCACTCGTCCCAGCGGCCCGTAAACTCGAAAAAAGTAACAAGTGCATGACATACCGTTTGGACTCTCTCGTTTGGTCCGGCGAGAAACAGTTGCAAGGCGGGCGCAACAGATGACCAGTTTGCATCAAGAAATGGAAAGCGTTCGTGTTTGCTGAGGCCGTTTTCCATTATCAGCGCGTAAGCGCGCTTCTCTAGCCTCTGGCCAGTTTCTGCAACCGCCTCGGGCCGCTTCCGACGCAGGAAATCCGCGACCATCGGCACGAGCGTGAAGTTCTTCTCTTCCTCATCCGGCACGACAAGCGCGCGGCTGGAGAGGTCGCCGAGGGCGGCTTCCGCGGCGGTCTTGGAGAGGCCGGCGAGTTCTGCGATCAGCTTCACCTCGACTTCGCGGGTGAAGTAGGTGAGCGCGGCGAGCGCCGCGGTCTCGCTGTCGGTGAAGGTCTCCAGCAGATCGCCGAAGATGAACTCCAGCGGGTCATTGTCCTCCGGGGCGCTGCGGAGGAAGTCGAGCGCCTTGGCGACGGTGCGGCAGCGGCCCTTGCCGAGCTGGCCGGCGATCCAGCGCAGGAGCAGTGGATTGCCGCCGGTCTCCTCGTAGAGATGGCTGCGCTCGGCTGCGCTGGCTTTGGCGAGCAGCGGGCGGTCGGTGGCGAGTTCGGCGATCAGCTCCAGCGCGGCGTCGCGGTCGAGCTTGGCGAGGCGGATGATGCGCGCATCGACATCGGTGCGGCGGCGGCTGGTGACGATGGCTTTGCAGCCGGGCGGGAGCTGGCTGAGGAATTCAAAGAGCCGGTTCTGGTCGTCCTTCGCGAGGGATTCGAGGTTGTCGAGGATGAGCAGCGCCTGCGCCGGGGCCAGGGCCTCGATGAGCAGCCGCGCGCGCTCCTCCTCCGGCTGTTTCGCGAGGTCGGGCTGCTTCAGCAGGCGGGCGATCTCATTGAGCATGGCGAGGTAACCGGGCAGCACGAAATCGGTGCGCGGCCTCTCTCCGTCGGCGGTCAGCGTCCGCTCTTTCGAGGTGAGGAAAAAGATGCGCTGGAACAGGCCTGCCGAGAGCTCCGCCGCGCGGACGGCGAGGGAGGTCTTGCCGATGCCGCCGGGGCCATCGATGAGCGCACCCCAAGTGCGGGTCTTCGGCGAAAGCGCGTCCGCGATGGTTTGCAATTCCTTTTCACGCCCGAAGAAAGTTGGGAGCCGCGGAAGATTGTTGGGCGTGGTGATGGCGTGACTCGCGGGAGCGGCTTGCTTTCGTGAGCGGGTGGTTTTCGCGACATCTACGCCCTGCAGTTTCAGCCGCTGAAGGATGAGCTTCGCGGCCTGCGCAGGCGTCTTGCGATCCAGTTCAATGAACCCGGCCAGCCCCTGCAACCCCTTGCCTTCCGCATGTCCGAAGCGACTGAGCATGATCGTCCCGGTCTTTCCTTCCTTGATGAGCCCAAAGATCGCGCGCCACTCCAACCCGCACCATTCCTTGCGGTCATAGTCTGGGCAGAAGACTGCGACGATGAGGTCCGCCTCATGGCGGTAAAGGTCGGGGAGATCGAAAGCGAGATTCGCGTGGGCAAATTCCGCCTCGTGGAATTTGTCATAGAGGACCGCGCTTTCGCCGAAGTGCCGGGCGAGGATGTCGGCGACCTGCCTGACGAAAGGCCGCTTTTCTCCGGCGAAAGAAAACGCGACTCGAAAGCGTTTGGAGGAGCGGCTCATTCGATGCGGATGAAAGAGCCCGGCGCTCTCAGTGACTGTGAATTAAGTTTCGGAGATGACTCACGCAAAGGCGCAAAGACGCCAAGAAAGACTCGCGCCGCCCCATCCTTTGCGGCTTTGCGCCTTTGCGTGAGACCTTTTTCACAGCCGCTTAGTGCTCGAACTGCGCGAGATACTTCTCCGCATCCAGCGCCGCCGCACAGCCCTGGCCGGCGGCGGTGATCGCCTGCCGATAGACGTGATCCGCGACGTCGCCGGCGGCGAAGACCCCGGGCATGTTCGTCTTCGTGCCTTCGCACTGAAGCAGGTAGCCGTTTTCGTCCATGTCCAGCTTGCCGCGGAAGGGCGCGGTGTTTGGCGTGTGGCCGATGGCAACGAAGACGCACTTCACTTCCAGTTCGCGCTCTGTGCCGGTGTTCACGTCCTTGATCTTTACCCCGCGCATCTCGTTTTCGGCGTCGGTTAGGTATTCCGTCGGCGCGCTGTTCCAGACCGGCTCGATCTTCGGGTTAGCGAGCGCGCGATCGGCCATGATTTTTGAGGCGCGCAGCGCGTCGCGACGGTGGATGAGATAGACCTTGCTCGCGAAGCGCGTGAGAAAGGTCGCCTCTTCCGCCGCCGAGTCGCCGCCGCCCACCACGGCCACCGGCACGTTGCGGTAAAACGCGCCATCGCATGTCGCGCAGCTCGTCAGCCCGTGACCCACGAGTTCCTTTTCGCGCGGCAGCCCCAGCCACTTCGCGCTCGCGCCACTGGCGATGATGAGTGTGCGCGTCTCCTGCCATTTGCCATCGATCTTTACGCGCAGAAAACCCTCCGCCTTTTCCAAATCCTCGACCGCCTCATACGCGAACCGCGCGCCGAAGCGCTCGGCCTGTGATTTCATAGCCATGATCAGTTCCGGTCCGTTGATGCCTTCGGGAAAGCCGGGAAAGTTTTCCACCAGCGTCGTAGTCGAGAGCTGTCCGCCCGGCTCGTGGCCTTCCAGAACGAGTGGCGAGAGATTGGCGCGTGCGGCGTAAATGGCCGCGGTGAGCCCGGCGCAGCCAGTGCCGACAATGATGACTTTTTCCATAGGGAGCGGGGAGTAAAGCGGAGCCACGCGCCCGTGCAAATGCGGAAACGCAGCGGGGTTGAGAGGTAGCACCCGGCGGAAGATTCCGCCGGGTGTGCTCACCAACGCGCTTTATCGACCGACCTATTCTTTTTTGGGTGCGGTCCCGTTCTTGAGCGGTTCGGGTTCTTTGGGATCGAGATCGAGCGGCCTCTCCGCAATGGGCGGGAGATCGCCTTCCAGGCTGCCGGCTTTGCGTTTGGCTCGCACGCTGGCTACATCGGCCTGCTCCAAACGAGAAGATGCGGTCCGCATGGCCTCCCGCGCCGTCCGCTCGGCATTGCCCGCGGCCGTTTCGCTGGCGTTGAGTTTCTTGCGGAGATCAGCCAGCGGCGACCGGCCTTTGCTGTCCACCAAGGGAGCGTTTTCCGAAAGCAGCTTCAGTTCGGCAGCTCCGAGATTGGCGCGTAGCTCTGTGGTTTCGGCACGTTTGGTCAAAGCGTTCAGCGCCTTCGTCTGGGCGTCGGCGAGAAGTTGCAAGCCATCGACTTTCAGACGCTCGGCGTCGATACGCAGAGCGGTCACCTCGAGAACCTGCTCGAGGCGCTTTTTGTCGTTCACCAATTTCTCCAACGCCTCGCCGCCGGCCTTCAACAAGTTGCCAGTTTCACCGAGGCTCTGCTGCATGACCTCAGCCTCCTTGTGCTCCTTGGTCAGGTCCTGCGCGAGGCGATCCAAGTGGGTCTGTTTGGCAGCGAGTTGACGGTCCAAATCATGCCTCTTCACTTTTTGCAAAAGGGCCTGGGCGTTTTCTGGCGACTCGCCCTGCGCCATGGCCCCGCGGTCCAAAGCCACGCTGCAAAGACCGACGACCAGGGCGAAACGCCACGATAAGATGGGTGTGCTTGATTTCATTCGCCCCACGCAAAACGCATCGTCGGGATTTGGCAAGCGGTGATGCATGTCGTTAGTCTTTCCTCATGCGGACCTGTGTCATCCTTCTCGCGCTGCTTTTAGCTCTGCCCGCGGCGGCGGAAGAGGCCAACGGCTTGTTCGTCGCCGTGGGCTACGGCGGTCGCCGAATGTCTTCGCGGGATGGAAGAGTATGGGAAAATGAGGCGCGCTGGAGCGACGTGGCGGCGGATGACGATAACGTGCTTTTCAACGTGGCGTGTGGGCTCGGACGCTTCATCGCGGTGGGAGGCGGGGCGGAAAAAGGGCGCATGGTGACGACGCATGATGGAAAAGAGTGGCAGGAATTGCCCGTGATCCGCGGACGCATCGCGACGATCGTGTTTGGCCGCGGCCGCTTCATCGCCGGGCACGATGCCGAGCTGCTTTGGTCGGTCGATGGCGAAAAATTTCAAGCCGGCGAGAAGCTCAACTGGTCTGGCTCCGTGCATGCCCGCCGCGCGGCGTGGGGCGACGGCGAGGGCGGACCGCGCTGCGTGATCATCGGCGACATCGACCTGGCGGGTGAAGGACGACGGGTGAGCTGGCGGGCGTCCACCGAGGACGGCACGCGCTACACTTCGCGCGCGCTCGACACGCCGGCAGCGCGCGATGTCGCCTACGGCTCCGGACATTGGGTTGTGGTCGGGCCGGATGGGCTGATCGAGAGTTCGCACGATGGCCAGAATTGGCAGCGGCGGGAAGCAGCGCCCGGTGAGGATTTCTCGCGGATCGTCTGGACGGGCACGCGCTTCCTCGTGAGCGGCGGAAAAGTCGCCTGGTCTTCGCCGGATGGGCTGACTTGGGCGAAAGAGCCGCGGGCGATTCCGTGCAGTCTCGCCTGGGCTCGGGAAGGCGCTTTGGGGCTCGGCTTCTCCTGGGGCGGAAACATCTTCGCCACCACGCATTTCGCGGAGTGGAAAAAGCTCCCGCTCCCACCCGGACCGTCGTTCGAGGCCGTGGCTTTTGGTGCACCGTAATGAAATTGCGCGCCTTCGCCGGGATCGTGGCTTTTCTTGGTGTCGTGGTCGGCGAAGTCTTTGCCGCGCGCTTGGAGGTCATCGAAATCACGAGCTCCAAACTGCGTGACAATCCCCTCGGTGATCCGGCAACGCGACGCCTCGCGCTATTCCTGCCGGACGACGTCAAAGGAGAGGTGCGTCCTCCGTTGGTCGTCTATCTGCCGGGCTGGGGTGGATCTTCGGAAGACGCGATTTCCGAAGGTGCTGCCGCGTGGTTTGGCAAAGTCGTGGATCAGCTCGCGGAGCGCGGCCGACCGTTTCGCATCGCCGTCGTGGATGGCCGCTCGCGCTACGGCGGCAGCCAGTTCCTGAACTCCGCCGCGACTGGTGACTACGCGGATTATGTGGCCGATGAAATCGTTCCCGTGCTGACCAAAGATGGAGTGGGGAAGTGCATCGTCGCCGGGCATTCCAGTGGCGCGTATGGCGCACTGCTCCTCGCCATGTCACGTCCCGAGCGGTTCACCGCGGTCGTAGCTCTTTCGCCTGACAGCGATTTCGAAACGACGCACAAACCGCTCGTCGAGCAGCCATCCGTCCGCGCCGTGACCCGCGCTCAACTCGAGGCCGCCATGGCGTCCGGGAAAACCGCTCGTCTTCCCGCCGACGGATTGGCGGCGCTCGTGGTGGGGCTTTGTGCCAACTACGCGCCGACAGCGGGACAACCGGGTCGCTTCGACTGGCTTTACGATGACGCTGGACGCTGGCGGGCCGAGACTTGGCAGCGTTGGCTCGCGCTGGATCCGCTCACGTTGGTTCGCCAGAAGCCCGACGCTTTTGCCCCGACCCAGCGCATCTATCTGGACGGGGCGGAACGCGACGAGTTTGGAGCAAACATCGGCGCGGCGAAAATCCACGCCGTACTTCGCGCTCGAAAATCGCCCGTCACGTTTTACGAATCACCTGGCCGCCATAGCGACCGCCTCATCGAGCGTTTCGTCCGTGGGTTGGCGTGGATCTCAGGGCAGTCGGGAAGCTAACGGCTTCCCGCCTGCTCCAGAATTTCTCAGCCCCGCGTTTACAGCTTCCCGGCGATGAATTGCTCGAGCTTCACGATGTCCGCAGCGAATTTACGGATGCCGTCGGCGGTTTTCTCAGTCGCCATGGCGTCGTCGTTGAGCAGGTAGCGAAAAGTTTTCTCGTCCAGCTTCAGGCGCTCGATGCTGCTCGCCTGGGCGGCAGCGGCGTCGAGTTTTTTGGTCAGCGGCTCGTCGCTGGCGGCGAGTTTGGCGAGGAGGTCGGGGCTGATCGTGAGGAGATCGCTGCCGGCGAGTTCTACGATTTGCGAGGTGTTGCGGAAGCTCGCGCCCATGACTTCGGTGTCGTGGCCGAACTTTTTGTAGTAGTTGAAAATCTGCGTCACCGACTGCACGCCCGGGTCTTCCGCGCCGGTGTATTCGGTCTTCGTGGAAGCTTTGAACCAGTCGTAAATGCGTCCGACGAAAGGCGAGATGAGCTGCGCACCGGCCTCGGCGCAGGCCACGGCTTGGGCGAGCGAAAAGAGGAGCGTGAGATTGCAGTGGATGCCTTCCTTTTCCAGCACCTCGGCGGCGCGGATGCCCTCCCACGTCGAGGCGATTTTGATCAGGATGCGGTCCCGCGAAATGCCCTGCGCCTCGTAGAGCGCGATGAGTTGGCGGCCTTTGGCGATGGTGCCTTCGGTGTCGAAGGAAAGGCGGGCGTCGGTTTCCGTGGACACACGGCCGGGGACGATCTTGAGGATCTCCATGCCGAAGGCGACGAGCACATGATCGATCACGTCTTCGACCTGCGCCGCGCCCGTGAGGCCGCTGCCTTTGCGGTCGGCGAGCACCTTGTCGAGAATGTAGGCGTAGGCGGGTTTGGTCGCGGCCTGGAGAATGAGCGAGGGATTGGTCGTCGCGTCCTGCGGTTTGAATGCGCGCATCGACTCGAAGTCGCCGGTATCCGCAACGACGGTGGTGAATTGCTTGAGCTGGTCGAGTTGGCTCAGTTTGGTGGCGGCAGGTGTTTCGGCGGTGGCGGTGCTCATGTGGTTTGGATTTCGCGCAAGCTAGCGAACCGCGCCGGGCCGGGCAAAAGGATATTTTTCATGGGATGCCCGCGTTCGTTTTCATCCCAGCCCGCCGCCATTGACGGGCGCCGCCTCCTTCCCGCACTATCGCGCCGATGCTCCCCGAAATTGAAAAGCTGCTCGTTCTGCAAGATCGCGATCGGAAAATCCGCACGCTAAAAAAGGAGCTGCACTTTGCGCCGCTACAGCGCCGGGAATTTGAGGAGAAGCTGGCGGCAACCAATCAGCAGCTCGAAGCAGCGAAGCAAAAGGCCAAGGAGCTCGAGGTCGAGCGGAAGAAACTGGAGGTCGAGGCGCAGGCGAAACGGGACTCGATTGCGAAGTTTCAGACGCAGAAGTTCCAAACGCGGAAGAACGAGGAATTCCAAGCGCTGAACAACGAGATCACGCGTTACGAGGGCGACATCCGCGGGATCGAAGACCGCGAGCTGGAGCTCATGGACGCCGTGGACAAAATGAAGGCGACCGTGGCCGAGGCTGAGCAGCAGGCGAAGACGGTGAAGGGCCAGGTCGAGCGGCAGCTCGCGGACATCGGGGCGAAAATTGATGCGGTGGGCGCGCAGCTCACGCAGCTCGAAAGCGAGCGCGCCGGGCTTGCGGTCGGCACGGATGAAGACCTGCTCGATACCTTCGACCGTCTCTTTGCCAACAAAGGCGAAGCGGTGGTCCCGCTCGAACACGAAATCTGCATGGGCTGCCACATGAAAGTGACCACGCAGACCGTGGTGAAGGTGAAAGGCCAGCGGGAGATCGTCCACTGCGAGCAGTGCGGGCGCATTCTCTACCGCAGCGAGTGAGCGTGGAAAGTGACGGTGGAAAGCGGGCGCAGTTCGGCGACACTCTCCACTTTCACCTGACACTTTCATGAACCGCGTCGCCGGTATCGAAACGGAATACGGCTGTCTTGTGACCGGCGAATCCGGCCACAGCCCGGAGACTTGGCCGGTGCGGGTGAAGAATCATTTATTCAAGAAGGCGCAGGCGGGAGTGATCGACCTGCACTATCGCGACTACGAGGAGCCGCCGGGAAACGGCGGCTTTTTGCTCAACGGCGGGCGGCTTTACATCGACATGGGGCATCTCGAATACGCCTCGCCCGAGAGCCGCACGGTGCGCGATGCCGTGGCTTACGACCTCGCGGGCGATGCGCTGCTGCAATCCGCGCTCGAGGCGCTGGGCGTGAGCGAGGAGGTCGCCTTTATCAAAAACAACGTGGATCATCACACGGGCGCGACTTTTGGCTGCCACGAGAATTATTTGATGAAGCGCGAGTTGCAGTTCACGCCGCGGGCGCTCGGCACGCTGCTTTCTTTTCTCGCCACACGGCAGCTTTTCACCGGCGCGGGGCGGGTCGGTCAGGCGAGCCCGCTCGCGTTTGATTTCGAGCCAGACAATCATCCCGAGGCCGTTCCGTTTCAGCTCAGCCAGCGGGCGGACCACATCGTGAACGACATCTACCAGTGGGTGCAGTTCAACCGCGCCATCATCAACGCACGCGACGAACCGCTTGCCGACTACCGGAAGTATCGCCGGCTTCACCTGCTTATCGGCGATTCGAATATGTCGCCCTTTGCCAACGCGCTGAAGATCGGGACGACCGCGCTTTTGCTCACGCTGCTGGAGGAGAACGACCTGCCCGACGACGTCATCCTGCACGACGCGGTGATGGCCACGCGGCAGATTTCCCACGAGGGCACGGGACGCGCCGTGGTCCCGCTCGAAGACGGGCGGACGCGCTCGGCGCTCGATATTCAGCGCGAGTTTCACGCCCACGCCGCGCGCGTGCTCGGTGGGCGCGATGAGGAAACGGATTGGGTTTTGGAAAACTGGGCCTTCACCCTCGACGCGCTTTGCACCAAGCCCGAGCTGCTCCTCGGAGGAGTCGATTGGGTTTCCAAGAAGTGGCTGCTCGAAACCTTTCGCGAAAGCGAGGGGCTGGACTGGCAGGACCCGTGGCTGCAAAGCCTCGATCTCGAGTACCACAACATCAATCCCGCGCGCAGCCTCTTCCACGCCCTGACGCCGGCCAAGGCGATCGGCGAGTTCAACGCCAACGCCGCCCGCCCCGAAGCGGTGCGCACGCCGCCCGGAGACACCCGCGCGCACGGCCGCGGTCTGGCCGTCAGCCTTTTTCAGAAAAGCGATCGGCCTTACGTGATCAATTGGGACTCTATCGCGCTGGAAGCCTCGCAGCATCTACCGATGCCGGACCCCTTCGATACCTATGACGCGCAGGTCCGGGAATTCGTGGGCTGACTCGCTGTAGGGCGGGCGCTTCTCCTGTCCGCTGCACAAATATTTCGGGCAGGCGAAGCGCCCACCCTACAATTCCTATAGCGACGCTGCGCGAGTGATTTCCGCCAGCTTGGCCTCGAGCTTCTCGACGAGATGTTCAGCCTGCTCGCGCGCGCGGCGCTCTTCCATCAGCGTCTCCTCAAGATCGCGAATGCGCTGCTGCAGGTTAATCCGGATGCTCGTTCGCACAGGTTGGAGAGCTTCTTCCTCCTCGGGCGTGATCTGCAGTTCCGGGATTTCTTTAACCAGCAACACCGATCCGTCGCGGCAATTCGTCACCGGCGTTTCGGCATTGATCTCGCCGACCTGCAAAAACTCGCGTACCGCGCCGATCGTGGTCGGGCCGTAGAATTGATCCGGGCTAACCTCGACGAGGTAATCCATCTGCAGTTCGGGAATCATCGGCGCTTTCGACCAATTTTTCTCGTCCGTGGAAACCTTATCGAGCGGGGAGACCTGCGCGTCCACCGCCCACTGCCGGAGTTGCTCGAAACTGATGGGCCCAAAGATGGTGCCGTCATCATTTTTCATCAGAAACCAATGCGTGGAATTGTCCATGGGTCAGGGGTTCTCCTTTTTGGGAGCGGCAGATTGGGAGGGGGTTTCGGGGGCGGGGGTCGCGGGAGCGGGGACGTTGAGGGTCTGGCCGATCTGGAGTTTGCGGTCGTTGGTGATCGTGTTCAACTTTTGCAACTCGTTCAGCGGGATGTTGTATTGCTTTGCAATGGAGGTCAACGTCTCACCTTTCGCTACGGTGTGCTGGAGCCCTGGCGAGACAGCTTCAGCCTTGGGAATTTCCGCCTCGGCCTTCGGTTTTGCTGTCTCTGTCGTCTGGACGGTCGGGGCCGGAGCGGGTACGGCGGGAGCTGGTGGAGTGATTGAAGTCACGCGCCCGCGCTCTTCCATGAGCTGGGTCAGCCGCAGGATCTGCTCGCTCAGCGCCTCGATTTTCTTCGCCTGCATCTGCACATCCCGACGCAGTTCACGCACTTCCTGGGTGAGCGGCGCCTCCGCTGCTGGCGCTCGGGAGACAAGGCTGCCGAGCGCCCCGATGGCGGCGAGCAGTGGTATTAGGCGACTCATGGAAAAGTGTTCTCACTTTAGTCCGAAACTGGCAAGCGCCGCGGGGGTATCGTGGAGGGAAAAGTTGCCATGCCTCGTCCGCCAGCCTTGCCTTTTCGAGCTGCCCCCGTAGCTTTCGCTCATGCCTGATAGGACGCAACGACCAGCCGGTCCCGCTCCGTGGGGACCGCATCAAGGAGACGGCGGCGGGCCCAAATCGCCCGACGTAAACAAGCCGGACACGAAGGACCTTCTCCAGCGCATGCGCCGGGTCGATCCCAACCAATCGAAGCGCTACCGCCAGCGCACTGGGCAATAATGGATCTCGCACCAGCGGCTACCGCCGCCCCCGAGGATTTTGCCCAGCTCCTGCGCCGCCAAAACTTGCTGCCGCAAATCGCCAGCACCTTGGGTGCGCCCCCGTTTGCGGGCCGCTCCTCTGCCCTCGATACGGAGGCGACCACCATCCTCGCTTTTAAGTATGCCGATGGCGTGCTCGTCGCCGGTGATCGCCGCGCCACCGCGGGCAACGTCCTGGTTTATGACCGCGCGGACAAAGTGCTGGAGATCGACCAGCATTCGCTCATGGCCATCGCTGGCGTGCCGGCCACGGCGTGGGAAATGGCACGCGTGCTCGAGCATTCGTTTCAGTTTTACCGCCGCAGTCAGCTCGCGGAGATGAGCCTGGAAGGAAAGGTCCGCGCGCTCTCCAAGCTCCTGCGCGACAACCTCGGCGCAGTGCTTCAGGGCATTGGCGTGGTCGTTCCCATCTTCGCCACCTACGACCATGCGGCGAAAACTGCGCGACTCTATTTCTACGACGCCATGGGCGCACAGTTCGAGGCCGCCGACTCCGCCGCCACTGGCTCGGGCTCGCCGGCCGTGCGGAGCATCCTTCATTACGAGAACACTTGGGGTAAAAAGCCGCTCGCCAAACTCCGGGAAGAAGACGCCGTCTTGCTTGCCCTCCGCGCCCTCGACACCGCCGCGGAAGGCGACACTGCCACCGGTGGCGTGGACCGCCGCGGCCGCAACTGGCCCATCATCAAACTCATCGGTCCTGCCGGCATCACCACCCTGCCGGAGAAGACGCTGGCCAGGATTTTCAAAAGGCACGTCGCCTAAAGTGTGTATCTGATTTTACCGCCCCAATGAGACTACCGATCTTCGTTATTCTTTGCGTGGCTGCCTATTTTTCTGGGGGAAGTCTGATCGCCGTGGCCCCGCCTGATGTCCCGCCTTCGCAACGAGTAGCCCTGAGCCAAGCCAAGGAGCTGTTTGAGAAAGGCGACTATCGCGCAGCCGAGAAAGCCTTCGAGAGAGTTCTGAGAGCTGCTCCTGACAACCTTTACGTTCTTTCCCATCTTGGCGTGGTGCGCTTTCGCGCTGGCAAATACACACAGGCTGCGGAGGCCCTACAGCGCGCCGTCGTCGTCGCTCCGGACGACGCGTTCAGCCACTACACGCTCGGAATCGTCCAATATGCTCGGCAGCTTCCCAACGAATCGGTTGCTTCATTGAGGCGGGCAATCGAACTCAACCCGAAGAACGCCGGTGCCCATTACTATTTGAGCCTCTTATACGCGGCCAGGGGGCTGCACTCCGAAGCCGCCAGGGAGCGGGAGATTGCCGGCCAACTGGACCCTAACTATTCTACCGAGGGATACGTTGATCCCAAAAAACTCCCCAAGGAGATCCCGAAGAAATTTCGTTTGAATGAAGCGTAAGCGGACCCGCCTGGATTTTCCCGTTCTATGATCGAAGAACCGTATCGCTGGGTCGAAGCCATCGCCAACCGGCGCGAATACATCGAGCATCAGCTTGCGCCGGGGAGCCCCATTGCCGCGCTGGGCTACGCAGGCGGAGTGCTGCTTCTTACGGTCAGCCGCGAGCGGCAGAAGCTGTTCGAGATCTACGATCGCATCGGGCTTGGAGCCATCGGGCATCCGGGCGATATCGAGCGTTTGCGTATGGCCGCAATCGAGGTCGCGAGCACCGAAGGCTTCGCTCGCTCGGCAGATGACGTTTCGCTGCGGCGTCTCGCGAATTACTCGCTTTCTCCAGCGCTCAAAGCCGCATTTGAGCAGGTCTACGGAGCGCCTTACCTCGCGAGGCTGCTTTTTGCGGAATTGGGCCGCAGCGGAGCTCCAAATCTCTTCCTGCGGTTGGATTACGACGGTTCGATCCGCACCAATGGCGGGGCTTTTGGCCGAACTTTCGAGGACTTCGGCGTCCTCTCCGGCACCGCCTCCGCCACGGCGCAGATGGAGCTTTTCCTCCGTGGCAAGAGTGCCACGCAGAGCACCCTGGAGGAAGCGATTGCCATCGCTGCTGATGCCTGGGCCATTGGTCACTTGGCGCTGGCCGATGAACCGGCGGATGTGCTCCCGTCGAAAGAGAAAATTGCTGCTCATTTATCCGAGCAACTCGCCGCCGGTTCTATCGAGGCCGCCGTGCTCGAAAACACTCGGACGGTGCCAATGACGTGGCGCAGCTTGCCAGAGGAACAAATCCGAAGCATCCTCGGCTAACGAATAGAGGAGGCAATGTGGACGATCCAAACCAACTCGACCTTTTCACACCGGCGACCGAGCCAGATAACACCGCGAACTCGGTGATAAAGAGCCATTCCACTGCTAAACTCCGGCGCTCTGGCTTGCTCGGACTCGCCCGCAAGCTCTTCCGGGTGAAAAACGCCATGCCGTGCGTGGGGCTCGTCGTGCTCGGCGGTTGCCTCACCTTTATCGTCGCGCCTGACGACGGCCCGACCTTCGACAGCCGCCTCGCTTCGGCGCTTAATCCCACCTTTCCGACGGTGGTGATCGACGCCGGGCATGGGGGGCGTGACGAGGGCGCCCGGGCGAACGGCCTGCGCGAGAAGGATCTCAACCTCGACGTGGCCCTGCGCGTGGAAAAGCTGATCGGCGCTTTCGGTTTTCCTACTGTCCTAACGCGTCGGGACGACACCTTTCTCCCCCTCTCGGAGCGCGCCGCCATTGCCAATAAAATCGACAACGCGCTCTTCCTCAGCATTCACTTCAACCACTCTCCAGACCCGGCTTCAACGGGTGTGGAGACATTTTTCGCGAGCGAGAAAGTGCCACCGGAAAGTGCCTGGACGTGGATTGGCTTCTTCAACAAACCGGAAACTGCCGTAAGCGATACCGGAGAAGACTTGGCGGGATACATTCAAGCCGCGTTGGTGTCCCGCACCGATGCCACCAACCGGGGGATCAAACCGCGGCCGCTCTACGTTGTTCGTCATACGCGCTGCCCGGCGGTTCTCGTCGAAGGCGGTTTCATTAACAATCCGCTCGATGCCCGCCTGATTTCCAACACCGAGTATCGCGACCTGCTGGCCAAAGCGGTTGCCGAAGGCGTGATGACCTATCAGAAAAACCGGCCCCAACCGGGCCAGCCGCCGGCGAAACTTGCGGCAAAATGAATGCCCGCGCGTCGTCGCGCGTCAGAATTCATCGCGATGAAAAAATTTGTTTCCCTCCTGCTGATAACGCTGGTGACTGCTGCATCCGCTCTGGCCGATGAGCAGCTCCGCAGCGTGCAGAACGCGCTGAAAACCCAGGGGTTCTTTTACGGGGAGGCAAACGGCCAGCCCTCCACGGAAACGACTGCCGCCCTACGCCGCTACCAGATTCGCAACGGCCTGGAAGTTACCGGCAATCTGAGCAAGCAAACGCTCGACGCGCTGAATATCGGGGGAGGCAGACCGGCTCCCCAAGCGGCCCCGCCGCCCGCTCCGGCGCAGAAGCCACCAGTCCATCTGCGCAAAGACGATCCGGTGGAAGATGAGGACCGCGCTTTCCTCGAAAGAGAGGAAAACAAACGGCGGAGCACCGTGCCAGATGGCAGTTTCTCCGCGCCTTACATTCCGCCGAGTCCGCGCGATCCTTCGGTAGTTCGTCCGCCCGTCCCGCTTGATGCGCCGAGCGATGACTTTCCCGTCCTTTTTGCCCGAACACCTTACGCCACCGCGCCGCCGGAAGTTCAGCAGCGGGTGCTGCGCAACGCGCAGGCCGTGCTCGCCAGCCGCGGCTTTTATCGCGACGTCGTCGACGGTCTTCCGGGTCCCGCGACTGAGGAAGCGCTGCTGACGTACCAGCGCGCCGCTCGTTTGGTTCTGACCGGACGGCTCGATCTCGAAACGCTTAGCGCCCTTCGTCTCCTTCCAGGCCGAACCTTCATGCGCCGGCCTGAACCCCCGCCTACGCAGCGCGTCTATCGTGGCGTGTGGGTGAATTAGCGCCGTTTAGGGTTCGGCAAATTTAACGGACTCCAGCTCGGTCCAGACGCTGCCCACGAAGACCTCCGCCTGCACCTTCAGCAGCAGACGGTCGCGATCATCGGAGACCCAAATGAATGCCTTCTTGAATTTCTTGTGCGGTTCCAACGCCAGCTTCTTTGTGATTCCCTGCAGCCGTAGTGCGCATTTGATCACGGGATATTCCCTCCCGCCCACGGTCAGTTTTTCCCGGCCTTCGACCACAACTTCGGTGAGGTAGGCATCGCGGGCTGGGTAAACCACCAGCCGGTAGATGTCGCCCGCCTTCAACCGCTGACTGCGCGTCATGAGCAGCGCCGCGTGAATATCGAAAACATCCGGGCATTTGAATGCGCGCCACTTCGCGGGTGTCGAACCGGGCGGCTTTGAGTCGTGCCAGCGCATGAGCTGATTAGGGGCAAACTCCACCTTCGCGATCAGCGTCTTCGCTTTGTAAGTTTCGGTTTGCTGGAGCGAAATCGGGCGCAGCGTCGTGGCGTTCGCCAGCGCAATCTGCTGCATGTCCATCCGCCAAAGCGTGCGCGCAACCCCCGTTGTCTTCGCCGTCACCGAGAGCCTGAGTTGGCCGTTCTTCGTCTTGGAGAAATCGAAGTCCGCTGTCGCCGCAGTGATCGTGCCCCAGCCAAATTTGTAGGTCGCCTTTTGCGCCCGCATCGGCGGAAAACCGCCCGGCTTGAGCGGCGTGAGCGTTTTCTGCCAGTCGTCCGCCGAAGCTGATGCGCAGACCAGCGCGCAGACGATGGCGAACGCGCGGATCATGCCTCGCCCGGTCGTACGCGTTCGACCGCCTGCCGTGGAATCCACCCAAGCCCGGCTCCCGGCAGCGCGCAATAAACCCACTCTCCGCGCTCGCTCAGCACCTGCACTCGGCTGCCCGCTGGCAGCGCTTCCGCCAGCGCCGCACTATCGGCCGGGGCCAATCGCGCTTCGGTTTGTTTCGCAACGACCACGCCCAGATTACGGTCCTGGCCGCGCCACCACAGGCCGCCGACGACATAGCAGCCAAGCAGCAGGCTAGTGAGCGTAATCAGCCAAAGGACTGGCTTTTCCACGCGCCGACTCGTCCAGATCAGGATTAGACCAAAGACGGCGATCCACGCGCAAACCGCCGCGACCAGCGTCCATCTATCCACCGCTTGGATCATGAAAAACTGATCCTGCCACACGGCAGCTTTTTGTTTCGCGCCGGTCTGCTTCCGCAACAGCGCGAGATTCGCCTGGGCTTCCGGATGTGCTGGCTCGAGACCCAGCGCCCGCTCGTAGTCGAGCATGGCGCGGCCAGTCGCCCCGAGGCGGTGTTCGGCATTGCCGAGATTGTAGAAAAGATTCGCGCTCAAGTCGCCGGCCTCCACCAGCTTCTCGTAGCCCGCCTTGGCCTCGGCATACTTTCCTTCATCGTACGCGCGACTTGCGGCTTCAAACCCCGCACCGGCAAACGTCCCGGTGCTCAACCCGACCATCGTGCAAAAGGCCAACGCTAGGGTGTGGAGTTCAGTTCTTCGCATGACCTCTCTCAAGTTTCTCCAACGCCGTGAGCACGCGGCCGCGGTCTTCGCCAAGGACCAAGCTTTCATCGTGTCCGCGTCCAGCGAAGAGCAACTCGGCACGTGCGCTGAAGACCTCATCGATCACCCCCGCCGTAACCGAGTCGTTGCCCGCCAATTGGCGTGCCGCCGTGACATCCACGCTCGAGGCTTCCGCTCCCGTCGCTCGCGCGGTGTCGATTTGCAGGACCCGCGCTGCCGCGTCGAAAAACGCTGCATGCGCCAACTCGCCCTGACGCAACTTGGCGAGTAGAGCAGCCTTTTCGCGTTGGAGGGCCGCTTGATGGGCAACCATCCCATTCGGCTTCCGGTGCAGGCGCAGACCCGCGAGCAGCAGCAGCGCAGTGAGCGGCACAGCCTGGGCCAGCCAAAATTCCCGCCGTTCGTAGAGCGGCCGAAAGGTCTGTCGTTTTCCGACCTCATAGCGCAGGCCGAGGATGTCATTGGCGATCGGTTCGGTTTGCGGCGGTGGAGCGCCGGGTAGGCTCGCGGTTGCTTTGGGCTCAGGCTTCGGCGTCGCGGCTTGGCTTCCTTCAACTTTGAGGGGCGTGGGCTCGCTCGTCAGCGTCACGTATTTCGCCGCTTCTGGATCAAAATAGGAAAATGCAAATTTTGGCAGGTGCGTCTTTGGCGCTTCCGGGATCACCGCCATTTCAAAAGTCTTGATCCCGCTCAGCCCAACTTCGTCGCTCGCATTCTTCGCGAAGGCACTCGATGGCGGATAGCTCCTCCAGCCGTCAGTCTCCTGCATCGTGGGTGCTTCCACCCGGTCGAAGTTTCCACGCCCGCTGACGCGCAGCTTCATCGTCACGGGATCGCCAATTTTCACCCGACTCGGGCTGCCTTCCGCGCTGAACTCAAACTTTCCCACCGCCCCGGAAAATCCGGGTGGTTTGCCTGCGGGTAGCGGTTTCACTGTCAGCTCCACTGGTTTGGCCTGGACCTTGATTTGTTGTGTTTGAGCGAAAAACGGATCCCCGAAAACGTCATCATCGAACATGTCAAAGAGCGAACGCGGCCCATTTCTTCGCGCCCGGGGCACCTGCGCATTATAGACGATCTCTCCCGGTCCAACGCTGATTTTACCGGCCTTGCTCGGCGTAATCGCGGTTTTGAAAACTAGCACATCATACTCGCGGCCATTTTTCGTAATCTGTTCGGGGCGCCGCGGCTCCGGGATTTTCTGCTTGGTAAACCCTTCCCCTTCAATCGTCGGCATCGCCGCCGCCTGCCAGCGCACCCGCGCATCCACGTAGAGTTTCAGTTCGACGGGAATCATCTCGCCGACGTAGGCGGTCGTCTTCGGCAGAAGCAATTCCACGGTGCCTTGTGCGCGCGGTTTTGTTTCATCCTCGGCGCTGCTCTGCTGGACGGTCAGAGTCACGGGTTCAGTTTTCAGTTTGCGCCCGTCCACCTCCACCTCCACCGCGGGAATCGTGAACGTCCCATTCTTTGTTGGGGTGACTTCGTAAACCTGAATGGTGGTTCGGTCCTGGCGAAAGCCGCTCTGATCCAGGCGCATGACGGAACTCGTGCTCGGACCGAGGTAGCGAATATCCAAGCCATCTGCCGCTACCTCCGGTGGCTCGCCGGCGCGTTTGGCATTGGAGATTTTAATCTGCAACTGGACCGGCTCATCAATGACCGTGATCCCACGCGTCAGACTCGCCTTCACCGAGACGTCGCCTCGAGCGGAACCAACGCTGAGGAAAAGCGCCAATAAACACGTCTGTAGAATGCTGAGAGAGGACGAAAACGTGGACATCGGTATTTACCAATCGCGTACGACCCGTCCACCCGCGCGCTTTTCGCCCGGCTTGAGCAGTTGCACTTTCGTGTCTTCGCCTTTCAGCGATTCGAGCAGCCCCTTCGCTTGAGCCTCCGTCATCTTGCCCTCCTCGGCAGCCTGCGCTTCCTCGGCAGCTTGTTGCTGGTCCGGAGTCGGCTCCGGTTGCTCGCCGTTTTGCGGTTTGATGTCACCCGCGGGTTTTTTGCCCGGCTGATCGGGAGAAGGCTTCGGTTCGTCGCCCTTCTCCCCTTCTTTAGCCGACTGATCCTTCTTCTCCTGACCTTGGCTCTGCGGATCGTTCTTGGCGTCCTTCTTCTCGCCCTTGTCGCCTTTCTGCTGGTCGTTCTGTTTTCCGTCTTTCTTATCGTCCTTCCCCTGCTGGTCGCTCTTTTGATCACCGCTTTTTTCCTGATTCTGCGGCTGCGGCTGGTCGCCTTGTGATTTCTGATCCTGCTGCTTTTGCTGATCCTGTTTGCCCTGATCCTTCGGATTCTGTTTTTGCTCGTTCTTGTCCTGCCCTTCCTTCGGCTGCGGTTTGTCCTCTTTTTTCTCGTCCTTTTTCTCCTGCTCCTTTTGGTCTTGGTCCTTCTTGTCGTCGGACTTCGGCGGCTCCTTCAGCAGTTCGTCGATAAGCCGCTGCACGAGATCGCGATTATATTTCGCGTTGGCATTCTCCGGCTGCACGTTGAGCGCCTGGTCGTAGTGCTGGAGCGCGTTCTTCCACTCCTTGATCTTCGGCTCCTTGTCCTTTTGCGCCGCGCCGCGCTGGTAGAGCGTGTTGCCGAGGTTGTATTCCGCTGCCGCTCGGAGTTGTGGATCGGGCGAGGCTACGGCCTTGCCGAAAGCCTCCAGCGCTTTCGTAAATTCCCCCCGCTTGTAAGCCGTCGCCCCTTGGTTGAAATGCAGCGCTTCTGACCCCGGCATGCGTTGCTGCTGCTTCGTGAATTCCTGCGCCGCACCCGGATAATCCTGCCGTTCGTACGCCTCCACGCCCGCGTTCTTCGCCTCCACCGCCGGAGCGAAAAGGCTGCCCGCGAAAAACAAGGCCGCAGCCAAAGCCTTGGCCGGCCTTGTCTCACGGCGCACTGCGCGCTTTCGCTCGCCCACGAGTAGCGACGACGCGAGCAGCACCAGCCCGGCCGCAAGCGGCCACTGGTAGCGCTCGATCGGGCGGCGCGACATTTTGGCGTCGATGTCCTGTTCTTTCATTTGGCTGAGGCCGTCGCGGGCGATTTGCTGCATCTCCACGAGGCCGGAATCGAGGTGAACGTAGAAGCCTCCGGTCGATTCCGCAATTTTCCTCAGCCGCTCCTCGTCCAACCGCGATTTTACATTCTCCCCGCTCTCGTCCTTCACAAAATCCGTGCCGCCATTCTCCCCCGGCACCGGGATGAGCGAGCCGTCCGCCGAACCGATGCCGACCGTGTAAATCCGCACCGCGCCGTTCAGCGCCTCGGCGGCTTTCACCGCGTCCTCGTCCAGCTCCTCGCCGTCGGTGAAAAGGATCAGCGCCCGGTTTTCGCTCTCGCCTTTGCCAAAGGCCTCGACGGCCGTCTTGATCGCCGCGGCGATGTTCGTCCCACCGCGGGGGATGAGGTCGGTATCAACCTCCGCCAGCGAGTTCAGCACCGCGCTGTAATCGACCGTCAGCGGCGCTTGCAGAAAGGCGGTGCCGGCAAAAGCGATCAGGCCGGCGCGGTCACCCTGGAGTTCGCCGATAAGATCCTGCGCCGCGAGCTTCGCCCGCCCGAGCCGGTTCGGCGCCAGGTCCGTGGCAAGCATGCTCTTCGAGCAATCGATCGCGAGGAGCACATCGCGTCCTTTGCGCTGGCTCTGCTCCCACGTGTAGCCCAGCCGCGGCTGCGCCAGGGCTACGACTACGCCGCTCAGCCCGAGCAGCATCAGCAGCAGGCGGAAGCGTCGTTTGCCCACACTCACGCTCCCGGCCAGCCGATCCTGCAACCGCGCCGCAACGAGCTGCCGCAGCAGTTTCCCGCGCCGCGCCTCACTTTGGAAAAAGAGCGCGACGAGCACCGGGAAAAGCGCGAACGCCCAGAACCAAAGCGGCTGGCCGAAGGAAAGTGCGCTCATCACGGCAAACGCCTCCCGATTGTTTCCGCGAGCACCAGTTGCAGCGCGATTAGCCCAAAGCCCGACGCCAAAAACCAGGGGAACAGGTCGCGGTATTGTTTGTATTGGCTCAACTCGACCGTCGACTTTTCCAATTTGTCGATCTGCTCAAAAATCTGCGTCAGCGTTTTCGTATCCGTGGCGCGGTAAAATTTTGCGTTCGTTAGTTCAGCGACTTTTTTCAACGTTTCCTCGTCCACCTGCACTTGCACGTTGCGATACACACGGCGGCCGAACGCGTCCTGCATGGGAAACGGCGCGAAACCCTTGGTTCCCGCGGCGATGGCGTAAACCTTGATCCCCAGCGCCTTCGCCGCCTCTGCGGCGGTGAGCGGTGGCACTTTGCCAGCGTTGTTGTCGCCGTCCGTGAGCAGCACCACGATGCGGCTTTTCGATTCCTTGTCCTTCAGCCGGTTGGCGGACGACGCGATGGCGGAGCCAATGGCCGTGCCGTCCTCCACGAGACCGATCTTCACGCGATCGAGATTTTGTAAAAGCCAGTCGTGGTCGAGCGTGAGCGGGCTGACGAGATAGGGGCGTCCGGCGAAACAGACGATGCCGATGCGGTCGTTCGGGCGCTCCTCAATGAACTTCTGCGTGACTTGCTTCACTACCTCCAGCCGGTTCGCCCGCTCGCCGCCGATGGTGAAGTCCTCGGCATACATCGATCCGGAAACGTCGAGCGCGAGCATGATATCGATCCCGCTCGCTTGCACTTTGCTGATGGTTTTGCCCATCTGCGGGCGCGCTAGGGCCACGATGAGTAGCGCGAGCGCAAAGAGAAGCAGCGTGGTCAACCAGCCGCCGATTCGCGACCGCCGCACCTTGCCCAGTTTCTGGAGCGGACGCAGCGACGAAAAGACCACGGCCGGTGCCGCGCCCCGCCCGCCTTGGAGCAGCGCGAGCAGCGGCAGAGCGAGCAGCAGAAGGAGCAGCCAAGGATTCGCGAAGCCGAAACCTTCGGGCAGAGTCATGAACTTCCTCCTCGGACGAAAATAATCGCGCTTTCCAGCAACTTCGCGCTATCCGCGGAGGAAGCGTCGATACGCGCAAATTTGATCATGTCGCAGTGCACCAGAAACTCCGAAATAAGGCTGCGGTCAGCGTCGGAGAAGCGGCCTGCCTGGGAAATCTCGGCCAGAAATTCCGGTGAAGTTTGCTCCCGAGCATGCAGTCCAAATTGGTGGCCGATGAAGGTCCGAAGCACATCCGAGACGGCGAAACTGAAAGTATACGGTTCGGTGGTTTCGACCTGTCCGCGCAGCTTTTCGAGTTCTGCAAGCGCCACGGCCCGCGGAGTTGGAGGAGGTGGTGCTGGCCGGCGTTTCACCCAGCGCACGAGCAGCCAGGTGAGCAGACCCAGCACGACCAACGCGACGCCCGCCGCCGTCAGCACCATCCACAGCGGATACGGAAAGACGTCCACCGGCGGAGCAATATCCTTGATCTCGACGGGCTCGGGCGCATCAGGCGCTGCGGTGATCGCGGCGGTGCTGGCCGGGAGGAACGCGAACCACGCGCAAATGGCGAAAAAAAACGGAAACGGAGAAGCAGGAAAACAGGAAATCAGGACAAAAGTTGGACACCTTCCTTTCCTGCTTTCCTGCTTTCCTGCTTCGTCCGAGATGATCCTGCTCATCGGATTTGCAGCCGGCGCTCGCGGGTGCGGAAGAAGGCGCGGAGCGCGGGGAGGTAGTCCTGGTCGGTCTTGAGCGAGATGGCGTCGATGCGTTTGCGCCGGAAGTCGCGGAGCCGCTCGGCGGTGCGCTGATCAACGGCTTTCAAGTAACCTAGCCGCGTGGCGCGGTCGGAAGTGTTGATCTCGATCTGCTCGCCCGTCTCGGCGTCTTCGAGCGTGAGCCGGCCCACGTCGGGCAGTTCCTCCTCGCGCGGGTCCACGATTGGAATCGCGATCAAGTCATGCCGCCGGCTAGTCACCGCGAGTTGGCGGGAAAAGTCGGGCGTCAGAAAATCGGAAATCAGGAAGACGACCGAGCGGCGGTGCAGCACCTGGTTCAGGTAATCCAGCGCCTCCGCGGGCTGCGTGCCGCGGCCCTTCGGCTCGAAGTAGAGAATTTCACGGATGAGCCGCAGCGTGTGGACGCGACCCTTCTTTGGCGGGATGAAGAGCTCGACGTGATCCGAAAAGAGAATCAGCCCGACCTTGTCGTTGTTCCGAATTGCGCTGAACGCGAACAGGCACGCCACCTCGGCCGCCAGCTCCCGTTTGCTCAGATGAACGCTGCCAAACTCGCCCGACGCGCTGACATCGACCACCAGCATCACCGTCAGCTCCCGCTCCTCCGTGAACTTCTTCACGTAAGCCGCGCCATGCACCTCGCTGTATTTCGCCGTCACGTTCCAGTCGATGCTCCGCACTTCATCGCCCGGCTGATATTCCCGCACCTCCTCGAAATTCATCCCGCGCCCTTTGAAAACGGAACGGTACTGACCTGAAAACGTGGCCGCGACAAGGCCGCGCGTCTTTAGCTCAAGACGCTGGATTTTTTTCAGGATGTCGCGGGCGGCTTCCATTCTTCAGGAGCCTTTCAAACGCGTGTCATCCTGAGCGGAGCGGAGGCGGAAAGGCGGGCGCAGCGCAGTCGAAGGACCCCGCGCAACCACGGACGATGTCGCAGGGAATCGCCGGGATCCTTCGACTGCGTTCCGTCCCGCCTGCGCCCGCGACGGAACTCCCCTCAGGATGACACCCCTTTGGGAGTCGTTTTTGGGCAGCGGAGCGGAGTGCTCAGGATGACGGCTTTGGATGCTCACGGCACAGCCAGCCCCGCGAAAATCTTCTCCACGATCTGCTCGCTCGTCATCTCCTCGGCCTCGGCTTCGTAGCTCACGATAATGCGGTGGCGCAGCACGTCGGTACCCACGCCTTTCACATCCTGCGGGGTGACGTAGCCGCGGCCGGCCATGAAGGCGCGGGCGCGGGCGGCGAGGGTGAGCGCGATGGTCGCACGCGGCGAGGCGCCGTAACGGATCATGCCATCGAGCTTCAGCTTGTAGCTGGCGGGGTCGCGCGTGGCGAAAACCACATCGACGATGTAATCCTTCACCCGATCGTCCACGTAGATCGAGTTCACGATCTCGCGGGAGTGGATGATGTCGGCGGGCTCGGTGACGGGGAGCACGTCCAGCTTCGGCGCGCTCGTGGCCATGAGGTCGAGGATGGTGCGTTCCTCGGCCTTGGTGGGGTAGCCCACGCGCAGTTTGAGCATGAAGCGGTCGAGCTGCGCTTCGGGGAGCTGGTAGGTGCCTTCCTGCTCCAGCGGGTTTTGCGTGGCCAAGACGAGGAAAGGGTCAGCCAGCGGATAGGTGGTGTCGCCGATGGTGACCTGCCGCTCCTGCATCGCCTCGAGCAGCGCGCTCTGCACCTTCGCCGGCGCGCGGTTGATTTCGTCGGCGAGGATGAGGTTCGAGAAAAGCGGTCCCTGTTTGGTGGTGAACTCGCCACTCCGCGGATTGTAGATCAGCGTGCCGATGAGGTCGGCCGGCAAAAGGTCGGGCGTGAACTGGATGCGCTGGAAGCCGGTATGGATGCAGCTCGCGAGCGTTTTCACGGCCAGCGTTTTGGCCAAGCCGGGGACGCCTTCGAGCAGGATGTGCCCGTTCGTCAAGAGTCCGGTCAGCAGGCCATCGACAAGATATTTTTGCCCGACGAGCACGCGGGCGATTTCCTCCTGCAGCGGCTTGATCCACTGACTGGCTTCTTTGACTTGCTCGGTGATTTCCTGAGTGGTGGACATGGGGGCGAATCAGACCGTGGCGCGGACAATTTGTTCAAGCGCGGAGTGGGAAGAGGCCGCCGGAGCAAAAGAAAACGCCGGGGTGTTGGCACCCCGGCGTTTTCAGTGATTGCTGTTCTGTGCGCTTAGAACGGGAAGCGAAGACCCACGCGGGTCTGGAGCGCGTCCTGGTTGTGCTCAGCCCAAGTGTAACGGACGTCGCTGAAGACGCCGAACTTCGGGCTCACGCGCCATTCGAGACCGCCGCCGGCATGCGCCGTCGCGACCGAGTCGCCATTCATGCGCGCGCCACCGCCGCCGTAGATGTACGGGGCGATACAGATGCTGCCAGTTTCGATCGGGAAGCGGGCGATGATGCTGCCCGTGGTGTTCCAGACGCCATTGACTTCGCCGTCATAGACGCTGCCGTCCACGCCGAAGCCGATGTTGCGCGTGAAGAAGTAGTTCACGCCGATACCACCGCCGAAGCCGTCCTGGTAGTCCAGGTTCCGGAGCGAGTTGGTGTAGGTACCGAAGACGTCGAGCTGGAACTCGCGCTCTTTGAAGCAAGGCTCTTCGGGTGCGGTTACGGTCTTGGTTTGTTTGCCGCTGGAGACGGTGTGTTCACCAGCGAGAGCGGAGGTCGCGAGGAGTGACGCGGCCGCCATACCTACGGTGGTGGCTTTGAGGAGTGATTGGATCATGTGTTTGTTTTCGTTTGGTTAGGGTTGCTACTGACTTTCTTTAGACAACAAGGGCGTTAATCGCCAGTGCGCTTCCGACTGTCAATGAGCCATTTTCGCCACTCGAGAGCAGAATGGTTCCCTCAAATGAAAGAATTTCGCGAATGAGTCGAGTCGCCGATTCTTCGCCGAACAAGTCAGCCTTCGGTAAAGACGACTTTCCCGTCTTTCACATCAGCGCTCACGATGTCGCCTTCGCCGAAATTGCCGGCGAGAATTTCGAGCGAAAGGGGATCGAGCAAGCCGCGTTGGATGGCCCGCTTCAGCGGGCGTGCGCCATAGACCGGATCGTAGCCTTCATGGGCCAGGTGCAGCTTGGCGGCCTCTGTGACGTGCAGCGTGATCTTTTGCGCCGCGAGGCGTTTGAGCAACCGACCGAGCTGGATCTCGACAATGCGTGAAAGGTCGGCGTCCTGCAGACGATCAAAGATGATGATCTCGTCCACGCGGTTGAGGAACTCCGGGCGGAAGTGGCCGCGCAGGGCTTCGAGGACGCGAGCTTCGCGCTGCTCGGCGTTGTCGGTGGCGTCGAGGATATATTGCGAGCCGATGTTGCTCGTCATGATGAGCACGGTGTTTTTGAAATCGACCGTGCGGCCTTGGCCGTCGGTGATTCGACCGTCATCAAGGACTTGGAGGAGGACGTTGAAGACATCCGGGTGCGCTTTTTCGATCTCGTCGAAAAGGATCACGGAATACGGATGCCGGCGGACCGCCTCGCTGAGCTGACCGCCTTCCTCGAAACCGACATAGCCGGGCGGCGCGCCGATCAGCCGCGCGACGCTGTGCTTCTCCATGTATTCGCTCATATCGATGCGGACCATGGAGTGCTCGCTGTCGAAGAGGAACTCGGCCAAGGCGCGGGAAAGCTCGGTTTTGCCGACGCCAGTCGGGCCGAGGAAAATGAACGAGCCGATGGGCCGCGCTTCGTCCTGCAACCCAGCGCGGGCGCGCCGGACGGCGTTTGAGACGGCGGTGACGGCGGTCTTCTGGCCAATCACGCGTGCGCCGAGGCGGTCTTCCATTTTGAGCAATTTCTCCCGCTCGCTTTCCCGGAGATTGGAAACCGGAATGCCGGTCCAAGCCGCGACAACTTTCGCGATGTCTTCCTCCGTAACTTCCTCCTTCAGCATCGGCGTGCCGTTGCGCTGCATCTCGGCGAGCTTGGCGTTGTGCGCCTCGATCTCCCGCTGGGCGGCGGGGATGTGGCCGTACTGAATTTCGCTGGCCTCGGTCAGGTCGCCGGTGCGCTGCGCGCGTTCCAGATCGATGCGCAGCTGCTCGAGCTGCTCCTGGAGCTTGCGTTGCTCGTCGATGACCTTCTTTTCATTCTGCCACTGCGCCTTGAGCTGGCTGCTTTTCGCTCGCGAATCGGCGAGATCACGTTCCAGTTTTTCGAGCCGCTCTTTACTTGCCGCGTCTTTCTCTTTTTTCAACGCCTGTCGCTCCATCTCGCGCTGCATGATCTCGCGTTCGAGTTCGTCGATCTCGGTCGGCATGGATTCAATTTCGATCTTCAAACGGCTGGAGGCTTCGTCCATGAGATCGACGGCTTTGTCGGGAAGAAAGCGGTCGCTGATGTAGCGGTGCGAAAGCGTGGCCGCGGCGACAAGCGCGGCGTCCTGGATGCGGACGCCGTGGTGGACTTCGTAGCGTTCCTTCAAGCCGCGGAGAATGGCGACGGTGTCTTCGACACTAGGTTCATCGACCTGCACCGGCTGGAATCGCCGCTCCAAGGCGGCGTCCTTTTCGATGTATTTGCGGTACTCGTCGAGCGTGGTGGCGCCGATGGTGCGCAGCTCACCGCGGGCGAGTTGAGGCTTCAGCATGTTGCTCGCATCCACCGCGCCTTCGCTCGCGCCCGCGCCGACGATCGTGTGGAGCTCGTCGATGAAAAGGATGATCTCGCCGTCGGAATCGGTGACCTCTTTGAGAAACGCCTTGAGCCGGTCCTCAAATTCGCCGCGGAACTTAGCCCCGGCGATCATCGAGCCGATGTCCATCGCGATGATCTTCTTGTTTTTCAACGACTCCGGCACATCGCCGCTCACGATCCGTCGGGCCAGCCCTTCGACAATCGCCGTCTTACCCACGCCAGGCTCGCCGATGAGAACCGGGTTGTTTTTCGTCCGCCGCGAAAGCACCTGCATGGTCCGGCGGATTTCGTTATCCCGGCCGATGACCGGATCGATCTTCCCTTTCTTCGCCAGCGCCGTGAGATCGCGCCCGTATTTTTCCAGCGTCTGGTATTTGCCTTCCGGGTTCTGATCTGTGACGCGCTGGGAACCCCGCACCTGCTGAAGCGCTTGCATCAGCTTGGCCCGCGTCACGCCCGCGTCTTTCAAAATCCGCGCCGCTGCGACTTTGGAGTCGGCGAGTGCGAGGAGGTAATGCTCCGCGCTAAGGTATTCGTCTTTCAGCTTGGTCATCTCGCCTTCGGCCGCGTTCAGCGTCGCGGTGAGTTCACGTCCCAATCCGACTTGGCCGCCATGAACGGTCGCCCGGCGAGCCAGCTCGGCCCCCAGGGTCTCTTCGACCCCGCGCGGGGCGATCCCGAGTTTGTCGAAAAGCGGTCCCGCTAGCCCTTCGCTCTGCTCCAATAGCGCGAGGAGAAAATGTTCGTTGTCGATTTCAGAATGTCCGGCCTTCGAAGCAAGGTTTTGCGCGGCCTGCACAGCTTCCTGCATTTTCTGGGTGAAGCGATCGAGTCTCATAAGTGAAGTGGGTGCGAGCCAGCTTAGCAATTTCGCCTCCAGCGCCCTCTCAGAAGATGGACCAATCGGACGCGCCATGCTGACGCTCGAGATGGTGACACCACTCCACGTTCGCGGCCAGCCTGACGCAGCGTTCCCATCATTTCGAAATTCGAAAATGCCGGGCGCGGTGAGCAATTAGACTTTCAGGGACTTGATGCAACGCTCAGCACCGCTCTAATCGACACACCGATATGCAACCGTTTACCCGCTTCCTGATTGTTTCTCTCGGAACAGCAATTCTCGCTGCCAGTTCGCCTCTTCATGCTGAAGACCGGAAAGAGATTCTCGGCGTGTGGAAAGGCGGGATGCCGGGGGAGCCTTTTGGCAGTATCGAGCTAACCATCACTCCTACCAAGATTACCGGTCGGAATGCGAGGAACGGAAAAAGTTTGGGAGAGGGGAACTACCGGCTCGATCCCGCCACGAAGGCCATCGACTCGCAGGGCCTGGAAGCGCCCGTGCGCGGAAAGACCTACTTTGGAATTTATTCGTTGGAAGGAACTACCCTCAAATGGGCTTCGACGAACCGCGGTAAGAAGCGGCCTAGTGAACTGGTTCATCGGCCGGACAAAGACATATTCCTCATGGTCTTGGAGCGTCAGAAGTGACGTGAGTCTAAAAAGGGGATCGCCCCTGTTCATCGGACGTCAGGCTAGCCATAAAGTCAGAACATTCATCCACACCGAAGATGTTCAGCCATGTTCTTTCCTCAGTTATTGAGGGGAAGTGCCAGGGGGGAGAATTGAACTCCCGACCAAGGGCTTATGAGTCCCCTGCTCTACCACTGAGCTACCCTGGCTTTTGCGAGGGGCGGAAGCTAGCGAGGCCGCCTTACTGACGCAAGGGGAGAAATCGCGTCTCTTGACAGAGCCAGCTCCACCGCTACCCTGTCGGCCCTTTTCCAAAAACAAATCTCATGGCCAACACCAAATCCGCCGCCAAACGCGCCCGTCAGACGACCCGGCGCACCGCCACCAACCGCCGCGCTCTCACCGGGGTAAAGAATCAACTCAAGACCTTGCGCGAAACGCTCAAGGGCACCGACGCCGGCAAGACCAAAGCCGCCGCCGCGGAGTTTATTTCGTCGATCGACAAGGCGGTAAAGAATGGCCGCGTTCACAAAAACAGCGCCAATCGCCACAAGAGCGTGGTCAATAAGGCGCTGGCCAAGCTCGCTTAAGCCATCCGCTTGCCCATTCAAAAACCCGGCTCTGCCTCGCGCGGACGCCGGGTTTTGTTTGTCCCGACTCCGCCGCCTTCAACCCGCCGCGAGGGTATGCGAAAACTCCCGGAGACTGGGCTTCAGTTCATCCGGGAGTTCGAGAAAGAGGAGCGTGCTTTCGTAGCCTTTGCCCGGCTGCGGCTCGCACCAGACGACGATGCCCTCAAGCACCATCCGGCACAGCCCCAGTCGCGGGTGCATGTGCGTCAGAGCCACGGAAAGCTGGGTGCCGATGTCGAAGTGCCACCTCGACTGGAAGCGCATGCCGCGTTCAGAGACCTCGAGGTCGTCACTGCCGCAGGACTGGGCATCCGCCCCGTAGTCCAGAATTAAGGCCGTTCTAGAATGGTTGGTGAGCATTTGGGATTCGCCGTCACTCGTTTCGCGAAAGTGCGTGGAACGTAGCACCCGACCGGAAGCTGTCAAAAAATGACGTCAAATACGGGCCGCCAGGCGGTCGCATGGGCGTGTCGCCGGCGACCAGCGCCGGGCGGCTTCGTTTGGGATAGGAGCCTCTGCCCTACGCCGCGCCGCTTTCCGCCGGAGCCGCCTCGAGCGGCCGAGTGCGATGAGGCGGGCTATTTCGATTCGCCGTGCGTTCGGCCTCGGCGAGCAGGCGCAGGGCGAGGCGGCCGAGTGCGGCCGTCACGGCGAAGGTCAAAACCAGCCCGCCGGTCCACACCGCATACTCCCACATCTGCGGATGGCTTTTTCCCTGCCAGATCCGCAGGCCGTGCTGGGCCAGTGTGCCGAGGTAAGCGTAGAGGAAAAGGCCTGGGGTTTGCCCGAGGGCAATCCACAGCATGCACGTGCGAAACCGAATGCTGGTCACGCCGTAGAGATAGTTCAATAGGCTCGACGGGAAGAGCGGATGCACCTGGCTCAAAAAGATGATTTTCCATCCGTCGCGCGCGATAGCCTCGTCCAGCGCGGCCCACTTCCGATGCCGCAGAAATTTCTTCGCCACCCAACCACGTCCCAGTTTCCGGCTGAGGAAAAACGACACTGCCGCGCCCGCGACATTGCCGAGGACGTTCAGGAAGAAGCCCCACCACAGCCCAAAAAACAGCCCGCTGCCGATGGCCAGCACGCCGCCGGGGAGCAGCAGGACATTCCCCGCTGCGTAGAGCAGGGGATACAGCACGCCGCCCCAAAGCTCCATCGCGCCGATCCTCTGCTGGAGCTGCCCGATGTAGCTCACAATCGGGTAGTGCCTTGCCACCCATACCACCGCTGCCGCGGCAAGGACGAGGCCGGCGATTTGGAAGTAGAAGGCGCGTTTAATTTTCGACATGGGGGGGCTGTCTATCGGCTCTGCCCACCCGGCTGCATTTCCGAGTCTTCGGCCAAAGCGGCCAACGCCGCCGAGATGGCCAAGACGTGCGTCGATCCCGTGCCGCAGCAACCGCCAATTAAGCGCGCTCCCCGGCTCACGAGTGCCGGCACCGCTGCGCTGAAGTCACGCGGGGTTGCAGGCCAGATCAACCGGTCCTCTTGCTGCGCCGGCAGCCCTGCGTTCGGGAAAATGGCCAGCGGTCCTTCCTCAGCAATGTCCGCCACGAGGAGCGCCGCCGCCGCTGGGCCGTTGACGCAATTGATCCCGACGACATCCACATCCGCCGCGCGCAGCCTGGCAAATGCCTCCGCGAGCGATGTGCCGTCGGGCAACCGGCCATCGTCCGGACAGGCCAATGAGGCGATGACCGGACAGTGGTGGAGCGACTGCTTCACGTAAACGGCGAGGAGCAACTCCTCCAGATCGCGGAATGTCTCCAGGAAAATCACCCGCGCCCCGCCGTCGAGCAGGGCGCCGATTTGTTCGGTGAAAACTTCTTGTCGATCAATCCCGCGCATCTCCGCGTCTTTCGCACTGATGCCCAGCGGCCCCACACTTCCGGCGACATGCACGCCGGTGCCTTGCGTCACCTCTTTGGCGACCTGCACGGCGGTCCAGTTGAACTCGCTGACCCGATGTTCGTGCCCACAGCGCGCCAGCCGCACCGCATTTGCGCCAAAAGTATTTGTGCGAATCAGCCTCGCGCCCGCGGCGATTGCCGCCATGTGCACCTCGCGCACGCGCTCCGACTGGCTGACGCCTAGTTCTTCGAAGCAGGCGTCCACCGGCACTCCCAGCTCCATCAAGGCCGTGCCCATCGCGCCGTCGCCGGGCAAGACGCGGTGCTGCAATTCATCGAGAAAATCCATGAGCGCGCAAAATATCTGTGTGCGGCCGATTCCTGCCGAGAAGAAAAACGGGCGTGAGTTTCAAACCGCGGCGATCTGGCGGCTGGCGTTTCTTGCGCGCCATCCCGCCCAGCCCAACGCGACCGCCCAAGTCAGCGCGAGGACGAGAGCATACATTCCCCCGACCGCTGCCCAGCCCAGCCGGCCTACCGGGCCGCCCGCCTGACCGATCCAACTGATGACCTGTAAATGCACCGCATACATGACCAGCGATTCCCGTCCGGCAAAGAGCAGCGCGGTCGGCTGCCAAATCCGCGCGAACCACTGGCAAAGCACCGCGAGCACCGCCACCCACGCCAGCCGGTCGCAAAAAAAGGCCGGGCTATCGGCGGAAAAATTACCGTCCTCCAAAAACCTACCGAGCATTCTCAGGAGCCCGAAAGCCACAAGGAGCGCCACCGTCGGCCTCGTTCGGACGGATCCAAGGATGGCCCCGGCAAAAACGAAGCCTGCCCAAGGCAGCAGCGGAAACAGGGAGCCCGTCGTCTGATTCACGAACGCTACCACTGGAATCGGTCCTGCGGTCCACGCGCGAGTCGCGGGAGCCAGCCCCACCAGCGCGACGGCGAACCCCCCGAGCAGGGTGAACCACCACCACACGCGCCATTTTTCGCCGCTGCGCTGCGCCACCCATTGGATGCCGAGCACCAGGAACAGCGCCGCGGCGAGGCAGGGCAAAACATCGACTTGGGTGCCAACGCGCAGCGCCTCGGTCCAGCGCCGTTGCCCGAGTTCGGTCCACGGAAAATGAAGAAAATAGCCCAACGCAGCGACGCCCAGCAGCCGCTTGAGTTTGCGCCCAAACGCCACCCGCTTTTTCCCGGCCACGCTCCAACTGAGGCCTTGCGCCCAACCCGCGATGAAAAGAAACGAGGGCGCGACTAGCCCGTTAAACCAGTTCAGCCAGCCAAACCACACCGCGTCGCGAAACGCCGGGGCGAGGAAAGTATTCACGACGTGCGCCTCGATCATGGCGACGACCGCTGCACCCCGAAACAAGTCCAGCCACTCGACTCGCGCCGGCTTTATCGCCCCAGGTAAATTGGCATTCAACGACATGCTGCCCCGAGCTACGGCGTCTTCGCCGAGCCTTCTTTCCCGTGAGCCACCACCGGCCAGAATTTGTCGTACTCGAACGGCCGGCTGAATTCGCCGTGATGACATTTCCGGCAATCGCCTGCACCAAGAGGACGGAATTTGGTCGTTACCTCACCGCCGGCACTCCGTTGCGCGACGTGCTGGCTGCCTGGGCCGTGACAACTTTCGCATCCGACATCCACCAGCTTCGTTGCGCCAAACTCCCGCCGGTAACCGGACGCTGTGCCGAAGCCAACCGTGTGGCATGCAATGCAGTTGGGATCGGCATCCGCCAGGCGGACTACCAGCGTCCGAAACGCATGTCCGTGACCGCTGTCCGCCCACGTCTTCATGGCGGTGGGATGGCACACCGCGCAGCTTTGCGTCCCCGCATATGTCGCCGTCGCCCGCACGCCCGGCACCATGTCCGCCGAGAGCTTGGCCGGATCGTCGATCGCCAGCTTCGTCTTCCGGACTTCGGCCCGATACGCCTCCGCCAGCGCGGAAATTTCCGCGTCCTGCGCGATCTGGTCGCTGACCAGCGTGATCTCACCTTTCTCCACGTCCATGCGGCCGGGTGAAAGGAGCTGCGTCTTCAGCATGCCGACCGCCCGCGCTTCATTCGTGGTCGCCAAAATCACGCTCTGGTTTTCCTTCACCACCGTTTGCGAAGGCTGCTGCACCTTGCCTCCCAGAATCACATCGAGTTCGTAAAACTGCCGCGCCAGCTTCGCCATTGCTGCCTCATCCGCGAAGGCCAGCAGCACAATGAAATCCGCCTGCCCGTGCAGCTTTGGCAGCAGTTTGCCCAGTGCCACATTCATCTCCTCGACCGCCAGCCCCTCGCCCAGCGCATCGCCCAAGCCCTGCGGGTCGAGCACCCCGACCAGCGCGATCCGCCACGCCCCGCGCCGCACGATCTTGTGCGTCTCGAAAAGCGGCGCGCCACTCGCCTTATCGAGCAGGTTCGCGCTCACCATCGGCACCGCCGCGCGCGCCCTGATCTCCCGGAGTTGCACCGCCGAAAGCCCAGCCTCGCGATGCCCGATATTCAGCGCCGCATACCGCATCTTCGCGAACGCCTTCTGAATGTAGCGATACTCGATCCGCTGAAAATCCGCGCCGCCCGAAATCGCATCGCCCACATCCACCCGCAGTTCCTCCGGCGCGTCGTCCTTTCCAAAAAGAGTCGCGATTCGCGTGAGCCCGCCGAATTGGCCGGTGAAGCATCCGCACGGCACCAGCCGTCCGCGCACATCGCACGTGAAGAGCACCGTCAGTGGCTGTGGCTTCGGCATTCCCGGCTTTTTAAAGACAGCGAAACCGGCCCCGATGCCCACGACGACGACCGCCAGCGAAACGACAAGCGAGCGTTTCATCACCGCTCGATTTCAGTCCACGAAAGGCACGAAACGCACGAAAACCTTCCCCCGGCGTGAACGTCTGATCTCAGGGACATCTTTCGTGTTTTTCGTGCCATTCGTGGACCCTCAATACAGTAGCGCGTAGGTGAACACGTTCACATTCACGAGCACCGCCTCCATGATCATGCTGCCCCCGCAACAGCAGCAGCCCTTGGCGTTCGACACATCGTTCAGCCCATCCTTGGAATAGATCATGACCAGCCGCCCATTGACCTCCATCCCCTCCACATATGCCACTTTCCCCTGCTTGTCCGTCAGCCGCGCAATCTGATTCACCGTCGAGAAAACAGGGTGCGACATCGGCAGCTTAACCAGCTTGTGTTCGGGAAAGATCAGCTTCATCTCCTTGCGCAGTGCGGTGTCCCAGTTCGGATCGGAGCAGCCCGGGCTGGAGAGGATGAAGCCGCCATTGAGCAGATATCTCCGCAGGTTCTCGCGCTCCTTTTTCGTTAGCGAAAAATTTTCTTCCCCCGACCAGACGCAAAACGGGAAATCGAATACGTGATCCGCATCGAGCCGCACTGGCACGAAGTTCTTGCCCACGTTTAGGTTCGTCTTCGCCGCTACATCGGAGAGGAATTTGTCTGCAAAACAGATCGAACTCTTTGTTCCCGCATAGACCAGATTTCCACATTGCAGCTTCGTCAGATCAGCCTTTGGCGCATTCGCGGCACGCATTACTTCGTCTTCCATTTGCTTCTGCTTCTGCTCCGGCGTCACCCCGCCTGCGCCGCCTCCGAAACACGCCGCCGTCACCGATATAATTGCCGCGGCTCTCGCCAGCGCGCTGAGCAACCGAGGTAGTTTCGAGGTGGTAGGCATACGCAGTGGCTACGGCTTTTTCGCCGGTTTGGTGATGGCCTTGAAGTACTTTTCCACGATGTCGCTGTATTGCTCGATCGTCGCTTCACCTTGGACCGCGCCCGATTCGCGGTTCACCGCGTTCACGCCATCGACCACATCGGCCTTGTCCAGGGCGACCGGTGCCATCGCCCCGTTAGGCGTCGCTTGGTTTTTCCCGGCGCCGCTCAGCTTCGCCTTTGCCGACTCGGAGACCCGCGACTCATTGCCCATCACGTTCGCATTCGGCCCGGTATAGACCGCCTGCCCATCGCGCCCGCCGTTGCCCATTTGGCCTTGGCCCGGCTTGAAGCCGCGCCCGTGGCCAAACTTCTTCGACTCCATCATCTGCTTGAAGTTCTGCTTCCCCGGCATCCCCGCCTGAATGCTCATGTATTGGTCGAGCTCGCTGCTCATCTCACCTTCGCCGCCCTGGCATTTCGAAAAGAGCTTCTCCATCTCACCACGCAGACTCTCCGCCAGGTCGGAACCTTTGTCGCCATGCCCGGCGAGCATCTCGCGCGTCGTCTGATTCGCGAGCGTCTGCAGCCGCAGATCGCCCATCGCCTGTGCGATGTTCTGCGCGCTCTCGCCCGCTTTCGGAAACTTCTCCAACGCCGCCTTGCCGTCCTCCCACAGCTTCTGCTCCACGGCATCCAGTTCGTCGCCGATCTGCTTTTGCGTCGCGGCGAGATCCTTCAACGCGAGCTGATCCTCGCGACTCAGCGGGCCGGCGCGATCATACGCCTTCGACTGCTTCGCCATCTCCTGCTGCGCCGCGTAGAGGTCTTTAAAACGGTTGATGTCCTTCACGATCTCGTGCAGTAGACTCAGGTCTTCCAGCGGCTTCAACACCTCCTCCTCCGTTGCGCGCTCCGTCTCTCCCAGTCGCGCGAGTTGTTCGTCAGAGGCCATTTTGAATTCGTCGAGCATCTTCTGACTCGGCGGCTGTTGGCCCGCCGGCGATGGCTTCCCATCCGACTGCTCACCCGCGAGCGCCTTCATCTGCTCCTCGTTTGCCGCGGTTGAATCGCGAATCTCCTGCGCCTTTTCCGCGAGCGTGTTTTTCAGCTCCGCCTCCACGTCGTAGAGCGGCTGGTCGCGGACGAAATTCTCCATCGTTTCCGCGAGGGCATTCAGCTTCGCGTTTAGCGCGTGTTGGGCTGCCACTAGCTCGTCGAGCTTCTTTTCCAGCGCCGTCTTTTCCGCGTCGGTTTTCGCCGCGGCGAGCTGCTTTTTCAGCGCGTCGATCTCCTCGCCCAGCTTCTTCTGCTGCTCCGCGAGGTCGCGGAAATCGTTCACCAGCGCCGTATATTTCGCCGCGATATCGCCCATGTCCGACTGCTCGCGCAGGAACGTGTTGTACTCCTCCGTCGTGATCACCGTCAGCGTTACCGTCTTGCTCCGCGCGATGTGCGGCTCGGGCGCGTTGTCGATCGCCTCGGCGAAAATGGAAACCGTGTCGCCCGACGCCAGCCCCGTGAAATCCAGTGCCTGGGCCTCGCGCGCGTGCAGCGACGGCTTCTCGTAACCGAATACGCGTGGCTCGCCGAAGACGCCGTTGCGCGCGGTGTGGATGCGTACCGTTTTCACCCCGTAGTCGTCGCTCGCCTCAATTACCGGCACCGCCTTAAAATCCATCGCCACAAACGTGTCGCTGTTCGGGTTCGCGATCTGCACCTCCGGCGCCAGATCATGCGTCACCGTGAGCGCGCACTGCCACGTTTCCTGCGAGGCGAAGCCGTCGCGATCCGTCAGCGAAAACGTGAGTTGCGCCGGTTTGCTCGCCTCAATTGTCACCGCCACTTCCTTCTCCGCGGCCGGCTTCATTTCCACCGGCACCGCCGCGCCCGCTTCATCCGTCACTGTGAGCTGTCCACCCGCCAGCGGGCGGTTCGATTGCAGCCGAAACTCGACCGTGCTACCCACCAGCGCCTTCACGTTTTTGAAGGTCAGCGCCCGCTCCTCGGGCGGCAGTCCGGTGTAGGCCGGCGGCGTGATCTTCACGAAGGCCCGCTCCAGCTTCGGCGTGAGGATCACGCCCACGCGCCGCTGTTTGCTCATCGCGTGCCGGTTCTTCGTATGCGCGAAAAGGACGACGTTCGTCGTGACCCCTTCGACCTGCTGCGTGAACCCGCGCTCGCCTTTGTCGAACATCGGAACGGTTGCCGTCTGCTCTGGGTGCCCCTCCGGGAAGTAAGACAGCCACAGCTCGCCCGGCCGATGCCCGCTTGCGCGTGCGGTGACGAGCAGGCCTTCGCCATAGACGACTTGCGTGCTGTCATCACCCGGATCGGCGATCTCCAGGCGAGTAAACGAATATGGCGGATGATCGCCAAAAGGATCGAGAAACCGCGGCACTTCCGTTCGCGTGATGTCGAAACCCAGCGCCAGCACCGCGGCGAAACCGAGCAGCCCATAGCCCGCGCGTTTCCCTTCCTGCCGCAGCGCGTCCGTGCGCGCGAGTTGCTCGATGGGTTCGTCCCGCAGTTCCCGCGCGTAGCTGCCCACCGCCAGCGTCGCCAGCTCTCGCGTCATCGGCATCACCGTGGCATCCGTAGTCTGCGCGCGGAGCTGGAGGATGTTCATCAGCTTCGAGCCCAGCCGCGCATGCCGGCTCTCCAGTACCCGCGCCGTGTGCTCGAAAACATTCCGCTTTCCGAACGCGATCCACGCACACCAACCCAAAAAGCTCAGCGCGAGCAACGCTCCCAGCAAACTCAACCCCAGTCGCACGCCGGCCGGCAAATGCAGCACCACATCCAGCACCAGGCACCCCAACACGAATCCCACCGCCCACGGCCACGCCCGCAGCCACTGCACACCGCCGCGTTCCATTTGCAGCCTACGATCCGCCGCCGCGAGACGCGGGGCCAGCGGCCCGAGCGGATCGCCTGAAGCGGCAGCCGCAGGCGGAGGCGGTGGCAAAATCGTGTTCATGAATCGCTCGGACGATGCTGACGCTATTCCTTCGGCGAAAAACTGCGCGCCCTAAATTGCAAACGCCCGGACGTTAGGCCCCGATCGGGTGCCACGTCGTCTTAAACTCGAGCGTGTCGCGGATCGCGTAGAGGCTCTGCGCAGCATCGGCGAACCAATCGGGCTGATCCTCCGCCTTGATCAATCGCACCCGTTTCACGCTCTCGGCTGCACCAATGGCGAGGGCCTTGCGCTCATCCGCGCTGGCCACTCCGCAAAGCGCGCGGAGATGGGTGTGGGTCGCGAAGGTAGGAACCATTTCCTTGCGGAAGCCGGTCAGCAGATTGACCACACCGCCGGGTAGATCGCTCGTGGCGAGCATTTCGCCGAGGAGAATCGCTGGGTAGGGCTGCGTCTCGGAGGCGAGCGCGACGACGGTGTTCCCACTGGTGATCGCAGGGGCGAAAAGCGAGACCAGCGCGAGCAGCGGAGCGGCGTCTGGCGCGATCACGCCGACGATGCCCATCGGCTCGGTCACCGTGAAATTGAAATGCGGCGACGCCACCGGGTTCACGTTGCCGAGCACCTGCTCGTATTTGTCGGCCCAGCCGGTGTAGTGGATTAAGCGGTCCACGGTCGCGGCCACTTCGCGCGCGGCGGCGGCTTTCGAGGCGCCGCCCAGCAGGATGGCGTCGGCCATTTCGCCAGCGCGCGCCTCAAGCATTTCGCCGAGGCGGTAAAGAATCTGCCCGCGGTTGTAGCCCGTGCGTTTCGCCCAGCCGGGGCCGGCCTTCGCGGCGGCCTCGACGGCGTTGCGCAGATCCTTGCGCGTGCATTGCGGGATGTTCGCGTAGAAATTCCCCGCCGCATCCTTCAACGGAAAAACGCGCGCACTTTCCGACCGGATGAAAGCACCGCCGACATACACTTTGGGGGTCTTGGTGATGGGAAGACGGGTCATATGTTAACGATTTCTATTTTGAGTCCACGAAAAGCACGAAAGGACACGAAAAAGGAAATTCCGATTTCGTGTCCTTTCGTGACTTTCGTGGACCTATCCATCGTCGTTCACACGAGCTGGCAGTAATCCAACAACCCCTGCCGCCCGCCCTCGCGGCCAAAGCCGCTTTCCTTGTAACCGCCAAACGGCGAAGCCGGATCAAACCTATTGAACGTATTCGCCCACACCACGCCCGCCTTGAGCGCCGTGCTCATCTTCAAAATGCGCGAACCTTTGTCGGTCCACACCCCGGCGCTCAACCCATAAGCCGTGTTGTTCGCCTTCTCGATCGCCTCATCGACCGTGCGGAAAGTAAGGATCGAAAGCACCGGCCCGAAGATTTCTTCGCGGGCCACGCGATGGCTCATACTTACCCCGCTAAAGAGCGTCGGCGGAAAATAGAAGCCCTTCTCCGGCAACTTGCAGACTGGCTGGAAGAGTTCCGCGCCCTCCTTGACCCCATGCTCCACTAACTTCCGAATGCGCCCGAGTTGCTCCCGCGAATTGATCGCGCCGAGGTCGGTGTTCTTGTCCATCGGATCGCCCACGCGCAGCACGCGGAGACGGTTCTTGAGCTTTGCGAGCACGCGTTCCGCCACCGACTCCTGCACGAGCAGGCGCGAGCCGGCACAGCAGACGTGGCCCTGGTTAAAAAAGATACCGTTCACGATGCCTTCCACTGCCTGGTCGAGCGGCGCGTCGTCGAAGACGATGTTCGCCGCCTTGCCGCCCAGTTCCATCGTCATCCTTTTGTCCGAGCCCGCGAGCGAGCGCATGATCTTCTTCCCCACCTCCGTCGAGCCCGTGAACGCGACCTTCGCCGGAATCGCGTGAGCCATGACCGCCGCGCCGACCTCGCCCGCGCCGGTCACAAAATTCACCACACCCGCTGGCAGTCCCGCGTCCTGGAAAATCTCCGCGAGCTTCAGGCAGGTGATCGACGTGGTCTCCGCCGGCTTGAGCACCACGCAGTTACCCATCGCCAGCGCGGGCGCGATTTTCCACGCGCACATGAGCAGCGGGAAATTCCACGGAATGACCTGGCCCACCACGCCGAGCGGGGCCACCCGGCGACCCGGCGCCACGTAGTCCAGCTTGTCCGCCCAGCCCGCGTGATAGAAAAAATGCGCCGCCGCCATCGGCACATCGAAATCGCGCGACTCCTTGATCGGCTTCCCACCATCGAGCGTCTCCGCCACGGCAAACTCCCGTGCCCGATCCTGCAGCAGCCGCGCTACGCGAAAGAGATACTTCGCCCGCTCGCGCCCCGGCATCTTGCTCCAGACGTTGTCGTAAGCGCGGCGCGCCGCCTGAAAGGCGGCATCCACATCCGCCGCCCCGGCAAGCGCGATCTCGGCGAGCTTCCGCTCATTGGCCGGATTGATGGAGTCGAAATACTTGCCCGATTTAGGCGCGACAAACTTCCCGTCTATGAAAAGGTCATACCGCGCCTTGAGCTTCGGGTCCGCCGTCTCCGGCGCCGGATCAAACTCCCAAAGATCGCCAAAAATCAGCTCCGGCGCAGGCCGCGCCGCACGGGTGGTTTTCGGCTGCCGACGTGGTGGGCGGTGGGAAGCGGCGGGCATCGTGATTAAGAAGTGAAGAGTGGGACGCGGGGTGTCAACGCCCGTGAAACCGCCTCCTCCTGTCGCTGGCTTCTTCACCTGCACCATGGAGCAGGCGCGGAATCAGGCTTTCAAACCGAGTGCCAGGCGCACCTCTCTGCGCACCGCCTTCGCGTCCTTCAGCGCCTTTTTCGCGTCACGTCCAGTAGCTTCGTGACCGGGATAGCGAAACTCCACGGCATACTGGCTCAAGGCGGCCAAGGCCGGAAGCAAAGCTGCCCTCAGCGGCTCCGCGGGAAGCAGCAGATGCAACAGTCGCGGCAGGTCATGCGTCCTGGGCGAAACGATGTTCGCCTCCTCGAGGCGGGCTTTGAGATACTTCTCTGCGCTTTGCTGGCTGTGAAAGCACGCCTGATCGTGAAAAGTCACCTTGCGCCGGCGCGACAGCGCCACGGCAAGCCCGTAGTCGCTCTCCGCTTTCTTGATCCACTCACGCGTGGACGGCTTCATACATGATCCGGCCTTCGCGCGTGATACTGGTCATGAACAAATCCTTTTCCCGCACCCGCCGCTCGACCTCCGCTTCGCTGCGGACCAGCACATCCACCGGAAAATCCGCCTCCACTTGCAGCCGGATTTTCACCGCGGTATCCCGCCGCAGGCGCCGCGATTTTGGCATGACCACGAGCACGTCCACATCGGAATCCTCATGCGGCCGCCCGCCCGCGTAGGAGCCGAAAAGGACGATGCGCTGCGGCTTGAAAGCGGCGGCAATCGCCGCGCAGTAGCTCTCGATGTCCGTCATGGAAACCATGCGCGCAGTAAGTCGTTCCATCGCGGAATCATCAACCCGAATTTCGGTGTTGGCTCAGTTTGCCGCCGGTTGGAGGGCGGGCGCTTCGCCTGCCCGTGGCAACCGGGGCGGTCGCCCTACAATTTTCCGCAAACTGACCCACTCCTCCATTTTCGCCCCCAACCGATGCTTACCCAAAGCGCAGCAGGCACCAGCCGAAGTCGAGGGTGCGGGGGGTGCCGGGTGGGGGGAGGAGGGCGGGGGCGAGGCGGTAGCTGGTGGTGCGGCGGTCGCGGGAGTGGGCGCAGTGCTCGATGAGGCCGGCGGTGCGGAGGCAGGCGAGGTGTTTCGAGGTGGCCATGCGGCCGCGGCCGGTGGTGCGGCCGAGTTCGGCGGCGGAGTGGGGGGCGCCGTCGAGGAGGATCTCGAGGAGGCGGAAGCGATGGGGTTCGGCGATGACGGGAAGGAGGTGTTCCGGGGTGAAGCCGGAGCGCGCGGGCGCGGCGGGGGATGTCGCAGGTGGCGGGGTGGGGTCGGGGTCCATAAAGGGGGCGGCTACAGAGGCAGGGTGACGATCGGAAGGTCGGAAAGCAAGGGTTTGCTAGGCCGGGTGGGCGTTTGCAGGTCGGAAAGCGCTACTCCACGCTCCCAGACTGCGGTATGTAGGTACACACGCGCTACTCCGCGCTCCCGGACGGCTATATGTAGGTACACAAGCGCTACTCCACGCTCTCAGACCGCTCCTTGCAGGTCGGAATGCGCTACTCCGCCCTCCCGGACCTCGTCTTGCCGTTCGGTAAATGCCTTCCTGCTCGGGGCGGATGGCACCTGTGGAGCTGCACGAGCCCACTCCGCGAGACAGGCGAGTGGCTTTACTCCGGCAAGGCCGAGATCGGCCGGCCAAGGGGTGCGCGGGAGACGCGCAAGCTGCGGTTTTACCGCCCGGATGGACCGCGGGGGACCGCGCGGGCATTCACCACAGTCCGCTTCTCGGCATTCAGGAAACTTTTTCCGCGTAGCGGTCGAAGCGGTTCGAGAGGATGAAAAAAGTGGGCGCCCAAAGTCCGACGAAAATGCCAAAGCGCTCCGCGTGGGCTTGGGTTTCTGGCGATGTTCCCCCGGTCATGAACCAAATGGCGATGGAGGCGAGGATGGAGGCAAAGCCGAGGATGAAGCAGAGATTGCTGAGGAGTTTGAGTTGGGTGGGTTTCATAAGAGGTATTCGGCTGATGGTTGAAAGGTGGTCGGGTTCCTCCGTCACGGAGACCGTTTCCCTGTTCGCGGCTGAGATCAATTTGGACGCGGGTAGCCCGGATTCAGTGAAGCGGTCCGCCGACGTTCCTCCCAATTCTCGCGCTCGCCCGGCCTCCTGCGATGTGGAGGACTAGTAAGACTCCGCGGCCTCGCTGAAGTAATACGGGGCCTGATAACTCCCGGTGCGCTCTTTTTCGATCTGCCGAAGGAGGTCATTGAGCAGCGCGCTGGCGCCGAATCGGTTGCGGGAGTTGTTGAGCCAGGCGTCGCCGAGGGTCTCCTTCACGGCGATGAGGAATTGCAGCGCCTGCTTGGCCGTGCGGATGCCGCCGGCGGGTTTCATGGCGATGGCCGTGCCGGTATCGAGGTAGAAGTCGCGGATGGCTTCGAGCATGACCTGGTTATTGCCGAGCGTGGCGTTGAGCGTGGTCTTGCCGGTGCTCGTTTTGATGAAGTCGCCGGGGCGCAGCACGCGCATGGCGAGGAAGGAGGCGGCGCGGATGTTGTCGTAGGTCTCGAGTTCGCTGACTTCGAGGATGACTTTCAAAGTGGCCTCGCCGCAGGCCGCGAGCACGGCGGCGATTTCGTCCTGCACGAGGGCGAAGTCGCCGGCGAGAAAGGCGCCGCGGTTGATGACCATGTCGATTTCGTCCGCGCCATCGCCGACGGCGGCGCGCACTTCGGCGAGCCGCGTCTTGAGCGGGGCCTGGCCCGAGGGAAAAGCTGTGGCAACCGAGGCGATGCGGACCGCGGTGTCGCTGCCGAGCGCGCGGCGCGCGTGGCGGACCATCGCGGGGTAAACGCAGATGGCGGCGACTTGCGGGACGGCGGGATCGTCGGATGGACGGAGCGCTTTCTGGCAAAGCGATGCCACTTTGCCGGGCGTGTCTTTGCCCTCAAGCGTGGTGAGATCGACCATCGAGACGGCGGTCTTCAGGCCCCAGAGCTTCGCCGCCTTCTTGATCGAACGGGTCGCGTATTTCGCCACGCGCTCCTCGACGCCCACTTGATCGACGGTGCCCACTTCATCGAAAAGACGCGCGAAAACAGTGTGCGGGGCGGGTGCGGGCATGAGCGGAGTATTTGCGTGCGGACGAGGGGGAGGACAAACGGAAAGTCGGCGTGCGGGGGGCGGGAGCCGGGTGGAGCACTCGACCCGAGTGCTGTTTCCGGCGGCTCGCCGGAAACTTGTCGGTGGAGGTGGCTACCAGCAAAGTCTTCCATACGTCCTGACGTTTCTGGTTGCGACGCGCTCTATGTAGTTCGCGGCGGGTCGCCGCGAACAGCACTCGGGTCGAGTGCTCCACCCGGCCTCACTCGCCGCGCAGATGGCGGAGAGCCTCGCGGATCGCGGGGAGGATGAGCGGGAGGCATTCGCCGATGGCGCGCGGGTTGCCGGGGAGATTGACGATGAGGGTGCGCCCGCGCGTCCCGGCCGTGGAACGCGAGAGGATGGCGGTGGGTACTTTGGCAAAGGATTGGACGCGCATGATTTCGCCAAAGCCTGGCAACTCACGTTCGAGGACGGCGCGGGTGGCTTCGGGCGTGACGTCGCGCGGGGCGGGGCCGGTGCCGCCGGTGGTCAGGATGAGGTCGCAATGCTCGTCGTCGCAGAGGCGGCGGAGGGTGGTTTCTATTTCGGCGCGGTCGTCGGCGATGAGGACGGGCCGCCATTCCGCGGTCTCGCCGCCATGCTCGGCCCAAACGCGCTCGATCTCCGGGCCGCTGCGGTCGGCATACACGCCAGCGGTGGCGCGGTCGCTCAAGGTCACGCGGGCGATCTTCATTCCTTGTGCTTTTCGGTGACGCGGATTTCGCCGATGACCATCTGCTTATCCACGGCTTTGCACATGTCGTAGATGGTCAAGGCGGCGATGCTGACCGCGGTGAGGGCTTCCATTTCCACGCCCGTTTTGGCGGTGGTATGGGCGGAGGCGCGGATGCGGATGGCGGCGTCTTCGAGGAAAAACTCCACGTCCACGGAATCGAGCGGCAGGGAGTGGCAGAGCGGGATCAGTTCGTCGGTGCGCTTGGCGGCCTGGATGGCGGCGATTTTGGCGACGGTGAGGACGTCGCCTTTGGGCAGCGCGCGGTCGCGGAGCGCGGTGAGGGTGGCGGGCGCGCAGCGGATCACGCCCTCGGCGGTGGCGGTGCGGCGTTGGGCGGGTTTGTGACCGACATCGACCATGCGGGCGCGGCCGGATTCGTCGAGGTGGGAAAAGTGGGCGTCGGACATGCGGTGAGTGTGGCAGTGAGCGCGCTATAGGGGAAGCTGGCAGCTTCCGCTACAGGCGCGCCAGCAGCAGCGCGTTGATTTTCACGCCGGCTTTCAGCGGCTCAGTTCCCGGGGCGATGGGCAGGAGCGCGTTTGCGCCGATGAGGCCGCGGAGGTCGCCGGAGCTTTGCCAAGCGAGGGGTTGCGCGTGGAGTAGGCCGTCGTGGAGGGCGACGTGGGCGGGCCAGAAAGTTTCGCGGGCGTCGGGTGGGGCGGGCAAATCTGTGGCGAGTTCGACCTGCGCGAGCGGCCAGGTCGGTGCGGCGTTTTCCAAGCACTCGAGGGCGAGGCGGATGGCGGTGTGGAAGGTGACGAAGTGCGAGACGGGGTTGCCGGGGATGACGAAGGCGATTTGCGGCCCGCGGGTGGCGAAGATGAGCGGTTTGCCGGGGCGGAGATTGATCTGCCGGAAGTGGATGGTGAAGCCGAGCGCCTCTAGCGCGCGCGCGCCGAAATCGTAATCGCCCACGCTCGCCCCGCCCGAAATGAGCAGCGCGTCCCAGGTGTGGCCTGCGGCAGCGATGTCAGCGAGGAGCGTGTCGAGCGCGTCGCCGGAGCGGCTTTGGTGGACGAGTTCCGCGCCGCTTTCGGCGAGGAGCGCGGCGATGAGGGTGGAGTTGGAGTCGCGAATCTGCCCCGCCGCCAGGGTGGCTGCGGGGTCGATGAGTTCGTTACCGGTGGCGAAATGGATGACCAGCGGGGCTGGCGAGACGAGCGGCTTGGTCGCGCCGAGTTGGGCGAGCAGCGCCAGCTCGCCCGCGTAGAGGCGGACGCCGGGGGATATAAGTACCTCGCCCTGGCGCGCATCTTCGCCACGGCGGCGAATCCACATTTTGCCATCGCGCTGCCGGGGGACGATCCACTCGCCCTCACGCGTCACGTTTTCCTGGATGATCACTTGTGACGCGCCCAGGGGAATCGGCGCGCCGGTGAAAATGCGGGCGCACTCACCGGGCCGGATTTCCAGCGCCGGCACAATCCCCGGCCGGATCTCGCCAATTACGCGGAAGCGCTCGGAACGGTCGTCGGCGCGGAGGGCGTAACCATCCATTGCGGAGCGGTCGAATGCAGGCTGATCTTCAGCTGCGGCGACGTTTTCTCGCAGAGGCCGACCGCGTGCCTCGCCCAGCGGCACCGCAACACCAGCTAGTGAAATGATGGCTTCGGCGATCAACCGACGCGCGGTGGAAAGGGGAATCATCGCGCGACGCTAGCGAGTCGCTTTGAGATGGAAAGCGCTGCTTGCCCGCATCCTCTCTATAAACGCGCGGGAAACCGGTGTCGTCGCTACAAAAAAATTCAGCCCCCCGCAACCGAGTGGCTGCGAAGGGCTGATGTTCCCCCCAGAACAATCTTCTAAATACGAGCGGAGAATGACACCGCGCCGTGAGACGCGCAAACAGTATTTTGAAATAAGTTTAATATCGGGCGTGAAAGTGACGATTTGATGACGGAATAAGTAATTCTACTTATTGGGCGTGGACTGAGGGGGCAACGTGCTCTACTTTTTCGACGCGACCGCGATGATCCGCACAAGGAGCTGGCTGAGAGCGATCTCCGCATCAAGGCCCGAGGTGACAAGCTGGATATTCGTCGTCAGGCAGGCGTCGAGAGCGGTGCGCAGCTCGGCGAGGGTGTAGCGGTGGGCGTGGGCAGCGGCGATGCCGAGCGAATAGGCGTTTACGGTGCCGTCTTTTTTGCGCGGAAGATGAGCAATTGCCGCAGGTGGGAGGCGTTCCAGAGTTTTGCCGAAAAAGAAGGGCTGGGCGGGACGCGAAAGTTTGTGCCGGGCCATGAGGTCTTTGACGACGAGCAGATTGCGCACGGTCGGGATGACGGCCACGAGGAGAATGCCGATGGCGCTTTCGCCCTGAAAAAGCAGTTGCTCCAACAGCCCAAGGGCGCGCTGCAGATGGCGCTCGGCGAGCGCATTCCCAAGCTCGAAGACAATCCCAGCTCGGGTCAGCGGCACCAGCAGGCGCACGGTCTCGGCGCGGATTTCGCGCGTGGCCGGACCGAGATAGAGATCGAGTTTTTCGAGTTCGTTTTCGATGGTCCGCCGCTCGCCGCCGGTGAAGAGCGTGAACAGCTCCAGAGCATCGCCGGAAAAGCGCAGTCCGCGCCCGTCGGCCAGTCGCTCGACCAGCTCGCCGGCCTCCTGTTCCCAACCGCTTTTGCCCGCGTCCACTTTGTCGAAAACCTCGACCTTCGCCAGCTTCCCGAGCGTCTTGTAGAAAGTGCGGCGCTTGTCCACGCCGACCGCGCTGAGGAGAAAGCGAACGCTTTCCGGCAGGCCGGACTGGAGTGTCTCGGCGAGCTTTTCCAGCGCGTCGGTCACGGTTTGCGAACGGCCGGTCGGATCGTCGGCGAGGAAGGTCGCGCTCTTCAACCAGACGAGTTTTTCGCCGCCGAAAAAAGGGAAGGTGAGCAGCGCCTCGACGGTCTGGTGAATGCGCCCCGCCGCGGCGTCGGCATTGTCCGCCGTGCCATCGATGATGTCGCAGCCGAAGTCCCCGCCGTCGGCCGGCGTCATCGCATCTGCACGAGCGCGGGCTACGCGTTTGACCTCGCTCTCGTCCGATCCGAGCACCGCGCAGATTTGCACCGCCGCTGTGGTTTTCGTCGCGGCCATTTCAGGTGCCGCGCGTGGGGCAGCGGTCAGTCGGGGAGCGGCGCGGCGGTTTCATTCGTCGCGTAAGCTCTAAACTCGCGGTCCAGCGTGTCCAAGTTGTTAAATCGTGCGCCCATGCCTTTCGTCAGCGCCGTTTCGAAACGGTTCCCTTTCGCCAGCGCCTCGAAGAGTATGCCGAAGCCGCGCTTGTCCGTCGCGCTGAGAAAGCGCACCAGCCGCTCCGACTCCTTATAAAAGACGCCGACTTGCAGCGGGTCCGTCGGATACGCGACCATCGCCGTGAGCTGCGCGACTGGCAGAAACATTCCGGTCGGCACCGCCCGCGAAGTCGGTCGCGCCAAAGAACCGCGCGCCCGATGAAACGCCGCGTAACACCGCGCCGCCGCGTATTCCGCGTAGCCTTCGTTCAGCCACAGCGGCACGCCCGCGCCGAAGAACCGCTCGACGACCAGATGCGCCACCTCATGCCCCAGCGTGCTGCCCTTCCATTTCACGTTCGGATCGCGCTGGAGGAAAAGCGATCCCGCCGCGTGGATGCCCCCGGTCCACGGGTCCAGCGCCCCGCGTTTCTGAAACTCCGCCCAATCCTCGGCCCGTTCGAAGATGTAGATGTGGCATTTCCGCTCCCACTGCGTCGTGTCCTTTTCCAGCTCCCGCGCGATGACCCGGTAATAAAACTCCGCCTCCACCGTGACCGGCGCGGCCACAAAGCTCTGGAAATAGTGATAGATGAAATTCGCGGACTCCGCGTGCTTCCATTCCCCCGCGCGGATGCCCAGCGCCGCCTGGCCCAGCGGCGTCAGCATGCGGTCGGAAAGTCCGGCCAGCGGCACTTCGCGGAGCGCGCCATTCGTGGGCTCCTGCGCGGTGGCGAAAAAACCCGCGCCTAGGAAAAGCAACGCCAGCCACAGGCGGAGGACGGTTCGCAGGATAATGAAAAAGGCGGGCATGCCTGCCTCCTGTGCAAGCCGCATGCCGCGTGCGGCTCGTGGGTCGTAAGCAGAAAAGGGTCACGCGAAGGTGCAGAGGCGCAGCGTTTCGCTCGGCAGTTTATCCATTTTCCGCCTCGCTGACGCTCTTGCGACCAAGGCGACCGGCGTACCTCCGGCTCTGGACCGGTTTTCTTTTGCGGGGCTGGCGGCTCTGGCACACAGTCTGCGCCCGCTCCCCAGTTTCGTGGAGCACGCTCCCGATCTCACCCCACCATGAAGCTCGTTGCCGCTCTTTCCGCCTGCGCTCTCAGCGTGAGGCTGCTCGCCGCCCCCGCGGCGACGCTCCTCGATGCGCGGATGATGCAGATGCCGGCGGTTTCGCAGTCGCAGATCGCGTTTGTCTATGCGGGCGATATTTGGACCCTTCCGAAGTCAGGCGGCGCAGCGGTGCGGCTAAGTTCACCACGCGGGGTGGAGACTTTTCCGCGCTTTTCGCCGGACGGAACGCAGCTCGCGTTCAGCGGAAACTATGATGGGAACGGCGACGTGTACGTGATGCCGGCGATGGGCGGTGAACCCCGCCGGATCACGCATCACGGCGGCAACGATCGGTTGCTGGGGTGGTATCCCGATGGAAAAACGCTGCTTTTTGCGTCGCACATGGCGAGCTTCACCGAGCGCGCGGCGCAGCTCTACAAAGTCTCCGCGAATGGCGGGCTCCCGGAAAAACTTCCGGTGCCGTATGGCGAGTTCGGAGCGATTTCGCCCGACGGCAAGCAACTCGCCTACACCACGATCTCGACGGATTTTGCGACGTGGAAACGGTATCGCGGTGGGATGGCCCCGGACGTTTGGCTTTTCGACTTGGAGAAGAAGACGGCGGAAAACGTAACGCACAACGCGGCCAACGATTCGCAACCGATGTGGCACGGAACGACGCTCTATTTCCTGTCCGATCGCAATGGATTAGGCCGGGCTAATATCTGGGCCTACGACACGATCAAGCGCGAGACGCGGCAGATCACGCAGTTCACGGCCGAAGATGTGCGCTTTCCGAGCATCGGACCAGCGGAGATCGTTTTTGAAAATAGCGGGCGGTTGCATCTGCTGGACCTCGCGAATGGGCAGACACGCGAGGTCTTGGTCACGGTCGTCACCGATCGCGCGACGCTCCGTCCGCGCGCGCAAAATGTCTCGGGATTACTGCGCGATGCGTCGATTTCGCCGACCGGTAAGCGGGTCGTCTTTGAGGCGCGCGGGGAGATTTTCAGCGTCCCGGCGGAACATGGCATTGTGCGCAATCTGACGGAATCGAGCGGGGTGGCGGAGCGCTCTCCGGCGTGGTCGCCTGACGGAAAATGGATCGCGTATTTCTCTGATCGCACGGGCGAGTATGAACTGACGCTGCGCGCGGCGGATGGCGCGGGCGACGAAGTGGTGCAGACGCAGCTTGGCCCGGGTTTTCGCTATGCGCCGCAGTGGTCGCCCGACGCGAAGAAGATCGCGTTTATCGACAATGCGATGCGGGTGCAGTTGCACGACGTGGCGTCCAAACAGACGGCCGTTATCGATCAGGCGCAGTCCTTTTACCACGGCGAGCTCTCGGCTTTCCGGGCGGTGTGGAGTGCGGACAGCCGTTGGGTGGCCTACGCCCGCGACCAGGCGAACGATCAAACCGCGATCGTGCTCTACGATACGCAGGAAAAGCAGCGTCATCAGGCGACGAGCGGCTTTTACAGCGACGACCTGCCGTTCTTCGATCCGGATGGAAAGTACCTCTATTACCGCTCGAAGCGGGTCTTCGATCCGATCTACAGCGATTCGGACAATAGTTGGATCTACACGAATGGGGATGCGCTGGTCGCCGTGCCGCTGCGCAAGGACGTGGCCTCGCCACTGGCTCCGCGTGACGATGAAGAGCCAGTGAAGAAGGACGGAGTGATGCCCGAGAAGAAGGAAGAGAAGAAGGACGAAAATCGTAAGGACGAGAAAAAGGACGAACCCAAACCGAGTGAACCGAAGAAGGAGGGCGAACGCGGCGAAGTCGCGCTCAAGGAGCACAAGCCGGCGAGCGATGAAAAGAAGCCGAGCGAGGCCAAAGCTGCGGAGAAGGCGGCTCAGCCCGATGACAAGAAACCGAAACCCGTTTTAATCGATCTCGAAGGTTTCGAAGCACGCGGTGTGGTGCTGCCGGGCGGTGGCGGGCGTTTCGACAATTTGTTCGCCGTGTCGGGGAAGGTGATTTTCCGCTGGCCGCCGCGGGTGGGTTCACGGGGCGGTGCGAGCCCGCTGTCGTACTGGGATCTGGAGAAGCGCGAGGAGAAGCAGATTCTCGACGACTGCGGTGGTGCGGAGCTTTCCGCTGACGGCAAAAAGCTGCTGGTCAAAAAAGGCAGCACTTGGGCGATCGTGAACGTGGCGGACGGGCAGAAGTTCGACAAACCGCTGGCCACGGGGGGCTTCGAGGCGGTGATCGAACCGGCGGCGGAATGGCGACAGATTTTCAACGATGCCTGGCGAATGGAGCGCGATTATTTCTACGATCCCGGCATGCACGGCTTGGATTGGACGGCGATGCGCGAGCGTTATGGCAAATTGCTCGGCGACGCGGTGACACGCTGGGATGTGAATTACGTGCTCGGGGAAATGCTCGGCGAGTTGAACGTCTCGCACGCCTACCGAGGCGGGGGCGATCTCGAGGAAGCGGCGGTCCGGGAAGTCGGTTATCTGGGGTGCGATTTCACGCTGGATCAAGGGGCCTACCGCATCGCGCGCATTCTCGAAACCGCGCCGTGGAGCACGCTGCGTTCGCCGCTCCGTCAACCGGGCGTGAAGGTTGCCGAGGGGGACTGGTTGCTCGCGGTAAATGGGCGCGCGCTGAATGTGAAAGAGGATCCGTGGGCGGCATTCCAGGGACTTGCGGACGAGCCCGTGGTCCTGACCGTAAACAATCAACCCAACCGGGAGGGTGCCCGTGACGTTCTCGTCCAAACAATCGGCAGCGAGGCGGTCCTGCGGAATCAGGCGTGGGTCGAGGCCAACCGGCGGCGTGTCGATGCGGCCAGCGGGGGCAAGATCGGTTACGTCTATGTCCGAAACACGGCGGCTGACGGGCAAAGTCATCTTTACCAGCAGTTCCGCGCGCAGTTCGACAAGCCGGGGCTGATTATCGACGAACGCTGGAACTCGGGCGGGCAGATTCCCGATCGTTTCATCGAACTGCTTGGGCGGAAGGTGACGAACTACTGGGGTGTCCGCGACGGACGCGATTGGCAGACCCCGCACGTGGCCCATACCGGGCCGAAGGCGATGCTGGCCAATGGCTGGAGCGGATCGGGCGGCGACTGCTTCCCGTGGCTCTTCCAGAAGAACAATCTCGGTCCGGTAATTGGCCAGCGGACGTGGGGAGGACTTATCGGCATGACTGGCTCGCCGCAGCTCATCGATGGCGGAAGCGTGACGGTGCCGACTTTTAGTATCTACAACGAGCAGGGCGAATGGATCATTGAGGGCCACGGGGTTGATCCCGACATTGCGGTGGTCGACGATCCCGCGGAGCTCGCGAAGGGCACCGACCCGCAGCTCGAAAGAGCGATCGCCGAAGTCAAAAAGGCGCTTGAAACCAAAGCTCCGCAAGTTCCGAAAAAGCCCGCTTACCCCAACCGGGCACCACGTTGAGCCTGAATTTACCCGCATGCACCCACCAATTCCCGACTCCATTGAAGCCGCGGTTATCGCCGAAGACTTGGCTGCCGCCTTGGCCGCAACGATTGCGCATTTCGGCTGCCAAGCCGGCACGCTTCATCTGCTAAAGAATGGAGTTTTGAAACTCGCGGCGCACCACAATATCCCGCCGCCGGTCGTTCAAATCGTCGAAACCGTGCCCATCGGCAAAGGCATTGCTGGACTGGCGGCAGAGCGCCGGGAGCCGATCACTATTTGCAACCTCCAGACCGACAACTCCGGTCAGGCTCGTCCGGGGGCGAAGGCTACGGGCATGGAGGGCTCACTGGCTGTGCCGATGCTGGCCGGCAACGAGTTGCGTGGCGTCTTGGGAATTGCGAAGGCGGGAGTTTACGAATGGTCGGAAGCGGAAACCGGTTTGCTGCTGGCGGTGGCAGCGCGAATTAGCGACCTCGCCTGAGTGCGAGTTTTTAGGCGCGAAAATTCGATTGACGCTCTCACGGGCGCTCCGCTATTTGCCTGACCCCCGATGAGGGCGACTACAATTTCTAGGTCATTTCACGCGCAAAAACTCACCTTCGGCTGCCTGTTTTTTCTAGCCGGAACGCTCTTGGCGCAAGAGCCCGAGCCGATCCTTGATCGCCCGAGTCGTCTCTCCGAGCCGGCCCCGATGCTTCCGATGACACCGTCGCCGGTACTCGAGACGATGACGCTCTTTCCGGACGTAACGCAAACGCCCGCTCTCGAAGAGCCAGTGGACGGCACGCCGTTCAAACTTGTCCTCCACGGCAGCGCGACGGCGACGTACAACGACAACGTTTTCATCAGCAACAGCAACGAGCAGGAGGATTTCATTTTCACGATTGCTCCGGGCATCGCGGTGGGGTTGGGGGACTTCAGAGGCGAATTGAAAAATCTAGGCAGCTACGAGGATCGGTTTTACCCTGATCGTTCGGTGACAAACCCGGAGACGAACTACATTTTCCTCCACGCGGTCCCAAGCGTCACCCTATTCGCTGATCTCTCGGACGAGAACAGCTTCAACTACGACATTAATCTGGAAGGGCAGTATGAGTGGAAGCGGCTGACGCTGGGCGTCAAGGCTCGTGTGCAAACCCTGAATTTGCCGGACGTGGACCTCGGCACGCGGGTTGAGCGCACCGTTTTCACCGGGGCGCTGACCAGTAGATACGACTACAGTCCAAAGACCTCGTTTGAGCTGAACCTTTACAATTACGTCCGCGATTATTCAGGCGACAGGGTCGATTCGGTGGAATTCCGCGGACAGGCTTGGTTCAACTATCAGGTGAAGCCGAAGATCAGTCTTGGCCTTGGTTTCGCCTATGGCCAAGTGGATCTAAGTCGCGGCCCGGGCCAGGAGTATGAGCAGGTGGTCGGCAGGGTGCGTTACCGTGCGACGGAAAAGGTGCAGTTTGACCTCACCGCAGGTGTGGACTTTCGGGAGATCAGCGGTTTTGCCAGTCCGACGACCGGCATCTTCAGTCTCAGCCTGACGTACAAGCCCTTTGATGGCACGTCAATCTTCCTGCAGGGCTACAGCCGCACCGTGGCCTCAGCCAGTTCTTCGCCCTCGAACTTCACAGTCACTGGTGCCGATTTTCAGATTCGTCAGCGTTTCGGGCGCCGCTTTTATGCGGTGCTGGCCGCAGGCTTCCAGAACGCGGATTACGAGTATTTCGGCTCATCCGATACCCGCACGGACAATATTTTCACCATCCATCCCAGCGTGGGGATGGATGTCACGACGTGGTTGAGTTGCGAACTGGGGATGACTTATCGGCAGGATGACTCGACCAACGTGCGTAACACTTTCGCCGAGACGACGGTTTACTTTCAGGTAAACGTCTATTTCTGAAACCGGCCCACCTTGGGCCGCAATCTTGCTAACAGGGAATTCGCATGGGTAAAAATATGATACGTCCTACCGTTTTGAGTGCCCTGATGCTGGGTTTTGCTCTGCTGCTCCACATCGGGCAGCCAGAAGCGAATGGGCAGCAGGGTAATTACCTGCTCGGGGCGAATGACTTCGTCGAGATCACCGTTTTCCAAGAGGACGATTTGGCGACAAAAGCCCGCGTTGGCTACGATGGGACAATTACGGTGCCGCTGGTGGGCTCCGTGAAGATCGGCGGCAAATCCGTTGATGAGGCGGCGCAAATTATCCGCGCCCGGCTGGCAAAGGGTTACCTCGTAAATCCCCAAGTCAATGTCTCGGTCACTGAATTCGCCAAGCGCCTCGTCACCGTGCTTGGCGAGGTGCAGAAAGGCGGGACATTTGAATTTCCAAATCAGGGTCCTCTCGATCTGCTTCAGGCGATCGGCCTCGCAGGTGGCTACTCAAAAACTGCCAACCCCGGAAAGATTTTCGTCAAACGCCGGGTCAACGGGAAAGAAGAAGTCTATCAGCTCAATGGCAAAGCCATGGGGGCAAAGACCGGCGGCAAAGCTTTTGAGATTCTCCCCGGCGATACCGTCACCGTTGCCGAAAGCATCTTTTAATCTATGTCCTCGCGCCGCAGCAAAGAAACCACTGCAATCTCTGAAGAACCCAGGACGGTTGATCTCCATGTTTGGCTTTTCCTCCTCCGGGAAAAACTTTGGCTGATTGCGCTGTGCCTCTGCGCCACTCTCGCGCTGGCGGGCTTGTATCTTTTCATGAAGACACCGGTCTTTACGGCGCAAGCGATCGTTCAGGTCACAGAGGACGCGGCAAACGTCATCAACATTCAGGACGTCAATCAGGACAACTTCAAATCCGATATCGCGCTCAAGAGTGTGGAAGGAGCTTTCAATAGCCAATCGCTGCTCCTTCGCGTGGCCAAGTCCACGAATCTTGAAAAGGAGGATCCCGCCTTCCGCCGTCCTCCGGGGGAGCCGGCCATGACCGATGCCGAAGTCGCCAACCGCATGGCGCTGAAATTTGACGCCAAACTCAAGCGTGGCACCCGCCTCATCGAGATCACCTTCGACAGCACCAATCCCGAGCGTGCCGCCAGGGTTGCCCGCGACGTCATTGATGAATACACCCGGATGTATTTCGAGCAGAATGCCAAGACGGCTGCCTTGGCCAATGACTTCCTGCGCAAACAGGCAAGTGAGTTGAAAGAGCGTGTGGCCCGGTCGGAGCAGGCGCTTCAGGAGTACCGTGAAAAATACGGCACCGTGTCGCTCGACGAGAAGCAGAACGTCACTGCGGACTATCTTAAGCAGCTTAACTTCAAGCTCGAGGAAGCGCGGAGTAACCGTGTCAAAATCGAATCAGATCTGCCGGTCCTGCGCCGGGCTCAGACGCTGCCAGCGGAAGAACTGCTTTCCCTGCAAAGCGTCTCCAGCCTGCCCGATGTCCAGGAGGGTCTTAAGCTCATCGCCGCCAAGGAATCGGAGTTTGCCCAAATCAAGAAACGCTACCTTGAACTCCACCCCAAATACCGGACGACGCAGGCGGAATTGGGCGGTCTTCGCCAATCCCTCGACCGTGCGGCGCGCAAGGCGGCCACCATCGCTCTCAACTCCTACGAAGGGGCCAAGAACGCCGAGGATAAGCTCAAGGTTGCGCAGCAGGAACTGGAGAAAAGCAGCGTCGAATTGCGGGGCAAAGCCATCCCCTTTGATGAGCTCCGCCGACAGGCCGAGTCCGACCGCCTGCTCTATGAATCCGTGCTTGCCCGTTCGAAAGAGACGAAACTTTCCGAGGGCCTGGAGAAGAGCAACATCCGCATTGTCCAGGAGCCGCTCATCCCGAAAGTTCCGAGCAAACCGAAGATCAAGTTGATCCTCGCGCTGGCCATTGCCGCCGGGGTCATGGGTGCGCTCACGCTGATCGTTCTTCAGCAGGCTTTCGATACTACGCTGCGCTCGATCGATCAGGCCGAAAGCGCCCTCGACCTGCCCTCGCTCGCGGCGGTGCCGGAGGTTGAATTTAAATCCTCAGCGAAGCGCGATGCTGCTTCCCCGCTGATGCTGATCGATGATCCGTCTTCGCGGCAGGCCGAAGCGTTTCGCTGCCTGCGCACCGCTCTCTCGCTGCTCCCCGATGGAGCTCCGAAGGTCAGTCTTTTCACCAGCGCCATTCCGAGCGAAGGCAAGAGCTTCTGCGCGGCAAATTACGCCACCTCGCTTGCTCAGCAGCAATTGCGCACCCTCATCATCGACGCTGATTTGCGCAAACCCGGCCTGGGCCTCATTTTTCCCACGCCCTCAGGCAGCGATGGGTTGAGCGATGTCCTCACAGGTAAGTCCTCGTTTGGTGCAGCCTGCCACTCGACTAAAGTCGCCAACCTGTCCTTCATGTCTGCGGGCAACCGTAACGCGAGCCCGCTGGAGTTGTTTGGCGACGAGCGTTTCGCCGAGGTGCTTCGCGAGGCGCGGGATAAGTTCGACCGAATTGTTTTGGATACGGCACCGATCAACGCGGTCAGCGATACGCTCCTCATCGTCAAACACGCCGACGCCACCGCTTTTGTCGTTCGCGCGCGCAAAACGCCGACGCGGTCCCTGGTCCGCGCCCTGCAACAACTTGAAGGTGCGAACGCCGTTCCCGCTGGCTTTATTCTCAATCGTCTCCCCTCGAAACTCGCCGAATACTACTACTACGATGCGGGCAACTATTCGAGCGCGGGGGTCTATGGCACCTGATCGGAGGAAACGTTCCGCGACATGAAGCCGGCGACGCTTCGCGAAAAAACCAAGCGCGGGCTAATCTGGGCCTCAGCAGAAGCCGCCGCACGTACGCTGCTTCAAACGGGCGTGCTGGTCATCCTTGCGCGGCTGCTCACCCCGGAAGATTACGGTGTCGTCGGCACAGCGCTGATCGTCGTCGGCATCTCGAGCATTTTTTCGCAGCTCGGCGTCGGGCCAGCGATCGTCCAGCGGAAGGAGTTGGAGCCGCGCCACCTCGATGCGGCTTTCTGGCTTTCGATCATCTTCAGCCTGCTCATTGGCGGTGTCGTCTTCCTCACCGCTCCATTGCTTGCGGATTTCCTGCGCATGCCGGCGCTTACACCGGTCTTACGCGTGCTCTCATTGGTCTTCCCGCTGACCGGCGTGAGCGTGGTTTCCGAGTCATTGCTTCAGCGTGAGTTGCTTTTCAACGTGCTCGCGAGGCGCGAAGTCATCTCCTATTTCCTCGGTTTCGGCGTCGTGGGCGTCACCCTCGCGCTGCTCGGCTGGGGCCTGTGGGCGTTGGTCACGGCAAATCTCGTGCAGACCCTCGTCCGCACGATCATCCTTTTTCACGGACAGCCGTGGCGCCCCGGTTTCTCCTGCCGCCGGGATGCCTGCCTGGATCTCTTTCATTTCAGCACCGGCCTGACCGTCGCCCGCTTGGCGAACTACGTCGCGACCAATGGCGGCGACAACCTCGTCGTCAGCCGCTATCTCGGTGCCGATGCCGTGGGCGTTTACGGAAGGGCTTACCAACTCATGTCGCAGCCGGCGAACCTCATCGGCAACGTCTTGGAAAAAGTGCTTTTTCCGGCCATGGCGAAGGTGCAGGACCAGCACGCAAAACTCGCCGCTGTTTATCGTCAGGGCGTCAGTCTCCTCGCAACCGTGATGTTTTCCGGGAGCGCCATGATCTACCTACTCGCGCCGGAAATCGTCGGTATCCTCTTGGGGCCGAAATGGGCGGGCGTGGTCTTCCCACTCCAGATTTTTTCCGCGGCGCTGCTCTTTCGCACAAGCATGAAGATGAGTAACTCGCTCATCCGCGCGCGCGGCGCAGTCTGGCAGATGGCGTGGTGCCAGATCATTTACGCTGCGGCGACGGTGGGCTTTGCCTTCATCGGTCGGAGCTGGGGCTTGGAAGGGGTGTGCGTCGGTGTCTTTGGCAGCATCGTCCTGTGCTTCCTGATCGGTGCGGCGATGAGCCTGCGGTTGGTTGGGTTGACTTGGGCGCAGTTCATTGCCGATCATCTGCCTGGCTTGCTCCTCGCGGCCATGGTCACCGGCGCGGGTTGGCTGACGTCCGCGGCCTTGCGCGGCGCGGCTGGCCCGCCGCTGCTGACGATTGCCTGCACCCTAGCCGCAATGTTTGCCATGGCTCTCGGCTGCACTTCGGCGCTGCCGCGGCTTTTCCTCGGCCCTGCGGGGCCGAAAATTATCGCGCGCCTCCACGTTTTCCTGGCGTGGGATCCGTATGCCCGGCCACGCGTAGGCCTGACCAGTCAAGGCACCCTTTTACCCCGATGAAACTCCCCCCCCTCTCCGCGCTCATCTCCACCGCCTTATTCGTCAGCCTGCCGCTCCACGCGGTCACCTACCACGTCAGCGGTCGTGATGGTGACGACAAACGCGACGGCCTGACGTCCGCCACCGCTTGGAAATCGCTCGTCCACGCCTGTCAGAAAGTCGCTCCTGGAGACACCGTCCTCGTCCTGCCCGGCGTGTATTTCGGGGCCGTGCAGCTCAAGACCGCCGGCACGGCGGAACAGCCGATCCGCTTTGCCGCGGACATCGTGGAAAAAAACCGCGTGGTTCTCACCGGTGCGCGCCGCGACATCCGCGAGGGTGAAGTCATTTGGCGGGTGGACGACGCCAAACTCGGCCTCGCCTCCCTGAAGGTCGCTGGTCGGCCGGCTCGTGTGCTGGCCGACGAGACCGACCTTTTTCCGTACGCCACGCTCGACGAACTCAAAATTGCCACCCTTGCGGGCGGCGTTCCGGGGCCGATGCGCGGTTACGCGTACGACGAAAAAGAGCAGCGCCTTCACATCCGTCTGGACGCGCGCGATGGCGCAACGGATCCGAATAAGCGCACGATGAAAGTCGCTCCGGGTGGTGGCGCAAGTCCGGGCCCGGATCGCCCGCAGGATAGCAATTTCGGCGTGCTCACCCCCGGCTTGGCGCACGTTGTCCTCGAGGGTTTCACTTTTGAAACGCCCGGCCTCTGCGGCGTCTTTACCAGTGGCGGCGGCGTGACGGTGCGCAACTCGTGGTTCCTCGGCTGTCGGACCGGCGTTGGTGCACCCGCCCCCAGCGGTGGTAAATCGGTGGACCACGTGACCATCGAGCGCTGCGACTTTTCGCAGGCACCCGCGTTTGCCGATGTCGAGGAAATCGTCGCCCGCGCCAAGGCTCTGCCGCCCGTGGAAGGCCGCGCGGTGAAGCTGCCTTCTTACTATTGGAATATCCGCTCCGGCGGCCCGACGACCTACGAATTCGGCCTCGCCTACAATGTCGGCGCGCATTGGAAGATTCTCGGTAACTACATCCACGACGCCGTGGACGGGCTCTCGCGCTGGGCGCTGGCCGGGGCGCGCGATGTGGAAGTCGCGGAGAACACCTTCGAGCGGCTGATCGATAACGGCGTCGAAACCGGCAACCACTGTGGGAAGCTGCATGCGCATCACAATGCGTTTATCGACGTCTTCGAGCCTCTCTCCTGGGATCCGAAAAACGGCACGCCCTGGCCGGGACCGCTGACGTTTGATCACAACACCGTTTATTCCACGGTCCGCGGCGGCAAGCTCTGGGCGGCGCTCGATGTGGTGCCCGGCTTCATCGAACTGAACTGCAGCGACGACAACTGGAAGTCCGCAAAGATGAAAGACGTGCCGCCCACGCCCGTCGTCATCCCCGGCGGCATGACCGTGTTCAACAACACCGTGATCCTGCCAAACTGCGACTTCTTCACCTTCAACGGACTACGCTTCCGGAGAATCGCGGGCCTCCGGTTTTTAAATAACCTTGTCGTCACCCAGCGCCTGACGCCTGCGCGTTATCGCGATGCCGAAGATCTTTCAGGAATGGAGTTCGACGGTAATCTGGTTGCCCCCGGCCTCGATGACGGCAACGGACCGGGCGGACGTTTCGCCGGGCCAGGCGGGCTGGCGCTGGACAGCGCGACCAAGCTCGGGCTTACCGATCCGGCACGGCGCGATTTCTCGCTAGCCGCAAAAAGCCCAGCAATCGGGGCTGGCGTCTCCGCCAAAGAACTCCCCGGACTTTCCAAAGATGTTGGTGCACTTCCGCGCGGCGCTTCCGGCAAGCGCGCGCTGGCCGGCCCGACCGTCGAAGCCACCCCGGCTGTGACCCCTGCCAAACCCTGATGAGCCAGCCCCTGCGAATCCTTCTCGTCACCAACAAATGCCCGCCGGATTTCGACGGTGGCTTCGAGCTGCGCGCCTTTCAGATCGCCTGCGCCTTGCGGGAACGGGGGCACGATGTGCAGCTCGTAACGAGCCGTTTTCGCGACACCTTCACCGGCGAGCGGAAAGATCCGCCTTGGATTCACCGTATCTTCCGCTACGTGCCGATCACCCAGATGAAGGGCCCACTGCGGCACTTTGACCGGGTGGCCAAACTGCTGGAGAGCACTTGGGTTGCGGGCGAAAACGTGCCGGCGATCGAGGAATGGCTCCGTGGCCGTGAATTCGATCTGGCCTACTGCTTCGGCATGCTGCGGGTCAGCTTCGCCGTCGTCGGACCAATCCAGCGCCGCGGCATTCCGATGCTTTTTCATGCCGGGAGCGCCTGCATTGCGGACCATTTTTTTCACTACCGCAAAAAGGTCTTCGGCTATGAAGCGGTCATGCGGCTCGGCACCCGCGGCTGGTATGCTGAGGAAAAACGCATGGAGTTTCGCCACGTGGCCTACGTCAGCAGTTTCCTGCGTGACCGGGAAATCGAGCGGGGGCACACCGCGCCGTTTCGTTACGTGATCTCCCGGGGCATCGACTTCCCGCTCGCGGACGACGTCCAGCGTGAGCGCACCCAGCCGCCGGTCTTTTTCACGGCGGCCCGCATCGACCCGACCAAGGGGATTCACATCGTCGTCGCGGCCGCTGGCCTGTTGCTCCGCAAGCGGCCGGAGCTGGCGTGGAAAATCGAGCTGGGCGGCGTTTCCAACCGGCCTGTCTATCAGGCGGAGCTTGACGCGCAGATTAAGCGGGAAGGCGTCGGCGAACGCATCCGTTTCCTCGGTTTGCTCCAGCGCTCGCAGGTTACGGAGCGAATGAAAAGCGCCACGGCTTTCATTTTTTCCTCGGTCTATGGCGAACCGTTTTCGAGCACGATCATCGAGTCGATGGCCTGCGGGACCCCGCTCATCGGGGCCGACGACGGTTCGATCCTGGAAGTTGTCGAGCCGGGCGTCTCCGCGCTGGTCTATCGCAAACAGGAACCGGCCGAACTCGCCGCGCACATGGAGCGAGTGCTCGATGATCCGGCGCTCGCCCAGCGCGTCGCTGCCTCCGGCGTCGAAACGGTGCGCCAACGCTACACGCTCGATCGCATTCTCGATCAAACCGAGCAGACTTTTGCCACCGTCCTCGCTGAACACGCGGCGCGCCAGTCGTCGGTCCAGACCGCACCAGTCACCGCCTGACCGATGAAAACACCGCTGGAAAACCTGACACTTGAAGCCCGGAGAACCCATTTTCGGCGATCGCACAACCGCGGCTTAGCCCGCCCCTGAAGGCATGTTGTTTAATTCCTACGAGTTTCTCCTCGCGTTCCTCCCCGTCTGTCTTGTCGGTTTTTTCCTGCTTGGCGGGGCGGGGTGGACGCGCGCGGCTTCGCTCTGGTTGAGCTTCATGTCGCTGGGCTTTTACGCCTGGTGGAATCCGGATCCGTCACACCCGTGGAACCCGAAATATCTCGGGCTCATTGTCGGTTCGATTGTCTTCAATTACTTACTCGGCGTGCGCATCAGCGCGGCCATTGGGCGCGAGGCGCGGGGGGCCGCCAAAGCTGCACTGACCTTTGGCGTGACCGTGAATCTCGTGGTGCTCGCCTATTACAAATACGCGAACTTCCTCGTCGATAATCTCAACGCCCTGGCCGGCACAAACCTCGTCCACGCCCACATTGCGCTGCCGCTGGCCATCTCGTTCTTCACCTTCACGCAGATCGCTTACCTCGTGGATTCCTTCCATGGCGTGACCAAGGAATACAACTTCCGCTGGTACCTGCTTTTCGTGTCGTTCTTCCCGCACCTCATTGCGGGTCCCATTGTCCTCTACCGCTCGCTGATGCCGCAGTTTGCGAAGAAGGAAACGTGGCGTTTTAACGCCGACAACTTCGCCGCCGGTCTTTCGCTTTTCGCCTTCGGCTTGTTTAAAAAAGCCGTCATCGCCGACAGCATCTCGCCGATTGCCAATCGCGCGTTTGGCTTAGTGGAAAGCGGAACCACATTGGGTTTGGCTGCGGCGTGGTTCGGCGTCTTCGCGTATGCGCTCCAGCTTTACTTCGATTTCTCCGGCTACTCGGACATGGCGGTGGGCATCGGGCGGATGTTCAACGTCTCGTTCCCGCTTAATTTCGATTCGCCCTACAAGGCCCGCGACATCGTCGATTTCTGGCGGCGCTGGCACATCACGCTCTCGCAGTTCCTCCGCGACCACCTCTACATCCCGCTCGGCGGCAACCGACTCGGCGGAGCGCGGCGTTACTTCAATCTCTTCCTCACCATGCTCCTCGGCGGCCTTTGGCACGGCGCAGGGTGGACCTTCATCATCTGGGGCGCGCTCCACGGCAGCTACCTTATCGTGAACCACGCGTGGCTGCACTTCGCCAAAGGCCGCGCGTGGGCGAACACCCCGACGGCGCGCCTCGCTGGGTGGGCCGTGACCTTCGTGGCGGTGCTCGTGGGCTGGGTTTTCTTCCGGGCAAAAACGCTTCCCGACGCCCTGACGCTGCTCGCTGGCATGGCTGGGGGATATGGTTTGGGCGGGATTTTCCCGGCCAAAACGCTCGACTGCCTGATCGTCCTCGCCGCGGCGGTGCTCGCCTTTTTCGCGCCGAATACGCAGGAGATTTTCCGCCTCGCCCAGGTCGGCAAGGGGGCCGATGACTCGGGGCGCCGGCTATGGCAACCATCCCGCGTTTGGGCGATGGCTAGTGCCGTGGTCCTTGTGGTCGGATTCCTGCAACTCAGCGGCGTAACCGAGTTTCTTTACTTCCAGTTTTGATGAAATCCACCGCCGCCAAATATCTGCTCTGGCTCGGAACAATCACGCTCCTCGGTGTGGTTGCGGCTGGGACCCTGAATTACGTGGTCGATCCGTACGGCATTTATCACTACGGCGAGCCTACCGATTGGGTGAAATCGCGCCCTCGCATCCGCAATCTCGAACGATTGCACAAGGCTTACGCTGTCCGTACGGCAAACGCGGAGACGCTGCTGCTCGGCAATTCCCGCGTGCTGACCGGCATTGCGCCCACTCATCCCGCGCTGTTCAAGCCGGCCTACAATCTCGCGCTCAGCGCGGCCAATATCTACGAATGCCGCCGCTACCTCGAGCACGCGGCGTCCTTTCACCGGCCGAAGCTCGTGCTCCTCGGCATTGACCAGTGGATGTTTGACGCCGACTCGCTGCCCGAGGCGGATTTCTCGGAGCAGCGGCTGGCCGTGGATGCCGCCCTGCGCCCACAGCGCCCATCGCTGCCGCCAGATTTGATGGCCTCGCTTTTCTCAACCAGCGCCGTGCGGGACAGCGGGCTTACGCTGCTCGGCCGGGCCAAGCAGGTGCGCTACCCGCAGGGCATGCGCGACGAAAGCCTCATGCGACCCTACTTAAAGGCCAAGCAAGTGCTGGCCGAAAATGCCCGCTGGATTGCGGACATGCGGACCAAACCATTCGATCTGCGTGAACCCGATGGTGACAACCTTCAGCTCGACGCCCTTGCCGGCATCGTGCGGTTTTGCGCCGAGCGCGGCATTCGACTCTTTATTTTCACCAATCCGCTGCATGCCGAGACGCTCGACTACGCGCTGGCCGATGGACACACCTATCGGCAGTGGATGACCGCTGTGCTGGCTTGCGTGGAGGCCAACGCCGGAGGTTCATCCGCGCCGCCGGAGGTCTGGGATTTCTGCGGCTTCAATCCGATCACCGCAGAGCCTTTTCCCAAACCCGGAGACACGGAAAGTCAGATGCGTTACTACTGGGAAATCTCCCATTTCCGAAAGGAAGTCGGCGACATGATGCTCGCGGCCATGCTGGCTGGTGAAAACAATAACTTCGGCAACCGCGTGACCTCCGCGACCTTCGAAGCAGAGTGGACGAAACTGGAGGAAGAGTACCGTCAGTGGAAGTCGCGGGTCGGCGCGCATCACTCCGCCATCCGACCATGAAGAAACTCCGGCTAACCGTTTCTGCCTGAGCATGCGCATCTTGATTATCTCCGAACCATGCGTGGACGGCGTCTTTACCATCGTGGCTAATCTGGTGCGCTTCCTGATTCAGGATGGTCACAGCGTGCACCTCGCCTATTCCGACCGGCGGAGCGGTCCGGGGCTCACAGCGCTCGTGGATGAAGTGCGTGCCGCGGGCGGTGAAGCGCTGAATTTGCGCGTCGGCAACGGCCCGCACCCGCGGGATGTGCCGGCGTTTTTCCGGCTCGCCTGCCTCGCTTGGAAAGTTCGCCCGGAAGCGATCCACAGTCATAGCTCGAAAGCGGGCATCCTCGGGCGGGCGTTGCGTCTCCTCGGTGTTCCGGCCGGTCAGTTTTACAGCCCCCACGCCTACTACGGAATGGCCCGGGCTGACTCGCCCAAGGTGCGTTTTTTCAACACGATCGAGCGCCTCTTCGGCAAGATCGGTCGGACAATCAACGTTTCAACGGACGAAGCCGCCTTTGCGGAACGCACCCTCCATGTCCCTCCAGAGCAGCGGCAAATTACCCCGAATGCCATCGACCTGAAATCTTTCCAATCGACCACGGCGGCAGCTCGGGCGGCGGCCCGGGAGCAACTCGGCCTGCCGGCGGACGCGGAGATCCTGGGGACGATGGGGCGGCTTTCTTTTCAAAAAGATCCGCAGACCCTTTACCGGGCGGTCGCGCCGCTTCTACGCGCACATCCCGAATTGCTCCTCCTCCATGTCGGCAGCGGCGAACTCGAGGACGAGTGTCGGGACCTCGCCCAAAGCCTCGGCATTACAGACCGTATCACCCGAATCAAATATCTCACGCCGCCGAGAGCGTTTTATGAGGCGGTCGATGCTCTGATCCTGACTTCGCGTTACGAAGGTCTGCCGGTCGTAGCTCAGGAAGCTTTGGCCAGCAATTGTCCGCTAATTTTAACGGAAGCTCCGGGCATGGCCGATTTGCTGAGCCTGCCGCTTAGCCATCGCTGGACGGGCCGCGCGGAGGATGTGCCGAGCCTGACCGCGGCCATCCTCGCTTGGTTGGAGGACCGGAAAACACCGCGACCTTGCAACCACCGCGCCGTCGCCGAGCAGACCTATAGTACTGACCATTGCTACGGGGCCGTCCTCGCCGCCTACCGCTCTGCTTTGGAGCCCGCCTCATGAGCAAGCTTACGACCATCAATCCGCTCCCTCGCGCGCGCTTTCGGGCTCCGGCTCCGCCGGCAAACTCGGGACTATTGCGCATCCTAGCGCAGGGCATCCTATTTCTGATCGGCCTGCTTTCCTGGATCGGCACGCCTAAGTATGGCGTGGGCGAGTTTATCTTTAACGTCAGCCCGCTTCAGGCCGGCATCCCGCTGGGTGGCATGGCGGCGTTGGCGTTCCTTATGGTGCATTATCGAACGCGCGTGCCGCGGTTTATCCGCGATTCTCCGGCCACGCCGTGGCTGATTGGGGGCTGCGCCCTCATTCTTGTTGGGGCGGCGCTGCATCTGCAGGGCGGAAGTCTGGGGCAAGACACGGTGGTCTATCTGGCGCGGTGGGCCATGCCCATATTCTTTCTAGCCCTGCTCTGGGCGCTCATCAGTTTGGGCGGCACTGTCCCCACTATTTTTTACGGGTTCATCGCTGGTGCAGCGATTTCTGCACTCGCCATCATTGTCACTCGCGCGGGAATCATGCTTTTGCCGGTCGGGCTTTCTGGCGAAGGCCGGGCTTCAGGATTTACCGCTCACCCCAATCAATACGGGATCATCGCTTCCGGAACGGCGCCGTTCCTCGTCTATTTCCTGCAATCGCGTCGGCGCTGGCAGCAAGTGTTGGGTCTTTTGGCTCTGGCTTTGTGGGGGCTGGTTCTTTTTCAGGCGCTGTCGAAAACAAATCTCATCCTGTTTCCTCTCGCCCTGATCCTGACGTTGCTGGCGACCTCGCTAAATCGCCCGCGCGCCTTTGTCCGCTCGCTGCTCCTTGTCAGCGCAGTTTGTGTGCTGCTCGCGGGTCTCGCCGTAGGCGGGCTCGCCGTAGTTAGGGAAGTCGCCCCGCGCGAAGCTCAGACGGTTGAGAAAGCGTTCGAAGATCCGCTCAATGCCAGGAGCGTGGAGCAGCGCGAGGGGGCGTGGGAGGAGACTATCGAATATCTCAAACTCCATCCGTTCCTCGGGCTCGGGCCGGGCTGGGGGGAAACTCATCTCATGTACACCCACGCGCACAACCTCTACGTCCAAGTTTACGTTGACGCCGGTTTGGCCGGCTTCATCGGGATTCTCTGCGTCACCCTCGCCGTGCTTTTGCGCACCGGGGAGGCGCTGCGGGCCATCATCGGTGTAGGCGATCGTTTGGATGAGGCCGGTCGCATCCAGGTAATGGCCGTCATCGCGCTGATTTTTTCGCTGCTCGGCAACTCCATGAGCTCGTCGCTCGCCGTTGGAACCATGACGGTTTTTGTCGTCATCCTCGGCATCGCGTTTGTCCACCCGCAGGCACGACGCCCGCTAAGGGAGGGCGCAGTATGAATGCTTCTGATACGCCGCCAGCTCCGGCCAGCTTGCCCGCCCGCATTCTGGCGAAGCTGCGCCGCACCACCACTTCGGGGCTCTACATTCCGGAGATCGATGGTCTGCGGACGGTGGCCATCTTCATCGTTATTTGTGCCCATCTCCGGACCTTTATCGACGCGCAGAAAGCTTACCGGAAGCCGCTCACGGAGTTCGAGGCCACCTTCCAGCACTTCGTCAGTCAGGGCTCTTTCGGCGTCGAACTTTTTTTTGCCCTGAGCGGCTTCATCATTGCGCTACCGTTTGCCGCGCACTTTCTCCAAGGCGCTCGCCGGGTCGAAGTCGGCAATTTCTATCTGCGGCGGCTGACGCGTCTGGAGCCGCCCTACTTCATCAATCTTTTGCTCAATGGCTTCATCAAGATTTTCGTCGATCACCTGCCATTCTGGTTTGTAGCCGAGCGTTTTGTCGCCAGCCTCTTCTACGCCCATAACGCGATCTACGCCCACCATCCCGTCCTGAATCTCGCCGCGTGGTCGCTGGAGATTGAGTTTCAATTCTACTTCCTCGCGCCGCTTTTCCTCGGCGTCTTCGCGATCAAAAACGTCTTGCTGCGCCGGGCGCTCATCGCCGGCCTGCCGCTGCTTTGCATTCTGCTTCGCCCGGACTGGTGGCGGATCGAAAAGTCGGTCATCGGCAAAATCGAATACTTCGCGGTCGGCCTCTTGCTGACGGATATCTATCTCACGACCTGGCGGGCAACGCTCCCGCGCCTAGCCCGCTACAACCTCCCCGCGGTGGTCAGCATCGCGGCGCTCGTCACCTTGCAATTCCTTCCGGAAAGCCGGTTCGTCATGCTCGGCCGGGCCGTCGCTTTATTTCTCGCCCTTTGGACCACGCTCGGCGGCACTCTCTTCACCGGCTTCCTCCGCAATCCATGGATCGCGACCTTCGGCGGCATGTGCTACACGGTTTATCTCTACCACTCGACGGTCCTCGCCGTTGGCGTGCGGGTCACCAAACGCTTCACTTTCACCGACAGCTACCTACTGACCTACGCGCTCCAGTTTGTGCTGAATTTTTCGGCCATTGTGATCATCGGCGCAGTCCTTTTTTACTTTTTTGAAAAGCCTTTCATGGAGCGCAACTGGCCGCAGAAATGGTGGAGTAAAATCACCCGCCGCAACTCCGGCCCGGCCGCCGCGTCTTCCTCGGAAACTGCATGAGCGACGGCCTGCCCGGTATCTTCATCCTCTCCGTCGGGCGGCATTTCGGCGGATCCGAAAAAAGTCTCCAGGCACTCCTGCCCGATCTCGCGCGACAAGTCCGGGTCACCCTTTTCGCCTGCGTCCCAGAACATATCGAGCAGATCCGCCGCTTGGACTTGCCGAATCTGGAGGTCATTCCTTCGCCGATCGGCAATGGCCCATTGGCGATGCTCGGCAATCTGTTGCGGCTTTATCGCGAAAGCCGCTGCCGCCGGCCGCAAGGCATTCTCGTCAACGGTCATCGCGGCAGTTTGCTCCTCTTTCTTTATCGCCTGCTCCCCGGTCGGCCAAGCACACGCGACGTTGTTTATGTGCGCGATTTTGCCTACAACACCTTTCGCTGGACGCTCTGGAGGTTGCGCGACGTCTCTTTTCTCGCCCCGACGGCGGCGATCTTCGAGCATCCGGCTTACCGCAGTTGGGGCCTCACGCGACTGCAGCATCAGGCGCTACCCAATGCCGTGCCACTGCCGTCCGACCCGCATGCCGTACCGATCGGGCCGCGCTTTATCGGCTGCTGTGCGCGACTGGTTCCGTGGAAGGGCATCGAATATCTAATCGAAGCGTTCGCCCGCATCGCGGCGCGGCATCCCGCAGCGCGTGTGCGCATTTACGGGCAGCCGATCGATGCTGCCTACACGGCGTCCTTGCATGCCCTCGCGGATAAGCTGGAAGTGACCGATCGCGTGGAATTCCACCCGTTCGCCAACGACATGCACACGGTCTATCGGCAGGGGCTTTTCTTTGTCGTGCCGTCGCTGTCGATTCTGCCCGGCCCGGAAAGTTTTTCCCGCATCATCATCGAAGCGTGGGCACACGCTCGACCGGTGATTGCCTTTGCCTGCGGTGGACCTCGCCTGCTCATTGAGGATGGCGTAGATGGATTTCTGGTCACCGAGCGAGATACCGGACAACTCGCCGAGCGGATGGACCAACTCTTGACTTCGCCCGCCCTGACCAATGAACTCGGACGCAAAGGCGAAGCCAAAGCGCGCGCCCAATTTTCCCCCGCCAGCATCGCACGCGAGCTGCTAACCCATTTGGCGCCGTTTAAAACCGACGGCCCATTGCCTTCCGACAACAGCGCCATTCCCGCCACCCATGAGCACCCCCTCCATCGTCCTGAGTGACGAAGATATCGCCCGGTTTCACCGCGATGGATATATCACGATCCCGCAGATCAGCCCGCCGGAGGAAATTGTCCGGCTGCGCGAAATTTTCGACCGCCTGTTCTCCGAAAAAGCGGGCCGGGCCGAGGGCGCGCAATTCGACATGGTGACGCACGATGACGACGACAGCAAACCGCAGGCGCTCCCGGCCATCATCAATCCGGTGGACTTCGCCCCGGAGCTGCGCGACACGATTTTCCGGACGAACGCGGCCTCCATCGCCCAACAGCTCCTCGGGCCGAAATGCATCGCTGCCTTTGAGCATGCCATTTTGAAGCCGCCGCACTACGGGGCGGCGACACCCTGGCACCAGGACGAAGCGACGCGGGTCGATGCGAATTTCGATTACCAACAGCTCAGCATCTGGATGCCGCTCCAGGAGGCAACCCTCGAGAACGGCTGTATGCAATATATCCCGGGGACCAACCACGGCGAGGTGCTGCCGCACCGCTCACCGAAGAGCGACCCGCGGATTCACGCAATTGAGTGCGCGGGAGGCTTCGATCCGGCTGCCGCCGTGCCTTGTCCGATGGGGCCGGGTGGCGCAACGATTCACTGTGGTCGCACGCTGCATTACGCGGGACCCAATAACACCAGCGCCCCGCGCCGCGCCTACATCCTCGCCTTTGAGATCCCGCCGAAGCTGCGCGCGACCCCGCGGGATTTCTATTGGAACAAGGACAAGCAAACCGCCGGCTTGCAGCGCAAACGGCTTTGGCGCAAACGTGGCGGAGTCCTAATCGAATTCGGGCGCAAGCTTCGCGGTGGTCTTTGGCGGCACCCGGATCGGATCGTCTTCGAGGCCCGCCGGGCTTTGCGGGCGCTGCTCAAGCGGGCTTAGGCGCGGGTGGTGAAATTACCGCTGCGAAGTCAGACGGGTAGTCCCTCGGATGACGTAGAAGACAAGTTTTGTGAAACGCGGTAAGCGCCGGCGGGTCCGACCTAAGCGGCGTTTTCGTGCTTCACGAAGGTCATGAACATGATCTGAAAATCGAGGAAGAGGCTCCAGTTTTCCAAATACCAGAGGTCACAGTTAATCCGTTCTGTGAGGTCTGTATCACCACGCAGGCCTTTGACTTGAGCCCAGCCGGTGATCCCGGGATTGGCATTGTGCCGGGCGTTGTAATGCGGAATTTCGTGTTTGAAATTCTTGATCAGTTCCGGGCGCTCCGGACGCGGCCCGACGAGGCTCATCTCGCCCTTGAGCACGTTCCAGAATTGCGGCAGTTCATCGATGTTCCACTTGCGCATGAAGGTCCCAATTTTTAGCCGGCGATCGTCCACCTTGGTGCTCCAGCCCACTTTGCCGTCAGCCTCCGCGTCCAGTTTCATGCTGCGAATTTTAAGAATTTCAAACTCCACGCCATTCCGTCCCAGCCGGCGCTGACGGTAAAAAATTGGTCCCGGCGACTCCCGATAAACAAGGGCCCCGAAAATCGCCATGAGTGGTGCGAACATAATCAGACCGAAGACCGAGCCCGCTACATCGACGACCCGCTTCAGCAAGATGTTTACGAAGCGATCAAGTGGCAGCCGCGAAACTCCAAGAACCGGAATGCCGCTGACCGTCTCGAGATGCAGGCCGGAGACAAGGATCTGAAAGTAGGACGGGATGACCTTGAACTGCACCATTTCGCGTTCACACGTATTCGCCAGACCGACGATGTCACCTTTCACGCCGTTGACGTCGGTGAGGACGACCATGTCCACGGATTGTCGGTGAATGACGTCAGTCAGTTGGTCGAAAGATCCGAGGATCCTGACCTTTGGTTTGCGCTGATAACGCGCCCGCATCGAACTGACACACCCCACAACATCATAGGCGCTCCCCGGATCGTGCGTGAACGCGCTCGTCAGCCGATCCGCCTCTTCGTTCCAACCCACAAAAAGAATCCGCTGCCGCAAGCTCATCGCCACCGACGAGCGACTAAGAAACCCGTGAAAGATTGCCCGCCAGCAAAGAAGTGATGCCGGCACGAGGATGGTGGCGATCGCGACGAAAATCCGGGAGATCGGCGGCTGAAACTTGAAGATCAAGGCAAAGCCCAAGAATCCCAGCGCCCAGAGAAAGGCCGCTTTTAGCACCTGGAGCGACACAAAGCGAAACCGCAAGAGCGCCTGTCGTTCATAGATTCCAAATGCCGTCAGAGTGAAAATCAGTGAAATGCCACCGAAAGCCAGGTAGCCCGCATAATCCCGCAAACTCACCGACGAAGGAACGCCGATCTCGATGATTGGGGTCTGAAAGCGGAACCAGAAGCTAAAGATTAACGCGTAAATGATGACCATCGAGTCGCAAACCAAGCTGGTGATAACGAGGCGGTCGGGCAGCGCTTTGTCGCGCAGCTTTAGCCGCTCCGTCTGCATCAGCTCTTGCATGGTCTCGCTCCCGCTGCGGTTGGCAAAGGCGAGTAAGGCGCCTTTTTTGCGGCTGAGCATGCTCAGGCAGCTTTCTTTTTTTGGACTAAACATATTCCCTCATTTCGTTAAAAAGTTTCCCTTGGTTAGCTAAAACCATTCTAGCAGCTAGAATTTCGCGCTTTTGCGATACTCTAAATTTGCTCCTATTGGTCAAGGCGAATTCCGGACGGAATGGCTCCGAAAAAATCCTTGCATGGCCGGAGTGCGCCGCTAGTTTCTGCGCCCTGACGCGAGTCAAAATGCGGGCGTAGCTCAGTTGGTAGAGCACTTCCTTGCCAAGGAAGATGTCGAGAGTTCGAATCTCTTCGCCCGCTCCACTCGCGCCTTTCGCGGGAGAACGGTAGAGGATGGAATTTCGGCACGTTTTCCTTTCGCGCTCAAGTTGCTTTTCGCGCTTGTGGCAATTGCCAGATGAACGGTCAGGGGCGTGACGAATTTTTGACGCGTTTTTCACTGCGCCCTAACAACCGGTTTGAGATGCCCGTCTAGCCTTCATGGATATGAAAACACGGCTGCATCTCGGGACCGACGAAGCTCGCTCTCTACTCTCGTCTCCTCTGACCCTTCTCGCCTGGCTCGAGGCCACGGCGCTCAAATCGTCCCTCAGTTCCTTCCTGCGGCGTTCCCGCGTCAGTGATCGATGGTATCTCTGCCGGTCCAACGAAACATCTGGCCCCGTGGGGTTTGGCGAAATTCTTAGCATGCTGCTGCGCGGCGAAGGCCCGGTTCATGTCTTGCATGAAAGCGAAGCCGCTTCGGAGCCAGCGCCCTGGCACGCGCTGGATTACCGGGCTTGGCCGGTGAATCCTGCGGCGGCCCTGGCGTGGATTGGCGGGACTTGGTTGTTCACCGTAGCTCTGGGCTACGTGGTCATCACGCTGCTCTGCCCAGTGGGGGCTCGGACGATCGTTGGTATTGTCTATCTGGTGGCAGTGCTGGCTGCTGCAATTTGGATCGGGCTGAGTGCGCGCGGTCGGGCACTTCCTGTGAAGCAGGCGTCGCAGGTCGAGTAATTGCGAACCGGCCCGGTCCCTGTTACAAAAAAGTCGAAACAAAAAAGGCAACAGTGGGTTATGCTCGAGCCGGCTCATTCGCCCGTGCGGGTGTCGCCTTCACAACCTAAAAAACCAAATACCAACGAACCCATGAAAAAACTCCTCGCTACCGTCTGCGCGCTCGCGCTCAGCTCCATCGCCGTTTTCGCCGGAGACTATCCGGACATCAGCATCGCCGAACTCAAGAAAGCCATCGCGGAAAAGAAGGTCACCGTCATCGACGTCAATGGTGCCGACTCTTTCAAGGCCGGTCGTGTGCCGACCGCGGTCGATTTCACCGCCGTCAAAGGCGACCTCGCCGCGGCCCTACCGAAAGACAAGGACGCGCTCATCGTAGCCTACTGCGGCAGCCCGAGCTGCAGCGCCTACACCTCCGCGGCCAATGCCGCCAAGAAGCTCGGCTACACCAATGTGAAGCACCTCAGCGCCGGCATCAGCGGTTGGAAAGCCGCCAACGAGCAGGTCGAGAAGTAAGCACTCTGTCCTGAATTCCTGCGGGCGGTCACGGCTGGAAAGCTGTGGCCGCCCGTTTTTTTTGCCACTTGTCTGCGTGAAAATCCTGCCGCTGCTCGCCCTCGCCATATTGCTCGGCGGGACTTCGCGCGCAGCGGAGACGCCCCGCAACAAGTTTGGCGAAGCGCCGCACGACTACTGGAAGCGTCCGCTGACCGATGCTTTTACCCGCCTACTGGCAGAAAATGGTGGCCTTCTCCCGCTCGATACCTCCAGTCCGAAAGCGGAACTCGAGAGCCTGCTTAAAGCGCTGCGTATCCCGGTGAGTTCACAGCTGCTGGTGTATTCTGCGACCAGTTTCCAAAGCGGGCTCATCACCCCGGCCAATCCGCGCGCGATCTATTTTAATGACGAGGTCTATGTCGGTTACGTCCCCGGCGGGCACCTGGAAGTGGCCGCCGTCGATCCCGCGCTCGGCCCGATTTTTCACCTCCTGCGCCTGGGTCGCGGCAGCCAGCCGCAGATCAGCCGCAGCGAGCGTTGCATGAACTGCCACGCCGGACGCACCAGTCGCCAAGTGCCCGGCTTTATCTCCGAATCCGTGATCTGCACCGACACCGGCGCGAGTCTGGACGGCTTCCGCCGCGAGCAAGTGGGCCACGCGGTGCCGCTCGATCAGCGGCTCGGCGGCTGGCACCTCACCGGCGCGCAGACACTGGCCGCGCATCTCGGCAATCTCATGGGCAAGCCTTCGCCCAGCGGTTACAAGCGGCTGCCCAATCCGCCAGGGACCCGCTTTAATTGGGAGCGCTATCCAACCGACACGAGCGACCTGCTTCCGCACCTCCTACGCGAGCATCAACTCGGCTTTCACAATCTCGTCACCCTCGCCGTTTACCGCACGCGCGAGGCGCTCACCGCCGGGCAGGGGACCGTCCGGCCCGACGACCAACCTGCGCTCGACGACCTCGCCCGCCAACTCCGCCGCTACCTCCTCTTCGCCGACGAGACCGCCCTCCCGCCCGGCGGCGTGCAACCCGACCCGACCTACGCGCAGGATTTCCAAAGCACGCGCCTTCCCGCCCGCGACGGCACTTCCCTGCGCGACCTCGACCTCCGCACCCGCCTTTTCCGCTACCGCTGCAGCTACCTCATCCATTCCCCGAGCTTCACCGCCCTCCCGCCCGAGTTCAAAACGCGCCTCCTCGCGGGCCTCCACGCCGCCCTGCGGGAAAGCCCCGCCATCCCGGAATTCGCCTACCTCCCCCCCGCCGAAAAGCGTGCCATCCGCACCCTCCTCCGCGACACCGGCATCCTCCCCTAGCGCCCGCGCCCGGCGCATTGATCACCCCGGCCGCGGATCACAAGTTTGTCTTGAATCCACGCCCCCCGCCGGGCCATGACACCTCGCGGTATGCCCCACCTCTCCTGGAACGAAGTCCGCGACCGCGCCCTCCGCTTCTCCCGCGACCCCATCCACCTCGCCGCCAAATCCGAGCGCGCCGAAAAGCAGACTTTCTGGAATGCCTTCTTCGAGGTCTTCGGCCTGCGCCGCGCCTCCTTCGCCTCCTTCGAGGAAAACGTCCGCAACCTCAAGGGCCACACCTCCGCCATCGACCTCCTCTGGAAAGGCCGCCTCCTCGTCGAGCACAAGAGCTTTGGCGAAGACCTCGATCTCGCCGCCACCCAGGCCTTCACCTACATCGAGGACCTCACCCGCGAGGATCGCTGGGACGAAATTCCCCGCTACGTCCTCGTCTCCGACTTCGCCCGGTTCGTCCTCTACGACCTCGAACCCGACGACCAGCTCGATCTCCCCCTCTTCGCCGGGCGGCAGATCGAGAAGCACCACTTCACCCTCGCCGAGTTCCCGAAGCACGTCCGGCACTTCGCCTTCATGCTCGGGCAGACCCGCGTCCGCTACAAACCCGAGGACGAGGCCAATGAAAAAGCCTACGCCCGCATGTGCCAGCTCCACGATGAGCTGAAAGCCGGCGGCTTTGGCGCGAGCGCGGAAAACCCGCGCGGCGGCCACGAGCTCGAGCGCCTCCTCGTCCGCCTCCTCTTCTGCCTTTTCGCCGAGGACAATGGCATCTTCGACCCCGAGACCTTCACCGCCTTCGTCCGTCACCGCACCCGCCCCGACGGCTCCGACCTCGGCCAGCATCTCCAGCACCTCTTTGAAATCCTCGACACCGCCCCGGCCCAGCGCCAGAGCGGGCTCGACGACGACCTCGCCGCCTTCCCCTACGTCAATGGCCAGCTCTTCGCCGAGCGCCTCCGCACCCCCGTCTTCACCCGCGCCATGCGCGATTCCCTCCTCGCCTGCTGCGACTTCCAGTGGGCGCGCATCTCCCCCGCCGTCTTCGGCTCCCTCTTCCAGGGCATCATGGAAGACCGCGCCCGCCGCCAGCAGGGCGCCCACTACACCAGCGAGCGGGATATCCTCAAAGTCATCCGCTCCCTCTTCCTCGATGAACTCCGCGCCGAGTGGACGCGCCTCCTCGCCGACCGCTCGAACCGCCGCATCCCCGGCCTCCAGCGCTTCCACCAGCGCCTCCGCGAGCTCCAGTTCCTCGACCCCGCCTGCGGCTGCGGCAATTTCCTCGTCCTCGCCTACCGCGAGCTGCGCCTCCTCGAAACCGAAGTCCTCCGCGAACTCCTCGCCACCGGCGGCGGCCAGGCCCTCTTCCCCATCGTCGATGTCGATCAATTCCACGGCATCGAGATCGGCGAATGGCCCGTCCGCATCGCCGAAGTCGCCCTCTGGCTCATGGACCACCAGATGAACTCGCAGGCCAGCGAACTCTTCCTCAGCCGCTTCGAGCGCCTCCCCCTCCGCGCCACCCCGCACATCGTCCACGCCAACGCCCTCCGCCTCGACTGGCACACCGTCCTCCCCGCCGCCCAGTGCAGCTACGTCCTCGGCAATCCGCCGTTCATCGGCAAGCAGTACCGCAACGCCGAGCAGCAGGCCGACATGGCGCTCATCTGGGAGGGAGTGAAAGGCGCGGGCGTCCTCGACTTCGTTACCGCTTGGTATCGCAAAGCCGCCGCCTACATCCACGGCACCCGCATCCCCGTCGCCTTCGTCTCCACCAACTCGATCAGCCAAGGCGAGCAGGTCGGCATCCTTTGGGGCGATCTCTTCCAACGCTACGCCATCAAGATTCACTTTGCCCACCGCACCTTCGCGTGGGCCAGCGAGTCGCGGGGGAAAGCCCACGTCCATGTCGTCATCATCGGCTTCGGAGCTTTCGATGCCGCCAACAAGCGCATTTACGACTACGAAGCCGGACACGCCGAGCCAACCGTCACCGTCGCGGACAACATCTCGCCGTATCTGGTCGCGGGACCGGATGTAACAATCACTAAGCGGACGCGCCCGCTTTGCGAGGTGTCGGAGATCGCCTTCGGTTCAATGGCAAATGACGGCGGTCATCTCATGTTGACCGACGAGGAGCGTGCCGCCTTCCTCCTTGAAGAGCCTACTGCCGCTCCGTTTCTCCGACCAATCCTCGGCTCGGTCGAGTTCATCAACGGGATCGGTCGTTGGTGCGTGTGGCTGAAGGACGCCGCTCCTGCCGCTTTGCGCTCCATGCCCGCGGTGCTTGCCCGCGTGGAGAAAGTTCGCGCGAATCGCCTGGCAAGCCCCCGCGCTACCACCCGCGCTCTCGCCGCCTTCCCAACGCTGTTCGGTGAGGATCGCCAGCCGACGATCCGCTACCTCGCCATTCCCAAGACCTCCAGTGAAGGACGCCCTTACATCCCGATGGGATTCTTGGAGCCGAACATCGTAGCCAATACCGAGCTGCCGACCGTTGCAGGTGCCTCCGACTTTGAGTTCGGCGTCCTTACTTCGTCCATGCACATGGCATGGACTCGCCAAGTCGCCGGTCGGTTGAAGTCCGACTACCGCTACTCCGCCGGGCTCGTTTACAACAACTACCCTTGGCCCACCGCCGCCACTCCGGCGCAGCGCGCGGCGGTGGAGAGCGCCGCGCAGGCCGTGCTTGCGGCCCGCGCCCCGCACCTGCCGCCGCAGGGGCTCAGCACTCTGGCCGATCTTTACGACCCGCTCTCCATGCCCGCCGACCTCGCCCGCGCCCACGCCGCGCTCGACCGCGCCGTGGAGAAATGCTACCGCCCCGCGCCCTTCCACTCCGACCGCGAACGCGTGGAACACCTCTTCCGCCTCTACGAGCAGCTCACCGCCCCCCTCCTCCCCGCCACCCCCCGCACCCGCGCGAGACGCACACCCACTCGTCCCACTGGCACAGCGGCTCGCCGTTCCCGGACTCCCGGCCTTCCGACGGCCACTCCCCCGACAGAAGCGCCCGAACCCTGAACTGTGGACGCGGGCCTTCCCTTCCTTCTAGCCACCAGCTTGGGCCAAAACTGGTGGCAGTGGCTCCACCCGACTCCCGACAGGCTGGTGCCAGAGCTTTGGGGATTTCCGTTGCTCTGGTGGGGCCGCATTGGGAAATGCCTGCAGTTCGTGGGCGGGGCAACGCTCATTCTTGATCTGATCGGTCCGGACAATCTGCGCACGTTTGGACGCCATATCGGTCAATTCCGGACGCGCCGCGACTTCGAGAATCTGAGGGATGTGACAGTTCGCGTTTTACGATTCCTGAGGGCACCTGATTGGCCGGAAATCGCCGTCGGAATGTTTTTTCTCGCCGTATTCGCGATTGAGGTAGTTGTCGCTAACCCGTGGTTCAAAACCTGGGTTTTGGGGCTTCCCAGCTTTCTCCCTTCGGTGGTGGGCTTTTTAGCTACCGCGATCGGCCTTCTACTAATGCCCTTCTACATCATGGCACTGTTATTCGGCTTCATGCTTCTTATGGTCGGACTTCAAGCCTGTTGGAATGGACTTCTACTCCTTTTCGACGCGCTCTTCATCGAGCCAATCGCTTGGTTTCTGGATCATCCCCGATTGGAGTGGCGCGCCAAACTATTCGCCTTCCTCGCCCTAATCATCGGGTTCCACTTCGACCTCTTGGCTTCGTAGCTTGACTCCCGGGAGATAGGTTGAGGTTTATGGCGTTTTTTGCGCATTTCTCTGTCCGGATGGTGGATAAATAAACCCAGAATGGCGTTCCGGACGACCGGAAGAGCATGGCCGGAGCACGCCGTGCGGTTCCGGACGACCGGAAGGGCGTGGCCGGGGCACGCCGTGCGGTTCCGGACGACCGGAAGAGCGTGGCCGGAGCACGCCGTGCAGTTCCGGACGACCGGAAGAGCGTGACCGGAGCACGCCGTGCGGTTCCGGGCGGCCGGAAGAGCGTGACCGGGCCACGCCGTGCGGTTCCGGACGACCGGAAGAGCGTGACCGGGACACGCCGTGCGGTTCCGGGCGGCCGGAAGAGCGTGACCGGGACACGCCATGCGGTTCCGGGCGACCGGAAGGGCGTGGCTGGGGCACGCCGTGCGGTTCCGGGGGTGCGGAAGAGCGCGCTAAAGCGGCGAGCGTGAGAAACGATGAAATATTGTTGACGGAAATTCGGGATTTGCGTTTTCCTCCCCACGCACCGCAACCCAAGAAGGAGGATTCCCAGTATGCCCGAAGTCGTTTGGCACTATTTAGAAAATCAGTTCGACAATGCGACGAAGAAGAACCGTCGGTTGATGCATGACATTCTGACCGATCATCACGCCAAGCTCACGGGGGCGGCGGTGGCCAATGCGGGGCTTGGCCCGCTGGTCACGGCGCTGCAACCCGCTTACGAGGGCTGGCAGACGAAGTATGGCGGGTGGAAAAATGCGCGGGCGGCGTATCGCTCGGCAACGCAGGCGGTGGATTTGCTTTTCGAGCAACTGCAGGTGGAGCCGACGGGGGGTGGGCGTTCGAAGTTGGACGCGTGGGAAAGTCAGATCGCGGCGCACTGGGGAGGGAACGATCCGGTGTATGACTTCCTGTTTCCGCAGGGGCGGGCGCCTTTTCGCGAAGGCACGACGGACGAAATCCTCGGCGAAGTGCAGCGGCTCGGGCAACGGCTGGAGGTGAAGCGGGTGGAGGTGGCGGATGTGCTCGATGGCGGCGGGCTCACCGGAGAGGCGCTGACGGCGGCGCAGGAGCAGCTCGCGATGCTGGAGGTTTTGGCGCCGAGGGTAACGGCTTTTTACACCCAGGTCTCGACGGCGCGGACGGTGCAGACGCAGAAGGAGGGGCTGGTGGATCAGCTCTCGGGTCAGGTGGAGCCGGCGCGGGTGGCGGCGGCGGTGGCGCTCTATCGCAATCTCGGCTCGCTGATGGCGCTTTTTGCGACCAATCCCGCGGAGGTGGAAGGCTTCTTCGATCTCACCCTGATCATCGAGCCGGCGGATGACGGCGACGAGGAGGAACCAGAACCAGGCAGCAGCAGCAGCAGCTCCTCCAGCAGCAGCAGCGGCGGGACGCCGTAGGGCGGCGGGCCGAGGGCGGGGGCAGCGGAGGATTGCGCTCCCGTGCCGGGGAGGGCAGGAGTCCGTCTCATGGGGGCTCTCGCGCCGCTGTTGCGGTCCCGGCCACCGAAGCGCTAATAAACGTGCGCACCGTTCGTCTCAACTGGCGAACGATGTCTCCCGACTCGCCCCCAAATCCCGAACGCCGGATGATGCACCGATGATTTCGCCCACCCGACCCCGATGGCCGTGAAAGCACCGGACGAAGCCCGCATGCCGACGCCGGAATGGGCGACGATCGAGCAGGTTTTTACTGCTCTGGAGTCGCCGCTGCTGGCTTATGCCCGGCGGTTGCTCGGAGATTTTGGCTTGGCGGAAGACATCGTGCAGGAGGCTTTTATGAAACTTCACGCGCAATTCCAAAAAGTGCTCACGCCACAGCCGTGGCTCTATCGCACGGTGCATAATCTCGCCGTGGATCATCAGCGGCGGGCGCACAAAATTGTCCTCGTGGGCGATCCGAAAGACGACGCCGCGTGTCCCGTCGCAGACGCCAGCGATGCCCAGCCTTTGCCGGATGAGCAGATCGCGCGGTGGGAAGGGATCGGGCTGGTGCGGCTGGTTTTGGAAACTCTCGACGAACGCAGCCGCGAGCTGATCCGGCTGCGGTTTAACGAAGACCTTTCCTACAAAGAAATCAGCGCCCGCACCGGGCTGACGGTGGGACACGTGGGCTACCTCCTGCATCACGCGCTCAAGGCGATGGCGGTGGAATTGGAGAGAACGGAGGTGGCGCGATGAACCCGGAAAAGCCCATGACACCCCGCGAGGAACTCGAGATGCGCGTGACCGCTCTTCTCATGGGCGAGCTCCCGCCCGAGGAAGCTGCGGCGCTGGAACAGAAAATGGCCGCCGACTTGGACCTGCAAGATCTGCACCGGCGGTTGCGGCGCGCCATGGAGTTGGTCAAAGAAGCGAGCGCCTTGCCCGAGCCGCCCGGACTGCCAGTGCCTGTGCAACTTTCCAGCGAACGCCGCGCGCACCTGCTCGCGCATTTCAAAACCCCGGCCGCCTTGCCGGCGCCGGCTCCGGTGGTCGAGTTGCCTCGCAAAAACTGGTCGTGGGTGCTGCCGCTGGGTCTGGCGGCGTCGTTGATCGCGCTCCTCGGCGGGAGCTTGTTTCTCAACGGCTTCACCCAAAGCAAAGCGAGCCGCGCCGATGGCTTGCTGGCTGAGGCGGACTATCTGTCTGTGCCCGAAGCACCAGCGGCAGGTGTGAATCACTGGAACATGCAGCCCGGCCCTGGCCGCGGCTGGGGAGAATCCGAAGTTGGCCAGCGGGCGAGAGGTTTGGCGGAAAAGGAAGACGCCACCGCCGTGCAAATGGGTCGGTCACTTGGCGATTCCGCGGGCGACAAAATGAATCGGTATGCGGTGGTGACCCCGCCCGCGCTTCCGGCACAGCCGGCCGATGGCGCACCTCTCCCTAACCTCTCGACATCGAATGCGGAGAATGCGCCCGCCGAGCTGAACACAGTGAGAGAGATGATTACTTCCCTGGCAGATTCGCCGGTCCCGGCCACGGCCGCGCCCGCGCCCGGGAGAGCGGGTGGAGGTGCAGTTTCGGCGGGGCGGCCCGCCTTGGCGGCGTTTAAGGCCCCTCCTCCTCCTCTGGCTCAATCTGGACCCCCGGCAAAGGATGAGAAGAAGGCCGTTTTGGGCGTGGAGCCGCTTGCTGAAGAGACGCTGCGGATGGCCGGTGAAGAACCCGCCGCCGAGCTGCTTCCGCAGCTTGCGGAAGCACGCGCGGCGCATACTGACTTATTCTCCGATCATCCCGATGGCAGTGCGATGACCGCCGATGCGCAGAAACCGGCTGAATCAAAGGTCACGCTTAGCAGTGCCCTCTTCGGTGGTCAGGTGGCCCCGACGCCGGCGCGAGAATCCGAGGTCCTCGCTAGGAATTATCAATCCAACGAAAATTTCCTTTTCGACGGAGCTGCAGCTGCGGCCCAACCGGCTGATCGGTCGCAGCTTGCTGGAAAAGCGGACCATTTCGGCCTCGCGGGCGACGCTGCCATAGACCGCTTGGCGACCGTAGCTGGAACGCGGCATCGCAGTGAAAATGCGCAAGCTGCGGAAGGAACAAACCTCAGCCTGGGTTTCGATGTGGGCAAAAACCTCGCTGATGAATCAGCGCTACGCGGGCAATCGGCGGAGCGGAGCAACGACATGAAAGAGGAACTCGTCCAGCAGTTGCAAAACCAAGCTGAGGTGGCATCAGCCATGGCGGCAGAAATGCCACTGGAAATCGTTTCGCCAGACGATGCCCGGCTCGCTGCTGGCTTGGACGCAAGCGTTCCCGCGTCTGCGCCGGTCGAATCGGCCGAGCTAGCCAGTGTTCGCGGCACAATCCAGCCCGAAGGTGAGCGCGGTGGCTTCGCTGGCGGAAGGATCGCCCCTCCGCAAAAACCGGCGAACGTCTATTTCCGTGACGGCGCCGACCTTAACGATGCCGCCGAGTCGCGAAGGGGGCTGGAAGTGCTTTCGGCTGCTGACGGCAAAACGGAGAAGCGGGTTGCAGGAAGAATCCAGTCTTTTACTGATGAGGACCGCGCGAAACAGAACCTCAATACTGCGACGGAAGAGGCCAAACCAGTTGCCCCCATGCAACCGGCAGAAGCCAAGGGAAATGCGCTTAGCGCCGCCGGCGCCATGATCATTGGCGACGACAGCAGCCTCGCCAGACTCGGGGAACCCGCCGCACAAAGCCGGAAAGACGTTCCGCGTGTTCTCAACCGGCCGGCAGACAAGCCGGTCGAGTTGGCGAAGCGGAAGAAGGAATTGGTGGAGCAGGTTCTAAAAGAGAAGGACGGCGAAGAGGCTGCACCCCAACCCCGGCTTCCCGCGCCGGAGCCGCAGCCGGAAATCGCCACGAGCGCGAACGCTTTCTCCACATTTTCGCTCAATGTCAGCGACGTGGCTTTCAAGCTTGCTGCCGCGAGTTTGGAGCAAGGGAAGATGCCGGAATTGGCGACGGTGCGGAGCGAGGAATTCATCAATGCCTTCGACTATCGCGATCCGGAACCTGCGCCCGGTGCGCCACTGGCGTTTACTTCGGAGTTGGCGCGTTATCCGTTCGCGCAGAACCGCGATTTGCTGCGGCTCTCGGTGAAAACGGCCGCCGCCGGTCGCCAGCCGGGTCGCGCGTTGAATCTCGTGCTGCTGCTCGACAACTCCGGTTCGATGGAGCGCGCCGATCGTGTGCGCATCCTGCAAGAAGCGCTCCGCGTTCTCTCCGCGCAATTGCAGCCGCAGGATAAGTTGAGCGTCGTCACTTTTGCGCGCACCCCGCGGCTCTGGGCGGATGGCTTGGCCGGCGACAAGGCCGCCGAAGTGACCGCGCGCGTCGGTGAAATCACCCCGCAGGGCGGTACGAACCTCGCCGCCGCGCTCGACCTCGGTTACGCGACCGCGCTGAAGCATTACCGGCCGGGCAGCATCAATCGGGTCGTCGTCCTCACCGACGGCGCGGCCAATCTGGGCGATGTGAATCCGGACGCGCTCAAACAAAAGGTCGAGACGAACCGCCAAAAAGGCGTGGCCCTCGATTGCTTCGGCATCGGTTGGGAGGGCTACGATGACGCCGTGCTCGAAGCGCTTTCGCGCAATGGAGATGGCCGCTATGGCTTCATCAACACGCCGGAGGAAGCCGCGACGAATTTTGCAACGCAGCTCGCCGGCGCACTGCGGGTGGCGGCTTCGGACGTGAAGGTGCAGGTCGAATTCAACCCACGTCGGGTGACCGCCTATCGGCAGATCGGCTACGCGAAGCATCAGCTGAAGAAAGAGCAGTTCCGCGACAACACGGTCGATGCCGCGGAGATCGGCGCCGCAGAAAGTGGCAACGCGCTTTACGCCTTGGAAGTGAACCCGCGCGGCGTAGGTGATCTCGCCACGGTGCGCGTGCGGTTCAAAGTCCCCGGCACCTCCGATTACAAGGAGCACGAGTGGACCGTGCCTTTCACGACGAGCACGCCACCGCTCGAACAAGCCAGCCCAGCGCTGCGCCTCGCCGGCACCGCGAGCGCGTTTTCTGAATGGCTCGTCGCCAGTCCGCACGCCGGCGAAGTCACCACCGACCAGCTGCTCGGCCTGCTCAATGGCGTGCCCGCTATCTACGGCGCCGACCCGCGCCCGCAAAAACTTGAGTGGATGATCCGCACGGCGAAGAGCGTCTCCGGCCGATGAACGCGCACGCGCCGAATCCGGGGAGCGCGCTCATCCTAAGCGCTGGTCGCGGAATTCTGCCGCGACGAACTTTCCTCACGCGTCGAAATGAGGCGCGCGTGGGTCGTTCGGAAACCTCCGAAAGTCCGTCGAGGCGGAACGCCTCGACCAACGCTCGGGACGAGCGCGCTCCCCGGAGTTCACGCGCCACGTCCTCACAAACTCCGCACGGTCTTTTGACAGTGCTCTGACAAATCGATCGCTTTCCTCCGCAAGATTCTCCCATTCAATCCCATGAAACTCCCCACCCTCCTGTCCTGCCTTTGGCTTTCGCTTTTCACTTTCGGCTCCGCTGCGGAGACGAGTGCGGAGATTAAAAATCCGGCGGTCAGCGGAGGCGTCGCGGATGGCAAGGTAAGACTCGTCATCGAAGGGCAGCTCAGCGGCCAGTCGAGCGAGAAGGACAAGCTCATTTTCGCGACCTCTTTTCAGCATTGGATCAAGGCCCACCGCGATCTGCTCAGGCAACACATCGAGGCGACGTTCGACGTTTTGCAGGGCGACCCGAAAGAACTGCCGCTGACGATCGCGGGCGAAGGCGAGATCAAGCAAATCACCGGCGACGCGCTACTCGACTGGAGTCTTCGCCAGGAGCCGGGCGGCGGGCGCACGCTGCTTTTGCGCACGAAGAAGGGCGAGCAACCGCTTACGAAGTTCAGCGTCGCGATCATCGTCGAGCGCGAGTTGAAGACCTGGAAAAATCCGCTGACCACCTTTGCGCTCACGCCGCCGCAACCGGCGCTCACGAGCGGATTTGTGCGCCTCGAGTCGGTGCCGGAGTTTGACGTGCAGCCGGAAGGTCCGAGCGGACTCTCGCCACTCGAATTGAAGTATCTTCCCGCGGCCATGCGCGGCGAGTTGAAGCCCGATGAACCGGAACCGCTCGCCTTCCAATTTCACGGCGCGGCTTACACGCTGCCGCTCAAAATCACGCTCACGGATCCGGCGACGCGCCAGGTCATGCTGCGCGATTTCAAACTTTCCGGCACGCTCACCGAACAAAACGCCGCCTTCGTCCTGACCGGCACGGCACGCGTGATGAACCCGCGCGGCGGCTCGCTGAGCATCCTTAGCGGCGCGCTGGCTCTCACCGAGCTCCCGCAACATCCCGATTGGCGCATCACGGCGACGAACGGCCGCTACGTCATCACCTTCGATAAGCCGGGCGACTTTCCGCTGGCCTTCAAATTCAACGCCGCGGTTCGGCACAATGGCGGCTGGAGTGCGGTCGATTTCCGCGTCGCGCCGAGCGCGCTGCAGCCGATCGTGCTGCACGGCTTGCCCGCCGACACCGAGTTTCAATTCACCGGCGCGGCCCGCCCCGTGCGCACGGATGCTGATTTCACGAGCTTCCTGCCGCCAGACGGCAGCGTGAAGCTCGCGTGGAAAACCGCCGCACCAGAAACCGAAGGCAAACTTTTCTACGCCGCTGAGATGCTCTCGCAGATCAGCGTCGGGCCCGGTTTGATGCGCCAGCTTGCGCTCCTCGACTGCAAGATCATGCAGGGCGAACTCGATCGCGTGACGTTGCTTCTGCGCGGCGCGGGCGAGGTGACGCGCGTCGCCGGCGAGCAGGTGCTCGCGTGGAACGTCGAGCCCGGAGCGGCCGCCGGCGAGCGTCGGTTGATCGTGCAGTTTAATCAGCCGCAGAAAAATCAGTTCGCCATCCACGTCCACACGCAGACCCCACTGGGCGCGCTTCCGCAGACTGTCGATGCGCTACAGATTCGCCCCGAGAACGCGACGCGTTTTGCCGGCTACTTTCGGGTCGTGAATGAAGGCGCAGTGCGCCTCGAAGTCGTGCAGGCCAAGGGCTTGTCGCAGATTTCGCCGGAGCAGTTCCCGGAAACTGAAACGACGAAAGCCACCTTTCGTGCGGCTGGCGCGCAGCGTTTCGCCTATCGCTTTTCCGGTGCGGATTTCGCGCTCCGCATCCAAGCCGACCAAATCCTGCCCGAGCTCACCGTCTCCCAAGTCCTCGCCTACCGCCTTGGCGAAACGGAGCTGACTATCGACGCCGAGATCGAGCTCGACGTGCGCGAGGCCCCGCTGCGCGAACTGCTTCTCCGAGTCCCGCGCGGCTATGCCGTCGCCAAACTCAACGCGCCCGGCCTGAGCGACTACTTCCTCCGCGATCTCGAAGAGCCAACCGAATCCGAATTGCGGATCGTCTATGCCCAACCGGTTTCCGGTCGGCAGGTCGTGCAGCTCCGACTCGAGCGCAACCAGGCGCTGGGCGCGGCGGAATGGGCGTTGCCGCGCGTGGAGGTGAGCAAAGCGAAGTCGGTTCGTGGGCACGTCGCGGTGTCGGCAGACGCGGGTTTCCGGCTGACCGCCGAACGCACGCAGGGGCTGACCGAAATGGCGACGGCATTTTTCCCGCGCAAGATTCTCAACATCCAAACGGCCTTTCGGATTAGCGAACCGGTCTGGCAGATCACTCTGCGTATCGAGCGGTTGCCGCAGTCGATTCAGGCGGATTGCTTCCATCTTTTCTCGATCGGGGAAGGCGTGGCCTATGGCAGCAGCGTAATGAATTACGTGGTCTCCGGGGCGCCGATTGCCGCGTTCAAAGTCGAGCTGTCGGCGGAGTATTTTAACGTCGAGTTCACCGGCAAAGACATTCGCAACTGGCAGAAGACCGAAGGCGGCTTCGTGGTGCAGCTGCACACGCCGGTGAGCGGCGCTTACACGCTGCTCGCAACGTATGAGCGACCGTTCAAGGCGCAGGGTGAGACGCTGGCCTTCACCGGAGCCCGCCCACTCGACGCGAATTCGGAGCAGGGCCACACCCTCGTCATCAGCGCGTATCAGTTTCAGGTGAAGCCGGTGGATGTTTCCGCCGGATTGCTGCGGCTGGAGACAGGCGAAGTCCCGGCGGAATACCGGCTCTTCTTCGACGAACCCTTGCTCGCCGCCTACCGCTACGTGGCGCGGCCTTTCAATCTCACGCTTGCGCTCAGCCCGCTCGTGCAGGGCGACTCGCTCAGCCAGGTAGTCGATCGCGCCTCGCTGACCACGCGCATCTCGAAGGAAGGGAATGCACTCACCGACGCGCAATATTTTGTGAAGAATCGCGGGAACGCGCACTTCCGAGTTACGCTGCCGGGTGCGAGTCAGGCTCGGAGCGGTAAGAAGAAAGATGCGGAGTCCGAGGCGCAACTTTGGTCGGCCACGGTTAACGGCCTCGCAGTCGTGCCGGTGAAAGATGGCGACGCCAATCTCATCCCGCTACCGCAGCAGGCGGATCCAAACGCTGTGCTCACCATCCATCTTAAGATCGCGGAGCGCGCAAAAAATCCGAAGCGGGTGACAGTCACGACGCCGATCGTCGGCGCACCGGTGCTGCTGGCGGAATGGAAGCTGGAGCCGGACACGGCGCAGCGGCTGGTGTATCGCGACGGATCGTTGACGCCGGTCGGTGGCGTCACGGATGTCTCCGGCTTTGCCGGCCTCGCCCGGATGTTTGGCGGCGCGACCGCGGGTCGGGCCTGGATGGCTCTGCTCGCCGCAATCACTTTGCTCGCGCTGGCGGTCTTCGTTTGGCGTGGTGCGATGCGGGATGGCGTTTTCAAATTCAGCGCGCGCCATTGGTCGGGCGTCTTGCTTGGCAGTGCCGCCCTGGTGTTCGCGAGCGGCGCGGTCGTGAGCCTCATGGCAATTGCGAACAATGATGTGCCCGAAGTGCCACGGGCTCTAACCTTCCTCGCGCCGGTTCAACAAGCGGGCAGTGCGCTCTCCGTCGAAGTCGGAAATGTGGCCGAAGAAAAGTCGGTGTGGAGCGTGATTGGCTGGGCGTGGCCGGCGCTTTTCGCGCTCGTCGCCTTTGCCTATTCATGGATCGCGAGCAAACCGGCGTGGACGATCATCGGTTGGACGCTTCTCGCGTGGGTGACGCTGCGGATGCCGAACGGAGCTGGTCCTTTCTTCGCGGTCATGGCGCTATTTGCGGTCTGGCAGATCGCCATTCCCGCGCTGCGCACGCTCTGGCAAGTGCCGCGCGAGCCAAAGCCGGTGATCCCACCGACTACGGGCGGAACCGCTGCGACCACGGCGGCCCTGCTCCTTCTCAGCCTCGGCTGGCTGGCGACGGCGACAGCGCAAACTCCCGTGGCGGCGGAATCTACCTTGGGCCTGCCGAAAGGCCCGCCGGTGGCGGAAACCGTGACGCAGCAGATTCGTGTTGAAGAAAAATTTGCGATGGCGACGGCAAAGATCCGCTGGCAGGCGGTGAAGGGTCAGCAGTTGCCGGTGTTCTTCGAGCCAGCGGTGCTCACGCAAATCACTTATCCAAACGCCGCGCTGAAGTTGGTCCCCTCGAACATCGCCGGACGCCGCGCGCAGGTGTTGCTCGCGGTGGAAAGCGGCGCGTTCGACATCGAGCTCTCGTACCAGGTGCCGGTAACGAAGAAGGACGCCGAGACGGGATTCGTGCTGCCTGCGCACTTCGGGTTGGTCAATGAACTCACGCTCACGCTGTCCAATCTCGATGTGGATGTTGTCTCGCCGCAGGCCGTGTCCATTGAGCGCAAAACCGCGGGCAAAGACACCGTGGCGAAGCTGGTGCTCACGCCGGTGAACGACATTTGGGTCGCTTGGAAACCACGCAGCCGGAATCTCGCGCTCGAGAAGCCGGTCTTCTACGCGGAGCTCACGCAGCTTTACGCGCCGACCGCCGGCGTCATCGAAGGGCTGCACCACGTTTCCATCCGGCCCGCTCAAGGCGAGCTGGGCGAGCTGGTTTTCAATGTGCCCAAAGGCACGACGGTCACCGATGTTATCGACCCCGTGACGTTCGCGGCGGCCAAAGACAAAGCGCCGGTTTCCGCAGTGCAGCAATGGCGCTTTGATCCCGACACCGGCAAGCTGCGGGTGAATCTTGCGCCGCCGCAGTCGCGCCAGTTTTCACTCCTCGTCCGCTCGCAGATCGCGACCGGGCCGCTGCCCGTCACGCAAGCGGTGGGCCTCGTTTCCGTCGAAGGTGCGGCGGGTCAGATCGGCGTCCTCGGGGTGGCGACGGGCAACGAAGTGCAGCTCGATACGGTGACCGCTGAGACGCTTTCGCCGATCAATCTCGAAGACTTTCCGGGAAACATTGCGCCCGTGCTCACCACACAAATTCCCGGACTCACGGTACGCCGCGCCTTTCGCTACGCCGATGCGAAGGCGACGGCTGTGGTGAAGGCTTCGGCCGTGGAGCCGGATGTGCGGGTCGAGTCGCAAGACACGCTTTCGCTCGGTGAAGACCGCGTCCTGCTCGCGGTGAATGCAACCGTGGACGTCACGCGTGCGGGCATTTTCCGGCTGAGCTTTGCGCTACCCGTCGGGCTGGATGTGGAGTCAATCAGCGGCGACGCCATGAGCCACTGGACGGAACTAAAAACGGACGCGGGGCGAATCATCACCATGCACTTGAAAGGGCGCACCGAGGGGCAGCAGAAGTTTGCCGTCAGCCTCACCGGGCCCGGCTTGAAAGCGGCCAAGGCGTGGGTTGCCCCGCAGCTCATTTTCCGCGAAGCGAGCAAGCAGCGCGGGACGTTTCTCGTGGTGCCCGAGCAAGGGATGCGCTTGCAGGTCACGACCCGCGAAGGCGTGACGCAACTCGATCCGCAGAAGTCGGGCATCAAACAAAAAGGCGTGCTAGCGTTCCGCATTCTGCAGACACCGTGGAATCTGGCGCTCGACGTGGAGCAGGTCGATGCGTGGGTGCAGGTAAACAGCTTGCAGCACGCCACGATCGGCGAGGCGCAGGTCAAGGTGGTGGCGAACCTGCAGTATCAAATCGAGAACACGGGGCTGAAAGCCTTGCGCGTTGCGCTGCCGGTCGGGGCGGAAAGCGTGAAGTTTTCCGGCGAGCAGGTGGCCGACTTTTTACCGGTGCCGAATCGGGTCAACGGCGACTTGCAGATGTGGGAGGTGAAACTCCAGCGGCGGGTCATCGGGACGTATCTTTTGCAGGCGACGTATCAGACGCCGGTGCCGGCAAATGCCGCGGAGATCAGTCTTCGTGGCGTGCAGGTTGCAGAGGTGAATTTGCAACGCGGCTTTGTCACCGTGCAATCCAGCGGGCGTTTGCAGGTGCGTGTGGACGCGCCGCCCGCGGCGTTGCAGCAAACGGAGTGGCAGAGCATTCCGCGCGTGCTCCAAAAAGATCTGACGACCACGTCAGCGAGCTTCGCCTACCGTTTGGTCGAGCCCGCGTTTGTCCTGCCGATGAAGCTCGAACGGCACGAGGCGGCCAAGTTGCTTCCGGCGCGGGTGAACAGCATCACCTTCACCTCAGTCATCTCGGATAACGGCGCGATGCTCACCCAGGTGCGCCTGGAAATGATTCCCGGCGACAAGCGCTTGCTCCATCTCACGTTGCCGAAGGACGCGAAGTTCTGGTTCGCATTTGTGAATCAAAACGGCGTGTGGCCGTGGCGCGAGGCCGACCAAATTCTCATCCCGCTGGAACAAGCGTCGCCGGCGGGTGAAGCCATTCCGGTGTCGATTTTCTTCAGCAGCCAAATCGGGAAGGCGGGGACGAGCGAACTCGATCTGCAATTGCTCGCGCCGAAGTTCGATCTGCCGCTCGAAAACATCACCTGGAATGTCTATCTCAACGAAAAGTGGCAGGTCAAAAAATGGACCGGGTCATTGCAGATGCAGCGCGAGCAAGTCGTCTCGCGCGCCGCGGCGATCGATGTGCAATCCTATCTGCAGGGTGAAGTGAGTCAGCAGCGTCAAAAGACGAAAGCCGCCGAACAAATGCTCGCTCTCGGCAATAGCGCGTTGCAGCAAGGCAACCCGCAACAAGCGCGACGGGCTTTTGAATCCGCGTATGGCCTCAGCCAGCATGACAACGCCTTCAACGAAGATGCCCGCGTGCAACTTCACAACTTGAAGCTCCAGCAAGCGCTGGTCGGACTCAACGTGCGGAACAATACGATCAACGGAGCGCCCGATCCGGTCGCCGGCAAACTGCGCGCCGGTGGAAACAAGGAGGCGAACTACACGCAGCAGGAGGCCAAGCAACTCAATGACCTCAACACGGCTGACGACAACACCGCCTTCAACCGCCTCGCCGAACGGCTTATCGAGCAACAGGACGCCGCGATCAGCAACCCGGCGACAATTCAAGCGACCATCCCCGAGCAGGGGCGCCTGTTGACGTTCAGCCGCACCGTCGCCGTGGACAACTGGGCAAATCTTGAGATCGGGTTGGAAGCGAAAGCGGTGTCGTCGGTTGGCTGGTTCAAGCGGCTGCTTATGCTTGGCGGTGTCGCAGTCGTCCTGGCGTTGTTTGCCGGCTTCGCGGGAGCATTTCGCCGCCAGCAAACGGTGGTCGCCTAGTCACGCTCGACGACTTAGGCAAGCGACGCCACGCTCGCTCCATGCCCAACTTCTCCCCGCAGCAAATCATCGACGAACTGGTCGAGGCGGCTTCGGAGGAGGGGGTTCACGAAGCCGCCCGGCATGCCTTGGCGGGTCTGGATGCGGTTAACGAAGAGGCCATCCAGAAACGGAAGCTGACGCTGGCTTGCCGTGACGGTTGTTCCCTGTGCTGCTGGCTGCGGGTCGATGGCTTTGCGCACGAGGTCCTCCTGATCGCGCACCACATCCGCAGCCATTTCGACGCGCAGCAAATTGCCGATTTGGAGGATCGGCTGACGACGCATGTCGGAACGCTGCAGTCGCTGACCCCATTCGCGCACGCGACGACAAATGTCTGCTGTCCGCTACTGGTGGAAGGTCGATGCAGCGTCTACGAGGTGCGTCCGCAGGCCTGCCGGAGACATCACTCCCAGGATTTCACGGCGTGCCAGTTCACCTACGATCATCCGACTGATCTCGAAGCTCCCGCTGCCCATGACCGCGAGTTGTTTCGGGCGCTCACCGAGGCGATGCAGGGGAACATCGGGGCCTACGCCAGCCTTGGCTTCGATCACACGATCTACGAACTCGGCACAGCGCTCAACGAAGCGTTGAGTGATGCCGCGAGTTGGGATCGTTGGTGTCGCCGCGAGACGGCGTTTCTAAACGCGTCGGTAACCCCGCCGGAGTGAAAACCAAGCGGTTCCCTAGTCCCGAGCCGGTTTAAAAATAGACGCCGTCGCCGTGTTTGGAACGCGTTGGAGCGTTAAACTCGGCGAGGTAGAAACGGAAAAGCGGTGCTTCGCGATTGGCCCGCGGGCCCCGACCAAAGATCAGACAACGGAGAAATTTCATAGCCGGTTTTTGAGCAACCGGCGGACCATTCGGCGGGGCGATTCCCCCTGCAGAAGTGGATGTTTATACCGAGTAGGCTCAGGAATCTCGGCGGGTCGGAAGCGGTTTGGGCTTTTCCTTTTTGGGCTTTTTGACTTCTTTCCGGTGACTGTTGTTGCCTTTGGCCATAACGATGGAGTGGTTGAAGTTTTGCTCGCGCGGCGTTCGTCGCCGAGTCGTGAGCCGGTGCAGATTTGCCCCGCAACCGCGCGGAGGACAACCCGAAAAATCTCGCGGCTCGCGACTTTCTCAGATGCCCATGTTGGAAAGGGCGGTCGCCACGCGGTCCACGGTTTCGACAAGGCGCGGGTGCGATGCTTGGAAATCCGCCACCGAGGACGTGAGACCTTTGAGCGCAGCCTCGGTCTGGTCGGGTTTGGGCGTGCTCCGCGTGGCTTCGTGGAAGCTGGCATCGGCGAACCGCGTGATGCTATCGGCGTCTTCGGGGTGCGTGCCGGTGAGCGGGTGGACTTCGGCCTTGAGTTCGGCGAGGAGGCGGAGAAGTTCGTCGCGCGTCGCGGGCGGGAGATTGGGAGCGCTCTGGAGGGTGGCTTCGATTTTTTCGATGCGTTCTTGGATCATGGCTGGAATCTACACCCAGCCCCGCGCGCTTGGCTACCGCGGGTCTTGGCCGGTCATGTTCACGAAAGGCGCACGTTTTGCGTTCGTGTTCATATTTTCCTGTTTTTTGCACACGTCCATCACTACGTGTGCACGGCGTGAGCACATTCGAGCGCACCCGACCCTTCAACCGCCTCCCGCTCCTGCCCCCGACCGCCGTTCTGGAGACGCCAGCGGTTTTGAAGGCGGTGATCCGCGCGAGCCGCAGCCTCGCGGAATTGAAAGGCCGCACCCGCACCGTGCCGAATGCCTCCATTCTGCTGAACACGATCGCTCTCCAGGAAGCCCGGGCGAGTTCGGAAATCGAGAACATCTTCACCACCAGCGACGAACTTTACCGCAGCATGAGCGCCGATTCGCCGGATGTCAGCCCGCACGCCAAGGAGGTGCTGCACTACAACGAAGCCCTTTGGCACGGCGCGCAGGCTCTGCGCGAGCGCGGGGCGATTTCCGCCGAACTCACCATCGAAATCGTCCGCATGATCAAGACCGACGTGCCCGGTGTGCGCGGGCATCCCGGGGCGCAGCTCATCAATCGTACGAGCGGTGAGGTCGTCTATACACCGCCCGACGGCGCGGCGCGGATTAGCGGGCTGCTGAAAAATCTGGAGCAGTTCATCAACAGCGCCGAAGACGGGCTCGACCCGCTGGTGAAGCTCGCGGTGCTGCATTACCAATTCGAGGCGATCCACCCATTCTCCGACGGCAACGGCCGCACCGGGCGCATCCTGCTCATCCTCTACCTGCTCCTCCAGCGTCTGCTCGAACAGCCGATCCTTTTCCTCAGCCGCTACATCATCGACCACAAGAGTCACTACTACCGCCACCTGCGCGACGTCACCGAGACGGGCGCGTGGGAGCCGTGGATTCTTTACGTCCTCCGCGCCGTCGAAACGACCGCCGAAACGACCGTGCTCAAGATCGAAGCTATCGGCGACCTCATGACGCAGATGATCGAGGAAGGCCGCCTCAAACTACCGAAGCGCACCTTTTCCAAAGAGCTCATTGAGCAGCTCTTCGTCCGCCCCTACTGCAAAATCCGCCACCTCGAAGACGCCGGCCTCGCCGCCCGCGTTTCCGCCTCGCGCTACCTCCACGACCTCGCCGACGCTGGCCTCGTCGGCAAAGTAAAAGCCGGTAAGGAGATCCTCTTCGTCAATGAACGGCTGGTGAAACTCCTCGCGAATTGACGAGCTTGCCTCATCCCCTCGCTCGTACCTTCCCCACCCGAGCGCACCGAACGAATTGGCGGTGGAGATTTCTCCGCGCCTCTGGCTAGCCTCCTTCCGTATGGCCTGCCTTAGTCCAAACGGATTCCCGAAAGGCTCCCGCGCCGCGACAGCAAGATACGCGTCTTCCCACCCAGCCCATGACTGCTTCTGAACTCCACGCCAACCTCGCGTCCGCGCAACCACCGACGCTCCTCCACGTCCTGCCGCCCGAAGTCTTCGCCGCCGCTCGCATCCCCGGTTCGCGGAATGCGTGCGTCTATGAGACCGCCTTCCTCGATCAGGTCCAGGCGCTCGCGCCTGACCCATCCGTTCCGCTCATCGTTTACGGTGCTGGCGCTGGCTCGCTCGACGCCGTTACCGCAGCGGAAAAACTTCGCGCCGCCGGTTTCACCTACGTCCAGTCCTTCGAAGGCGGGCTCGCCGAATGGCAATCCGCCGGCCTGCCCCTCGAAGGCATCGGCCAACCGCCGCAGCCGCCCGTTCCTGATGGCACCTACATCGTCGATACCGCCGAGAGCGTCATCCGCTGGACGGGCCGCAATCTCTTCAATCACCACAGCGGCACCGTGCGGCTCGCCGGCGGCGAAATCCGAATCAATAAGGGCCAACTCGCGAGCGCCTGCTTCACCATCGACATGGCCAGCATCGCCTGTGAAGACCTCGCCGACGCGGCCATGAACGCCCTGCTCCTCGCGCACCTGCGCACCGCCGACTTCTTCGACACCGGGCACCATCCCACCGCCGAGTTTGTCGCCGACGCCGCCGATCGGATCGCCACCTGCACCGACGGCACGCCGAACCATCTCCTGCGCGGCACCTTCACCCTCCGGGGCATCAGCCGCCCGCTGGAGTTCCCCGTGCTCATCGCCGCGAAGGAAGACGGTCAGCACCTCACCGGCCAGGGTGTCTTGGAACTCGATCGCACCGCCTACGGCAGCCACTACGGCTCCGGCAAACTCTTCCGCTTCCTCGGCCCCCACCTCGTCAACGACCACATCCATCTCCACGTCAAAATCCACGCGGAGCGGGAGGAGGGATAGTGAAGAGTAGGTGGCGTGGAGGGATCAATCGAGCGCGTCCAGTTCGGCGCAGAGCGCGGCCATCAGCTCGCGGGCGTGACGATGCTTCAACAACGGTGCGGCTTGGCCGGCGTAGAGCGACATCAATTCGCTGCGCCCCTGCGCGGTTGCGGCGGCTTTGATGAAACCCGTGAACCAGCTTTGCAACGGGTAAGGGAGGGCCGAAGTTTGCCGCGCTTCGATCTCATCGAGCGCGCGGTTTTTGATGAATCTCGCCAGGCGTCCGGTGAAGGCGCGGGAGAGTTTGGTATTCGCGGCCTGCTCGCTGAAGAGGCGTTCGCGGTGGGCTGCGCTGGCGCCGGATTCTTCGCAAGCGAGAAACGCCGTGCCGAGTTGCACGGCGTCCGCGCCGAGCGCGAAAGCCGCGGCGGCACCGCGCGCGTCGGCGATTCCACCCCCGGCGATGACGGGGATTTTGACCCGATCAACGACTTGGGGGACGAGGGCCAGCGTGCCCGTGAGCGACTCTTCAGCCGGGCGTAGAAACGAAGGTCGATGGCCGCCGGCCTCGCAACCCGTGGCGAGAACGACATCGACTCCGGCAGCTTCGACAGCTACAGCCTCCTCTGCAGTGGTGGCGGCCCCGAGGGTGGTGATGCCGACCTGCCGACACGCCTCGAGAATCTCCGGCGCGGGGATGCCGAAGACGAAACTAAAGACGGCTGGGCGCGCTTCGATCACGGCCCTGGCCTGCGCTTCGAAGTCGATCGGCTCCGCGACGTAGGCACTCGGAATGGTGATCCCGAGTTCCTCGTAGATCGGCCGAAAGACCTCATGGTTGGCGGCGAAACGGACGGAATCCATGTCCTCCGCTCCCGGGTCATCGGAAGAGACCCAGAGATTGAGGGCGAAGGGACGCGGCGTGGCTCGGCGGATTTCTGCGGCGACTTCGCGAATCTTTCCGGGAGAAAGAACGTGCGCGCCGTAAGAGCCCAGTCCGCCGGCTTCGGAAACCTGCGCCACGAGCGGCACGGTCGAGAGGCCGCCGCCAAAGGGGCCTTGGATGATCGGCACTTGCAGTCCGAGTCGTCGGGTGATGGGAGTGTCTTTCCACATAAGCGAGATGGCGTGTTCCGGAATCAAGCTGTGCCGCCAAAGCTCACATGATCGTCGAGATCGATCAGATCCGTCCAACTGTGAATGTCCGTCCGCGTCGTGGAAATCCTGCCGAGCAAGCCGGCGAAGAAGGTCGCCGTGTCTGGGTCACTCGTGGGTGCGCGGCGCTCCTGGTTCGCCGACCAGGATTCGATCTCCCAGGCCGTGCGAGGGGATCGAGCGTGGACGCCGATCCACGCCAGCATCTCGCTATCGGTCCGGCCCGTCGCCAGCTCCGCTTTCAACGCGTCGGCATCGATGCCGACGAAAGCGAGGAACTGCTGATCGAGCGGGCAATTGAAATGATACTCGCCCGGCGTTCCGGCGAGGTGGGCGCGACATTTGTCGAGCATGCGCGGCAGAATCACGTAGCCGCCGAGACGGCATCGTGGGCTGCGCGGGGCGCGTTGGTTGAGGTTGGGAGCAGCGGGAATGAGCTGATGGGTCGGCATGGTTTTGTTGATGGGTTAAGGGATGCGAATACCAGCCGACATAGGGTGGCTGGTTACCTTTGTAAACCGGCTTGCTCGTCTCGGCGTCACAATGCAGTTTCCATCCGGTAACCATGGTTCCTCGCCGCAAAAACCGCGTCCCCCATCCTCCTGAGCGCTGCCCGCTGGGCGAGTGCATGAGCGTCCTTGGCGGAGCCTGGACGCCGCACATCATCTGGTATCTGAGCCAGAATCCGCGCCGCTTCAGCGAACTGCGGCAGGATATCAAGGGTGTGTCCGCGAAGGTGCTTTCGGACCGCTTGAAGCGGCTGGTCGCGTCCGGAATTGTTCACCGCGAGGCCGTCGATACCTCGCCACCCACGGTGGAATATCGCCTCTCGGAATTGGGTCGTGAGTTGAAGCCCGCGATCGAGGCGATCGTCAACGTAGGTCACCGGCTGAAAGCACTTCGCTCCGCTTGACCGCTGGATTCCGCAAGGGTGCGCGATTGCGGCGGCGACCTTGGACAGCTTGGCGATCATCTCCGCGCGGGCGAAGCGCGCTGGTTTGCGGCGGGGCATCCGGTCGTGTCATTTGTTGGCCAGTCGCCACTGGCACTGCCGCCGACCGATTGGGGGAACATCGATACGGAGCCGGAGGACGAGATCATGACCGAAATCCGCGCCTGCCACCTTGCCTCAGCTACGTGGCGCTGCGCGCTGAAATCAGCCGGAAGAAAATTGCCGGGCGGCAGGACATCGGAGCAGAATGGGGGATGCCCTCCATCGTCCAAAGAATACTCGTGTCAGCCGCTCTTTCGGCCGCAGCCACCGCGGCGGATTGGCCGCAATTCCGCGGGCTCGGCGGCGCAGCTACGAGCGCCGACAAAGCGACGCCGGTCACGTGGTCCAGTTCCGACAGCCTCGCTTGGAAAACCGCTCTGCCCGGCGCGGGCACTTCGAGCCCGATTCTTGTGGGGCCGCGCATTTTTCTCACCGCTTACTCCGGCTGGAATGTGCCCGGTCAATCCGGCGGGTCGCCGGAGGAACTCAAACGGCACGTCCTTTGCCTGAACCGGGCCGACGGCAAGGTCGTTTGGAAGACCGACGTGCCCTCAAAGCTCCCCGACCAGGAGAAGATCCGGGATGGCCACGGTTACGCATCGAGCACGCCGGTCTGCGATGGGCAGCGGGTGTATGTCTTCTTTGGAAAGTCGGGCGTTTTCGCACTCGATCTGAACGGCAAGATTTTGTGGCAGGCCGATGTCGGTGACGGTCTGAACGGTTGGGGTTCCGCAGCGTCACCGATCCTGCACGGCAATCTGCTCATCATCAACACGAGCGTGGAGAGCGAGTCGCTCGTCGCGCTGGACAAGAATACCGGCAAGGAAGTCTGGCGCGCCGGCGGCATCAAGGAATCGTGGAATACGCCGATTATCGTGAAGACACCGGAGGGAAAGACCGAGCTCGTCGTCGCGATCTTTGGCAAAGTCCTTGGTTTCGATCCGGACAAAGGCACGCCGCTTTGGTCATGCGAAACGAAAATCCCGTGGTACATGGTCCCGAGTCTGGTGGCCGACAAAGGCATCGTTTATTGCATCGGCGGACGGGGCGGCGGCGGGTCGCTCGCGATCAAAACTGGCGGTCGTGGAGATGTGGGTGAGTCGCACCGCCTGTGGATCGGGAAAAAGGGCTCCAACGTCTCGTCGCCCATCTTGCACGAGGGCCACCTTTATTGGGCGAGCGACAGCCAGCCGATCGTCAGTTGCACGAACGCCGCCACCGGCGAGTTGGTCTATGAGGAGCGCCTTCCGCGCGCGGATCAATTCTACCCGTCTCCGGTGCTCGCCGACGGGAAGCTTTATTACCTGACCCGCGCCGGGCAGGTCTTTGTGGTCGCCGCCAAGCCGAAGTTCGAACTGCTTGCGACGAACAAATTTGATGAACGCGCGATGTTTAACGCCTGTCCCGTCGTCGCCGACAGTCGCCTCTTCGTCCGTTCGGACCACTGGCTCTACTGCGTCGGCAAGTAATCGGCGGCGGGCCGAGACTCGGCGCCGCGAATGGCCGATGGCCTAGTTCCACTTCCACCCCGGCCGGCGGATGGCGGCGAGGGCGGTTTTGACGTCGAGGCCGAGCTTGGCGGCGAGGACGTGTTGGCCCAGGTGGGCGCGCCAGATTTTCTCCTCGGCGGGGGTGGCTCGGTGGCGTTTGCGGTGGGGCACGGCTTGGCCGAGCAGGAGGGCGAGGTAGCCGTCGAGGCCGTAGGGATTGTTGGGCGACAAGGTCACGCTGCGGGCGAGGCCGCTGGGGCCGTTTTCGAGGTAGAAATCGACGAGTCCCTGCGCCCCGGCGAGGTCGATCTCGTTGCGGCACGTCTGCCAGAACGGCGTATCGAGCCGGGTATTGAAGCGGTAATGGACGGCGAGGAAGTCGCGCACTTCGTCCCACAGGCCGGGGATGAAGCGGTTGTAGAGCGCGACGACGCCGGGCGTGGGTTCAAGGGCGCTGTCGATCAGCGAATCCACGAGGGTGCGGCACTGCACGATGATGACTTGCAGGGCGGAGGCTTCGAGCGGCTCGACGAACCCCGAGGCGTTGCCGATGCCGACCACGTTGCCCTCCCACATGCGCGCGTAGCGACCGGAGCGGAATTTCACGACGCGCGGTTCGGTGGCGGCTTTCGGGTTCTTGCGCAGGTACTCGGCGCGGGCGTCGTCGTCGGAGATAAAGCGCGAGCTATAGACGTAGCCGCGGTTGATGAAATGCTCGTGCTCGATCTGCCAGGCCCAACCGGCGTCCATGGTCTCGGCGGTGGTGTAGGAAAGGATCGGCTCCGTAGTGCGCGGCCAACCTGCGATGACAGCGCGGTCGCAAAAAAGCGTGTCGGCGTAGCTCTGGTAAGGCACTTCGAGCGCGCGGCCGAGGAGCTCGGAGCGAAAGCCCGAGGCATCGACGAAGAGATCGGCGGTGATGCGCTCGCCACTCTCCAAGACGAGGGCGGCGACTCCGGCTGCGCCTTTCTCCACCTGCTGCACGGTGGCATCGATGATCTCGACGCCAAAGTCACGGCAGCGGGCTTCCAGGTAGCCGACGAGTTTCTTGTTCTCGATGTGAAAGCCGATGTGCGCGTGGTGGGCAAAGTCCGGCCGCCCGTCGCGCAAGCGCGGAAATGCCCGGTCGTGCTCCATGAGGGCATACCACACGTCGATGTTCGCGAACTCATCGTCGCAGTAGAAGCCGTTGTTGCGCGGCAGATCGTTGAGGCGCGTGTCCACGCTGGTCGTGAAGCTGTAGTGAAAGTGCGGGCGCGGCCCCCAAATGAAGCGGATGCCGAGTTTCCACGTCGGCTCGGCCTCGGCATAAAGTTGCGCGGGCTTGAGCCGCAGCGAGTCGAAGAAATAGCGGGGGAAAAGCTGCGTAGTGCCTTCGCCCACCCCGATGACGCCGATATCGGCGCTGCGAATGACGCGGACGGCGAGTTGGGGGATGCGGCGCTTGAGCGAGAGCGCGGCGATAAAGCCGGCACTGCCGCCGCCGAGGACGACGATGTTTTGAATCATGGAGGAAGAAGACAAAGGGGAAAACGAAACGCGCCCTACGGTTTCAATCGAAGGGCGCGTTCGTCAATGCTACTCCCGCATTCTGTAAGGAAACCCGTCGGGATTCCTAGAGCAGCGGAGCGGATCTGGGGAAACTGGCAGCTTCCCCAAGAGTTCGCGGCTTAGAGCGTCTTGCAGAACTCCTCGAGGCGATCGAGGCCTTTCTTGATGACGTCCAGGCTGGTCGCGTAGCTCAGGCGGATCGTGGAATCGTTGCCGAAAGCAACGCCCGGAACGACGGCGACGTGGTGCTTGCTGAGCAGGCGGTCGGCAAAGTTCGACGAAGTGAGGCCGAGTTTGCTGATGTTCACGAGGACGTAAAACGCGCCCTGCGGCTTGACCACGCTGAGGCCGGCGATGGTGGCGAGGCGGTTGACCATGTAGTTGCGGCGCATGTCGAACTCGTCGCGCATGTCCGCCACGGGTTGCTGGTCGCCTTTGAGCGCAGCGAAGGCACCTTTTTGAGCGAACGAGCACGGGTTTGAGGTGCTGTGGCTCTGGATAGCGTCGATCGCTTTGGCGATGGCCTCGGGCGCGGCGAGGTAACCGAGGCGCCAACCGGTCATCGAGTAGGCTTTGGAGAAGCCGTTAACGGTGATGGTGAGGTCGTAAGCGGCTTGCGAAAGGCCGGCGACGCTGACGTGCTCGGCGCCATCGTAGGTCAGCTTCTCGTAGATTTCGTCGGAGAGGATGAAGATGTCTTCGTCGGTGCAGACCTCGACGATGCCTTCCAATTCCTCGCGGGTATAGACCGCACCGGTCGGGTTGCCGGGCGAATTGATGATGACCATCTTGGTGCGCGGGGTCATCGCGTCCTGCATCTGCTCGGCGGTCATTTTCCAACCGCTAGCTTCCGTGGTCTGGACGAAGACGGGCTCGGCGCCAGCGAGGCGGACCATCTCGGGATATGAGAGCCAGTAAGGCGAGGGGATGATCACTTCATCGCCCGGCTGGCAGGTGGCGAGGATGGCGTTGTAACAGGAGTGCTTCGCGCCATTGCTGACGATGATCTGGCTCGGCTTGTAGGTGAGTTTGTTGTCGGCGAGGAATTTGTCGGCGATGGCCTGGCGCAACTCCGGCGTGCCGCTGCTCGGCGTGTATTTGGTGAAGCCCATCTCGATGGCCGCCTGCGCGGCCGCCTTGATGTGCTCGGGCGTATCGAAGTCGGGCTCGCCGGCCCCAAAGCCGCACACGTCGAGGCCCTCGGCCTTCATGGCCTTGGCTTTCGAGTCGATGCTGAGCGTGAGCGAAGGGGTGAGGATGGTGGCGCGTTGGGAGAGTTCCATAGTCATTCGTTTTTTTATTTCGGGGATTTGGGAAAGGCGGACGCCTACTTGGCGAACCAGCTTTCGATGAGCGGCTTCAAATTGTTCTCCTTGATCTGCACGATGCCCATTTCTCGCTGGGCGTTCTCGGGCGAATCGCTGGCGTGCGCGGCATTGACCATGATCGTCTGCCCAAACTCGCGCCGGATGGTGCCGGGAGGCGCTTTCGAGGGATCGGTCGGGCCGAGGACTTCGCGGATTTTGCGGACGGCGTCGATGCCTTGGTAGCAGAGCGCGATGCACTTCTCGCTGCCCGGTTCATGACGGCGGTCGGCCGGGCATTCGCTAGGTCTGAGGCCAGCCATGAATTTCACGATCGCCTCCCAATTGTCGCGTCCGTTGATCGGCCCAAGCAGGTCGCCGAGCTTGGTCTGCACGTCGTCGCCGAGATCGAGGCCGAATTCCTTTTCGAGCAGTTTCCGCGCGGTTTCGCCGGAGCGACCGCGGAGTTTGTCCTGCAAAACCTCGAGCACCGGCCCGTAAAATTCCTCGGCCTGCGCCACGCTCATGCGATGCACTTTGCACGCGATGATGTAGAGCCCGGTGCGCGAGAAAAGGTCGATCACGCCGCCGGGGCGGGCGTTCGGGAAGCGGAAGTTGTCCGGCTTGATCAATACGAGCGTCTTTTCGACTTTCGTCCCGACGGGGTAGGTGATGGCTTCATCGAGCAACCCGCCATCTTTGTCGGAGTACGAGGCCCAAAGCAGCAGGTCAGCCTTGGCACTTTCCGGGTCCGGCGGCGCAAGCACCGCGGGTTCGAAGTAGCCGACGTGGCCGTTTTCGTCCGCGTGATAGTCGCCGTAGGTATCTCGAATGGTTTCGCCGCTGGTCCGCTCGTTGACGATGTGGCCCACCGTTGTGCGCAGTTTGCTCACGGCGTCTTCGCCTTTGAAAACGAGGAGCAGCACGCGGGGCCGCGCGCCCGGAGCGCCGGGGCCGAAATTCTTCAGGACGTACTTTTTAATCAGCTCTTGCGTGGCGCGATGCCGCGGCTCGGGGTCGTTGACGATCTGGGCCGCATACTTTTCCACCAACTCGGCGCTCGGAGCGAACATCCGCGCCGCCACCACGTCCAAGCCGGTCCGGGAAATCAGCCGGGCGAGAATGCCGCCGGTGCGCGATTTGCGAATCGAGTAAGGCGTGACGAGCACGTAGGAAAGTTCTTCGGCCATAGATAAAAAGTGCCCGCGCAGTCCGGCGGAAAACTGGCTTTTCGCGGCTCGGAACCCACGCAGGCAGGGGTTTTGTTGGGAAAATGTTGGTTAAAGTTGCGGGCGGGCAAGCTATCGGCCCCCCGCCGGAACCGTCAACGGATTTTTCCCGCGCGGCCGCTGACCCATTTGCCCTTCCGTACGAGGCGGTCGATGCGCAGCCCGGCGGCCCGAAATGCAGCGACCACTTCCGCTTCCTGGACGCGCAGGACGCCGGAAAAAACTAGTCGTCCACCGGGTGCGAGCGCGGCGGCAAGCTTCGGCGCGACTTCCACGAGCAAGCCGCTGAACAGGTTCGCCGCGACGACCGGCCAGGCGCGCTTTGGCTGCCAAGTGCGGACGTCGAGCTTCTTCACGGTCACGGCGTTGACGGCGTTCAGTTTTACGTTCTCCTTGGCCGTCCGCACGGCGTGCGAGTCAAAGTCGCCCGCCTCGGCACGGCGCGCGCCGAGCATCCGCGCGGCGATGGCGAGGATGCCGCTGCCGCTGCCGAGATCGAGCATGTCCCACGACTGGCCGGCGAGTTCATCGCTCACGTCGGCAAGAAAACGAAGGCAGGTTGAAGTGGTCGCGTGATCGCCAGTGCCGAAAGCCATCCCGGCCGGGATGACCAGCGGTTGGGCGGCACCACCTTTCTTGAGTAAAGTCGCCCGTTCCGCCTCACTCCCGACCACTACCAACCGCCCTCGCACCCGGATCGGCGCTCGCGCCGCCATGCTCACCGCGCGGGGCGCTCTCTGCACATTGACCGAGCCGCCGAAGGCCGTGCGCAGGCGCTCGGCCTGCGCCTTGGTCAGCGCAAAGGCTTCCAACCGGATCGTCTTCGCTCCGGCCAGCGCGGTGATTGCCAGGCGATCGCGCACCCCGGCGAGCCGGTCCCACCACGCGTCTTCCCACTGCGCGCCACTCAGTTTGCGCCAGACGTAGCGAGCAGCAGGGGACGGAATAGTTTCGGCGGGCATCCGGTGGTTTTACGGAGCGCGCCACTTCTCCGCAACCTCCGCGCTCAGGATGACGAACTGGGCATTTTCAGCCCCTAGGAAAAAATGCTCGGCTCGCGCCGCGGAAACCCTTAGCCACAAGCGGCATGAGCACCGACTTGGTCAAACCCGTCACCTCCGCTCCGTGGTATCTCGTGCTCCTGCAAGGGATCCTCAGCCTGCTCATCGGCTTGCTACTTTTCGCCACCCCCGGCACCGCCATGGTCGTTCTCGTCCGCTTGCTGGGCTGGTATTGGCTGATCAAAGGGATCTTTTCCCTCACCGCCATCTTTCACCCCGGCGCGCAGACGCACCGCGGGTGGCTCATCTTCAATAGCGTGCTCGGAATTTTTGCGGGGCTCGCCGTCCTCGACCATCCGTTGATGTCGGCTGTATTTGTTCCCTCGATGCTCGTTACCTTTGTTGGCGTGCTCGGTATCTTCATTGGCGTGAACGACCTCGCCGCCGCCTTTCGGGGTGCCGGCGCAGGGGTGGGACTGCTCGGCGTGGTCAGCATCGTTCTCGGCGTCGCGCTGCTTGGCAATACCCTCATCGGCGTCGCCGCTCTGCCCTATCTCATCGGCGCGGCTGCAGTACTCGGTGGACTCTCCGCCGTCATTCTTGCTGGCAAACTGCGCACCGCGCAAAAAGCCTGAGCTTCCCCCGGCTCCGACACTCCACGCGGAGGGACGGGCTTCCGCCCGTCCCAAATCTCTTCCGGGAAACCGCAACGTTTCCATCCAGGGACGCGCAGGAGCGCATCCCTCCGTGCGTGTGGGCCTACGGGGCGCGGGCTTACTTCGCGGTGATTTCGATCGGGGCGGGGGAGAAAGACCTTTGAGCCGCGCCCGTTTTGCTGTCGTAGAAGCGGATCTGGCCGTCGGCTCCAGCGGTGGCGAGGCGGGTGCCGTCGCGGGAAAAGGCGACGGTGAAAAGGGCGCCGCCGGGGGAGGTGATCTGCGCGGTGCGCTTGCCGTCGGCGGTTTTCCAGATGCGGGTTTCACCTTTAGCGCCGGTCGCCGCGGCGAGGGTGCCGTCGGGCGAGAAGGCAACGGCGTGGACCGGGCCGGGCAGGCGCTCTAACTCGCGGACGAAACTCTCCTCCTTGTCGTCGCCCTCGGCGAGACGGCCGCCGCGCGGCGCGATTTTGTGCAGGCGCACCTGGCCGGTGTCGTTGCCGAAAAGAACGAGGTCTTCGGTGGGGTGACGCGCCAGGCAGAGCACGGGGTCGCGTGGTTTCGCGAGATCATCGATGAGATGGCCAGTGGCGACATCGATGAGTTTCACCGCTTTGTCGCGGCTGCCGGAGACGAGGCGGGTGCCGTCGCCGCTCCACGCGGTGGCGAAAACCCAGTCGATGTGGTTGTCGCAACGCATGACTTCCCGTCCGTCGGCGACCGCAAAAACGCGGACGAGTTTATCTGCGCAACCGACGGCGATTTTGCTCCCATCGGGCGACCACGAAATGCCGAAAAAGCAGTCGTTGGAGGCTTTGATGGAGCGGATGAGTTTCTTTTCGGCGAGGTCCCAGAGCTGGATTTCGCCGTACTCGGAAGGTGCGCCGCCGGCGATGGCGAGCTGTTTTCCATCGGGCGAAAAGGCGAGGGCTTCGACGCGCGGGGATTCGCCGACTAACCGGCCGAGCAGCACTTCGCCATCGCCGCTGCGGAGGAGGACTTCGTGCCAGGCCGCGACCGCGAGGACGGCGCCGTCCGGCGACCAAGCCAGCGCGGCAATCGCGGGCGCGCGCTGATAAGCGGGCGGAGCGGCGAGACGATGCGCCGCCCCGGGATCGGCAGGCGTGTCGTCTTTTGCGCCCTCAGCAATCCAGCGCTGGAGGAGCGCGACTTCGGCGGGCAGCAGCGGCTCCGCATCCTTCGGCATCTCGGGCTCCGCGCCTTCCACCTGCGTAAAAAGTTCGCTGTCTTCGGCATGTCCGGGCTGCAAAATGTCGCCAGACTCTCCGCCCTTAAGGAGCGCCGCGTGGGTGGTCAGATCGAGGCCGCCCTTTGTCTTGCCCGGCTTGTGACAGCCGACGCAGTTCGCGCGCAGAATCGGCCGGACGTCGCGGAAAAAGCTGACCGTTTCGGCGTGGGCGCCAGGCAGCAAGAGGCCGGTGCCGAGAATCGCCAAGAGCGCGGTTTTCATGGCTGCATCTCCAGTCGATACGCGTGCCAGGAGCCGCCGCGGTCGTGGGCATCGTTCACCGCGACGAAGATCGGTCCGTCGGCTTTTGGCGTGAGGCTCACCCGGGCGTCGCGTCCACCGTCAGTGTCGTCGGCGGTGGTGAGCGTGCGTCCGTCGGCATCGAAGAACGTCAGCACCGGATCGAGCAGCGATCCGGCCTTTGCAGCCACGACGCTGACCGCGAGTGATTTGCCCGCACGGCCTTCGAGGCGGAAGACATCGACGTCCTTGTCGTTATCGATTTTCGCCGCCAACGGCTTGGTGCCGTCCCAGAGCTGGGCTTCGCGGAAGCCGTTGTTCGGTTCTTTCTCGCCGGCCTCGGCGTCTTTCGCGCCGATCGCGATTTCGCGCGGGCCCGTGGTGCCGGTCGGCGTGACCACGGCCACGGAAAGCGTCTTGGCCGCCCAGTCCGCCGGGATCGTGACTTCGATGACGAGTTCCTGATCGCCTACTTCTTTCGCCTCGAGACCCGCCGGCAAAGACGCGTCCTTCTTTTCCTTCACCGTCGCGGTGAGCGTGGGTGTGCAGCGGATTTCCGTGACGTCTTTCAACTTCACCCCGCGCAGGCGGACCGTCTGCGTTTCGCCTGCGACGAGGCGCAAAGGCGTGACCGCAGTGACCAAAGGCGGCTCGGGTTTCTTCTCGTCCGCCGCTTGCGCCGTTGTGGCCAAGGCAGCGACCGCCAGCCAAAGGCGCGGCTTCACGCGTAGAGTTCCCGGACGGGCGCGCCTTCGGTCAGAATGTGCGACGGTCGGCCTTCGGGCGTCATCAACTCGCGATTCGCGTCGATACCGAGCGCGTCGTAAATCGTCCACGCGACATCGGCGGGACGCACCGGCCGATCGGTCACGTAAGCGCCATTCTTGTCGGTCGCCCCGAGCACTTGGCCACCGGCGACACCCGCGCCGGCAAAGATCATCGAGCCCGCCCGTCCCCAGTGATCACGACCCGCGTCTTTGTTGATCTTCGGCGTGCGGCCAAACTCGCCGAAGCAAGCGACGAGCGTGTCTTTCAACGTGCCGCGTTCGTCGAGATCGCGCAGAAAACGGGCGAAGCTCAGGTCGAACTCCGGCAGCTTTTTGTCGAGGCCCTCGAAGATCTTTTTGTGATGATCCCAGCCGCCGTAATTTACGGTCACGAAACGCACGCCGCCTTCCACGAGGCGCCGCGCCATGAGCAGACTTTGGCCGAATTCGCTGCGTCCGTATTCGTCACGCAGCTTGTCGGTTTCTTTGCCGATATCGAAGGCGGCCTGCGCTTCCGGCGCCAGAACCATTTGCGCGGCCTTTTGCGAGAACTCGTCGTAGGTCGCGATTTGATCGTTCGCATGAACGTGCGCCTGGAGTGTGTCCACGGCCTGGAGCAGCGAGCGTCTGCGGTCGAGCGTCTGCGGCGTCATGCTCGCGGGCTGGGAAAGGTCGCGCACGCGGAAATCCTTTTCGTTCGGGTTGCCGCATTTGAACGACTCGTTGCGTCCACCGAGGTAGGCGCTGCGGCCGAGTTCCCACGTGAAGGAAGGATTGCGCGGCACCGCGACGTAAGGCGGCACGACGCCGCTGAATCCGGTTTCATGGGCCACGACGGCACCGATCGCCGGATGATCGCCAAAGGCCGAGCCAAACCGGCCGCTAAGCACCCAGTTTGAGGCGGTTTCGTGGTGATCGTTTTCATGCGAACCGCCGCGGACCAGCGTCACCTTATTCATCATCTTCGCCATGTTCGGCAGTAGCTCACTGACGTGCAGGCCCGGCACGTTCGACGCGATGCTTTTGTATTTGCCCCGAATTTCCTCCACCGCTTCGGGCTTGGGGTCGAACGAGTCGTGATGCGAGATGCCGCCGCCGAGATAGACGAGGATGACGGATTTCGCGCGCGCTTTGCCCGAGACGCTGCCGGTAGCCGCATTCGCGCGCTCTGCGGAAAGCAACTGCGCGAGCGAAAAGCCGAGGGGCGCAAGCGCGCCGATGCGCAGGAAGTCGCGGCGTGAGACGCCGGAGCAGAGCCGGTTGCGGGCAGGAGAGAGTGAGAGATCGAGCATGGCGATTAGTGGTTAAAGGCAAATTCCTTGGCGTTGAGCAAGGCCCAGAAAAGATCGGCAAACGCGCCGGTGCGCTGTTCCGCGGCGACGGCGAGCTGCGGCTGCACGCGGGCGAATTCCACGTCGGTCGCCTTGCGCTGCAGGGTCAGCGTGAAAAGCGCGTCGGCCGCGGTGCGGTCGTCGGCGTCTTTGAGCAGCGCGGAAAGTCGGCCGTCGCCGGCGGTAATCTGCCGCTGCATTTCGTCACTGTTGTGGAGATGGAGCAACTGCGGAAGCGTGACTTCGCCTTTGCGCTCACACGCGCACGCCGTCACGCGATCGCTCCGGCCGAAGAGGGAAAGGAAGTAGGAGCCGACCTGCGGATCCGGCAACTGCACGGCCCGCACGCCGAGCGGGTAGCCGTCGAATTTCACCGGGACACCGGTCGCGGCGGTGATGGCATCGCTCAACACTTCCGCCGGCAGACGGCGCGCGTAGTAGTGGGAGTAAAAGCGCGTCTCGGTTTCGTTGCCGGGCTGGGTCTCCGACGAAAGCGCGTAGGCGCGGCTGGTTAGGATCAGCCGCATGAGGTGTTTGAGATCGAAGTTCGACTGGCGGAACTCCGAGTTCAGCAAGGTCCACAACTCCGCGTTGCTCGGCGGATTGCTGGGCCGCAAATCGTCCACGGGTTCGACCAGGCCGGTGCCAAAAAAGTGCGCCCAGACCCGGTTGATCATCGCGCCGCCAAATTGCTCGGAAGCGAGCATCCACTCGACGAACTGCTCACGCGCATCGCGGCCGGTCTCCGGTTTCCATACGGCCCGATCAAGCGTCCGCGGGGCAAGCCGTTCGTTGGTCCGCGGCTGAAAGGCCTCGGGAGGTTTGGTGCGCTGCTCGGCGATCTGGCGGGCGGCTTCGGCGACTTTCTTGGCGCGCTCCTCGGTCTGCTTCGCAATTTCCTCGGGCGACATTTTTCCACCGACGGCGAACTCCGCCGAGGCGAGTTGCCCCAGCTTGGTGCGGGCTTCGTCAAAACGCTTTTCGGCGTCGCGTTCGCCGCGGCTGGTGAGGACCAGCGAGGTCGCGCCGGATTCCGGCTTCACGCGCTTCAAGGCCACTTTGCCAAAGAAGGCGGCGAAGTGGTAAAAGTCGTCCTGCGTGTAGCGCTCGAGCGGGTGATTGTGGCAGCGCGCGCAGCCGATGCGCGTGCCGAGGAAGCTTTGCGCGACTGAGTCGGGAAGTTCGCTTTCTTCCACGCGCTCTTTTTCGCCGACCACGGTCACGAAATATCCGACCGCGGGTTGCGCGCCGACATCGCCCTGCGCGAGCAGGACCGCGCGCGAGATGTCCGCCCAGGTTTTCCCCGCGGCGAGCTGGCTGCGCAGCCAAGCGTGAAACGAGCGCACGCCTTTCACCCCGCGGACGTCGTGATCGCGCTCGCGGCGATTCTGCAGCACGTCGGCGAGTTGCAGCGTCCAGAAATCCAACCACTCGGGCCGCGCGACGAGCGCCTCGGCGAGACGCGCGCGTTTGCCCGGCGCGGAGTCGGCGAGGAAACTATCGACTTCGGCGGCCGTCGGCAGCGTGCCGATCGCGTCGAGAAATGCGCGCCGGATGAAGGCCCGGTCCCCGGCATCGGGCGAGGGCGGGATGCGCAGATCGGCGAGCTTTTTGAAGATCGGCGGATCGAGCGGATTGTGCGCGCTGGCGTAATCTGCACCGGTCACGTCGTTGGCGAAGGGCGTCGAAAAACGCACGACGGAAACCAGCGTCTGGAAATGCACGCGCACCACGCCTTCGCCGGGGCGAATCGCTTTGACCAGCCCATTTGGCTTCACCTTCACCACGTTCTCGTCATTGGAGAAAAACTGCGCGAGCCAGGTCACATCGCGCTCCCGGCCATCGGCGTAACGGGCTTTGACAACGAGTTGCTGCGTGTCGCCGGGCTTGAGCGTGCGCGGGCCGCTGGAGATCTCGAGCTCCGTGGCATCCGGCTCCGCCGCGGGCGAAGCCGGTGCGCGGGCCCCGATCCAATCGACCAACGTCTGCCATTCGCGCGAGCCGACGCGGAAGCGGGTGCCGCCTTCGTGGACCACGCCGCCGCTGGCTTTTTCGACGAGCAGGCTTTGCTCGGGAAACGCGTAGTTCACCCGGCGCCCGTTGATCTCCTTGGTAATCCAGTCGTGATCCCACTCGGCCGCGAAGCCGCGCAGCGAGAGCTTGAAACCGTTCTGACCCGAGAGTTTGCCGTGGCAGCCCCCGGCGTTACAGCCCGCTTTGGTGAGTAACGGCAGGATGTCCTGCCGAAACGAAGGCACCTCGCCCGCGAAAGTGGTGGCGGCTAGGGAGAAAAACAGCGCGAGGCGGAGCATGCTTCGGGTCAATCCGGGGTACGGGGGCTTCTTAGCCGAGACTTCAGCACTGCTTCAGGCGATGCACCGTATTTCATTAGCAGGCCGGAGCGGGTGGATAGAATCGTGCAGCAAGCGGGTGGGGTGGTGTTATTTAGGCATCACGAGCCACGGTGGGGAAAGAACGGGGCCGCGCTTTTCAGTGTAAAATGGCACCGTGAGGCGGTGTGGCATATCGGTTGCTAAGGGGACGCCCGACCACTCAGCGTCGAGTTTTCCGCGCCCCCCGTCAGGGACGCGCAGGCACCTCTTTCGAGGGCCGGAAAGTCCGCCGCTGACCCACGCAACCACCAACCGACCAACAAGAAAACCGCATGAAACTAACCCGCCAATTCACCGCGTTGCTCGCGGCGACCGCCCTCACATGGGCCTCGCTCGCCGGCAATGTCTCCGCCCAGGACGCCGCCGCTCCGGCCGCGCCCGCCGCCGCCGCGCCGGCGGCTGCCGAACCCGCGCCTGCTGCCGCTGCCGCCGAACCCGCCGCCGCCCCTGCCGAAGAGGCTCCGGTGCCGGATGCCACGGTCGAGCAACGGGTGGCCGATCTGGAGCAGTATTTCCAAAACCTCGGCGTTGGCGCCGCTGGTGACACGAAGTGGAACTCGAAGATCGCCAACGTTCCCGGCCCCGGCCACAACGCGTGGATGATGACGTGCGCCGCGCTCGTCCTCTTCATGACCCTGCCCGGCCTGGCGCTCTTCTACGGCGGCCTCGTCCGCAAGAAGAATGTCCTCTCCGTGCTCGCCCAGTGTCTCGGGTGCGCGGGCCTCGTCACCATTCTCTGGTGGGCCTTTGGTTACAGCCTCATCTTCGGCAAGAGCTTCAATAGCCCCTACATCGGCGGCACGGAGTTCTTCTTCCTGGAGGGCGTCACCTCCGCCCCGAATACCGACTATTCCTACTGGGTCTCCCAGAATGTCTTCTGCATGTATCAGCTCATGTTCGCCATCATCACCCCGGCGCTGATCGTCGGCGCGGTCGCCGAGCGCATGAAGTTCATCTCCGTGCTCGCCTTCGTCACCCTCTGGTTTTTCGTAGTTTACATCCCCATGGCCCACATGGTCTGGGGCGTGACCGGCCTCATGAACGGCGTCTGGAATGGCGACGCGAAGATTCAGGCGATCGACTTCGCCGGCGGCACCGTGGTCCACATGACCTCGGGCTGGAGCGCGCTCATTCTCTGCATGATCCTGGGCAAACGCCTCGGCTTCGGCAAAGAGAAGATGGCCCCGCACAGCATGGTGCTTTGCATGGTCGGCACGGGCATGCTCTGGACCGGCTGGTATGGCTTCAATGCCGGCTCCGCCCTCGCGGCGGACGGCGTCGCCGCCAATGCCTTCATGACCACCACCCTCGCGGCCGCCGCGGCAGGCTTCCTCTGGGCGGTCATTGAGTGGTTCCACAAGGGCCACCCCTCCATCCTCGGCTTCTGCTCCGGCATCGTCGCCGGTCTGGTCGTCATCACTCCGGCGTGCGGCTTTGTCGATCCGAAGGGCGCGATGATCATCGGCGTCTTCGCCGCGATCATCCCGTATATCTTCGTGGTCTTCGTAAAGAACATGCTCGGCTATGACGATGCGCTCGATACCTTCGGCATCCACGCCGTAGGCGGCACCCTCGGGGCCATCCTCACCGGCATCCTCGCGACCTCCAAGGTCAATGGCAACCTCACCGACGCCAACGGCTACGCCAAGACGAACGGCCTCGACAAACTGGTGGCCGACGGCGGCCTCCTCGGCCAGCAGCTCACAGCCGTGGGCATCACCTTGGTCATCTCCATCGTCGCCACAGTGGTCATCGCCCTCGTGGTGAAAGTCATCTTCGGCCTGCGGCCCACGCCGGAAGCCGAGAGCCAGGGTCTCGACATCACCGATCACCAGGAAGAAGGTTACATCCTCTAAGGCTGGAAAGATCGAAATCCGAAACTCGAAATCCGAAACAATACAGGCATGAAAAAAATCGAAGCGATTATCAAACCCTTCAAACTGGAGGAAGTGAAAGAAGCCCTCGCCGAAATCGGCGTGGAAGGCATGACGGTCTCCGAAGTCAAAGGCTTCGGACGGCAAAAGGGGCACACCGAGATCTACCGTGGCAGTGAATACACGGTGGACTTCCTGCCCAAGATCAAGCTCGAGGTCGTCCTCGTGGACGAGCTCGTGGAAAAAGCCGTGGCCGCCGTCGTGAAGGCCGCCAAGACGGGCAAGATCGGAGACGGCAAGGTCTTCATCTCCCCGGTGACGGAGGCGGTCCGCATCCGCACGGAAGAGACGGGGGAAAAGGCGGTTTAAACCGCGCTTCCATACCAAGTCCAAGCAACGCACCGGCGGCCAGGCAACTGGCCGCCGGTATTGTTTGGAATGGAAGCGAGACGGCGGCACTTCCCCTCCCGCTCGCATGTTGGGGCACCACTTTGGACGAAAGCTTACTCACGGTGTCATCCTGAGCGGAGCGGAGGCGGAAAGGCGGGCGTAGCGCAGTCGAAGGACCTCGGCGGTCCGTTCCGGCGTTTGGCGTTATCGGACTGCTCAGGTTTGCCGCACGCCACCGAGCCCGCCGGCGTCTCGAAGACTCTGCTCTCGTGCCCAAACTCCAGTTTGGGCACGTGCTTGCGGGCGCAACTGCGTTGCGCAGGGGCGGAGTGGCCCCGGGGGAGCGAATACCGTCCCGGCCCGGGGACACCCCCCCCGTGGGAAACAGAGTTTCCCTCCCAAGGGCGTTCCCAAACTGGAGTTTGGGAACGAGGTGGGATGCTCCCGGGAGATCGGCAGGTGGCATAAACGGGGCCAGGGATGCTCCCGGGAGATCGGCAGGCGGCATAACCGGCGTCGGGGATGCTCCCGGGAGATCGCCAGGCGGCATAACCGGGGTCGGGGATGCTCCCGGGAGATCGGCAGGCGGCATAACCGGGGCCGGGGATGCTCCCGGGAGATCGCCAGGCGGCATTCCGGATATATTTGTCCACCTCTTCCACACTGGAATGAGCAAAAAGCGCCACTTTTCAGCTCTCCCGCCCCTCAACCCCACGAACCCACCCCCTCTACTCGGTGCGCAGTGCTTTCACCGGATCCAGACGGGAGGCGATGCGGGCGGGGATGTAGGCGGCCAGGGAGCAGATGATAAAGGCGCTGACGCAGATGAAGGCGACGTCGCGGGGGATGACTTCGGCGGGGATGCCGCTGAATTCATAGATGCTGGGGGAAAAGATGGGGACGCCGAGTTGCGCGGAGAGCCAGTCGCGGAAGGGGTTGCGGAAGTGGAGGACGGTGAGGCCGAGGGCGAGGCCGGTGATGTTGCCCAGGAGGCCGACGATCATGCCCTGGGAAAGGAAGACCCAGACGATCTGCCCGGGGCTGGCGCCGAGGGCTTTCATGATGCCGATCTCGCGGGTCTTTTGCACGGTGACGGTGATCTGGGTGTTCATCACAGAGAAGGCGGCGATGATGATGAGGAACATGAGGATGAAGAACATGACGTGTTTCTCGGTGCGGATGGCTTCGAAACGGGCGCGGTTTTCGTCGTACCAGGAGATGGAACCGATGCGGCCGGCGAAGTGGGCATCGATGAGGGCCTGGGTGCGCTCGACTTGGTAGGGGTCGGCGGTTTTGACGGCGATGCCGTGGACGGCGTCCTTCAGCGCGTAGAGCTCCTGGGCGTTGTGCAGGGGCATGAGGATGAAGGTGGAGTCGAAGCCATTGGTGCCGCTGTCGAAGAGGCCGACGACGCGCATGGGGCTGGGGATGACGATGCCGCCGTCGGCTTTGAGGTCGGCGAGGGTGCGGGGTTTGGCGCCGGGCTCGTTGGTCTCGCGGCGGAGTTCGGCGACGAGGCCGGTGATATTGCCGGGGGCGTAGATGGTGATTTCGTCGCCCAGCTCGACGCCGAGATTGGCGGCGAGGGTGCGGCCGAGGATGACCTGGTCGCTTTCCATATCGGCGGTGCCGGTGACGAGTTTGCGGATGTCCATGAGCTGCTGCTCCTGGGCGATATTCACGCCGCGGATGAGGGCCTGGCTGGTCTGGGTGCGCTGCGCGGCTTCATCAGTGCGCTCGACGAGGACGGCGCCGGTGACGTACGGGGCGGCACCGACGACGCCGGGGATCTTTTCGAGGGCGGGGAGGATTTCGCGCCAGTTGGTCATGTAGTCGCCGCCGATAACGCGCAGGTGCGGCTCGAAGCCGAGGATGGCCCGCTGGAGCTGGCGGTCGAAGCCCGTCATCACCGAGATGACTACGATGAGCACCGCAATGCCGAGGGTGACGCCGAGCACCGAGATGACCGTAATGACGGAAACAAAGGTGCGCTTTGGCTGCAGGTAGCGCAGGGCGAGGAACAGGCTGAACGGGGCTTTCACGAGGCGGTGATGGAAGCCGCGAACGCCAGTCCGACCAAGCGAAATGTGCCCACGCGGGCCGTGACTACATTGGATGGACAGAAAAAAGGAAAATACGCGTTGACGCCCGGCGCGCGGGTGGGCTTATTGCCCGCCATGAAGAAAGTTCTCTCCCTCCTCCTCGCGTTCGTTTTTCTCCAAGTGGAAACCTGGGCTCTCAGCGGCGGCCCGCAATACGGTGGTGACCAAGGGGCAGTCGTGGGCACTTACGCTGGCGTTTTGACCGGCCGGAACTCCGCGCTTCCACGGGTTGATCCGAACACCGGAGTGGTCATCCCGCCGCCGATTGGAACGAATGCTCTGGGCGTGTTCGTGATTGGTGTTCCGGAATCGGATGCAGCTCAAGGATCGGTCGCCTTGTTTGCGAACGGGATTTTCTATCAGGGCGGAATCGTGGGGGTTGCGAATCCCAATGAGAATACGTTCGAAGGCCTCGCGCAAATGTTCCATGCGATTTCCAGTTCAGTCGGCGGTGGTGGGGTCTCGTTCGTTTACGACGCAACGGCGGACGGCACCATTAAGGCTGATATTGAGCGCGGCAATTCGTCAACTGGAACTACCCTGAAAGGCGAGGGTGAGTTCACTTTTTCGAATTTCGTCGTCGAGGATGTCGCTGGCATTCCGACTACGGTTTTTCGTCCGGTGGAAACCTTGAAATTCAGGGTGGATGGATTCCTGCAATCTACGGAATTCATCGTCCCGCAGAACACCTTTGAACTTCTCGCCGGCGGTGATGGGGGCGGTGGTGGGAATTGATCCCGGCCTAGAGTCCTGATCTCGCCTGCAACGGTCGGACTCAGATTGGCATGAACTGCAGGAAGCTTAGTAACGCCCGTTCGACGGGCGTTACTCTTTTGGAGCTGCTGACGGTGATCGTCGTGATTGCAATCTTTGCGACGATGCTTTTCCCCATGATCACGAGCATGATGGAACGGATGGCGCGAGCGAACTGCACGATGAACCTGAAAGCGCTGTTTGTCGGCACCGAGCTTTATCTGCAAGACCACCGCGTTTGGCCCCAAATTGATACTGGCCTGCTCGACGACAAAACCTCGGATGAGTATGCGCGGCAATGGATCAAGGTGCTGACTCCCTATAAAGTCTCTGAGCAATCATGGCACTGTCCCACGATCGAGAAAACCCTTACCCAAGGGTTAAAGGATAAGCAAAAGGAGGATAAGCGAATCGACTACTATCCAATGCCCTTTGATGACAAGGAGATCACCCCTCGCCGCTGGTCCACGCAGCCGTGGTTCATCGAGCGTGGCGCAGTCCATGGAGGTGGCAATCTGATGATCTTCACAGACGGAAGCGTGAAGAGCTTGGGCGATATGCTTTACAAGGGAAAGTAGTGCGGCGGGCGCGGCTCACAATCTTGTGAGCGAGGTGCGCGCGGCTAGCAAAGCGCGGGCGCGGTGGCTGAGTAGGTTTTTTACTTCGGCTGGGAGCTGCGCAAAGGTTTCGCAGTAGCCTTGGGGCACGAACAGAGCGTCGTAACCGAAGCCGGCTTCGCCTCGTTCCTCATTGATGATCGTGCCCTCGACGCTGCCATCGTGCGCGGCGACGACGGCACCGGTTTCCGCTAAGGCCAGCGCGCAGCGGAAACGGGCACTGCGGTCCTTGCCGCGGACGCCGTCGAGTTCGCGGAGCAGCTTGGCCCGGTTGGCCGAGTCGCTGGCTTTCTCCCCAGCGTAACGAGCGGAGCGGACGCCGGGCGCACCGCCGAGGGCATCGACTTCGAGACCGGAGTCATCGGCCAGCACGAGGCCGGGGAAGAGTAGCGAGGCGGCGACGGCTTTGATGGCGGCATTTTCGGCGAAAGTCGCGCCGGTCTCCTCGGGGGCGGGGATTTCCGGGTGCGCGTTGAGATCCGTGACTTCCCAGCCGTGGCCGAGCAGGGCGGCGAACTCGATGGTTTTGTGGGAGTTTTTCGTGGCGATGAGGAGGCGGCGCATGGCGCAAGGATGAAGGTGGATCGGTGCAGGATGAAGCGTGAAGTGAGGTTGCGTGTTGGTGCGTCCACCGCCATCCTTCCGGCCCTTTTCTCATGAGCACCGCGCGCCGCAAACCGTATCCCTTCGATATCTTCGAGCCCAAATGGCAGCAGCACTGGGATCGCCAGCAGACCTTTCATGCGCCGAATCCGGGCGAGCTAGGCTTCGATTCGGCGAAGTCAAAGTACTATGTGCTCGATATGTTTCCCTACCCCAGCGGCGCAGGTTTGCACGTTGGCCATCCGGAGGGTTATACCGCTACCGACATCCTCGGGCGGTATAAAAGAATGCGCGGTTGCAACGTGCTGCACCCGATGGGCTGGGACGCCTTCGGCCTGCCAGCCGAGCAATACGCGATCAAAACCGGGCAGCATCCCGCCGTGACCACCGCGCAAAATGTCGCGCATTTCAAAGGCCAACTCCAGCGCCTCGGCTTTGGCTACGACTGGCAGCGCGAGGTCAATACCACCGACCCCGGCTACTTCCGCTGGACGCAGTGGATTTTCCTCCAGCTCTACAACAGCTACTACGATCCCGAGTTGAAAAAGGCGCAACCGATCGCCTTGCTGGAGGACGCCCTTTCGCTTGATCCCCAGCGGAAAGCGGAGTGGAGCGAAAACGTCTATCTGCTCGGCACGCACAGCGCCTATGCGGGCATGGATGAGGAGCACCGCGCCAGCTTGCGCGAGAATCTCCTGCAATATGCCCGGCTGGCTTATGTCAGCGAGGCGCCGGTCAACTGGTGCTCAGAGCTGGGTACCGTGCTGGCCAATGAGGAAGTCATTGATGGCAAAAGCGAAGTCGGCGGCCACCCGGTGGAGCGCCGCCCGATGCGCCAGTGGATGCTGCGCATCACCTCCTACGCGCAGCGGCTGATTGATGAACTGGACGGACTGGACTGGCCGGAGGGGATCAAACTTCTGCAGAAGAACTGGATTGGCCGGAGTGAGGGCGCGGAGGTGGAGTTCAAGACCGCCGAGGGGTCGGAAAGGATCATTGTCTTCACCACGCGGCCGGACACGCTCTACGGGGCTACCTACATGGTGCTCGCGCCCGAGCATGCGCTGGTTGAGAAGATCGTCACCGAGGAGCAATGGCCCGCCGTGCGCGAGTATCGCGACAAGACCGCGCGCAAGAGCGATCTCGACCGTACCGATCTGGCCAAGGACAAGACCGGCGTGTGGACGGGCGCGTTCGCCGTCAATCCGGTCAACGGCGAGCGCATCCCAATTTGGATCGCGGACTACGTGCTCACGGGCTACGGCACCGGCGCGATCATGGCGGTTCCGGCGCACGACGAGCGGGACTGGGAGTTTGCGAAGAAGTTCGCCCTGCCCATCCGCGAAGTGGTCTCCTCCTCTCCGCGCCTGAGCGTGGGGCTTGCTGGCGGGGGCGGCAGTGGGGTGTGCAACAGCGAGCCGCTGGAATGCTTTGTGGGTGAAGGTTTCGCGGTGAACAGCGGGCCACTCGACGGCTTCTCTTCGGAAGATGCCAAAGCCGAAATCACGCGTCTGCTCACGGAGCAGCGCCTCGGCTTCCAGACCGTTAACTACAAGCTGCGCGACTGGCTCTTTTCGCGGCAGCGGTATTGGGGTGAACCTTTTCCCATCGTTTGGGAGAACGGCCAACATCGCGCGCTCGACGCCAGCGAGCTGCCGCTCCGGCCGCCAGAGCTCGCCGATTTCAAACCCACTGGCACCGGCGAACCGCCGCTCGCAAAAGCGACGGACTGGTTGCGCTACTCCGACAAAGCCACGCGCGAGACCAATACGATGCCGCAGTGGGCGGGCTCGTGCTGGTACTACCTGCGCTACTGCGATGCGCAAAACGCCGCACGTTTCGTCGGCACAGACGCGGAGCGATATTGGATGGGTGGTGGCCAACCCGGCGGCGTTGATCTCTACGTCGGCGGCACCGAGCACGCCGTGCTGCATCTCCTCTACGCGCGGTTTTGGCACAAGGTGCTCTTTGATCTCGGCCACGTCTCTACGCCCGAGCCTTTCCAGCGGCTCGTCAATCAAGGGCTGATCCTCGGTGAGGACGGCCAGAAGATGAGCAAGAGCCGCGGCAATGTGGTCAACCCGGACGACGTCATCGTCGAATACGGCGCGGACGCTTTGCGCGGTTACCTCATGTTCATGGGGCCGCTGGAGGCGACGAAGCCATGGTCGATGAGCGGCGTGGAAGGCATCGCGCGTTTCCTCGCGCGGGTGTGGCGGCTGGTTATGGCGGAGCAGCAGGACGGTTCTTGGGCGCTCGGTGCGGTGAGTGCGGAAGCCGAGCCGGACAAAGCCCAGCTCCGCGTCATTCACGCCTCAATTAAGAAAGTCACCGCCGACATTGAGGCGCTCAGCTTCAACACCGCGCTTTCTCAACTCATGATTTTTACGAACGCGTTTGTGAACACCACGCCGCGTCCGCTCAGCGCCGTGCGCACCTTGCTCACGTTGCTCAATCCCTTCGCCCCGCACCTCACCGAGGAGTTGTGGCAAAACCTCGCCGCGCGCTTTGGTGACGCGGGCGAGTTGGCCGATGCCGTCTGGCCGGCTTGGGACGAGCGCCTGCTCATTGATGATGAGATCGAGATCGCCCTCCAAGTGAATGGCAAAGTGCGCGACAAAATCGTCGTGCTCAAAGACGCTACGCGCGAGGCCGTGGAAGCGCAGGCGCGCAGCAGTGCGAAGATCGCCGAATGGACCGCGGGCAAGGAGATCAAAAAGGTCATCGTTGTTCCGGGCAAACTCGTGAACATCGTCGTGGCGTAGGCTGCGGGGCTTGTTTCCCGCAGCTTTCCAACGTGTCACCGCGCCGAAAAAGGCGGTGCGTCCACACGCCAGCGTTGCGGCGAAAGCATAGTGCTGTTAGCACTCCGCATCGCATGCCCGCTCCGTCGCCCAATCAGACTGGAATTCTCGCTCTTGAAGGTGAAGTCGATCTGCATCGTGCCTCCGAAATCCGCGAGACGATCGCCGGGTATATCGAACGTAAAGTGCCTCGGCTGCTGATTGATCTGACCAAGGTCAATTACATCGATAGTTCCGGTCTGGCTCTGTTCATTGAGACGCTTCAGCGCGTCCAGGCATATCGCGGCACGTTCGGGCTTTTCGGGTTGGGTGATAGTGTGCGCACGATCCTGCACGTCGCCTGCCTCGATCAGGTGTTCGCGATCTATCCGGACGAAGCGACGGCGATCGCAGCGAGCTAGGATTTAAGCGCGGGCAGGAGGAGTGAAAAGCAGCACTGGCACGCGAGCGGCTAAGAATGGGCTTGCCATCCCCGCTGACTTCCCAAAGAAACTAATCATGCCGCTCCTGCCACCGCCGTCTCGCCATTCTTCTGCGCGGTTTTTCTTCGCACTCTTTCTTACTCTCTTTGCTTTCGGAGTTGCGCAGAAGTCCTGGGCTTATGTGCTCAACGCACAGGAGGCAGCCCTAGCCGACCTTTTGGTCAATGATCGCGGCCAGACCCGTGGCCCGATGCGGCTGGATCCGATCCTTTCCCAAGTCGCCCGTGAGCGTGCGGCGGATATGGCTGCGAGAAACTATTTCGCCCACGTCAATCCCGACGGCTTAGGCCCGAACGCTCTTGTGCGGGCGGCGGGTTACAGCCTGCCCAGTTGGTGGGGGACAGCCGCGACGGATAACTTCATCGAGTCCCTAGCCGCGGGCCGCAGTCTCGCCTCGGAGACTTGGGCGGATCTTCTCGCCTCCACTCCACACCGCACCCATCTATTGGCGACCGACATTTTCTACCGAAACCAGACGGCCTACGGCATCGGTTACGCCCCAGCGCCGACCGGCAGCTACCGGCATTATTGGGTCATCATCACGGCTCCTCCGAATACATCGGTTTCCGGCAACGCCGCACTTTTCGTTTCGCAAAATGTTCCCAACGCTCTCCTTACGGGACAAGTGGCGAGCGTCTCCCTGACGATGCTCAATACCGGCTCGAATACCTGGACTCAAGCCGCCGGCTACCAGCTCATCTCGGTGAACCCGTTGGACAACGTGCAGTGGGGAATCTCCCGAGTTAACCTGCCTAATCCGGTCGCTGCCGGCGATGCCGTGACCTTCAACTTTGCCATCACTGCCCCGGGGGCCAGTGGCTCGCCGGCATTTCAGTGGCAGATGCATAGAGAGGGTCTAGGCCCCTTTGGCGAGCAGTCTCCTTTGCGGAACATCCCCGTAAGCACGCCAGCTCCCCCCGCGCCGCCGGCCCCGGCCTACGTGGCGCCGACTTCGGTTGCGCCTTCCTCGTCGAGTAGCAGTTCGAAGAGTAAGAAAAAGAAAAAGAAGAAGAGCAAAAAGAAGAAGAAGAGCAAAAAGAAGAGTTCAAAAAAGTAACTCTTTACTGCCCCCTTCCCGAGCCCGTCTCGGGGTCTGGTCCCGAATAAGTGGAAAAGGTCAGCGAATTTTCTCACACACACTTTCACACAGCCCGACGAAGGTCTCCTCGGCAAGGCTGAGACGGCGGCCGCGCCAGTGAAGGACGCCCCAGCGGCGGCGGAGTTTACGCGGGCCGAGGGGGAGGGTCACGAGGGATTTCTCGCTCAGCTCTTTGCGCGCAGTCCAAGGGGCGAGGATGCTGATGCCGAGGCCGAGTTTCACAAGTTCCTTGATGGCTTCCATATTGCCGAGGTCGAGCTGGCTGTGGAGAACCACTTGGTCCTTGCGGAAGTAGCCCTCGATCATCTGGTAGGTGTAGCTGCCTTTGCCGTAGAGGATGTAGTGCTGGCGGGGGATTTCGCTGCGCGTGACTTTGCCGGCGCGCGCCCACGGGTGCAGCGGGCTGGTGACGAAAAGAAGTTCGTCGGTGAAAAGCGGCCGGAATTCGAGTGGCTCTTCGCGATGCGGTTCGAGGTTCACCGCGAGGTCGATGCGGTGCTGGCGGAGGGCGTCGATCATCTCCGGGGTGTCGCCGGGCTCGATCGATATGGCGCACTGCGGGAAGCTCTCTTTGAACTCGCGCAGCACCGCGGGGAGGATGTGCTGGCAGGCCGTGGTGCTCGCGCCGATGCGCAGCCGCGAGCTGCCCCACTTGCCCAGCCGCCCGAGCTGCGAGCGCGCGGATTCCATCTCCGCGAGGATCTTTTCCGCGTGGCTGAGGAGCTGCTCGCCGGCCTGCGTGAGCACCACCGTTTTGCCCAGCCTGTCCAAAAGGCGACAGCCGATCTCCTCTTCTAGCGCCTTCATGGAGTGACTGATGGCGGATTGAGAAAGATGCAGTTCCTGCGCAGTCGCAGTGAAGCTAGCCGTGCGAGCGAGGATGGTAAAGGCGCGGAGTTGCCTGCTATCAAGCGGTTGCGACATGGATGAATGATATTCATCATTCCCATCGAAAAGTCGCGAAGCATTTATCAGGCGGCTGCGGGATGATGGCACGACGAGAGCTAAATGCGGCGCTGTTCAAAACCAGCAACGTCGCATGCGCAAAAACATCCAAGCCCGCCACCGCCCGATCCAGCTCGGGTTTGTCGCGCTTTCGGATTGCGCGCCGGTGGTCATGGCGGGGGAGCTCGGCCTCTTCGCCAAACATGGGGTGGACGTGGAACTGCACCGCGAGGTCGGCTGGGCGACCATCCGCGACAAGGTGGTATATGGCGAACTCGACGCCGCCCACGCTCCGGCGGGGCTGGTAGTGGCGGCGAGCTGCGGGCTCGGTTCGGTGCAAGCGGAGTGTCTGACCGGGCTCGTCATCAGCCTGCACGGCAACGCCATCACCCTCTCGCGCGAGCTGTGGGAATGTGGCGTGCGCGATGGCGCCACGCTGCGCCAGGAGATCACCCACGGGCGGCGGCTCTACACTTTTGGCGTCGTGCATCCCTACTCGGCGCACAGCTTCCTGCTGCGCAACTGGCTGCGCACCCACGGCATTCAGCCAGAGCGCGACGTGCAGATCGTGGTCGTGCCGCCGGCCCAAGTGCACGGCAATCTCAAAGGCGGCCACCTCGATGGCTATTGCGTGGGTGAGCCGTGGAACTCCCTGGCGGTGCTCTCGAAGACCGGCTGGTGCGTGGCCACGAGCGAAGAACTCGCCCCGCGGCATCCGGAAAAAGTGCTCATGGTGCGGCGCGATTTCGCCGAGCGCTCGGAGCGCGAGCACCTCGCCCTCATCGCCGCGCTGACCGAGGCGTGCGCCTTCTGCCAGCGACCGGAAAACCGCGAGCGTCTCATGGAAACACTGGCCCAGCCGGAGTACGTCGGCGTGCCTATCCAGGCGCTGCGCATGGGCATGGCGGGGACGTTCGACTACGGCCACGGACGCATCGAAAAGCATTCCGCGTTTCACATCTTCAGCGGCGGCGACGCCAACGAGCCGTCCCCGGACAAGGCGCAGTGGGTGATCCGCAATCTCCTCGACAGCGGCCTCGTCAAAGATCCGTCCGTCGTGCCCGCAGAGCGCGCCACCGAGTGGTTCCGCGCCGACCTTTTTCACAAAGCCACCCGCCACCTCACATCCACCACTCCATGAATAAAACGCCCGCCTCCACCTTCAACCGCCGCCGCTTTCTCTCGACCACCGCCAAAGGCGCGGGCCTCGCCGCCCTGTTCGGTGGGCTGCCGAAGGGCTGGGTCGGCTCAGCCTTCGCGGACGACTCGCCGGAAATGCCGGACGTGAAGTTCGGCATCATCGCGCTGACCGATTGCTCGTCGATCGTCATCGGCCACGAGAAAGGCTTCTTCAAAAAATACGGGATCAATTCCACGGTGAACAAAGGCGCGAACTGGGCAGCGATCCGCGACGCGCTTTCCAATGGCGACAACCAAGCCACGCACATGCTGCTCGGCATGCCCATTGCCTCGACGATGGGGCTCATGGGTGCGCCGAAAAAGCCGATGGTCATCCCGTGGCTGATGAACCGCAACGGTCAGGCGATCACCCTCGCGAACAAATTCAAAGGCAAGGTCGCGGACGACCCCAAGGCGCTGAAGCCCTTTGTGGAAGAGGCGAAGAAGGCCGGCACGCCGCTCAGTTTCGCCATGACTTTTCCGCCGGGCACCCACGCCATGTGGATGCGCTACTACCTCGCGGCCGGCGGCATCAATCCCGACACTGACGTGGCCCTCATCACCGTGCCGCCGCCGCAGATGGTGGCGAATATGAAGGTCGGCAAGATGGACGGCTACTGCGTGGGCGAGCCGTGGAACGCGCGGGCCATCGCCGATGACATCGGCTACACCAGCGTGACGACGCAGGCGATTTGGAAGGATCACCCGGAAAAAGTTTGTGCGTTCACCGCGGAGTTTGCGGAGAAGAATCCGAAGACGGTGAAAGCCGTGCTCAAAGGTTTGCATGACGCCAGCGTGTGGCTCGACGTGATGGATAACCGCGTGGAGCAGGCGAAAATCGTGTCCTCCGCCAGCTACATCAACTGCCCGGAAGACGTGATCCTGAGCCGATTGCAGGGCAAATACATCATGGGCGACGGGCGCAAATTCCGCGACCCGAACTACATGATTTTCAGCGACCGGAATTGCAACTACCCGCAGCCGAAATTTGCCAAGTGGTGGCTCACGCAGTTCCGCCGCTGGGGGCTGGTGGAAGGCGCGCCCGACTACGCGGGCGTAGCGAAGGGCGTGATGCGTGGAGATATCTACGCCGAAGCGATGAAGGAAATCGGCTACACCAAGGGCACGCTCGACGACGGCGTGGAGACGCTCTTCGACGGCGTGAAATTTGACCCGAAGGGCGACCTTGAGGCCTACGCCAAAGGGTTCCCGATCCACGGCGTGAAAGGCTGAGTCCACAATGGAGGCAATCGACCCACGACCACACACCAACGGCACCCGCGTCGCCGCGGATCGCTTTGACAGCACGCGATTAGCGGCGGGCCGGCCTGGGAGCGGGCTCGATCTTACGTCGCTCGTGCCGAGTGCCTGGGTTGGTGGGGCGTATGCCGGCGGTGGCCCGGAAGTGCGCCAGCTTACTTTTGGCTTTGTGCCGCTCAGCGATTGTGCGCCGCTGATTGTCGCCCACGCGCAGGGGCTTTTTGCCAAGCACGGCATCACCTCGAGTCTCGGGAGATTTTCAAGTTGGACAGCTTTGCGCGATGCGCTGAATAGCGGCGCGACCCACGCGGCGCAGATGCTCTTCGGCATGCCGGTCGGGGCGGCGGTGGGCCGGCTCGGCACCGACCAGAAGCCGCTCGTCATCCCGTGGGTGCTGAGTCGGAATGGACAGGCCATCACGCTCGGAGCGAAGCACCGCGGGAATTTTGCCGCCGATCCCAAGGCGCTGCGCCCGCTCGCCGTCGAGTGCCGCGACAAAGGTCGGCCGATGGTTTTCGGCATCACCCTGCCGCCGGGCACGCATGCCATGTGGCTGCGCTACTGGCTGGGTGCGGGCGGCATTCATCCCGATAAAGATGTGGCCCTCATCACCGTCCCGCCCCCGCAGATGGTCGCGAATATGAAGACCGGGTGCATGGACGGTTTTTGCGTGGGCGAGCCGTGGAATGTGCGCGCGATTTCCGAGGAGCTGGGTTTCACCGCGCTGCTCTCGGAGGAAATCTGGCCGGATCATCCCGAGAAGGTGCTGGCTTTCACGGAGGAGTTTGCCGAGGCGAATCCGAACTCCGTGAAAGCCGTGCTCAAAGCCCTGCACGAGGCCAGCGCTTGGTGCGACGATCCTGCCAACCACGACGCCCTCGCCGCGCTCCTCGCGCAGCCGGAATATCTCAATGCCCCCGCGGCGATGATCCGCGCCCGCCTGAGCGGTGCCGTCGAGTATGGCGACGGGCGGCGGCAGGCGGATGGGCTACGCGGCCTTACCTTTCAGGCGCGCAATGCCAACTACCCCCAGCCCAAACACTGCGTGTGGTGGCTCTCGCAGTTCCGCCGCTGGGACATGCTGCCGACGCCGCCCGACTACCTAGGTGTGGCTGGCCGCGTCATGCGCCCCGACTTCTACGAGGCTGCCATGAAAGAACTTGGCGTCACCCACGGCGGGGCCGACTTCGCTCCCGAGACGCTTTTCGACGGCCGCACTTTCGACCCCTCCGAGCCCGAGGAGTACGCCGCCTCCTTCCTGATCACCAGTATCCGCCAATAGCTCCGTCGACTACCAGCCATGAAAGAAACACCTTTGAAGAAACTCGACTGGCTGCTGCTGCCCATCATCGGCGTGGCCGTTTGCCTCGCCCTCTGGGCCATGATCGCAGGGAAGGAAAAGCGCACCGAAGGGGTGGACGATTTTGGCGACAAGATCGTGAAAGTGCAGCGTACCGGCATTTCCGCCGACCTTCCGTCGCCGACCGAGACCTGGGACAAGAGCAAGCTTTACATCACTCAGCCGCTGGCGAAGCGCGGGGAACTCGATCAAGGCATCCTGCGCTTCACCTGGCTGTCGCTCGCGCTTGTCGCGCAGGGCTACGCCATCGCGCTGCTCATCGGCACGCCGATCGGCTTCTTCCTCGGATTGTCGAAAACCTTCACGAAGATTTTCGATCCGCTTATCCAGGTCCTGCGGCCAGTTTCACCGCTGGCCTGGCTGCCGCTCGGGCTGGTGCTTTTCAGCGGCGTGAAAGTGATGGACACGCAAGGCAAGGTTAGCTTCGGGGCGTCTGATGCCGCGGCACTTTTCACCATCGCCGTCTGCTCCATGTGGCCCACGGTGCTGAACACCGCCGTCGGCGTGCGCGCCATCCCGCAGGATTACCTCAACGTGGCCAAAGTGCTGAAACTCTCGAAGACCAAGACGCTCTTCAAGGTCCTCATCCCGGCGACACTGCCCTACATGTTCACCGGCTTTCGGCTGTCGCTCGGCATCGCCTGGCTGGTCATCGTCGCGGCGGAAATGCTCACCGGAAAACCCGGCGTCGGCGGCTTCCTCTGGCAGCAATACAACGCGCTCAGTTACGCCCACATCATCCTCTGCATCCTCACCATCGGCGTCGTCGGCTTCATCCTCGACCGCCTGATGAGCCTGGTGGAAAGCCGCTTCAAAACCGCCTGACTCAGCCTATGGCCCTCCTCGAAATCAAAAACGTCAGCAAAGGCTTTGGCCCGGCGAATGCCCGCTTCGAGGTGTTGCATGACCTGAATCTGGAGGTCGAGACGGGCGAGTTCGTGGCCATCATCGGCTACTCGGGTTCGGGCAAGACGACGCTGATGTCACTCATCCTCGGGCTGCAGTTTCCTGACGAAGGCGAGGTCTTGCTGAAAGGTCAGAAAGTCACCGGACCGGGGCCGGATCGGGGGATCGTTTTCCAAAACTACAGCCTGCTTCCGTGGCTCACGGTTTTTGAAAATGTGGCGCTCGCCGTCGATCAGATTTTCCCACAGTGGAGCGTGGAGCAACGCCGCAAACACATCGAAAGGTACATCGGCATGGTGAACCTCACGCCGGCGATGCACAAAGTGCCGAGCGAGCTTTCCGGTGGGATGCGGCAGCGGGTGTCCGTGGCGCGGGCGCTGGCCATGCAGCCGGAAATCCTACTGCTGGACGAACCGCTGAGCGCGTTGGATGCCCTGACGCGCGCCAATTTGCAGGACGAGATCAACCGCATCTGCCAGGAGGAAAAGAAGACCGTCATCCTCATCACGAACGACCCCGACGAAGCCATCCTCCTCGCCGACCGTGTGATCCCGCTGACCGCCGGCCCCCGGGCCACGCTCGGACCGTCCATCCCGGTGATGATCCCGCGCCCGCGCAGTCGCGCCGACGTGAATCACAACTACGACTTCAAGCAGACCCGCACTGAGGTCATCGACTACCTGCTCAAAGCCACGGACAAGCGGAAGGCGGCAATGACCGTGAAACTCGTGCTGCCCGACCTCATCCCCGAGGATCTCGACTTGCCGCGCCATCCCTTTGGCCAAAAGCGTCGGCCCCGTCGGCGCAGCGAGGAAAAACGCGAAACCGTGGAGACCGCCGTATGAGCGAGCCAGCTTATCTCGAACTCACCAAACTGACGAAAAGCTACCCTTCGCCGAAGGGCGAGGCGGTGATTGTGAAGGACGTGGACTTCAAGTTCCGCAAAGGCGAGTTCGTCACCGTCATCGGCCACTCTGGTTGCGGCAAATCGACGATCCTGATGATGGTCGCCGGCCTGAGCAGCGTGACCAGCGGCGGCATCATTCTCGCGGGCAAAGAACTGACCGGTCCCGGCCCGGATCGTGGCGTGGTTTTTCAATCGCCCTCCCTGCTCCCATGGATGAGCGCGCTCGAAAACGTGATGCTCGGCGTGAACCAGGTTTTTTACACCGCCGACAAAACCGAGCGGCGGCAAATCGCGGAATACTACCTCACGCTCGTCGGTCTCGCGGATTCGATGCACAAGTCGCCAAAGGAGCTTTCGCAAGGCATGCGCCAGCGCGTCGGCATTGCCCGGGCCTTTGCCCTCGCGCCGAAGATGCTGCTCCTCGACGAGCCGTTTGGCATGCTCGATTCGCTCACGCGTTACGAGTTGCAGGAGGTGTTGATCCAGCTTTGGCGGCGGGAAAAAATCACGGCCATGATGGTCACGCACGATGTCGATGAAGCGTTGTTTCTGAGCGACCGCATCATCTGCATGACGGACGGTCCCGAGGCCGGCATCGGCGAAGTTATTGAGGTGCATTTTCCACGTCCGCGCGAGCGCCGGGCGGTCATGGAACACCCGGAGTACTACAAGCTCCGCGAACAGCTGATCCATTTTCTGGAAGTCAAAGCCCACAAGCACGCGGCACCTCCGACGCCTCCCGCCGCCACGCCCGCCGAAAAAGCTCCAGCCATTTCCTAATTCCATTCTGGCCCGCATGCTCGCGGGCCAAGCCACCACCCAAAACCACCGAGGAGCATCTCAAAAAAACTAAACCACACCCAATGCTTCAACGAAAAATCACCACCCTGAAAAAAAGCGGAGCGCTGCTTGCGACAGCGCTCCTAACCAGCGGTTTCATATCTTCCCAGGCGGGAGAGACAGTTGCGAAATCCACTAGCGGCAAGACCGTAGTCGAGAAAGCGCCGGAGGCAAATCCGCTGAGCTTTTTCGACGGCAAAGTTGTCTTCGACGTGCAAGAGCGGCTGCGCTTCGAAGCGCGCGAAAACAATTTCGACTTCAATTCCGAAGTCGATGCGCTGACCGACGACGCCTGGCTGCTCCAGCGTTTCCGCTTCGGCGTGCTGCTCAAGCCCGCGCCGTGGCTGAAGATCTACGCCCAGACCCAGGACGCGCGGGAGATCGACTCCGACCGCCCGGATTTTCCTGGCCAACTCGGCGCGGAAGGGGACGACAGCTTCCATCTCCGGCAGGGCTACGTGGAGGTGGGCGACGTCAAACGTTTCCCGCTCACGCTCCGGGCCGGACGCCAGATCCTAAGCTACGGCGACGAACGGCTGATCGGTGCGTTCGATTGGAATAACATCGGGCGGACTTTCGATGCGGTGAAGCTGCGCTGGGAGGAGAAGAAATGGTCCCTCGACGCCTTTGTCTCCAGCGTGGTCGTGCCACGGCGCGGGGAATACAACCCGTCCGATTTCGTCAATGTGACCGAGACCGAGCGCGGCCAGGTTTTCGGCGGCCTCTATTTCACGACCACGGCGCTGCCCTTTCAGACCACGGACCTCTACGCGCTCTACCTCTACGAAAATACGAACCCGGACTACCAGCCCCGGGCCATCGGTGACACCACCTTCGCGACCTTCGGGATGCGCGTGAAATCGAAGCCCGGAGCCTTTGCTCCGCAGCCGGCGGCCCCGCCGAGCGATGGTAAATCCACGCCCGCTCCGGCGCCCGCGCCGAAAGCGATCGGCCTCGACTATTCCGCGGAGGTGGCCTTTCAAAGCGGCGAAGTGCGTGGGCTCGACCTCAGCTCCTTCGCGGTAACGGCCGCCCTCGGCTACACCTTCGACGTCGCGTGGAAGCCACGGCTGAGCGTGGAATACAACTACGCCTCGGGCGACAACAACCCCACCGATGGGGACATCGAGACGTTTCAGAACCTCTTCCCGACGAACCACAAGTTCTACGGCATCATGGACGTAACGGCGTGGCAGAACATGCAGCAGGTCATGGCCGCCGTGACCGTGCAGCCGCACAAGACCGTGAACGTGCAGACCAACTACCGCGCCTTCTTCATCGCCTCCACGGACGATGTCTGGTACCGCGCCAACGGCGTGACCCCGGTGCGTCCGCTGAATGCGGCCGCGCGGGACGCGGGAAAATATGAAGGCTCGCAGGTCGAGATCGTGGCCACGTGGACGCCGGTGAAATACCTGCAATTCCAGGCCGGCTACGCCCACTTCTTCGCCGGCAACTACCTCGAAGACACCGGCGCTTCGAGCGACGCCGACTTCGGTTACGTGCAAGCGACCATCACCTTCTAACTCGCATCCTTTCTTGGTTGGGCTGTCCGCCGCGCGCTTCCATGCGCGCGGCGGACTTCGTCCAAACAGCAGCTAACCACCTATGAGCCCAATCCCATTCATTCCCGAAAACGCCCCGTTCTCCACCGAACAGCGCCACTGGCTGAATGGCTATCTCGCCGGACTTTTCTCCGACGCAAATCTTGGGGGTCGGGCGCTGGCCGGCCTCGCTGCGGCTCCCGCCGCTCCCGCCAAGCCTTTGGCCGTCCTGTTTGGCAGCCAGACGGGTACCGCCGAGGGCTTGGCGAAAAAGTTGTCGAAGGAAGCGGAGAAGCGCGGCTTCAAGGCGAAGCTCGTGGACATGGCGAAGTATGAGACGGTCGATTTGACGAAAGAGGAAAACGTCCTCGTCATCACCAGCACCTACGGCGACGGCGAGCCGCCGGACAATGCGCAGGCTTTCTGGAACTTCCTCAAGAGCGACACCGCCCCGCCACTCTCGCAACTCCGCTATTCCGTGCTCGCCCTCGGCGACACGAACTACGCGGGCTTTTGCGAGTTTGGCAAAATGTGCGACGCGCGTTTTGAATCGCTCGGCGCCAAACGCGTGCACCCGCGTATCGATTGCGATGTCGATTACGAGACACCTGCCAAGGCTTGGACCGACGGCGTCTTCGCGGCCCTGTTAGAGAAAGGCGGCGTGAGTCGTGATCAGGGAATGGTGAATGGTTCGGAAAGCACCGCCGCCATTCACGATTCACCGATCACCATTCACGACAAAAAAAATCCCTTTCCCGCGCGGCTGCTGACCAATCTCAAGCTCAACGGCGAAGGCTCCGGCAAGGAAGTGCGCCACTACGAAATCTCGCTCGCCGGTTCCGGCCTGACCTACGAGGCCGGCGATGCGCTCGGCGTGCTACCCGCCAACTGCGGCGAACTCGTCGGCGACATCCTCACCACGCTCGGCTGCGATGGAGAGGAAGCGGTGAAAACGCCCGACGGTTCCGAGACTTCGCTCCGTCTCGCGCTGGCGCAGCATTTCGACATCGCGCGGCCTTCAGCCGAGCTGCTCAAGGCCGCCGCCGAGCGCGGTGCGGCTGGCGGCGAATTGGCCGCCCTGCTTGATCCGGCGCGGAAGGATGACTTGAAGAAGTGGCTCTGGGGCCGCGAAGTTGTCGACGTCATCACCGGCCTCACGCCGCCCTTCACCGCGCCAGAACTCATCGCGCTGCTCAAAAAATTGCAGCCCCGCCTTTACTCTATTTCCTCCAGTCCCAAGGCGCATCCCGACGAGGTGCATCTCACCGTCGCCGCCGTCCGCTACGACGGCCACGGCCGCGTGCGCAAAGGCGTCTGCTCCACCTTCCTCGCCGACCGCTGCGCCAGCGATACGCCAGTGCCCGTCTTCGTCCAGGTTTCGCACGGATTCCGCCTGCCGCCGAATGGCGACACGCCCGTGATCATGTGCGGTCCGGGCACGGGCATCGCGCCCTTCCGCGCCTTTCTCGAAGAACGGCGTGCGACCGACGCGAAAGGTGCCAACTGGCTCTTCTTCGGCGACCAGCGGCGCGACACTGATTTCCTCTACCGCGAGCAACTCGAAGGCTGGGTCGCCGATGGCCACCTCGCGCGCCTCGACCTCGCCTTTTCCCGCGACCAGGCGGAAAAAATCTACGTCCAGAACCGGATGATCGAGCAGGCGCAGGAGCTTTGGCAGTGGCTCGAAAACGGCGCGCACTTCTACGTCTGCGGCGACGCCAGCCGCATGGCCAAAGACGTGGACGCCGCCCTCCACCAGATCGTCGAATCCGTCGGCGGCCTGAGCCAGGCCGCCGCCGCGGAATACATCACGAAATTGAAAGCCGCGAAACGCTACCAACGGGATGTTTACTAACCGCGCCGCTCCAAAACTCCAGGGAGCGCGGGCTTCCAGCCCGTTGGTGCGCGCATTCTGCGCGCACGAACTTCCAACACCTCGCGCCAACGTGAGCAACCATGCGACTTCTGTGATCCACGCTTTGGGAAGTCCGTCGTGGCGGAACGCCGCGACCAACGTGCGGAACGCGCGCGCTCCCCGGAATCTGTTATGAGCACCGCCCTTCCGATCAGCACCATCAACGGCGACCCGCTGTCGGCGGAACAGACGAACTACCTGACCGGCTTCTTCGCTGGCGTCTCCGCCCGCGGCCAGCGCTTCACCGATGTAGAAGGTGCGCCAGCCGTCGAAGAAACCGTCTCGCACGACGATCTCGTCTTCGAGGAGCGCGTGAAGAAGGAACTGCACCCGCTCGATGCTTACCCCGTGCTCCTCGACTACGCCGCGGGGAACAAAGCGCCCGAGAAGGAGGAAATCTTTCGCTTCAAATGGAACGGACTTTTTTACCTTACGCCAAACAAGGAAGCCTTCATGGCCCGGCTGCGCATCCCGGGCGGACAGCTCCGCACTTTCCAACTCCGCGAGCTGGCGAGCGTCGCGAAGGAACTCACCACCGGCTACGTGCAGATCACCACGCGCGCGAATCTCCAGATGCGGCTCATCCAGCCAAAGGACACGCCCGCGCTCGTCCAGCGCATCCAGCATGTCGGCCTGCACACGCGCGGCGCGGGCGCGGATAACATCCGCAACCTGACCGCCAATCCGACCGCCGGGGTCGATCCGCACGAGCTGATCGACGTCATGCCGTTCTGCGCGGAGATGGGGCACCTCATCATCAACGACCGCGCCTTTTATGACCTGCCGCGGAAGTTCAACATCGCCTACGACGGCGGCGGCCTCATTGGCACGGTTGAGGATACCAACGACATCGGCTGCAAGGCGGTAAAAGTCGGCGACGAGATTTTCTTCCGCATCGCCCTCGGCGGCGCGACCGGCCACAAGGCTTTCGCGCGCGACATCGGCGTCCTGGTGAAGCCGGCGGAGCTCAACCGCGTCGTGAGCGCGGTGGTGCGCGTTTACATCGCCAATGGCAATCGCACCGACCGGAAGAAGGCGCGGCTCAAGCACCTCCTCGAAAAGTGGACGCTCGAACAGTATCTCGCCGAAACCGAGAAGCTGCTAGGCTACCAGCTCCAGCGCGCGCCGCTTGAGCCCGCGTCCCTGCAGTATCCGGGAGAAAAAATCCCGCACTCGCATGTCGGCATCTTCCCGCAGAAGCAGCCGGGGCTGAACTACGTCGGCGCGACGGTGCCCGTCGGGCACATCACGCCGAAGCAGATGCTTCGCGTCGCCGAGATCGCCGATCTCTACGGCTCGGGCGAAGTGCGGCTTACCGTCTGGCAAAACTTCATTATCCCGAACGTGCCCGACGCCTACGTCGAGACCGTGAAAAAGGCGCTGCGCAAAACCGGGTTCGACACCCAGCAATCCAACCTTCGCAGCGGCCTCATCGCCTGCACCGGCAACGCGTATTGCAAGTTTGCGCAGGCTGACACCAAGGGCCACGCGCTCAAGCTCGCCGACTACCTCGACAAGCGCGTCACGCTCGACCAGCCCGTGAACATCCACGTCACCGGCTGCCCGAACTCCTGCGCGCAGCACTACATGGGCGACATCGGCCTGCTCGGCGCAAAGGTGAAAGTCGAAGGCGAGAGCCAGGACGGCTACCACGTCTTTGTCGGCGGCGGCTTCGGCACGAACCAGGCCGTAGGCCGGCAAGTTTTTACCGGCATCGCCTTCGACAGCCTGCCGCCGCTCATCGAGAAAATGCTCCGCGGCTACCTGCGCCACCGCACGGCCGGCGAAGGCTTCCAGGCCTTCACCGCCCGCCACGACCTCAACAATCTCCAGGCAATTTTCTCGAATGACGAGTGAGCGCGGCGAGCTCCGGGGAGCACAGGCCGCTGGCCTGTCGCGTTCGGCGGCCCGCCGAACGCCCGCGCGTGGACCGATGCGAGCGGTCCGTGCAAGACCCGGCCGCACCCCCGCCGCCTTTCCACTCGCTCCGCGAGAAAGTTTCCGGCGAGCCGCCGGAAACCACAGGCCGGCGGCCTGTGCTCCCCGGACCTCCCCATGATCGCCCTCGAAGAATCCGCGCCGCGCACGCTGATCGACGAACTACTCGCCGAGCAGCAGTCGCTCACCGCCGTCGAGCGATTCTCCCGCCAGCACGAGCGCGACGCCTTACCCGCGCAGTCTCGTTACTACCGCGACCTCATCCCGCTCTCCAAGCCGGGCCGCGGCGAGCAATATGCCTTTGCCGTCGATCTCGACATCTGCACTGGCTGCAAGGCGTGCGTGAGCGCATGCCATTCGCTCAATGGGCTGGATGACGACGAGACGTGGCGCGACATCGGCCTGCTCCACGGCGGAAGTGTGGAAGAGCCTTGGCAGCAGACCGTCACGACCGCCTGCCACCACTGCCTCGAGCCCGCGTGCCTCGAAGGCTGTCCGGTGCGCGCTTACGAAAAGGACGCCGAGACCGGCATCGTGCGGCACCTCGATGACCAGTGCATCGGCTGCCAATACTGCGTACTCAAATGCCCATACGACGTGCCGAAGTATTCCACGAAGCGGGGCATCGTGCGGAAGTGCGACATGTGCCACAGCCGCCTCGCCGTCGGCGAAGCGCCGGCCTGCGTGCAGGCCTGCCCGAGCGGCGCGATCACCATCCGCATCGCACAGACGGGCGAGGTCCCCGACGCCAGCGAGCCCGGCGTCCGCCTGCTCCCGGGAGCTTTTGATTCGAGCTACACGAAACCCACGACGCTTTACACCACGCACCGCGTGATGCCCGCGAATGCGCGACCGGGGGACAGCGCCGCGCTCCGTCTGGAGCACGCGCACGCACCGCTCATCGGCATGCTCGTGCTCACTCAGGTCGCCGCGGGCCTCCTCGTCTGCGCCGCCGCGCTCGCGATTGGCGACGCGGCGGCGTTTCGCGCCGCGCAGGCTCCGCTCGCCGCCGCCGCGTTCGCGATTCTCAACCTCGGCCTGGCGGTGAGCGTCCTCCACCTCGGCCGCCCGCTCGGTGCGTGGCGGGCGTTTCTCGGCCTGCGGACGTCCTGGATGAGCCGCGAGATTCTGGCCTTCAGCATTTTCGCCGGCGCCGCTGCGGCTTTCACCGGCGCGGCTTGGTGGAAGACGCTCGCGGGTTTGCTGTCACCGCTGGGCGTTGTTGAGCGGTTCATCCAGCCCGCGCAGTTTTCCGCGCCGCTCGCCATCGCCGCCGCGGTGCTCGGCCTGCTCGGCGTCTGGTGTTCGGCGATGATCTACGTCGATACCCGCCGCGTCTTCTGGAACCGCGAGCTGACGTTCACCAAGTTCTTCGGCACCGCGCTCCTGCTCGGCACCGCAGGGACCGCCGCCCTGCTGGGCTGGGTTGCCACGTTCTCCGGCGGGCCGCTTAGCGAAGCCATCCAGACCTTCGCCATCCTCGCCACGTTCATCCGCACCGCGCTTTTCGGCTGGGAGTTCCAAAACTTTCACACCGCCCTGCGCGACGAGCACGCCGCCACGCACCGCTCCGCGCTGGCTGTCTGGAAGCTGGGCCGTCCGCTACTCTTCGGGCGGCTCGGGCTGTTCGTGGGATCGACACTTTTCGGCGCCCTCGCGATCACCGGGACCGGCGCCATCGGCACGGCCTGCGCGACGATTTCCTTCCTGCTCACGCTCAGCTCGCAACTCATCGAACGGTATTTCTTTTTCACCGCCGTCATCGCCCCGCGCATGCCCGGCCCGCTCGCTCCCAACCCGCTGCACGCATGAAAACACTCGCCGCCAAAGCTGCCGACTTCATCCGCGTGTGGGATGGCCCGCTGACCAAAGACCTGGTGCAGACGCCAGGTGACTTCGGCCTCGGCAAAGTGCCCGAGCGGCTGAAGCCGGACGACACGACCACGATGGTCTGCGGCTTTTGCTCCACCGGTTGCGGCCTGAACATCCACCTCAAGGACGGACAGGCGATCAATCTGAGCGCCGACACGCATTACCCCGTGAACCTCGGGATGGCTTGCCCAAAGGGTTGGGAGGCGCTGACCCCGCTCGCCGCGCCGGACCGCGCGACCACGCCGCTGCTCCGGCGCGAGCGTGGCGGCGAATTTGAGCCCGTGGACTGGGATGCGGCGCTCACGCTTTTTTGTGAGCGCTTCAAAGACATCAAACGCCAGCACGGTCCCGAGTCCGTCGCCTTCCTCGGCACCGGCCAGATCGTCACCGAAGAGATGGCTTTCCTCGGCGCGCTCTTCAAATTCGGCATGGGCTTCGTCCACTGCGACAGCAATACCCGGCAGTGCATGGCCACCGCGGCGACGGCCTACAAGCAGTCCTTCGGCTTCGATGCACCGCCTTTCACCTACGCGGATTTCGAGGAAAGCGACGTGCTGGTTTTCATCGGCGCAAACCCGTGCATCGCCCACCCGATCATGTGGCAGCGGGTGATGCGCAATAAGCACCGGCCCGAGATCATCGTCCTCGATCCGCGCAAAACCGAGACCGCGATGGCCGCGACGCAGCACTACGCGCTCGCGCCCAAGAGCGATCTCACGCTGCTCTACGGCCTGACAAACATCCTCATCGCCAGCGGCTGGATCGACCGCACCTACATCGACACGCACACCACGGGCTTCGATGAGTTCGCGGAGTTTGTGACTCCTTTCACCACCGACATGGTCAGCGCCGCGACCGGCCTGAGCGCGGATGAGCTGTGGCAATTCGCCGAGACCATTCGCGACGGCAAGCGCGTCTCGTTTTGGTGGACGATGGGCGTCAACCAAGGCCACGAGAGCACGCGCACGGCGCAGGCGATCATCAATCTCGCGCTGATGACCGGCAACATGGGCCGCCCCGGCACCGGCGCGAATTCCATCACCGGCCAATGCAACGCGATGGGCTCCCGCCTCTACGCCAATGTGACGAGCCTGCTCGGCGGCCACAGCTTCACCGACGCCGCCGACCGCGCCAAAATCGCCGGCATCCTTGGCCTCGAGGAAAGCGTGATTCCGCGGCAGACTTCGTGGGCTTACGACGAAATCGTGGACGGCATCCGTGCCGGGAAGATCAAGGGCCTGTGGGTCATCGCGACGAACGGCGCGCACTCGTGGATTCACCAGAATGAGTTCAACGAACTGCTCGGGAAGCTCGATTTCTTGGTCGTCCAGGACATGTATCACACGACCGAAACCGCGCTGCGTGCCGACCTCGTGCTACCCGCCGCCGGGTGGGGCGAGAAGGAGGGCACGCTGATCAATTCCGAACGCCGTATCGGGCTCGTGAAAAAAGTCGCGCGCGCGCCCGGCCAGGCGCTTTCGGATTTCAACATCTGCAAACTGATCGCCCAGTACTGGGGCTGCGGGGAGATGTTCGCGCGCTGGAGTTCGCCCGAGGCGACGTTTCAGTTGATGAAGGAATTCTCCCGCGGCCAACCGTGCGACATCACCGGGATCGCCGACTACCGGATGATCGACGAATGCGGCGGCGTGCAGTGGCCGTGGAATGAGGGCGAAAGGCGAAAGGCGAAAGGCGAAAGCCCGCCCGTGGAGCGACGGTTGTTCGATGACGGGCACTTTTTTCACGCGGATGGAAAGGCAAAGTTTCTCTTCGACGTCCCGCGCGCGATGGCCGAACCGGTGGACGCGGCGTATCCGTTCATCCTGCTCACCGGCCGCGGCACGTCCTCGCAGTGGCACACGAACACGCGCACCGGAAAGTCCGACGTCTTGCGCAAACTCTATCCCGCCTCCACTTACCTCGAGATCAACTCGCTCGACGCCGCGCGCCTCGGCATTGCGCCCAATGCCTGCGTGACCATCTCCTCCCGCCGCGGCAAAATCTCCGCCACCGCGCACCTCACCACCACCGTCCAGCCCGGCCAAGTCTTCCTCCCCATGCACTACGCCGCGGTGAATCAGCTCACCTATCCCTCCTTCGACCCGTACTCCCGGCAGCCGAGCTACAAGGCGTGCGCGGTGGCGGTGGCACCGGCAGCCTAGGTTTTCTCCAAGTCCCCGACCGGTGGGCAGTCTTCGCGAAAACTCTGCTTGCCCAGTTGTAGTTTCAGTATATCCTGAAAATACGAAATGAAAGAGACCGACCCCCAAGCCAATGCCGCCGAGGCTGTCCGACTGGAAGCTGCGCGCGATGAGTTTGTGACCCAGTGGGGGACGATTGGCAGCGCTTGGGGGATCAACCGGACGATGGCGCAGATTCACGCGCTGCTCATCATCACGCCCGACGCGCTAACCACCGACGAGGTCATGGAGGAACTCAAGATCAGCCGCGGCAATGCGCACATGAATTTGCGGGAACTCACCGGCTGGGGGCTGGTGCGCAGCGTCATTCGCAAAGGGGAGCGCAAAGAGTATTTCGAGGCGGAAAAGGACGTTTGGAAGATGTTTTGCATCATCGTTCGCGAGCGGAAGCGGCGGGAGATTCGTCCGGCGATCAATGTTCTCAAGGACTGCATCGACCGCGCGGACGGTTTGCAATCGCCGGAGGCCGCAAGTTTCACCTGGCAGACCAAGGCGCTGTGCGAGTTTATGGAGATGGCGGATGGGGTGCTGAGCAAGGTCGTGAAGTCTGAGCAGAGCACCATCGTTCCGTGGGCGTTGAAATTTCTCAAATGAGCAGCCTTCTTTTGACTAGATGTTTCAAAACTTCCTGAAAACATAAAAACCAATAAACTAGAAAGAAAAACACCATGAACTACGTCGTCTGCACCTACGCCCTTTACCTCGCGATTAGCATCGCCCTCACCGTCTGGGTGGCGAAGACGCTGCACAAAAACGGCCGCCTCTTCCTCGTCGATGCCTTCCACGGCAATGAGGCGCTGGCCGATTCCATCAATCATCTCCTACTCGTCGGCTTCTACCTGGTGAATGTCGGCTACGTAAGCCTCGCACTGAAGTACGGCGACAAGGCGGCGAATCTTCAGGAACTGCTCGAAGTCCTGAGCACTAAGATGGGTGCGGTGCTGCTCATCCTCGGCGCGATGCACTTCTTCAACCTCTACGTTTTCAGCAAAATGCGGAAACGCGCGCTCCTGCACAGCGCACCGCCGCCGCTCGCGCCGCAAGCCCGTGTGGCCGTAGTCGGCCAAGCCTAGCCTCACGACCATGAAGCGCCTTTACATTCTCTACGACAGCACCTGCCACCTCTGCCGGCGGTGCCGGACGTGGCTCGATCAGCAACCGGCTTTCGTGCCGCTGGTTTTCATCCCACTGCAATCGCCCGAAGTGGCCTGCCGGTTCCCCGGCATAGAGGTGCTGCACCCGGAAAAGGAGATCGTCGTCATCAGCGATGCAGGGGACGTATGGCAGGGTGGGAGCGCGTGGGTCATGTGCCTGTGGGCGCTGCGCGAGTATCGCGAATGGGCGCAGCGGCTCGCCCACCCGGCGCTGCTCCCTTTGGCGCGCCGCGCCTGCGAACTCGTCTCCGAAAACCGCCACCGGCTCAGCCGCTGGCTTTTTCACCCGGCAACAACGACCGAGGAATTGCGCCGGAAACTCGACAACCTTCCCGCCGCCGCCTGTGCGAGCGAGGGCTACTGCAAGACGCGATGAAGATCATCATTCCCGGCGGTTCAGGTCAGGTCGGTTCAATCCTGGCTCAGGTGTTTCACGGTGAAGGCCACGAGGTCGTCGTCCTCAGCCGCCGCCCGCAGCCAGCACCGTGGAAAGTGCTCGCGTGGGATGCGGCGACGCGCGGCGACTGGTGGGCGGAGATCGACGGCGCAGAGGTCGTCATCAATCTCGCGGGACGCAGCGTGAACTGCCGCTACCACGCGGCGAACCGGCGCGAGATCATGCAATCGCGAGTCGAGTCCACCCGCGTGGTCGGTGCGGCCATCGCCGCAGCGAAACGACCGCCGCGCGTCTGGCTGCAAGCGGCCACGGCAACGATCTACGCCCACCGCTACGACTCGCCGAATGACGAGGAAACCGGCCAACTCGGCGGCGACGAACCGGGTGTGCCGGAAACCTGGCGTTTCAGCATCGAGGTGGCGCGGGCGTGGGAGCGGGCGGTGGAGGAGGCGGAGACGCCGCGGACGCGGAAAGTCATCCTGCGCTCGGCGATGACCATGAGCCCGGATGCAGGCGGAGTTTTCGCCACGCTGCTCGGGCTGGTGCGCTGCGGCCTCGGCGGGCGGGCCGGCGATGGCCGCCAATATGTTTCGTGGATGCATGACGAGGATTTCATCCGCGCCGTACGATGGCTGATCGAGCGTGAAGACCTCAGCGGCCCGGTGAACCTCGCCGCTCCGCACCCGCTGCCGAATGCCGACTTCATGCGTGCGCTGCGGACCGCGTGGCGCCAGCCGCTCGGTCTGCCGGCCGCGGAGTGGATGCTGGAAATCGGCACGCGCCTTTTGCGCACGGAGACGGAGCTGATTCTCAAAAGCCGCCGCGTTATCCCCACCCGCCTGCTGCGTTCCGGCTTCACCTTCCGCTTTCCAGACTGGCCAGAGGCAGCGCGCGATCTTTGCCGTCGCTGGCGCACGGAGCGCCCGGTCGTGAGTTGAGTTTTCCGCCCAGCTAGCCGTTCGTTCCCCATCCCCTTCTCGCGCTCACCGCGGCGCAGCCGCCTTTTGCGTTTGATCGAATTGCCGCTGGGCTTGCGTCCGCAGATTTTAGTCACGGACGGTGTCGAGCCAGGCGCGCTGCACGACCGGCTCGGCGTTGGGCGTGTTTTGGACGAAGGCAACTACCGCGGCGTCGTAGCTCGGGGAATCTTGGTGTTCGTTCAACCACTGTTGCGCCGCTTTGGGGTCTTGTCGCGACCAGCGTCGCATAACCACGGAAATTGGATCTGGCTGTCCGGGTGCCACCGGCGCAGCCATCCGTTCGATCAGTTCGATTACCTTGGGTGCCGCCATGCGTTCGGCGAATTGCGCCGCCATCCGGCTCACGGCTGGCGCGTTGATCAAATCGCGTCCGGCAAACTGTTCTACCCACCGGGCGACTCGAATTCCTTCGGAGTCATTTCGGATCGCGTAAAACTGCGTGTTGAGTAACTGGCTGAAGACTTCTGACTTGGTTTGCGTCGTCTCGGGATTCGAGCCGCCTGGCGCGCTCGAGGTGAGCCATTGCTGAACAAACGGCACATATTGAGCAGCTTCGTCCGCATTCAGCATCCAGTTCATCGCCCACTGCAGATTTTCCGGCGAGAGCATAGTCACAGCCTGGAGCGCCCGTTTCGGATCGTTGATGGCTGCTCCTCGCACAAAACCCAGAGCCATACCGGTGCGGAAATTTCCTTCGGGTTGCGCTTCCAGCCACGTCAGTGAGGTCGCGGCATCCGCCTGCGCCCAGCCGCGCATTGCATGGCGGCCATCATGCGTATCCCAATCTTTGACAGGATCAGCGGGTTTGAACTGAGCCATCGCCGCAGGACCGGCAATGTGACCAATGCACTGAAGGACCAGTTCTTTCTCCCGATCGGAAATCATCCCTTCCTGCCGGGCGTGCCACACCACCTCGAAGACGGCTTTCCAGTTATCGGCGTTAAGTTGCTCGATCAAATTTTCGAGCAACGCCGCTCTCGCCACGCCTGATTTCTCCGTAGCCAGGAGCATGGCGAGTTCTTCGACAGTTTTTCCGGCAGCGTCCGCGAGCACCCCGGCCACAACGCCGCCCCTGCGGCTTGGCCGACCTTCGTCCGCAGGATCGGCGGGATCTGCTTGTTGAAAGAAGCCTGTGGAGTCGCTGGGAACGGCACGCGCAGCAGGAGGGGGAACGGCCCCGAATCGGCCGATTAAATACGCGACCAAGAGGGCGCAGACCGCGGTGACCGATAGCCAAGGGGGACGAAGCATAGCGCCCGGAGTTCGTAGAATCGCGCTTTCTCAAAAGCCAGCATAATGCTTGGGTGGGAAGAGGTTCGCGTTGCGCCTGCCAATCAGGCGGCTTTCAGTCCGGGGATATGCACGACCTCGGCAAGATCCTCTTCATCATCGGCTTCGTGCTGGTCGTGGCGGGAGCGGTTTTGTGGAAGACGGGAGGGCTTGGCGGGTTGGGCCGGCTGCCGGGCGATCTGTTTGTGCAGCGGGGGAATTCGACGTTCTATTTCCCGGTGGTGACGTGTCTGGTGGTCAGCGCGGTGCTGACCCTGCTGGGATGGTTGTTCCGGCGGTAACGGGAAGGATGCGCTCCGGCACGTCCCACGCATTTTGGGAGACGCGCCAACCGTGGAAATTGGGGACGCGCGGGAGCGCGTCCCTCCGGGGTGGGTGGTTACGCTTTCCCGCTGAGGCCGAAGGCTTCGTGGGCGAGTTGGGCGGCTTCGTGGATTTTGCCTTCCTCGATGATCACCGCCGTCTTGATCTCGCTGGTGGAGATGAGCTGGATATTGATGCCGCCCGCGCTCATCGCCTCGAAGAGGCGCGCGGCCACGCCGCTGTGCGAGCGCATGCCGATGCCGACGATGGAGAGTTTCGCGATGCCCTCCTCGGTGATGATGTCCTTCGCGCCGATCTCTTTCATCACGCTCTCCACGGCCTGTTGGGCTTTGGGCAACTCGTCCTTGTTCAGGGTGAAGGAGATGTCGTTGGTGTCGCCCACGCTGTCGCTCTGCACGATCATGTCGAGGATGACGTTGGTGGCGGCGAGTGCGCCGAAAATTTTGGCGGCGGTGCCGGGCCGGTCGGGGACTTGGCGGATGGTAACTTTGGCCTGGTTTTTCTCGATGCTGACTCCGCGGACGACGACGTTTTCCATATCTTCAGTTTCTTCGGTGACGATAGTCCCTGGGTTGTTGTTGAAAGAGCTGCGCACCTCGAAGACGACGCCGAATTTTTTAGCAAACTCGACACTGCGCGACTGCATGACCTTTGAGCCGCTTGAGGCCATCTCCAGCATTTCCTCGTAGCTGATGGTGTCGATCTTCCGCGCCGTCGGGACGATGCGCGGGTCGCAGGTATAGACGCCGTCCACGTCGGTAAAGATTTGGCAGATGTCCGCTTTGATGGCGGAGGCCAGGGCGATGGCGGTGAGGTCGCTGCCGCCGCGCCCGAGGGTGGTGATGCGTCCGTCCGTAGTTTCGCCCTGAAAGCCGGCAACGATGACGATCTCGTCATTCTTCAAGTGGGCGTGGATTTGCTTGGGGGTGATGTTGGCGATCTTGGCTTTGGTGTGGACGCCATCGGTGATGATGCCGGCCTGCGCGCCGGTCAGCGACACGGCCTTTTTGCCCAGCCCGTGGATAGCCATGGCGGTGAGCGCGATGGTGGTCTGCTCTCCCGTCGCGAGAAGCACGTCCATTTCACGCTCGGCGGGGTTTTGCGAAACCTGCCGGGCGAGGTTGATGAGGCCGTCCGTGACGCCGCTCATCGCGGAGACGACGACGACCACGCGGTGCCCGGCCTCCTGCGTGGCGACGACTCGGCGGGCGACGTTGAGGATGCGTTGGGGATCGCCGACGGACGTGCCGCCATATTTCTGGACGATAAGGCTCATCAAGGAAAAAGGGGGCGCATCATTCCGTGAGACCCATGGCCTGTCAACCAAGTGTGCGCGCGGGTAGTGGTACAGTTTCAATCCAACAAAGCGATTAGCTCGCCGAGCGTCCAGACGTGATCGGACACGCCCGCTTCCATCGCGGGCGTCACGCGAAGCGATTTGTGAATGCGGCAGAAGTTGTAGTGCATGTAGTGGAGGGCGATAGCGTGCTCGTGGTTTTCCACTTTTTTTGAAAACCCGTTCGTGAGGCGCGTGAAGCGGCGCATGCTCATCCGCATCGTGAGGTTCTGGCGCTCTACAAATGAAGTGGAGATGTGCTTGAACTCCGGCTTGCCGTTCTGGACGGCCTTGCGAGCACCCATGCACTGCGCGGGGCTGTAACGCACTTCGCCGCCCTCTGGCGTGTTGCCGTAAATCTTCACGAGCATCGCGTAATCAATTTCGGAACCAAAGGCGTCCTCGACGGCCCCGAGATAGGCACGGTGCCCGTCGGTGGTGAGTTGCACGCGGTTCGCCAGCCGGGCCGCGAGATCGTGCATGAAGTGATAAGCCGCGCTCGCATCGCGGGTGCCGACAAACCATGTCGGGACGAGCTTTGTGTCGGCGTCGATTGCCACCCACGTCCACACGTCACCCCAGCCGCTTTCTTTCTGTTCCTCTGTCGCATTCTTTTCCTTCGCTCCCACGAAGCTCCAAATCTCATCGCACTGGATGCGCTTGCACGGAAGGTTCACGAAAGCCTCGTCCTGATAGGCGGAACAAGCCGCGCCGAGATCGGCGAGCAGCTTCATGATCGTCGTCCGATTAACGCCCGTCATGCGGTTCACGGCGCGGAGCGAATTTCCTTCCACGAGGGCGGCGACAACCTTCGTGCGTTCTTCGGTGCTCAACTTGTTCATGCGTTCAAAGTATCGCATATGCTTGAGCGGTCAAGTATTAATTCATGCGCCGTTCTGGCCGTTTCCCGAATTCGGTCAAATGGATGATATTGTCCGCTGCTTCCGCCTCTCCTTTGATTGATCTCCCGAATACGCTCTGAAACACGCTCTCTGGAAACGGCAGAGCATCTTCGATTTGAGAGGTCTGAAAGTTTTCGCTCCCCTCCAAAAGGCTTAGGCATTTACTCCCGACGGTCCTGTTCAGCAGCGGCACGGCATCGTCAAACGGCTCGCCCTTGGCTCGCCGCCAACCCTTTGCTCCGATTGTTCGATAATGCCGCTCATAGGTATCTTGAGTGATCAGCTTTAAGTCGCGGGCGCGTCGAACCATTGCCTGCACCGAAACTCCCCATTTTGTTTTCAGTCGGATAAAGCCGTTAAGACTGGTGTCGGCAACGTCAGCCGAAAACGTGTCGGCTGGTAGTAGAAACGCACTCGCGAAATTGTTTGCCTCCGCCTCTGCTTTGTCGCCCATTTCCAGCAGCTCACTATCGGAGTGGTGATGATGCAGCACGAGATGCCCCAGCTCGTGAGCGCAACTAAAACGCGCCCTCGCCCTATCCCCAGTATAAGAGCCAAGGTAGATGAGGGGCCGCCCACCGATGAGGCATGAGAACCCATCGATCCGAACGTCTTCGATCTCGGTGGAACACAGCCGGATGCCCTTCGACTCAAGAAGCTCTCCGAGTTTAGAGATCGAACGATCTCCAAGGCCCCAGTGCCGGCGACATTCCCTGGCGTCAGCTTCTATATCCTTGCCGGGAGAGCTGAGTTCCGGGAGATCGCCCGAGGGAAGGGAAACCAAATCTTCGAGCCATATAAAGACCTCCGCGCAAAGATCGGCGAACCGCTGCGCTTGCGCCCTAAGACGGTTGGTTTTTGATGCCTGATGAGCCCTGAATGAAAGCGGCCCTTTCGCCCTCGTCTCTTGCGAGATGGGTCGCATTAGCATTTCAAGTCGAACGCCGGTGGCACGGCAGAACGAATTGAGATTTTCCATCGTCGGATTTTTCGTGCCGTTTTCCCATTGAGTAATTGCCGCCACCGAAACGTCGATGTCCCTAGCGATGTCGCTTTTGTTCAACCCTGCCAATTCCCTCGCCTGAGTTAGCCGTTCTGGAACCAGCGCGTTCATGCCCCCGCCTTATCGAAATGTCCCGTCTTGAGCTTTAGTCCGAGTTCGATCTGAGGTTCTTCGACCAGCTCAGTTTCCATCGCATCCAGCAGCACCGGCATGGTCATTATGTTTGCTGAAAGTTTGTGATAGTACGATCGGTTATCCTCGTCGAAGTACGCTCTCAAATAGGCGAACTCTTGTTCGCGGCCCCCATAAACCAAAGTGAGATGAACGCGGGCTTTTTCCTGCGCCCCGTCGTCGGCAGGTTCATCGGAAAGTCCGAGTTGAAGTTGCGGGCCGGCATTTAGTCGGCGTTTATTTTTTCTAAAGACAGACTCACGGGGAACCTCGTCCTCGTGCTTCAAATGAAATGCTGTGATCGTCGTGAAATCCCCCTCCATCTCAAAAATGGAAACCCCTCCCATCGAAGTCCATTTACCGGAAATGCCGGGATAGCGACCAACGCTAATGTGGTTTTCAATAATCCGTGGGAGGATTGCCCACCGCATGTATCCGCGCAAATTCGCCAGATTCGGCGAACTCAATAGCGGATCGGCAACCGTGTCGGTTCGGCTGAGCATGGCCGTCTCGGTTTCGCGGAGGGACGTTTGTAGCGCCATGAGATTCCGCTGGCACCAGTCCTGTTGGACTTTGGTTAAACAATTTGGAGTATTCATCGTTTTGGTAAAACTAGACTGCATTAACCAAAACGGAGAAGCAACGTAATTCTTTAACCAGAGGTCGTCTTTTTTGACCACCGCTTTTTTGCTGCAAGCTTGGCAATCTCAGAGCGGCGTTCCTTCGTCATTCCTTCCGCCCGCGCCTTCCCACCCTTGAGCCCGCCGAGCCGACCGAGAGCGACCGCCGCGGGATTCTTTTCAGTTTTCGTTTTTGGCAAATCCTCGCCGGTGGTGAGTGCTACGATGTGGGCGGCGAGCTGATTGGGATCGCGGGGAGTTTTACTTGAGCGCTTGGGCATGCCGGAACCATGCTTGAGCGCTTTACTGATTTCCAGCCCTGATTTCCGATTCGGATTCAAACTGTACCACTACCTGCGCGCGGGGTGTTTTGCGAAAGGCGCAGCGCAAGGATGTCGCTTGCTACATTCGTTTGACGCGGCATCCTCCGCGCGAAATGGAGGAGAACCTATGAAGCTGACCGGAATGACGATCACGTTGTTGGCACTCGCATTGGCGAGTTGCGAAAGGCCGACGGCGGAAAATCGTAAGCCCGCGCCCAGTCCACCGGTAGCAACGGCTCCTCCGATGCGTCAGATCGCCGCGCCAGGAAATTACTTTTTGCGGCGCCCGGTCTCCATCACCACGGATGCCGGCATCGCTGGTTATCCAGCCGGCACCGCCGTGCGGCAGACCTCCGCTCAAAAATACAAGACGGCCGACGGTCAAATCCTCAAACTCGCCGCCAACGACGTGACCAACGATCTTAATGAGGCTCGCGCCTTGGCCGGACGCGATGTGGTTGTGCAGGCGGCCCTCACGCGCATCCCGGTCAGAGCGTCAGCAACCCCGCCGGTGGTCGTAGTTTCTCGACCTGCGACCCAAGCTGCACCTGTCCCGGCACGTGCGATTGCGTCGGTAAACACCCGGACTCCGGCTCCGCCGATAGTCAGCGAAAGCCCGCTCAACCGAGGTGCCTACGGCCGCACGGAGGCCTTTGTGGATACCGATGGCGATGGACGGAAATTCGACCTGCGTCAGCCGTCGCGGGTGCGGTGAATCCGTCGTCGCGTCAGCAGCGGGGTTAGCGCTTGGGCTGGTCGAGTGCACTGCCTCGAAGGCCACCGGGGAGCTTGCCGCGCGGGTCTTCGAGATTGCCCATAGGCTTGGCGGTGCCGTTCGCTCCGCGGCGTAGGGCTCCGTCCACCGTCGTAGCGTAGGCGCGGATGTTTCGCGTAGTGCCGAAATCGGTGACGTATAGGTGGTAGCCTGCGGGATAAAGCGGGCCGCGCCACGGGTCGCCCTCGGCTCCCTGCACGCCGTAGATGAAGCCTTCGCCGAGATGCACCGTGGTCAACGTGCTTTTTTCCAGCATCGTCGCTGCGGCCTTGCCGCGTTGGGTGGTCAGCCGCACGCGCACCCCTTCGGCGGTGCCTTGGATCACCGTGCCCTCGGCGCTAAAGGCGCTTTCCGCCACCCGCACTCGCACCGCCGTCTGTTCGGCGGTCGGCATTTCCTGCTTCTTCTTCTCCAGGGCGGCCGACTGCGACTGCACGGCGGTGGCTTGGTCGGCAAGCTGCCGCGCGCGGGCTTCCTTCTGCTTTAAGCGAAATTCCTCAGCCGTCTTCGTGGTTAAATTGAACCGTTTTTGGTCGGCTTCCGTGAGTGCGTAATACGGCAACTTTTCTACTCCACGGGCCGTTTCGACGACCAAGCCATCCGGATCCACGCGGGTGAGCTTGCCGGAGGATTTCGTGCCATCCGCGAGGACGAAGTCTTCTGCGCAAGCGAGCAGCGGCACGAGGGCCAGAATGAGGCAGAGAGCTTTCATGACCGTTTTTTAAGATGGTGGTGGATCGTGAAACTCCTTCAAAGCCTTTTCCACGACCCTCCGGGACGAACACTTCGTGTCTCGGGACGATCATCCACAGCATCAACGGCCGCGTGAGCGTGAGCTTCTAAAGAGTTATAAACTTCGCTCAACTCCGCCGTAGTGCGATCGCGGCCAAGTCATCCTCGAACGGCTGCGCATCCGACATTTGGCCGAGTTGTGTAATGAGGCGCGGAAGCAAGTCTGCTCCGGCGTCGATCTGAGCGAAAATGTCTGCGAGGTTTTGACTCGTGAAGCGCTCTCCGTCCGTGGCTTTCAAACTGTGCAGTCCGTCGGTGTAGAGGAGGGCCGTATCGCCAGAGACGAGCGTCGTCACTTCCTCATCGATCGTCGCCGCCGGATCGAGGCCCATCAGCGTATTGCGCGACTTCAGAGTTTCGACGCTACCGTTGCGTCGGCGGATGAGGAGGGGCGGATGGCCAGCCCCGGCGAAGGACAGTCGGCCTTCACCATCAACTACCGCACAGCACGCCGTCATGAACGAACGTCCGCGGAGGACACCGTAAAATTCGGCGTTCACGCGGGACATGATCCCGCGCGCCGTATTGGACGCAAAACTGGCGCGCTCGAAAAGGGACGCGACCAAGGTCGTGAACAGAGCGGCGGCAACGCCATGGCCCGTGGCATCGGCGAGCCAAAAGAGCCAGACGCCGCGATCCAACTGGCGCCAGCCATAGACATCGCCACCGACTTGGATCACGGGTTGGTAAGCCGTCTCGACGTGCCAGCCGTCGATGGGAGGTATCGGGACGCTGACGATCGCGTGTTGCGTGACTTGCGCGACCGCGAGATCGGCGTCCTGCATTTCTCGCCAGCGCGCCATTTCAGCATTGTGGATTTGCAACTGCCCGAAGAGCTGGATCTCTCGATCGCGTAGCCGCTTTTTCTCCAGGCAGGCGCCGATGCGCGCTTTGAGCAAGATTGGGTTGAAGGGCTTGGGCAGGTAATCCTCCGCGCCCATTTCGATGCACCGCACTACGGAATCCAACTCGCTCAGCGCCGAAATCATGATGACCGGAATATGGCGTAGCACTTCATCAGCCTTGAGGTGCTGCAAGACATCGTAGCCATCCATCTCCGGCATCATGATGTCGAGCAGCACCAGATCGAAGGTTTCGGCGCGCAGCCGATCGAGCGCTTGTCGGCCGTTCTCGGCCGTGGCGACTTGGTAACCCTCCCGCTCCAACCGGCGCGTGAGCACATCCCGGTTCGCTTCAATGTCGTCCACGACCAGGACCGTGGATTTCGTGAACAGGCCGGGGGCGACGATTCCGAGCGGCGCTTCCACGCCTGGCCCCACTCGGCGGCGTCCTCGACGCTCGGCAGGCGGGCCGGCAAGGGAGGCGGGCTCTGGCGCGCCGGACGGACGGAAGCTGTCATTAATCAGCGCGAGCAGTTGCTGGCCCGCCCCAAGGATCTTCTGCAGGTCCGTCGTGAGGTCGTCGGCGCCTTGCGCACGGCGTTGTTCGATGAGCAACTCGGAGTAGCCGATGATCTGATTGAGTGGTGTCCGAAGGTCGTGGATCAGTCCGAATGGTACGAGGTGCGGCGCCGCGTCGCTGCCGGGTTGTGGTGCTTCGTTCACAAGATGGATTTCGCGGCGGGAGTTCTTTCGCCACCGCCAAGCAGCACCTCGATTTTGCTGAGCAGGCGGGGTAATTCGATGGGCTTGGTGTCGTAGTCGTCGCAGCCGGCTTCGAGCGCTTTTTCGCGGTCGCTCGACATGGCGTGCGCCGTGAGCGCGATGACGGGAATGTGCCCGGTAGCGAGGTTGGCTTTGAGCCGGCGCGTGGCTTCCCAGCCGTCGAGCACGGGCAGGCTCATATCCATCAAGACCAGGTCCGGCGCTTCGCTCACGGTCATCTCCACACCGCTTTGGCCATCCAGCGCGAGCACGACCTCATAGCCGTGGCGCAGCAGTCGGCGCGAGAGCATGTCACGGTTCATTTCGTTATCTTCAACCAAGAGAATTTTGGGCATGGCGTGGTGAAAGTGCGTTCAAGCAAGGGTCGCCGGAGGCGGCGCCCATTCGTTCAGCAAGTCTCGAAGCTGACGAAGGAGTTCCTCGTGCGAGTCGCCGGCTTTCAGAAGGATTCTTTCGACGAAACCGCTGAGCCGCTGCCGATCTTTGACGGTAAGATCGCGGGCGGTCAGTACGATGATCGGAATCGCCCGCCACTCCGGCCGCTGGCGCACCTGCGCGGCAAACTCGAAGCCGTCCATCTCCGGCATCATCAGGTCGAGCAGGATCAGACACGGCCGCTCGCGCTCCATGCAGGCCAGCGCCGCGTGGCCGTGAGCGGCTTCGGTGACGGCCCAGCCTTCCTTTTCCAAAATTGCGCGCGTCACTTCGCGAGTCGCGGCGTCGTCCTCGACCACGAGGACCGGGCACGGCGGGTGTGGGCAGGTGTATTTTTTGAGGAGCTGGGAAAGGCGCGCGTGGTCCACCGGCTTGGTGGCATAGTCGGCAGCCCCAAGGGTGAAACCACGCTTCGGATCGTCCACCATCGTCACCATGATCACCGGAATCTCGCGCAAATTGGCGTCGTGCTTGAGGGCTAGGAGCACGTTCCATCCGTCCATGTCGGGCATCATCACGTCGAGGGTGATCGCCACCGGCCGTAACTGCCGCGCGAGGCGCAGTCCGGCTTCACCGCTGGCCGCCGTGCGCACGCAAAAACCTTCTTTGGTCAGGAACCGTTCAATCAAGTCACGCTGCGTCGGATCGTCGTCGATCACTAACACGTAGGTCGCATTCGGCAGCGGCTCGCCGCTGTCCGCTTCGTCGATCGCCGCCACGGAGCCTGCGAGTCGGGTGACTTCCCGGATCAGCTCGGTCTTCGTTTCCCGGACCACCGCGGGCAACTTAATGGTGAAAACGCTGCCTTCACCGGCGTGGCTGTGGACCGTCACGTCGCCGCCCATCATCTGACAGAAACGCCGCGTGAGTGCGAGACCGAGGCCGGTGCCCCCAAACTTGCGCGTCGTCGAGGCGTCCGCCTGAGTGAAGTCTTGGAAGAGCTTCACGATCTGCTCAGGGCTCAGGCCGATGCCTGTATCGCTCACCCGGATTACCATCCACTCGCGCTCGTCCATGATCTCGCGACCCGCGTGGACTGTGACCGTGCCGCCCTGAGTGAACTTGACCGCATTGGACAGCAGATTAAAGAGCGCTTGGCGGACTTTGATTTGGTCGGCGTGCATCACGCCCAGGTTCTCGGCGCGCTCGATGGACAGCGTGTTGGCGTTCTTCTCCACAATGGGCCGGATGGTCGTTGCGACCTCCTCGATCAATTCGCCTAGGTCAAAGCTCTCCAAGAACAATTCCATCTTCCCGGCTTCGATCTTGGACAGATCGAGAATGTCGTTGATCAGCGCCAGCAAATGTTTGCCGGCCGCATTGATCTTCTTCAGATCGGAACCGAATTCCTTCTCCAGTTGTCGTTCAGTCGCCTCCTCCTGCAGCATTTCCGAGTAACCCAGAATTGCATTCAGCGGCGTCCGCAATTCATGACTCATGTTCGCTAGAAAAAGGCTCTTGGTCTTATTCGCCGTCTCCGCCGCGTCCTTCGCTTTCGCCACTTCTTCCTCGGCGTGCCGCCGCTCGGTCACGTCTTCCATGGCTAGCACCAGTAACTCGGCGTGCAGGCCCGCGCGCAGCTTGCGCCCATTGAGCAGCATCACCCGACGACCAATCATCGGGAAGGTGTGCTCCAACTCGAAGTCGTTGAAAACCGAACTCGTGGGGATGACGTCTTCGAGCAAGGTGCGCAAAGCGGGAATATCCCACTGACCGTTGCCTAACTCGTAGATCAGGCGGTTCTCGGTCTCTTCGGAGGTAACGTGGAACGTCTGGTAGAAAGCGCGGTTCGCCGAGCGAACGCGCAGCGTGGTGTCGAGCATCAGGAGCGGCTCGCGGACCGTGTCCACGATGTCCTGGGCATAGGTCTCGATGTCCTCGACCGGCGGGGCGGGTTTAACGAATTCGTCCATCGCAACCAGCTTCAGCGCTCCGGCTTGGAAAGCGATGTTAACCGGGAAGGAACCGAAGAGTTGGCCTTCTTGTGGGGTTGAAACGCTTCCTGCGATACCCAAGCGCGAACGTGAACTTTGTCTTCCGGTAACTGAACGGAGCGATACAACGAAATTCGCGTCGGGGTTTTGCTCATTGGTGGTGTTGAAGCGGGTAAGCCATGGCGTGGCGGTGTTCCTTTTCCTTGAATCCACCCGAGCACGAGAGCGGCGGCAAGAAGCGCAATACACCCGAAAACAAGATAACCTTGCTGTCCATGGGATGAGAATTAGCGATATGTCCCCCAGTTTAGCAATCCGGTGTGCCCCCTAAACTTGTCATAGGGAATGGAATGGGAGCCCAATCTTGCAGGAAGTCTCTTCGCTGTCGAAGAGCATCTCAGTGACTGTCTAAAAAGTCATTTGGATCCACGAAAAACACGAAAGGTCACGAAATCGGAGGACCCTTTTTCGTGACCTTTCGTGTTTTTCGTGGCCTCTCCCGCCCCTGCAAAATGCTGCCGGGATTTTTTAGACAGCCTCTCAGAGGATTCGAGATGGTGCGCGATACTGGGTTCGAACCAGTGACCCCCTCCGTGTCAGGGAGGTGCTCTACCACTGAGCTAACCGCGCGTTTCTCAAAAGAGGGCGGGAAAGTAGGCAGCCCTCGCGCGGGTGGCAAGCGGAGTTTTCGCCGCGGTGGCGGTCGGCTCGTCACGGTCCTCGCCTGATGGGATTTGGGAGCCACACGCGACAAGATTGTTAATGCCTTTTCCCGTCGTGTGACTACAAACGCGCGGCAGCTCGCTCGCAGAGGCCCCACCTCACTGATCGTGAATCCACCCCCCAGCCAAATCATCCAAAATCTCCGCCAGTTGGTCCGCGGCATTCCCCCGCCAGCGAGTTTTTTCTCCGGGCTCACGATCGAGCAATCGCTCGCGCCGGACAACATCATCCTCTTCCAACGCTCCGACACCGCGGCGTTGCGGCCCGAGGGCGTGACCGCCAATTACCACCACCGCTTCGAGCTCACCACGGTGCTGGAAAAGGCCGGCCCGGTGCGTATCGATCGCACCACCTACCTCGTCCATCCCGGCGAATGCACGCTCATTTTCCCGAACCAATTCCATCATTACATGGACGTCTCCGCCGGACGACTGGAGTGGCTTTTCATCACCTTTGAACTACGCCAGGCCGCGGCGATCCGGGCTTTGCAAAATAGCCCGCGGGCGCTCGACCGCGCTGGTCTGGAACTCCTCCACGCTCTAGTGCTGGAAGCCCGGCGCCCCAATGCCGGCCACCCGGACACTCTGGAGATTTCCCACCTCCTGGCGCGCCTCCTTCGCCACCTTCTGGTTTGCCCGGTGCTACCCGCTGAGCGGATTGATATCCACTCCAGCGATGACGTTCGCGACGTCATCCTCGAGGGCATCAATGGCTATGTGCGCGCTCATTTGAGCCAGTCCGTGACCATCGCCCACATCGCCGAAGAACTGGGCTACAGCGTGAGCCATCTGCGCGCCGTTTTCCGCGACCGACTTGGCGTCAGCCTCGGCAAATACATTCGCGAATCGCGCCTTTCCGAGGCCGCGCAACTCCTCCAAAGCGGCGCGCTCGCCATCTCCGAAATCGGCGAGCGCTGCGGCTTTGAGTCGCTCTACGCCTTCTCGCGCGCCTTCCGCAAAGCCTACGGCATCCCGCCCCGGAGCTACCGCCAGCTCGTGCAGGAGGGCGGGCCGCTGCCCGTCACGGGCAAGGAGCGCTAAGTGGGCGTCCCTGTCATAAAAGAGATACCGCATTGCCGGGCGGCTCCTTCCGCCGCTACACCTATCCACCGCCATGAAAGCTCTCGTCAAAGCCACTGCCGCCCCCGGGCTCACCCTCCAGGACGTGCCCGATCCGAAATGCGGGCTCAACGACGTCCTCATTCGCGTCCTTAAAACGGGGATCTGCGGCACCGATCTCCACATCCACAAATGGGATGCCTGGGCGCAAAAGACCATCCCCGTCCCCATGATCGTTGGCCATGAATTCGTCGGCGAAGTCGTCGTCGTCGGGGAAAACGTGAACGACTTCTTCGCGGGCGAAATCGTCTCCGGCGAAGGTCACGTGGTCTGTGGCCGCTGCCGGAACTGCCTCGCTGGCCGCCGCCACCTGTGCGCTCACACCAGCGGGATCGGCGTCAACCGCCCCGGTGCCTTCGCCGAATATCTCGCCCTCCCGATGACCAACGTCTGGCATCACCGCCCCGGCATCGACCTCGATGTCGCCGCCCTTTTCGACCCCCTCGGCAACGCCGTCCACACCGCCCTTTCTTTCGATGTCCTCGGCGAAGACGTCCTCATCACCGGTGCCGGCCCCATCGGGCTCATGGCCGCCGCTGTCGTCCGCCACGCCGGCGCCCGCTTCGTCGTCATCACCGACATCAATGAATCCCGCCTCGCCCTCGCCCGCCAGATGGGCGTCGATGTGGCCCTGAACGTCACCCAAGGCACCCTCCCCGACGTGCAAAAGCAACTCGGCATGACCGAAGGCTTCGATGTCGGTCTTGAAATGTCCGGCAACCCCGCCGCCTTCCGCTCCCTCATCGACGCCATGTGCCACGGCGGCAAGATCGCCATGCTCGGCATCCCCAGCGAAGACATCGCGATCGACTGGAACAAAGTCGTCTTCAACATGCTCACCATCAAAGGCATCTACGGCCGCGAGATGTATGAGACCTGGTACAAAATGACCGTCATGATCCAGAGCGGGCTCGATATCACGCCTGCCATCACCCACCGACTTCCTTACACCGAATACGAGGCCGGCTTCGCCGCCATGCTCACCGGCGATTGCGGGAAAGTGGTCCTCGACTGGCAGGCGGCGGTCTGAAGCAGGCTCCTTCCGAGCGGAGGTCACGTTTACAGAGAATCCTCCTGCTTTCACGGAGAAGTGTCTGCTCCATTCGGTGCCAGCCCCCGAGGCTGGCGCGCTGCGTGGGGGAATGCGCTTATTTGGGCGGGTCGGAAAATAATATGTCTTACGATATATTTTATTATTTACATGGTCGCGTTTTACGACGAGACAACCGGCGCGTTCGAGGTTTTCTCATCCGCGGACAATTTAAACACTCCAAAAATATGCGTAAATCCTTCATTCTCGGCACTGTCGCCCTGGCTGCCTCTCTCACCATCGGCCACGCGGCCACGATCACCTTAGCCGGAGACTCAATTGGTGGTGGCCAACTCTCTGGTAACATCTTTACCATTGGCGCCACTGGAACTGACAACGGCGTCAACAACTTCCCGGGCGGGGAACCCCCCGGAGCCGCCATTGATGGAAATGCGGCTACCAAATACCTAAACTTCGCCGAGTTGTTTACCGGTTATATCGTGACTCCGGCTGTCGGTTTATCGAACGTCACTGGTATCACCTTCACCACTGCCAACGACGCGCCAGCGCGCGACCCGTTCACCTTTTCGCTCTATGGCAGCACGACTCAGGTCGCCGACGCGACGCCGGGTGCCACTTTCAATTTAGCGGATTTCACGGCCATCACGATCGATCAGAGCACCGGTCTTGAGACTGACCCAGGCCGGCAGATTACTAATCCCGGGATTTCCTTTACCAACTCCTCGGACTTCACCACCTACCTGCTGGTTTTCCCGACGCTTCGCGACGCCGGGGCTGAAAACAGCATGCAGATTGGCGATGCCGTGCTTACCGGCACGCCTACCCCTGAGCCGAGCGCTGTGCTGATGCTCGCGAGTGGTTTGGGCATGCTCGGTCTAGTTCGTCGCCGCCGCGCCTAGGTTTTCCACTTCAGCTATCCTTTCGCCGAACGCCGCCTCTCACCGAGGCGGCGTTCGTGCGTTCGGGCCCTGACCGTTTTTCGCGTGGTGGCTGGACCAGCGGACCATTGCCACCACTCTCGTTCCCAAAGTTAGCGAAGCGCTTTGGGAACGCACCGGTGCGCGGCGAAACTCCGTTTCGATGACCGGTCTCCGCCTCATCGTCCAACACCCCGCGTGGCCCGGCCCGCGTCAGCCCAGCCCGCTCTGTCGCCAAGTGTAGTCAAAGACCCCGTCAAACTCCACCCGCTGGAGCCGCACCAGCGCGGCCACGCCTTCTTCCGCACCGTGGCGCGCCTGCTCGCACTCGCCGGTCAGGAGATACGGGTCCCAGTTCGACTGCTTCGCCATGTCCGCGGAAAACTCCGCCGCCGCCCGGTGTAGCGCCCCGAAGCTCGGCAGCGTGCCCGCCCGGCGGAACCAGTAGCGGGCATTATCGAAATCGCCCTCCCGTCGATGCAGCATCCCGTGCCAGTAGGAGCCGAGATCGCCCGGCGCGTTCTGGAAAAAAGCGTGCGCCTCATCCAGCGCATCCAGCGCGTAAAACAGCCCGCCCCGGACCAGCGCGAAGTTCCCCGCGTGCCCGATCGTTCGCCCGCCGCTCAGCGCCGCGTCCTCCGCCGCGCGCACCCGCAGGAGCAGCTCCGTGCTCACCGGTTCGCGGGGCGTCAGCCGGGCGAGCAGCTCCTCGTGGAGAAAAAGGCGGTCGATGAAATCCCCATAGATTGGCATACCGCCGAGCGTCACCGAAGGCTCCGGCGGCGGCCAACTCTTTTCCTCCTCCTGTGCCCAAAATTCCCGCCTCTCGTTCCTAAAGTTAGCGCAGCGCTTTGGGAACGTGCGCGTGCGGCGAAACTCTGTTTCCGGGCGGGTAGGAGATCGCGAGGGTGCCCCTGATGGAGACAGAGTCTCGCCCGAGCCGGCGTTCCCAAAGCGCTGCGCTAACTTTGGGAACGAGAGCGAAACGAGAGCGAAAACGTGCGCCATCGACCGGTGAAGCCCTGTCTCCCATGGCTTTACGAGTCTACTTCCGAGGCGGTTGCGTTCAGGTGCGCAAAGAACACTCTGTCGCACCTACTGCACTGAACATCCCCACATCACCTCCCATGCAAAAAATTCTTCCTCGCAAAATTGGCTCCCGTCTTCAATCGACCGCGACTCTCCTCGGTTCCATCGCAGTTCTCCTCGGTTCCGAGGGATTCATCACCTCCGCGCAGGCGGCGGCATTTGTCTCTGACTTCAATACGCCGGGCACGTTCGCCACGGAATATCAGGTGAATAACGGGTCTAACCTGCAGCAGGTCGCGAGTGGCGGTTTGAGCGCTTCCGGCGGGGTGAACCTCATTTCGGAGACGGGGGACAGCACGGCCATTTTCAAGAACGAAGTGTTCGACCTTTCGACCGGAACGCCCACGCTGACGATTTCGGGTTACTTCCTTAACCAACAGGGAGTAGCCGGTGGCGGAGCCGCCGGTGCCTTCCAACTCGGGTTCGCCGCGGAGCAATCCACGGCTTTCAACGGGGGCAGCGGATTCACCTTTATTAGCGCCCGCGTGCGGGGCGAGGGGTCCGTCGAGTTCCAATCGGGCGTGAGTGGATCTGCAACGAACTCCGCGACCACTGCCAATCACCTCCTTGTGAATGGAAACTGGTACTTCCTCACTTTGACCCTCACGCGGCTGGCCACGCTCAATACCTTCAGTGGGCAAGCCACCCTGTTCAACTCGGACTCCACGGGCGCGATTGGATCACAGATCGATCAGGCTATTAATCCGGCCATCCTCAACACTCCGATCTATACCGACGCGACCACCTACGCCGGCTTCCGGGCTGCTGGGGCGACGATCGGGGGCTCAGGCGTAAATTTCGTGGATAACTTTGCGGCTACCCCTGAGCCCGGCTCGGCTGCGCTGCTCGCCATCGGGGCCCTCGGTCTCGCCGGTGCCCGCCGCCGTCGGACAGCCTGATTGGATAGGCGTTAGTTTTCGCGGCCCGACCTGGCGACAGGTCGGGCCGCTTTTTTTGTCGCGTTCTCGTTCCCAAAGTTAGCGCAGCGCTTTGGGAACGCAGGCCGGCGGCGAAACTCTGTTTCGTGGCGGGTGGGAGATCGCGAGGGCGCGCCCGAGGAAACCGAGTCTCGCCGGAGGCGGCGTTCCTAAAGCGCTCCGCTAACTTTGGGAACGAGGCGCGAAACGTCTCCGCAGACAGACTTTCTCGGCAAACCGCTAGCGCGTTCCCCGGATTGCTTTATTGAATCTGCCGAAGTGCCCATCCGCTCAAAACACCGTTACGACCGTGGTTTTGCAGCAAAACCCTCATCCGACATTGACGCACCCCAGTTCAGCGAAAACCCCGATCGTCGGCCCTAGCTACCTAGGTCCGGCCTTCCTGCAATCCTCAACGTTTCCCACTCCATGATCTCTTTCTTCCGTGACCTCTTCGATACCACCGGCTTTCCGGCGCGCTGGCATTGCGGACAGTGGTCCGCGGGACATGGCTGGCTGCACATCCTTTCGGACCTCGCCATCTTCGGCGCGTATGCCGCCATTCCGCTGGCCTTGGCCTATTTCATCCTCCGGCGGAAGGACGTGCCGTTCATTCCCGTCTTCTGGCTCTTCGCCGGATTCATCGTCTCGTGCGGGTTCACTCATCTCATCGATGCCACCCTTTTCTGGCAGCCCTGGTATCGCCTCTCCGGCTTCGTCAAAGGCGTGACCGCGGTGGTCTCGTGGATGACGGTCATCGCGCTCATCAAAGTCATCCCCAGCGCCCTCGCCCTGCCGGGTCTCACGAAGATCAACCGTCAATTGAGCGAGGAAATCGCCGAGCGCACCCGGGCCACCGCGGCGCTGCGGGAGAGCGAGGAACGTTTCCGCGCCGCTGTGTCTGCCGTTAGCAGCCTCATCTGGACGAACGACGCCGCCGGGATGATGAAAGGCGAGCAGCCCGGGTGGGCGAATTTTACCGGCCAAACGGAGCAGGAGTATCAGGGCCACGGCTGGGCCCAGGCTGTGCATCCCGACGACGCCCAGCCGACGGTGGACGCCTGGGTGCACGCCGTGGCCGAAAAAAAGATGTTCGAGTTCCAGCACCGCCTCCGCCGGCGCGATGGGGAATGGCGATTGTGCTCCATCCGCGCGGTGCCGGTCTTGGGCGCGGATGGCGCGATTCGCGAATGGGTCGGCGTGCATACCGACATCACCGAGCGCCAGCGCGGCGAGACCGCGCTGCTCGAGGCCAAGCAAGCGGCGGAGACCGCGAACCAAAGCAAGGACCGCTTCCTCGCCGTGCTCAGCCACGAACTCCGCACCCCGCTGACGCCCGTGCTCATGGCCGTTGGCTCGCTCGAGCACGACCCCGACTTGCGGCCCGAGGTGCGGGAAGACCTCGCCATGATCAAGCGCAACGTGGAACTGGAAACGAAGTTGATCGACGACCTGCTCGACCTCAGCCGCATCACCAGTGGCAAGGTCGAATTGAAGAGCGAAGCCGTCGCGCTCAACGAGGCCGTGCGGAACGCCTGCGGTATTTGCCGGCCCCAGTTCGTCGAGCGCAATGTGCGCCTGGAAACAGACCTCGATGACGCCGTCTGCTCCATCGCCGCCGACCCCGCACGGCTCCAGCAGATCCTTTGGAACGTGCTCAAGAACGCCGTGAAATTCACCCCCGAGGGCGGCGTCGTCCACGTCAGCACCGCGCGGCTCCCCGGCCAGCGTTGCGAAGTGCGGGTGCGGGACAGCGGCATCGGCATTCCCCCGGAAGTGTTGCCGCGCATCTTCCACGCCTTCGAGCAAGGCGACACCCACATCACCCGGCAATTCGGGGGCCTCGGCCTGGGCCTGGCCATCTCCCATGCGCTCGTCGGGCTGCACGGCGGCACCATTCGCGCCGAGAGCGCCGGCCAGGGCCAGGGATCCACCTTCATCGTCGAACTCCCCGGCCACTCCACCCTCCCGGCCGGCACCCCGGCCATCGCCGCTCCAGCCGCCAGCCACGATCTGGCGCGCCTGCGCGTCCTCCTCGTGGAAGACCACGCCGATACCGCGCGCACCCTTGCCCGGCTGCTCCGCGCGTCGGGGCTGGAAATCGTCGCCGCCGGCGACGTGGCCAGCGCCCTCCACGCCGCCGAGCAGGAGCCCTTCGACGTGCTCGTCAGCGACCTCGGTTTACCGGATGGCGACGGCTATGAAATCATGCGCGCCGTGCGCGCCCGGCGCGTCATCCCCGGCATCGCCATGAGCGGCTACGGCATGGAGGAAGACATGCTGAAGAGCCGCCAGGCTGGCTTCTCCGAACACCTCGTCAAACCCATCGACCTCCCCCAACTCACCGCCGCCATCCGGCGCGTCACCGATCGCGGCTAGACGCTATGATGGTGCGGTCAATGGCCGCACCGTCGGGCCAGGAACCCAGCGGCCTTCGACGAGGAGCGTGGTGGGCTGCATGGGAATGCCGCGTTCGTTGCGGTGGAGCTGCGCGACCAGCAGGTCGATCGCCGCCGCTCCGACGGCTTCGCCATTTTGATCGATGCCCGCGAAGTTCGGTTTGGCCGAGGCCAGGCAGGCGTAGCCGATGTCTTCTGGAATCCGCAGGCCGGCATCATCCAGCCACTCCCGGAACTCCCACTGGTAGCTCAGGAGTACCTCCGGACGGTGAGTGCGCAGCCACGTGAGAAATTCTTGTCTGTCCGGCGTCGTGCAGACGTGGGGCGGCAGCCGATCCTTCTCCGCGAGGCGGAAAGAGAAAGCACTGAACGCTCCCAGATTGTGGCTCAGGGTGCGCTGATTGTCGTCCGCGGTCAGGGCGATGCCCAAGCGGCGGTAGCCGAGACGATGGAGGGCTCGAAAGGCCTGCCACGCGGTCCCGTAAGTATCGAAGGCCGCGCGATGCAACTCGGGCCGGATCAGGCTGTAGTTCACCGCGACCGCGGCAAAATGGTCCCACGCGAGGTGCAGCCGGCTGAGGCCGCGGGGCATCGGTGGGATGATCATTCCCGCAATACCCCGCGTTGCCAGGATCTTGGAAAGTCGCCTCGGGGTCATCCCGTCCTCCTTCAGCCGAAACTCCTCCAGGCGGTAACCCAGCGCGTGCGCGCGGGACTTCATCCCCTCGGCTTGGCGGGCAAACAGGGGATAGGCTTTCCAGCCGACCTCGAGCGGCCAGGCATCGATGAGGGCGATCCGGGAGATCTGCCGCTCATCCCGCCCGGTCTGAAGCTGTGACATGAGCGCCGAAACGAGCGCATTTGGCCGGTACCCGAGCCGCTCCGCGATTTCCTGCACGCGCTTCCTGGTCACGGCCGGAATGCTGGGATGGTTGCGCAGCGCCATTGAGACGGTCGCCTGCGACAGCCCCGCTTCCCGCGCGATATCGCTCATCTTCGGTCGAGGCTGCGGTTTCACTGAACGGTATAAGTGCCGCGGCCTTTGCCCCCGGGCAAGTCTCCCCATAAAGAAATTGGCGTTCTCCAATTCCAACGACTCAACCACACCCAAACCTATGAATCCCATCCTCACCCGGCCCATCCTCGGAGCTGCGCTCCTCCTTACCGTCGGTGCCGCCGCCCACGCCGCCACCCTCTCGGTGGATATCGATAACGACACCGCCACGCCGGCGACGCAGAGTGGTTATATCTCCTACCGCGTGTCTAATGCGACTGAATTGCGGACGACCTTCAACTACGCCGACACCCTGGATGGTTCTACGATGACCTTCGTTCTCACCGGTCTGAGCGGCGACAACAACCGAGACCGCGGGACGGGCAACTTGGGCGGGGTCACCAATGCCGACCTCTACCGGGATCTTCTTTTCGACAACGGAACCGGCGGGGCGGATGCCTTCGACATTACGTTTAGCGGCTTGCTGGCAAACTCGGACTACCAGTTCAAGTTCTTCGCCTTCGACCCGAGCAATTCCGGCAACTCAAATACTTTCACCCTCAACCCCTTGGGTGCCACATTCGGCGGCGTTGGCGGCACCTTTTACGACACGGCCGGTGCGTCCGCCACAGGACTGGGAACGGTCAATGCCGGCGGGCCTGCGGGTAACCCGACTTCGAACGATCAGTATGCGATCGTCATTTCCGGCAGGACCAACGCCTCCGGAAACATCGGCTTCACCCAGACCGGCAACGGCTTCCCGACCCTGAACGGCTTCGAGGTGACCTCCGTGCCCGAGCCTTCCGCCCTCATGGCGGTGTTGAGTGGAGCAGCAGTCCTCCTCGGGTTCCGCCGCCGGAAACCGGCGACCGCCTAAGGCAAAACGATTAAGGGAGAGACACGCAGCGCGCTTGGAGCAATCCAAGGCGCGCTTCGTTTTGCCCACCGGACACTCGGATCGCGCGGAGATTCCATTTGAAGCGAGCGTGGGAAGGCGCTTTCTCCCTTGCTATAGCGCTCCGCGAACTTGGGAACGAGAGGGGAGGGCGTTCCCTAAGCGCTGTGCTAACTTTGGGAACGAGAGGGAATGGGTAGAGTGAAAGGTCTCCCGCTGCTAGCGGCGGCGGCGGCAGAGGAGGAGGGCGGCGGCGGTGCTGGCCAAAGAGCAGCGCGCTGGTGGGCTCGGGGACGTCGTTGGCCACAGCGAGGCCATTGCGGCCGTCGGCCAGCTGGTAGAGGAAGCCGAACTGGCCGGCGTCATTGAGCGCTTCGCGCCCAGAGAATAGGCCGGTCACGGTAGAGCCAAAGAGCGCGTCCCCAGACTTGATTACCGTGGTCGTCGTCGTTGAAGAGCCCTGGGCTCCCGGCGTCGAGGAACGCCAAGAAGCCGAGCGTGCCCGCCGTGTTGATCGAGGGAGGAAAGGGGAAATCGTTGTAAATCGCACTGCTCACCAGGGCGATGGTCGTGGTCGTCGTCCCATTGCCGTGCGGGTGTTCCTCGTGGAAGACCACGCCGATACCGCGCGCACCCTCGCCCGGCTGCTCCGCGCCGCGGGGCTGGAAATCGTCGCCGCGGGCGACGTGGCCAGCGCCCTCCACGCCCACGAGCGGGTTGAGCGTGCCCGGCTCCAGCCCGGCGCTGTGCGCCTCGTGATGGTGGCTGAGAAAGGTCGGACCGATGATGGAGTCGTGTATCGGAAGGGGTTTCCGAGGGTAAGGGAACCATCTCTCCAGCCCATGAATGGCCTCGCTGGGCCGCCCTCCCCGCAATTCGCCACGCCGCTTGGCTGGCAGTTCGGCTCAGGCTTTACGTCCGGTCGGGTGCGCCGGCAGATCGCATCGATGCACTCCTGGTCATCGCGCTAACCTTCATGCTTTGGTTTTGCGTCATTCCGTTGCTCTCGATGTGGCTGGCCCGCTGATGTCAGCCCCGTATCGTTGGGCGTGTGAAGCGCTGTCATCCAAAACCAGCCCAATCGACCCAGAGGACTGATCGATGCGAGTGACCCTAACGGGATTCGAACCCGTGTTACTCCCGTGAAAGGGGAGTGTCCTAACCACTGGACGATAGGGTCTTTTCTTGGAAAAGAGGGCGGAAGATGCCGGGGAGTGGCGGGGGGTGCAAGCAGTTTCTCGCGGACGCTCGGGTGAGGTTTCAGCGGGGAGAAAGGAGGGCGGCAGCGGTGCGGGTGGTAGCGTCGGCGTGCAAGGAAAGGAGAGCGTGGGCGCGTTCGGCCAGTTGGGCGCGACGGGTAGGATCGGAAAGCAGGATGACGAGTTGAGTGTGGAGTTCGGCGGCGTCACCGATCTGGATGGCGGCGTCCTCGGCGAGCCAGCGCGTGACGATGGAGGCGAAGTTTTCCATGTGCGGACCGAAGACGACCGGCTTGCCGGCGAGGACCGGTTCGACGGGATTTTGGCCACCGATGGCAGTCAGGCTTTTGCCGATGAAGACGACGGTGGCGACGGTGTACCAGTCACGGAGTTCGCCCGTGGTATTGACGAGGAGAATGTCCGGAGCGGGCTGCGGTTTTCGGCCGGAAAGGGAAAGAGTGGAGCGCAATTCGGTGTTTAGGTTCAGCGGTGCGAGGTCGCGCTGGATTTCGGCGCTGCGCTCGACGTGGCGCGGGACGAGGATGAGGAAGAGGCTGGGAAATTGCGCGCGCAGGTCGCGAAAAACTTCCGCGAGAATGCGTTCTTCGCCATCGAAAGTGCTGCCGCCGAGGAGGACGGGCGCCTCATCGGGGACACCCAGCGCCCGGAGTAGAGCGCGGAATTCAGCGGCGCGATTCTCGGTCGGTGCGAAGGAATCGAATTTCGTATTGCCGGTGACAACGATTCGCGCGGGATCCACACCCAGAGATTGCCAACGCAAAACGTCCTCCGCTTCGGACACGGCGAAGGCGTCGATCAGGCCAAATATCGGACTGGTGAAAAAGCGGGCACGGCGAAAACGAGCTTCGGAGCGCGGGGAAAGGCGCGGGAGAAAGGTGACGGGCAGCCCGCGTTGTTTGGCGGCAGCGAGGAGATTCGGCCAGATCGCTTCGACAAAAATGACGCGTTGCGGGCGTACGGCGTCGAGCGCATGAGTAACGATCCACGAGGCGTCGAGGGGATTGTAAATGACTTCAAGCCAGTCGCTGGTGTGCGGCAGAGCGACGGCGAAGCCGGTGGAGGTGGTGACGGAAAGCGCGACCGATTTGTTGGGGTCGAGTTCGCGGATTTTCTGCGCGAGTTTGAGAGCGAGGAGGGTTTCACCGACGCTGATCGAATGAAGCCAGATCCACTCTCCGCGGGCGAAACGCTCACGCTCCGCAGTCGTGTAGCGGCCGAGGCGCTGGCGGAATTTTTCCCGGTAGTTGCCGCGGCGCAGCATCCGCAGGAGGAAGCCGGGGAGGAGCGCAAGGAAGACGAGTGGGAAGAAAAGGTTGTAGATGAAAAGCGAGCGGCTCGCGTCGGCTGGGAGGCGGAAGTCGGCAGGCATCGAACTCGGTGAAGCGTGGAGCCGGATTTCTTTAGCCACGGATGAACACGGATAAAACACGGATTTTTCGGCTGCACCATCCGTGCTGATCCGTGTTCATCCGTGGCTGATCCCCGAGTCCTTCTCGACGGCGCGTAGGAGGGCAACTTCGGTCGCGCCGTAACGTTTTTGGCGGAAGCATTCCCACGTGCCCTCGAGCTTGAGCTTGGCGCCGGGGAGATGCTCGAGGACGAAGATGCCACCGGGTGCGAGGGCGTGGCGGAGCATCGGTGCGCAAAGCAGCTCGGGAGTGAAATCGCGCTCGCCCGGAGCTTTAGCGTAGGGCGGGTCCGCGAGGATGATTTCGTAGCTGGCGGTGGAGGCGAAGCGATCGATAAAACGAAAGACGTCCATCGGCTGAACGCTCGCGGCGGGGCCAGCTAACCTGGTTTTTTCGAGATTCTTTTCGAGCGTGGCGACGGCGCGGCGTTCGCTTTCGACGAAGGTCACGCTGGCGGCGCCGCGGCTAAGAGCCTCGATACCGAGCGCGCCGCTGCCGGCGAAAAGGTCGAGGACGCGCGCGCCGACCACGAGATCACCCAAGCTGGAAAAAATCGCCCCTTTGACCACGTCCATCGTCGGGCGCAGGTCGCTGCGCGGGGTCAGGAGCGGGATGCCACCCGCGCTGCCGGCGATCACCCTCACGGTTTAACCGGCGTGATCGCGGTCGTGGGGTCCGCGCCTTTTTCGGCTGGCGGTGCCGGGGCCGCGGCGCCTCCAGCCTTGAGTGCGGCAGCTTGGTCCTTCTTCTTTTTCTTCTCCGCTTTCTTGCGCTCCTCTTCCTCCTTTTTCTTCTTGTCGTCGTCTTTCTTGCTGCCGCCAAAAAGGCCCGTGAGCAGGTCGTCAAACTGCTGCCCGATTTTCTGACCGATGAGTTTATCGAGTAGGTTGGTGCGGAGCCGGTCGGTCGAGCCGGTGATGTTGAAATCGATGGTGCGCTGACCGGTGTCGGCGGTGGCAAAGCTTTCCCGGACCAGATCGGGGAGCTGCTTCACCAGCGCCTCATCAACGCCGAGTCGTGACTCGAGCGTGACCTTGCGGTCGAAGCGGATCTGGCCTTTGGCGCTGAGCTGGAGGTTCGCGGCATTGAGCGTGAGCTGATCGACGAACACCTTTTCGCCGCCGATCCGGAATTCCCCGTTGGCGTCCTTCAACCGCAGGTCGGAAAGCTCCCGGATGTTCAACGCTTGGCCGATGGTTTGGAAAAGCTCGAGCTGCTGAAAACGCCCGTCGCGAAGCTGAATTTCGCCGGTGCCTTCGGCGCGCTCCGCGCGGTTCAGATCGCCGCGCAAACTCAGCTTGCCGGCGGCGATGCCGCTGGCGCGTCCGGTTTTTCCGCCGACGTCGGTGATGAGCCGATCGAGATGCACTTGATCGAAGGCGACGGCGGTCTCGAACGGCGCTTTGGGCGCGTTCGGTTGCGCACGAAAACTGCCGCGCACCGGCCCGCCGCCGAACGTCGCAGTGAGCTCTGGCAAGGTGAATTCACCGTTCGTGTATTTGAAAGGCGTGCGGACATTTTCCAGCAAGAGCGTCTCCGCCCACACGATGCGCCCGATCGTGGCGGTGCCTTCGGCGAGCTGCTCTGAGAGCGTGGTGTAGGTGAGATTCACGTCGGTGAAGACGGCGGTGTGGATGCCGTCTTTGTCCACCAGATCAATCGAGCCGTCTTTGACCACGAAGCGCCCGAGCACCACGGTGAAACCGCTTTTCGCCTTCTTTTCCTTGGGCGCGGATTTCACCGTTTTGGATTCCTCAGCCGCGACCACCGCCTCGACTTCCTCGAGCGACGGAAGCTTCCACCTGCCCTCCGCGTTTTGTCGCCAGATGATTTTCGGCTTATCGACCCTCATCTCGGGAATGCTCAGCCGCCCGGCGAGCAGCGGCAGTGCGCGATAGCTGGCGACGAAGGAACCGGCCTCGAGAAAATTGGTGTCGCCATGCGGGATGGTGATGCCGGTGATGCGCAGGCCGCTCCACGGCGAGAGGCTGGTGTTGGTGATCTTCAGCGGCATGCGCAGGGTGCGGCTGAGTTGCTCCTGAATCTGCTCCTGCGTGCGCGGCGACTGGATGTAAAGATTCACGCAGAACAACCCGAACAATGCCAAGACGAGCACCGCGCCGACGGCGAGGAGAATAGCCTTGGAAAGTTTTTTCACGGCGCACAACCTAGCCGCCGAGCCTTGAAAGAAAAGGCCGAATGCCCGTCCAACCATGCAGGAAATTCTCGTCATTCTGAACCCTGCCGCGCGGAGCGAACGGGCCAAAAACACCTGGAAAAGGATCGAGCGTTTTCCGCATTGCACGCTGCGCACAACGACCGCGCCGGGCCACGCGCGGGCGGTGGCCGAGCAGGCTGTCGAAGAAGGTTTCAAGACGATTGTGGCCGCGGGCGGGGACGGCACGGTGAACGATGTGGTCAACGGCATCGCCGGAAGTGACGTCGCTCTGGGGATCCTGCCGGTCGGAACGATGAATGTATTCGCCGCGGAACTCGGGCTGCCCGGCGACCTCGATGAGGCGTGGGCGATCATCCGCGCCGGGCGCACGCGCAAGGTCGATCTGGTGCGGGCAAATACCCGCTACTTTGTCCAACTCGCCGGGGTAGGTCTGGATGCGCAGGTGGTGCAGGAGACGAGTTGGAATTTTAAAAAGAACTTTGGCCCCCTCAGTTATGTCATCTCTGCTGCCCAGATCGCCGCGCGCAAACCGCCACGGCTGATCGTCGAGGCTGACGGCGTGGTGCGCGAAGGCTCGTTCGTGCTGATCGGTAACGGGCGCTATTACGGCGGTCCGGTGGCGGTTTTCAAAGACGCGCGCATCGATGACGGCAAGCTCGACGTGCTGATTTTCAAAAACCTCGGCTACCTCGACATCGCCCGGTATCTCGGCACGATCTTCATGGGCAAACACACCGACCTGCCGGACGTGGAGTATTTCCAGACGAAACGCGCGGTGGTGCGCAGCGATGAGGACGTGCCGGTGGAGGTCGATGGCGAAGTGGTCACGAAGCTGCCGGTGACCTTTCGCATCTCGTCACGGAAGCTGCGCGTGGTGGTCCCGGTCTCACCGGAAAGCTAATTTAGAGGGCGTAACGGAATGCAAAACGCGTGTCATCCTGAGCGGAGTGAAACGGAGTCGAAGGACCCCGGCGGTTCGTTCCCGCGCAATACGTGATTGGACCGCCGAGATCCTTCGACTGCGCTACGCCCGTCTCTCCGCCTCCGCTCCGCTCAGGATGACACCGCGATGGTGATTCGGTATACCCGCCTAGACTGTACAAATCGCAACGGCCTGCTTCAGCGAGGCGAGCGCGTCGGGCTTGGCCGGGATGAATTCCTGAGCGACGTGACCCTTGAAGCCGGTGCCTACGATGGCCCGCATGATCGGAGCGTAGTTCAACTCCTGGGTTTCATCGATCTCATGCCGGCCAGGCACCCCGCCCGTGTGGTAGTGCGCGAAGTATTGGTGCCCCGCCTTGATGCGAGCGATCACGTCGCCCTCCATGATCTGCATGTGGTAAATGTCGTAGAGCAGCTTGAAATTCGGCGAGCCAATGGCTTTGCACAGCGCGATACCCCAGTCGCTGCGATCGCACATGTAGTCGGGGTGGTTGACCCGGCTGTTGAGCAATTCCATGCACAGGAGAACGCCGCGTTTTTCGGCGAGCGGCATGAGCTTTTTCAGACCCTCGGCGCAGTTTTTTAGGCCGGTTTCGTCGTCCATTTTGTCGCGGTTGCCGGAAAAGCAGATGAGGTTTTTCATGCCGGCATCGGCGACGTCATTGATGAACGGTTCGTAAGCCGCGATGAGCAATTCGTGATGCTCCGTGCGATTGAAGGCGCGTTCGATGCCGCCGATGGATTTGCCGTCCGGCAGCTTCGCCGAGACGCCGCTGACCATCGCGCAGGTCAGGTCGTATTTTTTCAACGTCGGGAAATCCTTCGGCGTCACGAGGTCGATGGAGCTGATGCCCATTTCCTTGCCGGCGACGCAGAGCTCGTCGAGCGAGACCTTCGGGTAGCACCATTTGCAGACGGAATGATTCACGCGGCCCTTGGCGCCGGCAACTTCGTCGGCGGCGAAAAGTCGCTGTTGCATTGCCGCGGCGGTTGCGGTCACGGCGGCGGTGGAGAGAAAAGCGCGACGGGAGAGCGTGGAGGGATTCATGCCGGGAACGCTACTCCTGAGGCCCCACGGCCGCCAAGCCGTGTTTGCGCCTTTCGCGACGCTTACTTGCGCTCCGCCGCGGTCAACGCAGCGACGGGCGGGAAGCGGAAGCCGTAGCTAAGGAGCAGGATGCTGTCCTCCCAAATCCCCGGCCGGTCGGTGTGCAAGACCACGGCGATGACTTCGCGCCCATCGCGCAGCGCGGCGCTCACGAGGCACTGCTGGGCGGGATTCGTATAGCCGGTTTTCACGCCGGTGCAGCCGGGAAAGCTCTGGAACAGCCGGTTGCGATTCGGGAGAAGCCGGGGCGGGCCTTCCGCGGACGGCCAGTCGTAGCTGCGGGTGCTTACGAGCTGGCGGAAATACGGCTGCTGCATGGCCGCGCGGGCGATGATCGCGAGGTCGCGTGGCGAGCAGTAGTGCAGGCGATGGTGCAGGCCGTTGGCGTTGGTGAAATTCGTGGACTTCGCCCCGAGTTCGGCGGCGCGGCGGGTCATCTTTTCGCAAAACGCGGCAGCGCTGCCAGCGTTGTCGCGGCCCAGCGCGTGAGCCACATCGTTGGCGCTTTTCAGCATGAGGCCGTAAAGCATTTGCCGCCGGGTGTAGCGCTGGCCCGCCTTCAGCGAAAGGCTGCTTTCGCCGACTTTGCTGTCTTCGAGCGTGCACTCCACTTCCCGATCAAGGTCGCCAGCTTCGATCACAAGGAGGGCGGTCATTATCTTCGTCGTGCTGGCGGGGAATTGCGGCTCATCAGCGTTCTTTTCGTAAAGCGAGGCACCGGTTTGCGCGTCGATGACGATCGCCCCGCGTGCGGCCAGCGGCAGACCCTCGGTTTCGCTCCGCGCAAGGATTTGCTCGAGATCGTCCATGCGCGGGCGCGGAGTAGCGGCGGGAACGGCGGGCTTCGGAGCGCGGAGCGCCGACGCCGCGGGCGTGTTCAGCGAAGGAGCATCGTCCTCCTCCGTCGCGGCGGCGGGCTGAATTTTGGTGACCGCCGCTTTCTTTTTTGCCGCATCGACCGTCGCGGGCAGCGCCGCGAGAGCGACGAGTAGAAGCAAAAGGCTACGAGAGAATTTGGCCATCGATCATTGTCCACGAAATCGGCCGGTCATATTGGACGACTTCCTCGTGGAGGGTGGCGAAGTTGGCCGACACTGGCACCGCGATCAAGTCCGCGAGCGCCCCGGGCGTGATCTGGCCGAGCTGGCCGCGCCGACGTAGGGCGCGCGCGGGGTTCACCGTCACCGTGCGAAGGAGCTGCTCGGGCGTAAGCCACGGTTCGTTTTCCGCGAGCAGGCGGAGTTCGTCGAAAAGGCTCAGCGAGTCAGTGCTGGCGAGGCTGTCGGTGCCGGTGCAGAGGTTCACGCCCAAGTCATGCAAGCGCTGATATTGAAAGCGCGTGTGGCCAAAATAACGGTGGCTGCCGGGGCAATGGACGATGCTTGGGGCGCCGCCGCGGGTGATTTCGGCGAGGAGCGAAAAGTCGCCGTCGGTGAGTTCGTTCATGTGCGCCAGCAGCCAGCGCCCGTCGATGGCGCCGCTCTGCCAGAGCTGGGCAAAGGGCGTCGTGCGGCCACAGTCGTCCATCGGTCGCAGCAGCTCGGACATGAATTCGTAAAGCGGCCCGCTGGCTTCTTGAAACATGAGGAATTCTTCGCGCGACTCCGCGACGTGCGTGGTCAGCGGCATGGTGAAGGCCGCGGCGCAGGAATTGGCAAGCTGATAGAGCGAAACTGAAGCAGTGTACGGCGCGTGCGGGCTGAGGCCGAAACTGTCGAGCGAACCTGCGCGATTTTGAAAAAAGGACAGCGCACCCGCGACCACGTCTTCGGTCGTGAGCCGGTGGCGGATGTCGATCATTTCGTAAAACCACCACGTCCGCAGCGGCGACGAGCCGAGGTGGGTCATCAGCTCGGGAAAAGCCTCGATGTTGCAGACGCTGGTCGTGCCCCATTTGCGCAGCTCGGCAAACCCGCGCTGGATCGAAGCGAGATAGTCCGCGCTGTCGAGGCTGCGCTTGAGCGAGTTGATGCGCTGCACCCAAGCAGTGAAGTTTTTCTGCCGGAGGATCGCTCCGCGCATCATCGTGTAATCCAGATGGCAGTGCGCGTTGATCAGACCCGGGAGCAGTGCGACCTCGCCGAGATCCAAGACCGGCCCTTCCGAAACCCACGCGAGATCAGGCACGAGCCCGACGGCGACGATGCGGTTGCCCTCGATGGCGACGCCCCCGTTTTCGATCGGCGGCCCGTCCATGGTGATGACGGCGCGGGCGCGGATGATCATGCGGCGGACTCGGCCTTTTTCACCACTTCGCGCGCTTTGGCGACGAGCAGATTGCAGGCTTCGTGGCAGAGTAGGGGGAGGCTGTTTACGGGAAAGACGGGTGCCTGCTGATTCAGCGCGGCGATCTCCCAAAGGCGGTGCTTTAGGCAGCCGGCGCAGACGGTGTCGATCAGCTCACGGGCCTGCGGGTCGGTGAGCTTTTGCGTCACGCGATACATGCCGGTCTGGCGCCCGAGCGTCTCGCGCAGGACGACGGGCACCAGCTGGCCGCGCATGTGGCTGAGCCAGACGCCAGTCATCGCCGGGTAGAAATAATCGAGCGCACGCCGGACGGCGGCGACATCCGGCAAGACGAGCCGCCAGCCGCGGGTCAGATTTGGCGCGGTCTTAAGTGGACGGAAGGCACCGGCGGCGTCGAGGTTGGCCAAACCTCGCGCGGCTTCCGCGCCGACCTCGCCGGAAAGGTCGGTGCGTCCGGCGTCCTCGGCGTGCCGCAGTTCCCAGCCGTTGGCGTCGCGCTGGAGAAGTATCTGGCCGATCCGCTCGCCGCCGGCAGCGAGCCAGTCGGCAAGGGTTTTGGTTACATCCCGGCTCACCGTGCGCTCGGCTCGGCCGCCCCGTGGGTGGCGTCAAAGGCCGCGACTTGCTCTAAAATCACCTCGGCAAAAAGCGGCTCGGTCCCGATGGCGCTCGCGTAGAAAAGCGTGCGCCCGCGCAGGTGATACGGATTGCCTTTAAAAACTTCCGCACCGCCCGTGCTCACCGCGCCGGGCGATTCGCTGGCGATGCCGAGAAGGACGGGGATGTCTTCGTAGCTATGCAATCCGTCGGAGATGAAAAAGGGCACGACAACGACGTTTGGCTGCGTCGAGTATTCGTCCCACTTCGCGATCAGCGGCTCCTCCTCCATGTAGGCGTTGCGCACTTCCGCGTAGAGTCCCCGCGCGGCGATGCGTTCGACTTCGCGTTTGGCCGCGGCGGCGGAATTGTCATTCAAATTCGTCCCGTGTCCGACGATGAAAAGGCTGGTCTGCGCGGGATCGACACCGGGCGCGATTTCCGCCGCGCGGCGGAGTAGCAGGTCCGTCATGCGCGCGTCGTTGCCCACAGGTTCGCAGTATTTGATCGTGCGCCCGCCGCGCCGTGTCACCGGGCCATCGAGTTCCAGTTCTCGTGGGATAACGGTCTTCGTGAAATATCCTTCGCTGATGAAATTCGGAACCACGTAAATGTCGTCGCGGTCGATCATGTGCAGCACCTGCCGATAGCTGGGCTCCTCTTTCCAAAAGGCGCTGTGGACCTCGCCGAAAACCTCGCGCGCCCGGAGCACTGCAGCGTGGTCGAAGGTCGGCGCGCTGGAATCCGGGTTCACGGTCGAACCGTGGCCGATGATGACGAGAGCGCTGTCGGGTTTGGAAAACATCGCGGGTGTGGGTAGAGGCTACGTTTGCCGAAGTCCAATGGATTTCCGCCGCGAGTCGTGCGCTTATTTCCCCGCGCTCATCTCGCGAATGCGGGTCCGCGTTTGCCGGTCATGCACGTCGCGGTCCGCGGCTTCGCTGTAAGCATCAAGGGCAAGGTCGGGGCGGTTAGTGACTTCCAGGAGCCGGCCCAAAAGTTTCCAGGTCTCGTTGCGGTAGCCGTTGGTCTGGATGAAATCGCGCAAATCGCGCATCGCCTTCTCAGCGTCCCCGCGTTCGAGCAGGTATTCGAGGTAGCGTTTCCGGATTGGCCAGTTGTGCGGCGCGAGATCCAGGGCCTCGCGCAGCAGATTGCCGGTGTCGCGGCCGTCTTCGAGGTGTTCAAGGACGGCGCGAGTCTGGCGGCATTCCGCGGCGAGGTAGGGGGATTTTTTCGCTTCGATCAGCGCGGCGCGTGCCGCGGGAAAATCACGCGCCCGGATGAGGATATTGGTGTAGCCGAGCCAGATGACGGCCTGTTCCGGGGCGCGGGCCAGCGCTTCGCGGTAGTGGGCGATCGCGAGATCGGTTTGGCCGGCGGCAGTTTCGACATTGGCGAGGTTCATGCGCATGCGTGGGCTGTCGCCGCCGTCGGCGATGGTACGCTCGATGAAGGTGCGCTGATCACGCCAGTCGGATTGGCGAAGGAAAGTGCGCCCGCCGAGGAAGGCCATCCACACCGCGAGGCCTGCGAGGAGAGCGGGAAGCGGAAAACGGCTGTGGGCGAAGGTCAACCCAGCGGCGAGAAAGAGAAAGGCGCTCGGCACGTAGAGCCAGTGCTCGGCGACGGTGGCGTTGAGCGAGAAGAGGTTGCTGATGGGCAGGTAGGCGATCGCAAACGCGCCGAGCGCAAGTGGGATGAGCGGCTCGCGATGCCGGGTGCGCCAGGCCCACGCGCCGAGCGCGAGGATGAGGAGCACGCCAGCGAGCGTTTGGTACTCGAGTCGGCGGGCGTTGCGCAGCGTCGCTTCCACGCCGTCTTGCGGCCGCGTGCTCACGTCCCGCTCCATGTGCAGTTTGAGCGGCGCTACGGTGAGCCGGGCGTATTCCGCCACAGCCCGCGCGGCCAGGATCGGGCGGATCGCGACGGGCGTGACCGGCGGTGGTGGTGGCGGGGTTTTCTCAGCGGTCCCGCGGAGCAGTCCGTAGATGGAAAGAACGACGGCGGAAAACAGGAGCCATTTCCGCCAGACCGTCCACGGCACGCGCCGGACGGCGAGGATGAGAAACCAGATGAGCAGCGCAACGATGCCGCTTTCTTTCGAGAGCAGCGCGCCGAGGAAGCACGCCGCGGCGCCACCCGCCGCGAGCCGGGCGCGGTGGCCGTTTTCCAAGCTGACCAATCCCATGGCCAGGGCCGTGAAGCCAAAGAGCGCGGCGAGTGGGTCAGCCCTGCCCGCGATGTAAGTGACGGCCGAGGTGTGCAGCGGATGAATTCCCCAGAGCACGGCGACACTGAGCGCCAGCCATTCGCGTTTCGCTTCGGGCAGCGCTTTGGCGGTCAGTATGCGGACTAGAGAGAAGAGCGCGACCGCCGCCGCGGCGTGAATAGCGATGCTTGTAAAATGCCAGCCGCCCGGGTGCGCGAAAGAGTAAAACTGGTAGTCGGCGACGAAGGTGAGGCGCTGGAGGGGGCGGTAGAAGTTCGAGGCGGTCGCGTCGAGGAACAGGAAATGGCGAAAACCTTCCGGAATGAGCCGCCAGCTGCGGATCAGCGGATCGCGCAGGCAGAGGGCGGTGTCATCCCAGACAAATCCGTTGCGCAGCGCCGGCCAGTACACGAGAAACACCGCCGCGATGACGACAACAATGGCAACGGAACGCGGCAGCTTTTTCAAGACCGCCATGATGAGAAAGAGAATCCGCGCCAGCAAGTGCGGGCTTGGGCTTATGGTCCTCGCGCTGATGCTCGTCACGCCGGTTTTTGCCGGGGAACTCGACGGCGTAAAACAGCTCGTGGTGAGCATCGCGCCGACGTGGGATTCGACGACCGGGCGGCTCCAGCTTTTTGAGCGGAGGGGCGCAGGCTGGGTGGCATCGGGCCCCGCTTGGCCGGTGCTTTATGGCAAAAGCGGTCTCATCTGGGGACGCGGTGTGCTCGGGACGAATGAGCCCGGCGCGCATAAACGCGAGCGCGATGGCCGCGCGCCAGCCGGGGTTTTCCGGATCGGCAAAATCTACACCTACGACTCCGCCCTGCCGACAGGTGCGCAGTATCCCTTTCGCACCGTAGGACTCGGGGATGCGTGGGTCGATGACGTGAACTCGCCCGATTACAACCGGCACCTCACCGTCGATCCCGCGAACCCGCCGCCATGGTTTGCCAAGCAGAAGATGCGGCACGGTGATTTCGCCTACCGCTGGCTGGTCGAAATCCGCCATAACTCCGATCCGCCCGTGGCCGGGGAGGGGAGCGCGATCTTCTTCCATATTCGCCGTGGCCCGACGCGACCGAGCGCCGGTTGCACGACCATGGCCGAGGATAATCTGGTGAAGATGATGCGTTGGCTACGCGCCGACCAGCGCCCGCATTACGCGCTCCTCCCGCGCGCCGAGTACGAGGCGAAATGGAAAGCTTGGGGCCTGCCCAGCCCGCAGGCTGCTGCGGCGCTCCTGCCGTAGAAGCTGTCTAATAAAAGCCGCCGCCCGGCGGTTCCCCGAATGTCCCGTTGCAACTTCCACCTGTGGGTGTTAGTTCCACCAACCAAACCTCGACCTTTATGAATATCGCCTTCCTACCCAATCTCGCCGGCCCGGATGGGATCATGATTTTGATCATTGTCCTGCTCCTTTTCGGGGCGAAAAAGTTGCCTGAACTCGCCAAAGGCATGGGCCAGGCCGTCCGGGAGTTTTCCAAGGCCAAGGATGAGGTGCATCACGAAATCACCCGCCCACCGACCATTGAGTCCGAACGCCATGCCGAGCCGAAAGTGGAAACTGCGAACGTGGCGCGCGAATCGGAAACCAAGGTCATCTGACCACGGTCGCGATCTTTTTGGAAACGGCTCGCCTTCAACGGCGGGCCGTTTTTATTTTCCGCCTGATGAAATCCCCCGCCTGGCTCTTGTGCCTGCTGCTCTGCGCGGTCCCTGGGCGACTTTGGGCCGAGCCAAAAGGGATTGTGGTCGCCACCTATAATTTGCAGAACTATGTGTCCGCGGATGTCGCCGAAGAAGGCACGGGTCGCCGGGGCAAGCCGAAGTCGGAAGCTTCCATTGCGGCGCTCGTCGGAATTATTCGCGAGATCAATCCCGACGTGCTCGGGGTTTGCGAAATGGGTTCACCGGAGCGCTTTGAGGATTTCAAGAAGCGTCTCGCCGACGCCGGGCTCGGTTACAAGGATTCCGAATACGTTCAGGCGGCGGATGCCGACCGCCATCTCGCGCTCGTCAGCCGGTTCCCGATCGCGGCGCGCCAGTCGGTGACGGACGTGCCTTTCGAAATCAACGGCCGACCCGAGAAAGTGCGCCGCGGTTTTCTCGACGTGACCCTCCAGATCGCGCCGGACTACCAGCTCCGCCTCGTTGGCGCGCATCTCAAATCGAAGCTCGCCACCCCCGAGGGCGAGGCGGTGCTACGGCGGCATGAGGCCCAGCTATTGCGCCGGCATGTCGAAAAGATCCTCGCGGCCGAGCCTGCGGTGAATCTCGTCTGTTACGGCGATTTTAACGACACCCGGGAGCAGCCCGCGATCGCCACCATCGCCGGCGTCCGCGGCACGCCCGGATACATGGACGATGTCCCGGCCGAGGACGCCGTGGGCGACAAGTGGACACACTATTGGAAAACCGCGGACCTCTATTCGCGGATCGACTACCTCTTCGTCAGCCCCGCGCTGGTCAGGGAGGTCGTGCCGGGTTCCGGGCGCGTGCATCGGTCCGCCGAGTGGAGCACGGCCAGCGACCACCGCGCAGTTTTTGCGACCATCCACCCCGTGAACCGCAAATGAAGTTTCCCGCTGCTTTTCTCGCTCTCGTGATGATCAGCGTCACGGCGCGAGCGGGGGATGTTGATACGGATTGGAAAGCGATCACGGCGCTCGATGCTGGGCCGCAGGAACAGCCGCAGACGGCCGACGCGGCGCGGTCCATCCTCCTCGCGCACCTTGCGAAACAGGAGCGGGCGGTGCGCGCCTTTGCCGCGGCTCATCCGAAGGATGTGCGGGCTTTTGAGGCTCAGTTGCGGCTGGCTCGGCTGCTCCAGATCCGGGGCGATCTGGAGGAGTCGGACAAGCTGCGCGCGGAAAGTCGGCGACTGCTTGATGAGTTGGAAAAGACGGCCACTTCCGCGCAGCGGGTGGAGCTGGATTTTTCCAAGATCGCTGCGCTCATGCGTAATCTGCGCGACGTCACTCCCGCGCGGCGTGCGGCCTTGCTCGCGGCGGCGCGGAAATTTGAGTCCGAGTACCCCACGGACCGCCGCGTGGCCGCACTGCTCGCGGAAGTCGCGACCCTTTTTGACAAAGAACCAAAGACCAAAGAGGCGCTGCTCCTGGACGCGCAGCCGCGGGCTACGGACCCGGAGATCAAGGCGCGCATTGCTGATGACCTGAAGCGCCTGCGCCTGCTCGGTGAGGAGGTGGAGCTCAGCTTCACCTCGGTGCAAGGCCGCGAAATCCGGCTCAGTGAGCTGCGCGGCCAGCCGGTGCTGGTGGTGTTTTTCGCCGGCTTTTCTCCGCCCTCGCTCGCGGCCCTCGCTTCGATCCAGCGCACCCTCCTTGAGTTGCCCGCCGGCCGTGTCTCGGTCGTCGCGGTGTGCCTCGACGAAAAGCGCGAAACGCTCGAGGGCGTGATGAAGAGCCGCAATATTACCTGGCCAGTAGCTTTCGACGGCAATGGCTGGGAAAGCCCCCTCGTGCGCGAGCTAGGCATCAATAAACTTCCTACTGTCTGGCTCCTCGACGCCCGCGGCCACCTCCGTTCGCTCAACGCGCTCGACGGTCTCGGAGCACAAATTCAGCAACTCCTCCGCGAGCGGTAGAAAGCACAACCGCTCCTCACTCAAACCCCGCGCCAAACCAGCCACGCCCAATTCGCTGCGATGAGCGTCACTGCCGCGATGCGCGCCGCCCTTCCCGCCCACGGCGGCCATGCTTCGGGACGCAGCCGGGGCAGCCGTAGCGCGAGCACCGTCGCGGCGTAAGCATCGTAGAGAACCAGCCCGCCGAGTGTGCAAAAGGCGAGCGGATTCATCCACAACGCCGCGCCGAAATTGCCACCGAGCGCAAACCGGACGCAGCGCGTCGCTCCACACGTGGGGCAGGGGCAGCCGGTCACCGCGTGAAAAGCGCACTGCGGCAGCGGCAATTCATACTTGAGCCACAGCCACGCACCCGCGCTGGCAGCCAGCGAGACCCCCAGCCAGAGCGCTTCGTGATCGATTTCCCCAGTCCGCAATCGCCGCCAGAACACGGCCGAAGACAGGTCAGTGCTTGAGCCCCTGAGCGCTCATGACGGTGCCCATGATTGCCGCAAAGATCACAATGAAGAGGACGCAGCATACGACGGTCGGCAGCAGCACTGCACAGACCGCGCGCCCGGTGCCGATTTCGTGGGTTTTCGCCAGGCCCATGCACAGGCACACGAGCCCCCAGAGGCCGCCGATGGTGCCGCCGCAGAGCGGGATGACGTAAAGCGCCATGCCCGCCCCGGTGGCGTAGCAGTAGGTGCGCAGGGTGGTTTCGAATCCCTGCTTCGCCCCGCTGCAGATCATCAGCGAGAGATGCATGATCCCAGCAGTAATAAAGGTGCTGATGATCGTGAAAAATGGCACCGCCACGACCACGGCGATAAACATTCCGATGCCCGCCCCGGCGAACATGGGGAAAGCCTGCTCGCGTGCTTCCGGCGGCATCATGGACATTCCGCCGACTTGGAAAATGACCTGATAGAGCACCATGGCGATCGTCCCCACGGAGGCGACGATGACATTGAAGAGCAAGGGCGAGCCCAGTCCGCCGTCGCGTTTCATGGTGGCGAAAGTGCGGTTCGGGTCCATGAGCACGGTCTTGATGGTCTGCCAGATCGCTGGCAAGACCCCGAGCTGCTCGCGCTGCTCCCACGCTGGACCTGTGCGCTCCACGTCTGAACCGATGGGCAGCACGCCACTCTGCATCACGCCCTGCACGATCCCCGGCTTCGCTTCGGCGGAATACGGTTTGCCGTCGAGATAGACGATCTGTGACGGCGGAAAATAGCGACCCGTGGCGGTGCAGCGAATCCACCCCTCCGGCACGCTCGACGCCGCGCCTGGAGCAGCCGCGCCGCTGGCAGGGCGCGCTTCTTTGAGGGGAGCCCAGTTGGCCATGCCCTCGCACCAAACCAGCGTCTCGGGACGCACGGTGCCGCTGGCGATGAGGCGGTCGAGTTCGGCCTCTTCGACCGGGCCCTGGCGTTGTCCGCCTTGATCGTAATACCAATTCATGTTGCTCCTTGTTCTGCGGGTTTGGGTCTTCTAGTTTGCGCCGCACCATGCGACGCGCCGCAGTGAAGATGAACCCCGCCAGCGAGTAAAACGGAAAACGCATGTCCGTCGCTGCCTCGATTCCACCCTCGGCTATTGCCTGTCCGGCCTGCGCTTTTGCTCTCCCGCTCGATGCGCTTTCGCGCGAAAACGAGACCGCTTGCCCCCAGTGCCGCGCAGTTCTCAACGGCGGACTATTTCCCGCCTTTTGGCAACCTGCATCCCTCGCGCCGAGCTTTGCGGATCATGCCGCCGAAGGAGACGCGGTCTGTTTTTTCCACCCGGAGAATCGCGCTGCCCTGAGCTGCGAGCGCTGCGGGCGCTTTCTCTGCACGGTTTGCGACATGCCCCTCGGCACGCGCCATCTCTGCCCCACCTGCCTCAGCAGCGGCCTGACTGGCGACAAGCTCCAGGAACTCGTGATCGGGCGTTTTCTCTGGGCCGATACGGCGCTGCTCCTTGGCACGGTACCGTTGGTCGTCGGGATTTTTATTTGGCCGGTGCTCATCATCAGCGGCGTGGCGGCCATTTTTTGCGCACTCTTTGGTTGGAAAAAGCCCGGCAGCCTGCCTGGCGGGCAGCGCCGGTGGGCGGCCGTCATCGGGCTGGTCGGTGGCCTGCTCCAGGTTGTCAGTTGGTTCGTCGTCATTTTTCTCCTGACCAATTCGGTAGCCTTTCAGCGCGCTTTCCGATGAGCGCGCCCGATCCCATTTATCGCAAACTCCCCGGCCGCGGGCTCGGCTGGGCGGGAATTTCGCGGCTGTGGATAGCGGAGGATCATCTGCTCGAAGTCAGCTCGCTCCTTTTCCATGAGCGCTACCGCCGGTTTTTCCTGCCGGACATCGCGGCGCTCATCGTGCGGCGGACGAAAGTGCGGCTCTACTGGAACCTCGTGCATGGATTCTTCGGGATCGGTGGCGCCCTCGCCATTGGCGGGTTGGTCTATGGAGCCACGTTTTTACCCGAGGAGGAGCCGCGCATGGTGCTCTACGTTTTCGCCGGGATGATCGCGCCGTTCGCCGTGGTCGCGCTCATTCTGCTAATCATCAACTGGCTGCTCGGACCGACCTGCCGGTGCCACATCCAGACCGCCGCCGGCTGGCACCCGCTCGCCGCACCGACCCGGGTGCGCTCGGCCCGCCGCTTCCTCGCGCAGCTCGCTCCGCGCATCGAAGCCGCGCAGCTTCCCCCCGCTGCGGTTCCGCCGCCGCTGGCCACCGCGGAGATGCCCCGGTAATGCCCGCCCTCGCTCTCCAGCGCTGCCTGAACCACACCTCCCGGGAAGCCGTCGCGCGCTGCCCGGAGTGCGCGCAGTTTTACTGCCGCGAGTGCATCACTGAGCACGATGAACGCGTGATCTGTGCGGCGTGTTTGCAAAAGATCGTGCAGACGGCCACGCCGGTGGTGCGCCGGCGCGTGAACCTCTGGCCCGTCTTTCAGATGACCAGCGGGGTGGTCGTCGCGTGCTGTGCTTTCTACCTCCTCGGGCGACTGCTCCTCGCGCTGCCCGATTCCTTTCACGATGGCTCGCTCTGGCAGATGGACTATTCCTCGGCCGAGGAGGATGACGAGCCATGAAACGCCGCGATCTCCACCGCGACGGGACGCCCGCCAGCGACCTTCTCGAGGAAGCTGTGCGTCTGCTCCGCGGTGCTCCGGCGTCTGCGTGGCTGGCCTACTTCATCGGGACCGTGCCTTGCATGCTCGGGGCGCTTTACTTTCTCGCGGACATGAGCCGCAGCGCCGACGCCGAGCGCCGGCTGATGGGTTCGGCGCTTGCCCTCACGGCGGCGTGGCTGTGGATGAAATGCTGGCAGGCTGTCTTCACCTGCCGACTGCGCGCCGAGGTGCTGCTCCTTGATCCGCCGCAGTGGACCGCAGGCCGAGTCTCCCGTCTCGTCGTTTCGCAAATCGCGCTCCAGCCACTCGGCCTGGTCCTGCGTCCGGTCGCGTTGCTACTCGTCATCCCCTATTATTGGACGGCGACGTTTTTCCAAAACGTCACTGTCCTCGGCGACGGCACGCCCGGCGGGCTTTGGACGCTCTGCCGCGGGGCCTTCGGGCAGTGCCTGCGCTGGCCGCTCCAGATGCATCTCGCGGCTACGCTGCTGAAGGGCTTCGGCTTTTTCGTCTGGCTGAATATCCTCATCGCCATGTTTGTCGTGCCGCAGCTCGGGAAGATGTTTTTCGGTATCGAGTCAGTTTTCACCCGGCATCCCGAGGGCCTGGCCAATCCCACTTTCTTCGCCGCCTCCCTGGCCGCCCTCTATCTCTGCCTCGATCCGCTGCGCAAGGCGATCAACGTCCTCCGCTGCTTCTACGGCCAGTCGCTCCGCACCGGCGAGGATCTGGAAGTGCAGCTCAAAACCGTGCGCCGTGCCGCCCCGCACCCGGCCGCCGTCGCGGCCAGTCTGCTCCTCTGCTTTAGCGGATTCGCTTTCACCCCGGCCCGCTCGGCCATGAAGCAGGAGTCGAAAGTCAGCTCCACCGAACTCAGCCAATCGCTCGACGACGTGCTCGCCCGCCGGGAATACGCCTGGCGCGCGCCGCGCGAGGTGACCGCCCCGACGGAGGACACGTCCTGGTTGGGCGAGATGCGCAAAGACTTCGTGAAGTGGGTCGAGGGCGTGGCGACGAAAACGAAACGCTGGGTGCGCGGGACGTGGAAAAAAGTCCGCGACTGGCTTTTCCCGGAAAGCGACCCGGCCACGCGTGATGCCAGTGGCTTCCTGAATTGGTTCAGCAATGTGAAGGTCATCACCATCCTGTTGCTCATCGTGGGCGCGGTCATCTTGATCGTCATGCTGACCCGTCGCCGTCTGCCGGTGAGCGTCGCTCAAGCCGAGCCGGCGGCGCCGCGACCGGATTTGAACGAGGAGCACGTGACCGCCGACCAGCTTCCCGAGGATGGCTGGCTACAACTCGCCCGCGAACTCATGCAAAGCGGCCAGCTTCGTCTCGCCATGCGAGCCTCGTACCTCGCGAGCCTCGCGCATCTCGGTCATCGCGAACTGATCCGGCTCGCCAAATACAAATCCAACCGGGACTACGACCGCGAACTCCAGCGTCGCGCCCGCGCCAACCCAGAATTGCTCACCGCTTTTGACCGCAATCTCGCTGCCTTCGAGCGCGCCTGGTACGGCGAGCACGAGGTCACCCCGGAGACGCTCGGCGATTTCTCCCAAAACTTCGAACGCATCCGCGCATGTTGAGAAAGCCCTTGGTCACGCTGCTCTGCGCCCTCGTGCTGGCGGCCGCATTTTTCTACGGCGTCACGCGACTTTTCGTCCTGCGTTACGAGAGTGGCGATGTCTATCCGCCCTACTCCACACTCCGGGCCGATCCGCTGGGGACGAAAGGCATTTACGAGGCGCTGGATCAATTGCCTGGCGTGGACACGCAACGCAACTTCCGCGCACTGCCGAAGCTCAAGCCGGACGGGCCGATCACGCTGGTCTATCCGGGCACCCCTCACCGTGCTTACTGGCAGGACCGCGAGTTGCGGTATTTCAATGGCCTCGTGCTCGACGGTAGCCGTGCCGTGTTCACGTTTCTTCCCTTCGAAAAAGCTCCGTTTTCCGACGACGAAAAGCGTGAAGAAGCCGCCCAGCGCGCGAAGAAGGAGGCAGCTCGTGAGGAGCGGAATAAAGCCCGCACCAAGAAGCTCGGCGCCAAGCATGCTGAGGAGGAGACAAAGAAATCCGCTGAGGAAAAGAAGACCGGCACGCAGCCAAAGAACGACGACAAGAAGAAGGACGAGGAAGAAGACGACGCGGAGCCGGAGACAAATCCGGCCATTAGCTTTGCGGAGGTCGGGAAGCGCTGGGGTTTTGCCTTCGACTTCCTGCCGGCCGCTGATGAAGAGGAAGACGATCGTCGTGCCATTCTCGCCGACGAAAAAGCCAACCTCGAACCCTCGCTCACTTGGCACACCGCACTTTATTTCAAGGACCTTTCCCCCGAATGGCGCGTCGTTTATCGCTGCGCGGATCAGCCCGTCGTTATCGAGCGCCGCTTCGGTCGCGGCAGCATCGTCCTCGCGGCGGATTCCTACTTCCTCAGCAACGAAGCGCTTCGCGCCGAGCGGCATCCGCAGTTGCTCGCCTGGCTTTTTGACGGCCCACCTACGCTGGTCTTCGACGAAGAACACCACGGCGTCCGGGATGATCCGGGCGTGGCTTCGCTCGCGCGAAAATACCGGCTGCACGGAGTCGTTGCGGGCATCCTGCTGGTGGCGTTGCTCTTTGTCTGGAAAAACGCGGTCCGTTTTATTCCCACCTACGAAGACGATGCGGGCGGCGATGTCGTGGCCGGAAAGGAAGCCGCGGAAGGCTTCGTCAACTTGCTCCGTCGCACGATCAAGCCCGCCGAAATTCTCCCGCTCTGCGCCGCTGAATGGCGCAAGTCCGACACCCACCCCACCGCGGACCAAGCCCGCGTCGAGGAACTCCTCGCCGCCGAGCAGGCCCGTCCCGCCCGCCAACGCCAGCCTGTCGCGGCCTACCAGACCATCGCTGAAACGCTCGTTCGCCAACGCTCCTAGTTCGTCATCCCACCTCCGCCTTTATCCCATGCCCACCGACACCACCCACATCCAGGAAGTCCTCACCCGCGCGCGGGCCGAGGTGCGCAAAGTCATCATCGGCCAGGAGGCCGTCATCGACATGGCGCTGATCGCCATTTTCACCGGTCACCACGCGCTCATCGAGGGTGTGCCCGGCGTGGCCAAAACGCTGCTCGTCCGCACCCTCGCGCGCGTGCTCGGCTGCGAGTTTAACCGCATCCAGTTTACCCCCGACCTCATGCCCGCGGACATCACCGGCACGAGCATTTTCAACATGCAGCAGAACGAGTTCACCCTGATCAAAGGCCCAGTTTTCACCGCTTTTTTGCTCGCCGACGAAATCAACCGCGCGCCCGCGAAGACGCAGTCGGCGCTGCTCCAGGCGATGCAGGAACGAAAGGTGACCATCGACCGCGAAACCCATCTGCTCTCGCCAAACTTCACCGTCTTCGCCACGCAAAATCCCGTCGAATACGAGGGAACCTATCCGCTCCCCGAGGCGCAGAAAGACCGCTTCATGCTCAAGGTCGCGATGAGTACGCCTGACCGCGCCAGCGAGTTGGAACTCGCCCAGCGCATGCTCGGCACGAACTCGCCCGAGGACGCCCTCGCGGCGGGTAGTGTGCAGGCCGTCATCTCCGCCGATGATCTCGCGCAGATGCGCCACGCGCTCGAAGCCGTGACGGTGCGCGAAGAACTCATCGCCTACGTCGTGGACGTAGTCCGTGCGACCCGCGAAACCGACACTGTCCTCGTCGGCGCCGGTCCGCGAGCCACCCAATCGCTGCTCCTCGCCAGCCGCGCCCACGCCGCGCTCAGTGGTCGCGATTTCGTGACGCCCGACGATGTGAAATCCATGACCGAGCCGGTCCTCGGCCACCGCCTCGTGCTGCGGCCGGAGTACGAGATTGAAGGCGTGACGATTGCCGAAGTCGTCGGGAAAATCCTCGAGCAGGTGACCGTCCCGCGGTAAGGCAAAATTCGATATTCGGATTTCGAGTTTTCCAATGTTAGTTCCCCGCACTCGCCTCATCCTCTGGGTTTCGCTGATCGTCCTGCCCTTCGCAGCGATCGCGGCGACGCTGCCGACGATGGCGGGTTTTGCGGCCCTGTTTATTGGCGGGCTGGCGTTTCTGGTTTTCTACGATGCGCTCGTGGCGCGCGGTCGGCTCGTCGGATTGCGGGTGCATTTGCCGGACGTGGTGCGCTTGCAGAAAGATCGGCTGGGGAATATCGAGATGCGGATTCAAAACGATGGGATGGATGCGCGCACGCTGCGGTTCGGATTGGCCTTTCCGCGCGAGATCGCCACGGCGAGCGACGACCGCACGACTTTGCTCCCGGCGAATACCCAATTCTCGCGGCTCGATTGGCCAGTCACCCCGCAGCGACGCGGTCAGTATTTCCTCAAGCGTGTGTATCTCGAAGGTATCTCACCACTCGGCTTTTGGGCGGCGCGGACGACTCAGGAGGCGCAGAGCGAGCTCCGGGTCTATCCCAATCTTTTCGATGAACGAAAAAGTGTGGCTGCGATTTTTCTCAAACGCGGCCAGCTCGGCACGCACGCCCAGCGCGCGGCAGGTCAGGGGCGCGAATTTGAGAAGCTCCGCGAGTTTGTCCACGGCGATAGCCCCGACGAAATCCACTGGAAGGCGTCGGCCAAACGCGGACATCTCGTCACCAAGGTCTTCCAGGTCGAGCGCACCCAGGAAGTCTATGTCGTCGTCGATGCCTCGCGGCTCAGCGCGCGTTCTGTCGCCGCCGGCGACACCGCGAACACCCTGCTCGAGCGCTACGTCACCGCGTCGCTCATCCTCGGTCTCGCTGCCGAGCAACAGGGAGATCAATTCGGGTTGCTCACATTCAGCGACCGCGTCCTCAGCTTTGTCCGCGCGAAAAGCGGGCAGGCGCACTATGACGCGTGCCGAGATCGGCTCTACGCGCTCCAGCCGCAAAGCGTCACGCCCGACTTTGAGGAGCTGTGCTCGTTCATCCGCCTGCGCCTGCGCAAACGCGCGCTGCTCATCTTTCTCACCTCGCTCGACGATCCGATGCTGGCCGAGAGCTTTGCCAAAGCCAGCGAACTCATCAGCCGCCAGCATCTCCTCCTCGTGAACATGCTCCAACCTGCTGGGGCCCAGCCGGTTTTCAGCGACCCGGGTGTGAACGAGATTGACGACCTCTACCGCCACCTCGGCGGGCATCTGCAATGGAACAGCCTGCGCGAACTCGAAAAAGTGCTGAAGCGCCGCGGGGTCCGCTTTGCCCTTCTCGACCCGGCAAAACTCACCGCGCAAGTCGTCGGGCAGCATGCGGACGTGAAGCGGAGGCAGTTGTTATGAAAAAGAGAGCCGGCTTTTCCGAGCGTGTCATCCTGAGCGAAGTTCCGCTCCCGGCTTTGCGGGAAGGAACGCAGTCGAAAGCCGAGTCCACGAGACAGCCGAAGGCAAACCCCGCAGCGTCACGGGCGATGTCGCTGGGAACTCCACGGGATCCTTCGACTGCGCTGAGCCCGCCTTTCCGCCTCCGCTCCGCTCAGGATGACACGCGTTTGGGCGATTCATCCTTCAACTACAACGCACCTCGCCCATGATCATTGATCTTCCGCGTTTCATCACCACCGAGCGGCCGTCGTGGACGGAGTTGGAAGTCGTGCTCGACCGCCTCCAAGCCGAGCCTGGTCGCGAGCTGACCCTCGATGACGCCAAGCGCTTCCATTTCCTTTACCAGAAAGTCTCCGCCGACCTCGGACGCATCGCCACCTTCGCTTCGGAGCCGGAGTTGCGCCGCTATCTCGAAGCCTTGACGGCACGCGCCTACGCCGAGATCCACGAGACTCGCGAACGCGGGCGGCGCTTCCGTCCGCTGCATTGGTTTCTCACCGATTTTCCGCGGGTTTTCCGCCGGCACCTCGGCGCTTTTCACATCTCGTCCATCATCATGGCGGTCGGGGTGCTCTTCGGCGCACTGGCCGTGACCCTTGATGAAGAAGCCAAAGAAGCGGTGCTGCCACCGATGTTTGCCAATCACCTCGGCGATCCGGCCAAGCGGGTGGCCATGGAAGAGAAGGCGACGAAGGATCGCGGGGCGGGCCAGCACTCGACTTTTGCCAGTCAGCTCATGGTCAATAACATCGGTGTCTCGATCAAAGCCGTCGCCCTCGGGTTGACCTTCGGCGTGGGCACGATGATCCTGCTTTTTTACAACGGGATCATCCTCGGTCTCGTCGGGATCGACTACATCCTTGCGGGCCAATCAGTCTTTCTAGCCGGCTGGTTGTTGCCGCATGGCGTTATCGAAATCCCCGCCATTCTCATCGGCGGGCAGGGCGGCCTGATGATCGGGCAGGCGCTCATCGGCCGCGGCGACCGGGCGCCGCTGGCGGCGCGTTTCCGCGCCCTCGGGCCGGATCTCGCCACGCTCATCGGCGGCATCGCGGTCATGCTCGTCTGGGCGGGTTTCGTCGAATCCTTCCTCTCGCAGTATCACGCGCCCGTTATTCCATATTCGGTGAAGATCGCCTTCGGACTCGTCGAACTCGCGGTGCTGGTCTGGTTTCTTGGCTCCGGGCGGAAGAACGACGGCGCGAAGACTGGGGAGGGACGCGCGTGAATTCCGAACTGCGCATTCGCACGCCCGAGGGCATCGCCTTTTCCTACCAACTCGCCGGGCCGGTCACGCGCTGCATGGCGTGGGGCTGCGATCTCCTCGTCATTATTGGGCTCTCCATCGGCCTGGGCCAGCTCGCCGCGGTCTTTGGCCTGATCAATGCCGACCTGGCCTTGGCGCTCTCAACCCTCGCCTATTTTGTCGTCTCCATCGGCTACGGCATCGCCACCGAGTGGGCCTGGCGCGGGCAGACGGTGGGTAAACGGATCATGCGCTTGCGGGTGATGGACGCGCAGGGTCTGCGGCTGCAATTCCACCAAATCCTCATGCGCAATCTTCTGCGCTTCGCCGATCTCCTGCCTGGCTGTTACCTCATCGGTGGCGTCGCCATGGTGCTCAGCCGGCGCGCGCAACGCCTCGGCGACCTCGCGGCCAATACCGTCGTCGTGCACATTCCGAAGCACGCCGAGCCCGATCTCGATCAACTCCTCGCGGGGAAATTCAACTCGCTCCGCCAGTTCCCGCACCTCGACGCCCGCCTGCGCCAGCGCGCCACGCCCGAGGAAGCCCGCCTCGCTCTACAGTCGCTCGTGCGCCGCGATGAACTCGAACCCGAAGCCCGCGTGCGCCTGTTTGCCGAGTTGGCTGAGCACTTCAAAACCCTCGTCGTCTTCCCGCCCGAAGCCATTGAGGCCATGCCCGACGAGCAATACGTCCGCAACGTCGTGGACCTGCTCTTTCGCCCGCGCGGTGCTGCGGAGAAGAAACCGGAACGCGCCACTGAGGCCTTCGCCGCCGCGCGACATTGATCGGGTGGAGCACGCGACCCGCGTGCTGCGCTCGGCGACTCGCCGAGTGCATCGAAGGGGCGTAGGCTCGGAGACTATGACCCGCACTCCAGCGTTTGCGGCGGGTCGCCGCAAACCGCACGCGGGTCGCGTGCTCCACCCGGAACTGCGGCCGCCCTTACTTCCCCGATTGGATGTCCTTGATGATCTTGTCGAAAATATCGGCGATTTCGTTCCGCTCCAGCTGCTCTTTGCCGAGTTGGCGCTGGAAGTAGTCGTAGGTCAGGCGCGGCTGGGCGGCGCTGATGTCCGAACGGCAGGCGATCCGGAGGAAGGAGAGAAAATTCTGGTCCACGTTTGCCGCGTCCTTGGCGGTCAGACGCTTCTTCTTGTCGGCCAGCCATTGGTCGATGCGGGTTTTGATCGCCGGATTGGTATGCGCACTGGAGTTCACGCGGCCGTCCTTTCCGAGATCGATGAGAAAGTTCCCCAAGTCCTCGGTGAGCGTCTCGATCTTGTTCATCTCGGCAGCTTGCGCGAAAAAGAGCGGCCAGTTCACCAGTTGCCACACCTTCACGCTGTCGAGCCGGTAACCGAAGCGGCGCACGACCGGCGCCTTGAGCACCTCCTTGGTCGCGGCGTCATACTTCTTGATCGTCAGATAAGTCGCCACGCCGATGACCTTGCCGGTTTTGAGATGGATGATCGGGCTCCCGCTATTACCTGGCTGGAACGGCGCATCCACCTCCACCAGTTGAGGACCGACGCCGACGATTTTCCCCTTGATCGTGTTAATTACCCCCGCGCCTTCCGCATTTCCGAGGACGACGATTTCGTCGTCGATAGTCACGTTCTCATCCACGCCCTGCATGATCTCGAAGGGCTTGCCGCCCGGTCCGAGTTGAAGCCGGAGAATATCGTGCCCCGCCGCGCTCGCCGCGGCGCCGACTTGCACCGCCGTGCCATCCAGCGTCTTGAACCCGGCCCCACGAATGCCCGCCGCGACGTGTGCATTGGTGAAAAGAAAATTCGCCGCTCCCGAAACCGCAATGAACCCGCTCCCATTTCCCTCCGCTCCGGTCACGAAGACGAGGCTGTTGCGGTACGTCTTTACAAGGTCGCGCGAAATCGGGTCGCTGGGTGCCGTTGGCTGGGGTGCGGCCTCGACGGCGGGAGTCTTCGCCGCGACCCGCCGATAAACGAAATTACTGCCACCGTGCTCTTGGAATTCGTCGATCCGATCGTTGAACACGCACATGACCTCCGTCGGCCCCCAATGCATCCGGACGTGCCGGGGACCGACGAAACTAAATTTTGCCCAAGCCTTCGGCGATGCGAAACTTCCGTCCGGCTTAAACTTGTACACCTCATCCTCTTTCCCAATCGACGCCCAAAGGCTGCCGGTGAGAAAAGCTTCCAGTTCCGCTGCCGTTAATGGGAGAGAGGCGACGGCCGCGGGCAGTTGCACGTAGCTATAGGTGATGTCGAATCTAGTGCTGCCATTCCAGCCGTAGTAAAATTCGAGCTGCGTCTTCCCGCCTCCGCCGTCGCGCTGCTCCCAAATGGTTTTGGTGCGTTTGCCATCGTGGAACTTCACGCCCTTTCCGTAGTTCTTTTCGAACCGATCGCAGATGACGCCGGAGATCTGATCGTTGATCCAACCTTTGTCATTCCGTTTGTCGATCCGGACAAGTTTGATCACTGCCTTGCTGAACTTTCCCTTCGCAAATTCAAGATCCCACTGCTCCACCGCGTAGGTCTCAAAGCGGCCGCCAGTCAGCACCAGGCGCTCGGAGGCATCCTCCTTCACGATGGCCCCCGGCGGCATGATCAGGAGGCGCTTCGCTTCGGCGGGAGTGGCATTCCACGGGATATTGAGAAAAGCGATTGCCGGCGTTGCAGACGGGGCGGCGGAGGGTGGCTCAGCCGTGCCAAAGGGGTTTTGCCCCTGAGCTACAGTTAGCGTGAGGGAGCAGAGGAGAAGAGCCGCTGAGAGTTTCATAAAGGACCGAGGTGATGAGGCCGGTATCCGTCGCCAGCGAGGCGAGTGGTAGCCGAGATGCCGGGCCGGCGAAAGATGAAACATGGTCGATGCCGCGGTCGCGATGGGAGGCGATGTTCCTGACGTGCGCCAGAGGCAGTCCGTGAGAGCGCCAAAGCCCGCTATCTCCCGCTCGGCAGCAGAAAATCGAGCGCGCTTTTGATCGTGTCTTTGCCGGTCTTGATGGTGTCTTGCACGGCGCCTTTGGCGGTGTCGATGACGGCGTCGCCGGCGGCGCGGGAGAGGCGGGCGGTGAGGTCTTCGTTGGGTTTGTTCAGCGGGCCGGTGAGCCGCATCGGCGCCCAGACGTAACCGCCGCGGGATTCGATGAACACTTTCTCCCGCGAGCCGGGGATGAAGGCGAGACTGGTCGCGGAGACCCCGACTTGGAAGAGGCCGTCGATCGTGCCGTTCTCGATGTTGAAGTCGCCTTCGAGGCGAATCAGGCCTTCGGATTCGGCGACGAATTTCGTCACGCGCAGCTTTGGCCCTTCCTGACGGAAGTCCGCGGACGCCTTGCTCAGGGTGAGCCGACGAAATTGCTGGGTACCGGTGAAAAGCGCGATCTGGTCCAGCACCGGCAGCGCGGTGAGTTCGCTGCGCGCGAGACTGAGCGAGCCGGCGATTTCGGGCCCCGCGGGCGGTAGCGGGAGGGCGCTGCGGATGGTGACGTCGCCGGAAAGCTGACCTTTGAGACGCACCCGCCAATCCTCGGAAAGAAAGGGCGTGATATTCAGGTCGCGGATGGCTGCGGTGAGATCGAGCCGCTCCGCGAAATTGACCTCGCCCTGCACTTTCACCGCGCCCTGGCCGCCCTGGCGAAACTCGGCCGTATTTACAAAAAGTGACGGCGCGCGGTAGCGCAGCGCGAGCGTCTGCACGTCGAGCGCCGGCAGGCCGTTCTGCTCGATCTTGCCGCCGGAACCGGTGATCTTCCAACCGCCGTTATCCGGCACCGCGGAGACGACCGTGTGGCGCATGGCCCCGCCGCTCCAAGTCAGGTTGGCGTCGTGCACCACGGCGGCCGCGATCTCGACGCGGTTGGGCAGCCAGCCGCTGGAGGAACTGCTCGGGGAATTCGCCGGCGCGCCGAGCGGAGGGGCGGGTGGCAATGCGGCGCGCGGACCAGCGAGGTCGAGGCTCAACCGTTGCACGTCGAACTGTTCGACCTGCCAGACCTTCTCAAAAAACCGCCGCAGGCTGATTTCCGCCCGCATTTGATCGAGCCCGAGGGCGGCGAACGGCGCGTCTTCACCGCCCTGCGCTTTGAAGCCCTCGGTGAAAAGGTTGGCGCCGGTCCACTGCAGCGGCGCGATTTCGCACTCCGCTCGCAAGGTCCCGCTGGCTTTTTGCGCGATGAATTTCCGAAAACCTTCGCTGCGCAGATACGAGTCGATGGCCGCCTTGGCGACGAAGTATCCAACGATGGCAACGACCACGACCGCCGGAAGGGCCCAAAGCGCGAGACGCTTCCAGCGGCTGGGGGCGGCGGTGGAGGAGCGGCGGGAGGGTCGGGGCATGCGCCACTTTTGCGACTGACAAAGCGGCGTCAATGCCCAACCCTCCCGCCGTCCTTTTCCGCCTCAGCAATCCTCCCGATCCGGCTCCTTCTGCCAAACCGCCGCCATGCTCGAACTCCAAAACGTCTCCCTCCAGCTCGGCGATCAGCCCGACGACCAACTCCTCCTCGCCGAAGTCTCGACGCGCTTTCCCAAAAAGCATTTCGCCGCGATTCTCGGGCCGTCCGGTTGTGGAAAAAGCACGCTGCTCAAAGTCATCGCGGGTCTGCGGGAGCCTACCGTCGGGCACGTGGAGTGGGATGGACGCAATCTTTCCGCCGATGGCGATATGGATCCGCACGAGATCGGTTACGTGCCGCAGTTCAGCATCGCGTATGATTTGCTGACGGTGTGGGAGAGCGTGGAAAGTGCGTTGCGTCTGCGCGTGAGCGGGCTCGATCTGGATGAACAGGAGCAGCGGCTGGAGCAGATTCTTCGCGAAGTCGGGCTCGATGAAATCAGCGACCGCGAGGTGCGCGTGCTCTCCGGCGGGCAGAAGCGCCGGCTGGCCATGGCGCTGGAGATGGTCAGCTCGCCGCATCTGCTCCTCTGCGATGAAGTGACCAGCGGCCTCGATCCGAAAGCCGAGGACGAAATCGCGAAACTCATGCACCAGCTTTCGCGGCGCGACGATCGCATCGTGCTGAGCGTCACTCACAGTCTGCGTCATCTCGCGCTCTACGATAGCATCGTGGTGCTTTATCAAGGCCACGTGGCCTACCACGGGCCGGCGCAGTTTTTGTATCACTACTTCGGCGTCGAAACGCCGGAGGAACTCTTTCCACGCCTTGCGCAGCGCAAACCGGACGACTGGCATCGCTCCTGGCACAAGCACCGCAACGCCTACTACGCCGAGAGCAAACTGGACGGTGACGACGCTGCCGATGCCGCGGCGCTGGAAGATGTGACAGCGACACCGGCCGACGAGGATGCCGCCACAAAAAAGCGCCTCGAAGATCTGCTGAAAAAGGCCCGGGCCGAGGATGAGGGCGAGAGCCGGGAGGAAGTGGGCGATTCCGAAAAGAAAGAACGCCGGCGCAAAAAACAACCGCCGGTTGAACACGACGGCACGCCGTCCGTGCTCACGCAGTTTGCGGTGCTGCTGGCGCGGCGGTGGAAGATTTTTTTCCGCGACCGCGGCGGGCTCTGGCTGCAATTCGCCCTGCTCATCGGCTTCCCCATCCTCGTCGTCATCTTCGCCCTCGACGGCTTGCCGCAGATCAAAAACCTGAACGGCGTGGTCAGCGGAAATTTCCTCGAGCAGATGAAGAATGAGCTGGCGCAGAAACAGGAGCTCAGCCGCACCGGCTCGCTGGTCTCAGGGCTCGTCATGTTCCAAGTCATCCTCCTCGCGCTCATGGGCTCGAACAACGCCGCACGCGAAATCGCTGGCGAGCGGCTGATTTTCGAGAAAGAGAAATTCTCCGGCGTGCGCCCCGCAGCCTACGTGGCGTCCAAGGCCGTCTTCCTCGGCGTGCTCGTGCTCGTGCAGTCGGTGTGGATGGGCGTGTTCGTCCACGTCATCGTGCAATTTCAAGGCAGCCTGGCCACGCAGATCACTCTGCTCACGCTCGTCAATGCCTCGCTCACCTCCGTTTGCCTCGGCCTTTCCAGCCTGATGAAAACCGCCGAGCAAGCTTCGCTCGTTTCGGTTTACCTCGTCGGTTTCCAGCTCCCGCTCAGCGGCGCGGTGCTCGCGCTGCCCAAGGCGCTGAGCATGCTCACCCAGCCCTTCATTGCCTCCTACTGGGGCTGGTCCGGCTTCATCCAGACGATGCGCGACACCCGCTTCTACGAAGCCGTCCTCACCGTCACCCAGACCACGCCCGCCCAAGTCCCGCTCTGCCTCTGGTGGCTTTCCTGCCACGTCCTCCTTGGCCTCCTCCTCGCCTACACGGGCTGTAAGAATTCGCGCTGGGAGTAGGGAACGATACGAGGGCCTGCGGTCCCATGAAATTGCCTAATGTAGAACTTGCGATTGTAGCGGAAGAGAAGATCACGCGTTACCTGCTTAATCCCGCGCATCCTGTCGGCGGCAGTAAGGCGCTCTTTTTCCTTCGCTTCGGTTTTACCGTTGAAACTTGGGGACAGTTGGCCGCGGCACTTTTGCGGCACGCGCGAGAGAATCATGTCGTCGAACGTGCAGAAACACCCCATGGTACGCGATACGTCGTGGACGGTCCGTTGATTGCCCCCGATGGAGCGGTCTTGAACGTCCGGAGTGCGTGGTATATCGAACCACCCAACCAAGGGGCGCGTTTTGTCACCGCGCATCCGCTACCTAAACGATGAACACCATCAGCGAACTCGATGCCGTGGCCCTAACTGCCAATCTGCCGGCCCACGGATTGCTATCCGGAGATGTCGGAGCGGTCGTGCTTGTCCACCGCGATGGCGCGGCTTTCGAGGTGGAGTTTGTTGGCTACGATGGCCACACCGTTGCGCTGCTTACGCTCGAAAAAACGCAAATTCGGGCGTTGCACGCGACGGACATCCCGCATGCCCGCTCGCTCGCCTCGGCATAGTTTTCCTTACTCGCTCCAGCGGGAAGCTGTCCTCCGCCAAAGCCGCGCTTCCCAACTGCGCGCCGCTTCGTTAATTCTCCGCGCATGGCATCCCACGCGCCCGCCGTTCTGTCCGCGCAACTCCCGTGGCTGGTCTGCGGCGCGCTCGGCGGTTACCTGCTGGTTATGCTCACGAATCCGGTGCGGCCCAGCCTGCGCGATGGCCTGCGCTGCATTCGCCGCTACTCGACGCTGTGGATCACGCTCGGTTTGATCGGCTTCGCGGGAGCGCTTTTCCAGCTCGGCTTGCGACTCTATTTCACGGCAGTGCTGCCTTTCGAGGAAAAGCCGGCCTTCGTCTGGATGCGCGAGGCCTGGCGCGATCCGAACCTGTGGCTCTACGGCTCGCCGCAGTCGCTCTGGTATTTGCCGCGGTACGCTTTGCTCGACGCCATTGTCGAAAGTCCGCTGCCCGCCTTGGAATCCACGGCGGGTCTTTTCAACTGCGTCTTCTCCACCTTTCCCATCGCGGCGCTGGCCGCACTGCTGCTGCTGGTGAATTGGCAGGGCCATCACGGCGTGATGCTCCGCGCGCTGCGCAAACGCTTCGGCGGCTTTGGCTGGATTGTCTGGCTCGGCGTTGTCGTGTGCGCGTTGGCGGCGCTGGCCAAGCCCGGGCTCTACTTCGCGCCGCAGCTCATCGCGGCGAATGGCGGCGGCGCGGCGGCGCAGCTCACTTGGTTTCAGTGGGCTCCGGTGGTGGCCTGGCTGGGCTTCCTTTTCGAATACCTCTTCGGCGTTTGCGTGCAGGTCTATCTCATCCTGCTCGCCTACGTGTGGGTGCGCGGGCTCACCTTCACCCATGCGCACTTGCTCGATTTTGCGATCCGCCGCTGCAGTTTCGTTTTGAAATGGGCGCTCGTCGTCATGCTGCTGAGCAGTCTGTTCATTGACCTGCCGCTCATCTTGAAAAACTTCGACGCTTTCGCTGAGTGGTTTCCCGACAAGTCGGAGATCATCGAAGGCCGCCAGCGCTTCGCGCGCACGATGCTCACCGGTATCTTGCTGCTCTGGGCGACGGTGCAAATCACGCTCGTCTTCCACAACGAGGCGCTGCTCAAGGCGCTGCGCGACCATGGCCGCTTCGTCCTCCGCTTCATCTGGCCGTTTGGCTGGTTCGTGATCATCGCCGCCGTGCATTTCTATTTTTTCCAAGTCGCGCAAGGCCTCGTCCTGCGCGGCCTGGGCGAGGAAACGGCGGCCGGGGTGGCGTGGAGTCTCATTGCGCCGTGGCTGAAGGCAGTGCTCGCGGCGTGGCTGCTCGCGAGCTGGGTCTGCCTTTTCAAACGCTGCGACACCGGGCGAGCCGATTCCGAGGACCTCATCCAGTTTTAGTGCAACCTGAACCCGCCAACATCCTCGAACTCTGCGAGGTCTCGCTGCCCACCGGTTTCGGGCTGCCGCTCAGCGCGCTCTTTGCGCCGGGCCGCCTGCACCTGCTGGTCAGCGATCCGGTGGGCGAGGGGAACGCGCTGCTCCGTGTGCTCGGTTTGCTCGACCTGCCGGAGTCGGGTGAAGTTTTCGTCGAAGGCCGGGAAACCCGGACGCTGGATGAAGAAGCGCGCGCCGGGTTGCGGGCGCAACGGTTCGGATTTGTCTTCGCCGCGCCGTTTCTGCTCACGTCTTTCACCGTGATCGAAAATGTCGCCATGCCCCTCTTCAAAGTCTCCCAGGTCGAGCCCGAGGAAGCGCGCCGCCGGACCGAGCGATTACTCGAGTTCGTCGGTCTGGCGGACGCCGCCGAGGCGACCATCGACGACCTCACGCCCGGCGCTTGCTTTCACGTCGCGCTCGCGCGCGGTCTGGTCAATCAACCTGCCGTGCTTTTTGTCGAGCACCTCGACGGGGCGCTGGCTGGCGAGGAACTGGCCAATTTCGCTGCCCTGTTGCGCCGCTTGCCCGTGGAACTTGGAACCACGGTGGTTGCCACCGCATCGTCCGCCTTTGCCGTGGAGAAAGGGGACCGCGTGCTTGGGATTGTGCGCGGCGAGGTGGTGCGCGACTCCGCACTTTTGCCGGAGCCGGAAGCGTGAGTGCCGCGGCGTTGGACGCGCAGCAGATTACCCGCGCGAGCAAGTCCAACCTCGCGTTGGCCTTTATTGCGCTGCCGCGCGAGCGCCGCGAAGACATCACCGTTTTCTACGCCTGGTGCCGCATCATCGACGACATCGCGGACGATCCGGGTGAGACCGTGGAGCACCGGCGAGCGGCGTTGGATTTGTGGAAAGGAGCGCTCGCCGCATCCGTCGCGGGCGATCCGCCGCTCGCCGCGCCCGTCCGCGCGCTGATCGATAAATACCGCCTGAACCGCGAGCACTTCCTCGAAATCATCGCCGGCGTGGAGATGGACCTCGACGCTGTGAGCTACGCGACGTGGGAGGATTTGCGGCTCTACTGCTACCGCGTGGCCAGCGCCGTCGGGCTCGTGAGCATCGAGATTTTCGGCTATCGCGATGCGGGCTGCAAAACTTACGCCGTCGAGCTGGGCCTCGCGCTGCAACTCACGAATATCCTCCGCGACGTCGGCCAGGATTTCGCGAACGGCGGCCGCATCTACCTCCCGCGCGAAGACCTCGCCCGCTTTGGCTACACCGCCGATGACCTTGCTGCCGGCCGGCGCAATGACGCTTTCCTCGCGCTCATGCGCTTCGAGACCGAACGTGCGCTCGCCTTCTACCGCAGCGCGGAAGCCGCGCTCCCACCCGGCGACCGCCCCACCATGGTCGCCGCCGAGATCATGCGCGCCGTCTATGGGCGCCTCCTTGCGCGTATGCAGCGCGGCGGCTTTGACGTTTTCTCCCGGCGTTATTCCCTGAATCGGCTGGAGAAGACGGCTCTTATTCTGACCACGACGCTACGCTGCAAATTCGGGTGAACAACCACTGCTTGCCTCGCGTCCGATTCCGACAGTAACTCCACGCCTCCATGAAAAAGTTCATCCCCTTCCTTTCGCTTTCCCTACTTGCTGCCCTCGCCTTTTCCGGCTGCGAAACTTCCGGTCAAAACGCATTGCTCGGGGCGGCCACCGGGGCCGCCGTGGGTGGAGCATTGAATGGGCGCGGAGACCAGGCGCTGGCTGGTGCCGCCATCGGGGCCGCTGGCGGCTACCTCATCGGCAAGGCGGTGCAGGCCGACCGCCGGCGGGCTTACAGCGACGGCTACTACGACGCGCGGGAGGATCGTGACGATCGCGGATATTCCCGCTCGGAGGGCCGGCACCCGTATGCGCGGCTGACCAATCGCGAGGGCTTTGTGTCGAGCCCTTATCCGCCTTACAACCGCATTGATGTCCGCGGCATCCCGCGTGGCGCGCAGGTCGTCGATCCGTCCTGCGACCGGATTTTCCTCAATCCGTAATCCAAGCTCGCCAGCCCTTTCGGGGCAGGTGAGCCGCTGCGGTCATCTGCGTTAGGCGAGATGAGGAGCGGTAGTCGCACACTTTCCCCTTTCCTTTCCCACGTCGCTTTCCACATTCGGCGCGCCAGTCATGAAATACCGCACCTACCTTATTTTCGGAGCGCCCGGCAGTGGCAAAGGCACGCAGGGCAAAATCCTCGGCGCCATTCCGCGCTTTTTTCACTGCGCCTGCGGCGATGTCTTCCGCCAGCTCGACACCCGGACCACGGTCGGTCAGGCCTTCCTTGAATATTCCAGCCGCGGCGAACTCGTGCCGGACGAAATCACGGTAAAGCTGTGGATGGCCCGCATCGGCGACATGGTGGGTTCGCACATGTTTAAGCCGGACCTCGATTCCCTCGTCCTCGACGGTATCCCGCGGAGTGTGAACCAAGCGAAAATCATGCAGGGTGTGATCGAGGTGAAACGCGTCTTCCATCTTTCCTGCCCGGATCGCGATGCACTCGTCACGCGACTGAAGAAACGCGCGCTGAAGGAAAATCGTTTTGACGATGCGAACGAGGAAACGATCCGCCGGCGGTTAGTGACTTACGAGGCCGAGTCCAAGCCCGTGCTCGAATTCTACGGTCCTGAACTGGTCACTACGATCGATGCCACGCAGACTCCCGTTAAAGTGCTGCAGGATATTTTGCAGGCGGCGACCTGATGCGCGTCATCTTTATGGGCACCGGCGAGATCGGGGTGCCCGCACTGACTTGGCTGCTCAGCCATCCGGAGGTCGAAGTCGTGGCCGCGGTCACGCAGCCGGACAAGCCCGTGGGGCGGAAGCAGGAATTGCTGGGTTCGGCGATCAAACAGCTCGCCCAGCGGCATGCCGCGCCGGTTTTGCAGCCGCTAAAAATGCGCGCGCCCGAGGCCGCCGCAGAAATTACCGCTCTTGAACCGGACCTCATCGTGGTCATGGCTTACGGGCAGATTTTACCCCGCGCGGTGCTCGATGCGCCGCGGCTCGCGTGCCTGAATCTGCATGCTTCGCTGCTCCCGCGCTGGCGGGGCGCGGCTCCGATTCAGGCGGCGATTGAAGCCGGGGATGCCGTCAGCGGAATCACCGTGATGTACATGGCCGAGGGTCTCGATACCGGCGACATCCTGCTCACCCACGAAACGCCGATCACCGCCGCCGACACCGGCGGCTCGCTGCACGACCGCCTGGGCGAAATCGCCGCCGTCGCGCTCGCCCGCGCGTTGCCGCTCATCGCTGCCGGGACCGCGCCGCGTCTTCCGCAGGACGAAACGCTCGCCAACTACGCCGCCAAGCTTTCCCGCGAAAACGGCCGCATCGACTGGTCGGCCACGCCCGCCGCCATCGCCCTTCGCATTCGCGCCATGAACCCGTGGCCCGCCGCGCACACCTTTCTTCCCACGCCTGCCGGCCGGCGCCAGCTCAAGGTCTTTGCCGGTTCACCGCTCACGGACTTCGCCGGTTTGCCTGGTGAAGTGTTGCGGGCGGACGAGGCTGGGTTGCTCGTCGCTGCGAGCGGCGGCGCGGTGCTGCTGAGCGAGATTCAGCTCGAAGGCAAACGGCGGATGAACGCGGGTGAATTTCTGCGCGGACATCCGCTTCCCGCTGGCACTGTGCTCGGCCAGCCATGAGCCCCACCCACCGCGCCCTCGAGGATCACGTTACCGCCCTGCGCGCTTGCACGGTGTGCCCGAAGATGCACCGCCCGGCGGTTTCCGGCGGTGCCGTTGTGAGCCGCGTCATCTCGGTCGGCCAGGCCCCCGGGACCAAAGAACCGGTCCTCGGCCGGCCCTTCGCCTGGACCGCAGGGAAGACGCTCTTCGGCTGGTTCCACCGCGCCTGCGGGATGAGCGAAGCGGAGTTTCGTGCCAGCATCTACATGGCTGCTGTCTGCCGCTGCTTTCCCGGCAAGAACGCCGCCGGCGGCGACCGCGTGCCCGACGCGCAGGAGATCATCAACTGCGCCCGCTGGCTCGACGCCGAGATCGCGCTGCTCCGCCCCGCCCTCGTCGTCCCCATCGGCAAACTCGCCATCCAGCAGTTCACCGCCTTCGACAAACTGACCGACATCATCGGCCGCCAGCTCCCCGTCACCTTCCGCGGTCACCGCTTCGATCTCATCCCGCTGCCGCACCCCTCCGGCGCCTCCCCATGGCACCGGATGGAGCCGGGCAAAACGCTCCTCGACCAAGCCCTCCGCCTCATCATACAGCACCCCGCTTGGCCCGGCCCGCGTCTGAATTGTGGTGTTCCACTTTGAAAAGACTGTTGATTGCATGGCGCTAGCGGCCACTCCCGCGCGCATTTTCGCCGCCATGAACGACTCCTTTACCGCCCACCTCACTCAGCTACTCGCCGACATTCGCGCGGAGGGGCTGTATAAAAGCGAGCGGGTCATTAGCACCGCACAGTCCGCGCATATCCGCGTCGCGGGCGGGCGTGAGGTGCTGAACATGTGTGCGAACAATTACCTCGGCCTCGCGGGCGATCCGGCGATGGCCGCGGCGGCGCAGGCGGCCCAAGAGAAGTGGGGCTACGGGTTAGCGAGTGTGCGATTCATCTGTGGCACGCAGGGGTTGCACAAGGAGCTCGAAGCGGCGCTCAGCGCCTTTCTCGGGACGGAAGACACCATCCTGTATTCGTCGTGTTTTGACGCCAATGGCGGGCTGTTCGAGACGCTGCTCGGGCCGGAGGACGCGATCATTTCCGACGAACTGAACCACGCCTCGATCATCGACGGCATCCGCCTCTGCAAAGCGGCGCGCTACCGCTATAAAAACAACGACCTTGCCGACCTCGAAGCGAAGCTGCGGGAGGCTCGGGAGAAAGAGGCGCGCTTCACGATGATCGCGACGGACGGTGTCTTCTCGATGGACGGCACGATCGCCAACCTCGCCGGCATCTGCGACCTTGCGGACCAGTACGGTGCGCTGGTCATGGTTGATGACTCGCACGCGGTCGGTTTCATGGGTGCGCAGGGGCGGGGAACGCATGAGCATTGCGGCGTGATGGAGCGCATCGACATCCTCACCGGCACGCTCGGCAAGGCGCTCGGCGGCGCGAGCGGCGGTTACACGAGCGGCCGGCGCGAGATCATCGAACTGCTCCGCCAGCGCTCACGGCCTTACCTTTTTTCCAACACGCTCGCCCCCGGCATCGCCGGCGCGTCGCTCAAAGTGCTCGAACTGCTTACCGCCTCGACCGCGCTGCGCGACGAGCTGGAAGCGAACACGCGATACTTCCGCGCTGAGATGACCGCGCGCGGGTTCGACATCCTCCCGGGCACTCATCCGATCGTGCCCATCATGGTCGGCGACGCCCCGCTGGCCCAGCGTTTCGCCGAGGCCATGCTCGCCCGCGGCGTTTATGTGGTCGGCTTTTTCTATCCGGTGGTGCCGCAAGGCCGGGCGCGCATCCGCACGCAAATCAGCGCCGCTCACTCGCGCGAAGACCTGGTCTTTGCGGTCGAGCAATTCACGGCGGTGAAGGCCGAGCTCGCGCTCTAGATTTGGCGTTCCTTTTTTGCGCCGTTGGGCACACTGCGCGTCATGCTCACGGTCCGCTTCCTTGCCCTCGTCCTTCTTTGTTCCATGGCCGCGCTGTCTGGCGGGTGTGCGAGTTCGTCAAATGGTCTCAAAGCCAAGACGGTGCCGACGTCTGCGTTCATCCAGAATCCGGGGAAGCTGAAGGCCCATCGCGGGCGAGCGCCCTTCAATCTTTGGTGGGAGAACCCGGCGTTCGAGGCCAAACGCGGAAACTACAACGCGCTTTATATCCCGCCGGTCACGACGGCTTATTTGCGGCCCGTTGATCGGCCCCTGGTCACCGCGTTGGAAGGCCCCAAAGCGACGGATCGGCCCGTCGCCTCGACGGCGGCGCTGTTGCGCAATGATTTCATCGCGGCGCTCAAGGCGCCGGGTTCGCGCTTGGCGGCGGCCACGGGCAAGGGGCCGCGCACGATGACCCTGGAACTCGCGCTCATTGAAATGAACCCGACGAACGTGGTCGGCAACGTGGCTCGTTACGGTGCGCCGGGCGGGAGTGCGCTGGCCCCGGCGACGAAGGGCAACATCGCCATCGAAGGCAAGGTTCGCGACAGCGTCACGGGCGAGTTGTTTTATGAATTCGCTGACAACGAGCAGGACAAGTTCTCCGTCGTCAGCCTGCGCGACCTCTCCTCGTATGGCCACGCGCGCACCTCGATCAAAGAGTGGGCCAAGCAGTTCGCTGAAATTCTTCGGACGCCGCGGTCGCACAAGGTGGAGGATTCATCGCCGGTGACGATGAATCCTTTTTGAGCAGCCCAAATCACTCGATTGCGGCCACGGGTGAAAGTTTCTGCGCGTCTTTTTTGTCACTGGATAGTTTCATGCGCATGTTCGCTAAAGTCCTCGCCGTCGTCCTCCTCTCGGTTTTCACCGGCGCCTCTCCGAACGCGCTTTCGGCCGAGGAGAAATCTCAACCGGCGGAGGGCGTTGCCGGATTGCCGAAGAAATCCGAAAAGCTTTTCGAACTGACGAAGATCTGGACGGTGCATTTGAAATTCACGCCCGAACAATGGACTGCGATGGAACCGAAAAGTGGTGCACCCGGCGGTTTTGGAGGAGGTCCCGGCGGTCCGGGAGGAGCAGGCGGCCCCCCACGTTTTCAGCCGTCGATGTTACTCGCGCCAGGATTTCTCCAAGCTGGGGACTGCAACGCCGATGGCCAATTGACGGCCGCAGAATTCCAGAGTCTCGGCGAAAAATGGTTCAGGGTTTGGGACAAGGAAAAGACCGGCCAGGTAACGGCCGAGCAGCTCCGCGCCGGTCTGAACACGACCTTTGCCCCACCCGAGGGTGCGACTGGCGGTCCGCCGCGCGGCGGGGGTGGTCCGCCCTTGCTCGGCCAGGAAGGACAGCGCAACGGGCTCGCTTCGGCGCTGGGGATCGTCTTTCCCGAGGTTCATGCCGACCTCGAGTTTGAAGGGCAGTGGCTGCGCGACGTGGCCGTGCGCTACAAGGGCAACGGGACTTTTATGCAAGCGCGCAGCGGGTTGAAACGCTCGCTCAAGATTGACCTCAACGAATTCAGCAAAGGCCAGAAAATCGCCGGCCGCACGACGTTAAATCTGCACAGCAACGTGACCGACGCGGGCTGGATGAACGAGGTGCTCTCCTATCGGCTCTATCGCGACGCTGGCGTGCCCGCGCCGCGCACGGCCTACGCCCGGGTTTATGTGACCGTGCCGGGCAAACATGAGCGGCAATATCTCGGGCTCTATTCGCTGGTGGAGAATCCGGACAAGGATTTCGCCGAGTACAATTTCGAGACGAAAAAGGGCGCGATGTTTAAGCCGGTGACGCCCAGCCTTTTCACCGATCTCGGCGACGCCTGGTCGAAGTACAAGCAGATCTACGATGCGAAAGACGAAGTTTCCACCGACGACGCGCAGCGGGTGATGGACTTCGCGCGGCTCGTGACGAAAGCGGAGGATGCAGAGTTTGCGGCGAAGCTCGGCGATTACATGGATCTCGACGCGGCGGCGCGTTACTTCGCCGTCACCGTGTGGCTGGCGACGATGGATAGCATCCTTTCCGTGGGGCAAAATTATTACCTGTATCTCCACCCGAAAACGCGTCGCTTCCAACTACTGCCTTGGGATCTCGACCATTCGTTTGGGCAGTTCATGGGCGGCGAGGCCAATGCGCGCCTGGACATTCACCAGCCTTGGCGCGGCGAGAACCGCTTCCTGACGCGGCTCTTCAAAGTCGCGGCGTTTAAGCAGCTCTATCTGGCAAAGCTCTCGGAGTTCAACGCCACGCTTTTTGCGCCCGAGCGCCTGGCGGCCCAAGTCGATGCCCTCGCCGCCGTGCTCCGGCCGGCGGTGGGAGAGGAGTCGAAAGAGAAGCTCGCGAACTTCGATCGCGTGGCGGCGGGAGAAGCGCCGCAGGCTGCGGCTGGCGGCGAATCCGGCGGAATGGGTGACATGGGCGCAGGCAAACCAATCAAGCCATTCGCCAAACTGCGGGCGGAATTCGTGCGCGGCCAGCTCACTGGGAAAGCGGTGGAAACGCCGGCGGCGGCCGCCGGCCCAGGCTTTGGTCCCGGAGTGGGTGGTCCAGGCGGACGCCCTGGTGGTTTCAGGCCCGGCCCCATGCTGGCTCCCGCCTTCCTCGCAGCCCTCGATGCGGATAAGGACGGTCAGCTTTCGCACGCCGAGGCCACCCAAGGCTTCGCTCGATGGTTCGCCGCGTGGGACGGCGATCACACGGGATTCCTGACCGCGGAGAAATTGCGCACCGGCATTGACAAGGATTTCGCTCCGCCGCCCGGCACATTTCCCGGCGGTCCTGGGGGTGGGCCGAGATAAACGCCGCAGCCAGACGCACTGTTTTACCAACCTCCGATGCGCGGGAAAGCTGCGCGGCGCAGGCCAGTCCGGGCGCCGCTAGAACTGAAAATAGATGAAGGCCTTGTACTTTACCGGCACGAACAGGATGGCGAGTTCGGTGCCGATACCGAGGAGCGCCGCGGCGGCCCAGTCCGGCAGTCGGCGCCAAGCAGTAGAGAAGACGCGGCGGCTGTTGAGCCAGTGAATGAGCACGAGGACGGCGAGAATGATGACGCATTCGAGGCCAAAGGCTTGCTTGCCGTTTTTGCCGAAGCCCGTGAACGCCCCCAGAATCCGTTGCGCCATTTCGAGGCTGGTGGTTTTAACGGTGCCAGCTTTCTCGTCGAGCAATGGAGCGGCGCGAAAGAAAATCCAAGTGAGGCAGATCCAGTAAAAGGTCAGCGGCACGGCGAGCCACGCGACGACCTTTTTGAATGACGCGCCCGCGTTTTCCGTGAAACGCAGCCACTCGCGGTGGAAGATGAGCGCGATGCCGTGCATGCCGCCCCAGATGACGAAAGTCCACGATGCCCCGTGCCACAAACCGCCGAGCAGCATGGTGAGCAGCAGGTTGCGGTAGGTGAAGAGCTTGGAGCCGCGGTTGCCGCCGAGGGAGATGTAGAGGTAGTCGCGCAGCCAGGTGCTGAGCGAGATGTGCCAGCGCCGCCAGAATTCGGTGATGCTTTTCGAGAAATACGGGAAGTCGAAATTGGGCGTGAGCTCGTAGCCGAGCAGCCGCGCGCTGGCGATGGCCATGTCCGAGTAGCCGCTGAAATCGCAGTAGATCTGCACCGCGTAAAAGATCACGCCGAGCATGGCGCTGAGGTGGGTGTAGTTGCCGGGGTTGGCGAAGAAGGCGTCGGCGATGCTGGCCGCGAATTCGGAGACGCAGGCCTTTTTCACAAAGCCGATGAAGAAGAGCGTGCAGCAGCCGCGGACATCGACACTGGCCCAGACACGCTTCTCGAAAACCTGCGGCAAAAAGGTCATGGCGCGGACGATGGGGCCGGCGACGAGCTGGGGAAAAAACGAGATGAAGAAGGCGAGATCGAGGAAGCTCCGGACGGGCTCGAGGCGTCGACGATAGACGTCGATTGAGTAGCTCATCGACTGGAAGGTGTAGAAGCTGACGCCGTATGGCAGAAGAATGCTGAGCGTGCTGACCGAAGTGTGCAGACCAAACCAATCCAGAAATGCGCCGGCGGAAGTGACGAAAAAGTTGAAGTATTTGAAGTAGCAGAGGACTCCGAGATTCACCGCGAGGCTGACGAGCAGCCACACCTTGCGAGCCCGCTCGCTTTGCGCTGCACCGAGGCCACGACCCACGATGTAGTCCATGATCGTGGATCCCCAAAGCACAGCGGGAAACCACCAGCCGTCGGGCATTTTGGCGAAGTCGCCGTCGCGCAACAGACCGCAGAATTCGACGGGATCGCCGATGAAAAAGCAGGCGTAGAAGAAGTGTCCGCAGGCCAGCAGCCAGACTTTGCGGGCGGTGTTGCCGCGGAGCGCCCAGTGGACGGCGAAGACGACGAGGAAGAAAATGAAGAAGCGAAACTCGACGAACAGCATGACGCGGAATTACCGGGGCGGGGACGCGCTGGGCGCAATTTGGCGAAAGCGTTCCGCGAGAAGCCGGGTAAAAATCTCCGCTCCCTGAAGATTCAGGTGCGAGAGGTCGATGCGGTTCTCCAGATCGTAAAGTTCGGGGTGGCGGCGCGGGTCGCAAAGGTCGATGACCGCCGCGGCGCGGCTGGCGTTTTCCGGCGAGGGGATGAAGTAGTTCGCGCGGGCACGGGGTGGGATGACGATGATCGGCACGGCACCCGCACGGGTGATTTTTGTGAGGAGTTTGGCGAGCGCGGCCTGACTCGCGCGATCCGCCTGTTGCGGCTTCGGCGGCGAAGCTTTGCGTGTCGCCAGGACTTGAGCGAGCCGGGCGGACGAATCGTTTTCATCAAGGTTCGCGCCCAGCCAACCGTCCCGGTTTGGTCCGAGTTTTTCGGGATTAAGTGAATCGGGTGGGAGCGCCAAGCGCCAGCGATCGAAAAGCTGTGTGCCGCGCCCCAGGTGCGTGGCGCGCGTGCCGAAAGCGGCCAGGTGTTGGAGGAAATCGCGTAAGCGCTCGAAGGTGTCGCCCACCTGATCGCGCCAGCCGACGCCCTTTTTCATAATCAGCAGCCGCTGGCAGAGCTGTTGAAAGCGCGGCCAATCGTGCCATGCCACGCCACGGAGCGTGCCCTGTTGATCCTCCTGCAGCTGAGTGGGGAAGTAGTCGGCCTCGACGAAAACCCAGCGCAAGCGCGCGTGCGGACGGGCCAGGATTTGCTCTAGAAACCAATCAACCTCCGGAGCGTGCATCGATGGAATGCCCGCGTTGAAGGATTGGATCGGTTGGTCAGCGGACGCAGCCAATTGGTCGAAAAGACGGGGAATAATGTGATTTTGGATGCGGCTGGAGCCGACAAAAAGCACGTCGTAAGCGTCGCCGTGCGTGGCGAGGTGGGCGAGTTTTTCGCGAATCGCGGAGGGCAACTCGCGCGGCGGCAAAAAGTTTCCGCTGAGCCATGCAGTGACGACAAATGCCAGGAATGCGGTCAGCACCGGCAGGGTCGTGCGCAGGAGGGCTGGGCGATGCGCACTCATCGAAGTGGATCTTGCGGAAAGAAGGGCACGGGTCTTGGAACGTGGTGCCGGCAAGAGTGACGGACGCCGCGGCTGCGCGCATGATTTGTCGTCTGCGCATTTTTTGGCAAGCCCGCTGCCGTGGGGCGTGATCTTGCGTGCCTCGCCGGCCGACGCAGGGGAGCGAAATCGTGACGCCGCGCGACAAGAAAATTGCCCCTGCGCTCGCTGCTCACTAGCGTGCGCGCCGCATGAAATTTTTGTTGAACAAAGTGGCGGGTGTACGCTGCGCGGCTCTCGTCTGGGTTGCGCTGGTCACCTGCGCTGGCGCCCAGGTCCCCAAGGCGACGCCAAAGCCTGCGACCCCGGCGTTTGGCAGCCGCAAAAGCGAGCCAATGGTAGACTTGGCGCAGGTCTGCCCTTCGATCGTCATCGAGTTGCGCTATGCCACTGACCGCAATGTGACGGGTAAGCCGATCTACCCGCCGAACGCCCGCTGCCTCGTGCGTGCGAGCGTGGCGCAGCGGTTAAAAAAAGTGCAGGAGGCGCTGCAGGCGCAAAAGTTTGGGCTAAAAATTTGGGACGCCTACCGTCCGGCGTGGGCGCAACAGAAGCTGTGGGAGGCGGTGCGTAATCCCGAGTATGTGGGCGAGCCCGCGCGCGGGGGTTCGCTGCACACTTACGGCGCAGGAGTAGATGTAACATTGGTCGATGCGCGTGGGCGCGAGCTAAAGATGCCGACGGATTTCGATGATTTTACGCCGGCGGCCCGGCGGACGTATCGCGGAGGTGATCCCGTGGTCGCGCGCAATCTTTACACGCTGCAAAGGGCCATGGTGGATGCAGGTTTTTGGGTGCTCAGAGATGAGTGGTGGCATTTCGTGGCGGAAGACGTGAGGGCTTTCGGTCCCATCGAGATCGCCCTTAGCGGTGAGCCCAAAGTAACGTTGGAGGACCAGTCAGCGGCCACTCGACCACCACTTAAAACATCGGCCAAACCCACCCCGGAGCCGCCTTTGCAACCTTAGTTACTTGGGTTTTCGAGAGTGGTTCGAAGGGCCCAATTTCTATGAAAATCCTCCGCTACCAATCGCCCGACGGCGTCACTGGCTACGCCCAGCGGCATCCAGACGGCTCAGCTACAAAACTGCGCGGCGCGCTTTTCGAAAGTTTCGAACCGACCGATGAGCCCGCGCTGATCAGCAAAATCCTGGCACCGCTTGATCCACGAGCGTTGCTCTGCATCGGGCTGAATTATCGTCAGCATGCTGCAGAGACGAACGCGCCGCTGCCGAAAGTGCCCGTGCTGTTTTTCAAAAACCCCGCGTCGGTCCAGAATCCCGGCGGTCCAATCGAGCTACCGCGCTGGCTGGCGAGCGCAAAGGTGGATTACGAATGCGAGTTGGCGGTCGTCGTGGGCCGACGTTGCAAAAACGTGCCTCGCGCAGCGGCACTGGATTATGTGCTCGGTTATACCTGCGCCAATGATGTGAGTGCGCGTGACTGGCAGAAAGACGGCGGCGGCACGCAGTGGTGCCGCGGAAAGTCGTTCGACACCTTTTGCCCGCTCGGTCCGGTGCTCGTGACGCCGGACGAAATTCCGAATCCGAACGCCCTTCGCATCTCGACCAAAGTGAATCGCGAAACGCTTCAAGAGTCCTCCACGGCCGACATGATCTTCGACGTGCCCGGGCTCATCGAATTCCTCAGCGGCTCCACCACCCTCTTGCCCGGCACCGTGATCCTCACCGGAACCCCGAGCGGGGTAGGGATGGCACGAACGCCACCGCGTTGGCTTCACCCCGGCGATCAGGTCGCAGTGGAGATCGAAAAAATCGGGGTTCTCAAAAATCCCGTGATCGAGGAACAGGCTACCGGGCGGGCGAGTTTCCATTTGTAAATGCCGGAGGGAGGCGAATAGTCGCCTCCATGGAAACTCTCCAAACTCTGGGCGTGGCCCTCGGCCTCGCGTCGCTCGCAGGCGTGAATCTCTACCTCACAGTCTTCGTTACCGGTTTGGCCATCCAGCAGCACTGGATCAATATCAGCCAGACCTATCCCGAGCTAGCTGTCCTCGCGCACCCTGCCGTCCTGGCCATCGCCGGTGTGCTCTATGTGCTCGGTTTTTTCGCCGACAAAGTGCCTTGGGTCGATTCGCTGTGGGACGCCGTTCATACCTTCATCCGCCCGATTGGCGGCGCTTTTCTCGCGCTTCATGTCCTCGGGACGGCGGACCCGGTGGTCGATGTCATTGCCGCATTGCTGGCCGGTAGCGTGAGTCTGATGACACACGGTATGAAGGCGGGCACGCGACTGGTCGCGAATCACTCGCCCGAGCCTTTTTCCAATATCGCGCTCAGCGTGACCGAGGACGTGGCCGTGCTTGGCGGATTGGCTTTGATCAAATACTCGATCGTTCACAGCGATCCGTGGCTCCTCGTGAGCGTTTTTGGGACGATTCTCCTCTGCATTGCCTACTTTGGTCCAAAGCTGTGGCGCGCAGTGAAGGTCAACGCGTGGCTGATTTGGAAAAAATTCTCTTCGCCGGCGGTTGATCATCTCGAAACCGAACTGCCGAAAACGCTCCCGCACGAACTCGACATCGTCCACTTCACCGTCAATGAGCAGCGCGAGGCGCTGGCTTGGGCCGTGCCTTGCATCAGCAGTTCGGCTCCCGGTATCTCGGGTAATTTGTTTGGCTACATCGTCGCGCTGGAAAACTCTGCGCCTAAGATCGCCTTCGTTGCCAAACGCCGCTTTCGGCATGTGGCCAAGGAACTTGACCTTGCCACCTACAAACTCGCGCACGAGCCGAAGTTTCTGAGCGAGAACATCGTTCTCTACAGCTTGGAGAAAAAGCCGAAGTACACATTAGTTTTTGCGCGGAGCCAGCGACCCGTGGTCAAAGCGCTGGCGTCTGCGCTGCAAGCCCGGCTCGCGACTTTGCCCACTCCAGCAGAGCCGGCCATAGCGGCTGCCCCGCTCGAAGTGGCGTAACAACGCTAATCGACGCCGAAACAGGCCGGGCTGGCGGAGCCGCAGAGCTGGATGAAATCCTCCCATTTCAAATCCAGCCAGGGATCGGCGACATTAATGTAGTGCAGAGTGGCGGCGGCGATTTCCTCGCCAGCCCGGTGCACATCGCGGCTGATGGTGGACTTCGGGCGATTAAACATTCGAGCAAGCTCCAGGAGGTGCAAATCGTCCATGTGGGCGAGTTGAAGGAGCACGAAATCCTCTGGTGGACAGGCCATGAATGCAGCCTGAATGGCCTCGCGCATGATCTTCAGGAGTGGCGCTTCGGTGGATACGCTGTCTTCGGCTCTCGCCGCCGCTGACGGCACGCGCTCCGAAAGATCTTCCCCGGTTTCCTCGTCGGCCAGCACGTTGGACCACCGCTTCGCTTGTCGCCTTTGGGTGAGCAGAGTGTTGAGGGTAATAGTGTTGAGGAACGTCCGCAGCGCACAGGTGCCATTGTACCGGGCGAGTTTGGGAACAGTCCCGTTGCGAGGAGCGATGCAATCCGACCACAGCTCGGTCACAATTTCCTGCGCCTCGTGAGGCAATGCGCCGGAGCTTTGGAGAAACGCGACCAGCGGATCACGATACGTTGCCTGAAGATGCGTGAGAGCGGAGGTCTTTCCCTCGACGCATTCGATGGCGAGATGGAAGTCGTCTGGATGGAGCAGGGCGTCACGCACGCGCCAATCGTTTAAGAGCCCCGGGACTGGGCGACAACGAGAAAGTGGGGCGGAAGGGTCGCGGTCGCCCCCACGACCGCGACCCGCGCTCCCGAAACCGCGCCAGACGAGCGTCAGAGCCCCACTCCCGCCGCTCCCTCCTCCGCTCACCCACGTTTCCTCGCTGCCTTCCTTCGGCCACCTTGCCGGCAACCATCTCTAACGCTCGTCTGTCGATTTCAAAGGCTCCACCCCACAACCCACTTCCTTTGATCCTTAAACGCGCGAGTTTTACGAATTCCCAAAAAATCTTCGTTTTTTCGAAAATACTTTCTCCCCAAGAAAAATGAACGGTTCAGCAGTTTTTTTGGGAAAAGCGAAAACTCGGGCGTTTAAGGATTAGGATGAGTAACGATTTCAAGACTCTGGTTGATTTTCTGGACCGCTTCGGCCCGGAGGTTTCGGGTAAAGCGTTGGTGGCGCCGCAGGATGAAGCGGCAGTGAAGCTCCAGCGATTCGCGGTGGGGGCCTGCAACGAGGCGGAGCGCTCTGAAGTTTGTGAGATGCTCCGCCAGCATCCAGCCTGGCTGCGCTGGCTGGCTGACCAAGTGAAAAGGGCGCGCAGTGGTGCCGCTTCAACGCGCTGAGCAGAAAACTACCCAGTCCGGTCGTTAGGCGCGATGACGTCTCGCGTCCACGGCCGGGCGAGGCGGTGAAACAACGCCTTGGCTTGGAGCGGCGTGATTTGCGGAACTTCGGACAGAAGGCACGCCAGCATGCCCGAGACACGGGGCGCGGCGAAGCTGCTGCCGGTCACCTTTTTCGTCCCACCTCCGGACCACGGCACTTCCACATCTACGCCGCGGGCGGCGAATTCCACGAGGTGGCCGGGTTTGTAGAAGAGCTCATCGTTCTGCTCGGTGCGCGCCATATTCACGGTCAGTACGGAGGTGAAAAAGCCGGGCCATTCGGGTCGAGCGGAGTCCTGATTGTTGCAGGCGGCGACGACGTGAACGCCTTTCAGATAAGCCTCATCGACCCAGCTTTTGTATTTCAAAACGTGCTCAGGCACCCCGCAGCCGAGGCTGCAATTGAGGATGTGATAGCCGCGTTCGATGGCCTGCCGCGCACCTTCGAGAATGATGGTCGTGCGGGCGGCGAGTGATTCGCCGAGGACTCGAATACTTCCTATTTCAGCTTCGGGCGCGGTTTCCCGGATAATCCCGGCGACCGCGGTGCCGTGGCCAAAAAGATCGCGCCCGCCACCCGGGACGACTTTCAGTTTCATTCCATCTTCGACGACAGCGATATCATCGACCAACTCAAGTCCGCCGAGAGCGGGGTGCGAGGCTTCGATGCCGGAATCGAGGATGGCGATTTTCACCCCGCGGCCGCGACCGTTGCGAATTGAGGCGATGGCCTCCTCAGGCGTGATCCAGACCTTCACTGAAATTCCTCCCGGCCCAAGGCCAGTGACATGAGCTGATGCTCGATCATCCGCGATAACACCGAGGCCGCGAGTTGCAGGGTGCTTAGATTCTCCACGGTAAAACCGGGTGGCTCCGGGGCGTCGGAGCCGGCCGGCTTCAACTGCACGCCGGTGATTACGCCACGGAGTTCCCCGGCAAAATAAAACGGCACCGCGAGCATGGCGCAGGTCCAGAGACCGAGCTGCTGATCGAGAGTTTTGTCCTGCTGCTGGTTTTTATGGACCTCGTTTTCGCAGATTGGCTGCTCAGTGGCTACGACCAGACTGATCATCCCGGCATGGAGGGACTGTCTGTAAATGCCAACGAACCCCGCCGCATTCGGCCCCGAGTTGAAACGAGGCACCAGTGCGCGGCGCGTGCTGTCGAGCAGCCAGACGGTGCCTTCATGCGCTTGCGCGCGATCCAGTGCGTCGGTGAGTTGACGGCACATGGTGCGGTCAAAAAATTCCTCGAAGGCTCCCTCGCTCACGAGTTCCGCGGCGGCCTTGATGCGCGCGTCGATGACCGGGCGGAGTGAGTCCAGTCGGTCGTCAGTGAGCACCGTCAATCTTCCAGCCATAAGTAAGGAATGGACTAGGCGGTGCCGGACGCTGGAGCAAGCGGCAACATCGCGCAGTTCATTTGATGATGCCGCGTGGGCTGCTCGTCACAAACGCGATCAGTTGCGCCAGCTCGGGCGTCTCCGGCAGATCGGCGCGGATTTGCTCCACGGCTTGCTGGAGATTGAGCGCGGAACGGTAGATGAGGCGGTAGGCCTCCTTCACGAGTCGCTGCGTCTCCTCGCTGAAGCCCTGCCGCTCCAATCCGACTTTGTTATAGCTGCGCACCTTCGCAGGATTGCCATCGGCGATCATGAATGGCGGCACGTCCTGCACGATTTTCGAGCATCCGCCGGTCAGCGCGTAAGCTCCGATGCGACAAAATTGATGCACTGCGGTCAGCCCACCAATGATTGCGTGATCGCCCACCTCGACATGTCCCGCGAGCGTTCCGTTGTTGGAAAAGATAACGCTGTCGCCGACCACGCAGTCATGCGCGATGTGGGCGTAGGCCAGAAATGTTCCATGACTGCCAATCCGTGTGATCGACCCTGGTGCGGTGCCGCGATGCACGCTGACGAATTCACGGAAACAATTCTCATCGCCCACCGAGAGGTAGGTTGGTTCACCGGCGTACTTTAAATCCTGCGTCTGCTGCCCGATGGAACTGAAGGCGAAGAACCGATTGCCGCGCCCGATCCTACTTGGGCCGTTCAGGCTGACGTGCTGCTGGAGCCAGCAAGCTGGGCCGAGTTCTACATTCGCGCCGATCACGCAGTACGGCCCGATCTCACAGTCCGCGCCGATCTGCGCGGCAGGATCGATGACCGCCGTGGGATGAATCTTTGCGCTCACTTATCGACAATGCCGAACATCATTTCCGCTTCGCTCACGACCTCGCTGTTGACGATGCAACGCCCGCGGCATTTCGCGACCTGCTTCTTCCGCTGGGTCATTTCGACTTCGATGAAAAGGGTGTCGCCCGGCACCACGGGTTTGCGAAACTTCACCGAGTCCGCGCTCATGAAATAACCAATTTTCCCCGCGTTGCCTTCCTGCCGCAGGAGCAAAATGCTGCCGACTTGGGCCATGGCTTCCAACTGGAGCACGCCCGGCATGACCGGGTGGCCGGGGAAATGGCCTTGAAAAAACTGCTCGTTCATCGTCACCGATTTGATGCCCGTGCATTTCGTGTCGCCCTCGAGATCGACGATGCGATCGACCATCAAAAAAGGATAGCGGTGCGGGAGCAACTTCATCACGTCGTTCACGTCGAGCACGTCGCCGCCCTTTGGCGTTACGCTCGGTGGGACCAGCGCCATGGTTTTGGCGAACTGCTTGGCTACCGCGCGGGCCAGTTCGGTGTTTGGGCCGTGGCCGGGTTTGATGGCAATGACGTGGCCGCGAATCGGGCGACCGAAAAGTGAGAGGTCGCCGACGATGTCGAGGATCTTGTGCCGCGCGAACTCCTCGCGAAAGCGCAGCGGTTCTTTGCTGAGGACGGAATCACCGCGGACAACCACGGCGTTTTCGAGGCTCCCGCCTTTGATCAGCCCTTTGTCCATCAGCGGCTTCACGTCCTCGTAGAAAACGAAGGTCCGGGCCGGGGCGATGTCCTTTTCGTAAATCGCGGGCGTGATTTCCGTGGAGTAAAACTGCGTAAACCGCCCTTCCGGTCCGACCTGCGTGCAGGAAATACGGAAGCCCGAATCGGGCACGATCGTCATCAACGACCCGGTTTTCGTCTCGAGGAAAATGGGTTCGGTGACGGCGTATTCCGCGCGCGGCGCGGCCTGCTCGGCGATGCCCGCTTTTTTGATGAGTTCGAGATACGGCTGAGCGCTGCCGTCGCCGATGGGCGGTTCGTTGGCATCCATCTCGATGAGCGCGTTGTCCACGCCCATGCCGGCCAGGGCGGAGAGCACATGCTCGACGGTATGCACTTTCACGTTGCCTTCGGCGATCGTCGTAGAGCGTTCGACGGTTTTCACGTTCTCTACTTTCGCATCGATCGTCGGCTCATCAGCGAGGTCGCTGCGCTTGAATTTCCGCCCGTGCCCCGGTGGCGCGGGATGCAGCGTGAGCGTGACTTTCTCCCCGGTGTGCAGGGACGAGCCGCTGACGCTGGCAGATTTGGCGAGGGTGTGTTGGAGCGGGCTCATGGGCGGGGAAAAATCGGACCGCTGGTTATGGAGAACGCCGCGCAGGGCGACAAGCTCGTTGTCACTTTGAACATGGCGCGGCTGTAGGGGAAGCTGCCCGCTTCCCCTACAGCCGCGCATCCAGCAGGCGGTTCACTTCCGTCTCTACCGCCTTGGTTGGCAGCGCTGCGAGATCGTAAGCGGGCGCGACAATCGTGGACACGCGCGGATTCGCCGGAGCCCAAATCGCGGGATCGGTGGGGCCAAAAAGCAGCAGGCAGGGCGCGCCGGTCGCGGCGGCGAGGTGGGAAATGCCACTGTCGTGCCCAATGAAAAGGCGGGTGCGCGCGAGCAGCGCGGCGAGGTGGGGCAGGGGGAGATCGCGCGCGACCTGCACGGAGCGGTCGCTCCATGTGGCGATGAGCGCGTCCAACTGAGCATAATCGGCTTCTCCGCCAATGAGGAGAAGGCGGGGGCGTGGGGTGCGGGCGAGCAGCCGGTGGCCGAGCGCCATCCAGTTTTCCAGCGGCCAGTTTTTCCGCGGACTGCCACTCCCCGGATGCAGCGCGATCAGCGGAGCGGCACTCTCGGGGAAGCTGCCAGCTTCCCCGAGAGTGGCGGGTTTGGGAGTGCGGAGAAAATCATCGGCGAAGGCGTGATCTTCCGCATTCGGGTGTACCGTGGCGGCCTGGTCTTCGAGAAAGAGGGCGAGACTTTGCAGTGGTCGGGCGAGTTGCCGGGCCGCATGTTCGGAGTCGTCGATCTTGGCGTAGGCAGGGAGTAAATTTTTGACACCCGCCCGGCGCAAATTGGCCTCGAAGAAACCGTCGGGATCGAAGAGATAGCTGACAACCTGTTGGAAGCTGGCGAAATACTCTGTGAGGTCGGCCGCCAAGTCAGACCGTGGAATGAAAAAGCCCGCCATTGGCCCGTATTCGATCGAGCGGGTGGCGTCGGCGTAAAAGCGGCCTTCGGCGAGTGCAATGATGTGACGGTAGCCAAGAATCTCGAGATGCGCCGCCGGGAAATTCTCCCGCAGCAGCCGGATCGCTGGCAGCGTGAGGAGGAAATCGCCAATCGCCCCACCGCGGATGACGAGGATACGCGGCTTCACAGGCGTGGATGCTTGGATTTGTGGATTACCGGATGAATGGAAGGCCGACGCGCTCTCATCCATTGATCCACTAATCCATCAATCCGCTTTTCCCGCCCGCGGCACCGCCTATTGACTATTCGGCGAAAAACCGCCGAGCGGACCCTGACCTTCCCATTTCTCCGGGCGATTCCACGGGATCGTGCTCACGCGGTTCGGATCTTGGGGCTCATCGTTTGCACAGGCCGGCAAAAACACCAGGAGCGCAGCAAGCACGAGCAGGCCGAAGACGCGGGACATGGAGGCGAGGATTAACGAACGGGTAGGGCGGCGGACGTCGGGGCAGTGGGTTGCGTCGTGCCGGTGCGGCCTTCAAAAACGACCGTGTCACCAGGCTGCACTGAGGTGCCTTTGACCATGCTGCCTGGAATGATGTCGGCGATGGACGTGGAAGGCTCGACGGAAGTGATCCGGGCTTTCGCGATGGGCGAACCGCCGCGGACAACGAGCATGGACGCATTCATCACCGCGCCTTGTTTATCGCCCACGCTGAGGACGACGAAGTTCCAGCCAGCGTTCACGGCGAGAACGCGACCGCTCAGGCCGGGCCGTTGGATGCTTAGTTCGCGAGTCCTCTTGTACTGCTCCAAGGCGACCATCTTGTCTTCTACCGCCTTTTTTTGCTGAGTCAGGGCATCAACCAAAGATTTCGACTCGGCGGCCTCGGCTTGAGCCTTGGCGACCTCTGCTTTCATCTGCTCGATGATTGGATCTTTAGGTTGGCCGTCAACTTGGGGGGTCGTTGGAGTCATCGACGCAAGCTTGGCGTTCGCCGCAGCGAGCTCCGTGGTCTTCGCCTCCATGGCGGTCGTGGCATCCGCGATTTTTTTAGTCAAGTCATCCATCTGTGCCTTCTGCGCGATCAATTCCTTATCCTTCTCCTCGACCTTACTGGTCGCAGCAGTCAGTTCTTCTTCCTTCTTTTTCAAGTCGCTCTTCGCCGTGGCCAGATTGCGTTCGGCATTGGTGACTTTATTGCCCGCGTCCTTAAGCGAGGTTTGCAACTTGTCGATGTTCCCCTTCGCGAGGAAGCCCAAGGCGGCGGTGGCGAGCATGACGACGAGCGCGATGCCGAGGAGGATTTTGGCCATAAGGAATTAAGTAGTGAGGGGTCTGTGTGAAGTGGGGGAAATCACGGCGGCAAAACTTAGCACCGCAAATTCGACGGCGCACCTTAAAGCCGCGAAAGTTTTGGGTTGCAAGCGGTTTCCCGCAAATTGTCGCGAGAAATCGTTTGTCATGCGCGCCGCGCTTCCCATAGTGCCCGTCCCGTCAGGGACTACGGATTGCAGGCAGACCAACCCCGCCAGGGCCGGAAGGCAGCAACGGTCGTCCGACTTGCTTTGTCGTAGCTCTCTGGCGGCTTTTCATGCCCCGGCGCGGGCGGATGTTGGATGGCTGGATGACTGGATAGGTGGTGATGCGAGTGCGCGCAGCACTCTTCGACTTGGGGCTTTTCATCCATTTATTCAGCAATCCATCCATCCACTTCGCGCGCGTTTTTTCGCTTGGAGTCGCGCCAGAAATCCCGCTCATTGCGCCCCATGTTTCGCACCGGAGCGCAGTTCATGTTCCTCGTGCTCCTCGCCGGACTTGCCCTTATGTACGAGTCGCGCCAGGAGCCGCTCGCGGCGTGGGACAATGCTTTCGCCGACTTCCTCGCGATCCATAGCCGGCGTGGGGCCAAGCCAGCGCCGATCACGCTCGTCACGATCTCCGACCGCAGTCTCGCCATGAAGCCATGGCCTTGGACACCGGTGGATTTCGCCCTGCCATTTCCCGCCGTCCTGCCGCTCAAGCCGGAGGTCATCGCCATCGAGGAAGTGCTGGATTGGAACCGGTTTGGACTTCCCGAGGAACAGCAGCAGCGGCTGCCCGGCTACGAAGAAATGCTTCGCAGCCAACTGCTGGTCGCTCCCAAAGTTCTCCTGGGTTCAGAGCTGGGTTTTCCCGAGGACCCGACCGTCATCCCGCCGCTTCAAGAGGTGCCCACCCTGCGCAACGTCTCCGGGACCGTAAGTGCAGTGCCGGAGTTTACCGTGATCGAGCGCCAACCATCGGAAAACTTTCGCCGCTCGGCGACGATCGGCTTCACCAATCTCCCGCCCGTCTATGAGCGCTACAATTCCGTGCCGCTCGTGCTGCGCTACCGCGGCCAGGTCGTCCCGGCGTTTTCCCTGCAGGCGGTGATGCTCTGGGCACAGCTCACCCCCGATGAAATCACGGTCGTGCTCGGCTCCCACATTCAGCTTGGAAAAACGCAGCGTATTCCCATCGACGCTGCCGGGCGCATGCGCGTGGACTTCGGCTCACCGCGCACCGAGTGGAGCTTCGACGATCTGATTCTCGCCGGTGAAGCCCGCGATGAAGGGCGGGCATCGCCGCTGCCGCTGGAGCGTCTACAAGGCGGCATCGTCCTCCTCGCGCGCACGGATGCGGCGGCGCGCACGGTTGCCCTGGCGGCGCGGCGGACTGGTTCGCCGGGTGAGCTTTTCGCGGCGGCGGTGGCCACGATTCAGAACGGCTCTTTCATCCGCCGTGCGCCGCTGTGGGCGGAGGGCGTGGTGCTCGCTACTTTCATGCTTCTTGCCTACTTCATCCCGCGGCGGAAAAAATGGCAGGCCGTGCTCCTCGGTCTGCTCGCGTTGGTGGTTTACGTCCTCGTGGCGATGGCGGTTTTCAGCCAGTGGCTCGTCTGGCTCCCCGCCACCGTCCCGCTCGGTGCAGTGCTGGTTTTCGTGCTGCTGCGAATTGTGACGCCCGACTCGGCCGGGCGGCCCAAACGCCCGGTCATTTTCTAGCGCCCGAGTGAAACCGGTTGCCATCGGCAACCCCCGTCCCCATCTTCCGCGTCCAGCGCATGGGCGGCATTACCTTTACCAATCTCACGCGGCAGGTCGAAATCGGCGCCAATTGCTACTGCCTCGACGTGGCCGGCAAACGCCTCGTCCTCGACTCGGGCCTGCACCCACGCTTCGACGGCGACCTCGCGTTACCAAACCATCGCCTGATCGAAGACGGCTCCGTCGATGCGATCCTCCTTTCGCACGCCCATCAGGATCACCTCGGCTCGATCCCCGTGCTCATGCGTCGTCACCCCGGTGCCCCCGTTTTCATGACCGAAGCCACGCGCCAGCTCAGCGACGTGATGCTCCACAATTCGGTCAATGTGATGCTCAAGAAAAAGGACGAAGGCATCACCAGCTACCCGCTTTTCACCCACCGCGAAGTGGACAAAGTCGTCCACGCTTGGCGGCCCGTGCCGCTGCACACGTGCTTCGACGTAACCGGCGAGCGGCTGCGGGTAGATGAAAGCGCGGACGTGTCCATCGAGTTCTTCGACGCCGGCCACATTCTTGGCTCCGTGGGCACACTCATCCGGGCGGAGGGACGCACGATTTTCTATACCGGCGACATCCAGTTCGACGACCAGACGATCATGCAAGGCGCGCGCTTTCCCGAGCATGAGCTGGACGTGCTCATCATCGAGACCACCCGCGGAGACCGCCCCACGCCGGACACCTTCACCCGCGCCGGCGAGGAGCGGCGTTTCGCCGACGCCATCCGCGCGCAATTTGACCGCGGAGCCGGCATCCTCATCCCGCTTTTCGCCCTCGGAAAAACGCAGGAACTGCTCGCCATGTTCCACGACTTCCGCCGTCGCGGCCTGCTCGGAAACTGCCCCATCTACATCGGCGGCCTCGGCACCAAGCTCACCGAAATCTACGACAAACTCGCCGGCCAAACCCCGCGCCAAAAGCCCAACCTTGATCTCCTCCACGCTGTCGCGCCCTTCACCATGGCCGGCAAAGCGGCCAGCGCCACCCCATTCAAAGGCGAGCGCCTCTATGCCATATCCAGTGGCATGATGACCGAGAAAACGCTCTCGAACGCCTTCGCCCACCAAGTCCTCAGCGACCCCGCGCAGGCCCTCTTCTTCGTCGGCTACGCCGACCCCCTCTCGCCCGCCGGCCGCATCCGCGCCACCGCCCCCGGCGACTCCGTGCAGCTTAGCCCCGAGTTTCCCCCGCAACCGCTCGCTTGCGCCGTCGAGCAGTTCAATTTCAGCGCCCACGCCACCCGCGAAAGCATCCGCGCCTACGTGAACCGCGTGCGCCCGAAAAAAGTCATCCTCGTCCACGGCGACCTACCCGCGGTCGAGTGGTTCCGCGCCACCCTCAGCGCGGACTTACCGGAGAGCGAAATCCTCACGCCGACACCCGGCGTACCGCTGGATTTGTAGCCGCGCTCCGCAGGCTTGTCGGGCGAGGCGTAAGCCGCTACGCCACCGCCAATGCACACCCCGCAGACCGAGGTCATCCTGCGCCACGACGGCACGGAACTCGCGCGCGTCACCCTCCCGCCGGGCGAATACGTCATCGGCCGCGAACGCGGCGTCGATCTCCACGCGGACACCCCGCTGCTCTCGCGCCGCCACGCGCGGCTCACGATCAATTACGATCACCTTCTGCTCGAAGACCTCGCCAGCAGCAACGGCACCTTTGTCAACGAGCGCGCCGTCACCGAGCCCGTGCGCCTCTTCCCGAACCAACGCATCCGCCTCGGCCCTGACATCACGCTCGAAGTCCGCCGCCAGCGCACCCCCACCGAGCCCGGCGTCTCCCTCGCGCCCGCGCAGGCGGCCATCGCGCGGCATCTGCCGGAGGAGTTGCTTGCGGAAAAGCGCTACGCCATCGGCGGCGTCATCGCGCAGGGCGGCATGGGCGCGATCCTCGACGCCCGCCAGCGCGCCATCGACCGCACCGTCGCCATGAAAATCATGCTCGCCACCGGCGACGAGGCCGCCGTGCTTCGCTTCATCGACGAAGCGAAGATCACAAACTCGGCAAGCTGCTCGCACCCTTGCGCCGCCATCTGTCGCTGAAATTCATCGCTTACGACGACGAACCTTACCGCCCTGTCGTTGAATTCTGGGTGGACTACGACGCGCAGCAGGCGGCGGAGAAGAAGTGAAAATGGAATGAACTGGCATGGCGGCTCTGGGCCGCGGCACAGCGCCTGTGGAGCTTGCTTTGGCTCCCGTCTTCGATAGCCTCCGCCCCATGAGCACGCTCACCGAAATCGAGTCCGCCGTGACGGCACTGCCGCGTGAGGAACAGGCGGAATTGCTGCGTTTTGTCGCTGCACATTTGCGCGGGACGGAGACTGCGGTGGCGAAGACCGGCGCGGAACTCGCCCGGCTCTGGCCCCGGCTGCCCCACCTTGCGCCAGATGAGGCGTCCGCCTTTGCCCGTGATCTCGCCGAGGCCCGCACGACGGAAGGCGGACAGGCGGCCCCGCCATGGGAGTGATTCTGGACAGCTCGGTGCTGATCGCCGCCGAACGGGAGCGTTTCGATCTGCCCCGGCTGCTTCAGACCCACGCGGAGGAGGTGTTTCAGATTGCTGCGATCACCGCGGCGGAACTCCTCCATGGCTGTGCGCGGGCCAGCGATTCCGCCATCCGCGAGCGCCGCGTCAATTTTGTGGAGGGAGTGATTCGGGATTTCGCGGTGGCCCCGTTCACGCTCGCGGAAGCGCGCGAACACGCCCAGCTCTGGGCCGGTCTCGAAACCGAGGGCCGAATGATCGGGCCGCGCGACATGGAAATCGCCGCGACGGCGCTCGCCTTTGGCTTTGCCGTAGCGACACTCAATTTCCGCGAGTTTCAACGGGTGGGCGGGCTGCGACTGCTGGACATCGCGCCCTACATCCGCGGCTGAGAAGGCCTGTTTTGCCGCCTTGGCAAACCCACCAAAGCGTCACAACTCCCGCCTTTACACCCCAAAAACCGGGCGCGATAGTCCGCGCCCTTTCGCATGCAAACCTTCGGCATCGGACTCGCTGGAATGGGCAATGTCGGCGCAGGTGTCTATAAACATCTGACGCAAAACCGTGCCCTGCTCCGGGAGCGGCTGGGCTATGAGCTGGAGGTCAAAAAGATCGCGGTGCGCGACGTGGCGAAGGCTCGTGGCGTGAGCGTTCCTGGGGAATTGCTGACCACGCGATGGGAGGATTTGCTGGACGATCCGGCGATCCAGATCGTGGTCGAACTGATGGGGCAAAAGGCGGAAAGCTTGCGGCTGATGCTCGGCGCGATTGAGCGCGGGAAGATGGTCGTGACGGGCAATAAGGCGCTGCTCGCGGAGCACGGCCGGGAGATTTTCGAGGCGGCGACACGGCACAAGGTGCCGGTCTTTTTCGAGGCGGCAGTGGCAGGGGGGATTCCGATTATCAAGTCGATCCGCGAGGCCTTCATCGGCAATCACATCCAGTCGATCCACGGGATCATCAATGGCACGAGCAACTACATCCTCACGCGCATGTGCGAGGCCGGGCTCGGTTTCGCCGAGGCGCTCGCCGAGGCCCAGGCGGCGGGCTACGCGGAGGCCGATCCCGCACTCGACGTGAACGGCGGCGACGCTGCGCACAAGGCCATCCTCCTTGCCTCGCTGGCCTACGGATTCTGGGTGCCGGCAGAAAAAGTTTTCGTCGAGGGAATCGAGAGCATCACTGCCAGCGACATCTGCTTTGCGCGCAAACTTGGCTACTCGATCAAACTCCTCGGCATCATCAAAGCCGACGCCCGCGGCGAAATCGAAGTGCGCGTGCATCCGACGCTCATCCCCGAGAAGCATGTGCTGGCGAGCGTCAACGGCGTCTTCAACGCGCTCGCGGTGCACGGCGACATCGTCGGCGACACCCTTTTCTACGGACGCGGCGCGGGTCAGGATCCCACGTCCAGCGCCGTCATCGCCGACCTCGCCGAAGCCGCCGCCGCCCTGCAATCGCCGCGGAGCAACTACGGCTTCATGCCCCACGGCCTCTACGGCACCTGCAAGCCCATCGACCAGATCGTCTCGGAATACTACCTGCGCCTCACCGTCGAGGATCGCCCCGGCGTCATCGCGCAGATCGCCGGCGTGCTCGGCGAACTGAACATCGGCATTTCCTCCATCTTCCAGCCCGAGGGCGAAGAGGGTGAAGCTGTCCCGCTCGTCCTCGTCATCCATAAAGCGACCAACGGCCAGATCAACGCCGCGCTGGAGAAAATCGCCGCCCTTCCCTGCGTGAAAAAGACGCCGCGAATGATCCGCGTGGAGAACTTCGGCTAGAGCTTCCGCACCTTGCGATTCCGTTTCTCGTCCTCTACCATCCGCCCATGACCACCGAAGGAGTTCGACAACCGCTGCACGCCATGCCGTTCGTGCCGTTTACGATTTTCCTCCCGGCAAATAGAGCCTACCGGATCGAGCATCCTGACTTCGCCACGATCTCCAAAGGCGGCGGCGTGATGGCGGTGAGTCTGGAGGGCGACGCCTTCGCCTTAATCGATCTCAAGCTGGCGACGCACATCGAGACGCATCCGCCGATTTCCACCGCGAGCCAGAAGTGAACATCACACGCCCCCTCCATGACCGCGGGGTCATGGCGCGCTGGCGGGAGTTTCTCCCCGTCACCGACGCCACGCCCTTCATCTCGCTGAATGAAGGCAGCACGCCGCTCATTCATTCGCCAAAGCTGAGCGCCCGGGTGGGCCGCGGCTGCGAGGTGTTCATCAAATACGAGGGGCTAAACCCGACCGGCTCATTTAAAGATCGCGGCATGACCATGGCGCTCTCGAAGGCCGTGGAAGACGGCGCGAAAGCCGTGATCTGCGCCAGCACCGGCAATACCAGCGCTGCCGCCGCCGCTTACGCCGCGCGGGCGGGCATCGCGTGCATCGTGCTGCTGCCGGCGGGAAAAATCGCCTTTGGCAAACTCGCGCAGGCTTTCATGTACGGCGCGAAAGTCGTGGCCATCGACGGCAATTTCGACGACGCGCTGAACCTCGTCCGCGAGATCGGCGAAACCGAGTCCATCGCCATCGTCAACTCGATCAACCCGTATCGGCTGCAGGGCCAAAAGACCGCGTCCTTTGAGATCATCGAAGTCCTCGGCGACGCGCCGGACGTGCATGTGCTGCCGGTGGGCAATGCTGGCAACATCAGCGCCTACTGGATGGGCTATCAGGAGTTTCACCAGCTCGGCCGCTCCACAAAACTGCCGAAGATGGCTGGCTTTCAGGCCGCCGGCTCGGCGCCGATTTTCCACGGGAAAGTCGTCGAGAAGCCGGACACCATCGCCACCGCCATCCGCATCGGTAATCCGGCAAGCTGGGGTCTGGCGAACGCCGCGATTAAGGACAGCGGCGGTTCCATCGACATCGTCACCGACGGCGAAATCCTTTTCGCCCAGCAATGGCTGGCCGCGCAGGAGGGCATCTTTGTCGAGCCGGCCAGCGCCGCGAGCATCGCCGGGCTTTTCAAATGCCTCGGCCCGCAGCCATGCGGCCCCTGCCCGTTTCCGCAGATTGCGGAAGGCAGCAAGATTGTCTGCACCGTCACCGGTCACGGGCTGAAAGATCCCGACATCGCCCGCGAGCAATGCGGCTCCGTCATCCCCGCCCGCGCTGAAAAATCCGCCATCCTCCGCCTCATCGCCGGCTAAAGTATGTGCCGGAAATCAAAAACGCTGTCATCCCGAGCGGAGTGTAACGGAGTCGAGGGACCCCGGCGGTTCAATGACGCGTTGAGCCTGATCATACTTCCGAGATCCCTCGACTGCGTTCCGTTCCACCTGCGCCCGCCCGGAACTCCGCTCGGGATGACACGCTTTCTGTAGGTTTTGCCCATTTCTTCCCCCGCCATTTTTCCAAACCCTTATGTCCGCCACTATGACCACGCCCGTCCAATGGATTGAATCCACTTCTTGGGAGCTGCCATTCTTT
>JANMTP010000017.1:0-1537 GCA_031390545.1 Chthoniobacter sp. | reverse complement strand
ATCGGAGAAGATCGCCTCATGCATGCACGGCCCGCTGAACGCGAACGGCGCGTCGAGCACGTCTTCCAGACTGCGAAGCAGATAATTGGCATTGAGCACGCTGTCCTCCGCGACCCGCGCAAGGCCGTCGGCGCCGTGGCTTAGGATGTAGCTCAGCGCGCGGGTAAACATGCCCATCTGGCCGTGGAAGGCGGTCATTCGGCCGAAGCTTTGCACGTCGCCACCGAAATGCTCGGCGGAAAAAGCCTCGGCCTGTTCCTCCTCGATCAGATGGACGACTCCATCCGCGGTGCGCGCGGTATAGGGAAGTGGCGCAAAACGCCCGACTTCCTTGGACAATACCACCGGCCCGGAGCCGGGTCCGCCACCACCGTGCGGGGTGGAAAAGGTCTTGTGCAAATTGATATGCATCGCGTCGATGCCGAGATCGCCGGGACGGACCTTGCCGACGATGGCGTTGAAATTGGCGCCGTCGCAATAGACGAACCCGCCGGCCGCATGCACCGCGTCCGAAATCGCCTTCATGTCGGGCTCGAACAGGCCGCAGGTGTTGGGATTGGTGATCATCACCGCCGCGACGTCCGGGCCAAGACGGGCCTTGAGCGCCTCCAGATCGACCCGGCCTTCTTTCGTCGCCGGGATATTCTCGACCTTGTAGCCGGCGAAGGCGGCGGTGGCGGGATTGGTGCCGTGGGCGCTTTCCGGCACCAGCACCACCGAGCGCGCATCGCCGCGTGCTTCAAGTGCCGCGCGAATGCACAGGATTCCGCAGAGCTCGCCATGCGCGCCGGCCTTGGGCGACATCGCGACACCGTGCATGCCGGTGAGGTCGATCAGCCAGAAAGCGAGCTCATTCATGACCTCGAGCGCACCCTGCACCGTTTCGCGCGGCTGGAGCGGGTGGATGTCGGCAAACCCCGGCAGCCGCGCCATCTTCTCGTTGAGCCGCGGATTGTGCTTCATCGTGCAGCTGCCGAGCGGGAACAGGCCGAGGTCGATGGCATAATTCTGGCGCGACAGGCGGGTGTAGTGGCGCACGGTCTGGGGCTCGGACAGGCCGGGGAGGTTGATGGGGGTGGTGCGGAGGAGAGAGGCCAACTTCACCCCTCCCGCCGGAGCGGGAGGGGAAGAGGAGCGAAGCGACGAAGGGGAGGGCATGTCATCGGGGGACAGGACAGGCCCTCCCCCGCTCGCTTCGCGAGTCGACCCCTCCCACTCTGGCGGGAGGGGAGCAAAATCCACCCCTGTTGTTACATTATCGCCAATCTCGAAGATCAACGGCTCCTCGAGCATCAAAGCGCGGTTGCCGGTGGTGGTGGTGGTCTCGCCGACGACCGTATCGGGCGCGGTCGGCTTCCAGCCGCTCTGGTTGACCTCATTCATCGCACCACCTCAGTTAGCGCCGCTTCCAGCGCATCGATATCCGCATCGGTGACAGTCTCGGTGACCGCGATAACCAGCCCGTTGGAGAGCCCCGCCTGCCCCGGATAAAGCCGCGCAAGCGACACACCCCCGAGCACACCCTTTTCGACCATCG
>JANMTP010000013.1:0-12641 GCA_031390545.1 Chthoniobacter sp. | reverse complement strand
GATCGGCGCAGCGACGAAGCCCCCCCCCCTCGATCTCCCGCAACTGACGCCGGAGTTCCCGACCTTTTCACCGCCTGACCCATGAACATCCGCCGCGTCCAGACCCGCATCGAAGGCCCGCGCCTCTTCCTCCGCTTCGAGGCCGGCCACGCCACCGTGCCGATGATCCTCGAATACGAGATCGATCCGGCCACCGCGCTGGTCCTGGCCGGGCACCTCGAAGCCGCCGTCCACGCCGCCTGCCCGCACGGCCTCAGCCCACTCTCCATCGAAACCCAACCCATCAACCCATCCTGATTATGCCAAAAAAGACCAAGAAACCTACCGCTCCTCACATCCTCATCAGCTCCGAACTCGGACTGGAAGCCGCGATCAACAGCTACGTCGATGCCGCCCTCGCCCTCCTGCGCAAAAAGTCGAAGCAGGCCAAGGCGCTCGCCAAGCTCGTCGCCGAGCACGACGAAGAAAACCGCGATCTCGAAACGCAGGTGCTCTCGCTGGAAACGGGCATCCAGCTTTTTTGCACGACCCATCGCAGCGTCGTCTTGCCCGATGAGACGAAGAGCAAGAGCCGCGAGTTTGGCAACGCCACGGTCGGCTTCCGCTTCAATCCGTTCGCCGTCTCGAAGCTGCTCTCGAACGATACCTGGGACGCGATTGTCGAGCGCCTCGAAGCCGCCGCGTGGGGCGAAGATTTCGTCAAAACAGTGACCACGGTGGACAAAGATGCGCTGCTGAAAAAGCGCGCGGAACTTGCGGAATCGCAGCTCAAGGAAGTCGGTATCGCTTTCACCCAGGGCGAGACTTTCTTCCTCGAACCCAAGAGCGAGCTGCTCGAAGCGGCGCGCAACCCGGTCGAACCAGAGGCACCCGCCGCGGTGAGCGCCGCGTGAAGATCGGCACCAAGAGCGTGCTCTTCGGCGCGCATCAATTCCTGATTCATCCGCTCTTCGTGGCGCTGGCGTGGTGGCAGCTTTACGGCTTCCCCTGGGACGTGCGGCTGTGGGTGGCGTTCTTCGTCCACGACCTCGGCTACATCGGCAAGCCGAACATGGACGGCGAGGAGGGCGAGGAGCATCCGTGGCTCGGCGCGGTAATCATGGGCCGGCTTTTCGACCGGACGCCGGACGATCCTCCGCAGTGCCCGCATCCGCTCTGCCTGAACGGCTGGCTCTTTGGCGAAACCGAGACGCATTTCATCGACGACGGTGAATGTCCGGTCTGCCGGTCGGCGCGCCTCGCAGCCCAGCATTGGCACGACTTTACGCTCTACCATTCGCGCTTCATGGCGCGGCGGCACGGCCGCGAGCACAGCCGCCTCTGCGTCGCCGACAAGCTGGCGGGCTGTCTGGAGCCGGATTGGCTCTACCTCGCCCGCGTGATCGCGACCGGCGAGATCGTCGAATACATGAGCATCGCGGCGCACAAGGAAGGCGGGAAGTATAAGAACGAAGCCATCGCCCACGACGCCGGCCGGCGCGCGTGGCGGCGCAGCGTGCAAGGCGTATCTGCTCCGCTGGGTGGCGGAGCACCGCGACGGCCGCGCCGACACCTGGACGCCCGCGAGGGCGGAAAGCGAGGCCGCATGAAGACGCTCGCGGACGAGATCATTTTCGCGGCGAATCAGAACGCCGATGGCGTGCTGGACGCGCAGCGGCGGGCGGGTGTGGCCTACACCACGGATGAGGCGAGCGTGCTGCGGGCGATCATCGTCTCGTCCTTCATCGCCGGAGTGGGCACCTGCACGGATGCGCTGCTGGGCGGCGTGGAGGCAAGCCCCGTGGAGATCGGCAAAGCCGCCGATGAGGCGGCGCGCAAACTGGGCTTTCGGAGGGAAGTATGAAGACGGCCTTTCACGAGCCCGCGTCGGTTTTTTGCGAGTGCCGGGAATGCCGCCAGCGCCAGCGGGGCGGCGCGTGGGTGCTGGCCGGGATCGGCTTCGTGCTGGTCTGCGCCGGCATCGCCATCGGCCTGGTCATCGCCACGCACTTCTTTTGCCGGTGATGAAAGCGCGCCGCTCGCTCATGATCTCCGCGCTCCAGGCACAGGCCACGCTGGCCGTAATCGAGCGCGCGGAATACGCGCGCCTGCGCCGCGGCGACACCGAGCCGCTGATCCTCCGCCACTGGCTTTACTGCGCCTTCGAGGCCGCGAAGAAAGGAGCGCGGTGAACGCGCAGGCCGAGTTCGATTTCGAGGCGCGCAAGGAAGAGGCGCGCGAGGCCAGTGCCGCAATGATCGAGCGGATCAAGAAGCTACTCCGACTCGGCGCGGACAAACGCGGCAACGCGCACGAGGCCGAGCGCGCCATGCAGCTCGCCTTTGAACTCGCCGAGAAATTTCGCGTGGACGTGTCCGGGCTCGATCTGGACGAGGAAAGCGCCCGCCTGGTGCATGAGCACTGGCCGGTCGGCGAACGCTACGACCGTCTGCGCCGCGGCGTGTTTTCGGTGCTACGGACTTACTTCCATGTGACGACGTGCTTTTGCCGCCCGCAGATGCTGATCATCGGCAAACCGCAGGACGTGCTCATCGCGCGCTACGTCCACGACTTCCTGATGCGCGCCGGTCGCGAGTGCCTGCGGGCCTTTGAGCGCGAGCAGAAAGCCCAGCGCCGCCGCATGACGCCGGCCAAGCGCAGCGGCTACGTGGCCGGGTTCATCTACGGGGTTTTCGCTAAGCTCGGCGAGGCGCGGAAGACGATGCCGCTCGACGATTCGCAGACCGCCCTGGTCGTGGCCGAGGAGGCGAAGCGCGACGCGCTGCTCGGCGAGCTGGTGCCGAAGATGACCAAGATGAAGGCGCTGGACGGCCGCCGGAACAAGACCGCGATCATGGCCGGCTACCACGACGGCCGGGCCACGCAGATCCACCAGCCGCTGGCGGGCACGCCCGGCGCAACGCTGCTGCTGCAATGAGCGCGCGCGAAGGCATCGTCTGCACGCTGCGGCCGGATGGCACGACGCTTTGGCTGCCGGAGATCATGGCCGGCTTCCTCGGCCTGCAGCGTGGCCAGCGGATGACCGAGGCGCAGTTCGCCAGCGACGATATTCAACGGCTGCTCGCGGGTCGGCTTTCGGGCAAAAAGAAAGGGAACAGCGAGGGATGACGCTCTTTGAATACCAGCGGGAAATGATGGCGGTTTATCGCGAGGAGACGGGGCGGCCGGTGCATATGAGCGTGGGCCGGAATTCGATGCTGAAGCAGATGATGAAGATGGAGATCGGGATAGGGGATGCACGGGCGGTTTTGCGCTGGCTGAAGCGGTCGGTGGCGGGCGGAGCGTTGCCAGCGTCGTCGCTGGATTTTCGCAATGCGATGAAGCCCGAGGCGATGGAGGATCGGCTGCTGCGGCTGCGCGAAGCGCGCGAGCGGGGCCGTGGAGTGAAGCGGGAGGGTGTGGTGGTGGGGCAGGCGCGCAAACTGCCGGATGGGCGCACGGAAACGGTCCTGACGGCACCGGGCGCGGCGGATCTGGCCCGGATGGATGAACTGGTGAAAAAGCAGATGGACGCCTTTCGCGAAAAGATGCGGGGAGGGCCGAGGGAATGATGTGGCTGACCCGCCGCCTCCGTCGCTGGCTGCGCGGACCAGACGCGAAACCACCGCGTCCGTGGAGTCTTCCGCCGGAAGAAGCGCGCGCGCGTTTCGACGCGATCCGCAACGCCATCCCGGTGGGCGACGATGAGATGTCGCGCGCGCGCGACATCACGCCGCGCCGACCTGCGCCGGCAATGACGGAGAGGTTACTGCCATGAACGGTGACGTGATTCTCCAGGCGGATGGGTTGCGGATGATCCTGCGCGGAATAGCGCCGGATTTTTTGGAGAAGGTTTTCGCGGAGTGGATGCGCGAGCGCGGGTGGATGGTGGAGCGCCCGCTGGCGTGGGAATTTCCGGCGCAATTCTGCCATCGCATCGGCATCTCGCCGCAAACGCTCAACCGCAAGCTCGCCGATCCGAAACGCCCGCCTTGCCGCCAGGATCGCGGCCCCGCCGGTCGGTTGCGCCGCCTCTCGGCGTCGCCATCATTCGTCGCTTTTTGTTTGGCCAACAAGGGGGAAGGATGAGCCCGGCCCAGCTCAAACTTTACCGCGCGCTCTGGGGGCAGGCCCGGCGCGTCCTGCGCGCGCAGGGCATGGAGCCGAAGGATGCGGAGGCGGAGCGGCACGCCATCCACGTCCGCGAGCTGGGGCGGGACAAGTCTTCGCTCGCGCTGACGAATGCGGATTTCGACAAGGTGAAGGCGGCGTTTCTGGCGATCACCGATGACACCGATCTCGGAGCGCAGCTCGCCGCCCAGGAGCAACCCCGGAAGCGGCGGCTGTGGACGGTGCGCGACCTGTGCGCGCGACTGGAGAAGTCGGAGGCTTACGCGTTGGGCATCGCCCGGCAGATGCAGGGCGGGGCGCTGGCCAGCGCGGGCGGCCTGGAGGATCTAGGCGATGCGGCGCTCGATGCGGTGATCGTGGCGCTAAAGGCAGAGGCGCTGAGGGTCGCAGGGAAGCCGGCGCGCTGGAGGCGCAAGAAGCCGGTGGAAGAAATCGACATCCCTTTCTGAAAATGGCCGCGCAGCAACTCGATCTCTTTGCCGCGAAAGCGCCCAAGGTTTCGGCGTTGGAAGTGGAGACAATGAAGACCGCGTTGCGGGGCCGAGACTGGCAGACAGCCGCCGATCTGGGCGCACACACCGAGGCCGAAAAGCGCCGCCTGCGAGCCGTGGCCGAAGCCAGCCAGGCGGAGATCATTTCCGGCCCGCGCGGCTACCGGCTGACGCGGGAGGTTTCGCACAAGGAGTTTCACCGCTGCCGGGCGCGGCTGGTTTCGTTTGTCACTGGCGTGCGCGAGCGGATCGCGGCGCTGGACCGGGTGTGGCACAGCTTTCCCAAACCGCGAGGAGACGCTGATGAAATGGGCTGACGGATCGGATCGGGTTGGGATTGGCCCTGCTCTCCGTGCTGCGCAAGCCCGGCGAGGCGCTGACTTTGGAGGACATCGCGGCGTGGTGCGACTGCCCGCCTTCGACCATCTATCGGATCGAAAAAGAGGCGCTGAAAAAAGCGGCGTGGCATCCGCAAAATCCGCAGGTGCGGCGTGCGATTCTCGCCGCCATGAAACCGACCAAGAAGGCGGCATCGCCTTTCAAATATCAGCAGCAGTTCGGCCTGATCATCGTCTGCCAGGACGAGGGCGATCAGCGTCGGAAATTCGAGCAACTCAAGAAGCGCGGCCTCAAGGTCCGGGTGGTGACCGTATGATCGCGGAAGTGCATCATCGGTGCGCCGAGGCCGACGGCTATCGGGCCGCGCGGGTGAAGAGCCTTTTCAACTGCGAGAGTGGCGCGGAGTTTCGGCTGCGCGCGGAGCTGCCGCTGGAGGGACGCGAATGGCAGATCGGCGTGATCGTGGGGCCGAGCGGCAGCGGCAAGACGAGCCTCGGCGCGCAGATCTTCGGACGTGAGGCTGTGGTCAATCTCCGCGCCGACTGGTCTGACCAGGCGATCATCGAAGCCATCGCGCCGGACGCGCCGTTTGACGCGGTGCCAGCGGCGTTGACGGCGGTCGGGCTGGGCAGCGTGCCGAGCTGGCTGCGGCCGTTCGCGGTGCTCTCGAATGGGGAGCAGTTCCGCGCCGGTCTCGCGCGGCTGCTGTGCGAAGCGCCGGCCGTCGCCGTGGTCGATGAGTGGACAAGCGTCATCGACCGGCAGATCGCGCGCGTCGGCTCGCTGGCGTTTGCCAAAGCCTGGCGGCGCACCAAGGGCCGCGCGGTGCTGCTTTCCTGCCATTACGATGTGCTGCCGTGGCTGCAGCCGGATTGGGTTTTCGATACAGCAACCGGTCGCTTTGCGGACCGGTGTCTTCGACGGCCGGAGATCGACCTGGAGCTGTGGCAAACCGGCTGGGATTACTGGCCGGCTTTTGAGCCGCATCACTATCTGAAACTCGGCCGCATGATCGCTTCGACTTGCTACGTGGGCGCGGTGAAAGGGGAGCCGGTCTGCCATCTCGCGGTGAGTCCGCGGCTCGACATCGGCCACATGCGCGCGTGCCGCCTGGTCGTGATGCCGGAGTGGCAGGGTGCGGGCGTGGGGATGCGGTTTCTGAACGCGGTTTGCCAGCGCCAGCTCGAAGGCGGGAACAAGTGGGGCGTGAAGGTGCCGACGCTCTTCCACACGAGCCATCCAGGGCTGGCCGCGGCACTTCGTCGGGATCGGAACTGGCGGCAGGTTTCGGCGGCGCTGTGCGGATCGAACAAGGCGAAGAGCACAGCCAGCCTGCGCAAGTCGGCGCTGACGAAGGGCACGTCGCTCAACACGATCCCGCAAACGGGCTACGGTGGGCATTTCCGCGCTGTGCAGGGCTTCCGCTACGTGGGAGGTGCCTCGTGAGAATCGTGCTGGCCGGCCAGAAGCGTTTCGGTCGCGATGTGCTCGACCTGGTCTGCGCGCGCGGTTGGGAAGTTGCCGCCGTGTTTTGCCCGGAAGGCGACGACCGGCTGCGGGCCGGCGCAGAGAATCGGCGCTTGCCGGTTTTCGGGGCGAGAGTGACCGCCGCGATGATCCCGGCCGGTGTGGAGCTGATCATCGCCGCGCACTGCCACAGCTACCTTTCCGCGGCGACACGGGCGCGGGCTGAGTTAGGGGCGCTGGGCTACCATCCTAGCCTGTTGCCGCGGCACCGCGGCCGCTCGGCGGTGGAGTGGGCGTTGCGCTTTCGTGAAACGATCACGGGCGGCTCGGTTTTCTGGCTGTCGGACGTGGTCGATGGCGGGCCGGTTGCGGCTCAAGATTTTTGTCCGATCCGGCCAAGCGACACGGCGCGCGAACTTTGGGCGCGCGAACTGGCCCCAATGGGTTTACGGCTCTTCGCGCGGGTTTTCGATGAACTGGAACGCGGCGTTGTGCGGGCCGTTTCTCAGGACACGGAACTCGCAACGTGGGAGCCGGCGCTCGACGGCGTGCCGCCGCTCTGGCGTCCTGACGTTCCCCAGCTCGGCACGTCGCGCTTCCAAACGGTCACCGACCGGCTTACAACGGCATGATGATTTCCTTCGCTTTGCGTTTCACGAGCTTCCTCCGGGCGGCCTCGATGACCATGCGACGGAATTCCCCGGTGAAAGGAAGGGTGTCGCCACGGGCCGAGAGATCGACAACCTGGCCATACAGATCGCGGCCGAGCCGGAGGGAGCCGAGCCACTTGCTCGCTTCCTCCTTGGCGGTCTCTGCACTTACGGACTGTGAGTCAGCGTCTCCATCGCGAAAGACGCTTTGTGACGCGACCGCGGCGGCGGTGCAAGCCTTCCGCACGAGCTTTGCAGGCGATTTTCCTGTGAGCCTCAATCTTTCCCACACCTTTGCGAAAGCGGCCATTCGTCCGGTTTTTACTCCAAACCTCACTGCCACGCACCCCGCATCACGTAGGTTGCGTGTTATGAGGCTTTTGTGTGGTATTTTCGGGTATTAACCCCTTTCCCACACCTCTTGCTCTCCTCCACCTTCCCGCAAAGCCGGGAGCGGAACTCCGCTCAGGATGACACGCTCTCTGAATTCCGGTACACCCTCTGAGGATCATCCCCCGCACCTCTCGGGATCATCCTTCGCGGCTTTCACGATCATCCTCAGCCGCCACCAATGAGTATTGGAGCCCCATTTACCCCCATCCCCAGCGCCCCCACTGCCATCCCCAGCACCCTCACCCTAGGAGAGAAAGCCCCTCCCACCCATCCCCAGCACCCTGACCCTGGCATTGAAACCCATTCCCTCCCATCCCCAGCGCCCCCGCTCCCACCCCCAGCGCGCTGAGGATGCCACTAAAACCCGCCCAATCCCCACCCAAAACTCCCCCCCTCCCATCCCCAAAGCCGTCAAGGATCATCCCCAACACCCCTCCTTCCCAAGCTCCAGCTAGTCCCCACCGTTATGTTCGAAGCTCTGCTTCCCACCGAGAGCCTTTGGGTGTAACACCCTCGCCTGCATCGCCGCGCTTTAAGCACGCCCGTGGGCGGCGAAACTCCGCCCCGCTTGCGGCCCCGGCGCCCCCCACTGACCGCGTGACCCAGCCATCCCCGGCCCCAGCCCCAGACGCCCCGCCGCCCGCTGCTCCCTCTTGCACTGCTCCTTCCGAAAATCTGCCCACCTTTCGCCTTCCATTGCGCCACCGTTTCGTCCAATACACAGAACTCCCCACGGCTCACCCCATACCCCAGCACCCATCCATGAAAAACACGACCCCTGTATTGCTCGCGATCCTTCTCACCACGTCACTGTCCCTCGATGCCGCCATGATTTACCTGGACGGGGACAGCCCAGCGACCGGGAGTGCTCTCGGAACGACTCCGCTCGTGACCCCGCTTGGCACCGTCACCTTCTCCGGAGAGTTTAGTTCGGGATCCGACCCGGATCTCACGGCGGCGGGCTCGACAGGCAACGTTTTCGACATCGACAATGGTTCGCAGCAGGCCACGCTGTTTTTTGACTTCGATGTGGCCTCGTTCACGTTCCTCTACGGCGGCAACATTGGCCACATCGATATTCGGGGCCGGGACATCAACAATGTGGTCGTCGCGTCGTTTTTCCAGGCGGATACGAACGCCGGCCAACCGGCTGGCCCGATTACCCTGACGGGAACCGCGATGCGGAGCCTGTTTTGGACGGATACGACGGGAAGCTTCGCGCCATTGGACAATATCCAGGTATCGAACGTCCCTGAACCAACCTCTGGGCTGCTGTGCCTTATTGGAAGTGTGCTTTTCCTGGGTCGGAGCCGTTCCCGATGCCAAATGCGTTAGACGACCCGAGTAAGGTCGCCGAACCATGCGCTGGGAGCGAACTGCTCCGGGCGTCACGCTGGCTGCTCCGCCGCCTTCGCCCGGGCAGCCATCGCGCCAGCCTCCGCCGTCGCTGAGCTTGGGGGCGTTTTCCCCTCGTTCCCAAACTCCGTTTGGGAACGCACTTGCGGGCGAAACTCTGTTTCGCGGCGGTCAGCACCACGGGTCGCATCGCAAAGCCGGCCTCGCCCCGGCCAGCCGTTCATGCGCCGAGGAGTAGCGCCAATGCTCCGGCGAAGCCACCCACCCGCGCCGCACCGGGTTATTGTCGATATACTCCTGCTTTTGCCGCATCATCTCATCCGTCACGATCGCTTGCGGGTGAAACCCCTCCTGCCAGACCTGATGCTCGCTCGCCCGCTTATGCGCGGCGCAGAAATAGGCGAACTGGTTCAGCAGCCAGTCCCGCCCTTCCCGCGGCAACTGCGCGAGGATCTGCCGGGCGGTGAATTTCTTCAGATCGCTGAGGGTCTGGGAGAGCTGCGGGCCGGCGACAATGGCGTGGAAATGGTTGTCCAGGATGACCCACGCGTGGATGAGCAGGCCCTTGTGCTCGCGGCAGTAGGCGAAGGACTCGAGGAGGATGTCGCAGCACCGCGCGCTGGTGAAGACGGGCAGCCACTCGACGATGCTGGAGGTGATGAAATGGGCCGCGTGCGGTTCGCGGACTTGGTAGCGGCTGCGCATCCAGCCACCCTGCGCGAAACGGAGTTTTGGGGGACAAGCGCGTTCCCAAACGGAGTTTGGGAACGAGGGGAACGCCCCTCCTTCCCAAGCTCCAGCCAGTCCCCACCGTTATGTTTGAACGCTCTCCTTCCCACCCGAGACCCTTTTGGTGTAACACCACCGCGACCGTTTCCCGCGTCACCGCCGATTGCTCAACCACCTCATTGACCAAGGCCACCTCCATGCACCCCACGACTCGCCACCGCACCTGCACCGCCCTCCTCACCCTCGCCTGCCTCGCCGCCCTCCACGCGCCCGCCCACGCGCAGATCACCCAGCGCTGGCTCACCCAGTGGGGGACCGCGGCCTACGACGAAGGGTACGGCGTCGCCGTGGATGCGGCAGGGCGGACGTGGGTGACGGGCTATACGGTGGGTGCCTTGGGCGGGGCGTATGCCGGCGGCCTCGACCTCTTCCTCACCCCGTTGAGCAGGACCGGGGTGCTGGGCACGAGCGTGCAGCGCGGGGGGACCTTTAGCGACGTGGGCAGTGCCTCGGCGGTGGTCGGCGGGAACACCGTCTTCAGCGTAGGCAATACGCTTTCGCCTGTCTGGGATGGCGCGGCGGTGGTCGGCAGCGTCGACGCGGTGGCCGTGGGCTACAGCACCGCAGGAGCCTACCAGAGCACCACCCGCTGGGGCTCCACGGGCATGGACATCGCCTACGCTGCGGCGGGCAATGCCACCCATTTGCTCACGGCGGGCCGCGCCGCGGGAACAATCGATGGCCAGGCGCAGGTCGGCAGCGATGACGCCTTTATTAGCAAGCGGACGAGCACCGGCGCGCTGGAGTGGACGCGCGTCGTAGGGACTTCTACGTACGACGACGCCCGGGCGACCGCCTGGGACACCGCGGGCCATGCCTACACGGCGGGTTTCACCTGGGGGAGCCTGCCCACCTTCACCAACGCGGGGGGCGCTGACCTCTTCCTCGCCCGCTACGATGCCAGCGGCACGCAGACGCTGCTCCGGCAGTGGGGCACGGGCGGGAACGACTTGGCCTACGACATGGAAGTGGATGTGAGCGGCAATATCTACCTCACTGGCTATACCACCGGGAATCTCGGCGGGGAGACGAACAATGGGTTTGAGGATGCTTTCCTGACCAAGCTGGACAGCAGCGGCAATGTGCTCTGGACGCGGCTCTTCGGCGGCACGGGCGGCGAGGTGAGCAATGCGCTGGCGCTGGATGCGGCGGGCCAGGTCTGGATAGGGGGCTCCTCCTCGGCCCTCCCCGAAGGCGACGTCGACCCCGGGAGCATCCCCAGCGACGCCTTTCTGGCCCTCTACGACAGCGCCGGGACGCTGCTCGGCACCCGCTGGTGGAGCACCACGGGGAACGACGTGATCACCGGCCTGGCCGCGGCCCCCGATGGCAGCGTGAGCGCCAGCGGCTACACCCAAGGCACGCTCGGCGCGGCCACCGCCGGTGGCTACGACGCCTTCGCCGTCTCCCTCGTCCCCGAGCCCACCAGCGCGCTGCTGCTGGCGGGAGCGGCTGTCCCCCTCCTCCTGCGCCGCCGCCGCCGCTAGGGCGGGGAGACCTCCCGCCGAACCTTCCCATTCCCGCGAGAACGGTAGCGCGGGGCGGGTCACAGCGTGGAGTGGGTGAGGGCAGCGCGGGTTCTCTCCTCGATTTCAGCATGTTCGCGAGCTACAAGGGCGACTCCGTTTACGCAACATGACCACCCACATTCATTCGGAGCGGCTGGATTTGGTCCCTCTCATTCCCGCGTTTCTGCGGGCGATGCTGGAGCACGATCTCGCCGCAGCCGGAGCGATCCTCCAAGTGAGCCTCCCGGACGGCTTGCTTGATTCCACGGATGTTATCGCTTGGTGGCTCAAGAAGCTGGAAACCGATCCGACATACCAGCCTTGGGGGCCACGGGCGATGGTTCTCCGGGAACGTCGCACGATGATCGGCCACATCGGATTTCACACGGCACCTGACGCGGAGTATCTGCGCCCTTATGCGCCGGGAGGTGTGGAGTTTGGGTTCACGGTGTTTCCACCATTCCTCCGCCAAGGTTACGCTCGCGAAGCGTCGAGGGCGCTGATGCAGTGGGCCTATCAGTCTCACGACGTGACGAGGTTTGTGCTCTCCATCCGGCCGGATAATACCGCCTCACAAGCGCTCGCCGCAGGACTCGGCTTCGTCCGCATCGGCTCGCACATCGACGATGTGGATGGCCTCGAAGACATTCTTGTCCATAACCTTCGCCATGAAAACGTCGCCTGACCAGGCGCTGCGGCGAATTGCTCCGTGCGTCACACTCGCTGCTGCTTGCCATCCCGCCGCCTGCGCCCATCCTGCCCCTCGCCGCCTTCGCCTTGCAGCGAGCGCTCCGCAGTCGCTGAGCTTGAGGTCGTCAGGCTACTGCGCACGTCTTCTCTAAGCCTCTAAGCCAAGATGATGGAAAACCGATTTTACACGTTCGTCGCGAGTGACACTGGGTCATGGAGCATTGTCGCAATCCATTCTGTCGTCGGGCAATCACTTGAGACGGCACCTCGCCTCCACGTTTACAACGCCGATCTGCCAGAATCTCCCATTGGCTCACGATGGCGCTTGCGAGGCGTGACCAGCAATCAACGGTACGTCACGCGCCCAGAGCAGTCCTCTCTGGTCGCGTCACAGGCTGGGCTTGGCCGCTCTGAAGCGACTTGTGCCGCACTTATTCCGATTACCAAGACTCCTGCGTGGTGGGCGCTCACTCAGGACGAGCGGCGCGACATCTTCGAGGCCCGCTCTTCGCATATCGCCACGGGACTACGCTATCTGCCAGCCATCGCGCGCAGACTCCACCACAGCCGAGACCTTGGCGAGCCGTTCGACTTCCTCACATGGTTCGAGTATGCGCCCTCAGACGCGGCGGCGTTTGACGACCTCGTCGCCGCACTCCGCGGCACGGAAGAATGGAATTACATCGAACGCGAAGTGGATATACGGCTCATCCGCAATGACTCCAACGTGGCCTAAATACGCGCTGCAGGCATGTGGTTAAGTCAAACGGTTAGTTATCAGATCATGGTTTTTGGTGGGTTCTTTTTGGGGTGTGGTTGGAGCGGAGCCGATGTTCCCCCCAGAGGAG
>JANMTP010000064.1:0-38118 GCA_031390545.1 Chthoniobacter sp. | reverse complement strand
GGATGTAAGACCAAGGTCTGCCCGTTGCGCGTCACCTTGAGCTTGCCGTTCGCCTCTTCGTTGACCTGTCCAAGTTGACGGAACATCGCGTGGACGTCATTCCACCCCAAATTGCGTGAGATCGGATGTTGGAAAATCGCTTGGTAGGTGCGCAGATGTGAGCCGGTGAGCGGCGGGGTCGGTGAGGGTGCTTCCTTGGTTGATGTTGTCTTCATAGTTAAGTTTTGGGTTGTTGGGTTCCTGGCGCCATGTCTAGCGATACTTCGCGTTTAGCCTGTTCCCAGTCGGCATTTGACGCGTCCTGCGCGGAGCGGCCGTCAGTGACCGCGAGTTCCACCGCCCTTTCGCGCAGCTCCCTGCGAGTGACTTTCCCGATGTTCAAATATAGACCGCTACTCGCGTGCGCCGCGTCTCCCGGAACTTCGGTCTGGGCACCCTTAACCCGCGCGGTGGAAACGCCCCGCATGTATTGCGCGCGCTCGAAGGCAGCCGGGTCCGGGCAATTCTCTTGGCTCATGCAGCCCTTGAGTTGTTCGACCGATTCGTATTCGTGCCGCTCCATCCATTCGCGCATCTCGCGCTCGACCGTGCTGATGTGCTTGATGCCCCGGGCGAGCAGGGCCGAGCAGAGCATCGTTACGTCCGCGCCCCCCATGAGCACTTTGAGCGCGTCCGTCGCCCGGTGAATGCCGCTCGAGCCCGCGAGGCTCGCCCGGATACGTCCGCGCAGGATCGCGATCCAACGCAGCGGAAGTCGCATGGCTGTCGGCGTGCTCAAAACGACGTTCGGAAAGACCTCGCGCGTCTCCAACTCGATATCCGGCTGGTAAAAGCGATTGAAGAGCACGAGACCGTCGACACCGGTCTCATCGAGCCGCCGGGCAAACTGTGAAAGGTTTGTAAAGTAGGGACTGAGCTTGACCGCGACGGGAATCTTGAGCTGCGCTTTGACGGAGGCGACAATCGTCAAATATCCGGTTTCAATGTCTTCGGCGCTGATATTTGGGTCAGTTGGCAGCGAGTATATGTTTAGCTCCAATGCGTCCGCACCGGCTTGCTCGATCTGCTTCGCATAGGTTAGCCAACTGCCGAACTTCGAGCCATTGATGCTGCCGATGATCGGAATCTCCACCGCTTTCTTGGCATGTGCGATGTGGTTGAGGTAGTCCTCCAAAGTAATTTCAAATTTTGCCCGCTCCGGAAAATAGGTTAGGGCTTCTGGATAAGGCTCACGAGCGCGCGGCAGCCCTTCGTGCAGTTCGTAACACCCGGCGCGAATCTGCTCTTCGAAAAGTGAATGAAAGACAATCGCCGATGCTCCTGCGTCCTCCATGCGCTTGATGTTGTCGAGATCCTCAGTCAATGGCGAAGCTGATGGCACCAAGGGCGTGCGGAGCTTGATTCCGAGATAAGTGGTGCTGAGATCCATGGATGTATTTGTCGGCTAAAGTGGGCGCCGTTTCAGGAGGCCGGCTCGGCGAGGGCTTCCGGTTCGACGCAGCGAAATCTTTCGGCAAGGACGGTGAGGGTGCGTCCCTTCAGCCCCGCGACCGCATTCTCCAGCATGAAAACGAAAGGGCCATCCGCGGTCTGCAGCGTGATCTCGGTCGCGTTAATCATGTTCAAATAGCTCTCTTCGCGAGGGGTGATGTGGACGCTTCCATCCTCTGTGCGCACGTCGACCAAAGTCGCGGTCGCGGTAAAAACGTGGCCACTTGCGGTGCTCAGCTTGACGGTCAGGTCATTCATGGTTTGGACGGGAATTTGGCTGAGCGCCTTCTAGGAACTCACGAGACCAGCTTCGCAGTCCCCCGACTCGCCGCTACGCATCCGCCCGGAAATACTGCGCATTTCTTGGCATTGAATCGCGCGCGCCCGTCCCGCAAACGCCGCCAAACGTGCCGTGCTGATGCTCTCCGTCACGTGCCGCAACGGGCTCTCAACCCGCAAACGGGTTCACCTTGGATAGGCTCAAGTGTCGAGCTTCGCGCTGCGCAGGCGCAGCGCATTGGCGATCACCGAGACGGAGCTGAGGCTCATGGCGGCGCCAGCGATCATCGGGTTGAGGAGCAGGCCGAAGAATGGATAGAGCAGGCCCGCGGCGATAGGGATGCCGGCGGCGTTGTAGATGAAGGCGAAGAAGAGGTTTTGCCGGATGTTGCTCATCATCGCACGGCTGAGGAGGATGGCCTTTTCGATGCCGCGGAGGTCGCCTTTGAGGAGCGTGATGCCGGCGCTTTCCATCGCCACATCGGTGCCGGTGCCCATGGCAATGCCGACATCGGCGGCGGCGAGGGAGCCAGGCTTGAGCGCGCTAACTTCCGCTTTCGAGTTGAGCGGCTTGAACACTTGTTGCGGGCCAGGACCGGCGAATGCGGCGAGATTCATTGCCGCGACGGCTGCACCGAGCAGCAGACTGAGTTTAAGTGATTTCATTTTAATGTTTGGATCGTTTTTGTTTTCGGAGCCGGGTGTTCCAGCTCACAACGCTGAGCATCGACGCCTGCACGAATCCAGCTACGCATCCGCGGAAAGACTCCGCATTTCTTAGGATCGCGTTGCGGGCCAACTCCCGCGCGAACGTCGCCGAGCCTGCCTCGCTGCCCTTGCTCAAGCCTCCGTCGACGGAAGTTTCGCGCGATAGTCGCGCGGTGACTCCCCGGCGATCCTCCGGAACGCGCGGTTGAACTGCGACAGCGATTGAAAGCCCACCACGAAGGCGATTTCGCTCACGCGCCGGCTCGGATCGAGGAGTAGATTGCGCGCTTTCTCGACGCGTGTGCGCGCCACGTAATCGACGAAGTTAATCCCCGCCATCTCCTTGAACTTCGCGCTGAAGTAGGTGGCACTCATGTTCACCGCCTGCGCCACCCCAGCCAGCGACATCTCACCGCCTGAATGATCGCGGATGTAGCTTCGAGCTTGTTCGATTACCGGTGTCCCGCCTGTGGTGCCGCGCAAGGCGAGCGCATTGCCGCACTCGGCTAGATGTTGCGCAAAGATCACCAAGAGGCGGATGAGCGCTTCGTATTGCTTCACCGTGAGGACGCGCGTGTTGAAGTAATGTTCTTCGAGTTTCTTCAAATCGACTTCCGCGCCCCATTTGAGAAGTGTCGCCGCGATCAGTTTGAATTTTTCCTTGTCGGGCCGCTGCAACAAGACCTGCCCAGTGTGGAGAAACGCGATCACGTTTTTCCCGACCCGCACCGGCACGGCCGTCTCGCACAGCCCCGCGAAGCACTTGAGCGTCTTCGGTTGAAACTGCGCCGCCGCCTCCACCTCGCACTGCAACGCGTAACACTGCGCGCAACTCGCCGCGCAACGCTCGTCGGATTTCGAGAGAAGAGCACTAAAGGGATTGTCCTGCTTTTTCGCGTAACGACCGACGTTGAGCAGAGTCGGCCCTTGCAGCCGCAGCGGTAGCCCCGTGCCTTGGGTGAAGGCGCGTTCGTAGTCGCGATAGACCTGCGAATCGGATAGGACTTCGAGTGTGCGCTGACCCGGTTTCGCTGGGCCGGTTATTGGAGAATTGAAAATCACACAGCGCAGTGTCGTTCAGATAACCCTAGACACCTAATGCCGATTCAGTGGGACCAACTGCACGATAGGAAATCGGTCTCCGAACAGCTCTTGATTTCGACCACACCAGGCCGCCATTCCCTTCGACCATTGAGTAGGCTGATGTTCATGGCATTGGCCGCAAGAAGGGAACCAACTCACGGGCGGCGTCGAGGCCGTTGAGACTTGGCATCCCGATGTCGAGCACGACCACGTTCGGCTTCAGCTGCTCGGCGAGAGCGACCGCTTTGCGACCCTCAACGGCTTCTCCACACACTTCCCATCCGAGTTCTTTTTCTATCCCAATGCGCACGCCGTGCCGAACTATTTCGTGATCATCTACTAGGGGGATTCGGAGTTCTTGCATGGGAGAGTTGCTTGGCCGCCCGCTGATACCGTCCCAATGCGATGGAAAACCGGGGGCCAAGCAAATAATCGCATCTCGCGGAAGACGCGGATGTATCATCGGGCGGCCAACGCTCCGGAGTCGGCTGATTAGGAGCTTTCCATTTAGAAGTAGCGTTCTCAGGGTCTACGAGAGGCCGGCGCCGCAGGACTATCGCCCGCGGTTGTCTGTGATGGGCGCGTAAACGCGCCGCGACTGACGCGCAGAAATCACGCTGCGGTGGAAAGCACCTGTTTTAGAACTTTCAGAAGAGTTTCCGCCGTGTAGGGCTTCGACAGGAATTGTTGCACGTCGAGGCTGGCGAATTTTGCGGCGTATTCGTTCGCGGAAAGTCCGCTCGCCGCGATGACCGGCAACTTGGGATTGAGCTTCCGCAAGACCTGGATGGTTGCGAGACCGTCCATGACCGGCATCATCATGTCGGTGAGCACGACCGCGATCTCCGCGCCGCGGGTGGCATAGGTGGCCACCGCTTCCGCGCCATCGGCAGCGAGGATGACGCGATAGCCGAAAGCCCCCAGCGTCTGCTGGGTGACCAACCGCACGGATGGCTCGTCGTCTACGACGAGGATGATTTCGCCATGGCCGCGCGGCAGTTCGACGGTTGGCTTCGCGGTCTCGCCGGACGAAGTCTTGGTCTCGGCAGGCAGATAGACTTTGAAAGTCGTGCCTTTCCCTGGCTCGCTGTAGACGCGGACGAAGCCCCCGTGACTCTTGACAATGGCCAGCGAAGTGGAGAGCCCGAGGCCGGTCCCTTTGCCGATTTCCTTCGTGGTGAAAAAGGGGTCGAAGATTTTTTCGATGATCCCCGGCGGCATACCCGAGCCGTTGTCCTCGACCTGGAGAAAGACGTAGGCACCGGGATGCGCCTCCGGATTCATGCCCGCATACTGCGCATCAATCGTCAGGTTTTCGGCTGAGATGGTCAGCGCGCCGCCGTCCGGCATGGCGTCGCGCGCATTCACGCAGAGGTTGAGCAGCACCTGATGGAGCTGTGTGGCGTCGCCCACCACGGTCCACAGATCGTCGGGGATGCGAGTGCGGATCTGGATGTGCTTGAGGAAGGTGTCGGTGACGATCTTTTCAATGTCACAGATGAGGTGCCGGATTTGCACGTCCTGCCGGTCGCCTTCCACGCCGCGGCCAAAGGTAAGAACCTGCCGGACCATCTCCGACCCGCGGCGCGCACTGGTGCTAACGATGTCTAGCAGTTCCCGGCTATCGGGATCGGTAAACTTCTCCGTGAGCAGCTCTAGGGAGAGAATGATCGGGGAGAGACAGTTGTTGAGATCGTGCGCGATGCCGCCGGCCAGGGTGCCGATGCTTTCCATGCGCTGGGCGCGCAGGAATTGCTGTTCGATTTTCTTGCGCTCGGTGATGTCGGTATTGATCGACAGGATGGACCGCGGCAGTCCCGCGTGGTCGTGGACCAGCGTCCACCGGCTGTCGAGGATGAGCACGCTGCCGTCCCGCGCGATTTTTTCCATTTCCCCGTTCCAAGCCCCGCTTTCGTGGACGGCACGGTCAGCCTCTTGATACCGGACCCGATCCATCAGGAGCAGCTTGTAGAGGAGATCGCCCCGAACTTCGTCGGCCGTCCAGCCGTAGAGCCGCTCGGCGCCTTTGCTCCAGAAGGCGATGCGGTGCTCCAGATCGCACACCACGATGGCGTCGCGGGCTTCGTCGATGAGCGCGGCCTGCTCGGCGATGCGTTTCTCGGAACGCTTGCGCTCGGTGATGTCGGTATGCACGCCGATCCATTGCCGGATATTCCCATCCTCCCCCATGATCGGCACCCCTCGAACCAGCATGTCCCGATAAGTGTGATCCCGTGCCCGCAGCCGGTGTTCGACCGCGTAGATGGTCCGACTGGCCACCGCCGCCGCCCACGCGTGTGCCGTTTCCGCCTGGTCGTCGGGATGGATGGCCTGCAGCCAGCCCGAGCCCCGATATTCCTCGACGCTCTGCCCGGTGAAAGCAGCCCAACTACGCTGGTCGCCGAGCATTTCACCCGAGGCGGGGGCGTCCCAAACAATCGCCGTCGTCGCTTCGACGAGCGAGCGGTAGCGTTGCTCGTTGAAGGCGACTTCCTCCTCCGCCTGCTTGCGCTCCGCGATGTCCTGCAAAGCCCCTTGGACCCGCGTGATGGTGCCGGTGCCATCACGCTGCGCCTCTCCGATCGCGCGCACCCAGACGGGGCGCTCTTGGGCGGTGATGATTTCCAGTTCGAGATCGAAGGGCGTGCCCTGCTCCGCGCAGGCGGCGAAGGCCTGGCTGAACGTCTCGCGCGACTGCGGAGCATAGAAACCGATCGCCTGCTCCAGATCCGGCACGGTGCCGAGGGGCACTTCGTGAATGGCGCAAACTTCTTCCGACCAGTTGATGCGGACGGCCGGCAGGTCCACGCTCCAGCCGCCCAGCCGGGCGGTGCGGCTGGCAATGCGGAGCAGAGCTTCGCTCTGGCGCAGGTTGTTCTCCGCCGTCCGGCGCTCGACCATCGCCCAGCAGCGTTCGACGACTTCCTCCACGAGGGCGATCTCGCTCGCCTTCCAATCGCGTGCGGTCGTCTGATGCACAGACATCTTGGCGCGCAGCACGCCCTGCTTGATCAACGGGCAGCAGATCACCGCCTGCACACCGACGGCGTTGAAGCTCTCCGCGCCTTCCTCAGGCAGAAGCTCCGCTGCCACGCTGCGAAAGATGAGCGTCTGCCCGCTCTGGAGCGTGGCCACGGTGCGCGCGCCGAAGAGCGCCAGATCGTAGCGCCCCACGAGGCTCGGGCAGCCGTCGGTGTAATCGTGCAGGATGGCGAACGTTACGCCGTCCTCTTCCACGTCCGCATAGGCACAGCGCGAAGCGCGCAGTCGCCCGCCCAGCATCCGGGCCGTCACGGCCATGATCTGCGCCGGCTCGGCCAGCGAGCGCGTCGCTTCGGCCAGATCGTGCAGAAAGCGGAAATATTCCTCGCTCTCGCGGAGCGCCCGCTCCGTGCGCATGCGCTCGGTGATGTCCACATGCATGACCACCGCTCCGCCCGGTCCGTTTTGCTTCAAGGGACTTACCATCAGCTGGAACCAGCGCTGCTCGGTGGGAGAATGGCAGGGATATTCGAGGGAGAAATTCTGGGCCGTGCCAGTCAGAACCGTCCGTATCCCGGTGGCCGCGGCGTGCGCTTCCTCAGCGCAATCGCCGTGCGCCCGCGCGCAGATTTCCAGATAGTTCAGGCCCACGCCGGAGGATGAATTATTTAGCGCGTTGGACCCGGCATAGTGCCGCCACCGGTCGTTCACGGAGAGGACGACGCCGTCCTCGTCGAGCAGTGCGACGTGCGCGGGCAGCGCGTCGAGAATGGAGGCCTGCGTCGCTGCGGAGTCGCGCTGCGCCGCTTCGCTGCGACGCAGTTTCTCCTGCGCCTCGTGCAACAGATACGACTGCCCGCCAGGATGAAGCACCGCGTCCACTTCGCCGCCCGCCAGCTCCTGTAGCCGCTGCTGCGTCTCGTGGAGTTTCCGCACGAGCGCCGTGACCTCGTCCTCGGGGTCTTCTGCGGCGGCGGGGGGGGGCTCGTTCATCGCGCTAGGCGGGTAATCCCAAGGTTTGCAGCACGGATGCGCGCTGGCTCAGGCTGCCAACGATCCGGCGGATCGGCGCGGGCGAAAGTTTCAGCAGCAGCGGCGTCAGCATCACCCGGTCGGCCAGCGCCCGCTGGGGCTCGCGGAGCACGTCCACCACCTCGATCTCGTGCCGCTCCGGTAGGTGCTCGCGGCAGAGCGCGTCGAGATTGGCGATGGCCTGCGTGGAATGCGGACCGTCCCCCGCGACATAGAGCCGGAACTTGAATGGAGGGATTTTTTTCATTTTTCGTCCACACCCCGCAATTCCTGCAATTGGGTCTGTCCGCGGGCCAGGTCGCTGGTGCGATCCGCTGCCGAGCGGTTCAACGCCTGCCTCTCACCGCGCTTCACTTCCAACTCGAGTTGCACCGCTTTGAGCCGCACTTCGAGCAGCGCTTCCTCGGCTTCGAGCGTGGCCTCGGCCACTTTTTTGACGGCTTCCCTCTTGTCCTGCGCCCCTTGCATCGCGCGTTCCTTTTCCCAGCGCAGCGTCCCCATCAGCACTTCGCCGCCGGCCGTGTAGGCGTCGGCCAGCGTAACGCCGTCTTTGCTCAGGATGAGTTCGCGCTCCTGGTTGGAATGCGCGGTGCCGCGCGACTTGACGATCGAGAGCCCGCGGTTTCGTTCGCCGGCGTGGACGAGGTAATTCAAATGAATCCAAGTGTCCGCGATCGTCGAGACTTGCAGTGGCGTGCTCGCTACCTGCTGCGCCGCTTCGTCCAGCAGACTGGTGCAGACCAGCGTGATGCCTTCGGCTTTCGTCCAATTGAGCAGCCGTTCCGCGACGTTGTGCGCAGTGTTCTCGTTGCCCGATTTGCAGAGCGACGAAACCGGGTCGATGACGACGCAGCGCGCCCGATGGACCTGCGCGAGATGTTTGATCTGCATGAGATGAATCTCCGCGCTCCCCGTGGCCGCCCGCGCCGAGACCAGGCGGAGCAGCCCCTTCTTCACAAAGCGCTCCAGCCGGATATTCACCGAGGCGAGGTTGCGGACCACCTCGTTGGCATCCGAATCGAAGCTGATGAAAAGCGTGCGCTCGCCGCGCAGGCACGCCGCTTCGGAAAAAGCCCCGCTCAAGGTCGATTTCGCGGTGCCGGGAAAGCCGGTGATGAGCACACTCGCCCCCCGATAGTAACCTCCGTCGAGCATCGCATCCAGCCGCGCCACCCCGCTCGACACGCGCTCGGTCGAGACCGGCCCATCCGGTCGGCTCAGCCCACCCAGATCGCGCGCGCCCGCCACCTCCAAGCCAGCCTCGCCGAAGAGGAAGGGCGCTTCATTCTCCGAAAAGGCCGAGCCGCGGTACTTCACCACCCGCAGATTGCGCTGCGACACGCCCTGCACCATTTCCTGATTGAGGACCACCGCGCAGTCCACCATGAACTGCATAAAGCTCAATTGCGGCTCGGGCGCCGCCTGGTTCGCGGGGCCGCCCGCTTTGCAAGTGATGACCGCCGACAAACCTTGCGCGAGCAGCCATTCATGCAGCCGAAACATTTCCCGCCGCTCGGCCACCGGATCGTTGAGCAGCGCCAGTAGCACGTCCAGGGCATCGAAGACGATGCGCCGCGCCTTAATCTCGCGCACCTTGGCCGCGAGAACGGCAAGCATGCCATCGAGCGTGAAATCGCCGGCCTGGACAAGATCGGGCGACTGCTGCGCATCGAGGAGAAAGAGCTTCTTCTCTCGCAACGCCGCGAGATCCCAGCCAAAGTTCTCAGCATTGGCCGCGATGCGCTCGGTACTTTCCTCGAAGGCGACGAAGATGCCCGGTTCGTTGTCCAGCCGCGCGCCGTTGACCAGCGTTTGCAACGCCATGAGCGTCTTGCCGGAGCCGGGGCCGCCTTCGAGCAGCGTGGTCCGGCCGCCGGGCAGGCCCCCTTGGGTAATTTCGTCGAAGCCTGCGATGCCGGTGCGCGCCTTCGCCGAAAGCGCCGCGGAGAGCTTTTTGAGTTTCATAGGGGGTTTGCCTTTCATGACCAACCGCGATTCGCTTCTCCAAGCGAGAAGCTCGCGAGCAGCGTTGCACAAAAACGAGGCAAGCAGCAATGGGAATCTACCGCCCACTTTGCTCCCCGATCTCAGAGCCACCCGCTCCGCCCGCTCCCTCGCGGAGTCGTGGTGGGAGGAAGTAGAAGGTCTCGAAGAAGAGCGAATTCTGGAAGGAGGATGGGCATGAACTACCAGCATCTCAATGCAGAAGAACGCGGTGTGCTCGCGGCCTTGCGCACGCTGGGGCTGAACATGGCTAAGATCGCGTGGCAGATGGGCCGCCACCGGAGCACGATTTGGCGGGAGCTGCGGCGCAACAGTTCGCCGTATGATGGCGGGTATCGATCAAAACGGGCGCACCAACGATCGCATGCCCGGCGCTGGCGCTCGCGACGCAACAGCCAGTTTACCAGCGCGCAGTGGGCACGAGTGGAAGAGTTGTTGCGCGAAGAGTGGAGCCCTGAACAGGTCGCCGGTTACTTGCCCCGACACGGCGAACTGGCGATCAGTCACGAAACGATCTACCGGCACGTCTGGGCGGATTGGACCAAGGGCGGGACGCTGCATGCGCACTTGCGTGGAGCGTGCAAGAACTGCCGCAAGCGCTACCGGCACTACGACAGCCGAGGCCGACTGGCTGGCAAAAGGAGGATCGGCGAACGGACGGCGGTGGTGGCGCGGCGAAAGCAACTCGGGCATTGGGAGATAGACACGATGATGGGCCAAAGCCTGGGTGAGAGCAGCGACTGCATCGTCACCTTGGTCGAACGCAAAAGCGGCTATGTGTAGATCGGCAAACTCACCGCGCGGACCGTCCTGCAAACCAACCGGGCCATCCTCGCCCTGATGCGCCGGCAGCGCGGTCGCTTCCGGACGATCACCGCGGACAACGGCACCGAGTTCCACGGCTACGCCGCCCTCGAAGCGCGAACCGGGGTGCGCTTCTACTTCGCGACCCCGCACCATAGCTGGGAACGCGGGACCAACGAAAACACCAACGGGCTGATTCGGCAGTATCTGCCCAAAGGCCAAAGCATGACCGACCTAACCCAAAGCGAATGCGACGCCCTCGCCCATCACCTCATTAAAAACCCCGCAAAAGACATGGCTACAAAACACCCAATGAATGCTTCCTTCGTCGCTAACCAATGTTGCACTTCAAAGTTGAACTCAGGCCCACCGATGGATTCGGGAATGACGACGTCGCCGTCGAGCCATTTCCAGAGCCGGGTGCGCGGCCGCGGACGGATGATCGCGCGGATCAGGCCGGTGAGCCAGGTGCGGGAATTGAGGAAGTAGCGGTTCAACGCCGCTTCCCGCGTGTCAGATGAGTGCCGCAGGGGGCATGGCTACCCCATGGCCCAATTCCGTCCGCAATCCGACCGCGAAGCGATTCATCTGCCGCTTTGTGACCCCGTAAAACAGAGGAGCGCCATCCACGAAAACGCAGTGAATGTGGTTATACTGACCGACCCGCACCCGCACTTTCGCTGCATTGCTATCTTTCATAAAACTAACCTCCAGCAGTTCCATCGCGCGTGGAAGGAGGGTGGCTGGGTTTACTTGCGACGGAGATGGCGGGGCTTCGGATCGGGCGCAATGGCGGCCTCGACTTCGGCGGGGCCGGTGGCAGTCTGCGGCCGTGCTTTCCGACGATCAGCTTTTGCGCGAGGCGGTCGCTCTCGATGAGGAGTGGAAGCGGCAGTACGAGCGCGATGGCGAGATTCGGGGGCGGATGAAGGAGCTTGCGGCGCACTTTGGGATAAGTCACCCGACGCGCTGGCGGCAGGAGCTGGTGACGTTTGCCGCTCGGCGGACTCGCGGATCTCGGCGGCGTCGCTGACCTGTCCGGTTTTGCCGTCGGCGATAGCGGTGTCCGGCAGATCTTTGGCGTGGAGGGCCGAGGCGATGACGCGGCGTCCTATCGAACGCAGCCCCGCAGTCGCAATAGAACAGGCCAGTTCCAGAAGTGCCGTTCTATCGGCTCCATCGAAAAGCAGTTTTTGGAACAGTGCGCTCATCGCCGGATCGTCGGCGATTCCGGCGACGGCGATGGCGACGGCATCCTCGGCGGTGAAACGGGCGGCGTTCAGATCGCCAAGATCGGCGTCGAGTTCATCACGCAGGCGCTCCTCGATCTCGGCCACGTCGCGCAGGCCGACGAAGTAGCGAGCGGTCCGCGCGGGGAATTGCGCGAGCTTGGTCTGGATGGCGGCAAAGGTCGCGCCGAGCGGCAGCTCGAGTTCATTAGCCACGAGCAGTTCCTCCTCCTGCACACGCACGCCGTTTTCCTTCTCCGATGGTCGAGCGCGGCGATGGCGACGTTCCACTGCGCCTGGCTGCCGGCGACGAGCGGCGGCTTGAGCATCCCGGGCGGCGCGTCGTCTTCGTCCTGGAACTGCACCTCGGCCGCGGCCGCGCCACGTTTGAGGTGCAGATCGACCATGAGCTGCAGCCACGCGGCCATGCATTTGCGACCGTCCGCGCGCTCGAGCGCCGACCAGCGCTTTTCGATCTCCGGCTGGTAGCGAGGATCATCGCGCCAGTTCTGGATCGCCCGGCGGGTGACGCCGAGAGCCGCAGCCAGGTCATCCCAGGTGCCGACGTATCCAGGCGTCTGGCCTTCGCTCAATCCGGCTTCGGCGAGGATCGCTTCTTCGGTGGCCGTCGGGGTCTTCTTTCGGACAAAAACTTTTTCGAGGACGTTGGCGACCTTCTTGGCTTTGATTTTCTTGGCGATCTCGGGAGTGGCCTTCACTCCCGTCTGACCGTAAAGGGACATGGCGTGCCACTGCGCGATGTGGGCGAGCGTGGGCGCGAGGACGGTGCCTTGGTGAGTGCGCGAGCGGCCGGCGCGAACCGGCACTCCCACATGATAGCCGCCGTCCGCGACTTGCGCGGTGCGGGGCAGCTTGGTTTCGATTTCAACTCCGAAGGTGATTTGCGCGGCTTCGGCGTCCGCAGGTTTGGTTAGGCGTTTCACCCCCAAACTGAGCCAGCCGGCTCCCGCGGTGCTCCATCAGTTTGCTACGCCATATTTTGCACCATTTGCATCCGGTTGTGCGCGGCTGGCGCGGAAGGTGATCTGCCGCCGGGGTGGTGGTCCACAACGCCTTGATTGCCCTCCCGTGTTTCGATTAACCCCGAGGGCCTTCTAGGTAGAAGTACATTGCATCCTCATTCGCTATCCGCTCGATAACCCATAGGGTTGCGACCATGAAATTGAACTACATCCCTCCCCCTTTCGCTGCCCATCAAAGCTTGCTGGACAGGGCGGCGATGCTGCGCGGTGAACTCGCAGCCGTGATTGAGCGGTTCGATGCGGCGCGGCAGCAGTGCCATGCGCCCGCTCCGGTCATAGTAGAGTCTGCTGCGGATCGTCCGGAGGTTGCCAGCTAAGGAGGTCGTCGAAGAATCCCGATTGCTTGGGCCTGAGAGCCTGCTGTTCTTCACGGAAGAAGTCGCGCTTGGTCTTGCCCTTACTCCGGCCTTTCCGGGTGTGACAGTCGAAGGCGTAGCTGGGGATTTCCTCACGGCCGGCCGCGAGCAGATCGTCGCCGAGCTGGTCCTAGACGAAGTTCTGCAGGTGATCGGCGTCGCGGTTCTTTTTCGCGGCGCACATGACTATGACGGCCTTGCTGATGAAGATGCGGCCACGGTGCTCGCGCACCTGCTTGCCGTCGTTCACGAATTCGTAGCTGTCGTGCAGCGCTTTCACCTCCGCGGTGAGGATGCCCCAGCAATCCTCGGCGCTGACCTCCGCGAGCGTCTGGAGGAAGACGCCGCCCGCCTTGTCGTCGAGGTAAGCCGGGGAAACGAGCACGGCAAAGTCCGGCCGGCAGCTATTTTCGTCGATCGCATCGATGTCCGGGTAGCTCCGCTCGCCGAAGCTGGTGCTCGTCCGCGCCGCGAGATGGCCGCCGGCGGAGAAGCCGATGATGCCGAGCCGCTGCGGATCGAGGTTCCATTCCGCCGCGCGCTCCCGGGCGAGGCTCAAGGCGCGCTGCGCATCCTGCAGCGCCCCGGCGCGGTTGTTGGGCGTGCGATACTTCAGCACCAGCGCGCTGAACCCGGCGGAGTTCAGCCACGCCGCGATCTCGGTGCCCTCCTTGTCGATGACCGTGTAGCCGTAACCGCCGCCGCGACACACGATCATCGCCGGCGCCGCCGCCGCGCCCGCTTTCCGCGGCGCCGGAAACAGCGTCAACGTGGGACGGCTGACATTGGTGATGCGGTGAAAGCCGTCATTCCGCGGCACTCCGACTCGGGTTCCTTCGCCCCGCTGCCCGGCTGGCCTGCCCCCGGTTTTTGATCCACTCGCTATGAGAGTTTTGGTTGGTTTTCACAGCCATGCCATAGCGGTTGAGTAAATCCGCAGGAATTTGCTTTCGCGCCCTCCGCACCTGAGCCGCTCAGAACGGGGATCGGCGTCGGGGAGTGAGGGGTCTGGCGCCGAGTGGGCGCGGATTGGGGCTCCCAGGGCGCGGGTTTAGCCCAGCCTGCCGGAGGGAATACCCCGGCGGGGTCAGCAGAAGTCTCGGCTTTGATTTCAGCAATCGTCCCGGAAGGGCGCGGCAGCCGTGATGCTCATTCAAGCTGGCAAAACAAACTGCACCCCACCTTATGAAAATACTCCCATTGCTCCTTCCACTCCTCCTGCTCAGCACCGCACCGCTCCGCGCGGACTCGCCCACTCCATCCGGGGCAGATACCCAAGCTCCCTCCGCACATGCGGGGAAAATCGCCGCCGATCTTTTCTGGGTCGCGGACGCCCGGAAGATGGATGAATTCCTCGCCACGGTGCCCCTCGCCGATTGGAGCCAGGGCGCACCTACACGCGAGGTTCTGCCCGAGACGACCACCGCGTGGCGCGATTACGCCGCCCAGGCTGGCAAGCTCGCCCGGCAGGGACGGGATCAGGAGGCTGCGGGACGGCTCGCGCAGATGATGAAGCTCGCGGAAGTTTACCGCGCTCACGGCGGCCTGCAAAACATGGTGCAGGCGGAGGAAATCCGCTATCTCGCGGCCAAGACGGCTGCGGCCCTGGGGAGGGCAGTGGTGGCCAAGATTCAGTCTCCGTATTTGGAAAAAAGCCAGGCGGACTGTCTCGCGACCATCGAGAGGCTGGCGGTCACGGAGAAACGGGAAATCTCGGCGTCTTTCTGGCGGAATCTGCAGGAGCGGACAGCGCTCACCCACACGCTGCTTTCCGCCACGACCAAGATCGAAATCGCCGCAGCTCCCTAGAGAGGACCGGTCGTCCGCCGCCGATACGGCTGCGGGATGCGGCCGCCCTGCGCCGAGCACTTGGAGGGCTACAGGTGGTAGTCGAAATCCTGCTCGCTATGCGTCTAGCGGCGGACGCCGCATTTCGCGCATCGTGCATTGGGCGATTGTCCGCAAAGCAATATCCCCGCATTAGTGCAGGCGGCGAATTGGCTTCTATTCCTGTTTTTCCATGACCGGGAAGAGCGAATGGGCGGGAGGGTGGAATTGGAGCCAAGAATTGCAAATCTGCCGGATGGGGCGCGCGTCGATATGGCTATTCACCGGGGAGGTAAGCCGCCGGTAGCGGTGGCGATCATCGAAAAGAATTTGAAGCCGGATTTGCGGTGGGATTTGCGGGGCTTTTTTGAAAATCTTGGATGGGTGTTCCGTCCGGTTTTTCTCACGTCTCGATTGCGGCGCGCGGAGGTGGATTCCGAAACCGCCTTTCTACTCGATCCAACACAACGAGAGTTTCTGTATCGCTCGCCGTGGGGAGCAATCTACCCGGCTAATACCCTTCATTTTATTGATCCGATGCGCGAAGAGTGGACGACGCTTCGCGACCCGCATTCGACACACGCGGCGCAAAGCTTTTCCGTGGACGCTGTTAAAATCACTCCGATGAAAGCGATACTTTGGAGCAACATGTGTTCCGACTGGACGCATCCCGGTGAAACAAGAGCCCAGCGCCGCCCCATTTTCCGGCCCGCAAGCAACTTGCCGCACGTTCCCGAATCGGAAGCAGAACAGGAAACCAGCCTGTTTCCGAGTGGCGTAAATCTTTCCTCGTTGCCGCCAGCATGGACGGTGGGAGGGCTCGTTTGTCAGCAATGCGGACGGAAGACGCTGGAAGCGGAGGCAATGCGAACGGGACTGATAACGTGCATCTGCAAAAACTGCATCTAAAGCGCCCGCCGCCGGGCAAGCCGCCGCCACAGAAATCGGCCCTTCACCCAGCAGGCGCACAAACTACGCATTCGGCTACTTCGTTAGTCGCTGTGGTAAGATGAACGGATGACGTTCCCTCGCCATCCGCGCTTTCGGCGCGCAGACAATTTTGCTCCGATCGAGATGACCGGACGCGATACGGAGATCCTTCGCATGGTGAATCGTCACCGCTTTTTGCGTTCGCATCAGATTGCTGATCTCGTGGGTGGCAGCCGTCAGCAGGTGCTCCGCCGTCTGCAACGACTCTACCACCACGGCTACGTCGAACGCCCCGCCTGTCAGATCGACTACTATCAACGCGGTGGTTCGCGGAGCATCGCCTATGGCCTCGCCACCCGCGGAGCCGCGCACCTTCGCCGCGTAAACGACATGCCCTTTTCCCGGCTCGATTGGACTTCACGCAACCGCTCCGTCAAACGCCTCTTCCTTGAGCACGCACTGATGGTTTCCGACATCATGGTGGCGCTGGAAATCGCGTGCCGGCAGCGCCGAGACGTGCGCCTGCTCATCGAACATGAAATCCCACTCCCCGCCGCGACGCGCAATCAGCGTGCGCCCTTTCAATGGACGGTGACGGGTTCGGGAAAGGAAAAGCTCGGCGTCGTCCCTGATCGTGTCTTCGCCCTGGAATCTGGCGACAAAGGCGAGCGCATCCTCTGTTTCCTGGAGGCCGACCGCGGGACTATGCCGGTGGAGCGAGCGAAGTATGATGCGAGTTCCATCGCGCGAAAACTCCACGCCTACTCCCTGACTTGGAAGGCCGGCATCCACCGCTCTCATTTCGGCACCTCACGTGTCCGCGTCCTGACCGTCACCTCCAATGAAAGCCGGTGCCGAAATATCTGCACCGCAGCAACCGCAGTTTCGGCTGGCCGTGGCATTTTTTTGCAAACCCACATCGCGTCTGGCCTTAGGCCCGAGGCATACCTCGGTGGCGTTTGGCGTGACCCGACCAATAAGTTGGTGAGGCTCTGGGCTGATAGTGACTCTGCTGTCTTGCCAAACGACTCGAGGCGCAGCTAGCGTCTAACTATCAACTGCTGTGGACAAACCAGCTCATCTCCCATCGGAACATGGTGGTTCCATTGCGCCGCTCAGAAATGAAAAGGACGGCGTGGTCTATACCCGGCCGCCAAATATCGAAGCGAAGCTGGTCGAGTTGAGAGCGCTGACGCGGGAGCAGGCGCTGGAAAGGTGCAAGTTCCGGCAGTGGGATGACCCGGCATACGTTCCCAGCGAATGCGTTCTGCACCTTGTGCGCGCCTGCCGGGAGGACGACCGCAGTGTCTATTTTGAAATGCTTTACTCCATCCTCGCCAAACGCGTTTGGCAGCCATTGGCGAAAGCCACTGGCGGCGAGGGGAAGACGCTCTCGCTCACTCCGAGCCGAATTCGCGAGACCGCGTTCGATAAGTTCGTCGATCTGCTGGTGCATGATCGCAGCATTTACCAGGATCAACTCGACTACTACGAGGTGCGCTTCAATCACGCCGTCGCCGCGCTGCTCGTCGATGCTCAGCGGAAAGTGCTGAACGAAACGAAGAAGGCCGCGCCGTTTGAAATCGACGCGGAGACTGGCACGCTGTCCGCCGAGGTGGAGCGAACCGGTGATTCCTTCGATCCCTTCAATCCCGCGAAACTTCAGTCGGAAGATTACCGGTCGAGCCTGGACGCTGCGATTGATGCTTTAACTCCAGACCATAGAAAGATCGTCGAAATGAAACGACTCGGTTTTCCCATCGACTCCAAAGACCCCGCCGTCACTACCATCGCCAAGACGCTGCAGAAATCCGAAAAGACCATCAGGACATACCTCGACGACGCTTATGCTCAGCTTCGCGCCTGGCTGACGAAAGGAGAGTCACGGTGAAATCTTCCGCCAATCAACCCGCGCTCGATGATGTGCTGCACGCCTTTGCCGCGGAGCCGGAGCACGATCGCTCCACCCTCGACCGCTACCTTCGCGAATACCCCGCCTACGTCGCGGAGCTGCTGGATTTGTCGCGCGAGCTTTTCAGATCCGTCGTCGGAACGGACGAGCCGTGTTCGACAGAGGAGGAGGTGCTAATTCAACGGGCGTGGGAGCGACATGCGGCGGCCAAGCCGAAAGGTCTGGCAGAGAAATTTGCCGCGTTCAGCGTCGCGGAGCTGCGCGCGATTGCCGAGCGCCTCGATGTAAAACGGCAAGTGCTCACCGCTTTTCGCGAACGTCGGGTGCAGCTTGCATCCGTTCCGCGCCGCTTTCTCGCCCAGTTCGCCGTGGCGCTCGGCAGCTCGATGGAAAAGCTGGACGCCTACCTCTCGCTGCCGCCGGAGCAAAATCTCGCTCGCAGCTACAAGGCGGATGCTAAACCGTCCGCTGATGCGCCGGTGACCTTCGAGCAGTTGCTCATCGAAGCGAAGATTCCCGCCGAGAAGCGCGCGATCTTGATGGCGGAAGACCAGTGACATGGATGCCGTCGAGCTGGCGCGTCAGATCGCGGACCGACTGCATCGCGAGGCAGTCGCGTTAGGCGACGATCCTTGGCAGCCTTACGCCTTTGCTTTGGCGGAAGCGAAGCGGCGCGACTTGGATGTCGAATCGACGACTCGCGGTGCTTCGGGCCTGCATGGCAGTCGCGCGACCTTTATCGCCGCGGATCAGCTCATCCTTCACGAAGATGTAGGCACGCCATTCGAGCAGGCTTTCCTGATGGTTCACGAAATCGGCCACGTCGAACTCGGCGACGATTCTGACGGAGAGTCCGCCGTCGAAATCGATCCGGCTCGCGCGGCAGAACCTTCGCCGATTGGCATCGATCGCGTGGTGGACTACGACCGCCGCCAGAGGCGCGAGGTGCAGATGGATTTGTTCGCCCGTGAATTTCTCCTGCCGCGACCTTGGGTGAAAAAACTCCACGTCGAGGATGGACTAAGCGCAACGGCGATTGCCGAGCGCCTGGGTGCTCCATTCGATGTCGTCGCGCAGCAACTTCTGGATGCGCTTTTGCTCCCGCCGATGGACATGCCAGCTTCCGTGGAGACGGTCGAGCGGCCGTTGAACCTGCGGCGGAGCATCGCGGGTTGCCTTACCTGCTGATGGCCGGGCCGGGGACGGGCAAAACGCAAACGCTCACCGCGCGCGTCGAAAGTCTGCTCGCAGATGGGATCGACCCGCGACGCATCCTGCTCCTCACCTTTTCCAACAAGGCGGCCGGTGAGATGGCTGCGCGCATCGCGCTCAAACACAAGGATGCCGCTGCCGCGATGTGGATCGGGACTTTTCACTCCTTCGGCCTCGACATCATCCGGCGCTTTCACGAGGAGCTAGGCCTTCCCAAAAATCCGCGGATGATGGACCGCACCGAGGCGGCGGAACTAATCGAGAAAGAATTTCCGCGGCTCGGTCTGCGGCACTACCGCGATCTCTACGATCCGACGCAGCATATCGCCGACATCCTCTCGGCGATTTCACGCGCGAAGGATGAGGTCGTCGATGCGAAGACCTACGCGGAGTTGGCGGAGGCGATGCGGCGATCCGCAGTCACGGAGGATCAGCAGAAGGCCGCCGAGCGGGCGGCGGAAGTTGCCCGCGTCTACGAGGCTTACGAAGCGCTGAAGCAGCGGGCACTGTGCATCGACTTTGGCGATCTTGTTTCCATCCCGGTGCGCTTGATCGAGACGAAGCCAGCGATCCGAGCGCTACTGCAGGAGAAGTATGATCATGTCCTGGTGGATGAGTATCAGGACGTAAATCGGAGCAGCATCCGGCTGCTGACCTGCCTGCGGGCCGATGGACAAAACTTGTGGGCCGTCGGTGATGCGAAGCAGTCCATCTACCGCTTTCGCGGAGCCTCATCGTTCAACATGGCGCGCTTTGGAAATGCGGACTTCGCAGGCGGCGTGCGCGGACGCCTGCGGAAAAACTATCGCTCGGTGAGCGAAATCGTGGATGCGTTTTCCGCGTTTGCGGTGGCCATGAAAGCCGGCGATGCGGACAGCGGATTGGAAACGCACCGCGGGACGTGCGGCGCAAAGCCCGAATTCCTAACTACGAGCGGGGCCGCGGAGCAAACCGTGGCGCTGGCCGACACCATCGCAGAAATACTGCGGGCGGGTCACGCCTACCGCGACCAAGCCGTGCTCTGCACGGGCAACGACAAGCTGGCGCGATTGGGCGAGGAGCTTGAGCGGCTGGGGGTGCCGGTTCTGTTCCTCGGCAGCTTGTTCGAGCGTCCGGAGGTGAAAGATCTGCTCGCGCTTTTGACGATCCTCTCGGACCGCCGCGCGATGGGGCTTATCCGCACGGCGTGCTGGCCCGAGTTCAAAATGTCTCTCGCCGATGTCGCGGTCGTCTTCGACCATCTGCGAAACGGTCAGCAAAGCCCGGCGGAATGGTTACCGAAAGCCGGCGGACTCACAAACGTATCGGCGGAGGGGCGACGCGCTCTCGATTCAATGGCCGTTGCGCTATCGGGTTTCGATCAACGGTCGCAGCCGTGGATAGTGCTGGCGACCGTCCTGCTGGACCGGACGCGGAGAGCGGCGCAACTCGGCGCTTCCACCCTGTCGCGTGATCGCGCCAGTGGCATGGCGATCTGGCAGTTGATGAATTTCCTCCGCGCGCAACCAGCCGCGCAAGGATTGCCGATCGCGCGGCTCTTGAGCCGCATCCGACGGCTGATGCGACTGGGTGATGATCGCGACCTGCGCCAGTTGCCCGCGAGCGCGCAAGGTATCGATGCGGTGCGGCTCATGACCATTCATGGTGCGAAGGGATTGGAATTTCCGGTGGTCCATGTGCCGGGACTGAACCAAGACACCATTCCGCGGAAGGCGCAAAGTTCGCCGTGCCCACCGCCGGATGGGATGATCGCTGGCGCTCGCGGAAGCGCAGCGGAGAATCTGCAAGCGGACCAGGCGGAGGAGCAGGAATGCCTTTTCTATGTGGCTCTTTCCCGCGCCAAAGATCGGCTATTTCTCTACGCGCCCACGCTAAAAGCTGACGGCAAAAAACGACCTGTCTCGCCGTTTCTGGATCGGCTTGGCACCGGCATCGTCAAACGGCAGGTCACTCCGGCGCGAAGCCTTCCACCTCCGCTCGAAACTGCGGCGATTGAACTACGCGTCGATGGTCCCCTACGCCTAGATGCCTCGAAAGTCGTGCAGGCTCACTCTTGCGGACGCCGCTTCTTTTACACTCACGTGCTGCAAATCGGCGGGCGGCGGAACGAGAGCGCGTTCATGCAAATGCACGAGGCGGTGCGAGCCGTGGTGAAAGGTGCGATCTCCGGCCAGTCGCCTATCGCCGGCGATGCCGAGTTGGATCAAAGAGTGACCGAAGCCTTCGCGAACCACGGCATGGCCGATCACGGATACGTGAATGAGTATCGAGCGCTCGCCGTGGCGATGGTGCGGTTTTTCATCACTAGCCGATCCGGCGCAATCGCCGAAGCCCCGGAGGCACTCAGCATCACCGTTGGCGATGAGCAGATCATCGTGCAGCCGGATGACGTTTTGCTCCGTCCCGATGGCGTTCGCGCGGTGCGTCGCATCAAGACCGGCCACCAACGCAAGACGGAGACCGATGATGTCGCGGCTGCCGCCTTCCTGCTCGCGGCGAAGCGAGCTTTCCCCGACGCGATCGTCGAGATCGTTTCGCTGTCCGACGAATCTTCGCAGCAGTTGAAGATGACAGATGTGGTGCTGAAGAACCGCAGCGCAACCCTCGGCGAATTGCTGGATGACATTCGCGCGGGACGATTTTTACCCGAGCCTTCGCCGCGCGTTTGCCCCGGATGTCCCGCATTTTTCGTCTGCGGCCCGACACCATCCGGGGAACTGCGAAAAAAGTTCGAGTAAATTTTACCGGTCGTCCGCGGCGACCGCGATTGGAGTCTTAACGGCGGGTATTTCCGCCGAACTCAAAAGACCGACAATCATGACGACTCCAAACACACTCGAATGCGACGACCTCGGCGAAGCCCTGCGCGAAGGCCGGCCACTTCGTCCCGCACGCGGCTACCGCGTCCAATACGCCCAGGGCGACCTGAACTTCCGCGACCTCATCATCGCCGACCCGGTGCCGCTCGGGCGTCAAATCCTGACGGGTGCCGGCGTTGATCCGGGCAACGGTTACAGCCTCTTCGCCATTCTCCCGGCCGGCGATTTCGAGGATGTCCGCCTCGACGAACCTTTCGACCTGCGCGCCAAAGGCGCGGAGCGCTTCGTCGGCTTTCAAACCGACCGCGATTTCAAACTGACCCTGCGCGACCGCCAGCTCGAATGGGGCAAGCCGGCCTTGAGCGGCACCATTCTCTACGGTTTGGCGAAACCCGACGAGGGTGAGGCTGTCTTTCTCGAAGTTCGCGGCGGCCAGGACCGACTCATTGAGCCGACCGACCTCCTTGACCTCACGGCGCCGGGAATCGAGCGCTTCATCGTGGCACCACGGCCAGCCTTGAAATACGAAATCACCATCAACGGCCGGGCGTATATCTTGGACGCGCCGCGCGCTACGTTTGAGCAAATCGTGAAGCTCGCCTTCCCCGAGCCACCGGGTCCGAACATCGAATTTTCGATGACCTATCGCCACGCCGCCTCCAAGCCGCACGCTGGCGACCTATATGCGGGCGGAGCGGTCGAAGTGAAACCCAAAGGCACCGTCTTCAATGTCACACCCACTGATAAGTCTTAATCCCGATCTGAAGCGGCTTCGGGATGAGGGTTACTTCATCCAGATCGTCAATGGCCTGCTGGTGATGCGCGACGTGCCGTATGTGAACTCACAGCGGCACGTCCTCACCGGCACCCTTATCTCGACGCTGCTTCTGGCCGGTGAAATCACGCAAAAGCCCGAGCCGCACACGATCTATTTCGATGGCGATTTTCCGTGCCGGCCAGACGGCTCGCCGTTTGAAAAGATCAGGCATCAAACTGCCGATTACGATCTCGGGAAAGGGTTGACCGCAAAGCACTCCTTTTCCAGCAAACCTAAGGGTGGATACGATCTGCGCCGCCTCGATGGCAGTGAGGTTGTATTCCCAGCCATCGAAGTCCTCGTTGTTCTCGCTGTGCTTCACGTTGGTAATCACCGTGACGCCGGTTTCAGCGACGCCGCTCACGCCCGATGCTCCGACACCCGGCACCACCGCCAACGCACCGTGTCCTTTCACGGAGCCTTCCGTCATTTTGCGATACGGCTTCACGCGGGCGATTTCGCCGTTGCTGCCGGGAAGTTCCTTCACCTGCACGCTGTCGTCGGTTTCCACCGAATCAATGAGCGTGCCGGTGTGGCGGGAGATGCCGAATTTTACGTCGTTGGCGGGCATGACCTCGGATTCCTGTCAACGCTCATCCCGGCCCGAAGCCGAAGCGGTAGCATAGCTTCGTTGCGAAACGAGCCTCGCCCGCTGTCGGCTCCGTGCCGAGCGGCGCGTAGCCGTAGATGTGCAACCGCCCGGTCGCGTTGATCGCCGCAATGACCGCCGCGCGATTCACCAGGGCCGAGCGCACCGCTTCCACCCGCTCACCATGAGCAGCCACGGTCGTGTCGTGCGCCTCGCTCTCCACAATGATCCCGACCTCGCCCCGAAACGCGGTGTCAGAGCCTGCGAGTGGTTCCGACGTGCTGCTGACGGTGAGCGCCGGCAACTTGTGATCCGCGCCGTCCTGGCCGGTGTAGCCATTGATGGCCGCAAGCGCCGGGACAGTCTTGAGATGCGCGAGCAGGAGTTCGTCGAGAACGTGATCAAGCATCGCGTTAGTCCTCCGGCTCGACGACGAGCACGATCATCGGGAACTGCGGGTGGTCGGTGACGCGCGTGATGCGGTAGGTCGCGCCTTGGAACGCCAGCGTTTCGCCGAGCTTTGGCCGATCCGCGCCAAGCTCTGCGCGCAGCACCTTCATCGTGCAATCGCCCTTCGCCTCAAATCCACCCAACCCGAAATCTTGGCTCAGTGGATTATCGGAGACGAGCGCGTGGAGCGTTCGTCCTTTCCAAACAATCTCCTCGCCGGTGGCGGCGAGAACCTCGGCGAGTGCGGCGGCTTTTTCATCGTGCAGGGACATGCCGTCGCGGCAATGTCAAAGGGTCTGCGTATGAGCGACACACCCGAAACCACCTGCTGCGGCTGTCACGCTGACGAGAAGCGTGCCGCCAGCGATCCCGCCTATCGGCGCGCGTTGTGGATCGTGGTCCTGCTCAATCTCGGCTTCGGGCTGGTGGAGATCGTCGGCGGATTCTTCGCCCACAGTCAGGCTCTCAAGGCGGACGCGCTCGATTTTCTCGGCGACGGCTCGATCACGCTGGTCGGACTTTTCGCTCTGGCTTGGGCCGAGCACACCCGCGCGCGGGTTGCCCTGACGCAAGGCTGCTTCCTCGCGGCGCTGGGCGTCGGAGTCATCGGCGCGGCGCTCTGGCGCGCGATGAATGCCATCGCGCCAGAGGCCGACCTCATGGGCAGTCTGGGTGTGGCGGGACTGCTCGTGAACATCAGCGCCGCATTTGCGCTGATGCGTTTCCGTGAAAGTGGCGATGCAAACGCCCGCGCTATCTGGCTCTTCAGCCGCAACGACGCGCTAGCCAACATCGCGGTGATCATCGCGGCCGCGCTCGTCGCCTGGCTCAAGACCGCGTGGCCCGACCTGCTCGTCGCTGCCGTCATCGCGCTCCTTTTCCTCCACTCTGCGTGGGAGATCATCCGCGACGCACTCGCCGAACTACGCGAACGACGGTCGGCATAGAGCGAGAAGCCCCGCTGCCGTTTCCAGCAGCGGGGCTCATGCAACCACCGAGTTTTTCGCGCGCCTTACGGCTTCACGATGCGCTTGAGGCCGGCGGCGATGGCGACCTTGAAGCCGTAGAGGCACTCGACCGTGACGAAGATGCGGTTGCTGCTCGTCTCGGTGTAACGCAGGTAGCCGAAGGTCAGGCCGGTGTCCGGATCGGTCACGGCGCCGGCTTCGTCGTAGTCGGCGACGGGCATGAGGTAGCGCATCGCCACCGCGAGGCAGCTCGGGTGACCAGCGAAGCCGACGAGCTTCTCGCCGTTCTCGGGCAGGATCGAAGTCTCGAAGACGTCGAAGCCCGCGAGCCGCCGGATCAGGCCCTCGACGACGCCTGGCTGCGCGATGGGCGTCATGAAGCTCTTCGCCACAATGTCGTCGCCCAGCAGGTTCGTGAAATACGCGCCGTCGAGCACGAGTGCGCGGTCGCTCACCGGCATCTTCGCCACCGCGCACGCTTCGCGGACGCCGAGGACTTTCTTGTAGTCGAAAGCACTCGCGGTGAGCGCGGGGATGGCCGGGGCACCGAACGGATCGGCAGTGATCGCGGAGAAGATGTCCTGGAGGACATCCTGCGCGAGCTGCTTGACCGCGCTGGAGACGAGCGTTTCGAGCACATTGAGTGCGGTCTCGGCGGCCTCGCGCGCCGTGACGTGGACGGTCTTGAACTTGTGCCGGTTGAGCTGCACAGGCACAACGTCGATCGTGCCGTCGGCAGCCGTGGTGTAGCTGCCCGCGAAGTCGCTCGCAGGCGACGGCGCGCCGACGACCGGCACGCGCACGGTGTCGAGCTTGTCGGCTGCCTCCGGCGAGAAGTTGGTGGAAAAGGCACGCATCGGCAGCAGCGCCGCCATGAAAGGCTGGAGCGCGTTCTGCGCGACTTTGATGTCTTTGACGTTGGTGAGTGTGTTGGGCATGGCGGTGGTTGGTTACTTGGCGTTGAGGATGAGGGTGCGTTTCTCGGCGGAGAGGCTGCGCCAAAAGGCGGTCTGCTCGGCGGGGTCGGTGATGGCTTTGAATTTCTCGACGAGCGTCGCGGCCTCGGAGTCGCCGCGCGGCGTGACCGGGAGCGGCTGCGTGCTGGCCGCGCCGTAGCGTTCGGCGGCGATCCGCTCGGCGGACTTCGCGTTCGCTTTGAGCGTTTCGACTTCCGTGGCGAGCGCGGTGATTTGTTCCTTCGCCTTGGCAAGTTCCTCGGCGGCGGTGGCGGTGGAGGTGAGGGACTGCTTCGCGGTGGCGAGGTCGCGGGAAAGCTGGTCGCGCTGATCGGTCAGTTCGCCGTTGGCGAGCGTGAGCGTTTCCTTTTCGGTATTCAGCGCGGTGATTTGCTCAGCGGCCGTGGAAACCGCAAGGGCGTCCCTTTCCTTGGTCAGCGCTGCGATCTCCTGGCGGAAGCGCTCGTGCTGATGCCCGGATTCCGTAAGCAGCGATGCGCTGGCGGTGGCGTCGCTCTCGAGCTGCGTGATGCGCGCGAGGGCTTCTTCGAGTTGCTCGTCGATGGTTTTCATTTCGTGCTTCGTGTTGTGTCAACCGCGTCAGTCCGCGACATGGCGCTCGCGCAGCTTCATCAGCGCGTCCGCGCGGCTGAGCACCACGCCGGAGGTGAGCGAGTTGTAGGACGCCTTGCGCCCGGAGAAGCACTGCCCTTCCATCACATCCGGTGTGATGCGGCGACCGCGCGCGAGCACAGCCGCTTTGAAATCGGCATACGTCTCGTCCAACTGCGCCTGGAGCCACGTCCGCTGCTCATCGGTGAGCGAAGTGCCGGCGACGCCGATGCTCTTGTATTTCCCTGCGGCGAACAACTCGACCTTCAGCCCGGCCTGCTCGAATGCCTTGCTTTCATCCAGCATCGGCATGAGCACGCCGATGGAACCGACCCGCGCGCTCGGTGTGGCGAAGATCGCATCGGCCTGCGACGCGATCCAGTAGGCCGCGCTGCACATTTGCCCATCGGTGAAGGCGTAGGTGTATTTCGCCTTCGACACGTCCGCGACAAGCGCCGCCAGCTCGGGCGTGCCGTTGACCGTGCCGCCCGGCGAGTCGATGTCGAGAAAGACGGCCTGCACATCAGCCCGGTCCCGCGCGGCTTCGAGCGCCTCGCTCACCGCCTCCATATCGGTCGCGCCAAGGAACAGCCGCTCGAAGAAGCCCGGCCGCTTCATCAGCGCGCCGTGAACGGTCACGATGCCGACGCCGTTCTCCACGCTCAGAAACTCCGGCTCAGGCGGCTGGGGCGAATCGTCGCGGAAGAGTTCGGTGCGGCTGAGCGCGCGGAGCATCGCCGCGTGGGCTTCGGGCGTGATGAGCCACGGTTGATAGTGCAGGGAGTGAAGCATGGGCGTCATGCCTCGCCGCCGCTGTCAAAGGGACGCTCTCGTTGCGAAACGAACGTCAGCCCGGCTGCCGCACGCCGGTGAGCGTTGGCGGGTCTTCCTGCTCGCCGACGGCGGGCGTGGCCTCGATGCCGCCACTCGGCTTCCACAGCATATCAATCGGCACACGGTATTTATCCGCCAGGTCGAGCAGGGCGCGGGCGTTCTGCGCGCGAATCTCCATTTCCTCCGCGAAGTCCATGCCTTGCTCGGCGAAGTGCTCGCTCAAGGTCTTGAGGCCCATCTCCACATCCGCCCGATTCTGCTGCGCCTCGCGCCCGGCGTCCACGGTGATGCGGCGTGGCGTGGTGAACGCGACCTTAGTCCAGTCCTCCTGCTCGGGAAGCTGCCTCGTAGCAATGGCATCGCCGATGACGAAGAGCCACACCGGCTTGATGAACCGCTCGATGAGGATGAGCTGCCGATACGAAAAGCGCCGGTCGGCCTTCGCGACCACGAGCCGCACGCCCGCGCCGCCGATCTTGCTGGAGTCGGCTGCGAACTCGAACGGGATGTGACCCAGTGCGGAGTCGCGGCGGAGATGTTCGAGGAAGCCGGTGAACGTCGGGCTGGGCCGGTTCGGTTGAAAGCTGTCTAGCGATTCGCCGATTTTCAGCGCGACGAGTTTACCGCCGATGATCTTCTGAAGCGCGGCCGGCTCGCTCGGTTTTTCGGCATCGCCGTTCGCGGGTTTGCCGAGCGAGAAGTCGCCGTCTTCGTCGAGTTCGCCGCGCTCGGTCTTGAGCACGCGCGCCACGTCGGCGTTGTCTTTGACCGCGTGCTTTTCCAGCGCCAGCAGCTCCATCTCGTCGAGCAGATGATTCGTCGAGTGCTGCAAGGTGGGCGCATTGCGCACTCCGCTCGCGCTCTCCGGTTCGAAGACGTGAAGCACGAGACTCGCGGGCAGGTTGCGAAAATTCCCGTCGTCGAGCTGAACGCGATAGAAGCTCGGCGCGCCGTAGGCATCGAAGCCAATGCCGTCTTCAGTGTCGTTGCGGTCGCAGTCGTTGATGCGGTGCGACTCGATGAGTTGAAGTCGCGGCAGGGCATCGGCGTTGCGCGTCTTGTGGACGAAATACTCACCGTCGATGTCCATGCCACGGCACACGAGCGCCTGGCATTCGGCGAAGCAAAAGCGGTTGGTCACTTCACAACGCGCGGCCCAGCGGGCGAAGTATTCCTCGGCGGCCCTGTTCCACGTCGGGTTCGGCGAAAGCGCCTGCGGTTTGATGCCATCGCCGGTCGCGTAGATCGCCATGTTGCCGACCAGCTCGCGGACGAAACCGGAGTTCTTGTGCAGATAGCGCGAGCGCCGAACCAGTTCGCGCCGCGTGCCGGGGAGCAGATCAAGCTTTGCATCGCGCGGAGCCGCGCCCGGCACCCGGCCGCGGCGTGGCGAAGGATTCGCCGACTCGTAAGGAGTCATCCAGGCCCGCGGCAAAATCGCGGCCACAATTTGGCGAAGCGGATTCATTTCGGCAGATGCCCTGCGACCTCGCTCGTCGCGACGCGACGCGCCTTTCCGTAAACCTCCGGCGCGAGTTTCCGCAGCGCCCGCTGGCACGCCTCGATGATCGCGTGAATCTCATCCACGCGCCGCTTTGACACGCTCGATCCTGATTCCGACCAGGCCGCGAGCGTGCGTTTCAGCTCCGCCTTTTGCGCAGCGAGGATTTCCTCCACCTCCGCGAGGGTAAAGCCGATGGAGTAATCTGGAAACGCCATGCGCCTCGCCAACTGTCAACAGGCGGGCGGTTGCGGATGGTATACGCCGCGGTCAGTGCGACCGCTGCGCTCCAGGCGCCGGTGATCATGATGAGCCAGAATCGCGTCGAAGCGCGTGACCGTTTGCGCGGCGAAAACGACTACAAGGTGAACCCCTGCTATGCCGCGCGGACATGGCGTGAGGCTGGAGCGCGTGCCGCTAGCTAGCTCTTGTGGGCTTGGACGAGCTTCAACCGGGTCGCCTGCAACCGGTGAATCAGGAGCTCGGCGATTTGTTTCATCAAGGCGTAGCCGTAAGCCTTGTCGGTCTCGCAATCGTCCCGCAGCCGCGCGGCGGGGAAGGAGATCGCGTCTGTGTCCTCCTCGGCCACCGCGTCGAAGTGCCAGCAATACGGCGGGAAGAGCCACGACCAGCCGAGCACTTCGCCGGAGCCGATGCTTTGAATTGGGACGATATGCGCCCCGGAGTGCGCATGAAGCCCGACCTTTCCACGCTGAATCAGATAGAAGTGCTCCGCGGAATCGCCCTCGTGGAATACACGCGTGCCGATGGGAAAGTGGACGTGCGCTGCGTGGTTTGCGAGCAAGCGCAGATGCGACTCGCACATGCCGGTGAGGAATGGATGAGGGAGCTTGAGGAATTCGTCGAAGGTCATGGGTTCAGCGTAAGCGGGGTTCGCGCAACACTCCACCCCGCCGCCGCCCGTTGCCTACCCATCCACTGCCAATGGCTGCGCGTTTCTTGTCCGGCGGCGCAATCGAGAGGGCAAATCACGGGAAGCGATGTGCAAGCAACGTTGGAGCGCGCAGACACTCTCTGCCTTGGGATCACGGCGCGAGACGATCGAGCCTCCAAAAGCCGCCCGGCTCGCGGGTGTATTCGAAGCGGTCGTGCAGCCGGTTCGCGCCGCCCTGCCAAAACTCGATGGTCCGCGGCGCCACGCGGTAGCCGCCCCAGAATGACGGCAGCGGCACTTTCCCGGCACCGAACTTTGCCTTCATCTGCTCCCATTCCATCTCGAGCATTTTACGCGATGAGATCACCGCGCTCTGTCGCGAGGCCCACGCGGCAAGCTGGCTGTCGCGCGGCCGGGTGAGGAAATATTTGAGCGCCTCGACGGTCGAAAGCTTCTCCGCGTGACCCGTGACGATCACCTGCCGTTCGAGCGCCAGCCACGGGAAGAGCAGCGCGGCATGAGGATTCTCCGCGAGCTGTCGCGCCTTGCGGCTTTCGAGGTTTGAGAAAAAGACGAAGCCGCGTGCGTCGAGACCTTTGAGCAAGACGGTGCGAAGCGACGGGCGCCCATCGGTTCCGGCGGTGGCCAGGCTCATGGCCGTCGGCTCGGGGATGCCCACGTCGCAGGCGTTCTTCAGCCAGCGGTTGAATTGCTCAATCGGGTCTTCGTGAAGATCGGTGCGCCGCAGTTTGCCGCGGCGATAATTGGTGCGGATGTCGGCTAGCTCCATGGGCGCGGCGTCTGGCATGGTGAAAGTGGTTCGGAAGAGTGTCCGAGGGCGGCACCAGGGCGGCCACCCATCGCCTTGCAAAAGCTGCCCGTTTCTTGCCCGATCGGCAACGGGCTCGCGTTTGCATGGAGCGAACGCCAAACTGCGCAGGGCTCCGCCAAATGAAAACCGCCGTCTTCAGCACCAAACGTGACAACCGTGAATCCCTCACGGCGGCGAACGCCCGCGCTTTCTCACTGCATTTTCTCGCGACGACGATCGGGAACGCCTCGCAATTCGAAGCGACCGGCTGCTGCGAAAATCAGGTCGCGCCCAAATGAGCAAGCGACGAGCGACGCCCGGTTCACCGGGAAGTCACGAACGACAGACGGAGCAGGCGGCGGAGCGAAGCCGGGAGCGCACGCGTGCGGAAGCCGCGACGACGACGCGCACGCGGCAGCAGGCCGCGGTCGTGGACTTGAGCCAGCACGCGCTCGCGGGCCGCGATCTCGACCGGCTGATGACCGACGCGGTTGCGCTGGTTGCGCAGGTGCTCGAAGTAGAGTTTGCCAAAATTCTCGAGCTGACGCCTTCCGGCGAGGAGTTGTTTTTGCGCGCGGGTGTCGGATGGCGGGAGGGGTGCGTCGGCTCGCTGAAAATGCCGGCGGGGCGCGAGTCGCAGGCTGGCTTCACCCTGCTGAGCCACAGGCCGGTGGTGGTCGAGGACTTGGCGAAAGAGACACGTTTTCGAGGGCCGGCGTTGCTTGTCGAGCACGGTGTCGTGAGCGGGATGAGCACCATCATTCACGGCAATTTGGGACCTTACGGCGTGCTCGGCGCGCACACGTCGAGCAAGCGCAGCTTCACCGGCGACGACGTGCATTTTCTCCAATCCATCGCCGACGTGCTCGCCGCGGCGATCGAGCGCCGGCAGCTCGAGGAAGAGTTGCTCGCCACCGCCGGCCGCGAGCAGCGCCGCATCGGGCAGGATTTGCACGACGGCCTTTGCCAGCATCTCGCCGGCATCGAGTTTCGCACCGAGGCGCTGGCGCGTGATCTCGCGGGCGATCCGGCAGTGCAGGAGGAAGTGGCGACCATCGGCGCGCTGATTCGCGACGGGATACGGCAGGCGCGCATGCTTTCGCGCGGCCTCGTCCCCGTGGAGCTGGAGACAAATGCGCTGATGTCCGCGCTTGCCGAGCTCTGCAAGGATTCCGCGCAGCTTTACCGCACGGATTGCGAATTCCGCTGCGAGCAGCCGGTGCTGCTTACTCACCACGCCGCGGCGACGCACCTCTACCGCATCGCGCAGGAGGCGATCAGCAATGCCGTGCGGCACGGCCACGCCAAAACGATCACCATGGAGCTGCGGCAGACGGGCCATGAGGGCGTGCTCACTATCACCAATGACGGCACGGCGCTCCCCGAGGAGCCGGGCCGGAGCGGTGGCATGGGCCTGCGCACCATGCGTTACCGGGCGGAGATGATCGGGGCCACGTTGCGCGTGGATGCGACCGGGAATGGTCAGACTGTGGTAACGTGTGCGTTCAGAACCGACCGATGACCGCCGCCAAAACCAAGCGCAAACCAAAGCGCAAACCGAAACGCGTGATGATCGTTGATGATCATCCGATGACGCGAGATGGACTCGCGCATCTGATCGATCGCGAGCCCGACCTCATCGTCGAATGGCAGGCGGAGAATGCGGCGCAAGCGCTGCGAACGGTCGCGGCGGAGGAGCCCGACCTTGCGCTGGTGGACATCACGCTGCCGGATAAGGCGGGCATCGAGTTGATCAAAGACATGAAGGCGCTGCGGCCGGCGCTGGTGGTGCTCGTCGTTTCGATGCACGACGAGTCGCTCTATGCCGAACGCGCGCTGCGGGCTGGCGCGCGCGGTTACATCACCAAACAGGAAGGCGGCGCGAAGCTCATGCTGGCGATCCGGCAGGTGCTCGCCGGGCAGATTTATGTGAGCGAGAAAACCTCGGCGCGGATCGTGGAGATCTTTTCCGGCCAGCCTTCCGCGGCGCAGGAGCGCTCGCCGATCGCGCAACTCAGTGACCGCGAGTTCGAGGTCTTCCAGTTGACCGGTCAGGGGCTGGCCACGCAAGAGATCGGCGCCCGGCTGAACATCTGCGCCAAGACAGTCGATGCGCATCGGCTGAACATTAAAAGCAAGCTCGGGCTCGGAACCGCGGCCGAGTTGATCGCGTATGCGGCGCGTTGGGCGTCGTCGCAGACGGGTGGCGGCACGCCGGGGAGCCGCTAAGGATTTTCCTTAGTGCCGTTACGCCCGCGACACGGCTGCGTCGCGCACCTTGCCCAACAGCCCGGAACTATCGCGGGGGCGATTCTTTTACGCACATGTATGCCGCCCCCAATCATTCCGAGCGCAACGGCGCTGCCACGCTGCCGCTGCCTACCTTCAAGTGCGTCGTCATTTACGAAGACTTTGCGGCTGGCAAACGCGGCAAACGCTTTTACGAAACGCTGGTCGCCGCCATGGATGGCGACTGCACACCGACGCATGATCTATGGAGCTTCCCTGTGCTGGCGATTGCGGAGATGCGGAATATCGCAGCAAGCGCGGCCGCAGCGGCAGACATCGTGATCCTCGCGCTGTCCGGGAGGGATGAATTGCCGGCAGCGGTCAAAGAGTGGGTTGAGATGTGGGCTTGGTTAATTGAGGACACGCACCCAGCCCTCCTCGCACTCTTCGAGAGTCCGAACGGTGAAAGCGGATCCATCCGTGGGTATCTGCGTTCGGTCACCGCAAGCAAGCGCCTCGATTTCTTTCCGGACAGCGCTGCCCCGGCTTCGTGCGCCGGATCGACGAGAACGACCCGAGAAACGCCCTTCACCCGGGAAGCATGGCAGGATGAAGAGCTCGGCGCGTGCCGGGAACCTATGACGCGCGAGGCATGAATCTCTCTCCTTTACCGCAAACAGTCCTGGATGAGCGAAGTCAGCGAAGCGCAACCGTGCTCATCGTCGATGACTATCGGAGCCTATGCGAGGTGATCGCCGGGATGCTCCGGCCTCGCGGATACCGCGTGCTCACGGCGTCTAGCGGCGAGGAGGCGAAAGCGCTCGCGCGAGAAAACGCGGGGATCGACCTGCTGCTCACGGATCTCGAAATGCCGGAGATGCGCGGTGACGAGCTGGCCCTCTGGTTCCGCGCCGCCACGCCCGAGACGCGGATTCTTTTTATGTCGAGCGAACGCCCCGTGCTGCAGGTGCTCGAGCCATTTCACTTTTTGCAAAAGCCTCTCAACGCCGAGGCGCTGGTGAGCAAAGTGCGCGAAGTCCTCAATCACGGCTCTGCTCACTTCCCGGAGGCCGCCGCCGCTTAGAGTCATGGAAACTAAAGCCGATCAATTCGTGCAGGAGCGCCTTTCGCGCTCGCAGGTATTCAAAGACTACGAGCGCGCCTTTGGCGAAGCCACGGGGCTGCCGCTCACGCTCAGCCCGGTGGAAGACTGGCACCTCACGCACCACGGACGGCGCCATGAGAGTCCCTTCTGCGCCTTGCTCGCCGGGCAGAATAAATCGTGCGCCGCCTGCCTGCGCGTGCAGCACGAACTCGCGACGGAGACGACCAGCGAAGCGCGCACGATCACCTGTTTCGCCGGCCTGCGCGAAACCGCCGTGCCGGTGCGGATCGGCGACAAAACCATCGGCTTCCTCCGCACCGGCGAAGTACTGCTCCAAAAACCACACCTGCCGCAGTTCGCGCGCGTGGCGAAGCAACTGCGCGAGTGGGGGCTGAGCGGAAAGATCGAGGAGTTCAAGACTGCGTTCTTTCAGACGCGGGTGCTCTCGCCCAAGCACTACGACTCCATCGTGGAGTTGCTGAAAATCTTCGCGGAGCATCTCTCGCTCGTGGCCAACCAGATCGCATTTCAGAGCGACCATGTCGAGCCACCCAATATGACGCGCGCGCGGCAATACATCGACGAGCACAAGGCCGAGGATCTCTCGCTCAAGCAGGTCGCCACCGCCGTGAACATGAGCAGCTTTTACTTCTGCAAAAAGTTCCACCAGGCGGTCGGCTGCACCTTTACCGAACACCTCGCGCGCGTCCGTGTCGAAGCCGCGAAGACGATGCTCCTGAACCCCAACACGCGCGTCTCCGAGGTGGCATTCGAGGCGGGCTTTCAGTCGATCACGCACTTCAACCGCGTCTTCAAAAACCTCGCCGGCCAGTCGCCGACCGACTACCGCGCGGCGCTGCCGAAAGCGGCGTAGGAGTGCGGTGGGAGCTGGATAGACCAAGCAAAATCCGGCGAGCAATGGGCAAGGGACGCGTAGTGGCGGGAGCCGCTGAGACTAACGTTACTCATGAGCCCTTCTGCGATCATGACCGAGCCAACTCCCGCTGGTGCGCAGCGCCCTTCGCCACGAAGGGCGGCCCCGCTCGTTGTCACGAAGACGAGCATCGTCTGCGGCACGGACTTTTCGGAGCAGGCCGCGCAAGCCGTGGAGGTGGCAGCAGCGCTGGCCACGCGACTCGATGAACCGCTGGTGCTCGTGCATGCCGTGGACAAGGAATCGCGCACGGCGCTTCCCGCCGATGTCCGCGACTCGCTCTGCCTCTACGAGCGCGCACAGCTTCACGACGAGCTTGAGCGGCTGCGCGCGGGGAAGGTGGAAGTGATCGAGGCCTTTCGTGCGGGGAAACCGGACGTCGTGCTTGTGGAGGCTGCCATCGCGCAGCACGCGCGCCTTCTTGTCATTTCCTCGCACGGCCGCAAGCCGCCGGGCCGGTGGGTGCTCGGCAGCGTCGCCGAACGTGCAGCGGAAGCTTCGCCGGTCCCGACGTTGGTGGTGCGCGCCGCCGCGCCCTTCACCGGATGGGCGCTCGGCAAGCGGCGACTGCGCGTCTTCGTGGCAGCCGATTTCTCCGCGCAATCCGAGGCGGCGCTCCGCTGGGTTGCGTGGCTGCGGCAGCTCGGGCCGTGCGATGTCGTGGTGACTTACCTCGCGCCGACGCTGCCGGCGATTGGGCCGCTCGACATGGTTCCATCGCCGTTCGTCGCGGAGATGCTCGAACGCACAGAGCAAGTGCAGGCGCGCGGATTCCGCCAGCGTGTGCGGGCTGTGCTGGGTGCGAGCCGGGTGCGGGTGCGGATCGAGAAAGGCTGGGATCGCTCGGACGCGCATCTCATCCAGGTGGCGCGCGAAGAGCGCGCCGATCTCATCGTCGTCGGCACGCATCAGCGGCATGGGCTCGGCCGCATCGGTCATCATTCCGTCTCACGAGGAGTGCTCCACTACGCGCCGATGAGCGTCGCGTGCGTGCCGATGAGCGCGACGGTGGAGCAGCCAGATCATGAAGATCACCTTCACGGAAACTGAAGAAAGTGACCGACGCCTTTTCGAGGAAGCGCTCGGCGGGCACGAGCTGAGCTTCGTCACCTCGCTCGCCGACGTGATGCCCGAGACGGAAGTTCTCTCAATCTTCAAAGCCTCAAACATCGACGATGCGTTCCTCGCGCAACATCCCGCGCTGCGGTTGATCGCCACGCGCTCGACGGCGACCGATCACATCGACCTCGAAAGCTGCGGCCACCGCAGCGTGACGGTGTGCGTTGTCCCTAGCTATGGCGACCACATCGTCGCGGAGCACACTTTCGCACTGTTGCTTGCGCTCACGCGGCGGCTGCATGAAACGATGCGCCTCACCGGCTACCAGCGCTTTTCCTACGAAGCGTTGCGCGGGACGGAACTCCACGGAAAAACATTTGGCATTTTCGGCGCCGGCCGCGTGGGGATGAAAACGGTGCCGATTGCGCGCGCTTTCGGCATGGAGGTAATTGCCCACGACATCGAGCCCCGGCCCGCGGAGGCCGCCAGCCTCGGCTTTGCGTATGTGAGCTTCGACGAGTTGCTGCGCCGCTCGCATTTCCTTTCACTGCACACGCCGCTCACGGGGGACACTTTCCACACCCTCAATTGCGAGACGTTCGCGAAATGCCGTCGCGGCGTGCTAATCATCAATACCGCGCGGGGCCGTCTCATCGACACTGCCGCGCTGCTCGAAGCGCTCGATGCCGGCATCGTCGGCGGCGCGGGGCTCGACGTGCTCGGCGAAGAGGCAGCGCTGCGCCAGCCAGCCTCGCAGCTCATCAGCGACCAAATCATCGATCGCCTTCACGGCGCAGATGGGCGCGCGGCGCCAGAACGCTCTCAGCAAATCGAGAAGCTCATGCTCATCGACAAGCTGCTCGCCCGACCGAACGTAGTCTTCACCCCGCACATTGCCTTCAACTGCGTCGAGTCGATCGAGCGCATCAACGAAGCGACCGCGGCGAACCTCAAACGCTTCATCGCGGGGAGGCCGCTGAACGGCGTTCGCGCGCACGAGAACGAGCGCGAGACCAGCGTGCAGCCTTCCGACGAACTCTGCCTTGCTGCAAACATTTAGCCACCGCTCCTCAAACCCACAGCCCCGAAAACCATGAAACCAGAAGAATTTGAACCCGTAGAATCTGACAACGGCCTGCCCCAGAGCACGCGCGCCTTCGAAACTCCCAGCGGCGACGTCATCGAAATGGTGCCGCTCCTGCTGAGCCTCAAGAACATCCTGGTGCCGATTGATTTCTCTGCAACCTCGCGCAAAGCGCTGCAATATGCGGTGCCCTTTGCGAAGCAGTTCGAGGCGAAGATCACGCTGCTCCACGTCGTCGATTTACCCATGTATCCGCAGGAGTTCGGCTACCTGCTGGTGGATGAAAGCCAGGCGATAGACGGCACAAAAAAGAGCCTCGCGGACCTCGCCACACGCACGATCGCGCCGGAGCTGCTCGCGCAAACCATCGTCCGACGCGGCCTTGCCTGGGACACCGTGGTCGCCGTCGCGCGCGAGACGCAGGCGGATCTTATCATCACCACCACGCACGGTTACACCGGCCTCAAGCACGTGCTGATAGGCAGCACGGCCGAGCGCATCGTGCGCCATGCGCCTTGTCCAGTGCTCGTGGTGCGGGAAAAGGAGCGCGAGTTCGTCTGAGCGCCACGGAAAGTGAGGCAAGCGTTGGGGAGGAAATGGCAACCGGCGCGTAGTCGCCCAGGTGGGGCGGGGCGATGCTGAACTCGCAAAGCCAACTGAAAGGAGCAATGAACCCCATGACGACACTGACCTTTGGAGCCCACCGACGATGGATGCTGCTCGCGGGCGTGGTGCTGTTGATCGTGGTGTTTTTCGCGTCGCGTCGCGCAGCGAGCTTTACCGATCGCCCGGCACCAGTCGCGCTGGCGCTTTCGCGCCCGACACTGCCGCCCACCGCCTTGCCAAAGACGCTGCACTTCACGCTCGCGGATGTCGTTTCCTACTTCACCACTGCCCTGGCGACCAAACCCAGCGTCAGCGAAAACCGCTTTGTCTTCACCGGCCCGGCGAATGGTTATCCGGAAGATGTCTTCCGCATCGAAATTTTCGAGGAAGCGCAGGAGCTGGTCGTCGCGTTCAGCGGCGGGGGAGATTACGGCCTCACGATGGCGCGCGAGTTCTTTGAAGCGCGGTTCTTCACACGCGACGAGACGCTCCGTTTTTTCACGCTGCTCGAAGAATCCCGTGAAGGTCCCGTGACCGCGAAGCTGCCCCGGTTCACCGTCCGCTTCACCCACATCGGGCACCGCGATGACTTCCATCTCACCCTGCGCTTCACCGCCGCTGCCTCATAAAATCCCATGTTCACCAGCGAGATCATTGAAACGCTCCAGGAGGGCGATGGCGAATTGGAGGTCTGCGCCACTGCTGAGACGCAATACGATTCATCGGCGGAAAAGATTTCCGTGGCGCTGGATAGCTTCGCGCGAGGCGTCTCCGCATCAGGCGACGGCGAGCACCAGCCGCGGCCGTGGCTCCCGGCCGCCGAGCATGTGACCGAGCATCTCTCCCGCGACGAAGCGACGGCGTTCGCGAAAGATGTTTTCCAGAGCTGGGTGAGAAAGGTGCATGCCGCCATTCCGCACAAGCTGCGTTCGACCACCTGACGTTCACTGCTATGAA
>JANMTP010000043.1:0-211241 GCA_031390545.1 Chthoniobacter sp. | reverse complement strand
GCAAGCCACGCTGGAAGATCTCCCGCAGTTAACCGATCTCCTCTTTGATCTGTTTTCGCAGGAGGCTGATTTCGTGCCCAATCGAGCCAAGCAGATGCGCGGCCTGCGCCTCATCCTGGAGCAGCCGAACCGCGGGCGCATTTTCGTCCTGCGGCAAAACGGGACGATCCTCGGCATGATCAACCTGCTTTTCACTATCAGCACGGCAGAGGGCGGGTTCGTCATCGTCTTGGAAGACGTCATCGTGCATCGCGAATTCCGGGGCCAGGGCATCGGCGACAAGCTGCTCATGCACGCCATCGCCTACGCCAAAAAGAAGGACTTCCTCCGCATCACCCTGCTCACCGACCGGCTCAACGATCAAGGCCAGCGCTTCTTCAAATCGCACGGCTTCAGCGAATCGAAGATGATCCCGATGCGGCTCATCCTGACCACCAGCGACACGCCCACGCCCTGATGCCGGACGGGTTTGTCGATCTCGGCTTTGCCCGCGTCGATAGCGACCGGGCGCGGCGTTGCGGTTTCCCCGAAGTGGTTTTCGGCGCGGGGAAAACGGCCACGCAAGTGCTCGCAATCGGCCGCACTATCCTGACGCAAGACGGCGTCTTGCTCGTCAGCCGGGCCAGCGAGGAGCAGCATCGGTTGCTCGTTAGCGAGTTCGCAGGCGCGGTTTGGCACGAGCGGGCGCGGTGCATCACCGTCGAGCGCGTGCCGCTGCCGAAAGTGGGCGGCGTGGTCGGAGTGCTCTGCGCCGGCACTTCGGATCTGCCCGTGGCCGATGAAGCCGCGGTGACGCTGGAAATCTTCGGCAATCGCATCCAGCGCTTCACCGACATCGGCGTCGCCGGCCTCCACCGCCTGCTCGCCGTGCGCGACCAGCTCGAAGCCTGCGCCGTTCTCATCGTTGTCGCCGGGATGGAAGGTGCGCTGCCCAGCGCCGTCGCCGGCCTCGTTAGCAAACCGGTCATCGCCGTGCCGACCAGCATCGGTTACGGCGCGAGCTTCGGCGGACTCGCGGCACTCCTTGGCATGCTCAACTCCTGCGGCAGCGGCGTCACTGTCGTGAACATCGATAACGGTTTCGGCGCCGCCTACGCCGCCGCGCAGATCAACCGATTGGTTGCGCCGCCGCTGTAGTCAGGGCGCGGGTGGCAGCGGCACTTGCTGGCGTTGGCGAAGGTAGAGGAAGAGATCCCGCACGCCGTCTTCGTCGAGCGCGGTGAGCAGTCCCTCTGGCATCAAAGAATTCGGGCTGAGCTCCACGCCCTTCACGTCCGCACGCTGCACGGTGACTGGGCCGGCTAGCGTGGTTAGCGTGATGGCATTCGCGTCATCCGCCGCGACAACGCCGGAAACCATCTGCCCGTCTTTCGTCTCCACAAAGGTCTGCTGGTAGTCCTTACCAATGACCGCATTCGGATCGAGGATGTTTTGCAGTAGGTAATCGACATCCTCAAAAGCGCCCGGCAACTCCGGCCCGAGCTTTGCGCCTTCGCCAAACATGGTGTGGCAAATGGCACAGCTTTGGTTAAAGAGCGCGCGACCGCGGCTCGCGTTTGCCTGCAAGATCGCTTCCGGACTGAGGAACTTTTTGAACTTCTCGATTTCTTTCTGCTTGTCCGCCGAGGAAGTCCGCACCGCGCCCCAATTTTTTGCGAGCCACGCATCGAGCTGCGGATCGCGCAGTCCTTGTAACTGCCGGGCGGCTGGCGCCGTAATTTCCCCGCGGGGCAGCGCTCCGACGTCGATCGCCGCCAGCAGCGTCCGCGCGCTCGCCGGTCGAGCGAGCAGCGTATTTAAGGCGTCGCGCTTTTCGGCCAGGTCGAGCGTCTTAAAAACGGCTAGAACGGCTCCGGGGATTTGCGCGTCATCGTAATTCGCCAGGCCGCGCAGCGCCGGAGCCCGGAAGGTCCCAGGCTGTTTGAGAGCATCGAGGAGCAGCGGAAGCGTCCCCGCATCTTTGGCTGCGAGCAGCGACTCCAGCGCGGCCTGACGAGCGTCCTTGGAAGCCGCCGCATCGCTAACCGTCCGGCGCATCGCGTCGAGCGCACCGCCACCGCCGAACGTCGCCGCCAGCGTATTTGCCTGCTTTCGCACTTCTTCGCTCGAGCTGGCCTTCAGCTTCTCGTAAAGCGCGGGCCACTCCACCGGTACGGCGACACCCCGCCGACCTTTGAGCGACGCGTTCATCCCGCGCAGAATATTCGCCTGGGATTCCGGGCTCTCGATTTTGCCAAGCGTCTGGAGGAGCACGCTGAGCGGATTCGGCGCAGCGTCCTGGGCGAAAATGGCGTGGGCGCCGAGGCTGGCGAACAGTGCGAAGGCGGCAAGTCGCTTCATTCCGATGCTCAATTCGCCGCCGTCGCCGCCATCCGGCGCGTGATGAACTCCTGCACTTTGGGAATCTTGCAGGTGCCGAGTAGTTCCGCAGCCTTCGCAAGATCCGCGGCGACCGCCGGTTCGGCGGCATACCAGAGCATCAGTGGAAGGTTGTGATCCTTCGCGTCCTCGGCGTGCGAGGCAAGGCCGGTGAGGATCGGCCAGCGCTGCGCGATCGGAATGCGTTGCGCGGCGGAGGCGAGATAAAGCCGCACCACCGGCGAGGCGTCGCTCTTCGCCATTTCGGCGAACGCGGCGAACTGCGCGGGCGTCGGCGTGCCGTCTTCGCAGGCCAGCTGGATAGTCCACGCGCGCACGTATTCCATCGGGCTCTTCAACGTTTCGAGCGCGACAGCTTCGGTCAGGCCCTGCGTGCCATGCAGCGCCCACAGCGCCCGCAGTTTGCGGGTCTCATCTGGATTTTCACGGAGCATTTTCACCAATGCCGCATTCACCTCCGGCTTGGGCCCGCGCTCGACGAGGAGCCGGCGGGCGTGGCGGACGTACCAATCGTTTTCGTGGAGCTGCATCTGCACGAGTTCCGCGTCGCTCGCCTTGGCGAGATCGACATTCACCGGCTTCACGCCGTCATAGACGAGCTTGTAGATGCGTCCGTTTGTGCGGTCCGTGAATTCGCGCTGCTGGTGGCAAGGCACCTTGTCATACCAGTCGTTCACGAAGACCGAACCGTCCGGCCCATACTGCGGGCTGAGGCCGCGGAACCACGCGTCTGGCGAGGTCAGGAAGTCTATCTTGCGCGCGGACTTCATGCCCGAGCCGGCGCGGGTGAGCTCCTCACAGCGCAGCTTGTTCATGTGGATGTCGAAGAAGAAAAAGTTGTTGCGGAAGTCCTTCGGCCACTGCCCGCCGAGATAGACCATCGCTCCGGCGTAGGCGCGCTTCTCGTATTCGAAATTGGCGATCGTCTTGATGTCCTCATACGTGTGCTTGTTGAAATGCTGCCCAGCCTGCCGCTGGTAGCGAGCACCCTGAATGCACTGCCACATGTGCGGGATCACGCAGGCCTCGAAGAACGCCTGCCCCCAATCGTCCCAATCCACGCCCCATTGATTGCTCGCACCCTCCGCATACAGCTCGAACTTCTTCTTCACCGGATGATAGCGCCATACGCCCGCGTTGATCCTCACCCGCTCGCTGTCCGGCGCGCCTGGTTTGCCGACTTTGGAGTTCGTGAAAATGCCTTGCGTCCCGTAGAGCCAGCCGTCCGGCCCCCAGATGAAATCGTTCAGCGTCTCGTGCGTGTCCTCGTTGCCCCATCCATCGAGCACGATTTGCGGTTCGCCGGCAGGCTTGTCATCGCCGTCCTTGAGCGGGAAGTAGAGCAGGTTTGGCGGAGCGCCGATCCATACGCCGCCGTGGCCCACGGCGATGCCGGTGGCAAAGGTCAGTTTGTCGTAAAAGACCGTCCGCTTCCGCGCTTTGCCCGTGGCATCGAAATCCTCGAAGATCAAAATCTTGTCCACCGGCTTGCCGGGGCAGTTCGGGTAGTTGGAGTTTTCCAGCACCCACAGCCGCCCGCGATCGTCCATCGTGTAGGCCACCGGTTGCACCACATCCGGCTCTGCAGCCACCACCTGCGCGGTGAAACCCGACGGCAACTTAAACTGCTTTGCCGCCTCGGCAGCGGGTAGCGCTTCGCTGCTCGCGACTGGCCGGCCTTTGTCCTCGAGCGGACTTGCTGCCAGCGCAGAGGAGGTTACGACAATGAGGTGAAAGAGGAGTTTTTTCATGAAGTTTAAGGGTAAGGAAGGTGGAGGCGCCGGCGTTTTTCGAGCCAGTTCGGCCAGTCAACAGCGCCGATTATTTCCTCAGGAAGACAAATGCCCCGCGTTTGTTGCCGACGAGGACGTCTTGTTTGCTGTCGCCGTTGATGTCGCCAGCCATGACTTGGGTGCCGACGCCGGAGTTGTCGTCGATCAAGTGCGCGACGTAGTTTGCTTTGCCTCCTTCGCGCTTCAGCTCGAACCAGTAAAGCACGCTTGGCGCGTTGGGCTCGGCGTCGCCGCCGGGGCCGTGGGCCCAGAAACGTTTGCCGGTGATGATGTCGAGGAGCCCGTCGCCGTTCATGTCGCGGAGGTCGATGGCGTGCGGCTGGGAGAATTTTACGCCCTGTGGATTTTCCTCCGGCGTCTTGCCGACGATGACGCGCTTGGACCAGCCCTGCGCACCACCCTCATTCGTCTGCTCAAACCAAACCACGCCGTAGCCGTGCGCTTCGAGGCTCGTGATCACGTCGTTCTTCCCATCGCCGTTCACGTCATAGGCAAACATCTGTGCGCCGCCATTGCCAAATTGCGCGTCGTGTTTTTTCCAGACGGGATCACCTTCGAGCGACGCGGGCTGTTCCCACCAACCGCCGGACTCCAGCAGGTCGATCTTGCCGTCGCCATTGACGTCGCCGACGCCGATGCCGTGCGTGAACCGCTCCCACTTGCCTTTCGTGGAAATGGCATGCCAGCTCCACTTCGCGGTGGGATTTTTCGGATCAGGTTGGGCGTAGCCGAGAAAGCCGTTCGAGCTGCAGACGAGCACCGGCTGTTTGTTGCCGAGCAGGTCAGTGAACATCGGTGACTCGTTATCGACCACGTCCCAGGCCAAATGCTTGGCCCATGGTCCTTCGCCTTTTGGATTTTGAAACCAGAACGCTTCCTTGCCCGGAAAACCGATGACTAAAATGTCGTCCCAGCCATCGCCGTTAAAGTCGCGGGTATAGGCGAGAAAGTTGTCGGAATAATCGTTCTCATTCCCGAGTGCACCTTTAAAGCCTGGGAACTCGACCTCCCCTCCCGCCGCGTTCTTGCTCTTCGATTTCTTCGTGTCCGGATAAATCGTGGTCCGTGCTTTAAAATCCGGCCCGGCCCACCAGTACGGCCCGTAGGCGACGTCCCCTTTCCCGTCCTTGTTAAAATCGCCAAACGTCGCGCCTTCCGCCCAAAACTGGTCGGTCAATTGGATCTTTGTGAACTCGCCGGAGGGCACGGGGTCGGCGGCAGGCGCAGTTGCAGCGAGGAGGAGCAGAGGGAGGAGGCAAGTCGTGGTTTTCATGGGAGGGATGGAAGGAAGGGGGTTTGTGCCAGACGCGACGACTGGTGACAAGCGAGGGCTAATCGACAAATACAAACTCGTTGGTTTCAAGCAGCACCTGCGCGTATTGCTCCCACGGTTTGAGCGCCGCGGGCCGCGTCGGGCCAGGGCCGGCAAACTGCGCCTGCGAATCGAACGTCCCGAGATCGCCGGTGATTGTCGGATGCCAGCGGAAGGAATCCGAATTGTCGCTGGCCCGCGGATCGATGATGAAGTCGAGAGTCTCGCCAGCCCTCACCTCCACCCGATCGAGCTTCGTTTCAAAATTCTGCGCGGGACCCACTTCGCCTTTCAGGAGTTCACCACGGCGGCTGGATACGATCCGCGCCAGCACGCCGTCGCCCCCTTCCGCCGGGCGGCGCACCGTCCCGGTGATCCCAACCACACCATCACGCGGTGCCGTCCAGCGGCGGATTGCGGAGTGCGCGGCGTTCGGCCCTGGATGACCGCCATCTTTGTTGAGGCTAACGAAACCGAGCGTGGGCACCGGCAGTTTGTCGCCACCTTTCCACTGGTCGCCGGAGAACTTGGGCAGGGGCTGAAAAGTCACGCGCTTCGCCGCTTCGTCGAAGGTGCCGAATCCATACTGCCAGACCGGCTTCTCAGCCTCGCGCTCGCCCGCGGGCGCAGCGAGACCGGTGGCGACGAAGCGCAGGCCGGCATCCACTTCGCCGGGTTCCGGGCGGCGGGCGAGCACGCGCTGGTAAAGATCCGCGATTTGCGCCTCGTAGGCGGAGGGCTGCTGAAACGGCGGCGCGGCCACGAGGGCGCGGGCGCGGTCGATGACGAACGGGCTATTCATCATGAAAAGCGCCTGCTGCGGGACGGTGGTGCTGTGACGCTGTGGGCTCGAGCTGTCGGGGCTCGCGAAATCGAAGGTGCGGAACACTCCGGGCAGGTTCTGGCGGTCGATGAAACCATAGACCGTGCGGCGACGCGTCTCGGCGAGTTCTTCGCCCCGTCCGCCCATTTTCGTGTCGAGCTGATTGCTGCACGCGAGCAGCGAGTCGCGCATCGCTTCGAAGTCGAGGCGCCGCCGATTTTGCCGCCAATGAAGCCGGTTTTCCGGGTCGATTTTCGCGGCATCAACGCGCTCGTCGCTGGCCTGCTGCCAAGTCGCGCTGAGCAGAATCGTGCGGTGGAGTTTTTTCAGCGACCAGCCGTCGGCGATGAAGCGCGCGGCCAGCCAATCGAGCACGCCCTGATTGGTCGGCATCTCGCCTTTCACGCCGAAATCGCCCGGCGTCCGCACTAGCCCTTTGCCAAAGTGACCGGCCCATACTCGGTTCACGATCACCCGCGCGGTGAGCGGGTTGTCCTTGCTGGCAATGGCGCGGGCGAGTTCGAGCCGACCGCTGCCGTTTTGGAAGGGCGCAGGATTCCCGCCGCTCAGGACCGTAAGGAAGCGCCGCGGCACTTCATCGCCGGGATTGCCCGGATTCCCGCGCTTGAAGACTCGGGGTTTCACTACATCCCCCTCGACCATCGCCATCGCCCGCGGCGGCGCCAGTGGACCGGCGTCGAGTTCCTCGATTTTACTGGTGAATTTCCGCTCCTCATCTTTACCCGCGCGATCGAGGACTTTGCGCACGGAGTCAGGCGGAACCACCGAAAAGACCCCGAGCGTCGGTAACGTGCGCAGGGCTATAAGCTGGCGCTTCTCCTCGTGGAAAGCGGCGACCGCGGCCTGCCGTTCGGCGAGCTGCTTTTGATACTCGGCCTCGGTCTTCGGATCACGCGCCCCCGGGAGCAACGGCAGGTCTTTCGTCTCCGGTTCTTTGCTGGAAGCAAACACCCCGTAGAGCGCGTAGTAATCCTTCTGCGAGATAGGATCGAACTTATGATCGTGGCAGCGCGCGCAGGCCACCGTGAGCCCCATCAAACCGCGCGTCACCACATCGATCCGGTCATCAATGATATCCTGCTGATTATTCAAAAATCGCCGCCCCAGCGTCAGGAACCCCAACGCCGCGTTAGGTCCCGGATTCTCTTTCGTCGCCACCTGATCCCCCGCGATCTGCTGCACGATGAATTGGTCGTACGGCAAATCCGCATTCAGCGCCGCGATGACCCAGTCGCGATACGTGTAGCTGTAAGGATACTTCCGCTCCTCGTTGAAAACATAGCCCTTGCTGTCCGCGTAACGCGCCACGTCCAGCCAGTAGCGGCCCCAGCGCTCACCGTAGTGCGGCGAGGCGAGCAGACGACCCACCACTTTGGCGAAAGCATCCGGCGCACCGTCCTTCTCAAACGCCTCGATCTCCGCGACCGTCGGCGGCAGGCCCGTCAAATCGAAAGTCGCGCGGCGGATCAAGGTGCGCTTCGAAGCGGTGGGCGAAGGCGCCAGACCTTTGGCGGCGAGCTGTGCGCGGATCGAGGCATCGAGTGGATTGGCTACACCCGGAATCTCCGCGGCGACGCGGAGCGGTTGCCACGACCAATGTTTGGCCGCGGCGGCCTGTTGAGCGCTCGGCGTTTCCGGCGCATCACTGGCCGGCCAGGGCATGCCCATGCGCACCCATTCCGTCAGCGCCAGGATCTGCTCGTCAGGCAACTTGTCGGCCTTCTCCGGCATCTTCGAATCGCCCTCGTGGCGGAGGCTCTTGATGAACGAACTCTCCTCCGGCTTACCCTCCACGATGACCGGTCCGTCATCCGTCCCCTTCAAAATCGCCGCCCGCGAATCCACGCGCAGCGCTGCCTTTTGCTTCTCGGGCCCGTGGCATTTGTAGCACTGCTCGGCCAGCACCGGGCGCACCTTCTTCTCAAAAAACTCCGCCTCCTGAGGCGTCACCGCCCGCAGCGGCACCAGCGCGAGCAGCGCGGTGGCGAGAGTGAAGACAAAAATGCGCATCGGTTTCCGGTGCCACAGTAACCACTGGAGCGCGGATTTCATTAGCGGAAAGACGGTTGTGGAAACTCCACTCGGATTTTGACACGAACAGAGGAAGCAAGGTATCCGGCTGCCCGCCGTAATACCGCCATGCCCCTGCCCGTTCCCTCCCCCGCCCCCGCCGCCCCGAATTTTCACGCGGCGCTGCTCGATCTCGCGATGGCGCATACGCCGGAGTTTGATCCGGCGCTGAAACGGATTCTGCGGGTCGATGCGGAGACCTTGGGCGTCGAGCGCGTCAGCATGTGGTTTTTCGACGAAGACAAAACCGCGATCGTCTGCCGTGCCTTGCATCTCGCCCACGGGCCGCAACCAGAAGTGCTGCCGCGGCTCGCCGCCGTGGACTACCCACGCTATTTCTCCGCGCTCGGGACCCAACGGGTCATCGCTGCTGGCAGCGCGAGGACGGACGAGCGCACCAGCGAGTTCGCCGCCGGCTATCTCGCGCCGCTCGACATCTATGCCATGCTCGATGTGCCCGTTTGGCGACAGGGGCGCCTTGTCGGAGTGCTTTGCCACGAGCACACCGGCGCGGTACGGGAGTGGACGCGCGAGGAGCAGATCTTTGCCACGGCGGTGGCGGGCAGCATCTCACTCGCGCTCGAAACCACCGAGCACGCCGGCTCGGAAGAGGTGAAAAGCGCGATCGTCGCCGCGGCCTTGGATTGCATCATCACCATCGATCCCAGCGGCTACATCGTGGCCTTCAATGCCGCGGCGGAGAAGACCTTCGGATGGACGCGCGAGCAGGTCCTGGGACGCGATCTGGCGGATCTGATTATCCCACCGGCGATGCGCGAGATGCATCGCGCTGGTTTGCGGCGGTATTTGGAAACGGGCGAGTCGCGCCTGCTTGGACGGCGCGTGGAAGTCAGCGCGATTCGCGAGGATGGGACGGAGTTCCCGGTCGAGCTGACCCTCGCGGAGATTCAAACCGGCGGACTGCGCTATTTCACCGCCTTCCTGCGCGATATCTCCGCGCGTCATGCACTCGAACAGGAGTTGCAAGCGCTCAATGCGGACCTGGAGCGGCGCATCGCCGAGCGCACGGCGGAGTTGGGTGAAACCAATGCCGCGCTCCGCGTGAAGAACGAGGAGATCGAGCGCGCCAACCGCGCCAAGAGCGAGTTCCTCTCGCGCATGAGCCACGAGCTGCGCACTCCGATGAATAGCATCCTCGGCTTCGCACAGGTCCTCCAGCGCAAGTCCCCCACCCCGGACGCGCAGAAAAGCATCGGCCACATTCTCAAAGCGGGCCGCCATCTCCTAGCGCTGATCAACGAGGTGCTCGACATCGCCCGCATCGAAGCCGACCGGCTCAGCCTTTCCTCCGAGCCGGTCAGCGTCAGCCAGGCCGTGGCTGAAGCCGTCGCGCTGATCCAGCCGCTGGCCGACGAACGCGGCTGCACTCTGCATGACGAGGTGAAAGCCGACGCCCAGTGGGTGGCCGCCGACCGCCAGCGGCTTGCCCAAGTGCTGCTCAATCTTTTGGCCAACGCCGTGAAATACAACCGGCCCGGCGGCAGCGTGACGCTCTCCTGCGCGCCGCGCGAAGGCGTCCTGCGGATCACCGTCGCGGATACAGGGCACGGCATTGCGGCGGATAAAATGCCGCTGCTCTTCACCCCGTTCGAGCGCATCGGCGGCGAGGCGCGGGCTAGCGAAGGCACCGGCCTCGGCCTCGCGCTTTCGCGTGGTTTGATGGAAGCGATGGGCGGAACAATCACCGCGGAATCCACGCTCGGGGTCGGCAGCGCGTTTCACCTCGACCTCCCTCCCGCCGAAGATCCCCAGCAGCGTCTCCACCGGCGGCGGATCGATGGCACCGACGCCCCCGCCGACGACCTCGATGCCTCGTTCCTCTACATCGAAGACAACCTCGCCAACCTCAGCCTCATCGAGACCATCCTCAGCGATCGTCCGCACCTCCTGCTCCACTCCGCGGTGCAAGGCCGGCTCGGTCTCGAGCTCGCCCGCCAGCATCACCCCGATCTCATCCTGCTCGATCTCCACCTGCCCGATATGACCGGCGATCACGTCCTCCGCCAGCTCAAGAGCGATGACGCCACGCGCCATATTCCCGTAATCGTCATCAGTGCCGACGCCACCACGCGGCACATCAAGCAGATCCTCGCCGACGGCGCCGCCGCCTACCTCACCAAGCCGCTCGATGTGGATGAATTCCTCGCCACGGTCGAGCGGCTGGTGCGTCCCAAATCCCTGCCGCAATGAGTGCCGACGACATCCGCGCCGCGCGCATTCTCATCGTGGACGACCAGCCCGCCAATGTCGCCCTGCTCGAGACCTTCCTCGAAGACGACGGCTACACCGCGCTGCACAGCACCAGCGATCCGCGCGAAGCCGTCGCCCTTTTCCAAACCCACCGGCCCGACCTCGTGCTGCTCGATCTCCACATGCCGCATCTCGATGGCTTCGCCGTCATCGCCCAGCTCCAGCCGCTCATCCCCGCCGAGGAATACCTGCCCATCCTCGTCCTCACCGCCGATGCCACGACCGAGACCAAACGCCGCGCCCTGGCCAGCGGGGCGCGCGACTTCCTCGTCAAGCCGCTCGACGAAGTGGAAGTCCTCCTGCGCATCAAGAACCTCCTCGAAACGCGCCGCCTCCACCAGCAGCTCCTCGAGCGCCACACCGCCCTCACCGCCGAGCGCGAAGTCTCCGAGCGCCTCCTCCTCAACGTCCTCCCCAAGCCCATCGCCGATCGCCTGCGGCAAAGCGACGCCCTCATCGCCGATAGCCACGCCGAAGCCACCGTCGTCTTCGCCGATATCGTCGATTTCACCGCCATCTCCGCCCAGCTCACCCCCGAGCAAGTCGTCACCTGGCTGAACGGCGTCTTCACCGAGTTCGACCACCTCGCCGAGCGCTGCGGCCTGGAGAAGATCAAGACCATCGGCGATGCCTACATGGCCGTCGCCGGCCTGCACACCACGCGCGAGGGCCACGCCGCCGCGGCGCTGGAGTTTGCCCTCGCCCTGCGCGCCAGCCTCTCCGCCTTCCCCGCGCCCTGCGGCCGGCCGTTGCGCCTGCGCATCGGCGCGCACTGCGGCCCCATCGTGGCGGGGATCATTGGCCGGCATAAATTCATCTACGACCTGTGGGGCGATACCGTGAACACCGCCAGCCGCATGCTCACCGCCGGCGACCCCGGCGACATCCTCATCAGCGACGCCCTCCGCCAGCGCACCGGCGAACGCTTCCACTACACCGCCCGCGGCCCCACGCCCATCAGCGGCAAAGGCCACATGCACACCCACCTCGTCCTCGGCCCGGTGGGCTGAGCCGCCGGCGGGGCGAAACGCGGGGCGGCGCTGGCCTTGCATCTTCGCCCTCATCCGCGTCCTCCGATCTGCAACCTCGCCATTTGACTCGCCTCATTCAGAGTTAGGCGGATAACACGCGCACCCTGAAATGAATCCGCAATGGGAACATCTACTGCAGACGCTTCTCACCGGCAACGCTCAAGCGGCGGCAAACCAGCGCTGCCCGAAGTGCGCCGGTGCTTTACGCGTTAGCTTTACGCCTGGTCGCCACAGCGCACTAAACATCCGATGCGTATCGTGTCTTGCCGGCCTCAGTCTGGACGGAGATTTTCCAGCACCACCTTGGACTGCTGCTCTCGGGGAGCACTTCATCTCCGACGACGGCACGCGCGAGTTTGCGCATGAGTCCTTCGGAGTTCCGCCTCAGAGTTGGTCACATGAGCACACAACGGCACCGGCAGGCCGCCGGGCCATCTGGACGGTGCGGATAGTGTGTCTCGCCATCATCATCCCGCTCATTGGTTATCCCGTCTATCGGTGGATCTCATTTCTGGCGGGCATGAGCAAGTTTTCGCAATGACCCATGCGCGGCAGCGAACTCCTCCGCGCGGCACGGCCTTTAAGCCCCCCTACCCGGCGTAGACCACTTCCGCGATGTCGCTGCGTTGGCCGATGGGGGTGTCGGCGAGGGTGCCGAGGGCGGTGTATTGGCGGAGCTCGGGGACGTCGGGTTGGGCGAGCGGGGTGCGGTCGTCGAAGGGGAATTTCGAGCGGTTGGAAACGACCAAGCGCCACTCGATCTCGCCCTTCAGCCGGCAGTAAAGATTCAGCGCCGCCACCCCTTTTTTCTCCACGCGGATGCGGACGTAGCCGGTGAATGCTTTGGCGGTGAGGCTGGGTTGGTAATGCGTCTCATCGATCACGGGGCGGCGGCTGATGGCGCGCATGGCTTCGCCGATGGCGGCGGTGTAGCCGAGGGCGACCTTGGCGCGGGGGCGATTTTGGAGGGTGAGACCATGGCGGAAGCGCGGGAAACCTGGCGGATGCCTTGCCACCCGCCGGTGTTCTGACATCTTCGCGCGCATGACGACGATTGATGATTCCGACCGCATTGTGGTGGACCCGGCGGTTTGCAACGGACGCCCGGTGGTGAAAGGCACCCGCGTCACGGTGCAGACGGTGCTGGAATTTTTGGGCGCGGGCGACGGGATCGAAGATGTGCTGGAGGAATATCCCACACTGACTCGCGAGGACGTGCTGGCCTGCCTGAAATTTTCGTCGCGAATGATGGGTAATCATTTCACGCTGCTTCAGGTGGCGTGAACGGGTTTCTCTTTGATGAAAATCTGCCCCGGCGCATGCGTTTTACTCCTTCGCGTCCGGTGAAGCATGTGGAAGCGCTGGGGACGAGCCCGGAAGATGCGACGATCTGGGAGTATGCGCGGCAAGGCGGACTGGTCATCGTGACGAAAGACGCAGATTTTTCCGACCGCATCCTGCTCACGCAGCCTCCGCCGTGGGTGGTGCATTTGCGGATCGGGAACCTGCGGCGGGCTGACTTTCATGCGTTTCTCGCGCGCATTTGGCCGCAAGTGGAGGCGCTGCTCCCAACGCATAAACTGGTCAATGTGTATGCTGACCGCATTGAGGCTGTGGGCTGAGTCTCGCGAGTCTTCCGAAGACCGCTCGCGTCCCAAATTTCATGCACCCTACTCTCCTCAAATACTGGAAGCTCTTCGATCTGGGGCTGCAGAATACGTTTGTCTATCGGTGGAATTTTCTGCTGCGGATGGTGTTCGGGATCGTGCCGCTGTTTGGCATGGTCTTCATCTGGCAGGCGATCTTTGCGTCGAAGGGGACGGAGATCAGCGGCTATGACTACCAGGGGATGATCTTCTATTTTCTGGTGACGGTGTTTTTGGATAATCTGATCACGCCGACGGAGGATGAGTGGCAGATCGCGGGGGAAATCCGCGACGGGAAGTTGAGTGCGTATTTGGTGAAGCCGATGAGCTATCTGGGCTATCGCATCAGCACCTACCTGAGCTATCGGCTGCTCTACATCGCGATTGTTTTCATCCCGATCCTGGCGCTGGCGTTTATCTTTCGCGATGCGATCCGCTTTCCGGAGCACGCCATTACGTGGCCGGCGCTGGTGCTCTCGACGGTGATGGCGGCGGGGATCCAATTTTTCATCGCGTATGCGATGGCGATGATCGCGTTTTGGGTGCTGGAGATTTCGACGATCGTTTTCATCCTCTACTCGTTCGAATACTTCCTCAGCGGGCACATCTTCCCGCTGGATATCATGCCGGCGTGGTTCCAGCCGTTTGTGAAATGGTCGCCGTTTACCTATGAGCTGTTTTTTCCGGCGCAGATCGCGATGGAGCGCATCCAGGGGCGGGCGCTGGTGGAGGGGCTGCTGATCCAGGCGGGCTGGCTGGTCATTACTTTCTGCGCGGCGCGGCTGCTGTGGAAGAAGGGGCTGCAGAAGTATCAGGCGGTGGGCGGCTAGAGCGCGGCAGGCGCGGGCGCGAGTGCGGCGGGCTCGGTCGCGGGAGGGGCAGGCTCGGTCGTCGGGGCAGCAGGCTTGACCGTGGGTTTCTTGGCGTGGGCGCGGACGACGAGGTTTTCGCCGAATTCCTCGTACGCGTCCTTCGCGCGGAATGGGTCATCGAGAGAGAAGGTGCGCCAATCGGATTGGCGCAGGGCGCAGAGGGCGGAGGGATGGGTCTTGAGGAATTCGCGCAGGCCTTTGGCTTTGACGAGGACCGGCAGCGGATGTGCGGCCCAAAACGGCTGCTCTTTTTTCGCGAGGATGCGCAGGCCGGGCTCGGCGGATGCCATGTCGGTGTTCGTGTAGTAGATGATGCCGCGGGCAAGGAATTTGCCGGTGACGAGCGGTTCTTCTGCCTGCCGCTCCCGCATCATTTTCAAAGCCACCGGCTTGGCCGAGCTCTCCGCTTCAACCGCCGGCAACGCCGAAGTGAGCGCGCCAACGAGCAAGCCGAGGCTGGCGGTGGAACTGGCCAGCAGCCAGGGCGTAAGCTTTTTGCGCAGCAGGAAAAAGATGCTGACCGCGAGCGCGGCGAAGACGAGCAGGACGGGCAGGTCGAAGGGTTTGAGGGTACGGGCCAGGGAGGTGAGCTTGCCAGCCAACCACGGTCCGACGGGGAGATGGATCGCCTCGACGATAGCGATGAAGACGAAGAAGCCGACAACCGCGCACTGGAAGAGAGCCACGCCGACGACGAGGCGCCGTTCGCCGGCGGTGGCGAAGCCGCGCTCGAGGAGTTCGTCCAGCGTCCGCCCGACGAGCAGCGCGAGAGGGACGAACAGATAGAAGGCGTAGGACGGAATCTTGGACTGGCAGATCGTCAGGAAGACCAGGCTGGTGAGGAGCCAGCACCATTGGAAGAACATGGCTTCATCCGTGCGCCAGCGGCCCACCGCGCGCCGCACCGTGAGGGCGACTGCGGGCATCCACGGCAGTGAGCCGAGGAAAAGCAGGCCGATGTAGTACCACCAGTGATTGTTCGACGGATGCTCGGCTTTAATCACGCGCAGCCAGTTGTCGCGGATGAAGAATTCATCCCAAAACTGCTTCGCATGCGGCCCGGCAAAGATCGCCCCATACCACGGCACGACGATGACCGCGTAAGCAACCACACCCCACCAGAAACCGCGCCCGCGGTACAGCACCCGGTGGCGCGTGCCGATGGCAAAGGCGGCGGTGGCCATGATCGTCACGAGCGAACCGAGCGGCCCTTTCGTCAGCACCGCGAAGCCCGCCCAGACGAGGTGCCAGAAGATCCACCAATCCCGGCGCTCCGGTTCGCGCACCCCGCGCCAGTAGCAGAACAGCGCCGCCGAGATGAACGTGGCCAGCGGGATGTCGGTGAGCATCAAGCGCGACATCACGCAATATTCCAGCCCCGTGGCGAGCACGAGCGCGGCCAGAAAACCGGTGCGCGCATTCCAGACCCGGGAGCCAAAGCTCCAGACGATGAGCATGAGTGCGGTGGCGAAAATGGCGGTGGGCAGACGGCCCGCAAACTCGGTCTCGCCGAACGCCTTGAAAGAACCGGCGACGAGCCAGAAGTAGAAGATCGGTTTCTCAAACTGCGGATGGCCGTAGATCTGGGGCGTGACCCAGTCGTTGGTCGCCACCATCTCCCGCGCGGTCTGGGCGTAGAAGGGCTCGTCCGGATCGATCAGTCCGAGGGTTCCGAGACGCCACCAAAAGGCGACAAAACAAATGGCGAGGAGGACGGCGAGATCGATTTTTCGGGAAGCAAACACGCGGCACGCTGCGAATTGCGGCGCACTGTGGCAACCGAAAAGACGGCGAAATTTGCCCGCGGGAAAAATCGGTTGACGCCCGTGGGGGGCGTCCCTAGTTTCCGCGCACTTTCATCAAGAGTGACCGAGGGACTGGCCCAATGAAGTCACGGCAACCGCTCGATGCGCAAGCATCGGGGACCAGGTGCCAAATCCAGCCGCAGGCGCGCAAGCGTTGGCGGAAAAGATGAGAAGGGATTTCCCACGGTCGCAGCCACCGGAATCTTCGCCTCTCTGCCACTCGATCCTCGATGGAAGCCAACCCAGCTTATGGACAAACCATCACCCTTCTTCTCCAACCTCAAGTGTCGCGAGTGCGGCCGCCTCTATCCGAAACAGGCCATCCACGTCTGCGACTACGACTTTGGCCCGCTGGAAGCCGCCTACGATTACGACGCCATCAAGCCCGTGCTCACGCGCAAAGTCATCGAGTCGCGCCCGCATACGATGTGGCGTTATCGCGAGCTCCTGCCGATCGACGGCGAGCCGACCGTCGGCACGCAGGTTGGCTTCACGCCTTTGGTCAAAGCCGACCGGCTCGCCAAAGCCCTCGGCATCCGCGAGCTCTACGTCAAGAACGACACCGTCAACTACCCCACCCTTTCCTTTAAGGATCGCGTCGTCTCCGTCGCCCTCAGCCGCGCCCGCGAACTGGGCTTCAAAGTCGTCGCCTGCGCCTCGACCGGCAACCTTGCCAACTCCGTCGCCGCCAACGCCGCCAGCGCGGGACTGAAAAGCTACGTCCTCATCCCCGCCGACCTCGAGCAGGGCAAAGTCCTCGGCTCGCTCGTCTATGGCACGAACGTCGTCGCCATCCACGGTGCCTACGATCAGGTGAACCGCCTTTGCTCCGAGATCGCCGGCAAATACGGCTGGGGTTTCGTGAACGTGAACCTGCGCCCGTATTACGCTGAAGGCTCGAAATCGATGGGCTACGAGATCTGCGAGCAACTCGGCTGGCGCATCCCCCAGCACACCGTCGTGCCAATGGCCTCCGGCTCGCTGCTCACCAAGATCCACAAAGCCTACGGCGAATTCGCCAAACTCGGCCTCGTCGAAAACTCCGCCTTTTCCGTCTATGGCGCGCAGGCCACTGGCTGCGCTCCTATCGCCCACGCCATGAAACGCGGCACCGACATCGTCAAACCCGTCCCGAAGCCGGACACCATCGTGAAGTCGCTCGCCATTGGCACACCCGCCGACGGCTACTACGCTATCCACGCCATGAAACAGACCGGCGGCAGCGCCGAGGACGCGACCGATGACGAAGTCGTCGAAGGCATCCGTCAGCTTGCGGAGTGCGAGGGCATCTTTGCTGAAACCGCCGGAGGCGTCACCGTCGCCTGCGCCCGCAAACTCATCGCCAACGGCAAGATTCCGCGCGATGGCAGCGCCGTCCTTTGCATCACCGGCCACGGCCTGAAAACGCAGGAAGCCATCAGCGGCAAATGCGGCGAACCCCGCACCATCAAACCCAGCCTCCGCGAATTCGAAGAGCACGTTTACGCCAAAGACACCGCTGCCGCCTGACGACGTAAACTCGAAATCCGAAGCTCGAAATCCGAAACAAAAATATGCCCACCGTCCTCATCCCCACCCCGCTCCGCAAACTCACCAACGAGCTCGAAGAAGTCAGCGCCGCCGGCGCCACCATCGGCGAACTCATCGACAACCTGGACGCTGCCTTCCCCGGCCTCAAAGACCGCGTCTGCGACGAAGCCGGCAACGTCCGCCGCTTCGTCAATATCTTCGTCAACGGCGAAGACATCCGCTTTCTCGAAGACAAGGCAACCGCCGTGAAAGACAGCGACGAAATCAGCATCGTCCCGGCGATTGCCGGCGGCTAGAACCCGACCAGTTCCCTTTCACCATCCTGTCCTATGGAAAAACAGCGCCTCTGGCTCATGTTTCCCGCCAAGCTCATCACGCGTCCCGTGCTGTGGGAGCTGACGAAAGCCTACCCCGTCGTCACCAACATCCGCCAGTGTAGTGTGACCGAGGAAATCGGGATCGTCTCTCTCTCCCTCGAAGGTGAGCGCGCAGACCTCAAGAACGCTATCGCTTGGCTCGAAGAGCAAGGCGTCAAAGTCGAACCCGTCGAGATCAACACGATCGAAGGCTGACCAGTAGGCGCGCGGCGGTAAAATGAAGCCGTGACATTCGCGCGGCTCTCGCGCTACTGAGGGGCTGGGCTCTCAATAGGCGGCTCATACCCATGTTCATTGATGCACTTACCTACCCCGTAAGACGCAGCGGCTGGATCATCATTCTCGTCGGGGCGATTTTCTCGGTCATCCTCGATATCCTGCAGTTTGCCCCGCTCATCGGACTTCTTGTTGGGCTCTTTAGCGCCGGCTATTTCGGAGCATTCTACCTCGATATCATCGGCACCACCATGGGTGGCCGTGATCAGGTGCCCGAGTGGCCAAGTTTTAGCAGTTTTTGGGACGACATCATTCAGCCGTTCTTCCGCCTCCTCGGTTTGGTCATCCTCGCGTTTGGCCCCGCGATTGCGACGCTTAGCTTTGGCGACGACCACGCTTGGTGGTTCGGGCCTGCGATCATCGCAGCGGTCATTTACGGCTGTTTCTATTTCCCAATGGCGGTTCTGGCGTCACAAGCGTTTGGCCACATCGGTGCTGCGCTACCGCACATTGTGCTTCCCGCCATCTTTAAGGCATTGCCCGGTTACTTGCTGGCTTTGGGTGCGCTGATTCTAGTGTTCGCCATCTGCGTTTTCGCCCAGGAGTTCACCGCCAAGATTCCGTTTGTTGGGTGGTTTATCACTGCCGCTGTTGCCCTCTATGGCTTGATGTTCCAAGGGCGGCTCATCGGACTGATCTACATCCACAAGCAAGACAAGCTCGGCTGGGACTAAGTCGCGCGGTTGCGGGCGTGAACGCTATCCGGGAAGCCCTACTCCTCCTCTTTCCCCAAATAAGCCGCGATGACCTTCGGGTTGGCACGGATCTATGCCGGCGTCCCCTCGGCGATTTTACGGCCGTAATCGAGCACGTTGATCCGTTGGCAGATGCCCATGACGACTTTCATGTCGTGCTCTACGAGCAGCACGGCGCAGCCGAATTTCTCCTGGGTGAAGCGGATGAGCTTCATCAGTTCGGCTTTCTCGGTCGGATTCATGCCGGCGGCGGGCTCGTCGAGGAGGAGTAACTTGGGCCGCGTGGCTAGGGCGCGAACGATTTCGAGGCGGCGCTGGTCGCCGTAGGGCAGGCTTTTGCAGGCGGCGTCGCGTTCGGCAGTGAGGCCGAAAATTTCCAGAAGCTCCATGACCTTGGCGTCGATCTCGCGCTCCTCCGCGCAAAACTTCGGACCGCGCACCAATGCGTGCGAGATGCCGTGGCGGAGGTGCATGTTGCAGGCGGTGCGGACGTTGTCGAAAACGCTCAGCGATGGAAACAGCCGGATGTTTTGAAAGGTCCGCGCGATGCCGCGAGCGGTGATCTTGTAGGGCCGGTGGCCGACCACGGATTTGCCGGCAAAGCTGATTTTCCCGAGCGTTGGCTCATAGACGCCGGTGATGAGATTAAAGACCGTCGTCTTGCCCGCGCCATTCGGGCCGATGAGGCCGACGAGCTCACCCTCGTTGATCTGGATCGACACTTCACACACGCATTTCAGCCCGCCGAACTGCATCGTCACGTTGTCGATCTGGAGCAGGGGCGCGCTCATGATTGGGTCCACGAAAAGCACGAAAGGACACGAAAAAATCTGGGCATGACGCGCCACCCGCAAGCTCCCCTTTCGTGCCTTTTCGTGTCTTTCGTGGACATAAATTTCGCCCTCATTGCAGTCGTTGGTTGCGCTTGCCAGTGAAGTTGCCAAAGAGCCCCTGGGGCCGCGTGAGCATGAGGATGATGAGGAGCAGCGAGTAAAGGATCATGCGGTTTTCCGCGACGTGCCGCAGCCATTCGGGCAGCCATTCATAACGCGAAACAGCACGAAGAAATTCCGGCAGGATGGTCAGCAAGGTCGCCGCGACGACTACGCCGGCGGTGTTGCCCATTCCGCCGAGAATGACCATGACGACAATGTCCACCGAACGCAGAAAGTTGAAGCCTTCCGGGTGAATGAATTGTTTGAAGTGCCCGTAAAGCCCGCCCGCAATACCGGCGAAAAACGCGGCGAGGACGAAGGCAAGCACTTTGTATTTCGTCGTGTTGATGCCCATCGCCTCGGCGGCGATTTCATCATCGCGCACCGCGAGGAAGCCGCGGCCATATGTTGAACCGACGAGATTCAACACGACGTAGATCGTGATGGCGGCGAAGGCGAAGGTCCAAAAAAAATTGGTGTGCTGCTCCATGCCGCCGAGCCCGCGCTGAGCGCCGAGCGGTTCGGCATTTTGAATGACGCCTTTGATGATCTCGTTGAAACCCAGCGTGACGATGGCGAGGTAATCGCCCTTTAAGCGCAGCGACGGTACGCCCACCAGCAACCCCGACAACGCCGCCCCCAATCCACCTCCAAACAGCGCCAGCACAAAGACCGTCGTGGTGCTCAGCGTCCCGGAGCCCAGCGAGTAGCCATATCTTAACGTCAGCCACGACGACGCATAAGCGCCGACCGCCATGAAGCCGGCATGTCCGAGCGAGAACTGGCCCGTGTAGCCGTTCACGAGGTTGAGGCTCACCGCGAGGATGATGTTGATGCCGATGCCGATCAGGATGTCGAAGTAATACGGGCTGATGCCGCCCGCAAAATGCGACAGCCCCGAGCAGATCACGAGCGTGCCAAGCAAAAGGAGTTTGGAGCGCTCCATCATACCTTCTCCCTTTCCGAGGTGCCGAGGAGGCCCGTTGGCTTCACGATCAAAATCAGGATAAGCACGCCGAAGACGATGGCGTCGCGATAGGTCGGGCTGACGTAGCCCACGACCAGCGCCTCAATGACGCCGATCAAAATGCCGCCGAGCGCCGCGCCGGGCAGATTGCCAATGCCCCCGAGCACCGCGGCGACGAATGCCTTCAACCCTGCATTCACGCCCATCAACGGATCAATGGACGGCTGCTGGATGGAAGTCAGAATCCCCGCCGCACCCGCCAGCGCCGAGCCGAGGCCGAAGGTGAACGAGATGATCACGTCGTTATTGATCCCCATGAGCGATGAGGCCACGGGATTGAACGACAGCGCGCGCATCGCCATGCCCATTTTGGTTTTCAACACGATGTAGCGGAGCACAAAGAGCAGTAGCAGCGTGACGCCGAAGACGAGCACTTGCGAAACCGTAATGGTCAGCCCGGAGATCGCGCCCCACGACTCGGGAATCTCAATCGCGCGGTCCACGATGAGTTCTGGGAACGATTGCGGATTCGCCCCGAAGACGAGCTGCCCCGCGTTTTCCAAAAAGAGCGAGACCCCAATCGCCGTGATCAGCACCGTCAGCTTCGGCCGATCGCGCAGCGGGCGGTAGCACAATTTTTCGATGACGATGCCGATGACCGCGCACAGCACCATCGCCACTAGGAGGACCGCAAATGCGCCCGGGTAGGACGGCCCGTCGCCGAACAGCTTGAGCGTCTTTGGCCCGATATAAAACCCGGCAAACGCCCCTAGCATGAAGACATCGCCGTGTGCGAAATTGATGAATCGTAGCACCCCAAAAACCATCGTGTAGCCCAGCGCGATGAGCGCGTAGATCGAGCCCTGCCCGAGGCCGTTAATGAGCTGCTGGACGAACTCGATCATGGAGCCACAGAGCACACGGAGATCATAGAGAGATCCTTTTCACGCCGTCCTTGAGCAGGCGCTCGCCGAAATTAATGAGCAGCGCACGCTTTAGACCCGTTGCCTTGATATAGCTCAGCGTCTGCGCCAGCGCCACGTCCGGGAGCTTGGTCACCGCCTTTAGCTCAACAACCACACTCTGCTCCACCAGTATGTCCAGTCGCTGCCCTGTGATCATTAGGCCCTTGTAGTTCACCTCCACGGCAATCTGCCTCTCAAAGCCGGTACCTCGGAGCGAAAACTCATGGCAGAGCGCCTCCTCATAAATCGATTCGAGCAACCCCGGTCCCAGCACCCGATGCACCTCGATTGCCGCGCCGATGATGTTTTCCGTTAGCGCATCCTCCATCACCCCTCCGAGCTCTCTGTGTGCTCCGTGGCTAATCAAGGCGCGACGGTCTCCACGAATTGAAACCCGCCGCCGCCGATGCCCAGGATTACCGCCGGCTTGGTCGCATTGCGCTGCGCATCGAGCGTGATGGAGCCGGTGATGCCCACATGATCCTTCGTCGCCGCAATCGCGTCCCGCAGTTTCGGTCCGTCAGTCGTGCCGGCGCGCTTGATCGCTTCCGCCAAAATCACCGCGCTGTCGTAGCCGAGCGCGGCCATGTCGTCGGGCGTCTCGCCGTTGTATTTGGCCTTATATTTTTTGACGAAATTCTGCACCGCCTCGCTCTTGTCGTCCGCGCTGAAGTGGCAGGAGAAAAACGAACCGTCGAGCGAGTTGCCGGCCACCTTCAGCAGCGAATCCCCTACCCAGCCGTCGCCACCGAGCAAGGGCACCTTGATGCCAAGCAGCCGCGCCTGCTTCCCGATAAGCGAAACCTCGCCGTAGTACCCAGGGACGAAGATTGCGTCCGGCTTGGCGGCTTTGATCGAGGTGAGCTGCGCTTTGAAATCCTTGTCGCCCGTCGAATATTTCTGATCCTTTACGATCGTTCCGCCCGCCGCGGTGAAGCCCTTTACAAAAAATTCCGCCAACCCCACCGCGTAGTCCTGCTTCACGTCGGTCAATACGGCCACCTTCTTCCACCCCTTCTTCTGGGCGAACTTCGCCATCACCGTCCCCTGAAACGGGTCGATGAAACACACCCGGAAAATGTAGTCGCCGACCTCGGTGACCTTCGGATTGGTCGAAGCCGGCGAAATCATCGGGATCTTGTTTTGCTGGCAGATCGGTGCGGCTTCCAGCGACTTGCTCGACGCCACCTCCCCGAGCACCGCCACCACTTTGTCCTGCGAAATCAGTTTGCGCACAATCGTCGCGGGCTGCCCCGCCTGCGACTGGTCGTCCTCGGTGATCAGCTTGAACTTCTTGCCCAGCGCCCCGCCCCCCGCGTTGATTTCGTCGATTGCGAGCGCGGTGCCCTTGTGACTCGACTGGCCGAAACTTGCGCTGCCGCCAGTGAGCGAGGCAAATTCACCGACTTTGATTTCATCCTGCGCCCACGTGGCAGCAGTGAGAGAGGCGAGGACGGTGGAGAGAGCAAGCAAGCGTTTCATAAGCGGTGTTGGGTGGAAAACGCGCGGAGGCTAGGAACTCCCGCCGCGCATTTCAACAGCCAATGCAGGGAAATCCCCATCGCGTCACTCAATCCCGATGATAGGGATGACCGGTGCGGATGGTGTAGGCGCGGTAAAGCTGCTCAAGCGCGAGAACGAGGGCGAGTTCGTGCTGGAGCGTGAGCTTGCTCAGCGACCACAACCAGCCCGCCGCCTGACGCAGCGCGTCCGTGTGACCGTCTGCGCCACCGAGCAAAAAAGCCACGTCGCGCGGGCCGTGTTGCTCCAATTCGGTGAGCTTGCCCGCAAGTGCGCGGCTGGTGACTTCGTGTCCGAGTTCATCGAGCACCACGCGGAACATCCCTTTCGTGCGCTCCGCCAGCGCGAGGCTTTCGCCCGCCTGCGTCGTGGCTTTGAGGTAGTGCAGCTCCAGCCGGACGAACGGCTTCATCCGCCCCGCATACTCCTCCACTCCCAGCCGCGCGAATTCGAGCCGCGGCTTGCCAATGACGAACAGGTGCAGGCGCATGACAGTGTTCAGCGCTTCCGCTCGCGAGACCTCTCCAGTTCCGCATCGAGCAGCTTCGGTGAAATCCAGAAATCCGTTCGTTTGATGCCCGCGAAGGCATCCGCCAAATCGAGCAAACCCTGCTCGGCGGCGCGCTGCAAAATCCCGATGGTTCCGGTGATTTGCAGATGCCGCGCGAGTGCAGCGGAACGTCCGTCGCTTTCGTCGATGAGCAAAAGATCGGCTTGCAGTTCCCTTGCCAGACTGATGGCCGCACTTTCGCCTTCGTGCAGTTCAGGAATCAACTCTGCGCTGGCCGGCGCTTGCACGCGAAGCCAGCCCGGCTGCTCACGAATGAAATCCTGCACGGGCTGCGGACGTTTGGCATCGGCAAGCTCCGCAGCAATCTGCGGCGGAATACCCACCTCCCGAAAAAGCGCCGGCAAAATCTGGATGTGCCCGACGTTGACCAGCACGATCAGCGGCGAACTATCCGCCACGACGATCATCGCGGCGCTACGTCCAGCACCCTGCGCAAAGTCTCGCGATCGGCTTCGAGGTCGGCGCTGGTGAGCGATTGCTCCTCCACCTGATGACGCTTCAGCACCGCATCGGTCGCGAACCGGTCCATGTCCAGCACCCGCGAGAGTTGAAAATGGTTGAGCTGGCCCCGGCGGAAAAGCTCCACGGCATACGCCTCCTTCGCATCGGCATCCAAATTCGGATTCTCACGGCGGAGCCTTTCTTCGATATCCCTCGGCAATTCGACGGTGACAGACATGCCGAAGCAGTAGCACGCACTGGGAAATCCGTCCACGCCCGCTGACAATCCTCGTGGATCGCACCTCCATCGCAGCCTTCGTCAACGACGGCGAAGTCTCCTCCACCCGCTACGTTCTGCCCAAAGCCAGCGGCCTCTCCGTGAAAGCCGAAGGCGGCCCCGTCACCCTCCGCTCCCTCACCATCCATCCGCTGAACTCGGCGTGGAAAGAGACGGCGGAGAATTAGGTGCCGAACGACCGAAAGCTCAGCGACTGACGAGGCCTGTTCGCTGCAGCGTCGAGTTAGGGCAACAATATACTCCCCTCACATGGTTTTTCTGATACTGGCGTTATGGATGCACGATTTGAAGTTTGAGGAACTGACGAAATATCGAAACTGGAAGCTCCAGCGCGAGGCCGTTCTCAATTCCCCTGCCTGCAATAAAGCCAAAGCGGTGTTCGGGGAGAGTGGTCAGTTAATAGACACGCTTACGATGGTTCCCGGCTACTCATTTATGAATGGAGAAAGCTGGGGAATCTCTGTTATTCGCGCAATGAACGAACTTCGGTCAGATAACCCCGATGCGCCGGACGTTCAGGCAAGAGCATCGAAGATATGGGACGAGTATGATATGGGGGCGATTGACCAATCCGCGATTCAGCATTTCTATGAAGCAACTCAAAACGCCGTCAAGATGGCTTGCCTTCCCGGACGGGATCTTTCTTTTGGTGCATTGCTGTCGCTGCTTAAGAGCGTGCTAATTCAATCATGGTCTGCTTATGAACTTCTCACGGAGCAGATACTCACGGAGTGCAAGGTTTCTCATGCCAATCTATTTTCTCCACAAATAGTCAACAAACGGCATCGCGTCAGAAGCGAAAGCACCTTACCAGTCTCGTATCGCGAGGTTTTCGGCGGGGACTCGGCTATAGATAGCGCTGTTTGGAATCCAGGCGTTAAGGGTCATGCCTTGTTGCGTCATTTGCTTGTTCATTCACATGGAAAGGTAGACGATACACACCTGAAACAGCGACGCTTGGACCCTATTGTTAATGAATGGGATGCCTATGCTCTTGTCGGGGATGAAATCATAATTGACGGCGAATTGGTCAGGCGGTTGGTTGACAGAACCAATCGGGCTGGATACACGCTCATCGGGGCGGTATCTGACTGGATAGATGCCCGCACACCATGAACGATTTGACGCCCAAGTTGTTCCGCCACCCCTTCAGGATGGATGCCATGGACGGACGGTGACCCCGGGTTTCACCCGGGGCTAATTTCCGTCAGCCCTGCCGGGCTGTGGAGCAGTCTGATGAAGCGCAGCTTCGGCTGGCTGGCGGTGAACGTCCTCAGCGGCGGCGGCGGGAGCCGGAGCGGCGGCGCTTATCGCCATCGCGCGGGGCTTTGCTCGGCCGTGGTGGTGGCGGCGCGGACTGCCGCGGGCCGGGCGCGGGCTCGCCGACGGGCACGAAGTCGATCTGGCGTTTGTAGGCATCGACGCGGGAGACGATGACTTGGAGGGTGTCGCCGGTCTTGTAGATGCGGCCGGTTTTGCGGCCGATGAAGCGCAGGCGCACGGAGTCGAAGGTGTAGAAATCGTCGGGCAGCGTGCTGACGTGGATGAGGCCGCTGACGAGCACGTCGGGCAGTTCGACGGAGAGGCCGTAGCTGCGGACATCTACGACGTGGGCGCGGAATTCGTCGGGCTTTTTCGAGGCAAGCTGGCGGAGAAAGAACTCCATCTTTTTGAGCATCGTCGAGTCTTTCTCGGCGTCGGCGGAGGTGCGCTCGGTGGTGGAGATGTGAGTGGCGAGTTCGGTCAGTTCGGCAATCGGGCCCATCTTTTCCCGCGCCAGTGCGCGGTGGACGAGGAGGTCAGCGTAGCGGCGGATGGGGCTGGTGAAGTGGGTGTAGTTGACCTTCGCGAGGCCGTAGTGGCCGATGGGCTGGGTGCCATAGACGGCGCGCTTGAGGCTCTTGAGCAGCGCGAGCTTGATGGCGTATTCCTCGGGCGAGCCTTTGGTCGAGGCGAGGAGCTTTTGCAGTTCGCGGCGCTGGGTGATGTCGCCGGCGCGAAAGCCGTAGGTCGCCGCGAGGGTGCGGAAATCCATGAGCCGGTCGTTGTCCGGGTCTTCGTGGATGCGGAAGATTGCGGGCGTGTTGCGGTCCTTGAGTTCCTTGGCCACGACTTCATTCGCGGCGAGCATGCACTCCTCGATGAGCTGGTGGGAAATATCGTTGTCCACTTTCTCCAACCGGTCGGCGCGGCCCTGGTCGTCGAGCCAGATTTTCACCTCGGGAAACTCCAGGTCGAGCGACCCGGCCTCGAAGCGGTTCCTGCGCAACAGCGACGCCAATTCCCACGCGACGTGGACGCGGTCGCGCAGCTCGGGCGTGACATTGAGCGGCACCGGCGCGGAGGCGAGATGCACTTTGCCGCCGCGCTCGTAATTCGGCGTGGGTGGCGCTTCGCGATTTTCCAAAATGGCGAAGGCCTGCCGGTAGGTGAGCCGCACGGCGCTTTTGATCACGGTGCGGGCAAAGCGTGTTTTGCGGATGCGTCCGGCGGAGTCGAAGTCGATGAACGCGGAGAACGTGAGCCGCTCGACACCGGGCTTGAGCGAGCAGATGCCGTTGCTCAGCCGCTCGGGCAGCATCGGGATCACGCGGTCGGCGAGGTAGGTGGAATTGCCGCGTGCCCGCGCCTCTTTGTCCAGCGCGCTGCCGGGGCGGACGTAGTGCGACACGTCCGCGATGTGGACGCCGAGATGCCAGCCGTTTGTCGTCCGCTCGACGTTGATCGCGTCGTCAAAATCCTTCGCGTCGTCCGGATCGATGGTGATGACAAAACCGCCGCGCAAATCCTCGCGCTTGGCGATCTCCTCGGCCGGGATCGCCTCGGAAATGCGCTCCGCCTCGCGCTCGACGGAGCCGGGAAACTCCAGCGGCAAATGATGCTTCCGAATGACGGAGAGCATGTCCACGCCTTGATCGCCGGCCCGCCCCAACACTTCGATGATCTCGCCCTCGGGATTGACGTGCTGGTTTTCCCACTCATCCAGCTGCACGACCACCTTGTCGCCCACTTGCGGAGCGGGCTTCCGTCCCGCGCGCGGCGTGCGGTCGCGCTCGCCCTTTTTGCCGAGAACGACCGGGCCATCCGCCGCCGGTGCGCCCGGCAGCCGGACCGAGATGTCGCGCTGGAGCCGCGAGTCGTCGGGGATCACGTAGAAAAATTTCTTCGTGCATTGCAGGGTGCCGACGATCGTCGTGTTCGCACGCTCAAGGATTTTGATCACGCGCCCTTCGACGGTCCCCGCCCGCTGCTGCCGCCCGCCGTGCTCCAACCGCGCTACCACTTTATCGCCGTGCATCGCCGTGCCGATGTTCGACGCGGAAATGAACATGTCCTTTTTGCCCGCGGTGGTGCTGAGCAGATGCGCGTTGCCGCCGGCGTGGACCTGGAGCGTGCCGGTGATGAGATCCGCCGTCTGCGGCAGCACGTAGCGTCCATCGCGGATGACCGCGACCTCGCCTGCCGTCTCCATTTCCTGGAGCATGTCCTTGAGCACACCCCGCTTTTCGTGCGGCCAGCGAAGTGCCTGGCTCAGCCCGACTTTGTCGAGCGGTCGATAGCCGGGAGATTGGAGTTGGCGGAGGATGCGGTCGCGCAGCGGCAGGGATTTCACGGCGCAGTTTCTACACACCCCCGCGCCGCGAAGCGAAGCATCTCTAAATCGCTGGCAACAACGCCTGCCCGGGGGCGGCTACGCCATCCGGCCTCAATCCTCTTTTTTCTCATCCTTACCCTTCGCTTTTTCTTTGGCGGGTTGAGGAGGTTGAGCCTGGGTCGGTTGTGGTTGGGGCTGGGCTGCCGCTGGGGGCGGCGGACGCTGGTCGGTTTTTTTCTCCTGCGGGCGGGGCTCCGGCGGTGCGCTGGGGACTTTCCGCTCAACTTCGCGCGGGGCGATTGGCTCGGGCTGGGGGGCGGCTTCCCGCTTCTCGCGGTTTTTTTGCCGGGGAGGCTCCGCTTCCGCCGGAGGCGCCACGCGCGGGGTTTCGGCTCGATTTTTCTCACGCTCCCGAACCGGCGGTTGGGATGGAGTGTCGGTTACAATGCGCGCCGCTTCGGCATCTTTTCTCTCACCTTTTTTTGGTCTGCTTGGTGGCGCGACTGCTTCCGCGGGCGCTGGCAGATCCCGGGCTCGCTCGGCTTTCCCGGCCGGCTGGGTATCTCTGGCTGTCGGCGGAACTTCGGTTCCTTTGGCCCGGCCTTTTTTGGATGGGCTTGGCGGCGCTGCATTTTCTACCGCGGTTGGTGCTGGAGGAACGGTATCTCCTTCGGGGTTCTCCGGCTTGGCTCCTTTGATCGGCTTGTCCGGTTTAACCGCCTTCTCCGATGTCACGGGCTTTTCCAAGGGCGCGGGAGTGGCGGGGGGGACTGGCTTCTCGGGTTTGGCCGATTTTTGAGTTTTTGCAGGCTTTTCCGACGCCGCGGGTGTTGAAGGAATGACTGGCTTCTCAGGAGGAGTCGTGGGCTTTTCCGAGGCGGGAGGAACGCCTTCAGTCGTGACCGCGGCCGCGGGCTTAGCTGTCTCGCCAGCTTCTGGCATCTTCGCTTTACCCGGCTTTTCGCCCGGAACCGCTGCCGGCACCGGGGCGTCGGCGGTCTGCTCCGCAGGCGCGGGCTCGCTTTTAATTTGGGTGCGTAGCTTTTCGACTTCTGCTGGCGGGCCGGCATTTTTCCACCCGCGATCCACTTCCACTTTTTCCACCCGCGCCGCGACTTTACGCGGGGCTTTGGCGGGTTGGGAGTCAAAGGAAGGGGCCGCCACGCGGTAGGATTCGCCGTCCACCTGTGAGCGCAATTGCTCGACGCGCACATCGCCGCCGATGTCCTCGCGCCGTTCCAGCCTCAGCCGACGGATCGGCTGCGCACTTTCGCGGGAGATGACGTCGTATTGCGGCCCCTCGTTATAGACCACGTTATTGACGTAAGTGATCCGCGTGATGTTCGTCGTCTGGCGGATGATCGTGATGTTTTCCCGCGGCTCGACAAAGACGGTGCGCAGGCGCGGCGCGCCGAAATCGCGCACGGCGACGAAGCGATAGTTGGTCGGGCCGATGTCGTAGTCGGCATCCACTCGCGCGGTAATCCCGGTCGTCCGCGCAAATCGCGCCTCGGGCGGCAAGGGCGCCCAGCCGACATGCCGGGGACCACGCCGCCAGGAAACCCAAGCCGGTCCCCACTCGGTGCCGGGCACCCACACCCAACCCACCCGATCCACTCGCGCCCAGCGACCGTAGTGATAGACGGCCCAGGAATAAGGTTCCTCGGAATCCCATGTCCATCCGGCGTCCGTGTAAAGCCAGCGCCCATCGCCGTAGGGTTGCCAGTCACGGCCTACATCACGGGGCTGCCAGCAATAGCCGTAGTCGCCCACTTCGCGCCAGTCGCCATGGGCCGCCAGATTTTCGTGGAAAAAGTCCACGGACACTTGGACGGCCGCCGACGCGGGCAGATTGGACAAGCCGAGCAGTAGAGCCGCGGCGAGTAGAGAATAGATAGATTTCATATAGGGAGAGAAACGCCGTGAGAGGGGAACAGTGTTTCAATCCGTGTATCGCGACTCACTGGCGGAGCAGATGTGTTCGGGCGCGGAATATTCAGCACAGGGTGCAGGAATTTCCGCCATTGGCGCGACGCCATCGGCCGGTCTTAAGTCTCCGGTCGCACCATGAAAACCTTCCCCCGCCAAGCCGATCCTTTTCACCCTGACCGCGGGTTGGACCGCATCCCCACTCTCATCGGCGCGCTCTGGGCTCTTCTCACCGCGCCCGTTTTTGCCATTGAACCCTGTCGGATCGAGGTCGTGGAGAAAGGGAGCGGCTGGCCGGTGCCGCTTGTCGAATTGCGGACCACGCACGGCGTCCGGTTCGTCACGGACAACGCGGGTGTTATCGCCCTCGATCTGCCGGAAGTGATGGGCCGGGAGACGTGGTTCGACCTGCACGGCCACGGCTACGAAGTGCCCAGGGATGGCTTCGGGATGCGCGGCGTGCGCCTCACTGCGCAGCCCGGAAAGACCATCCGCGTCGAGGTCGAACGGAAGAATATCGCCAAGCGCCTTGGTCGGCTGACCGGGGGTGGGATTTTCGCCGAGAGTCAGAAACTTGGGCGCGAGCTGGATTGGCGCGAGTCCGGCGTCTTCGGCTGCGACACGATTCAAAGCGCTGTCCATCGCGGCAAATACTTTTGGAACTGGGGCGACACCACCATGCCCGGCTACCCGCTCGGTATTTTTAACACCACCAGCGCAACCACCGCCGTGCAGCCGCTCGCGTCCTTCGAGCCGCCGTTGCGGGTGAAGTTCGACTACTTCACGAACGCCGACGGCCAGCCGCGTGGCGTGGCGAAAATGCCCGGCGACGGCCCGACCTGGCTCAGCGCCTACCTCAGCCTGCCCGACAAAACCGGGGTGCCGCGTCTCGTTGCCACCTACGTCAAAATCCGCGGCCACCTCGAAGCCTATGAAGCCGGCCTGTGCGTGTGGAATGACGCGACAGAAAAATTTGACCGCCGCCGCGTTGTTTGGACGAAATCTGACACCGCGCCAAAGCACCCGCCGATGCCCGACGGACACCCAGCTTTGTGGAAAGACCCTGCCGGCAGGGAGTGGGTCTATTTTGGCAACCCCCTGCCCTTCCTCCGCTGCCCCGCTACCTTCGAGGCGTGGCAGGATGCGGCGACCTGGGAAGCCCTCCAGCCGCAACCCAATCTTCCCACCGCCGATGGCAAAAGCGTTAAGCCGCACACCGGCCACATCGCGTGGAACCAGTGGCGCAAACGCTGGGTGACGGTGTTTCTCGAGAATGACGGCAAGCCGTCCAACCTTGGCGAAGTCTGGTATGCCGAGGCCGACGCGCCCACCGGCCCGTGGGGCCCGGCGGTGAAGATCCTGACTCACGACAACTACACTTTTTATAATCCCCGTCTGCATCCCGAGTTCACGGCCGCGGACTCGCCGATCCTCATTTTTGAAGGCACCTACACCGCGGAGTTCGCGGACCGCCCTGCGCCGACCCCGCGCTACAATTACAACCAAATCCTTTACCGATTCGACCTCGACGATCCCGCCCTTGCTGCCGCGCAAAATCCCTAGATCGGAGGGATGCGCTCCTGCGCGTCCGATCTGTGCCCGCAAGTCAGGGAACACGCAGGAGCGTGTCCGTCCGTTACCTCCGCGCCGTGCGCACGGCTTTCACAAAGTCCTGCGCGCACTGCGTCAGTTTTTCCCAGTCGCGCGCGGCGAGAATTTCTTTCGAAACCAGTGTCGAGCCTGCACCGAGCGCCACGCAGCCTGCCTGGAGAAACGCACCCGCCGTTTCTGGCGTGACCCCGCCGGTTGGAATGACCTGAAGCATCGGCAACGGCGCGAGAATGCTTTTGATATACCCTGGCCCGAACTGCTCCGCGGGAAAGATCTTCACAAAGTCCGCCCCGCTTTCATGCGCGAGCAGGCATTCCGTGGGCGTGAGGGCACCGCTGGCAATCGGCTTTCCGTAGCGATTGCACATGCGGATCACCTCCGGCTTCGTCACCGGCGTGACCACAAACTCCGCGCCCGCGAGGATCGCCACGCGCGCGGTTTCCGCATCGAGCACGGTCCCTACGCCCATGAGGATGCGGTCGCCGAACTTCGCCGTGACCTCGCTGATCACCGCGAGCGCGTTTGGCGTCGTCATCGTCACTTCCATCGCTGTCACCCCACCCGCAAGCAGCGCCTCGGCAGCGTGGACGAGTTCGGCGGAAGAATCGGCGCGGATGATGGCGATGATACCGGGGTCAAGAAGGCGGGCGATGATCTCGGGCTTGGTCATGTCGTTAGCGATTCGATGAACTATTGTTCGGCTTTGAGGAACTCCACCTTCGCGCTCAGTTCGGGCGTGAGGTAGCGGTCGGGTTTCTCGACCTGCACTTTCAGCTGGAGGGTGCCTTTCTGGCGGTTGGCTTCGGGGGCGATTTCGGCGACGACGCCGGTGTAATGCTTGTCGGGATAAGCCTCCGGCGTGACGCGGCATTTCTGGCCGAGAGAAATTTTCGGGAGGTCGCTTTCGTTCACGTCGATCTCGACCTGCAGGTCGTTCGGATCGGCGACGGCGAAAAGGCCGGTGCTCGGGCCTTTGGTGCCGCCAAAGCTCTGCGGCGTGACGAGCGCGCCGGCGACGGCGAGTTTTTCCAAAACCACGCCGTCGATGGGCGAGCGGATGGTGGTCCAGTCGAGGGCGACTTTGACGCTCTCTTTCACGCCTTCGAGCTGCTGGATGACGGCTTGCGCGGACTGCACGCCGAGGCGGGCTTCGTCTTCGCGTTCGACCGTTTCGTTATTGCTGGCGCGCAGGCGTTTCACGCGGTCGAAGCCGATCCTCGCCTTTTCCAAAGCGACGCGCGCCCCGGCGAGCTGGCCGTCGATTTCGAGCAAGCGGGCGCGCTGCTCCGCGTCGTCGAGCTGCACAACGACCTGGTCCTTTTTCACGAGGTCGCCCTTCTTCACGCCGATCCATCTCACCTGCCCCATCATCCGCGGGCTGACCTCGATGCGCTCGCGGTTCACGAGGTAGCCGGAAACGGTGAGAACGGCGGCGGGGGCTTGGATGTTGGATGATGGATTGTTGGCAGCGGGCGTGGCGATCGACGCGACCGTTTTGGCTGGAGCGGGGGTGGCAGTCGCAGCGATCTGGGTGGTGCCTTTGAAGACGCGGTGCTCGTCGCCGGCTTTGGGCCACGCAAAGTAAGCCGCGGTGGCGGTGATCGCCGCCACACCTCCAAAGATGAACCAAGCCGAATTCGTCGAGCGCCGACGCTGTTCGGCGGAGATGCGGATGGTTTGGAGTTGGTCGGCGTTCACTTCAGGCGGTGAAGGAGAGTCCACGAAATACACGAAAGGACACGAAATTTCAGACCGGTTAGCGCAATCCCCTTCCCCATTTCGTGTCCTTTTCGTGCCTTTCGTGGACGCAAAATAGTTACACCGATTTCAGGGCCGAGATGACGGGCAGGCGCGCCGCGCGCAGGGCCGGGAGCAAGCTGCCAAGGAGGCCGACGCTGACCGCAAAGATGAGCCCTTTCACGGCAAGCCAAGGCGTGATGCTGAACTGAAATACCGTCTCGCTGAAGGTCTCGAAGCTTAACGTGCCAACACTCGTACCCTGCCAGCGCAGCGCGGCCAGGATGCCGAGCACGCCGCCGATGAGGGCGAGAAACGCGCCTTCAATGAGAAAGCCGAGCAGCACGGCGCGGCGGCGGAAGCCGAGGACGCGCAGGGTGCCGATCTCGCGGGTCCTTGCGCCGATGCTCGCATACATCGTGTTCATCGCGGCAAGGATGGCGCCGAGCGACATGGCGGTGGCAAGGAAGTTGCCGAGGATGCGGATGGGCTGCGCCGTTTTCGTCTGCTCTTTGTAGTAGGTGACTTCACGGTGCACTCGGACGCCGAGCCGTTTATCGGCCTCGAGCTTTTTCATCAGCACCTCGCCCGCGGCGGTATCGGTCGGACGGATGAGGAGGCTGGAGTAAGACTCGCGGGAAAAAAGGGAGCGCACTTCGTTCGCATCCATCCACGCCTCGGAGTCGAAAGCGCTGCCGCCGGCGTCGAAGTGGCCCACGACGGTCAATTCCCGCAGGCCGATCTTCACTACGTCGCCGACGCCCATTTTTGCGAACCGCGAGGCGAGGCGTTGCGCCACGACGACCTCGCGTTTCCCCAGCTCGAACCAACGCCCAGCAGCGAGTTGCACCTGCGGGCGCAGCGCGAACGCGTTGGGCGAGACGCCACGGAGGGAGACATTCGCTTCGCCGCCCGAGCTGCCGCCGCGCGCGAGATTGAGGATGACGAGGGTGTCGGCAGAAATGAATGGGCGATCCTGCGCATCGCGCGCAATCTCGGTGGCGTACTGGATGGAGTTGAACTGCTCGCGTGTGATCTGGCTGCCGGATTCCGCGGCCGAACCGCGGCGCACGACCATCAGGTTCCGCTCATCACCGGTCGCCGCACTGGCCTTCTCCAAGCCAACCGCCAGCGCCTGCAAACTCACGTAAACGCCGACGACGAGGGCGACACCCAGCACCGTCGCGACCGTCGCGCGCCAGCGGACGATCACATTGCGGAAGTTGTAGCGAAGCGGCAGCGCCATTTAGGCCGAAAGGCTGACGGCGAAAGGCGTCGCGCGAAAGCGGGAAGTTTGCGCCCTCGCCTTTCGTTACTTCCCTTTGTCGCCGCCAAACATCTGCTTGCTCATCTTGATGCCCATTTCCTGCATCTGCAGTTGCGCTTTCTGCGCGGCTTCGAGGGAGTTCATCTGGTCGGGCGTGAGCACGGTGTGGGCGCGAGCCAGCACGCGCTGCTGAAGTTCGCGTTGGGTCTCCAGCGCCTTGTCTAATCCCTCGCCGGTTTGCATGGCCTTCATCGAAGCGGCCACATCCTTGTTCCCCGGGTCGAGCGGACCCGTCGGCGTTTTCAGGCGCTCCTCGGTCATGATTTGGAGAAGGCCGACGCGTTGCGTGTCATCGAGCGGCTGGCCGGACGAGGAGAAACTTGAGGCGTATTGCTGCATCGCCATGCGGTCGCCGAGGGTGCGCTCGTACTCGGTCAGTTTGGCCATTTTTTCCGGGCCTAAGGCGGTTTTCAGTTTCGCATCGTAATCAGTCACCGCGTCCTGCGCCTCCTTGCTGGCCTCTGCGAGTTTGGCGGGATCCTTTTCCGCGCCATCCATGGCTTTCATCGCCTTCTCGCTCGCGTCCATCTGCCGGTCGGCAATCAGTTCCATCACCTTGTCCGTCTCGGCGGTGGAAAGGCCGAGTTCCTTCGCCAGATCGCCGTACATCATGCGGATGCCCATCGTCTGCTGCGAGCGCATCATCTTTTTCATTTCCGGATCCTTGAACATCTTGGCCACGTTTTTCATCCAGCCGCCCTGCTCATCTGCCTTCGTGGCGGATTTGTCTCCGCTAACCGTGCTATTCGCAGCCACGACCTCCTGGCTCGCGCTCTTGACCGCTCCGAGTCGTTCACGCAACTGCTCTGCCTCCGACGTTATCGCCTCATTCCGCTCCCGGAGTTTGGTCAATTCTGCGGCGTTTCGGTCTATTTGCTCCTGCAGGGTGGCGACATCTTTTTGTCTGAGCGCGAGTTGTTGCCGCAAGGCGTCGAGTCGTTGCTCTTCGGCGATAACCACCGCGATGCAAACGACCGCAGCAAGAAGGAAGGGGAACACTTTCGTTTTCATATGATTGACGAAACGCATTCTGCCCGGCGGCCCCCGTGGTGCAAGACCACCCTGCCGGTCGAGGACCGGCTTCTTTTTGACTAGGAAACATTCACGCGTGCGGTTTTCTAAGGCCATCGCCATGCAAACCCTCCGCGTTCTCCTCTGCCTCCTCTTCACTCTCACCACCGTCCGCGCGCAAACACCCGCCTGGATTTGGCACACCGAAAAATCCGCCGATGGCGAGGTGCGCTACTTTCGCAAGACCTTCACGCTCGCCGAGCCCGCAACCGCCGCTGAACTCATCGTCGCATGCGACAATGGTGCCCAAGTTTTCCTCAACGGCGTGGAAGTCGGCACGACCAAAGACTGGAAGCAGCCGGCCAAGGTGCGCGTGGAGAAGCATCTCAAGGTCGGCGAGAACGTGATCGCGATCCGCGGTCACAATGAGGACGGAGTGGCGGCGGTCGTCGGGCAGCTCACGATCGACACCGCAAAAGCGAAGAAGGCGCTCGTCGTCGTCACCGATCCGACGTGGGTTTCATCCGAGAAGAAGACCGACGGCTGGGAAAAACCGGGCTTTGCAGCGGCTGATTGGGGCAAGCCCATCACGCGTGGCAATCTCGGGGTGGACCCGTGGGGCAATGTCTTCGCTGGCGGCGGCAAGCCCGCGGGGAAAGCTCCGGCGACTGAACTCAAGACGCCACCCGGGTTCAAAGCCGAACTCATCCGCACCGCCGAGCCGGGTGAAGGCTCGTGGGTTTCTATGACCGTCGATCCGCAGAACCGCCTCATCGTCTGCTCGCAAAACAAGCCCGCGCCCGGTTGGGGCGGGCTGCTGCGCCTCACGCTCGGAGCGGATGGCAAGGTCGCGAAGACGGAGAAAATCGACACCGTCATCGGCGAGGCGATGGGGCTGCTGTGGGCGTTCGACTCGCTTTACGTGGACGGCAATGGGCCGAAGGGCCACGGACTCTACCGGCTGCGTTTTCAAAACGACCAGCCGACGGGCGAGGCGGAGTTTTTGCTCAAAGGCGCGGGCGGCGAACACGGTTCGCACGGCATCGTGCTCGGGCCGGATCAGGCCCTCTATTCCGTCGCCGGCAACCACACCAAAATGCCCGACAAGCTGCTGCCGAGTGGCGCGCTCAAAGGTTGGGCGGAGGATCATCTGCTGCCTCGTCAGTGGGACGCGGGGGGACACGCTACGGGCATCCTCGCGCCTGGCGGCTACGTTTTGCGGAGCACGGATCAGGGCAAGACGTGGGCGACTTTCTGCGGCAGCTTCCGCAACTCCTACGACCTCGCCTTCAACGCCGACGGCGAGCTCTTCACCTTCGACAGCGACATGGAGTGGGACATCGGCACGCCGTGGTATCGCCCCACTCGCATCAACCATTGCGTGAGCGGCGGCGAATACGGCTGGCGCAGCGGCACGAGCAACCAACCCGCTTACTATTTCGATTCGCTCCCCGCCGCATGCGACATCGGGATCGGCTCGCCGACCGGCTGCGAGTTCGGCACCGCTGCGAAAGGCTGGCCCGCGAAATATCAGCGGGCGCTTTACGCGATGGATTGGGCGAACGGGAAAATCTTCGCCTACCACCCGACGCCCGCGGGCGCGACCTACGAAGGAACAGCGGAGGTATTCGTCGAGGGCAGACCGCTCAACGTCAGCGACCTGACTTTCGTGAATGGCACGATGTATTTCACCTGCGGCGGACGTGGCACTCAGGCGGCGCTTTACCGCGTGACTTACGACGGGCCGCCCGCTGCGGGCTTCGCGCCGGCGCCGAATCTGGCCCCAGCGATTGCGCGCGAGCTGAGGCACCAACTCGAAGCCTTCCACGGCAAGCAGGACCCGAAGGCGGTCGAAACCGCGTGGCCGCATCTCGACTCCCCGGATCGCTTCATCCGCTGGGCGGCGCGCACGGCCATCGAGTTCCAGCCATTCAGCTCGTGGAAAGACCGCGCGCTCGCCGAGCGTCGCACCTGGGCCGCGCTGGAAGCCATGCTCGCGCTCGCGCGCTCGTGCCCGCCAGATCAGGCGAAGGCGCTTTCCCCGCACCTTTGCGAAGGCATCACGACGCTGCGCTTGGAGCAAATGAGTGAAGATCAGTTGCTCGCCGCGATCCGCCTCACCGGCCTCGTTTTCACCCGCCTCGGCGCGCCTACGGAAGATGAGCGTCGGCAGATGACCGACCTATGGACGCGCTTTTTCCCGCAGAAAAATCCGGGGAAGGAAACGCCGCTGAATTGGATCGCGCCCGGCCCGGGCCAGGTCCGCGCCTCGCAAAGCGTGAATCGCGAACTCAGTCAGCTTTTGGTCTTCCTCGACGCGCCCGGCGCGGTCGAAAAAACCATGGCACTTCTCCGCACAGCGCCCGGCCAGGAAGAGCAGTTGCACTACGCCTTCGTCCTGCGCAACGGCCAGCAGTTTGCTTCGCCGGGCGAGAAGAAGCCCGCCGGCCCGCTCAGCGGGTGGACGCCGCAGTTGCGTGCGGAATACTTCGCTTGGCTGACCAAGGCGGAGCGCGAATACAAAGGCGGTGCGAGCTTCAAAAAATTCCTCGCGAACATCAAAAAGGACGCAACGGAGACGCTTAGCGACGCCGACAAACTCACCCTGGTCGATAAGCCCGCGACGCCGGTGCCTCCGGCCAGTGGCGCGAGCCCCGGTCATCCGCGCGGTTTCGTCAAAGCGTGGGAGATGGGCGAACTCCTCGCGCTCGTGAAGGACGGCAAAGGCGACAAAGCGAAGGGCAAACAGTTCTTCGCTGAGGCCCAGTGCGCGCTTTGCCATCGCTTCGGCACGGACGGCGGCTCGCAGGGACCCGACCTCACCGCCGCAGGCAGCCGCTTCGGTCGCAAAGACCTGCTGGAGGCGATCCTCGAGCCGAACAAAATCGTCAGCGACCAGTATCGGAACAGCGTCATCACCGTGAAGGGCGGCAAGGAGATCATCGGCCGCCAGGTTGATGACACACCCACGAAGATCGCGATCGCGGAAAACCCGTTCACGAACGACCGCACCGAAATCAACAAGGCCGACATCACCAAACGCGACCTTTCACCCGTCTCTTCGATGCCGCCGGGACTGATCAACCTTTTCACGAAAGAGGAGATCATCGACCTGCTCACGTATCTCGAGAGCGGTGGAAAGTAGGGTTTAAGCCGCCTGTTAGAAAAGCTCGCCCTGAGTCACCGAGCTCGGTGGTTTAGACGCTTGCGCGGCCTCGGCTTGGATCTCGGCGAGCAGGGATTTGAACTCGCACCTTTCCAACTCGGCCGCCAACTCGGACGGGCGCGGACGAAGCGCCAGCGCCTCGAGCGGCGCTGGCAGCGGAAGGTCGAGGTCGAGCCGGACCATCTCGCGATTTTGCTCAATCTGTGCGCGGGCGGCTTTGAGCTTTTCGCGGATGCGCTCGCTTTTCACGGCGTCGAGATCGGCGAGTAAGGCGTCGAGCGAACCGTGCGCCGCGAGAAGCGAAGCTGCGCCTTTGGGTCCAAGGCCATCGACGCCCGGGATGTTGTCCACGCTGTCGCCCACGAGCGCGAGGACATCGCCGATTTGGGGCGGGGTGACGTTCCACTTTTTCCGCACCGCCTCCGCGCCAAGGAGTGCGAACGCGTCGGAGGGCGCAGCAAGATCGGTCTTGCTCGTCGAATAGACCTTTACCCGGTCGTTTACGAGTTGGAAGAGGTCCTTGTCATTCGTCGCAAGGACCACTTCATCGCCACGGGCGGATGCCGCGACGGTGTAGCTCGCCATAAGGTCATCGGCTTCAGTATCGGGCAAGCCGAGGCTCGCAAACCCTAGGAGCGGAACGATCTTCTGGATGAAAGTCAGTTGGTCTCGCATCTCGTTGGGCATCTCCGCGCGCTGTTCCTTGTAAGTGGGCTGAAGGGCGACGCGGCGCTGCGGGACGCCCATATCCCAGACCACCGCCCCAAGATCGGGCGAAAGGTCGCGCACCATCCGACGCACGGTTTTTACGAAGCCGTAGATCGCGTTGGTCGGCTCACCGCGGGAGTTTGTGAGATCGCGGATCGCGAAGAACGAGCGATAGACGTAGTAATGGCCGTCGATGAGGAGGAGTTTCACGCCTGACGAATGACGGATGGTGCCAAGCGAACAAGCCCGAAATCCCGCGTCGCCGGGCTCAGTTTTTTCCGTCGAGATCGAAGTGCAGCTGGGAAGGGCGAATGCGCCGAGCCCGATCACGGTCGCGGAGCTGCCGCTGGTAGAGCCAGCCAAAAAGGGCGATGACGAGCGAGAACTCGATAAGGAGGCCCAGCATAGAAAAGGTCAGCGGCGGAATTTGCGAATGAGCGCCACCATCACGCCTTGGATGATCAATTCCCGCGCCGGAATAAGGTCCGGGTAATGCGGATTCTCGGCCTTCAAATAAGGATTGCCGCCTTGCTGGAGAAAGCGTTTCAACGTCGTCTCACCGTCGATGAGGGCCGCAACGACCGCGCCGGAGCGAGGCTCGCGGTGCTCAAGGATGACGAGGTCACCATCGCTGATGCCGGCGCCGATCATGGAATCGCCGCGCACTTTGAGGGCAAACGCCCGCTGGCCTTTAGTCACCCCGACGCTGGCTGCATCGATGGAAACCACTCCGTCATTGTCCTGCTCCACGGTTTCCGCCAAGCCCGCGGCGATCTGGCCGTAAATTGGCACGTCGATGATCTGCTCCCGTTCGAGATGCGAGGTCAGGGCCATGGCCCGCGCCTTGCCGGCCTGGCGCTGAATGAAGCCCTTCTTCTCCAGGGCGCGCAGATGGTTGACCGCGGCGGTTTGGCTGGCGAAGCCGAAGTGCTGCTGAATCTCGCGGGTCGTCGGAACCATGCCGGTCTGCGTCTGAGAGTCGGCGATGAAATCGAGAACCTCCTGCTGGCGAGTGGTGAGCGTTAACATGTTCTGACGAACACTGGCAGGAAAGGATGCAGTGGCAAGCGCCAAATCCCCGCAACGGATTTCCCGCGCTGCCACTTGTCACTTGTTCCCGGCCAGGACATTCGGCAGAAACCGCGCGCCCTCCGCGAGACCATGCTTTTTAACTCTTTCGCCTTCGCAGTTTTTCTGCCGGCGGTTTTCCTTCTCTACTGGCTCTTGCCCCAGCGGACGCCGCGCGCGCAAAACGCCTTCCTGATCGCAGCGAGTTGTTTGTTTTATGGCTGGTGGGACTGGCGCTTTCTTTCGCTGCTCTTCATCAGCTCGGGCGTGGACTACGTCGCAGGTTGCCTGCTGCCCAGGCAGACAAACGCGGGCCGACGACGTGCGCTGCTCGCCGCGAGCCTGGTGACCAATCTCGGTATCCTCGGCTTCTTCAAATACTTCGGTTTTTTCACCGCGAGCTTCGCCACGCTTCTCGCTCAGCTCGGGCTGCACGCGGAGCCTTCGTCGTTGAAAATCATTCTCCCGGTGGGGCTGAGTTTTTACACCTTTCAGTCCATCGCCTACACGGTCGACATCTATCGCGGCAAACTCCAGCCGGAGCGCAACTGGATCGACTTCTTCGCCTTCGTTTCCTTTTTCCCGCAGCTCGTCGCGGGGCCCATTCAGCGGGCTGGCGATCTCCTGCCACAGTTTCAGCGCACGCGCACCTTGTCCGCCGCGGAGGTGCGGCGTGGGGCGGAGCAGGCGCTGTGGGGTTTGTTTAAAAAGGTCGTCATCGCCGACAACCTCGCCGGCCTCGTGGAACAGATTTTCTCCCAGCACGAGCAACTCGGTGCGCGCACCCTCTTCTGCGGAGCGGTGCTTTTTGCGGTGCAGATCTACTGCGACTTCTCCGGCTACTCCGACATCGCCCTTGGTGTTTCGCGCTTCTTCGGGTTCACGCTCACGCGAAACTTCGCCTATCCCTATTTCGCACGAAACCTCGTCGAATTTTGGCAGCGCTGGCACATCAGCCTTTCGACATGGTTTCGCGACTACCTCTACATCCCGCTCGGCGGAAACCGGGTCGGCGCTGTGCAGCGCAACTTCAATCTCTTCGTGACCTTTGCCATCAGTGGGCTTTGGCACGGCGCAAATTGGACGTTTGTCGCGTGGGGCATTTTTCACGGCGCGCTCTACGTGATCTATCTCGCACTGCGCGGAAAGCGGACGCCGCCGCCCGAGAGTGGCGGACTGTTCCCCCCGCTGCGCGATCTCGGGGCGATGGCGCTGACTTTCGCGACGGTGCTGGTTTCGTGGATCTTTTTCCGCGCGGAGTCTTTGGGCGATGCGCTGCGTTATCTCACGGGGTTGTTCACGCGCTTTTCCGGCGGCACAGCGTATGTGGATGAACGGCTGCTTATCGGCGCGATGCTGGCCGCGCTGGGGCTACTGTTTGCGGATTGGCTCGGACGGCACCGCAGCAGCCCGCTGGAACTCGGCGCGTGGTCGCGATTGGTTCGTTGGCCCGCCTATTATGCGGTCATCGCGTTGATCTTCTGGAAAGGAAACTTTCAATATGTCCCGTTCATCTATTTCGACTTCTAACGGCGCGGCCCTCGCGCACGTCGTCCGTCGGGGGTTGCTCTTCCTCGCGCCGGTCCTGCTTATCGGCGGGTTTGGCGAGTTGGTACTTTGGCGCGCTCGCGAGGGCTGGCCGCCTGCGCGGGTTTTGGTGGAGTGGGCGAAAGATCCGCGGACGATTTACGGGCCGCGCTTTTTCACCACGAATATCGTGTGGATCAAAGGCGCCATGATCCGAGAACACCGACCGCAAGTCATTACGCTCGGCAGCTCGCGGGTGACGCAGTTTCGTGCGCCGATGTTTGGCCCGCTGGAAGGGTCGTTCTACAACGCCGGTCACCTCGTCACCGGCACCAGCGAGTTGGAGAAAGTGGCCGCGCTTTTCCTCAGCGGCGAGCTGCCGCGACCGAAGGCGATGATCGTGGGCCTCGATCCTTGGTGGATGAAAATCGCGCCGCACCGCGACCAGCCGGAATCAACGTCCGAGCATCTGCCCGAGGCCAGCCCGACCATTTCCGCCGCCGCGCATCTCGAAGCGCTGCGCCTCTTTTTTTCCGAGCCGCAATTCCCCCCCACCCTGCTCTGGCCGGGTACGGCGGTGCGCGATGCCGCCTACGGGCACAACGCGATCGGACTTGGCGCCCTGGCGGGGAACGGCTACCGGCGCGACGGCAGCGTGCTCCAGACGAGCATGGTGCAGGACTACCTGCGCACGCGCCAATACGCGGATCGCGAAACGCCGCCGGTCATTGAGCGGATTCGCGCGCACACGCATCAATTTTGGGTGACGGAAGGGCTGGACTGGGCGCAGGCGGAGAGGATTGTCGCGGTACTGCGCGCCCTGCGGGCAGCTGGGATGGAGGTCTATGTTTTCCTGCCACCATTTTCCACGGAAGCCGAAACCGCGCTGACCGGCGATCCGGCGCTGGCGCGTTGGTATGCGGAATACCGCACCGACCTGCCGCAGTGGCTCGCGACGGAGGGTTTCGCCTGCGCGAATGTGCGCTCCCCCGCGGACTTTGGAATGACCGACGAGGCGATGATGGACGGCTTTCACCCCGGCGACGTGCTGATGACTCATGTGCTCGAAGCCCTCATTCGCCAGGCCCCACCGGTCAGCGTTCTGGCCTCCATCCCGGTGGCCGGACTCCAGCAACTCCGGCAGGCTCCAGGCGTTGTGCCTATCGCGCTCAACCCGCCGCGTTTCTAAAACTCGCCGTCGCCGTTTCGCGCTTTGACCTGGTCGAGTGCGGAGTGGGTGCGGTCGATGGGGCCTTTGAGCGAAGTAGTGGCGGCTCCGGCAGATGGGGCCGGAGCGCGCGAGCCGGTGGTGAGAGGGGCGACTTCACTGGCGGTGACCGCCACTTTCACCGCATCAACCGGGGCGTTGCGCGCGAGGAGGAAGTAGAGGAGCGCGACGCCGCCAAGGAGGATGAGGTATTTCATGCTTGCGATGGGAGCAGTGGCCGGGCCAAGACCGGAGCCTTGAAAATCGCGCTCGTGCATTACACGTATCCGCCAGCAATCGGCGGAGTGGAGATTGTAATCGCCGAGCATGCGCGCCTTTTCGCGGAGCATGGCCATGAGGTCACGGTGTTGTGCGGCCAAGGAGCCAGTCGCGATCCGCGGATCCGCGTGGAGCTGCTGCCGGATTCGCGCGATGCCGCAGAACTGGCCCGCGCGTTGGAGACGTTGCTTGCGAATCAAGACGTGGTTTTCCTGCACAATGTGACAACGATGCCGTTTCACCTTGCGCTTACGGGGGCGCTGTGGCGCGTGGCCGAGCGGTTGAGGGGCGTACGATTTGTGGCTTGGGTTCACGACATCGCGGTTTGCAATCCTGATTACGATGTGGCTGGCCGGACGGAAACACCCTGGCCCCTGCTCAGTCGAGCGCACCCCCGATACGGCTATGTGGCGGTGTCGGACTTGCGGCGGCGTCAGTGGGAAGAGCTCACGGGTGCGAAGTGCCGGGTGATTTCCAACGGGCTTGATCCCTCGCGCCTGCTAGGGCTGACCGAGTCGGTGGCGGCGCTGGCCCGGCAGCATCATCTTTTGGAGCGCGAGATCGTGTTGCTCCATCCGACGCGGCTGCTGCGGCGAAAAAACGTGGAGTTGGGTTTGCGGGTGGCTGCGGCCCTGAAATCAGCGGGTCGCTCGTGCGCCTATTTAGTCACCGGCCCGCCGGATGCGCACAATGTCGTCTCGCGGGACTACGCAGCTGAGCTGCTGGCGCTGCGCAGGGAGCTGGATCTGGAAGGCGACGCGCTTTTTTTGCATGAGGAAGCGCCGGTGGATGAGCGCGATTTGGCAAGTCTCTTCGCAGTCGCTGACGCCCTCTTTTTTCCCAGCCGGCAAGAAGGCTTCGGGCTCCCGGTGCTTGAGGCGGCGTTGCATCGGTTGCCGATTTTCTGCGCGGCAATCGAGCCGCTCGACGCGCTGCTCACCCGCGGCGTGATGCATTTCCAACTCGACGCCGAGCCTGCGCAGATCGCGCTGCGGATCTCCGCGCACCTCGGTATGCTCGACTCGTGGCAAGCCCGCAATCAGGTGCGACGGCAATATGCCTGGCCGGCGGTCTATCGAAATTTCCTCGCTCCCCTGCTCGCGGAAAACCAAGCTGCGCCCGCCCCCTGACCCTATGAAAATCATCTCGTCCGTTCCCACGATCGAAGACGGCGCGCTTCAGGCCATTCTTGGTGCCTACCACGGTGATCCCTTTGCCGTGCTCGGCCTGCAGGAAGCGGGCGGACAGCTCGTGGTGCGCGTTTTTCGGCCGGACGTGCGGGCGGTCGCGGTGCGCGAATGCCACGGCAGCGAGCGAGTTTGGCCGGCGTTGCAAATTCACCCGGACGGTTTTTTCGAAGCCGTGCTCGAAGGCGCAACGGAGCGCTTTCACTACGTCCTGGATTTCATCGGCGGCGACGGTGGCATCTGGACGGAACGGGATCCGTATTCCTTTGGCATCCTGCTGGGCGACGTGGACCTGCATTTGTTTGGCGAGGGCCAGCACTGGCAGATTTACGAAAAGCTCGGCGCGCATTTGCATACCGTCGGAGGGGTGAGCGGCACGTCTTTCCACGTCTGGGCGCCGAACGCCCAGCGGGTCAGCGTAGTCGGCGAATTTAACGATTGGGATGGGCGGCGCGCACCGATGCGGAAGCTGCTCGGTTGCGGGGTATGGGAGATTTTCCTCCCGGGCGTTGGCGAGGGCGCGCACTACAAATTTGAGGTCAAGCAAGCGCACGGCGGCATCGTTTTGAAGAGCGATCCCTTTGCTTTTTTCGGCCAGCACGGCACCTCCACAGCGTCGCTCGTTTTCGACCTGCACCGCTACGCCTGGAGCGATGCGGCGTGGATGCAGGAGCGGGCGAAAAAGGAATGGCATCGCGAGCCGATCAGCATCTACGAGGTTCATCTCGGCTCCTGGCAGCGCCGGGCCGACGAGGGCGACCGCTTTCTCAGCTACCGCGAACTCGCCGACACCCTGCTGCCTTACGTCCTTGAAATGGGTTACACGCATCTGGAACTGATGCCCGTCGCTGAGCATCCTTTCGAGGGGTCTTGGGGATATCAGGTCACGGGGTATTTCGCGCCAACTTCGCGCTTTGGAAATCCCGACGAGTTTCGCTATTTCGTTGATCGCTGTCACCAAGCCGGGATCGGCGTGATTCTCGATTGGGTGCCGGCCCACTTTCCTAAAGACGTTCACGGCCTCGCGACTTTCGACGGCACGCACCTTTACGAGCACGCTGACCCCCGGCTCGGCGAACACACCGACTGGGGCACGCTGATCCCCAACTTTGGGCGCAACGAGGTGCGCAATTTTCTCATCGCAAACGCCCTTTTCTGGCTGGACGAATATCACATTGATGGGCTGCGCGTGGATGCCGTGGCGTCAATGCTCTACCTCGACTACTCGCGCAAAGCCGGCGAGTGGATCCCCAATGTTTATGGCGGACGTGAAAATCTCGACGCCATCTATTTTCTGAAGCGCTTTAACGAAGTCTGCTACGAGCGCTTTCCCGGCATCGTCACCATCGCGGAGGAAAGCACCGCCTGGCCCGGCGTCTCGCGGCCCACTTACCTCGGCGGCCTCGGCTTCGGCCTGAAATGGAACATGGGCTGGATGCACGATTTCCTGAGCTACATGGAGAAGGATCCCATTCATCGCCGCTTCCATCAGGGCGACATCACCTTCTCGCTCATCTACGCCTTCCACGAACATTTCGTCCTCGTGCTGAGTCACGACGAAGTCGTTCACGGAAAGGGTTCGCTAATCGCGAAAATGCCCGGCGACGTGTGGCAAAAGTTCGCCAACCTCCGCATGTTTTACGCATGGATGTATGCCCATCCGGGGAAAAAGCTGCTTTTCATGGGGCAGGAATTCGGCCAGTGGCGCGAATGGAATCACAACCAGTCGCTCGACTGGCACCTTTGCGAACGCCCTGAGCACGATGGGCTGAAGCGGCTCGTCCAACACCTGAACTGGGTCTATCGGCATGAACCCGCCCTTTTCGACCAAGACGACACCTTCGATGGATTTGAGTGGATCGACTTCCGGGACAGCGATAACTCGGTGATCGCCTTTCTCCGCAAATCCCGCTCCGGCGAGGCCATCGCGTTCGTCATCAATGCAACGCCGATCGTCCGTGAAGCCTACCGCGTGGGTGTCAGCGGCGACGGCTGGTGGGAGGAAATCGTCAATACCGACGCCGCAACTTATGGCGGGAGCAACATCGGCAATTTTGGTGGGCAGTATGCGGAACCCACGGCCTGGCAGGGAAAATCGCATTCGCTGCTGCTCCGACTGCCGCCGCTCGCGGTCGTCGCCTTCAAACGGTCCACCGCCAAAGAGTCGGAAGGGCAAGGCTTAGAGGGGAGCGAAAGCCCTCAGGAAGAAAAAAATAATCCATCCATTTGCCTCCAAGCCGCCACCCGAAAGACACTTAACGAATAGTGGAAGGTAAGACGGTGGGCCGAACGGTAAAAACCGTTTGCCGTTTCCCTTTGGTTCGCTACTTTCAAAAAAGTTTATCTCTTACAATCTCTATGAACAAAACCAACAAACATGCGGCCTTTACCCTGATCGAACTGCTCGTCGTGATTTCGATCATCGCGATTCTAGCGGGCATCGCCCTCCCGGTCTTCGGCGAGGTCAAAACTCGCGGCGATCAGACCAAAGCCCTCTCCAACGCCAAGCAGATCGGCACTGCCTGCAAAATCTACGCTGTCGATTACAGCGGCTACTACCCGCAATACACCGACCTCGCCGCCAAGACTTCGGCTACCACATCGTCCAAGTCTAACGACATTCTTCAAACGCTATTACCCGATTATCTCCCAGAGAAGTCCATATTCGCGATTCCCAAGTCTAGGTATTGCAAGAATGCCGGCTCCATTGACGCAACTAGCGCTGCAAACTTAGCCAAGCTCGGTCCGGGAGAGAACGAATGGGCCTACGTCTGCGGTTTAACGGATACCTCCTTCGCTCGCTGGCCGCTGCTTGCGAATGGGTTTGTGAAGGGAGGCACTAAGACTGTATATTCTCTCAACGAAGCCGAAGAGGGTGGAATCTGGAAAGGCAAAAAAGCGATCGTAATTCGTGCCGACGGGAGCGGAAACGTTGAGACCTTGAGCAAGAAAAGTAAGACAGAGCCGTTCGTGAAACGTAATCCCGACGAAAGTGACAATACCGCCAAAGATGCTTTTCAGCCTGGCGAGACGGATACCCCTGTTTGGTTTGACGGCAAAAACGTCTTTGTTACTCATGCCAATCCTGCAACGTAGGATTTAACTGGCATCAGAAATTATCGCAGGCTCCGGTTTCCCGGAGCCTGCTTTTTTTAAAGGAACCTCGAAAAGCGAGTTCAACCCTCGATCTTCGACCGAACCTCCCCATCCGCGAGCCGAGTGACCAGATGCATCTCGGGCCGGCTTTCTGCCACGCATCGGAGTATTGTGCCATCCGGCTTGATCGTAATGCTGTAGCCGCGCGCTAGCGTGGCCTCTGGGGCGAGCAGCCGGAGCATTTGCTCTAGCCGGGAAAACCTGGACGTCCGCTCCTTCAACGCCTGTTGGAAGACCGTCGCAAACTGGGATTCGGTCGCGTCGAAATGCTGCCGGCGCAGGGCGAGATACTGGTCGGGGCGGTGCTGGCGAAGCGCGCCCACCACCCCAGCGAGATGTTGTTTCGCCTGCCCCACCTGTTCGGCCATCACGCGACGCAACCCCTCCCCGGCCAGATCGGTGCGTTGTGCCGCCTCAATCAGCCGCCGTTCAGGCTCCCGGAAAAAGGCGCTCCGCAGGCAGGAATCGAGGAGGCCTCGGAGGGCGTTCAGCCGCACCACCACCTGACGTCGCGCTTGAGCAGCCAACTGCGCGATACGCCGGGATAATTCCACAGCATCGGGCGCGATTAACTCCGCCGCTGCGCTCGGCGTCGGTGCCCGCAAATCGGCGGTGAAATCGGCAATCGTGAAATCAATTTCGTGGCCCACGGCGGAAACCACGGGAATGGCAGACCCCGCGACCGCACGGGCCACCACCTCTTCGTTGAACGCCCATAAATCTTCCACACTGCCTCCCCCTCGTGCGACCACGATAATTTCCACTCCAGCAACTCGATTCAACATGGCGATGCCCTGTCGAATTTCTTCCGCCGCCCCTTCTCCTTGGACCCGCGCCGGGCTCACGATGACCCGCAGCCACGGAGCTCGGCGGGACAAGACATTCAGCATATCTCGCAGCGCCGCACCGGTGGGCGATGTCACGATCCCGATCACGGCGGGATACCGCGGCAGGGGCCGTTTTCGCGCCACATCAAACAATCCTTCTGCCTCCAATTTCCGCTTCAAGGCCTCGAATTTGGCCTGCAACAGTCCAGCGCCTCCCGCCTGCACCAGTTGCACATTGAGCTGATACTGCCCGCGAGCCTCATAGACCGTCAGTCCCCCTCGGACTTGCACTTGCATCCCATCGGCCAGAGCCACCTGCTTCAGCCGCAAGCCGCCACGGGCGAACCAGACACAGGCCAGTTGGGCCTGCCCGTCCTTGAGCGTGAAATACTGATGTCCATTCGCCTGCTTCCGGTAATTACTCACCTCCCCCTCCACCCACACCGCGCCCACTTCGTTTTCCAAAACCGCGCGCACGGTTCGGGTCAACTCGCTTACCGAAAAGATCCGCGGCTCGCTACTCGGGGGTTCCGGGGTTCCAAAAAGATCCGCGGTCATGGTTCCGTTGTCTCCTTCCGATAAGCCCGCGCCAGCAGCGTCACCGGATGCACGATCTCCAGCCCTAATCCGCGTGCGCGCGCCCCGGCGGCGAGCTGCACGTTGCAGCCCGGATTCGCGGACGCCACCACCTTCGTCCCGGTCTTTTCAATGTTCGCCAGCTTCCGTGCCAACAGTTTTGCCGACATCTCCGGCTGCGTAATGTTGTATATCCCCGCACTCCCGCAGCACCACGTCGCCTCCGGCATTTCCACCAGCCGCAAACCAGGAATCCGCTCCAGCATCTGTCGCGGGGCGCGCGAAATCTTCTGCCCGTGGCAAAGATGACACGCCTCGTGATAGGTGACCGCTTGTAGGGCAGGCGCCCCGCCTGCCGGAGGCGGTATCATCCCGATCTCCGCCAGCCACTGGTGAATATCCTTCACCTTCGCCGACCAGACTTTCGCCTTCGCCGCATAGCGCGGATCCCCCTCCAGTAGCACGTCATAATTTTTCAAATGCGACCCACAGCCCGCCGCATTCGTGATGATCGCGTCGACGGCGTCCAAGTTGAACGCGTCGAGATTCGCCCGCGCCATCTTCCGCGCCATTTCCAGTTCCCCATTGTGCGCGTGCAGCGAGCCGCAGCAGTGTTGTGCGGCGGGCGTCACGACCTCGCAGCCGTTCGCCAGCAGCACGTCCACGGTGTCCCGGTTCACGTCCGGATAGACCAAATCCTGCACGCAACCCGTCAGCATCCCCACTCGCTGTCGCGGCTCCTCCGGCGACTCCACGCCACCGATCAGCGTGTCCGAAAACTGCCGCTGCACCCGGGGCGTGAGCGGCTCCAGTTCGCGTAGATCGCGCGGCAGCAATGCGGTCAGCTTGAGCTTCCGCACCAACCACTCCATCCCGCTCGCCTGATACCAGCGTAAAATCCGGCCCAGCCCTCGCAAGACCAACGGCCGCGCAAAAACAAAACGCAACATCACTGCGCGCACAAAGTTCCGCTTCCCATTTTGCAAAACGCCCGCGTGCTCGATGTCCGCCCGCGCCTCCTCAAACATCCGCGCGTAATCGACTCCGGCCGGGCATGCCGTCTCACAAGCCAGGCAGCCCAAACAAAAATACATTTCTTCACCAAAGCCCTTGGTCACCTCCAGTCGCCCATCCGCAATGCTCCGCATCAGCGCAATCCGCCCCCGCGGACTATTCCGCTCCAGCTTCGTTTCGTCGTACGTCGGGCACGTCGGCAGACACATCCCGCAGTGCATGCACTGCTGGAGGATCGAATAGTCGAGATGCGCGAGGTGGAGCGGCGTGGCCATTGGTCAGCGGACCTCCTGGCTGTCTGGAAGCTGGCCGGGGCGGAGGAACGCTTTCACCAGTTCGCCCTCTCCACAAACGAACCAACCGGGAAAGCGCCTAAACTTCCGGCCCGCCGGCAATTCGGGCTCCCCGTCACGCCAACGCGCAAAAAGGTTCAGTTGCTCGACACAAATTTCGCGCTCCCAGAACCGGTCGCGCAAATGGCCAAGCACCGCGGGCGGAACTCCGCGCCGGCGTATCTTAGGCACGCTCCTCGCCGTAAAAGCCGTTCATCACCTCGCTCCATAGCGCCCGCGCCTTTTCCGGATCAGGCTCATCCACCATCCTCTGAGCCCCGGCCTCCAGCTCCTCCGGCGACCACACTCGCCCTGAGAGGCTATTCTCCCGTCCGGCCATCCAATCGCGCAGCGCGCGAAAGTCCTCCGGGGGCATTTGCTCGATGGCGGCTTCGATCTCGGCGACGGTGCTCATGGCGCAGACGCTACCACACCCCCTCCGGCCCTCAAGCCCGCCGCCGCAGCAGTAGCAACCCCGCGCCCGACAGGGAGAGGAGGAGTGGTGTGGTGGGTTCTGGGACGGTGGTGAGGGAGGCGGCCCAAGCGTCGGCGCCGCCGAGGTAGGCTACGCCCAGCGTGCCCTGGGTCCAGCCGCTCACGCTCACGCTGCCATCGGGTGCTGCGGCCAGGCCGGTGACATAGTCAGTGCCGGCAGTGGCCCAGAACATTGTGTTGAGCAGGTTCCCGGCGCTGTCGTATTGCGCCACAAAGGCGTCGGAATTATTGGCATTGGTGTGGCCGGCAAAGCTGCTACCTGAGTAGCCGCCGATCCACACATGGCCCGCCGCATCCAGCGCCAGCCCATTGCTTATGTCGTCGCCCGTGCCGCCGAGCAGCCGCGTCCAGAGCACATTGCCGCTGCTGTCCAGCTTGGTCAGGAGGGCATCCTGGCCCCCGTTGTTCGTCTGCCCGCCGAGAGTTCCGGTGGTGTAGCCGGTGAGATAGATATTGCCGCTCCCGTCCACTTGCATGCCATAGGCCCGGTCATCCCCGCCGGTGCCCCACTGCTTGAGCAGCGTCTGCGTGCCGCTGGCATCGTAGCGGGTCACGAAGAGATCGTTGCCCCCCGCATTGGTGAACGTGGGGAGGCTCCCTTGGGTAAGACCCGCCATGTAGGCATAGCCTGCGCTGTCGATGGCAGCCGCCCGCCCGCCGTCGAACTCGGAAGTGCTCACGACTCGCGTCCAGACCAACGCCCCGCTGCTGGCGCGCTTGCTCAGGAAGGCATCCGACTGGAAGCCGACTCGCGGCTGCCCATCAATCGTCCCCGTGGCGAAACCAGCCGTGAGCAGATGGCTGGCGTTGCCGACCGCCCCGAACACTTGGTCCGAGCCTGTGGAGCCAAAGCGCGCGGTGCTCTGCCATACCCCCGCTGTGCTGTAGCCCACCGCCACCGCGTCTTGGCCCCCAAGCGCTGTCGCGCCATCCCACGTCGGCGAACTCGTGTAGCCCACGCCGAAAACCGTGCCGCCGACCACAGCCACCGACCACCCCAAGTCGTCACCGGGGCCTCCGCGCTGCACGCTCGTGCCCAGCGTCCCGCTGGTGCTGAGTGGCGTGAGAAAGAGATCAGCGCCGCCTGCATTCGTTCCACCCAAGGCTCCAGACGTATAGCCCGTCACCCATGTCTTCCCCGCCCCATCCACCGCGACGCCCCAGCCAATTTCATCCGCCGAAGTCCCCCACTGGGTAAGCCATTGCTGGGTGATCTGCCCGCGGGCGGGCGCGTGCAGGGCGGTGGCAATGGCGAGCGCGAGGAGCGCGGTCAGGTGGATGCGGCGGGAAGCTGTGACCATGAGAAAGATCGGAGAGTCGGAGGCGGACGGAGCGCGGTCAAGTGCCGTGGGCGCGCGTGCGAGGCACGGCTCTCGGTGGCTGGATGCCATGAATCGAGGCTAGGCGGGGTCAAAGATTTTTCCGGGATTCAAAATACCCTGCGGGTCGAGCGCGCACTTTAGTTGCCGCATCAGCGCGAGGCTCGCGTCGCCGATCGCCGCTGGCAGAAACGTCTTCTTCGCCAACCCGACGCCGTGCTCGCCTGTGATGGTCCCACCGAGCGCGAGGGCGTAGTCGAAAATCTCGTGCATCGCGATTTCCACGCGGGCCATTTCGTCGGCGTTGCGTTCGTCGGTGAGAAAGGTGGGGTGCAGGTTGCCGTCGCCCATGTGGCCGAAGGTGCCGATGCGGAGCCGGTGCCGAGCGGCGACTTCCTGGATGAAGCGGATCATTTTCGTCAGCTCGCTGCGCGGCACGGTGGCGTCTTCGAGGATCGTGGTCGGCGCCACGCGCGCGAGCGCGGAAAAGGCGGAACGCCGCGCGGTCGCCAGCTTCGCCGCTTCCTCGGCGTTCGCCGCCACCTGCACCGTCACCGCACCGCAGCGGCGCGCGATTTCCTCCATCTGCCGCGCCTGATCCGCGACCACTGCCGGATGCCCGTCGGTCTCCATGAGCAGGATCGCCTCGGCATCGAGCGGCAGGCCGATCTTCGCAAAATCCTCCACGCACCGGATCGTGATCCGGTCGAGGAACTCCAGCGTGCAGGGAATGATCTTCGCCGCGATGATCGCGGAGACGGTGTCCGCCGCCGCCTCCATCTGCGCAAAAGTGGCCAGCAGCGTCTGCTTCGCCGCGGGCTTCGGCACGAGCTTGAGCAGCACTTTGGTGATGATCCCGAGCGTCCCTTCGCTGCCGATGAAGATGTCCTTCATCGAATACCCCGCCACGTCCTTCACGCACTTGTTGCCGAGCCACACGATCTCGCCACTCGCGAGCACGACCTCCAGGCCCATGACGTAATCGCGCGTCACCCCGTACTTCAGCCCGCGCAGGCCGCCGGAGTTTTCCGCTACATTTCCACCGATGGTCGAAATCTTCATCGATCCCGGATCGGGCGGATAAAGCAGCCCGACCGTATCCGCCGCCTCGGCAATCTTCTGCGTGATCGCTCCCGCCTCCGCCAGCGCGGTCAGGTTGCGCTCATCGACTTCGAGGATGCGGTCCATCCGCACGAGACAGAGCACGATGGCGTCCGGCGTCGGCACACTCCCGCCGCTCAGTCCGGTGCCCGAGCCGCGCGAGACGATGGGCACTTTGCTCGCCGCCGCATAGCGCACCACCGCGGCGACTTCCTCCACGGTCTCCGGCAGCACCACCACCCCGGCTTCGCCGCGCAGCGCCGCCGTGCCATCGAAGCCGTAGGTCAGCAAATCCTCGCGCGAGGTTAGGACGCGATCCGCGCCGAGAATATTTGTGAGAGCAGAGGCGTGCGAGTTCATGGTCTGGTTGAAAGCCACTCCTCCCCGCCAAACAAAATCTTCCCCGCCCGCCTCCCCTGCTCCGCGTGCGCCAGCGCGGCCCCGACTTCTGCCAGCGGATAGATTCGCTCGACCGGGGTGCGCAGCACGCCGCGTTGCAGTAGCTCGAAAAGTTCCGCGAACATCGCCGCGCGCGCTTCTGCCGGAGCTTGGCGGTACCACGACGAAACCCAAAAGCCGCGCCAGCGAATGTCTTGGAAAATGAGCTGACCGTTCGGGATGCGCAGTGGCTGCCGTCCCATGGCGCCGTAAGTCACGATTGTCCCCCCAGCCGCCAACGAGCCCGCCAGTCGCACCGCGCTGTCACCACCCACGGCATTGAGCGCGAGCCGGACGTCCGCGCGTCCGGTCGCCTCCGCGATTTGCGCCCCCAGTTCTTCGCCTTCGACCAGCACCACGTCCGCGCCCTCGGCCTGCAACTCGTCGATCAGTTCCACCCGCCGCACCACATTCACCGTCCGCAGCCCAGCGGCCCGCGCGAGTTGGATCACCGCGCGTCCCACCGCCGAGTTCGCGGCGTTTTGCACCACCCAATCGCCCGGTTGCAGCTCCACAAAATCCCGCAGCATCCGCAGCGCGGTTGCCGGGTTGATCTTCACCATCGCCGCCTGCTCCGTCGCCATCCCCGGCGGCACTACGACTAGCCCGTCTGCCTGCACTGCTCCCGCCTCCCGCCAAGTCCCGTAGCCATGCGGAAAAAGCACGCGGTCGCCGGCTCGTATGGCGTCCACCGCTGCACCGAGGACCTCTACTACACCGACGCCCTCTACTCCCGGCACCCCCGGCAACGCAGGACGAATCGGATATTTTCCCTCGATCACATTCAGGTCCGCGGGGTTGATCGGCGCGGCCAGCAGCCGCACCCGCACCTCGGCCGCGCGCGGCTCAGCGACCTCGATTTCCTCCACCCGCGCAACCTCCGCCGGCGCACCGTGGGCGTGGAAAACAATGGCGCTGACTTTCGATTGCATACTCCTACCGTGCCGGGTCATGGCCTCCCCGACAAAACCTTTCCCCGCACCCGCGCAGCCTTCCCGCTACGCCAGCGGCGCGCGACTCGCCCTCGTCGGGGTCGCCGTAAATTTCCTCCTCGCCATCATCAAAATCGTCGCCGGCGTTCTCGGCCACTGCTACGCCCTCATCGCCGACGGCATTGAGTCCTCGCTCGATATTTTCGGCTCCCTGTTCATTTGGTTCGGGCTGAAGGTCGCCGCCGAACCGCCCGACGAGCAGCACCCCTACGGCCATGGCAAAGCCGAGCCGCTCGCTGCCGCCAGCGTCGCCCTCATCGTCATCGTCGCTGCCCTCGGCCTCGCCGTACAGAGCGCCCGCGAGATCGTCACCCCGCACCACGCGCCCGCGCCCTTCACCTTGCTCGTGCTCGTCGGGGTCATCGTGGTGAAAGAAACGCTCTTTCGCAAAGTCGTCCACACCGCCGAGGACATCGGCAGCACCGCGGTGAAGACCGACGCGTGGCATCACCGCTCGGACGCCATCACCTCCGCAGGCGCCTTCATCGGCATCTCCATCGCCCTGCTCGGTGGCCCCGGCTGGGAAGCGGCCGACGACTGGGCCGCGCTCTTCACCTGCGGCATCATCGGCTTCAACGGCTGGCGACTGCTCGGTCCTGCGCTCCACGAAGTCATGGACACCGCCCCGCCCGTCGCATTGGTCGAAGCCGTGCGCACCACCGCCGCGGGCGTCCCCCGAGTGGTCGATGTGGAAAAGTGTCGCGTGCGCAAAATGGGCCTCGAATTCTACGTGGACATTCACATCGGCGTAGATGCCGCCCTCACCGTCCGCGAAGGCCACCGCATCGGCCACGAAGTCAAAGACGCCATCCGCGCCGCCAACCCCGCCATCGCCGACGTCCTCGTCCACATCGAGCCCGTCGAGGCATAACCTCCCGGGGAGAGCCAATGCGTACGGCCCCGAGCTGCTCCGCCGCGCCGCACTTCTCTAACTTGCGCCAGCCCCGGCTTTTCGACCCTCAATGATCGACCCGACGATGAAGCACCCCGCGGCCACGAAGATGCAGCTGTCCGCCATGTTGAACGCCGGCCAGGGATTCGCAAACGGCAGCGGTTTTTCGGTGAAGGGAATGCGCAGATAGAAGAGCAGGAAATCGATGACGTGCTGGACGCGCAGCCGGTCGGTGAGATTGCCGAGAATGCCGGCGACGAGCAGGGCTACGCCCACGCGTGAAAGCAGATCGCGAAAGACACCGCGCAGGTAGAAGGCCAGCAGAGCGACGAGGGTGACTAACGAGAGCACGACGAAGAACCAGTTGTTCCCCGAGCCAATGCTGAAGGCCGCGCCGGTGTTCTGCCAGTGGCAGAGATAGAAGAAGCCGTCGATGACCGGTCGCGGTTCATCCTCCGGCGCGAAGCGTGCGACGATCCACCATTTCGTGAGCTGATCGAGCGCGTAGAGCGGGAGTGCAATGGCGAGGAGGAGTTTCATGAAGTGAACGTCGCGTTGCGAATCCGCGCGGGGTGGAGCACGCGACTCGCGTGCCGTTCGCGGCGACCCGCCGCGAACACCGGTGTGCGCGAGGCAATACTAACCGGCACCCGCCCACTCGAGGCCTTCGGCGGGTCGCCGAAGGCAGCACGCGAGTCGCGTGCTCCACCCTGCGCATGCTCAGCCACCCGCACCTTCACAAGAGCGCTACCACCTCCATGCACCGCTCGCACAACTCAGGATGCGCAACATTCCCGCCGACACTTGCGCGATGCCGCCAGCAGCGCGCGCACTTCTTATGCGCAGTAGGCACGATGCTCGCCATCGTCTCCGCTCCGGCCGCAAGCGTGAGGTCGCTAAGGATGAAGAACTCCTCCAAATCCGCTTCGTTCCCGCGCAGCGACGCGAGCAACGCCTCATCCGCCAGCGCGAGCGTGACCGCTCCTTCGAGGGCGTTGCCGATCTGCTTAGCCTGTCGCGCAGGCTCGACGGCCTGGGCAATGACGCCGCGCAGCGCCAGCAGTTTTTCCACGCGCTCCTCCAGCGCCTTGTCGATCAGCGCGGCATCGGTCTCGGGGAATCTTTCGAGATGCACCGAGGTCGTTTTGCCGGCGAACTCCCACGCCTCATCCGCCGTAAAGACGAGCACCGGCGCGAGCAGTCGCGCGAGCGCATCGAAGACCCGCGCCATCACCGCCTGCGTCGCCCGGCGGCGTGGCGAATTGGCGGCGTCGCAATACATCCGGTCCTTGGTGATGTCCACGTAGAGCGCGCTGATCTCCACCGCCACGAACTGGTTCAGCGTCTGGAAAACCTTGCGGAAATCGTATTCCGCATATGCCGCCCGGCAGTCTGCAATCACGCTCTGCAAACGCGAGAGCACCCAGCGATCGATCAGCGTCGCCCCCTCCAACCCGGAGGGATGCGCTCCCGCGCGTCCCTGATCACCGGGAGGCGTGGGACGCTCAGGAGCACGTCCCTCCGGGTAATCCGCCAGATTCGCCAGCAGGATGCGCAGGATATTGCGGAAGCTCCGATATGACTCCGCGAGCCCCTTGAAGCTCTCTTCGGAAAACGGCACCTCGTTCTGGTAGTCCACGCTCGCCGCCCACAGCCGCACGATGTCCGCGCCGTATTTCCCCACGAAATGCTCCGCGTTCATCGGCTTCGCGTAAGTCCCCTGCTCCGACTTCGAGACCTTCTTCCGCGTGTCCTTGTCCACGACAAAGCCGTGCGTGATGACCGTCCGGTAAGGCGCGTGGCCATACATCGCGATGCTCGTCATCAGCGACGACTGGAACCACCCGCGATGCTGATCCGTCGCCTCGAGATACACGTCGGCCACGCCCGTGCCGCCGAGTTCCGGGCGCTTCGCCACGACCGCGGTGTGGGAAACACCCGAGTCGATCCACACATCGAGCGTGTCATTGCGCCGCGTCGTCCCCACCGGCAGACCCAGCATGGAAGCCCATTCCGCGTCGTCCTTCTCAAACCACAGATTCGTCCCGTGCTCTCCCACGAGATCGGCGACCTTGCGCGCGGTCTCGGGGCTGAGGATCGCTTTGCCGTCGGCATCGTAGAAAACCGGCAGCGGCACACCCCACGTCCGCTGGCGCGAAATGCACCAGTCCGGCCGCGACTCGACGGTGCCGTAAATGCGATTGTGCGCCCATGCCGGAAGCCACTCCACGCCCATGATCGCCACAAGTGCTGCACTACGTAACTCATCAATCGCTAGGAAGAACTGCTCCACTGACCGATAAACAATCGGCGTCTTCGAGCGCCAGCAGTGCGGGTATTCGTGCCGGTAGTTTTCATCCACACCGAGCAGGGCGCCGCGCTCGCGCAGCATCTCGATGATTAGCGGGTTGGCTTTGAAAACATACTGGCCGGTCAGTTCGGGAACGCCGGCCTCTTCCGTCAGACAACCGCGGTCATCCACTGGCGAAAGAATCGGCAACCCATACTGCCGACCTGCGATGTAGTCATCCGCACCGTGACCCGGAGCGATGTGAACCTGTCCTGTGCCGGTATCCATCGTTACAAACTCCGCGGTGATGACGCGCGATACCCGGTCGAGGAACGGGTGTTGCGCTTCCATTCCGCTCAATTCCAAGCCGGTAAAGATTCTCTTATTTTCACCGGCTTTTGGAATAACCGAAGATTCAGTATTGGTCCGCTGGAACCCTGTTGCCTTCTCGAATTCATGAAGCAGCTTTGTGGAAATAACGAACGTGCCTTCCTCCCCAGTCTGAGAGTTTTTGAAGTCCGAAGCTTCATAATACTCCTTTGGATTTACAGCGATCGCGACGTTGGCCGGAAGTGTCCACGGTGTCGTCGTCCAGATGACCATGTTCGCCTTGTCCGCGAGTACTCCACTGACGATAGGAAACTTCACATAAATCGCCGGATCAGTCCGCTCCACATACTCCACCTCCGCCTCCGCCAGCGCCGTCTGCGCGCCGGTGCTCCAAAGAACCGGCTTCTTCGACTGATAGACCAAGCCCTTTTCCACAAAGACCGCGAAGGCGCGGATGATCTCCGCCTCGTAACCGGGATCGAGCGTGAGGTACGGCTTTTCCCAATCGCCGAAGACGCCGAGCCGCTTGAACTGCCCGCGCTGGATGTCGATGAACTTGCGCGCGTATTCCTCGCTCTTGCGCCGGATTTCGACGGGCGACAGGCCGCGCGATTCCTTCACCACCTTGAACTCGATGGGCAGCCCGTGGCAGTCCCAGCCCGGCACGAACGGCGCGCGGAAACCCGCCATCGTCTTCGATTTCACGATGAGATCCTTGAGCACCTTGTTCAGCGCCGTGCCCATGTGGACATCGCCATTCGCGAACGGCGGCCCGTCGTGCAGGACGAAAAGCGGCGCGTCCTTCCGCGCTTCCTGGATGCGCCCGTAAAGCCCCGCGTTCTCCCACTGCGCCAGCCGCGCCGGCTCGCGGGCAATAAGATCCGCCTTCATCGGAAAGTCGGTCTTCGGCAGGAGCAGGGTGTCTTTGTAATTCATCGCGCGCGGCAGGGTTTTGGAAAAGGGCGGCGAGCCTAAGCGCGCGCTATGGCGGGGTCAAACATGCGTAGCTGGTGAGTCCCTTTTGGCGTTTCACGGGGTTGCCAATTGCTTGTCATCCTGAGCGGAGCGAAGGCGGAAAGGCGGGCGCAGCGCAGTCGAAGGACCCCAGCGGTCCGAGAAGGTGTTTGCACGTGTTCGGACCGCTGAGGTCCTTCGACTCCGTTCCCGCCCACCTTCGCCCATCAGGAACTCCGCTCAGGATGACAACTTTACAGCCGAGTGCCGCCTTCCTTCTTACCGCTGATAGATCGGCAAAAAGTGGTTCTTCACCGCGAGGCTGAGGATCGCCAGCGAAGTCGCATACACCTTCCCACCCTGCCGCTCCTCCCCGTTCATTCCCTCCCACCAGCCTTCGCGCGATTGCAGCGGGAGCAGCAGTTCGCCCATGACCCTTTTCCCCTCCTCCGCGTGCTTTCCGCCGCGCTGATACATGCCCTGAGCGTAGTAGTAGCAGGTGTAGAAAAACCAGCGTTCGCCTTGCTTCACACCCTCTTTGAGCAGGCGCTCAGCGGCCCCGAGCGTCTCTTCGGCCTCGTATTCGCCGCAGACCTGCATCGCCAGCAACCCCTCCGCGGTCGTCGAGATCTCTCGCCCCGGCCCCTGGTAGCCGAAGCCTCCCGGCCGGCCACGGCCTTTCTTGTCTCCCTCCGGAGAGTACAACCCCTTCATGTATTTCACCGCGTCATCGATCGCCTGCCGCGGCACATCGAGGCCCGCATTTTTCGCCGCGCGCAGGGCCATGGTTTGCCAAACAGTTACCGACATGTCGGAGTCGCCTGCGTCCGGCGAGTAGCGCCAGCCGCCGGTGTTGGCGTCGTTTTTCCGGACCTTTTGCGCGCGCATGATGAGGTCGAGCGCGCGGCGCGTTTTCTCCCGGATAAGTTCGTCCTGTTGAGCGTCGGCACCCATGCCCAGCATCTCCGTGAGCATTAGCGTGGTGATGCCGTGCCCGTACATGCGCGATCCGTCCGCCTGGCCGAAATAGCCGTCCGCCGTCTGCCCATCGGCGCGCAGCACAAAGGCCAATGCCTTGCGCATCGCTTGCCCCTCCGGAGTCGGATCGCCCGGCTGATGCCCGCACGAAGCCAGCGCGAGGATCGCGAGTGAAGTCATCGCCGTCTCGTTGCGCTGCTTGTTGTGAATCCCACCGGCCCCGTCCTGCTGCGCGATTAAGTAGCCCGTCGCCTTCTTCAGCGAGTCATCGATCTTGTCCTGCGCCTGCAACCTTCCTCCACCGAGCGCAAAGAAAGCGCAAAATCCAACGGTGAGCAGTGCCGGCAGAGTGCGAGCCCAACCAGAAACCAGAAACCAGAAATCAGAAACCATCCTCATGGCTTCTTCGATTTCTCCGCAATGACCCGGTAATACGTTTCGATCTGATTGCGATACTCGCCGGCCACGCCCTCGCGTTGCCCTTGGGTCAGCTGCTCCGCCATTTTCTTCGGCAGCTTGCCCCAGTCGCCGGCTTTGTTTTGTGCCGCGGCAAGCGCACTGTGAGCCTGCCCTGCCGCCTGCGCCTGCGCACCGCCTTTGGAAACGGCCTGCTGCCCGCCCTGCGCCATCGGCCCGCCCGGCTGCTCGGAAGCCTGTTCGGAGCGGCCTGCCTTCATCGCTGCCGCCGCTGCTTGCGCGGCTTGGGCCATCGCGGATTGCGCCTCACCCTGGCCGGGCTGCTGACCCTCGCCGGGTTGTTGCCCCTGGCCCGGTTGCTGACCTGGCTGCTGTCCCGGCCCGGGTTGTGGACTTTGCTGGCCAGACTGCGCCTGCTGACTTTTCGCAGACTGCGCGCCGCTTTGCGCCGTCTGGGCGTTCAGCGCGGCATCAAGTGCATCAAGCGTGCGGGCCATCCAGACTTGCTCCTGCGGTGACGCCGGGGCCGCAGCCTGTGCGCCGGGCGTTTGGGCGCTCGGAGGCGAGCTTTGCGCTCCCGCCTGTTGACTACTCGGCGGCGCTGCCGGCGACTGACCAGACGCGCCTTGCTCCCCGTTTTGTGTCGGTGCGACCTGAGCTCCGGTTTGGGGGGATGCCGGTGGCGGAGCGGCATTCTGGGCCGCCGCGAGTTGCCCGAGTTGACTCTTCAGTTCCGCGTTCGCCGCGTCCACGGCGCCCTGCGCCTGCGCCGGCTGCTGGGCTTGAGCAAGCGCCTGCTGTGCGGCAGGGACCTGCTGCTGCGCAGTCTGCTGCACGGCGTTGCCGAGCTGCTGCAGTTGTTCGCCTTTCGCCATATTTTGCAACCGCTCTTCATGCCGCCCGGCACGCGAAATCTCACTGCCCGCTTCGCCCGCCGCTTGCGCAATTTGCGGTTGCGCCTGCGCCGCTTGCGCGAGCTGGGGGTTAGCCGCTGGGGACTCGCCGCTCGGAGGCGCTGATTGCGGTGCGGCGTTCTGGGCCATTTGCGGCTGCTGGGCCATCGCCGCCGCCTGCTGAGCAGCCGTCTGCGCGGTCTGCGCCGCTTGGGCCGCCTGCTGCGCGGCCTGCTGAGCTGACGCCGACTGCTTTGAACTTTCCTGATTTTGGGCCTGCGGCTGGCCAGCCTGCTGCGCGGATTGCTGGGCCGTCGCTTGCGCTTTCTGCGCCGACTGGACGGCCTGCTGCGCTTGCGCCGCCGCCTCACCTGCCTTCTGCGCAGCTTTATTCGCGCTCTCAGCCATTTGCGCCGGTTGCCCCGACTGCTGCGCCGCTTGCTCGGCATTTTGGGCGGCCTGCTGCGCACTCTGCGCCGCCTGCTCGGCCTGCGCCCGTGCCTGCCGGCCTTGATCCGCAGCCGCCGGGTTGTTCGCAGCCTTCGCCGCTTGCACCGCATTGTTGGCGGCCTCTTTCGCGGTTTGCGCGGCCTGCGCCGCTTGCTTCGCCGCCTCGGCGGCTTTCTCCGCCGCCTGTTTGGCCGTTTGCGGGGTATTCGGATTGGCCGCCTGGGCGACTTGCTGCGCCACCGCGTTTTCCTGCGCACTCGCCTGCGCCAGCTTTTCCGTCGCGTCCTTTAGTTCGCTTTGCGAGATCGCGCTCAACTCCTTCGCCATCTGCGGATTTTGCGGTAGTGCCTTTTCCAGCTGCGCGAGCATTTCTTGCGGCGACTGCTGCGCCAGCTTGGCGAGCTGCTCCGCCTTGGCAAACTGCGCGTCGAGTTCTGCCTTGATCCCGTTTTCTTCCTCGGTCGCGCGCAGCGCCGTGCGGGTTTCGTCGGCCTTCCCTTTTTCCAAGTTTTCGTAGTGCTGCGCGAGCTGGTTCAGCGCGTCGGCCAATTTCTGCTGCTGATTCGCAGCCTGCGTCAGCGCCTGCTCCTGGGTCGCCGGTTGCTCGCTCTCCGCCGCGCGCTGCAAGTCTTCGGCCGCGCGTGGCGGCGGCTCCTTGAGCATCGCCAAGGCGTCGTCTGCGTCGCGCGCCCGCTCACGGGCATCCTTCTGCAGCACATTCTGTTGATTCGCATCGGCGCGGATCGCGTCCTTCAATACGTCCACTTTCTCATTCAGCTTCTGCTGCACCGCGAGCGCCTGTGTGGCGTCGGCCTTGGTCTCGGACGGCTGCTTCTCACCCGCTTTCTCGGCATGCTCGACTGTTTCCTTTTTTAGCTCCTCCGTCTCCTTCGCCAGTTGCGCCATCATCTCGGCGAGCGTCGGCGCCATTTCCGTGATTTCCTTCCGTGCTGCGTCCATCGGCTTGCGCAAAAGATCGAGCGCCTGTTTCACCATGGCCGCCAGCCGCTCCGCGTCTTTCGTTGCGCTCAGTGGTTGACGCTCCGCCTTGAAACGCTGCTCCATTTCCTGGTTCGTGCGCCCCGAGGCCGGGTCGCCCGCGGTCTTCCATAAAATCTCGCGCACTTGCGCTACCAGCGGCTTCAGCTCCGGCGCGGTCAGTGCCTTGCCGAGCGCATCCGGCAGCGCGCGCAGACGGGCATCGATCCATTTCCAATCACGCGGATTCGACGTCCGCGCCTTGGCGTTGCTGAGCTCCCATTTCTCGACCGTTGCGAGGTGGTTCAGCCCCTCATAGACCTCCGCCACATCATGTCCGCTCTCGAGCAGGCGGAAATTGCGATCAAGCGCGGCGAGCTGCTTCGCCACGTCCTCGGAAGAAAGCGTCGCCCGTTGATCGCGCAGACCGCCAAGCGCGAGCGAAGTCGTCCGCACGTCATTCACAAAATAGCTGTCCGAATCCGGGCGCGTTTCCTCGGCGTCGCCGTGCGCCTTCAGCACCGCGCCCTTCGTCTCCCAGCGCCCGTCGAGCAATGCCGACTTCGCTCCGGCGGTCAGCTTCTCGTTGCGCGAAAGGACTGCCACCTCTTCCTGCAGCTTGCCGAAAATCCCAAACGTCGGCTCCGTGTCGGCAAGCAATTCCTGATAACGCTTCACCGGCTCCCATTGCAGCCCGGAGCGCACAGCCAGCGCCGCCTGGGCCCGCTCCGTCAGCATCTTCGTCAGGTTCAGCATCGGCGGGAGCAGTTCCTTGCCAGGCTCCTTGCCGATCATCGCCTTTTCCAGGGCGATGCGCGGCTTGTTCATATCCTTCTGCATCGACCGCAGCCGGTCTGGCAAATTGTTCGACGCATGCTCCGCGCTGGTGCCCATCAGCTCTTCCAGTCCCCGCACCTCAGTCAAAACCACGCGCATCCGGTTGCCGAGTTGCGCCCATTTCGCCGCCGCATCGCCGCTGTTTTTGGCCAGCTCCGTGAGCCGCTCCTGCTCCCGGGCGACAACGTGAAAGTTCTCGTTCAGCACATCGATTTCCTCCGCCGTGAGAAACACCCGGTAGCTTTCCAACGCCAGCCGCGACCGCTGCTCCGCACGAGCGCTGGCATCTGCCGCCTCGCGCATCAGCTCACGCGCCAAGGGTGCCGCCGCATCACCCGCAAGCATCTCGAAAATCCGCCGCGCATGCTGCGCCACACCAGCATTTGCCCGCGCAGCCGAACGCGCGAGCAGCACGAGATCGCCCGCCTGATGCCCCGGCATCGCCTCGCGCAGAGTCACCCCCAGTTGCGCCACCACAGCCGCGTTCTTCGTCTCGAATTCCGTCATCGCCGCCGTCGCCGTCACCAACGCCTGCTTGCGACCGGCGTCACCATCCGGCAGCCGCTCAAACTGATCGCGCGCTTCGCCAGCGCGCTTCGCCAGCGCCTCCGCCGCCACCTGCTGCGCCCGGAGCGCGTCAAAGAGCGCCCGCTGCGCCTCCAGCGACGAAAGCCGCTTTGCCTCAAATCCCGACGCCGTGATGGTCACCTGCAAAGGTCGCGACTCACCGCGGTTTCCCTTCAAATCCACCGCCAGCAACTTCATCGTCACCAGATCGCCTGGCTTTACCCCGGTCTCGTACAAATCCCAGCGCCGCTCGACCTTCGTTTTCGCGCCCAAATCTTTCAACAGCGGCACTTCTTTCCATCCGCCGTCGTTGATTTTGATGAGCTGCGCGACTGTCGCCAGCCCCAGGTCGTCGCTCGCCGTCCCCTGCACATCCACCAATTCATTCACCGGCAAAATCAAATCCTGTCGCGGAAGTTCGAGCTCTACCTGAGGGACGAGATCGGCCTCGGCGCGCAACTCGTATTCCGGGCTAAACTTGTTTTCAAAACCGCTTTCCGCCCCGACCAACCGCACGCGGTAGATCCCCGACGCGGTCAGCGGCACCTTCGCCACCAGCTGTCCTCCTTCTTCTTTCAGCGGCACCACGCTGCTCTTCTTCCCCTGCTCCAGCCGTAACTCACCATCCTTCACCTTCTGATTCGTGGTCAGCCGCAACTCCACCTCCGTCCCCTCGATCCCCGCGAGATCTCCGTTCTCCTCCGTTACCTGCTTCACCGCCAGTCGCGTGTATTCTGGATGCAGATAGGTCTTGTGAAACTTCACCACCGCCGGCCGTGCCACGCTTTCGAGCTGATACTTCCGCGTGATCGCGTCGCCCGCTCGCACCCGATACTGCACGTCCTCCCGCGCTACTTGGATCGTTGCTGAAAATCGGTCATTTCCGATCGCATTCATCTGCACCAACTCCCGCCCGCCGGTCTTGGTGAAGGTTTCCAGCATCGCCTTGTTCGCGCGCTGTCCGGTCAACTCGACGACCAAAGGCACCGTGTCGCCCTGCGGCACCCGCATCTCCGCCGGCGTTGGTTCCACGATCTTCACCTGCACCTTCGATACGCGCCCGAGATTTGCCATCGGCAGCAGCGCTCGCATCATCAGCGTGCCGAACTGGAAACCCGTCAGCGCAAACGCGACCACGCACGCGATCGCGATACCCGCCGCGATCGCCGTGTAGCGTCGCACCAGATTCGCTGGCAGCAGCTGCTCCACATCCATCCCCTGCATCCGCGCGGCCACATCGCTCTGCACCAGCGCGCGGAACTGCTCGGAATCAAACGCGGCATCCGATTGCGCATCGCCCAATTCCACCGCCGATAGCAAATCCTCCCGCAATTTCGGCTCCGCATGCTCCACCAGTCGCGCTAACCGCTTCGGCCCCGGCGCCCGCATCAGCAGCCGCAAACACGAGCGCCATTCCACCACAATCACCGCGATATAAGCCGCTGCACTCAGCCCCCAGCGCACCCCGTCCGGCAACACAAAAATCCAATCCACAAACGCGATTACCATCATCGTTGCCAGCAAAGTCGCCACCGCCGCACATGCCCCGCGAAAGATAATCAGCTTGCGCCGCCGCTGACTGAAAGCCTGGAGCTTTTGCAAAATGATCGGATCGGTTTGATGGCTCATAGGTTCAAACGACTACGTTTAGGGTGCGGGGAACAGGGCGAGGTTCCGGGAGGGTTGACCCGGCGACAAAGGAAATCTTGGCCGCCGCGTCGCACGGGATGGTCGCAGCGGCTTCATCACGACATCCCGGCCCGCTTCCGGATGATCCACTCAATCGTCAGCAGCAGCACAATCGGCAGGAACCACCACCAGCTCTGCCAAAGTACCGTGTCGCTCTCGATCACTTTACCTTGGCTCATCGGCGCCAGCAGTTCGGTAAGCCGGTCGATGTTTTCCTCGCGCAAATACATCCCGCCCGTCTCTGCCGAAACTTGCTGGAGCAACTCTTCGTTCAAGCTCAGTTGGGTCAGTTCACCAGTCTCACGCGGCTCGACCTTGAATTCTGTGCGCGCTTTCGCATCGCGTTCGGCGATGGCGGCGGATTCCACCGCCACCTCATAGTTGCCCGGCTCCAGCCCCGCAGTCTTGCCGCGAAAAAGTCCACCCGCATTGTCGTCCTGCGTAAGTCGGATGGTCGCCACCCGTTTCCCGTCGCGCGAAAGCACCGCGTCCGCGCCGGCGTTGGTCACTGGTTTGCCCTCGCCGTCGCGCAGTCGCACGCGGAGTTCTGCGGATTCGCCGGGTCGGTAGGTAATGCCGCCAGCGTCGAGCGATACGAATTTGTCCCGCACCGCGAACGGGATCTCCGCGATCCAGTTTGCGATCTGGTTCCAGTATTTGACGTGATTCAGATCGGCGACCTCGTAGCGCCAGCGCCACGAGTCGTCGAAGGCCTGATAAAGCACCTTCCCCGCTCCGTACGGACGCAGCACCACCGCTGGAATCTTTTGGCCGCCGGCCTCGGCCTCGACCAGCACCTCCGCACCGGGCAGCACCGTTCCGCCGGACAGCCAATGCGGCGGCGGCAGCTTGCTCCACACCTCCGCGTTTTGCGGCTTCTCTGGCGAAAGCGCAAACGCCGCAAGCCCTGCACCACGCTCAGTTAGCACGATTTTCGTGATGCCGTCGCGCACGCCCGCGCCTTTCCACTCCACCGGAAAAAGCGGCGCGATCGGCGTGTCCGCGTATTCCTTAAACCGCTGCCGCGCACCGTCGATGAAAGCCACGGCCCCGCCGCGGTTCGCCACGAAATCCCTGATCCACTGCAATTCGTCGCCCTTAAAGACCGCGCGTGGGATTTCGCCGAAAATGATGAGGTCGAAATTTTGCAGCAGCGCTGGATCGCTTGGAAATTGCCCCGCTTTGTCGCCGCGCGGAAACCCCTGCTCGCCCGCGCTTGTCCCCGCGATGACCGTGCTCACTTCCCACTGTTCATCGCGCTCGAACATGTTCCGCAGATAGCGCGTCTCCCAGCGCGGCCGTCCGTCGAGCAGTAGGATGCGCCGCCGCTGCGTGACCGCACGAAAGCGCAGACCACCCTCGTTATTCGACAACTCGCGATCGCCTTCCGCGGGCGAAACGCGGACCTGCAAATCCATCGGCACCGAAGATACGGCCACATCGTTCTGCTTCGTTTTCATCCGCCCCTTGACCTGCTCGCTGATCGGAAAATCGAACGCCACTTTGCGCGCGTTGCTGCCGTCGGTAACGAGCTGCTGCTGCCACAGCACCTTCTCGCCATCTGCCACGCTGACCGTAAACGGAACGCCCGCGGGCATATCGTCCTTCAGCGTGATCGTGCCGCGGATGCGGTCTTCGAGAAAGACCGACTCCGGCCCATCCACTCGCATCACCGCGAGGTCCCGCGGCTTGAGCTGGCTGCCAAAACCAACCGTGAAAATCGTCATGCCGCGCCCGGCGAGCAGCTTCGCCGCCTCGATCGGGGAATCGCCTTCATTGTGCTGCCCGTCGCTGAAAATCACCACCGCTCCGCGCTCCTCCTTCTGCTGCTCGCCGCCGCTGTCCTTGAGCCCCGCGGAGAGATTCGTGATCTCGCCCTCCGGCTTCGGCAGCGCGAGCGGCAGTGCAGAATCCCGCGCCGACGGCTGCCAGATCTTTTTCGCTTCTGCGCCTTCGAGGTCGAACAGGTGTACCGCGTAGCTTTCGCCAAACCGCGCCAGCAGTTTCTCCTTCTCGCCCTCCAGCAGCATCGACTGCAGTCGCTGGCTTCGCGGCAGCGCATCGAACTTCGCGAACGCTGCGCGTAGCGGAGAATTCTCGCCAGCCGCCAGTTCACCAACGGTTTTTTCGAAACGCTCGCGCAACTCCGTCTGCCAGCGCCCCGCCACTTCGCCGAGTCGCGCCAACTCCGCCAGCGCGCGCCCGCGGTCATCGAGCTGCTTCGAGTCGCGCCCCGCAATTTCCCGAGCCGGGTCGGCAAGTTCCTTCGTAAGCGCATCGAGTCGCGCCGGATCGCCGCCCGCTTTCGCCAGAGCCTCGCGCGCCGCTCCGGTCTTCGCGGCAAAATCCTGCGTTAGCTTTTTCCAGTCCTCCTCCGCCGCGGCCTGCATCGTCTTCGCCTTGGCCGCGAGCGACTGCGCATCGGCGAGCGCCGAGCCAGCCTGCGGCAGATCGAGCGCAACGACGCCTTCCCGCAGCAACCCCAGCCGCTGGCAGATGAGAATCTTCCGGCCCGCATCCATCGACGGATCGGCGAAGCCCATGCTTTTCGAGCCATCGACGAACAGCAGCAGCCGCGAAAGCTGCCCGATGACCTTGCGATGATGCAGTACCGGCCCGGCGAGCATCAGCACGAGCATGATCACCGCCAGCGCGCGCAGCGTCGGCAGTAGCCAATTGAGCCATCGATTAATCGGCCGCGTTTCCCGCCGGTAGAACACCCATGCGACTCCGCCCAGCACGACCGCCAATCCCACGCCCACCCACCACGGCCAGTCGCCGACAAAACGGAGCGAAGTTTCGATGCGCTCCGTCGTCATACGCGTTCCGCCATGGCTTCCGTCCGACTGGCCTTCGACCCTGGTCCAAGGTTACCGGGGCCGAAGTTTAGGCTACCCACCTTGCTGCGGACACGTCCGAATTTCTGCTGCAAGAAAAGCTCCAGGAAGACCAGCCCGAGGATCACCCAGAGCAGCGGCCGCCACAGCTCAAAGCCGTAGCGGCGCGTGTGGTCGAGTTGCTTGTATTCCGCGCCGCTACGGACGAGCGAAACGCCGTGCGTCTTGGCAAAATCCGCGATCTCTTTCTCAGTCAGTTTTTGCAGGTCGGATTCGCGACGCGAGGCGTTGACGACGTAATAGACGGGCGACGCGCCGGGCGGGTTCAGCGTGTAGAGGCCGGGCCGCTGCGTCTTCCCAAACTCGACCACGCCGCGCTCGCCTTTTTTTACAATTGGAACTTCCAACGGTGTGCCGTCAGGTGCGATGACGGTCGCTTTTTTACCCGCATCCGCGACTGGCAGGAAGGCGACAAGCGGTTTGCCCACATCGAGATTGCGCGGCGGATAAACGGTGGATGCGAGATAGACCGAGAGCCGTTGGAGCAAAGGGAGGTAAAACGGGCGCATCGGCAGATTGCTCCAGTCGGCATCGACCGGCACGGCCGAGAGGATGACGCGGCCATCGCCGAACTGCTTTTCGACGAGGAAGGGATCTCCGCTGTCGAGCCGCGCAAGCGTCGTCGTGGGCATCGCTGTCGCCGACTTTTCGGCCTGCTCTTTCAGGCGAAACCAAAGCTTGATCCCAGCATCAGTGAGCGTGCCGTTGCGCGGGTCGTTAAAGATGTCGAGCGCGGCATGCTCGAAGCGCTGTGAGACGATGCCCACCGACGGCGCGCCGTCTTTCAGATCCCCCGCGAGCGAGCCCAGCGCAAGCGGCAGCAGGCCTTTGCCGTCCTTGAGCAGCGCGCTGTTATACCACGCGGTGTCGCTGCGGTTTCCGGGAAAGATAAGCAGGCCACCACCGCCTTTAACAAAGTCCTCTAGCGCGCGAAGCTGATCGTCACTGAGTTTCCGGACGTTGGCCAGAATCACGACCGCGGAATCGGTGATCGTCTTCGCGCTCAAATCATCGGCCTTCATGACCTTGGTCGAGATGAGGTCGGCCAGTTCCACCCGCGCGGCGCTATAGGGCTGGAGCGCGATCTCCGCGAAATCCACCTCGCCCTTGAGCGGTTCGTTGCTTGGGTCGCCATCGACAAGCAGCAGCGGCACCTTGTCGCGCACGGGAATGCTCGCGAGATAGCTGTTGTCCGCCTTGAGCGCATCGGCGTCGGCCAGGACCTCAACGACGTGCGAGCCCGGCGTATCGAAGGCGTGCGAGAAAAGGACCTGCCCTTTTTCGTGCGGCCCGAGATTGATCTGCGACACGGACCTTTCCTTGCCGTCCGCTTTGAAATAGACGCGCAAATCCTGATACGGCACCTCGCCGAAATTGCGCAGGTTCGCGCGAATCTGAATCTTCTGCCCAACGCCAACCATGAGCCGCGAAAACTCCAGCGATTCGACGGCGACGTTGTCCTTCACCTCGCTGCCCACGTCGAAAAAGGTGATGTCTGGCACGATCGGCAGCGCCTTCAGCCGCGCGATCATCTGGGCCACCTGCGCGTCCTCCGTGGCCTCGAAACTGATGCGCTGAAAATCCGTCATCACCACAAGATTGCGGCTCGACTCCCGCATCTGGCCGAGGACGCCCGCCGCGTAATCCAGCGCCGCCGGAACTGTTGCCGCACCAAAGCCGGCGTCCGTCTTCTGTAACGCCTGGTTAAGTCGCGCGAGGTCATAAGTTGACTCATCGAGCAGCGGCGCTCCGCCTTCACCCATGAGCACGACCTGCGCATCGGAGCCAAGCTTGAGTTCGTTGACGATTCGCGCCGACTCGTCGCGAGCGATGGAAAAATTCGTCGCGCCCGCGCGTCCGCCTTCCATCGAGTAGCTATTGTCGAGCAGGACGACGGTCGAGGTCTTGGCCTCGCCCATCAGCTTCTGTGCGCCTTTCCATACCGGCCGTGCCATGCACAGCGCGAGGATCGCCGGGATCGCCGCGCGGATGATGAGCAGAATGATCTGCTCGATGCGGATGCGCCGCTGGTTCGTGCGAATGACCGCCTCCAGCAAGTGCATTGCGCCCCACTTCACGACTTGAAAGCGGCTCTTATGGAAGAGGTGGATGATGATCGGGATTGCCAGCGCGGCGATGCCGGCGAGGAGGGCGAAGTTGAGGAAAGTCATCCCCGTGCTCTCCTTCTCGAAACGTAGGCAGCGAGCGCCTCGGCGTATGGCTGGTCGGTCGTAAATGGGACGAGGTCGATCTTGTGCCGGCGACAGCCTTTGACGAGTTCAGTGCGGAACCTTTCCAAGTTCGCGAGATAAGCTTCGCGCAGTAGCACCGGGTCGAGCAGGTGCTTCACGCCCGCGGTTTCGAGCGAGTCAAACTGCGTCCAACCTTTGAAGGGAAACTCCAGTTCATCGCGGTCCCAGATTTGAAAAATCAGGATTTCGTGATGCGCGTGGCGGAAGTGGGCAAGCGCTTTGAGGAGCGCGGGAACATCGCCGAAGCAGTCCGAAATGATGATCAGCAGCCCGCGCCGGTGCAGCTTCGGCACGAGATCGTGGAAGACCCCGCCGAGTTCTGTCTCGCCGCCGGGTTCGCTGCGCTGGAGTTCGTCGATGAGGACGCGCAGATGCGAGACCCGCGCCCGAGGTGGAATGTATTTTCGAATCTTCGTGTCGAACGTGACCATGCCCACGCTGTCCTGCTGGCCGATCATTAGGTAGGCGAGGCAGGCCGCGAGCCGCCGGGCGTATTCATACTTGGTGACGCCCGCACCCCCGTTGGCGCTCGTCGCGCGCCCATAGTTCATCGAGCCGCTAAGATCGAGCAGGAGCGTGGCGCGGAGGTTGGTCTCCTCCTCGTATTCGCGGATGTAAAAGCGGTCGCTGCGGCCAAAGGCGCGCCAGTCGATGTGGCGAATTTCGTCGCCGGGGACGTATTGCCGGTGCTGCTTGAACTCGACGCTGAACCCCTTGTGCGGCGACCGGTGCATGCCGGAGCAGAAGCCCTCCACAACCTGCTTGGCGACCACCTGAAGGTTGCTGACCTTTTGGAGATCAGCGGGCGTGAGAAAGTCGGAGACGTGAGCCATTGGGCGCAGGAGAACGCTGAACGTTCGCCGGGATTACAACGCCCGTTTGGCCTCTCCGCGCGGAACTGCTTTCACAATGCGGGCGATGATGTCGTCCACTTTGATCCCTTCGGCCTCGGCGTTGAAGGTCGGGACGACGCGGTGGCGAAGGACGGGAAGGGCGAGAGCGGCAATGTCGTCGTCAGTGACGTGAAAGCGGCCGCGCAGGACCGCGCGAACCTTCGCGGTAAGGACGAGATTTTGGCAGGCACGCGGACCGGCGCCCCATTCAATGAGGTCCTTCACCCACGCGGGCGCGTCCGGGTTCGCCGGACGGGTGTAGCGCACGAGGTCGAGAACGAAGTCCATGACGTGCTCAGGCACGGGGACTTTGCGGACCACTTTTTGGAGCTGCTGAATCTGCGCGCCGTTGATTACAGGCTGGAGATCGGCGGTGAAGGTGCCGGTAGTGCGGGCGACGATTTGGCGTTCGTGCTCGCGCTCCGGGTAATCGACTTTCACCAGAAAGATAAAGCGGTCCTTCTGCGCCTCGGGCAGCGGGTAGGTGCCTTCCTGCTCAATGGGGTTTTGCGTTGCGAGGACGAAGAACGGTTCCTCAAGTTTGAGCGTGTGACCGCCGACGGTGACGCTGTGCTCCTGCATCGCTTCAAGCAGCGCGGCCTGCGTCTTCGGCGGGGTGCGGTTGATTTCATCGGCGAGGAGCATCTGGGTAAAGATCGGCCCTTTTTGGAAAACAAAGCGGCGGTGGCCGGTCGTGGGATCTTCCTGAATGATGTCCGTGCCGGTGATGTCGGCGGGCATTAGATCCGGCGTGAACTGGATGCGGCGAAATGACAAATCCATCGTCCGAGAGAGCGAGCGGATCATCGCGGTCTTCGCCAGGCCGGGCACGCCTTCGAGAAGGCAATGTCCACCAGCGAGCACGGCGATCACGAGTTGCTCGATCACCTCCTGCTGGCCGACGATGAACTTGCCCATTTCCTCCGTGATCTTTTGGAAAGCTTCGACGAGCGACGCGGCGGCAGCTTTGTCGTCAATGGGGTCGGCGTTCTGTGGGGCGTTAGTGGCTACTTGGGTGGACATGAATTGAGGGTGACTGGTTGAAGAAAAAAGAAAACGCCGTTCGGCAGGGGGCAGCGAACGGCGTCGAAAAAGCAGCGGACCGAACCGAAAGGAAACTCAGGGCATGAGGCTCTCGAACGACGAAGGCGACGAGGAATCGAAATTAACCGCTGGAGTTGGGCTGTTCACTCCCGGAAGCGATTGGAACCATTTCCGCAGAAGTGGGTCGTCGGTCAGTTGCCGGACCTGCATGATCTGCGAAACGAAGTCGGTTTCCCCAGCTATAGCACTGGCCTGCATTCCGGATTGAGCGGATGTCCCCGACGACGCGGTAACCTGCGGAAGCTGGAAACGTGGCACCCACGCATCACGCTGGATGAAAGCGAGCGCGACACAAGCTGCCGCGGCCAGTGCGACGGCGCTATTGCGCAGGAAAATATTCGGTGCGGACACGCTCATCAGCGCGCGGCGTTGCGCGACGGTGAGAACAGCAGGTTCGCGGCTTTCCTGCCTTTCGAAGCCGGCGTCGAGCATCATCGCGAGGTCGATCAACTTGTAGACATTCTCCCGCGCCTCCTCTGAGCCCGCGAGGACCGTTTCCACATAAATGCGCTCCTCCGGCCCCAATTCATCGAGCGCGTAGTCCGTCAGGTCTTGTTCGGATAACTTGGCACTCATCTCAGGCGGCTCCCTTCTTGAGGTAGATGATTTTCTCGTCCTTGTCGTCGCGCTCCATCATGCCGCGTAGATTGCGCATCGCGGCGTTGAGCAAGAAGCCGACATTGCCCACACTCAGCCCGGTGATCTCGGAAATCTCCTGGTAGGAATGGTGCCCATGAAAGCGCAGCCGCACAACTTCGTGCTGATTCTTCGGCAACCGCTTCACCAGTTCCATAACGCGCTCAGTCCGCTCCTTACGCTCCAGTTCCGCAGCGGGCGTCAGGTTCTCGCAACGCTTTTGCTCAAACTCCTGCGCCTCGACGTAAATGTAGCGCTCTTCCTTTTTCAGCGACTTCAGCGCGCAGTTCCGGCAGACGGTGAAAAGCCACTGCGAAAGATGTCCCTCAATGGCCTCCTGCTCCTGCTTGTGCAGCCGCATGAAAGTCTCCTGCACGACATCGCGCGCCCGATCGAGCGACTGGACGATGCTGATCGCATACTGCAGCAGCGGACGCTCGTAACGATCTAGCGCACTTTGCACCCAGGCCGTTTTCTTTTTTTCTTTTTTGCCGAACATGAGGATCAGTTTCTTTCTTTAGCGGGTTTCGGGTGAGTTAACCCGCGCACCCTTCTTTTGCTGTAAAAAAGTTCCACGAATTTTCCTCACTGGCTTTTTCCACGTCAGCACCCGAGTCTTTCGGCGGCTGGCAGATGATCGCTGGGAAAAAGGCGTGAGCTTTTTTCCGAGAGGAAAGTCCGAACACCACAAGGCAGCATGCCGCGCAAAACGCGCGGGGGCGCGCGGCGAAAGCCGGGCGCGACGGCCAGTGTCACAGAAAACAAACCGCCCGCGAATTCCGCAAGGGAGCCGCGGGTCAGGGTGAAAAGGCGGGGTAAGAGCCCACCGCCCGGCGCGCAAGCTCCGGGGCACGACAAACCCCATGCGGTGCAAGACAGAACAGGGAGCGCGGGCCGCCTGCCCGCCGCGCGCAAGCGGGGCAGCTTCCGGGTAATAGTCGCATCAGCGCTTCGCAAGGAGTGCGGCGGTCCGCTTCGGCGGGCTGAGAGAAATGATCATCACACGGCGCGGGCGACCGCGGCGGGACAGAATTCGGCTTATCGCCGGCCACATGGGAAGGCGCTCTCCGCGAGGAGGGCGCCTTCGCTTTTTTGAGCTTGCGCACGATCCGCACTCCGGCTGACTCGGCGCATGAGCAAAACCGCGCAATTCTGGATGGTGAAGCAGGAACCAACCGCCTACTCGTGGGCCGATTTCGTGAAGGACGGACGCACCGCGTGGACTGGCGTGCGCAATTTTGCCGCGCGTCTGAATTTGCGGGGGATGCGCGAGGGTGACGCCGTGCTCTTTTACCACAGCGTGGAGGGCAAGGAGGTCGTCGGAATCGCCAAAGTGGCATCGGAGGCTTATCCCGATCCAACGGCAACCGAAGGCGAATGGTCGTGCGTCGATCTCGTCCCTGTGCGCGCACTGAAGCGGCCGGTCACGTTGGAGGAGATCAAAGCTCACGCAGCCCTGCGCGAGATGAAGCTGGTCCGGCAGTCGCGGCTTTCGGTGCTGCCCGTAACGGAAGCGGAGTATGCGGAGATTCTGCGCTTGGAAAAGAGTGGAGCGTGAGCGGTCGCTATCGATCGCGATCCTTGGCCCACTCCGGACGCCCTACGACCTGGGTTTTCTCCAAAGAAGTGCGGTAGTTCGGATCGCGCAGCCAACCCGCGGGAGCCGATCCACCGTTCGAGCGTGTTTGCTCGAGTTGCGCGATATGGTTGCGCAGCGCGGCAGCTTCTGACGGGGAGAGCAAACGCCAAGGCGTGAGTTCAGCGCGGAGAATGGCAAAGAGGAGGCCTGGGACAAGAAGGACGAGAATTAGGGATTTCATAACTTGTGGCGAAGGGAAAGCTCGCGCCGAGCTTGGTTCGGATCGCCGGTGAGAATGCCTGGATGCGAGGATTTTGAAAGCGGATTTTGCAAAGGCGCAATTCAGCCAACTGGCCCTCATTGATTACTGAGGCTTGCCGCCGCGGAAATTTTTTCCGATGAGCCTTGGCACCGCATGTATATCCCCAAGCCCGTCCCCCCCGGTTTTACCGTCGCACGGTCGGTCTTTGCGCGGAGCTTGGGTTTGATTTTCCTATGCGCATTTGGCTCCCTCCTTCCGCAAATCCGCGGGCTCATCGGCATCAACGGCGTCGCCTCAGCGCACTCTTTTCTCCAAGCTGTCTGGCAGCATCTCGGGTCAGCGAGCCTTTGGAAGGTGCCGACATTGGTGTGGCTAGGGGCAAGTGATGGCGCGCTACTTACGTTCTGCTGGGCCGGTGTGCTGATCTCGCTGGTAATGATCGCGGGCGTGGCGCCCGGAGCATGTGCGCTGATCCTTTGGGCGCTTTATCTTTCAGTGGCCTCCGTGAGCAGCCCGTTCCTCGATTTTCAGTGGGACGCGCTGCTGCTTGAAACGGCGCTCCTCGCCACCTTGGCGTTGCCGTGGCGGTTGCGTCCGCAGTGGGAAACAAATGCCCCGCTGCCGCGTTTCGGCCGCTGGCTGCTGTGGTGGCTGCTCTTCCGTCTGATGTTCGAATCGGGCCTTGTGAAACTCGGCAGTGGCGATCCTACGTGGCGGAATTTGTCAGCGCTCGATTTCCATTTTGCCACGCAGCCGCTGCCGCTGTGGACCGCCTGGTATGTTCATCACGCGCCCGATTGGATGCTACGGGGGGCCGTGCTGATCATGTTCGCCTTCGAATTGATTGTTCCTTTCCTCATTTTCGCGCCGCGCCGGTGGCGCCACGCAGGTGCATGGGCTCTCATTGCGCTTCAAGGGGTGATCCTAATCACGGGCAACTTCGCGTTCTTCAACCTTCTCACCATCGCTCTCTGTCTGCTGCTTTTTGATGATGCCGGCTGGCCGCAACGGCTCCGCAAACGCATCCTACCAGCAGTGCGCTGGCCCATGCCTCCGATATCGCCGCTCCGTTTCCGAGCGGGCGCCGCGCTTGCCGCACTTTTTGGGCTGCTTTCTCTCCCTCCGCTCCTTCATGCCGTGGGTCTTTGCCGCCCGTGGAACCCGCTCGCTGCACTGCGCAGCTTCAATGGCTACGGGCTCTTCGCGGTCATGACCACGGAGCGAAATGAAATCATCATTGAAGGCAGTAATGATGGGGTGATCTGGCAGCCGTATGAATTGCCGTGGAAGCCGGGCGACTTGCGCGCCGCACCCCGCTGGGCCGCCCCACATCAGCCACGGTTGGATTGGCAAATGTGGTTCGCAGCGCTCGGTTCGCCGCAGAACAATCCATGGTTTGGCTGGCTGCTCGGACACCTTCTCACCGGCACGCCGGAGGTGCTGAGCCTTTTCGAGACGAACCCTTTTCCGCACAAACCGCCGCAGTATATCCGCGCCGTGCTCTACACCTATCAGTTCACCAAACCGGGCGAGTCCGGATGGTGGCGGCGTGAAGCTCGAAGTATTTACCATCCGCCCGCTTCGCTGACGCCGAAAAGCAGCACGGCGGAAGCTGGGATAAAATGAGCGCTTGCCGAACACGGAAACAGGGCAAACTTTTGCTGAAGAAAATCTGACGCGTCGGCGTCACAGCTCACGAAACCATCATCTCTATGAACTTCCTGACTTCACTTCGCACTCTCGCCATTGCTGCCATCGCTTTGGCTCCCGCCAGCGGCTTTGCAAAAAACCGCGGCCATCATCATAACCACTCAGGTCACCACGGCGGGCATTACTCCCATGGATACCACGGAGGATATTATGGCTCGAGGCCTTACTGCCCCCCCTCAGCTTACCGCCCATATTACGCCCGGCCGTACTATGGATACGGCTATTACAATCGACCGGCTATCAGCGTGGGTTTCAGCACTGGGCCTGCCTACTATGGCTCGGGTTATTACGGCGGGGGATATTACGGCGGTCCTTCCTACAATACCTATACGACGCGCACCATTTATCGCGGCGCGGCAGTTCGCGAGTCAGCCCGCTACGACGATGACCTCGCCGTCGATGTGCAGCGAGCCCTTTCACGGCGCGGTTTTTACCGCGGAGGCATCGACGGGGATGTCGGGCCCAGCACCCGCGCGGCCATCCGCGCTTATCAATATGATCGCGGCCTGCAAGTCACTGGCCGAATCGACAACTCGCTCCTCCGCTCACTTCGCCTCGGCTAGAAACCAACAGCGATCTGTTTCTGCAAACCCGCCGCGGCACTCGTCGCGGCGGGTTTCCTTTTGCCGCCAAGAACTCCGGGGGCGTGAATTGACACACTCCCGCACGCCTCCAATAGTCCCGCACCGTGCTCCGCTACCTGACCGCCACTGTTGCGGTGCTCCATTTCTTCCCGCCGCTTCGGGCCGCCGAGCAGCAGCCCCCCGCGGTGCTCCCTTCCTCCTCAGTCATCTACACAGCCACGGATTCCTACGCGCTCAACCAACTGGAGGAGAACACCGCCGTGACCCGCCGGATGGTCGATGCGCTCGTCATGGCCGCGACCCAGCAACCCGATGTCGCTCGCGCCTGGCGCTCGCTCGTCTCCCCGACCGATCGTGTCGGCATCAAAGTCTGCGCTACAGGCGGGCGCTATTTTGCCTCGCACCGCGGCATCGTGGATGGCATTGCCGAAGGGCTCATCGAATCGGGTGTGCCCCCCGCACGGATCGTTGTCTGGGATCGTGATAGCGCGGAGTTGCGGGAAGCCGGCTACGTAGCGGAGAAAGGTGGTTACTTGGTTCGCGGCATCCCACCCACCACTGGCTACGATCGCACCGCGTCTGTTTCCGCGCCGGTGCTCGGGCGACTCATTTGGGGCGATTTGCTTTTCCAAGACCCGCGCACCAGTGGCGGACGGCGCGTGTCCGTGGGCGACCAGCTCAGCTCCACGAGCCACGTCGCCAGCTTGGTTAGCCGCGAAATCACCAAGATCATCAACGTCCCCGTGCTCTCGGACGAGAGCGGCTGCGGCGTCGCCGGCGCGCTTTACAACATGACCGTGCCAAACCTCGACAACTGGCGACGCTTCACCCAAGAGGGCGGCGGCGACGCGCTCCCCGACCTTTACCTTGACCCCAATCTCGGCCCGAAAGTCGTCCTCACAGTCATGGACGCGCTCCGCCCGCAATACGCCAACGGCCCGCGCTTCAATCCGAATTATGCGTTTCCCTGGCTAACCATTTACGCCAGCAAAGACCCGGTGGCCCTCGACGCTCATGCGCTGCGACTCCTCGAAGGCTGGCGCAAGGATGCCAAGCTCCCCCCGATAGGCCGTCGCGCTGCCTGGATCGACGACGCAGCTCAAGCCGGGTTGGGGAATTTCGCTCCGGACAAAATCACGCTGCGTCCGGTGGAGGCCCGCTGAGGCCGGTGGATGATTGGATTCATGGATTTGTGGATAGTTGGATGAGGGGCCTGAGGGACGCTGTCGCCGCTTTCCTCTAATCATCCAATAATCCACCCAGCCATTCGCCCGCCCGTTCACCCCGCCTGCGCCAACTGCTCCCACAGCTTTCGCTGTTCCGGCGTCAGCTCAGTCGGCAGGGCGATCGCGAGTTCGGCGTAAAAATCTCCTCGGGCCGTTGGGCCAGTCGGCAAGCCGCGGCCTTTGAGCCGAAACTTCCGACCCGTCTGTGAACTCGGTGGAATCTTCAGCAGCACCGGGCCATCGGGCGTTCGGATGTGCGTCTCTCCGCCGAGTACGGCCATCCACGCGGGCACTTGTAGATCGTACAAAATGTCCGCGCCCTCGACGCGGTAGTCCGGGTGTTTTTCAAATCGCACGACGAGATAGAGATCGCCCGCTGGTCCCCGCCGACCCGCAGACTGACCCTGCCCGGCAAGGCGGATTTTTTGTCCCTCGCGGACGCCTGTGGGAATTCGCACTTCATACGTTTCGACGGGTGCCCGTGGGCCGCGGCGAAACGAAATCTTCTTTTTTCCGCCATGCAGCGCCTCTTCGATGGTCACTAGCAAATCTGCCTCAATGTCGCCCCCGCCCGCCGCCTCCGCGGGCGCTCCGCTGAAACCGCCAAAGGGCGAAGTCCCTCGCCCGCGCGTTCCATTCCCCGCGAAAAACTGCTCAAAGAAATCGCTAAATCCCGTGCCCTCGAAACCGCCGGGCATCCCGCCCATGCCCCCAGGCCGTGCCCCGCGACCAAAGCCCGGCTGCTGCGGCCCACCGCGTTCCCAATCCGTGCCCAGCTCGTCATAACGCTTCCGCTTATCCGCCTCGCCCAACACTTCGTAGGCCTCATTGATCTCCTTGAACTTCGTCTCCGCTGTTTTTTTGTCCTTCGCCACATCGGGATGATGCTTGCGTGCGAGCTGACGGAAAGCCTTGCGAATCTCGTCCTGCGAGGCCGTTTTCGAGACCCCGAGCGTGGCGTAGTAATCCTTGTATTGAACGGACATGGTTATGCCGCGCGACTGTAACCATCCCGCCGCCCCTGTGCCAGTCTCACGTTGAAGTCGTCTCGCCGGTCGCGCTCCATTGTCGATATCCCGCGCGGCCCTTTGTTCGCAGCGACGGGCGCGCTTCGCGAAGCGAAGCGCTACATTCCGGGCGGATGGCGAGCCACGAAGCCTCGTGGATTCCGATCGTTGCTCCGCCAGCGCGGACCTTCATCACGGCCGCTGCGCCCCGTGGTATCGAGACGTAGGCCACAGACGATCGCGAAGGTATGGCCATCGCGGGCGTAGATCGTGATCCAGTAACCGGGTCCGGGTTCGCCGTAGTTTTTCAGCGCTTTGGAGGTTGTGGGTTGGGCGAGCACGCCGGCGTGGTGCAGGAGAAACGAGATCGAGCCCGAGCAATCGTAGCCGCGGTCGTAAAACGTGCCGTGTCCCCCGCCCCACACGTAGGGCCGCCGAACTAGGTAATTGCAGGCCCAGATTGCTTTCTTCACGGCCAGCGGAGCATTCGCCGGAGCATGGCAGACTCCGCCGCGGATCACGGCTCGGTTGCCCTCTACAACGGGTCCGGTCTGCGGGGGCGTCTCGCTCCCAGCGCGGGCGGTGACGCAGAGAACTCCCAAAAGCAGCGCGCAGATGACGGCAAAGATTCGGGGAGGAAGTGCGGAAAATGTCATCGCGAGATGCGCGCACCTCCTAAAGGCCGTGCGCATTTTCGCAATGCAAAAGCCGCGGCCTTTAGCGAATGATGCCGGTCTTGCCGATGAGCGATCTTTTCACCCCGTCCAGTCCCACCGTCTTCGACCTGCGCCTAGGCGATTGCCTCGCCGGGATGGCCGTGCTGCCCGCAGAAAGCGTGGATCTCGTGGTCACCTCGCCGCCCTACAATCTCGATATCGCTTACGCCAGTTTCGCGGACGACGCGCCCCGCGAAACCTACCTCGACTGGTGCGTGCGCTGGGCGACCGAAGTGCAGCGCGTGTTGAAACCCGCCGGGTCATTTTTCCTGAATGTAGGAGCCGCCCCGGCTAACCCACTACTGCCGCACGAGATCGTCCTCCGGCTGCAGCCACTCTTTCGGCTGCAAAACACGCTTCACTGGATCAAGTCGATCACCGTCCAACCACGCCACGGCGACGAATTGAGCGTCGGCCATTTCAAACCGATTAACTCAAAGCGCTATCTTACCGATTGTCACGATTACGTCTTTCACCTGACCAAGACCGGCGACGTGCCGCTCGACCGCCTCGCCGTCGGGACTGCTTACGCCGACAAAAGCAACATCGCCCGCTGGGCGCATACCAAGACCGCAACGCGGGACCGGCGTTGCCGCGGAAACAACTGGTTCATTCCGTACGAAACGATCAAAAGCCGCGCGGGTGACCGCCCGCACCCCGCGACCTTTCCCGCACAACTCGCCGAGTGGTGCATTCGTCTCCACGGAGCGCGGCCAGATCTCGTCGTGCTCGATCCCTTCCTCGGCCTCGGCCACAGCGCCACTGCGGCTGCGGCCTGCGGAGTGGAAAAATTCATCGGCTTTGAAATGGATGCCGGTTATCTAGCCGCAGCTCGCCAGCGTCTGGACGCCAAATCCTAACACCCAAACTCTTTGCTTCCCTTCATCCTCCGTCGCCTCGCCGCCATGCTCGTGGTGCTGTTCAGCGTGGTCACGATCACTTTCTTCCTCGTGAAGGCGATGCCCGGTAGCCCCTTTACCACCGAGCGGAAGTTGCCCGACTCCATCCGCCAGCAACTCGAAGCTCGCTTCAATCTCAGCGGGTCCACTTGGGAGCAATACACCACCTACCTTGGCCTTCGCCGTAACGTTTCCGGCGAATACAGCGGCCTTCTCCAAGGCGACCTCCAGCCATCGGTGAAATACCGCGACCGTTCCGTGGCCGAGCTGCTCGGCAATACCCTGCCGGTCTCCGCCACACTCGGCATCGCCGCGTTTCTACTCGCCACGACCGGCGGCATCTGGCTCGGCTCCATCGCCGCGGTGCGCCACGGCACGTGGGCGGATACCAGCGCAATGTTGGCCGCGCTTTTCCTTATCAGCATCCCCAGCTTCGTCATCGGCCCGCTGCTCATCTTCTTCTTCGCCATCCGGGTGGACTGGCTCCCCGTGGGCGGCTGGGGAAGTTGGGCGAGCATCATCCTGCCCGCGGTTACTCTCGCCGGGCCGTATGTGGCCTACATCGCGCGACTCATGCGCACGAGCATGCTGGAGGTGCTGGGCCAGGACTTCATCCGCACCGCCCGCGCCAAAGGCCTGAGTAACACCCGCGTTATTTACCAACACGCGCTGAAAGTAGCCCTGCTCCCGGTCGTCAGCTTTCTGGGCCCCCTCGCCGCCCATCTCCTCACCGGTTCACTCGTCGTCGAAACGATCTTCAACCTCCCTGGGGCCGGTCCCTTCTTCATCAACTCCATTTTGAACAAAGACGTCTTTCTCGTCGAAGGCGTGGTCATCGTTTATTGCACCCTCCTTGTCGCCCTGAATCTCGTGGTGGATGTGGCCTACACCCTTCTTGATCGCCGGATCACCCTCGAATGAACGCCGCCATTCCTCCTGGTGCCTGGTCGCGCTTGCGCAAAAACCCCATCGCCATTGCGGCGATGGCGCTTCTCGCCTTCATCATCCTCGCGGCCTTTCTCGGACCGCTCGTCTTCACCGCCGATCCCCACGCCACCTCCCGCGAACAGTTCTCCCCACCCAGCGTCGCCCATCCCTTTGGCACTGACAACAACGGTCGCGACGTCCTCGCCCGCGTCATGGAAGGTGCGCGTATTTCTCTCATCGTCGGTCTCAGTGGCGCCTTCATCAGCCTCGTCATCGGGACCAGCTACGGCCTCATCTCCGGCTACGCGGGCGGGCGCATCGACGGCGTGATGATGCGGTTCGTTGAAATCCTCTACTCCATCCCCCGGCTCATCATCATCATTCTGGCCACCGCCGCGTTCGATCATTCCTTCAAGAATTGGCTCAACGCCGGCGGTCACACCGTCCTCGTCGGCTACTCGAAAATCATCATCCTAATCGTCTCCCTCGGCCTCATCGAATGGCTGACCATGGCCCGCATCGTCCGCGGTCAGGTGCTCGCGCTAAAGAACCTCCAGTTTGTCTCCGCTGCCCGCGCCTTGGGGCAAAGCCACCTGCGCATCATCGTGCGTCACCTCCTGCCGAATCTCACCGGCATCGTCATCATCTATCTGACGCTCACGATTCCGGCGGTCATCCTCGATGAAAGTTTTCTCAGCTTCCTCGGTTTAGGCATCCAAGCCCCTCAAGCCAGCTGGGGCAGCCTCCTCGCGGACGGCGCCACCTCCATCAATCCCGTGCGCAGCTTTTGGTGGACGCTGGTTTTCCCCGCCGCCGCGATGTCCCTCACTCTCCTCGCGCTCAACTTCCTCGGTGACGCCCTCCGCGACGCCCTCGACCCACGCGCCCAGCGGTAGAACCAGCGCGGGCTCATAAACGTCAGGCTGCTTTGACGCGGGGAGAACTGGCGAGCGCACGCGCCCTCGCGTGCTGATTTCGGCGCCCTCGCCGAAATCCGTGCCGGCGTCATCCTCCGCACAGCAATAAAACGGCGCGCTGCGCTGCCCAAAGCACCTACCGACGCTTCTGCTCAAGCAGCCACTCGATTGCCTTCGGTGTATCTTCCGCGCCGAGGGTTAAATTTTTCTGTGGGCCGCCCCAGAGCTCCACTTCTGTTCGCAGCAGTGCCAAGTCCTCGCCGAAAACGTAAATCGGTCGTTGGGCCGCCAAGATCAGAGCCCCGGGAAAGTCGCCGTACTTCGCGGCTGCCGGGAGAAAATCAGCCGCTCGATAATCGACGATCTCTCCAAAGCGCTGTCCTTCACTCTCGAGGGCTGCGGCATCCACGATGCCTGGTTCAGAGGCCAGCGCTGCCGCCACAATGAGGCTGGCGGAACCGGTCGCGAAAACCGAAAGCGTCGCCTTGGGCTCAAGGGAGCGCGCGTAGCGCAGGGCATCCAAGACTTCGTGAGCGCGCTGCGCCAGCAAGGCCGGGTTGTAGCCGTAGGTGTAAGCGGGAGCTTCGCGCGGATTGGCCACCACAGAATTTTGCTCTTCGCCAGTGCGGAAAAATTCAAAGCCGACAACGCGGCACCCCGCATCCAACAGGCGAGCGACCTCCGGCCGCGGCACGCCGCCCTCGGTAAAGAGAGCCTGTGAACCCGACGCATCAATCCAAAGCACCGTTCGTCTGCTTGGTTGGTTGGGTTGAAGGACAATGACCTTGCTCAGGCTACCCGACTTCCGATTTCGTAGCAGCCCCGACGACTGCAGAACTTCGCCTGTTTTCGTCCGCTTCACGCTCGTTTCCCCCTTTTCCAATTCGCCTTCTTCGTTGGTCCCACCCACGAGCGCCCGCCAGGCCGGCCGCGCGATCCTCTCGAACTCCTTCGGCGATTTCACCATCTGGCTCTGAGCATCGTCCCGCCACCACGCGAGTAGCTTTTTCTCAAACGCCGCGCCGCCCGTCGGCGCCGGATGATCCGCGTCCCAAACCGTCAGTTGCTCGCGGGAGAGCGGCGAATATTCGCCCTCGACGAGCCGGTCGGTAGGCAGGCCGAGGCGAAAGTGCTCATTGAACCACGCGTAGATCTTTTCCCGACTTGGCGCGTTGTAGTTGTGGCCAAACTGGAGCATCGGCCAAAGCGCGACGTGCTCCGGCGCGCCGAGCAGCGCGTAGAGTTTCTGAAGCTCGGGAAATCCTTTCGTGGCCATTTCCTTCGTCCAGTCGTTCGCGGCAGTCATGCCGAGCGGTTTCGGCGCGAAGAGCGCGGCGATTTCGACGTTCCCCGTGCCGACACGGAGCAGGCTGGCGTTTTCGCAAGTGCAGCCGCCCTGCATCGCGGTGCTCACCATCACCGCCGGACATGCGACCGCGAGCCGGGAATCCAGCGCGCCGAGGATGAAGGTCTGCGTGCCGCCGCCGCTCGCCCCGGTGCAGCCGAGTCGCTTCGCATCCACGTCGGGCAAGGTTTCGAGGAAATCGAGCGCGCGGATCGCATTCCATGTCTGCAGGCCCATCACGCTCTGCGCGTGCGCCTCGGCGCTGGCACTGAAAAGCCCGCTGCTGCCCGGGCGCTGTTTGGCAAATTTGTGCGCCAGCTCCAGGCTGATCTGCTGCGAGTCGCAGTAGCCGAGCATGTCGAAGTTCAGCGCGACGATACCCATCCGCGCGAGCTGCACGCCGAGCGACTGAAACATACTGCGTCCGCCTTCCGGCAGCCGTTCGCCCCCGCTGGCCAGTTCCTTTTTCATCTCCGCCTCCCCGCGCACCGCCCAGCGCGCCTCGTCCCAGTGCCCGTGCGGGCAAAGCACCGCCGGATGCGGCCCCGGCGTGCGCGGGCGATAAAGCGTGCCGGTCACGAAGAATCCGGGCATCGACTCGAAATAGACTTTCTCAACGGTGTAATCCTCGCGCTCGATCCGCCCGTGGACGACCGCGTTCAGCGGCGTGCGCGTCGGTTCCGGCCAAAGCCCGAGCGCCACTCGAAGCTGTATGCGCAATTCGTCCGACCGCTTCGTCCAAGCCTCGCGCGAAGACGGCGGCGTAAATGGAAAATAGCCATCCAAATCCTTCAGCGGTCCCAGCCGGGCATCTTTGGAAACTGCGTCCGGCGGCAGCGCAGGTGGTGAGTCAGCCGCCGCAAGAAGACCGGAACTCAGGAAGAGTGAAGCGAGAAAGAACGCGGGGAGTTTCACGCGTCGAGCCTAGCCCTGTTGCGCTCGCACGCTGCTAGAAAATCCTACTCGCCCCGCACCACCACGATGTCGCTGGGATGCAGGCCACACCACACCTTCTCGCCCTTGTGAAACGTCTCCTGGGTGGCGCTTTCATTCGCTACCATCGCCGTCAGTTCCAGCCCCCCTGCCGTCTTGAGTAAAAGCTCATCGATGGCCCCTTTGAAAAGCTCCTCGTCCACCTCAGCTTCGAAAACCACTTCACAGTCTGGCCGTGTCTTTTGCAGATGGATTTTCTCCGGGCGGATCGAAACGAGCAGATCGGTCAGCCCAGTGAGCCGGCTGTCGCTGGGCACGAGCACTTCCACGTCGGGCGTCAGCCGCAGCCGAGTGAAGTGGCCTTCGTTGGCGACCACGGTGGCCTCGAGGATGTTGGCCTGGCCGATGAAGTTGGCGACGAAGGTGGTCTGCGGTGAGTGATAGATGTCAGCGGAATCGCCCAGCTGTTCGATGCGCCCCTTGTTCACCACGGCAATGCGATCCGACATCGTCAGCGCCTCCTCCTGATCGTGCGTTACGAAGACGAAAGTGATGCCGAGCTTTTTTTGCAACCGCTTCAGCTCGATCTGCATCGCCCCCCGCAGCTTTGCGTCGAGGGCGGAAAGCGGTTCGTCGAGCAGCAGCACCTTCGGCTGGCAAACGATGGCCCGCGCCAGGGCCACCCGCTGCCGCTGACCTCCCGAAAGCTGCACCGGCTTGCGCGTTTCCATCCCGCCGAGCGCGACGAGTTGCACGACTTGCCGCACTCGCTCGGCGATTTCGCCTTTCGCGACCTTTTGCATGCGCAGGCCAAAGCCGATGTTTTCCTCGACGGTGAGATGCGGGAAGAGCGCGTAGCTTTGGAAGACTTGGTTCACGTTGCGCCGGTAGGGCGGCACATGGGTCACGTCCACGCCATCGAGCCACACGCTGCCTTCCGTTGGCGTCTCGAAGCCGGAAATCATGCGCAGAAGCGTGGTTTTGCCGCAGCCGCTCGGGCCGAGAAGGGTGAGAAACTCGCCCGCTTGGATCGTCAGATTGATGTCATCGGCCGCTGTGAAACCGCCGAAGCGTTTGGTGACGTTGCGGAGTTCGACCATCGGTCGCGGGGTGTCGCTCATTGGCGGGCCAAGGAATCACCCGCCGCCCGCCCGGGCAAGCGGGGAATACACCCGCGCGGACGGTCGCGGCACTTTTTCTGTAACCCGAGGCGTGCGGCGGTTCAGGAAGCCGGTGTATGAACACTTCGATGCCCCAATGCCCCCAATGCGGCGCGCCACTCACGCCCGGTGCCGCCCTCGATCTCTGCCCGCGCTGCCTGCTCGCCGGGGCCGCCGCGCCCACCGACTCACCCAGCGGCGCCCGCCTCGCCGCCCCGCCGACGGTCGAGCAAGTGGCCGCGGCTTTTCCGCAGCTGGACGTGCTGGCGCTGATCGGCGCGGGCGGCATGGGTGCAGTCTTCCGCGCCCGCCAGCCGAAGCTGAATCGGCTCGTCGCCTTGAAGGTGCTGCCCGCCACGCTGGCGGAGCGCGACCCGGCCTTCGCCGAGCGTTTCGAGCGCGAAGGGCAGATGCTCGCGCGGCTGCATCACCCGAACATCGTCTCGGTGTATGACTCCGGGCGCGCGGCCGATTTCTTCTACCTGCTCATGGAGCATGTCGATGGCGTGAACCTGCGCCAGGCCATGCGGGCCAGCCGTTTCACTCCCGCGCAGGCGCTCAGCATCGTCCCGCGGATTTGCGATGCCCTGCAGTTCGCGCACGACGAGGGCGTGCTCCACCGGGACATCAAGCCCGAGAACATTCTCCTCGACGCCAAGGGTCGCGTGAAACTCGCCGACTTCGGCATCGGCAAAATAGTGGGCGAAGCGGGCGCCTCGTCCGCGACTTCCTCCCCCGCTGTTCCCGGCCTCACGCAATTCGGCGCGGCCCTCGGCACGCCACAATACATGGCCCCCGAGCAGCGCGACCGCCCCGAGCAGGTCGATCACCGCGCCGACATCTACTCCCTCGGCGTCGTCTTCTACGAACTCCTCACCGGCGAACTCCCCGTCGGCAAATTCGCCCCACCCTCCGAACTCTCCGCCAGCGATCCCCGCGTGGACGCCATCGTCCGCCAGGCTTTGGAAAAGGAACGCGAACGTCGCCAGCAAAGTGCCGGCGAGGTGCGGACGCAGGTCGAAACTGTCGCCGGCGAGCAACCCACAACAGCGCCACCGCCATCAGCCCGCGAACCTTCTCGCAGCCCAACAGCCACGACCCCTGCACTCCCGCCAATCTCGTCCATGAAAACACACACCCAAATCGTCGCCCTGCTCCACATCGGCCTCGGTGTGTTCACACTCCTCGGTGCCCTCGCGGTTTTCATCTTCCTCGGCATGGCCGGCGGCATTGTCATCGCACAAGGCGAGATAGAGGCAGCGGGTATCCTTGGTATCGTCATATTTTTTGTCGCGGGATTCCTCGTGATTCTCGCCCTGCCCGGCATCATCGGCGGCTGGGGTTTGCTCAAGGGACGCAGTTGGGCGCGGCCCGTCGTCCTGATCTTGGGTGTCCTGCATCTCGCGAATATCCCGTTTGGAACAGCGGTCGGCATCTACACGCTCTGGGTGCTTTTGAACGAACCCTCGCAGTCCCAGCCGACACCGCTTCCGAACCAACAACCCGTTCGGTAACCAGCAAGCGGACTCCTGTCCATGAACCACCAAACTCCCAAGCCGGGCGGCTTCGCTCCCACGCGCTGGACGCTGGTCGAACGGACGCGCGGGGACTCGTCGGAGGCACGGACGGCCTTGAGCGAGTTGTGCGGGGCGTACTATGCACCGGTGGTCGCGTTTCTGCGGCGAGAGGGGCGGGAGGAAAGTACGGCGCGTGAAGTAGCGCATGAGTTTTTCGAGAAGGTGCTGGCGGAGGCTTCGCTCGGGCGAGTGGAGCGCGGGCGCGGGCGGTTTCGCAATTATCTGCTCGGGGCGGTGAAGCATTTTCTCACGAACCGCCGCCGCGCGGAGGCGCGCGAAAAACGCGGCGGCGACGCGGAGCGCATCGCGCTGGATGCAGGGACGGATACGTCGCCGGGCTTGGAGATCGCCGCTGCCGCGACGCTGCCGCCGGATGCGGAGTTTGATCGCGAATGGGCGCTGGCGCTGGTCGAGCGGGCCCTCACGACGCTCCAGGAGGAATGCTGTGGCGACGGGCAATTCGACGCGCTCAAGCCGTGGCTCACACCCGCCGGCGCACCCGCCGCGCAAAGCGAGGTCGCCGGTCAACTGGGGTTGAGTGAAGGCGCGCTGAAGGTCGCCATTCATCGGCTGCGGCGGCGGTTTCGGGAGATCATCCGCGCGGAGATCGCACAGACGCTGCACGATCCGGGGGAGCTGGATGACGAGATGCGGCATCTCGTGGCGGCTCTGAATGCGAGCGGGGTGAACGGGTGAGCACGTGAAGAAAAACAAATCAGCGTGTCATCCTGAGCGGAGTTTTCCGGTGGGCGTAGGCGGGCGGAAACGCAGTCGAAGGATCCCGCGCTAACCCCAGCGACATCGCCAGCATCTTCCACGGGATCCTTCGACTTCGCTACACTCCGCTCAGGATGACGGCGCGTGGAAAGTGCGGCTGTGCCGGCGTGGGGATTGCCGCACGGGGACGGCGGCGCTCCCCTACAGCCCGGCAATACGCTTGAAGGGCTCGCCTTCGTTGAGCGTGGGGCGCTCGGGGCGGCCTTTGTATTTATAGACGAGGCCCATATTATCGAGGCCCATGAGCCAGAGGATGGTGGCGTGGAGATCGTGGACGTGGAGGCGGTCCTGCACGGCGTGGAGGCCGACTTCGTCGGTCGCCCCGATGACTTGCCCGCCCTTCACGCCGCCGCCGGCCATCCACATGGTGAAGCCCGTCGGATTGTGGTCGCGCCCGTCGCCTTTCTCGCTCTGCGGGGTGCGGCCAAACTCGCCGCCCCAGACGACCAGCGTGCTCTCGAGCAGGCCACGCGCTTTGAGATCCTTGAGCAAGCCGGCCACCGGTTTGTCGATCGAACGGCAGAGCTTCGAGTGATTTTCCTCCAGCTTGGTGTGTGAGTCCCATTTGCTTCCGGCCCCGCTGTAAAGCTGGACGAAACGCACGCCGCGCTCGACGAGCCGCCGCGAGAGCAGGCACATGCGGCCAAAGTCGGCGGTGTCTTTTTCCTCGAGGCCGTAGAGCGCTTTGGTGGCGTCGCTTTCCTTGGTGAGATCGACGGCCTCGGGCGCTTCGGCCTGCATGCGAAAGGCGAGTTCGTAGCTGGCGATGCGGGCCTCGAGTTCGCTCTGCGCGCGGTCGGCGGCGTGGGCACGGTTGAGCTGGTTGAGAAAGTCGAGCTTGGCACGCTGGGCGGTGGCGCTCACGCCGTCGGGTGGGTTGAGATTCGGGATCGGCTCGCTGCCGGCGGTGATGCGCGTGCCCTGATAGACGGCCGGCATGAAGCCCGCGCCCCAGTTGCGCGGGCCGTTGATGACGCTGGCCGCATTGTCCTGCATGACGACGAAGCCGGGCATGTTCTGGTTCTCGGTGCCGAGGCCGTAGCTGGTCCACGCGCCGAGCGAAGGCCGGCCCGCGAGGATCGAGCCGGTGTTCATCTGGCAGACGCCGGAGGAGTGGTTGATGCCGTCGGCCCAGCACGAGCGGATGACGGCGATGTCATCCACGCACGTCGCGGTTTCCGGCAGCCAGTCGCTGACCCAGGTGCCGCTCTGGCCGTGCTGTTTCCACTGGCGCTTGCTGGCCATGATCGGCGAATCGAACTCGCCCATCGCGGTGATGACGCGACCAAAGCTGGCGGGGATCGGCTTGCCGGCGAGGTCCACGAGCAGCGGCTTCGGGTCGAAGGTGTCCATGTGCGACGGCCCGCCTTCCATGAAGAGAAAAATCACGCTTTTCGCCTTGGGGATGAAGTGCGGTGTGCGCGGCAGCAGCGGCTGGGTCAGGGAGCGCGGAGCGTCCGGGATCTCGGAGGCGGAGACGGAGCGTTGCAGCAAATCGGCGAGCGCCAGCGCGCCGAAGCCGGCTCCGGCGCGGGCGAGGAAATCGCGGCGACTGGTGGTGAAGGAGTGGTGGGCTGGGCTCACGTCAGTCGAGATAAAGGAATTCGTTGGAGTTCAAGAGCACTTGGCAGAAGTCGGCGAAGGCGCCCTCGCGCGGCTCGATCTTTGGCGACGCGATAATTTTTGGCGCGACGTGTGCCTGCCGCGCGGAGGAGTCGCGATAAACACCGGGATCGTTCTCGAACTTCCAGTAACCGACGGTGTGTTCGGTGACGGCGGCGCTGTTGAGCAGAAGCTGTTCGGCGGCGAGCGCCGTGTTGGAAAGGCGGAAGTCATCGAGCAGACCATCGAAAAGATTCTTCCCGTCGGCGCTCCGCGACCCGAGATGCAGCGGCGTGTGCGAACGAATGCCGCTGGTGGTGTGGTGCGGGAGATTCGCGGACTGCATCGGCTCGTCGTCGTTGGTCAGGTCTTTGGCGAAAAAGGTCACGCCGCTTTCGCCGGTCTCGGAAAGCTTCACGCTGACGGCGACGAAGTAGGGTTTTCCAACCTCAATTTGGAGGCCGCTAAAGATCGGTTCAACGGGATCATTCTCCGACCACGGTGTGCTGCCGCGGAGTAGGAGAACGAGCGTCTGCGGCTTGTGGCGCGATTGTTTTCCGGTGACGCCAAATGCCCAGCCCGGGTTCGCTTTGTCGCCATCCCACTGCGCCGCGATGGTGCGCACTTCTCCGCTCTCGTAGGCTGATTTCAAAACGATGAACGCCTCGGCGGTGAAATCGCTGGCAGGAAATGCGGGCTGATCTGGAATCGTCAGCCGATCCATCGGCGTGCCCGGGGCAAGGACGGCGGCCCGGCCGTCGCGCAGAGCCATCTTTTCGGAAATGAAAGGCGCTGGCTCCTGGGCGGCGCGCGGTGGAGAGGCGAGTTGCGCTTGGCGATCAAGAAAGGCGAGTGCGGCCTCGTGTTCGGAGGGGCTCGGCGCCCGACCGAGGGCCAGCCGGTAGGCTTCGGAAATGCGGCGACTTTCGTCGGCAGAACTTTCCCGAAGCAACCGCGCGGCGAACGCTTCTGCCCGCTTGAGCATCGCCGGGCTGTTGAGCATCAGCAGCGACTGCGTGGGCGTGGTCGTGACGTTCCGCTCGGCGGTGCTGTTGAAGCCTTCGGGCGAATCGAAGACGTCGAGCAGCGCGTCGCGCGTGTTGCGGAGGACTTTGGTGTAAACCGTCCGGCGCGGCTCAGCGGGGTCAACGCTGGGACCACCTTGATCAAGCTTTAGCTCGCCGCTGACCGTGAGGAGGGTATCGCGGATTTGCTCGGCATTCAGGCGGCGCGAGTTGGCCCGCCAGAGCAGGCGGTTTTCTGGATCCTTGAGCTTGGCAACGTCGGCGACCGGCGAACGGCTGGACTGCTGATAGGTGGAGGAAAGAACGATTTCCCGGTGCAATTTTTTCAGGCTCCAACCCTCAGCGATGAAGCGTTGGGCAAGCCAGTCGAGCAGTTCCGGATGCGAGGGTGGGTCGCCGATTTTTCCAAAGTCGCTCGCCGTCGCGACGATCCCGCGACCGAAGTGTTGCTGCCAAATGCGGTTGACGATGACCCGCGCGGTCAGTGGATTTTGCGGTTGGGTGAGCCAGCGGGCGAGGGCGGCGCGGCGGCCGGTGGAGTCCGGCAGGACCGCGGAAATCGTCGCCGGCGCGGGATCGAGCACGCTGAAAAAGCCGGGCGCGATATCCCCGAGCTTTTGCTTTTTCGGAATGAAGACCGGCGGCGCCTGCGCGCCGACATCGACCACCGATGGGACATCCGGCAGCGGCGAAGGTTTGTCGGGGGCGAAAGCGGCGAGCTGCTTTTGCAAGGCGACGTGCTGATCGCGCTCGGAGACTTTGAGATGGCTGAAAATGCGGTTCCATTCGTAGCTGACCTGGCGATACGCGAGATCGGCGATCTGGTTCTCGTATGGGGTCCGTTCATCTGCCGGTTTGTTCAGAATGAGCTGGGTTTCGGGTGGAAACTTCCGAATTGCCTGGAGCGCGGCCTTTTCCCGCGCGGGCTCCTCCAGCGTGTCGATCTGCGCGCGGATCGCCGCAGTCTTTTCCTCCCAGACTTTCAGCTTCGTCTCGAATTCCGCACGCCGCTGCGGCGTGGTCACAGGCGTTTGCTCCGGCATGATGAGCGGCGCAAAGAACGCCTGCCAGCGGTAGTAGTCCTTCTGCAGGAGCGGATCGAATTTGTGGTCGTGGCAGCGGGCACATTGCAGGCCGACGCCAGCGAAGACATCGGCGGTCACGTCGGTGATGTCGTTGAGGATGTTCGACCATTGGAGGGCAACATCGCGGCTGTTGTATTCGTAGATGCCGAGGCGGAGAAAACCGGTGCCGGCAAGCGCCTCGACGTCGTCGGGAAAAAGCTCGTCGCCCGCGAGCTGTTCCTGGACGAAGCGGTCGTAGGGCTTGTCGGCGTTCAGCGAATGGATGACGTAATCGCGGTAACGCCAGGCGTGGGGGCGGAAGGTGTCGATACGAAAGCCGTCGCTCTCCGCGTAGCGCACGAGATCGAGCCAGTGACGCGCCCAATGCTCACCGTATCGGGGGCTGGCGAGGAGTTGATCGACTAGCGCGGCGAGCCGAACTCGGCGCATTTCCGGCGTTGCCCCGGCGCAATCCTGAATCACCGCATCCATTTCCTGTGGCGTGGGCGGCAGGCCAATGAGATCAAAATAAATTCGGCGAACGAGGGCCCCGATTTCCGCCGGCGGTGCGGGCTGGAGGCCGACGGCGGCGAGTTTTTGAAAAACGAAACGATCAATCCCGCTGGTGCTCCAACCGTCATCGGCGACTTCAGGCGGTGTCACTCTCGCCAACGGGCGAAAGGACCACCACTGGCGATCTTCGTCGGTGATCCCGCCCTTGCCGCGAGCGACCATCTTCGGCGCGGACTCCTCGGCGTAAGGAGCACCCATTTTCACCCACTCGGTGAGCGTAGCGATCTGGGCCTCCGTCAGCTTCTTGCCCTTGGGTGGCATTTGGAGGTCGGGGTTTTCGTAACTCACGGCCTCGATGAGCAGGCTCTTCGCGGGGTGGCCGGGAACGACGGCCGGTCCGGTATCACCCCCGGTGATCAAGCCGTTGCGCGAGTCCAGGACCAGGCCGCCTTTGATCTTGTCGCTGGAGTGGCTGTGGCACTTGGAACAATGCGCCGTCAGGATCGGCTCGACCTTCGTTCGAAAATACTCCGCGCCCTTCGGATCATTGTCCGCCCCGCGCGCCAGGCTCACGCAAAGCAGCGCAAAACCGATGATCCGCATCGCGGGGACTTTTCGCAGGACGCTCATGGAATAGGAGAGAGCCCGTCGTGGGGTGGTTGACGGATCCTCGGTGATCCGTCAGGCCGCCGCCTACTTCATGGTCGGCGAGTAGCGGTAATAAACCTCCAGCATGAGGATGCAGAGATTGGTCCGATAAAACGGCCCCGCGCCGCCCGGCTCCTTCTGGAGTTCACCACCGGCAAGATCCTTGCCCACGACCGGCGGCCAACTGCCATCAGGATTCTGACTCTTGATGACTTGATCCTGAAAAAGGCGGTTCCATTTTTGCCACGCGGCACCTCCGACCATGAGGCAGGCTTGGGTATTGTAATACCACGCGTAGAGGTCGGCCTTCTCGTGGCGGTAATCGACCGGGTGATCGCGCTCCACGGCGTCCAGGATGAAACTGATGCCGTCACGAACGCTCTTGTCTTTGTCCTGCTTCCAGAAATAAGTGCAGAGCACTCCGGCGCCGGTCAGGCTGTAGCGGCCTGACTCCTTGTCCTCATAACCGAAACTGCCGTCCTCTTTTTGCACGCGCTTGAGATTGAGCATCGCTTTGTCGAGCGCCTGGTCCACGCCTTCAATGTTCAGCCCGCTGAGGTGCGCGGCTTTGAGCGCCTGGATCTGCCAGCCACTGACCGAGGTATCGCTTTTCGGTCCCTTGTTGAAATTGTACTGCCAGCCACCGTCCCCCGCCTGCCCGCTCACGATATAACCGACGGCTTTCCTCAGCAGATCGGCGACCCGCTCGTCCTTGGTCATCGTATAATACTCGCCGAGCGCGTAGGTCGCGATCCCGTGTTCGTAAACGTGGGCGTTGCCGCTGAAGGCCGGCGTCATCGAAAGCCGCCCATCATTCTTCTTCCCGTTCTCCACCAGCCAATCGATGCCCTTTTGCACCGTCGCTCCAAACTCCGCAGATACGGGAGTCTCCCCGTGCCCGAGAAACGAGAGCAGCGCGAAGCCCGTCATCGCCCCTTTGTGATCCGGAGCCCAGGAGCCGTCCGTGCTTTGATGCTGAACCAGCCAGCGCAAGCCTTTCATGACGGCCAACTCGCCTTCCTTCTTGCCCTTGTTTGCGTCCATCATCTGCGCCCGCGCCGTCCCGCCATTCCGTCCCGACATCGCCGCAGGTAGACCGCCGGCAATTCCTTTAACCGCCGCCGCCTGGGTGATCTTGGTGGCCATCGCATCGGTTTGAATCGGCTTAATCACCGGCGCGACCGAGGCTACTTGGAATGTCGGCGTGGCCGCGGTGGTGGTGATCGCTGAGAGAGAGGGCGCGGTGAGCGTGGGGGCCTGCGGGGTGAACTGCTGCTGCACGTCCGGTTGCTGCTCGGGCGGGGCTTGGGGGGCCACTTCACCGGAAACCAAGCCATCCGCAGCGGCAAAATCCTCGACGGCGGCCATCCGCTTAAACAAGACCACGCTCCCCCCCATGACGATGATCACGACATGGAGCAGCACCGAGACGGTGAAGAACCGCGAGGCGGCGGCCTTCTCTTGGAGCTTTTCGAGCAGGGATTTTGGGGGTTCGGGAGAGTCCAGCATGGGGAAGACATGCGCCCCCACCGCGGGGCTGTCAATGCCTGTCACCGACCAGTTAGCGGAAAAGCTCGTGACCCAAAACGCTCAGGCAATAAATGGCGGCGGTTTCGGTCCGCAGAATGATCGGTCCCAGCGTCACCGGCCGGCAGCCATAGGATTTCGCCAATCCCACTTCAGCCGGCGTGAAATCGCCCTCGGGCCCGACGAGGATCAGCACCCGCCGCGGCTTCGTGGCGCCGAGTTCCTCGAGCGTTTCCTTGATCGGTCGCGAATCTGGCTGGAGCGAGGCGATCAGCATGAAGTCGAACTTTTCGCCCGAGAGAAAAAACTCCTTCGGCGTCTGCGGCGTCTGCACCCGCGGCAACCAGTTTTGCCCGCACTGCTTGGCCGCCTCGATGGCAGTGCGCTGCCATTTCTCGCGTTTGCCCAGCGCTTCACCCGCGTCCGCCCGCACGATGGTTCGCTCGCTCATCAGCGGCACGATCGCCGCCGCGCCAAGTTCCACCGCCTTCTCCACGATGAGATCCATATTCTTGCCCTTCGGAATCGCCTGCCCCAGCACCAGCTCACAGTTCAGCGGCGCGCCTTTGCTCACGCTGATTTTTTTCAAAACCACCCGTCCCTTGTCCACGCTCGCGAGCTCCACCGTGGCCTCCGCGCCCTGCCCGTTGAACACCGTCGCGCGCTCCCCCGCTTTCATCCGCAGCACGTCGAGCGCGTGATGCGTCTCGCCGTCGTCGAGCGCGAGTTTTTCGGGATTCCAGGCGTGCGGCGGGATGTAAAAGCGGGGCATCCCACGGTCATAGGAGATGTCGCAAAAAAAGCCAGCCGCGGATGAGGCGGCTGGCTTTGAAAGGCGAGCGGCACCGTCGGCTCCTTCCGGGGGAAAGGAGCCGACGGGCCACCAAAGGTCGCTTTATTTGATCTGCCCGTTCAGTCCGTTCGGGAAGAAGAGTCCCTTGGTCGCGTTGGGCGCGCCATAGACGATGTTCAGCACCTGCCGCGTGGTCCGGCTGAAGGCGATGCCATTCGCGTCGAGCACGGAGAGGTTGGCGTTGCCTTGTGAGTCGATCAGTCCTTGGTCGAGATCGCCGGGTCCGTCGAGGACGTCCCGCAGGTCGGAAATCTTTTTGGTGATGCCTTGGACGTCCGTGACCGCGTCGTCCATCAGCCGATAGAGCACCGTCCGGATGACGGCGGAGTGGCTGGACTCGGCGGAAAGGATGCCCGCCGCGGCGGTGAGCACGTCCTTATTGGAGATGAGGGCGGCGGCCCCTTTATACGCGGTGACGCCCACATCCTCGAAGATGAACGCGCCGAGCAGAAAATTCAGCTCGTTGGCAAATGGGTCGAAGCGCCGGTCGAAATTCGCCGCGCGCGCGAGGACATCGAAGCTCCCCTGCAAATCCAACGTGGGCCGCGCCGCCGGCGTGCCGCCGAGCGCTTGGATTGTCGCGCGAAGGGCCACGACATGGTCCTTCTCGTCCTCAGCAATTTCCAGCGCGTATTCGCGGATGGCCCGGCTGGCAAAGGGCACCTGCGCCCCGGATTTGATGATGACTGGTCCGGGCGTGCCGCTGCCGGTCACAGCCACTCCGGCCGCTTGGAGACCCGTGCCGTTCACCGCGTAGAGGTAGTACTCGGCTTCGAGGTATTCGAGATTGAGCGCGAAATTCAGCACCGCGATGTCCGTGGCCACCCCGGATGCGGGAGCCTGAGCCTGCGCCGCAGCTGCACCGCCGAAGAGGGCTGAAGCAGATAGGGCGGCGGCTCCGGCCACGCCAGCTCGGGTGAGGAAAAGTCGGCGGGACGATTCGGGAATGGATTCGGTCGTAGGTGAGTTCATGGATTTGGTGAGCAACTGCGTTTTTTGCGACCAGCGGAATGCCAGCCGGTTTGCTTACTGCGCTCCCTGCTGCCCTGGCGGATGCACATGCCGGCTTTTCTTGCCTCGCACTGCGCACGATTCTTTCTACTGTCACCGCTGCGCTGCCCTAAACGACTCATGACTTCCGGTTCACCCGACATGCTCCAACTCGCCTTGCTCGGCGGAGCCGCGGTCCTCGTTTTACTCAAGGCCTGGCATGGCTGGCGGGTCGGCATCATCCGGCAAATCGTCGGCATTCTTGCGCTGCTCGCCGCCTACGTCACCGGCTACTTTGGGGGCGGATTCCTCGGTCCCCTACTCCACCGCCTGATAGATTTGCCAGAGAATCTCCTCGCTGTCGCCGGGGCGGTCGGCATCGGCTTCATCATGTATTGCACGATCACCTTTATCGGCGCGATCGTTTTCAAAAAGACCGCGGAACAAAGCGTCTCCCTCGTTCGCCTCGGCTACGGTCTCTCCGGTGCGTGCGTGGGCGCGATGTATGGGCTTTTCCTCGTCTGGATCGCCATCCTTGCCATCCGCCTCCTCGGCAGCGTCGCCGAGACCCAGATCGCCGTCGCGAAAAACCCCAAGCTCAACCTCGGCAAACCTACGCCGACACCCACGCCTTCCCCCACCCCGCCGAGCGCCGTCGTCCGCGGCCTCGCGCAGATGAAGCACTCGCTCGAAAGCGGCGCCGCCGGCGCGGTCGTCCAGCAGGTCGATCCCATCCCCGGCACCCTCTACGGCATCCTCCACAAACTCGGCGTCATGGTTTCCGATGAGAAAAGTGTGAACCGTTTCCTCAGCTTCCCCGGCGTCCAACCGCTCCTCGCGCACCCGAAAGTCGCCGCTCTCCAAAGCGATCAGGAAATTACTCACGACATCATCGAGCGCCGCTACCTCCGCCTGCTCCGCAATCCCCGCATCATCGCCGCCGCCAACGACGCCGAGATCGGCGAACTCATGCGCAAGTTCGAGTTTGAAAAAGCCCTCGACTACGCCATCCGGCCGCCGGCCGACGCGAAGAACTGAAGCGGGGAATCGAAAGCGACCGCCTGAGTCGCAGCGACGCCGGAAAAATCCGAAATCCGAAATTCGAAACAAATCCGAAGGAATGGAATGTTGAAAAAACGGGATGCGGCGCGTCGTCCCATTTTCCTGACTTCACGCTTTTCGGATTTGTTTCGGATTTCGATATTCGGATTTCGAATTTTCCCCACCTGCAGCTAAAGCGGTGCGTCACAAAACACTCAACATGCCTCTCATCCCCACCATCGGCCTCGAAGTCCACGTCCAGCTCAAGACGCGCAGCAAGATGTTCTGCGCCTGCCCGGTCGAGTATGGCGCGGGGCCGAATGCCCACACCTGCCCCGTTTGCCTCGGCTACCCCGGCGCGCTGCCGGTGATGAATGAGGAGGCGCTGAAAATGAGCGCGCTCACTGGCCTCATGCTCGGCTGTGCCGTGCCCGAGGTCTGCAAATTCGACCGGAAGAATTACTTCTACCCGGACATGCCGAAGAACTATCAGATCACGCAATTCGACGCGCCGATCTGCGTCGGCGGCGCGGTCCCGCTGCACGATTTCGCGTATCCCAAAGATGCCCAGAAAAGCATCGCCCATCCCGGTAAGACCGTGCGCCTTACCCGCATCCATCTCGAGGAGGACGTCGCTAAAAGCACCCACTTCGAGACCAGCACCGGCATCGACTTCAACCGCGCCGGCACCCCGCTCATGGAGATCGTCAGCGAGCCCGAGATCGACACCCCCGAGGAAGCCTTCGCCTACCTCACCGCGCTCCAGCAGGTCCTCGTCTATGGCGGCGTCAGCGACGCCGACATGGAGCGCGGGCAGATGCGTTGCGATTGCAACGTCAGCGTCCGCCGCGAAGGCACCACGGAGCTGGGCGTGAAGATCGAGATCAAGAACATGAACTCCATCAGCGGCGTGCGCCGCGCGCTGGCTTACGAGATCGCCCGGCAGACCGCCGCCGTGGAGCGCGGCGAGACGCTCATCCAGTCCACCCGCCGCTGGGACGACGACGCTGGCCAAACCTTCCAGATGCGCGTCAAGGAATCCTCCCACGACTACCGCTACTTCCCCGACCCCGACCTCCTCCCGGTGAATACCACCGTCTTCATGGACGAAGTCCGCGCTCGCCGCCCCGAGTTGCCCGGCGAGAAGCGCGAACGCTTCACCGCCGACTTCGGCTGCACCCCGTACGACGCCAGCGTCCTCGCCAGCGACAAAGCGCTCGCCGAATACTTCGAGGCCGCCGCGCGCGGGGCCGCCAAGCCGAAGAACGTCGCCAACTGGATCATCAACGACCTCCTCAGCGCCCTCGCCGCCGCCGAGAAAACCATCGCCGACTGCCCCATCCCCGCCGCCGAACTGCGCGCCCTCACCGACCTCATCGACACCCAGGCCATCAGCGGCTCGCAGGGCAAGACGGTCTTCGCCGAAATGTTCGCCACCGGCCAAACCGCCGCGCAGATCGTCGCCGCGCGCGGCCTCCAGCAAGTCAGCGACACCGGTGCCCTCGAAGCCCTCTGCGACCAGGCCATCGCCGCCAGCGCCAAAGCCGTCGCCGAATACAAGGCTGGTAAATTGCAGGCGATTAATTCTATCAAAGGCCAGGTCATGAAACTCTCGCAGGGCAAAGCCAACCCGGTCGTGGTCGGCGACATCCTTGCCCGCAAACTGGCCGACTAACTCCCGCCCATGAAAACCACCCTCGCCCTCGTCCTCTGCCTCGCCCTCGCTGCCAGCGCCGACGCCGCCACCAAAAAGCGCCGCAAGCCCGGCACCCGCACCATCCCGCCCGTCTCGAAAATGATCGTCCTCCCCGCCCTTTCGCCCGTCCCCCAGGTCGGCGAAAAGCCGACCGGCGAACTCATCTCCACCGACCTCGGCGGGCGCGACCTCCTCTTCTTCACCACCGCCATTGAGAGCGGCCTCATCGTCGCCACCCTCGGCGACCTCGCCAAAACGCGCGCCGAATCCGGCGCCATCAAAGACGTCGGCTCCGCCCTCGCCAATACCCAGGCCGAGGAAAACAAACAGCTCGTCCGCCTCGCCTCGCTCAAAGGCGTCGCCCTTTCCACCCAGCCGCCCGAGCACCTGCCCCGGCTCACCGAGGAACTCGACAAACTCGACGCCTCGAATTTCGACAAGGCCTGCATGGACAAAATCATCGCCACCAGCAAGGACTCCATCACCGCCTACGAAGCCGCTGTGCAGTCCAGCGACGCCGACATCAAAGACTTCTCCTCGCAGATGCTCCCCATCGCCAAAGAGAAGCTCCGCCTCGCCGAAAAGATGACCGGCGCCGGCGCCAAAGCCGCCAAAGCCCTCTTCCGCACCGGCGCCAAACCCACCGTCGCCCCCGCCGCGACTCCCGCCCCGGCACCTGCGCCCACCGCTTCTGTCCCCGCTCCCGTCGCCACCACTCCACCGCCGCCCGCCAAGCCCGCCGCGACCCCAGCGGCGAAATAGCTCGCCGCGTTTCCTGCAATGCCGGGGCGAGGCCGTTCGCCAACCTTATTTGTTAGCGGCGTGGATGAGGATGATGTCGTTGCGAACCGTGTAACTCACGCCGCCAAGCGCGGTGAAGTAACGTAGTAACTCGATGATTGGCGCTCGTACGGCAACGCTCGTCTCCACCGCCTCTGGTCCTAGCACAGCTTGGGGGATGTCATCACCTGGCATAAGACCGGGAATCTTGGGCGGAGCGGGTTGGGGAACCTTGGGTTTCGGCGGCTGCGCCAAATCGACGGCCACGTAAATAGGGAGTGGCTCGCCGTAATGCTTCTGATAGTCGGCGCTCAATGCCTTGAGTGCCTGAGCAAGAGTTTCCTCAGCAAGAGGCCGTCGTAGCCAAAGGCTGTGCTTCTCAAGGCGCTGCTGGAGGCTGTCGCCAGCATGAGCAATCGTCACCGAAAACCAAAGCGCCAAAAGGATGCGTTTCACAAGACGAGTAAGAGGGTGTACCGAAACTCACCAGCGTGTCCAGCGTGTCATCCCGAGCGGAGTTTCCGGGGCGCAGGTGGGCGGAAACGCAGTCGAGGGACCTCGGCGGTCCGATGACGTATACAGATGGACGGCTGGACGGCGGGGAAACAATGCCTTCCCGGGCTTGCCGTCGGGCGGTTTACTCTGGAGCGGGTCCTCTTTTTTGGAAAAAGTGGACAGTTTTCTCCTCGTTCCCAAGTGCACTTGGGAATGCCTCTTTGGCCGAAGCTGAGCTTCGGGTGGTCGGAGGCTTCCAAGGGCGGCGCATCGCGGAAAATGGCTGTTTTGGGGCAAAGTGACCGTTTTATGTATTCGGAAGGCTCTACGATGTCCGAAACCGTCCCTTTCCGGTACACAAATCCAAGACCGCGCCACCAGGTAAGCCCCTTCCGTTCGAAGGGGGCCATCCGCTCGGCCAGGTGGGTCCTTCCGTTCGGAAGAGGGCTGCCTGCCCGGCAAGGTGAGGCCCTTCCGTTCGGACGGAGGCTGTCGGCGGGAATGGGAGGGCGTGATTTCCTGCCGCCCTACTTCCGCGCCTCGGGCGTCACGGTCAGTTCCACGCGCTGGCCGGCGCGCTCGACGGTGACTTTCACGGGGACGCCGATTTTCACGGCGTCGAGGGCGTAGGTGTAGTCGTAGATGTTGGCGATCTTCTGGCCGCCAAATTCCACGATGATGTCGCCACCTTTGAGCCCGCCTTTTTCCGCCGGGCTGCCGGCGCGGACGCCGCTGAGTTTCACGCCTCGGACCTCGGTGGCGTAATCGGGGATGGAGCCGAGGTAGGCGCGCAGGGTTTCGCGCGAACCCTGGCCGGTGTCGCTTCGTTCGACGCGCGCGAAGTCGATGCGCTCGGGGGCGGCGGCGAGGTCGAGGACGATCTGCTGGGCGAACTTGGTGATGCGCTCGAGGCCGTCGAGGTTCAGCTTGTCGGCGGTGTCGGTGGGGCGGTGGTAGTCGTCGTGCGAGCCGGTGAAGAAGTTCAGCACGGGAATGCGTTTGGGATACAGGCTGGTAGTGTCGGTGGGCAGATACGGGTCATCCTGGAGGGTGAGGTTAAAGCCGGCGGCGACGTTGCGTTTCTCGATGAGCCGGCGCCACGCTTTGCTGCTGCCGACGCCCTGGAGTGTGAGTCGGTTTTCGCGCAGGCGGCCGATCATGTCGAAGTTCACGTAAGCGGTGACTTTGGCCAACGGAACTGGCGGTTTTTCGGCAAAGGATGCGGAGCCGAGGATGCCCATCTCCTCGCCGCTCCAGAGCGCGAAGATGACGCCTCGCTGAAAGGTGAGTCGCGACGTGGCGCGGTGGTGCCCGAGGGCGGCGGCGATTTCGAGGACGGCGGCGGTCCCGGAAGCGTTGTCATCCGCGCCGGGATGGACCTGCTTTTCCTCCCCCGCCCGCGCCATGCTCGTGCCGGCCGCACCGACGCCGAGATGATCGTAGTGCGCGCCGATGAGCACGTATTCATCGGTGCCGACGGGCGGCAGGACGGCGATGACGTTGCGATCCGTTTTGCGGATGTGTTCGATGCCGACGGCGAGCTTCACTTTCACCTTCGGCAAAACAAAGCCGCCTTCCGCGTGCGGGTTCTCGGTGTCCAGTCCGGTCTGGAGGTCTTTAAGTTTCTTGCCGCTCGGCGCGAGAAGCGCGTCCGCCGCCGCGCCGCTGATTGACGCGGCGATGATGCCGCTGCCGGTGTTGCTGCCGTCGTTGGTCAGCGGCAGGAGTTCGCCAGCGTTGGGCGAGTTTGGCCCGCTGACCACGAGCACGGCTTTCGCGCCGCGCTCGCGGGCCATCATCGCCTTGTAGCGCAGGCCGGCGTAGCGGTTGAGCTGCGCGCGCCGCGCCGGCTCCACGCTCTCCGGAACGTAGCGCAGGAGCAGGACGATTTTGTCCTTCACGTCGAGCCCCTCGAAGCTGTTGTAGCGCGGATTCTTCCCGTCCTCCGGCACGCTCAGCCCGTAGCCGGCAAAGACGACTTCGCCCTCGGTTTCGCCGTTGTCGGAGAAGGCGAGCGGACGGAAATCCGTGTCGAGCGTGCTGCTGGCATCGTTGATCGTGAGCGCGCATTTCTCCGCGATAATCCGCTCGCCCGCGCTGAATTCGAAGGTGTGGAAAAAGTCCACGCCTACGGGGTTCAATCCGTTTGCCTGGAAATATCCCGCCGCAAAATCTGCCGCCGCCTGCGCTCCCGGTGAACCGGTTTGCCGCCCTTCACGCTTCGGATCAGCCAGCCACCCAGCTTGCGCGCGTAAGTCCTCGGCGGTGATGGCAGGCATCCCACTCGGAGGGCCCGGCTCCTGCCGGGCCGTGGCATCCTTTGCGGTGGCGCTCCTAGCATGCGCGGGCCCGGCGGGAGCCGAGCCCTCCGGGCGGGGGGGCGCTGCGCGCAGGGCCGTTTGAGCGGCGGCGTCGTTCCAGTCGGCGAGGAAAAGCTGCGACTTGCCGTCGGCCGTGCGGCCGCTGGTCCAGCAGAGCTTCTTTCCATCGGGCGAAAAGACGGGCAGGCCGTCGAAGCCCGGCGTGAACGTCACGCGCACTGGCTCGCGCTCGCCCGCGGCATCGACGACAAACAGCTCAAAGTTTTCAAAGCCGAGTTTGTTCGTGGTGAAGACGAGATACTTGCCGCTCGGATGAAAATACGGCGCCCAAGACATCGACTTAAAATCAGTGATGCGGCGCTTGTCCGAGCCGTCGCTTTTCATCGTCCACACGTCGGCGACCATGCCGCTTTCGTCGAAGCGCCGCCAGACAATGCGCTGGCCGTCGGGTGTGAAGAACGGGCCGCCATCGTAGCCCGGCGCGTCGGTCAGCCGGCGCACGTCGGAGCCGTCGGCGTTCATCGTGTAGATGTCGCCGAACCAAGCGGGATCCTTTTCGTAAAGCGCGCGCTTTTCCGGGGCGAGCTGGTTGGTCGGGAACGCTCCGCGCAGCGAGCAGAAGACGATCTTTTTCCCATCCGGCGAAAACGCACCCTCCGCGTCGTAACCCGGCGCGTTGGTGAGATTCACGGGCTGCGAGCCGTCCTGATTCGCCGTCCAGATGTCCATCGCGGCGTCGTAATCCCACGCGTAACGCCGCTGCTTCCCGCTCGCCCGAAACTCCAGTTCGGCCTTTTGCTTCGCCGCGCTTTCGGGATCGGCGTGCGTGGACGCGAAGAGCACGCGGCCCGTCCCCGGTTGGAAGAAACCGCACGTCGTTTTGCCTGTGCCCGGCGAGACGCGCGCGGTTTCACCCGAGACCAGATCAAGCAGATACATCTGGTAGAACGGATTCCCCTCCTCGCGCTCGCTTTGGAAAATCAGCTTCGTGCCGTCGGGATGGAAGTAGCCCTCACCGCTCCGCTTGCCCTCGAAAATAAGCTGGCGCGGGTTGCTGATGAAGCGGGCCTCATTCGCCGCGTCATCGGCGAAAGCGGTGGCGGCGAGCAACGGGAGAAGGAAGCGAAGGAAGCGCATGGGATGGTGGGATAAGGAAAGCTGGGAAATGTTCGATGTTGAGCCACCGGGCAGACGCACGGCAATCTCCGCGAAGACGACATCCCCCGCCCTGCGATTTCTTATGAGCCTCACAATCTATCAGATGGAATACAGCCCATTCTGTATCCCGATCACCGCCGCGCTGCGGGCGTGCGGAGCGGAGTTTAAGACGTGCGAAATTCCCAACTGGGACCGCAGTGAAATTTTACGGCTGACCGGTGGCACCTACTATCAGGTGCCGATACTGGTGCATGACGGGCAGATAATCACGGAATCCAGCGCCGAGAGCGAAGACATCGCGCGCTACATCGACAGGCAGTTCGCCGGGAACCGGCTTTTCCCGGCGCGGCTCGACGGGCTGCAACCCATCGTCATCGAGTTCCTCAGCGATCAGCTGGAATTCCACATCTTCCGGCTGCTCGATCCGCACACGCTCGATCACATCTCCGACCCCGTGGCGCGCGGGCTTTTCCTCCGCCACAAGGAGCGGAAATTTGGCCGCGGCTGCGTGGAGCAATGGCGGCGCGACGCGGGGCAGATTCGCGCGGCGGCGGACCGACTGCTGGAGCGCTTTGAAATCACGCTCCGGCACGCGCCCTTTCTTTTCGGCGAAGCGCCGGTGTATGCCGACTTTTTGCTGTTCGGGATTCTCGGCAATCTGACTTACCACGGCCACAACCAGCTCAACGCGAAGCAGACGGCGCTCGCGGCGTGGGTGGAGAAGATGGCGGCGCTGCGGTTCTAGCCGAGTTGCGGAGGGACCCGCTCCTGCGTGTCCCCAACTCGCTCGGCACCGGCGAAGATGGCAGGACGTCGGAAAGAAAATGGGGACATGCAGGAGCATGTCCCTCCGGTGTTGGACTACGCTTTCGCGAGGAAGAACCCGCGCTGCTTTTCGGAGATGGGCTGGCCGAGGCGTTCGAGGACGAGGAGCATATCTTCCCAGACCTTGCGCTTTTCCGTCATCGATTGGTTCCGCAGCAAATAGGCCGGGTGATACGTGGCCATGAGCGGGATGCCGTGAAAGTCGTGCCAGCGGCCACGTAGCTTGGCCATTGGCTCCACGGTCCCGAGCAGGCCTTCCATGGCCGTCGCGCCGAGGGCGACGAGGGCGCGGGGTTGGATGATGTCGATCTGCTGGCGCAAATACGGCAGGCAGGTTTCCATTTCGGCGGGCTTCGGCTTGCGGTTGCCGGACTCGCCGGCCGGCATGTCGGGACGGCATTTGAGGACGTTGCCGATGTAGATGTCTTCGCGGGCGTAACCCATCGCCACGATGATCTTCGTGAGCAGTTGCCCGGCCTTGCCGACAAACGGTTCCCCCTGCCGGTCTTCGTCTTCGCCCGGCGCTTCGCCAACGAACATCAGCTCGGCCTCGGGATTGCCGACGCCGAAGACGACTTGGGTGCGCGACTTCGCGAGGTGAGGGCAGAGGACGCAGGAGAGCACGGGGTCGCGGAGCGCAGCTAGGCGTTCAGCTTTCGAGCCATCTGGCGGAGCTGAAGCCGGCGCGCTTTGTCGCGGCGCGACGATGACCGGTGGAGCGAGAGGCACGCCCGGAGGCGGGGCGGTCGCAGATTTCGCGAGCGTCGGCGTTTCCGCCAGCCGGGCGAGCGCGTCCGCGGAGGCCCGCAGTTCCACGCCCTGCTCGCGCAGTTCGCTGAGCGTGGCGTGGACGTGATCGAGGGCGGTGGTGAAATCGTTCATGGCAGATTGGCGAGCACCCCAGCTTCCACGAAATCCGCGGGAATGGGCGATAGGAAACTCATGCGGGCGCCAGTGCGCGGGTGGGTGAAGCCGAGGCGCCAGGCGTGGAGCATCTGGCGCTCAAAGCCGGCGCGCTTGCCATAGACCTCGTCGCCCAGCAGCGGATGACCGAGGTGCTTGAGGTGGACGCGGATCTGGTGGGTGCGGCCGCTGTGCAGCGTGCATTCCACGAGCGTCCCGGCGGGGAGCTCGGCGAGCACGCGGTAGTCGGTCTTCGAGGCACGCCCCTTTTCCAGAACGGTCATTTTTTTCCGGTGCACCGGATGCCGTCCAATCGGGGCTTCGATCACTCCGCTGGCGTGGCGAAACTTCCCCGACGCCAGCGCCAGATAGATTTTCGTGACTTCGCGCCCAGCGAACTGCTTCGCCAGTGCCTGATGCGCCGCGTCGCTTTTCGCCGCGACAAGGCACCCGCTGGTTTCTTTGTCGAGGCGGTGGACAATACCGGGCCGCTGCTCGCCGCCGATGCCCGAAAGCGCGGGGCAATGATGCAGCAGCGCGTTGACCACGGTGCCGTCCCAGTTCCCCGCCGCGGGATGCACGACCATGCCGGCGGACTTGTTGAGCACGATGAGATCGTCGTCTTCAAAGAGCACATCCAGCGCGATGTCCTCAGCCTGCGTCGCCACCGGCACGGGCGGCGGTTCGGCGAGCGCGATGGCATCACCCGCCCGGAGCCGGGTGTTCGGTTTCACGGTCAGCCCGTTGAGCGTCACATGCCCGGCTTTGATCAAATCCTGGAGCCGGGAGCGGGAAAGCTGGGTGGCTTGCACGGCGAGAAATTGGTCGAGGCGCATCCCGGCATCTTCAGGGGCGGCGCGAAATTCAGCGGAGATCATCAGCCCCGCCATCATGCGGCGTGGACCCGATGCTTCAAGTGCGGCGACGGTTTTTCCGCATCCGCGCACAGATTGTCCTCGCATCTTCCCATGCTCCGCGAAACTTTCACCCACCCCCACGGGTTTTCTATGGCCGACGAAACCGAAGAACCGCGCATCCTCACCTGCCCCGATTGCGGGACGCAGATCGACGTGTCCGATGAAGAACCGCTCTCTGCGGTCCTTTGTCCGACCTGCGGTGCGCCGTCGGTCGTTTCCATGCAGATCGATCACTTCGAGCTGGTGGACGTCCTCGGGCGCGGCGGCATGGGCGTGGTCTATCGCGCGCAGGACACTTCGCTGGACCGCCCGGTTGCGCTCAAGCTGCTGAAGACGAGCGAAGGCGCGACTGAGGAGCAGATCGCCCAGTTGGCCACGGAAGCCGCGATCACGGCGTCCATTAATCACCCGCACGTCGTGAAGGTCTACACGACTGGCATGGACCGCGGGCGTTTTTACATCGCTATGGAGCTGGTGGACAAAGGCACGCTTGACCACCTCATCGACCTGCAAGGCCGGGTGGCGGAAAGCCAAGTGCTGGAGGTTGGTATTCAGATTGCGCAGGGTTTGCGCGCGGCACAGCAAGCGGGGCTGATTCATCGCGACGTGAAGCCGGGCAACATCCTTTTTGCCGACGCGCACACCGCGAAAATCGTGGACTTTGGCCTGGCCATTTTTGCCGAGGACGAAGCCAGCGTGCGGGGCGAAGTCTGGGGCACACCCTACTACGTCGCGCCGGAGAAGCTGGACAACAAACCCGAGGATTTCCGCAGCGACATCTACTCGCTTGGCGGCACGCTTTTCCACGCCCTTGCCGGACGTCCACCGTTTGAAGCCGAGAATGCTTCGCTGGTCGCGCTGAAGCACTTGAAGAGTCAGGCCATGAGCCTCCAGGCGTTTGCCCCTTGGGTCACGGGCTCGACCGCGTTCGTCATCAATCGCACGCTGAACAAGGATCCCGATCAGCGCTACCAGAGCTACGACGAACTCATCGAGCACCTCGAATACGCCCGCACGGAATTGCTCACTGCCAAACCGCAGGCGGCCAAACGCGTGGTCCTTGAAACGGAGCAGGAGAAGAAGGCGATGGGTTGGTTGGTCTTTGCCATGATCGGGTTGATGATCGCCGCGATCATCGCCGCGGTGGTTTTTCGTGATCGCCTTTTCAAAGCTGAGCCGTCCCCGTCCGCGGTCGCCGCGGCCACACCGTCGGCGTCGGAGGGGCGGAACCCGACCGGCATGTTTCCCGCAGCCCGTGCGAAACTCGAGGAGGGCGATGCCGCGGCTGCAGCCGAAGCTTTTCGCCAAGCCGCTGCCCAGTCAAAGATCACACCAATCCAAGCGGCTTGGGCTAATCTCCTTGAGGGTCTTGCGGAACTGGCCGCCGGGCAGCGGGCTCAAGCCGACGCAGCGTTCACCAAAGTCGCGGAGCGCGATCTTCTCGCAGGCAAAGGCGGCAATGAAAAGCTGGCCGCTTTTCTCCACGAAACAGCCCGCCAAATGACCGGTGGATCCGTCATTGCTCCGAATTCCGCGGACGGGCTCAACAAAGCGAACTACGAAGCCATTGCTCCCCTGCTCTTCGGCATTAAAAACTGGCAACTCGGAAACACGGACGCCGCGGTCGCCCTGCTTCGTCGGTTTCGCCAGACCACGCCCGGCGGTTCCGACGCCTGGATCGGCGAACTCAAACCGGTCGCCACCAGCATGCTCGAAGAGTTCACCAGCTTCGAAATGGCCGCGGACCGGCTGAAAGCCGCAAGCAACCCGGATGAAATCCGCGCGGCGGTCGAGAGCCTTAAAACGGTCAAAGGCCAACTCGCGCCGCGTGCGCAGGAGTTGGTGGCCAAGAGCGCCAGCCAGCTTGCCATCCTCGATAAGGAGCGTGCCCAAATGCTTGCCGAAGGCGGCATTCCCGATGGCACCTACAAACTTCTTAACCGTCGCACTGGTCGTGCCCTCGATGTCGCCGGCAACTCGCGCGAGAACGGCGCAAAAATTCATCAGTGGGAATACACGGGCGCCACCAATCAGCAGTGGAAGCTCGCCGCCGCCGGGGGCGGTTATTACACCCTCGTGGGAGTGGATAGCGGCAAGGCTCTGGATGTGGCTAATAGCTCCAAGGACGAAGGCGTGGCCGTGCAGCAGTGGGATTTCAATGGGAGCAATGCACAGCGCTGGAAGATCGAGAAAACGAATGCTCCCTGGTTCCGGATGGTCGCTGAATGCAGCGGCCACGCCCTGGCGAGTGCTCCCGGTTCGACCGAGAACGGCGCGGCCGTAATTCAAACCACGGTCAACAACGCTGAAGAGCAGCAGTGGAAAATCGAAGCGCCTTGAGCTTGCTTGCTTAAGACGCGACTTTCCGCTTTTCACCTGCCTGCGGCCGTCCTACCTTCCGCCGCTCACGCGTCCGTAGCTCAACTGGATAGAGCGCAGCCCTCCGAAGGCTGAGGTTGTGGGTTCGACCCCCGCCGGGCGCAAGCCTACTTCGCTTTGATAATCCGGAGCGAATCCAGGGCGAACCACACTTCGCCCTTGTGGGCTCGCAGTTCGGCGACCAGCGGCACATCGCCGCCCGGCGTTTCGAACTCGTAGCTCACCGGCTTCCAAGGCGAGTCGCCTTCCACCCAGTTTAGACGCTTCACGCCGCCGGCCACCCGTAGGCCTCCGCCTTTGCCCTTGTCATCCTCCGCGGAGACCACTCCGCGGGTGCGCGCGACTCCTTCGAAACGGTATTTGCCGGCGTCCAGGCGGACCACGGCACGCCACGACGGGATGCCTCCTTCGGGTACGGCAAGGTGCAGGCAATCGCGGTTTTCGAGTTTGCTCTCGATACCCTTGCCGCCGCCACTGGCGTCGAAGGTCCAGCCTTTGGGCAGTTTCAGCACGCCGCTGAGGTCGAACGCCGCGAGCTTCGGTGTCACCCCAATCTGCCGGCCGACGGCGGCAATCCGGCGGGTCACTTTGCCTCGCGCGTCGTTGATGGCGTTTTCGTAGTCCTTGGCCCAGCGGGCGTCTTTCGTGGCGATGGCGGCCTGGACCTGCTTGCCCTTTTCTTTCACCCGCGCGCCCCAATCTTCTTTCAGCAATACGTTCTCGTAGAGGCTGGCGACGCGGGCTTTGTATAGCTCCGGTCCTTGCGGACAGCGCATCACCGCGCCGCCAACGAGCGTTGGCCAATCGCGGATCACCGGAAAGTTTTCGTCGGCAAACGTCTGGTCCATACCGTGGAGGAAGAAGGTGAACTTGCCCGAGTCGGGGTCGCGATAAAACCGGTAGTTGTTGCGGTTGAAATTGTAGCCGTCCCAGTGGCAGAAAATGTTTTCCAGCGCGGCAAAGGTGATGAACTTCTCAATATCCAAAATCTTTCCAAGACGCTCCCAGCGTTTTGCATTGTCGCCTTCCTGGCTGGCGGCGATCAACTCCCGAATCCCCGCTTTGTCCGTCGGGTCGCCGGTGTCTTTCTCGGAATTTTCATCGATCTCGCGGACGAAGCCGCCGTCCCACAGATCGCCATCCGTGTTGTTGTAAAAATAGCCAAGGAAGTCCTGCGAGAAAGCCTCCTTGACCACGTAAAGACCGAGATCCCGGCCGTTCACTTCCACAAAGGCGTGCGAGCAGCGCGAAGCCGGGATGCCAGCCATCCGCGCCATTTCGCCGGCGGTGTATTCATTCAGGTAAGTGCCGTCCTGCGCGCAATTGTTGAGGTGGATCTTCTTCATTCCGTTGAAGCGATCCGCCCCCTTGAATTTGTCGAAGCTGAGCGTCAGGCCGGGCTTTTGGTCGAGACTTTGAAAGCTTCCGGCCGATCCTTTCAGTTTCACCGCCACTTTCTGGTAAAGCTTTGGTCCCGCGGGCGTGCTCTCAGTCACGGCCGCCTCGGCATAATTCCGCTCGTCTTTTTTCAACCGTGCGAGTTGCTCTGGCGTGATCTCCACTTTCAACCGCCGGATATCACCCGCGAAAAAAGCGTCCGCCGCACGGCGGTTCAGTTCGCCTTTATTCGGCTTGGGCGCCGTGACTGGGGGGACTGTCGGAGCAGCATTTGAGACTGGCGCCGCAGGAAGCGCGATGGTCGTGAGAAGCAGGAGGCAGAAAAACGGGAGGTGGATTTTCTTCATGCGGGGGTATGCGGTCCGAACGTGCCGCGAGATCGCGCCGGTGACAATCCCCGCTCACACGGTTTCTTAGCGGAACGGCCCAAGGCTCGACGCGGGGACGGCGAGCGTGCAGCTTCGCGCCGCCTATGAGACTAGCCGCTCTCCTCCTTGCTCTCCTCACCGCCGCGGCTCAGGCGGCCACGCCAATTACCGTCTCCGCCGCCGCGAGCCTCAAGGACGCCCTCACGGAGATTCAAAAAGTCTACGCGAAGGCCCAACCGGACGTGGTCGTCACTTACAATTTCGCTGGCTCCGGTGCCCTCCAGCAGCAAATCGAAAATGGCGCGCCCGTTGATGTTTTCATCTCCGCGGCACCTAAGCAGATGGACGCTTTGGAAAAGCGCGAATTGCTGCTGGCCGGCACGCGACGCAACTTGCTGACCAACACGCTCGTGCTCATCGCGCCGAAAAACTCGACGGTCATCCAGGGCTTTGCCGACCTGACGAAAGCGGACGTCCGGCACATCGCGCTCGGTGACCCCAGATCGGTGCCGGCTGGGACTTATGCCGCGGAGACCTTGGTGGCGTTGAAACTCAGCGCGGCGGTGGAATCGAAGCTGGTCCGCATGCTCGACGTCCGGCAGGTGCTCACGAGTGTGGAAACGGGCGATGCGCAAGCCGGGTTTGTCTATCGCACCGAAGCCCTGCTTTCGGAGAAAATCCGCGTTGCCGCGACCGCTGCGGCGGAGCAGCACGCGCCGATCATCTATCCGATCGCGGTCATCAAGGATACGAAACATCCGGATGCCGCGCGCGCCTTCGTGGCCTTCCTTTCCAGCGAAGCCGCAAAGACAGTCTTCGCCAAATTCGGCTTCGGCATGGCGCCATAGTGCGGATGGGCCCGCTTCGTCTCTCCCTCGCCACTGCGCTCTGCGCCACGCTGCTGACCTTTGTCGCCGGGGTGCTCTGTGCCCGCTGGCGGCTGACGCGACGGGGCCGCGGTAGCGAGGTGCTCGATACTCTTTTCATGCTGCCCATCGCTCTCCCGCCGTCGGTCATCGGTCTGGCCCTCCTCCTCACTTTCGGACGCAGTTCCCCGATCGGAGAACTGCTCGCGCACCTCGGTTGGTCGATCATTTTCACCTGGCCTGCAACCGTCCTGGCGTCGTTCGTCGTCTCCTTCCCGATCATGTATCAAACGGCCCGCGGCGCCTTTGCCCAGATCGACTCGAGCCTGCTCGATGCCGCCCGGGTCTTTGGCCGTTCTGAATGGAGCATCCTCTGGAAAATCATGCTGCCCATCGCATGGCCCGGAATTGCCGCGGGCACGATTCTCAGTTTCCTGCGCGCTCTCGGCGAGTTCGGGGCGACGCTGATGATCGCCGGCAACATCCCGGGAAAAACCCAAACCGCACCAGTCGCCATCTTCTTCGCCGTCGAAGCCGGCGAACGCCGCGAAGCGCTGATCCTCGCGCTCGCACTACTGGCCATTTCCTTGGCGGCCATTGCGCTGCTGAACCGGCTACACCGGCCGGCCGTGCTGTAGGGGAGGCTGACAGCTTCCCCGACAGCACGGCTGCGGCCTCACTTCGCTAGGTCGTAGCAGACGAGGTGATCTTCGTCGCGCAGGTAAAGCCGCCTCTCCGCCAGGACCGGCGCGGCCCAGCACGGGTAGTGCATCTGCGGCACCTGCCAGCGGGCTAGCTCTTCGAGTGCTTCCGGGTTCGGTTTAAAAAGGCCGAGCAGTCCGGCCTCGCCGAGCACAATCAGTTTTCCATCCGCGAGAATCGCCCCACCTCGGCCAAATACGTCTGGCGCTTTATCGCCTTTGCCGAGCTTCGCATGACCGCCGTTTGGCCAGCCTTCCGCGCGATCCCATTTCACGTCGCCGGTCGCCAGTTCCACGCAGCGGAATTGCGCGTCGGGTTCGTCGCGACCCGTGAAAGCGTAAAGAAAGCCGTCGAGCAACACGGGGCGCGTCCAATGCACTTCGAGTTGGAGCCCGCGCCAGACTTCCTCGACGGACTTGCCGCCCTTTCTCACCCGCAGGCAAACAGAGCCGGTTTTATAGTAGCAGTTCGAGAGCAGGATAAGGTCGTCTTGCACGACTGGCGTCATCGCGGTGACGGTGGAGTCCTGCCGCGCGCGAAACCAAAACGCGAAATTCACCGCGCCCGTCTTTGGGTCGAGCGAGACCAGCCCCTGTCGCGTGCAGACGAGGAGGTGGCGCTCGCCGTGAATCGTCGCTGCAACCGGGGTGCAGTAGCTGGCCTGCTTCTCAAAATTTGGATGGTTGCGATCCCACTCGACGGTGCGGCTGCCCGGCCACGCGGTCATCGGCACCCCGTTCCAGGATTTTTCACCGACCGCTTCCCACACCGTTTTACCCGTCGCCGCATCGAAAGCCACGACCCCGGAGTTAGGCTGCGCACCCACTTGCACGATGAGCAGCCCATCTTCCAAAATCGGCGAACTGCCCACGCCGAAGAACGCTTCCGGCACGTCGAAATCCACCGCCGTGTTGCGCTGCCAGACCTTTTTCCCGGTGAGCAAATCGAGGCAGAGGAGCACCCCTTCCGCGCCAAAGGTGTAGCAGCGTTCCGCCGTCAGCAGCGGCGTGCACCGCGGGCCGTTATTGTAGCCAAAGGGATCGCGATAGTTCGAGGGATAGGCGTATTTCCAGTAAGTCTGTCCCGTCGCCACCTCGCACGCCTCCACGATCTCCTCGCGGCCTACGCGATGATGCACCACGAGCGTCCTGCCACGCACGCTTGGCGCGCTGTAACCTTTGCCCACGGCCTTTTCCCACAGCAAAGGTGGCCCGCCCGCAGGCAGCGTGTCGGCGAGACCTGTCTCAGCAGAGACCTGATCTCGGTTTGGACCCATGAACTCTGGCCAATCCGCGCCCTGAAGGCCGGAACCGCTGATGAGAAAAACGGCGGCGAGGAAAAAGCGCTTCATCTCCCGACCATGCCCGGCGCGGCTCGCGATTCAAGCGTGGCAGCTTCCGCAAAGTCCGATTTTCCACTGACAAGCGGGCGTCCTCTCTCACAGTCTTGAAAGCCATGAACCAGCGTCGCCTCCTCATTCGCATCGTCCCCATCGCCATTGCCGCGCTCGTTGTATTTTACCAATACGCGTCGTCCGAAAAAGTCACCAACGAAGCCGGGCGCAGCGCGCGCTATGCCCTCAATGTGAAGGAGGAAAAGGCGCTTGGGTTGCAGAGCTATCAGCAGGTCCTCCAGGAATCGAAGGTCGTTCAAGCGGGGCCGCAGTATGAGTTGGTAAAACGCGTCGCTCAGCGGCTCGCCGGGGCGACTGGCCCCGCCGCCAAAGACTTTGAGTGGAGCGTTTCGCTGGTGGACAGCCCGCAGGTCAATGCCTTCTGCCTGCCGGGTGGCAAGATCGTCGTCTATACCGGCATTTTAGCCGTGGCGAAAACCGAAGCCGGCCTCGCCACCGTCATGGGCCACGAAATGGCGCACGCCACGCTGCGCCACGGCTCTGAGCGAATTCTCCAGCAGAAGGCCACTCAGACCATGATGACCGGTGCGCAGTTCTCGCTTGGTGACATGAGCTATGAGCAGCAACGCGCCATCATGGGCGCAATTGGTGCCGGGGCGAAATACGGGGTGCTCTACCCGTTTGGCCGCGATCACGAGAGCGAGGCCGACAAGATCGGGCTCTTTTACATGGCCCGCGCCGGTTATGATCCGCGCGAGTCGGTGGCCTTCTGGCAGCGGATGAGCGAGGCCACGGCCGACAGCGGCAAACCGCCGGAATTCATGTCCACGCATCCGTCGGACAGCACCCGGATCGCCCAACTGAAGGAATTGATCCCGCAAGTGCTGCCGGAATACGAGCGCTCCCAGGCGCGTTAACTTCCGGCCAGACGATGCCACACCGACCGCAGTGCGGCCCACGCGATTTCGGAAAAATCCTCCGTGTTGTGCAGTAGCTCGCGCCCGAACGAGCCAAACGTGATTTCCGGCGCGGCGACGATGAGGAACAGCGCCAGCAACAGAAGGTTCATCAGGTAGATGATCACGAGGGAGAAAAACGTCCCATGTGTCGCGAGGTCGCTCTGGCCTTTCGGGATCATCCAGATCGTGAAGCTGAGGTGAAAAGACCAGGTGGTGCCGAGCAGGAAGAAAAGCCATTGCAGCGGCGTCATGAAAAGCAGCGTTCCGCTGGCGTGCGCCACGTCGTAGAAAACGCTCGCCGCGCCGTAGAGCACGATGACCACGAGGCTGTAGAGCGGGTAAAAATACGGGGCGAGGGCGATCCAGAAATTGTGCGTGTCGGTGACAATGTAGCCGCCGTCTGCGGACCACATTTTTTTGTCCAGCACCCGCCCACCCCACAGCCAGACCCAGATGGCGTGCGTCATCTCGTGGCCGAAAACGTACACGTGCAGCGGCCAGGGCGAACCGGCCGCCCAGATGCCGCCGATGAAGGCCAGCCCCCAGATGATCGCTCCCAACGTGAAGAACCAAAACTCTTCCGTCGCCCAAAACGCTTGCTCGACCGTGGCCCGGGAAAACGCGGCAAAAAACGTCTGCGTCAGCAGCGTCGCCGGCAGAAGAAGAAAGAGCCCATAGATCGCGTTGAACGAACTTTGCCGAAAGCCGCGGTGCCACCAGCGCGCCATGCGCTCCCCGAGCGTCTCGTGCATCGCGCCCGTGGCCATCCGCAGTTTCCTGCGGGTCGTTGCGGCGGATAGACTGACTCGTCGAGGCTGGCTCACGCGGGGCGCGTTTCTAGCAAGCCGGGCGAGAAACCCAAACGCAAAATGACGGCTTACGCCCGGCCCATGTAGCTGCCGTTCTCCGTCGAGACCTTGATCTTCTCCCCTTCCTTCACGAACAGCGGCACGGTGATGACCTTCCCCGTCTCCAGCGTCGCCGGCTTCTGCACGTTGTTTGCGCTGTCGCCTTTCACACCTTCCGCGGATTCCGTGACCGTGAGAATGACCGACGACGGCAGCGAAATGGTCGCCGCCTTGCCTTCCACGTAAAGGATTTCGCACTTCAGATTCTCCGTCAGGTAATCCTTCGCATCGCCAATGAACGCCTCGTCGAACGTGACCGAGTCATAGGAAACCGGGTCCATGAAATTGTAGCTGCCCTGATCCTTGTAGGAAAACTCCAGCTCCTTCCGCTCCACGTCCACCGTGTCCATCTTGTCGGTCGAGCCAAAGCGCACGTCCGCGCTTTTCCCCGTGCCGATGTAGCGGATGATCGCCTGCACGAAAGCGCGCAGGTTGCCTGGCGTGCGGTGCATGACTTCGAGGACGATGGCAGGGTTGCCGTTGTAACGGATGCACATGCCTTTGCGGAGTTCGTTGGCGTTGGCCATATCAGGATCGGGTTGAGAGTTTCGGGTTGCGGGTTGCTGTTTGGAAGGGGGCGGGACTATTCACAGCCCCCGCTGCGCTGGCAAGCGCGGTGTTTCCCAGACGCCCAGAGGCTCGCGTTTCTCCACCTTGGTTCAACCGCGCACGGCAAAATCCGCCGAGCTACGGCAGCTTGTTGATCGTGCTGCCGATGACCGTCCGGATCTCCGCTCCGTCGGCTGCGCGGAGTTGCAGTTTGATCTCCATTTGCATGACCGGTTGGAGACTCGGGATCGAAAGCGTCACCGTCTTGCCGTCGGCGGAGAGCTTGGCCGACTGCACCTCGACCTTGTCGCGGCCCTTGGTTCCGGGGTTCACGACAGAAAGCTCGGGCGAGCCATACGTGCTCCACCACTGGTAGTTGTATTGCTCGATTGAATAACTCCCCGCGTCGTTTGCCTCCGTCGCGGCCAACGGCTCCGGGAATGTAATCGCGATCTCCCCCTTCCCCGCTCGCAACCCCGTGGGGAGATGCAGTGGCTGACCCGTGTAGCGCACCCGCTGAAAGCAACCGTCCTTGGCGGCGTTCGACTGCCAGCCTTTCAAGCCGGCCACGTAGAGTTGCCCGTCGAGCGGATTGAAACGCGCGCGCATGATCCCGGAGGTGAATTTCACCGGCAACCTGACCACCCCGCCCTGCGCTACCCCGCCGACCGTTTCATCCAACACGGCCAGCAACGCCGATTTGCCGTACGACGTGGACAGGATGCGCCCTTCGTATGGTCCCCACTTGCCGCCGGTCACCCAGACTTGGCCGCCGGTGGAGTTGTCCATCGACATTGGCATCCAGCAAATCGGCGGATCAAAAGTCGCCGGTGCCGCCGCATCCTTGTCCACACGTGGATCGGCGACGTGTCCATAAAACCCGCCCGGTTGGACCAGGCTGATCTTGCTCGCTGGAATCCAGTGCCCCTGGTTGTCGCTCACGACGATCTCATCGCGCGGGCCAATGCCCATGCCGTTCGGCGCGCGAAATCCCGTGGCCACCGTTTCGGTTTTGGCGCCATCGGGCGAAATCCGGAAAAGCGCGGCATGCCCATCGCGCTTCGCTCCCAGCTGATTGCCGCCGACGACGTAGTAGAAGTTCCCTTTGCTGTCTGTCTGAAGGTCGAAGGCAAAGGCGTGATAGCTTGGATAAAGCGTCCGGTCATTGTTGAAGCATTCGTAAAAATCCGCCTCGCCATCGCCATTGAGGTCGCGCAAGCGCGTGATCTGATCCCGACCGTGGACATAGATCACACCTTTCACGATGCGCAATCCGAGCGGCTCAAAAAGACCCGCGGCATAGCGCCTCCACACCACTTTCTCGAGCTTCGCATCCAAGCCAGAGACGATCCACACATCGCCGTTCAACGTTGCCACCGCCGCGCGTCCGTCGGCGAAAAAATCGAAGGCAGAAAGTCGCAGCCACGATTTCCACGGATTGTCTTCCGGCAGCGGGATCGTATCGACCACATAAGCCGCGTCGTCTTTCGCTACCGTGCCTTTCGTTTCAAAAGTTTGCGGCCACTGCGCGACGCCGCCCCGGCACAGCTCAGCGAGGTTTTGCGGTGCGCCAAAAATTTTTGAAAGTGACGCCGCCTGCGCCAATGCGGCCGGAGCGACCAGCACGCTGAAACTTACCGCCGCGCGATGCGGCGGGAGCGTTAGCACTAGCTCGCCATTCACCGTTTTAGTCGTCAGCCCCGCCGGTGCCGTGGCCAGCCCGACCGCTACATTCTCCCCACCCTGCGCGAGCCGCAGATGCAGCGGCGCGTCCGACGCCGCCACCGTGAAACTCCGCACAAAAATCGTCTGCTCGCCTTCGCGCGCGAGCGACGGCGATTCCAAGACCGCGCACCCTTCTATGTCGTAGGAAAGGATCACCCGGCTGCCGTGAAGATGGAATCCGCGGAAACGGCCATTCTCCTTCGGCAGCGGACCGGCTTTCTCGCGCCGCGGGTCTTTGAACGATTCCTCCGCCGACCAGCCCGGCCCATCCGCAGTCCGCCACTGCACCTGACCGGCGATCTCTCCCGCGCCCAGACCATCGCCTTTGTAAGTGCCGATATTCGTCTTCTCCAGCTTGAGAAAACCGCCGGTCCAACCCGCCGCCATGCGCAGCGTGTCGGTGTCAAAACAGACGTAGCTTTCGTCTTTGTCGCCAAGCTTGATGACCAGCCCTTTCATCGCCACCAGGCGGCTTTCCTTCGATCCGGGGGCGTGGACGGTGCAAGTCAGCACCGGCCCGTAAAGCATTTGCGCCCCCTTTGTTGGAGCCGTCTGTCCACCCGCGGCGCGGGTTTGCGCAGCCGTCGCGTCTTCGTCGGCACGTGCCGGTGCGGGAAAAGCTCCAAGGAAACCAAGAACGAGGCAGAGCGGAAGGGAGGAGCGCATGGGGAAAGTGGAGTGCCGCAGGCTAGCGTTCCTTGTCCCTCCATCAACGACCAAGCGGGTTGCATCGTAATTCGCGCAAAAGGACGAAGACCGAACCGGGCGGTAACAAATCCATAACATCGCAGCGCGAGTCTCTCCGCATCGCCCACCACATCCCGTGGCGTGCGGCAAAACCAAAAATAGAAAGACCCCGAACATGAAAACTGTCAGCTCACGCGCGGCGTTCACCCTCATCGAACTCCTCGTTGTCATCAGTATCATCGCCATCCTCGCCGGGCTCGCGATGCCCGTTCTCACCAAGATCCTGATGAACGGCCGACAGGCCAACGCCCTGAACAGCGCCCGCCAGATTGGCCTGAGTTTGCAACTCTGCGCGAACGACAACGATGGGGATTTTCCTCAGAAAAGGAACAGCTACGGAGAAGCGATCAATACCTCGAACGATGCATTCCGCAGCCTCGTACCGCGCTACCTGGACAATGAAAAGGTCTTTGCCATCGCGGGGTCGAAAACCGGACCGAGCGTGGATGGCAATGTAAGCAGCGCGGCAAAGATCGTTTCTCGCGGCGAGAACCACTGGGCCTACATCGAAGGCCTCAACACGACCTCGAATTCCACCTGGCCGCTCGTCGTCGATCACACCGATGGCACCGGCAGCTTCACCTCGAATGAGGCTGAACGAGGTGGGACTTGGAAGGGCACCAAGGCGGTAGTGATCAAGGTTGATACGAGCGCGCAACTCGTGCCGCTCATCGGCCCACGCACGAAGCGCTACATCCCAATGGATGACGAGCTGTCGAAAAATATGCTGATGGTCGTTGAATACATGGGCAAGCTTGCGCAACTCCGCGAACCGGCATTGTAGTTTGTTTCGCGCAGGGAATGCCGTAAAACGCTATGCGTCCTGCGGCTCTCTTCACAAATGCGTATAACGACGCACGACCGGGTCGAAGGACGCTTTCCGCGTGACCCTCCAAGAGATCAAACCCAAGCAACTTCGGGCGCTGCTCCTGCTGCTCGTGCTTGTTCCCTTCATCCCGATGGTCCTCATGCTGCCTTTCATCCTCGATGCGTTGGAAGGTGAGCGAGAGGCAGCGATGGAGCGAGTAACCGGCTTCTACCAACAAACGCTCGTCCGCGGCTCCGCCTCGTTGGTAAATCACAAGGAACGGAGCACTGGCCCTCTCCAGCCTGAAGAAGTGGCGGCGTTTTATCGCGGGCTATTCGACCAGAAAGTCGAAGTTGCGATCGCCGATACGAGCGGAAAAATCGTCGCTGGGCCGGATAAGATTACCGGAGAGCTCATTGCCGAAACGCGCCTTCGACAACCCGAGCACCCCTGGCAAGTCCGGGTCTATCTGATTGATGATTCTGTAATTCAGGACGCGATTCGCGGGCAGCTGAAAGTTTATGCGTGGACAGCCTTAATCAGCGCGGTTGCTACGTGCGGAATCGCCGCCGCCGCGGGCCTGACCGTCAGCCGGCAGCTGCGGCTGCACGAGTTGAAAAACACCTCGGTCGCAACCGTCGCTCACGAACTGCGCACGCCGCTGGCGAGCATGCGTCTGCTCGTCGATACGCTTCGCGAGGGGCGCTGCCGAACCGAAGAGCAGCGCCGCGAGTATCTCGACCTCATTGCCGCTGAAAATCTCCGCCTCAGTCGTCTGACCGACAATTTCCTCACCCACTCCCGCCTTGACCGCGGACAGCACGCCTTCACTTTTGCCCCCGTTGCCTTGCGACCGGTGATTGATCAGGCCGTCGCCGCGCTTCGTGCCAAACTCGAAGCGCCGGGTTGTGCTTTCACAATCGATGTCGTTGAGCCACTACCCGAACTCACGGCCGACCGGGACGGCTTGCTCACCGTCCTCACGAACCTGCTGGAAAACGCGCTGAAATACACCGGCGACCTAAAGCGTATCGCTCTGCGGGTCCGTTCCGCCGCAGACGCCATCGTTTTCACCGTGAGCGACAACGGCGTTGGTCTCACCCGCGCCGAACGCAAACGCATTTTCGAGCCCTTTTTCCAAGCTGACCAAAAGCTTACGCGTGCTCGTGAAGGCTGCGGCCACGGCCTCGCCATCGTCCGGGAAATCGTCACCGCTCACCGCGGCACGATCGTGGTCGAGAGCGAGCCGGGAAACGGCAGCGAGTTCATCGTGACGTTGCCATTCAAGAACGCCTAAACCTTTCCGCCCATGTCCGACGCTCGCGAAACCATCCTCATCATCGAAGACGACCCGGCGATGCTCCGCGGCTTGCGGGACAACTTTGAATTTGAGGGCTACCACGTCCAAACCGCAGCGGATGGCGATGCCGGGCTCAAAGCTGCGCTGGCCATTCGGCCGGATCTCATCGTTCTCGACCTGATGCTGCCAAAGGTGAACGGCTACGAAATCTGCCGCTTCCTGCGCGAGGAGCGGCTCGACATGCCCATCCTGATGCTCACCGCCAAAGGCCAGGAATCGGACATCGTGCTCGGCCTCAAACTCGGAGCCGACGACTACATCACCAAGCCATTCAGCATCAAAGAGCTGCTCGCCCGCGCCGAAGCCTTTCTCCGCCGTCGCCGCGCCCGCGGAGCCACGCGCCACGAGTTTGGCGACTGCGTTCTCGACACGGCGGCGCGCACCTTCACCCGGACCGGCAAAGAGGTGCCGCTTTCGCCCAAGGAGTTTGAGCTGCTGGCCTACCTGATCGACCACGCCGGACGCGCGCTAAGCCGCGACACCATCATGGCGAGTGTCTGGGGCTACGACTGCACGGTGACGCTGCGCAGCATCGATCGCTTCATCAACGCCCTGCGGAACAAGATCGAGCCGGATCCCACAGCGCCTCGCTTCATCAAAACGGTGCGGGAGTTTGGTTATAAATTCGACGGGTGAGTCTATGTCCTCCTCCGGGGCAACTTCTTGAAGAACGGCGTTGACGCGGTAATCCATGTGGTTACTTGTTAGGGCATGGCATACGCCCTTACCCGCACCAGCATGGCGCTCGATCAAAACACGCTAAAGGCGATCGATTACCTCGCCAAAAAATGGGAGGTATCGAAGGCGGAAGTCATGCGGCGAGCAGTTAAACACGTGAAGGAGGATACCGACTTGAAAGAACAGCAACCCAAACCCCTCGAAGCTCTGGAGTGGCTACAAAAAGGCGGCGGGCTCAGCGTGCAGGAAGGCGAGCGCTTGCGCGAGGGAGTGCGCGCCGAACGGCAGGCCAAACGCTACTGGTGGGAGCACTGAGCGGTGCTGCACCTCGATACCAATCTGCTGATCGATCTCGTCACCGCCGGATCGCCGCACATCGCCGTGGTCCGGCGGTGGTTGCGGGAAGGCCAGCAACTCAGCACTTCGGCTATTGCGTGGTCGGAGTTTTGTAACGGCCCACTGAGCAAGCAGCAAAAAGACGCGGTTGCTGCCGTCCTCGAAGATCGCATCCACGATTTCACCTGGCAGCAGGCTGAGCAGGCCTCGCGGCTTTTTCACTACACCGGGCGGAAGCGCGGCTCGCACGCAGACTGCATGATTGCCGCTGCGGGTATGGCGCTCGGTGCGACTGTGGCGACGCGAAACATCACGGACTTCGAGCGCTTCGTGCCTCACGGGCTGAAACTGCTGCCCGTGCCGACGTAACGACTACACGATCCAATTTCGCAGCGCGAAATCCGCACCCAGGAGGGTGAACTGAATGGGCGCACTTTCCGGGTAGCATTCGCATTCGATGCCCGCCCGGAGGAGGCGCACCTGAAACGCCGCCGGAGCTTCGCCGACGAGACAGAGATCCGCTAACGGCAGCGCGATGACGATGGCCCCATTCACGATCAGCGAGGACCGCGTGACTTTCTCTCCTGCGGCATTTTCCACGACAAACTCCCCCGCCCCGGCATGGGTGAGTTCGCCCGTGCGCAGCGTGATCCCGGACGGCTGATGAAACTGCACGGTGACGGCGAGCGGCTCCCATTTCCGCAGGTCGATGCGCAGGAAGAAGGTGCGCTCGTCGCTGCCAAAATGGATGCGCCGCACGCTCCGCTCCGCGCGGTACATCGCACCCTGTTCCGTCCCGGCGTCGTAGCGGCCGGCGCCGATCCAATCGAAAAACGAGTCGCCTCCGGAGCCCATTGCCGGAGAGATCAACCGCTCAGGCACCGAATAGAGCGGCGTCGTCCGCGATTGCGTGATCGGTACATCCAGCGTCGCCGGGGCCACCCCGCCGCAGAGCGCATAGACGTTTTTCAGATGGAGCCGGAACAGTTCGTCGAAAAGCGCGTCGTTATCGGTCGAGAAATCCGGTCCGTACCACCAAAACCAGTCGCTTCCTTCTGCCGCGTAGATCTCGCGCAACGCCGTCGCATGAGCCTCTGGAGTCAGCTCGCCGCTCTCGATCTTTCGCTGCAAGAACGCGCGCGTATCGCCGAGCAAATCCCAGGCGCGGTTTTCCTCCTTCTCGCCGATCCAGATGTCGAAGTTGCTCCCGATCCACGAACCGGTGTGCAGCGTGGCGAGTTTCTTCCGCGGCGGATGGTGGTGGAAGTAGTCCTCGATCGTGCAGCTATGCAGCAACTCGCTTTCGGCCTGAATGCCGCCATAAAGCGCGCGGAGAAAAGCCTCGCCGCCATCCGCAAAAGTTTCCCAGGCATTTTCGCCATCGAGGATCAGCGGCACCAGCCCGTTGTCTTTGGGCACCAGCCCAGCGATGTGCCGCAGATGGGAAAGCAAATGCTCGGCGCCGGCAGCGGGGTCGTTTTTAGCCGCGGTGAAGCCGATGAAATCGGAGAGCGGCTTTTCGCGGAAGACGGCGTTCACCGCCGCGCCGTCGTGGGTCACTCGCCACCCTTGGAAGAGCTCCAGATGATCCACCGGCAAACCGCGCCACGCCGGATCGCGACGCAGCGAATTGAAGAGGTTCTCCTCGTCGCTGCAGAAGTATTCAATGCCGCTCCGGTGCATTAGCGGAATCAATTCCGGCGCAATGGAACCCTCGCTAGGCCAGAGCCCCCGCGGCGCCTTGCCAAAAAGCGCTGCATGCTGCTCTACGGCTAGCGTGAGCTGGGCCGCCGCGTCTTCCGGCCAGCTAAACCGCCGCGGAAACTCACGCCCGGGCAGGCTGCGCTCAGCGAAAGACGAGTCATAGACCAGCGGCAGGATCGGGTGAAAAAATGGGGTCGTCGTGAGTTCCACCTGCCCACGTTCTTCGGCCGCGCGGTATTTGCCGATGATCTGCCCGAGAATCTCGAGGTGAATGTCGAGGACGCGCTGCTTTTCCGCCTCGGTAAAATTGCGGCCTTTGCCCTTCAGTTCCGCGAGTTCGGGGTAGAGCCGTTCCGCCGCGTAGCCGCACCACGCGAGATTAAACCAGACCTGCAGATCGAGAAACTCCTGGGTCGAGAAGTAGCGCAGGCCGCGCCGTACATCCTCGCGGTAAAAGGTCAGCCCGCGCTTATTCAACAGCTCCCAATAGCGCGGGAACGGCTTCACCAGATTGTCCCAGTTGATTTTGAAGAAGTTCTCGAGAATGGCGAATTTTTCGTCCTCCTCCAGCTCAGCCGCCGGGCGCCGCGACCACTCCAGCCAGAGATCACGGATTTTCCCCTCGGTAAGTTCCTTAATCTGCAAAAGCAGCACCGGGGTGAGGTTGAAGTTGACCCGCACGCCGGGGAAGTCCTCAAGAACGGAGATCATGTCGAGGTAGCCCTTCACCCCATGCAAACGCACCCACGGCATTGTCGCCGTCTGCGTCACCGGATTGACGTAGTAGGGCTGATGCATGTGCCAAAGAAAGACGACATTTGCCATGGCTGCCCGGCCTACCGGGAAAGCCTCGCGCAGGCAATCTTGCTCTTTTGCCCCGACGCTCTTTTTGGACAGGATCGTTGAAACCGGCGTGTCTCCCGCGTCCGATAGCACTCCAGACGATGTCCACTCCCCGCCCCCGCATTCTCCTCGTCGATGACGACGCTCTGACGCGCGAACTGTTGGCGCGCACCTTGGAGCGGCACGGATATGAGATCATCGAAGGCCGCGACGGCCACGAGGCGCTGCAATTGATCGAGACCGCAGCGGCAGCGCTCATCGTGCTGGATTATGAAATGCCCGATCTCAGCGGCGCGCAGGTCTGCGAACTCGTCCGCCAGCACGACGACCCCCATCTCTCCGCGCTGCCCATCATCTTGCTCACCGGGCATGCGAGCACGGATCATGAAATCGAGTCGCTCGAGGCTGGGGCCAACGATTTTGTTACCAAGCCAATTAACATCCACACACTGAAGGCGCGCCTGGATACCCAGCTTCGGCTTGGCGAATTGCGCGCCCAGCTCCAGGGGCAAAATGCCGAGCTCGAAAAGTGGCGACGCGAGCACGAGCGCGACCTCGAAGCGGCCAGCCTCACCCAGACCGCGATCCTCCCGCAGAACCCGCCACCGGTCGAGGGCTGGGATGTCGCCGCCCATTATCAGCCGCTGATTCAAGTGGGTGGCGACATCTTCGATTGGCTGCGCCTGACCGATGGCGGCTGGCTTTTTTGGATCGCCGACGCCACCGGGCATGGCGTGTCGGCTGCCCTGCTGACCACCTTGACGAAGCTGCTCTTCCGCCACGCTGCCGGCGAACACGATTCACCGGCTGCTGTCCTGCGTGCGGTGAACGCGGAATTCTCGGCTGTCTTCAAAGGTCGCTCGTTTATGACCGCCGCGTGCGTGGCCATCCGTGGTGGCAATGATCGCCTGCGCTTCGCGGGCGCCGGGCACCCACCGCTCTACATCGCCCGCGCCGGCGGCAAGGTGGAGATGATGGCCTCGCAAGTGCCCCCGCTCGGCATCACCGCGGATCTCGTCTGCCGGGAGGATTTTGCCGCCATTCACCCCGGCGATACCGTCCTTTTAGCGACCGACGGTCTTTTCAGCCCCTGCGGCTGGGATGGCGAACGCCTCACCCCGGACGCTGTTCCCGGCTTTTTTCCTACCGCCTCTACCTCTCCCCGCACATTCCTCGACGCCACGGTTGCCGCGCTCCTCCGCCTGCATCCGAGCCCGCTGCCGGACGACTTGGCCGCCATCGCCCTTCGCCGCTTGTAAGGTCGGCGGGAGTTCTTGCTCGGCGCTTCCCATTTTCCCCGCGGTATCTACTTTTCGTGCCGCCATGTTCAAGACGCGCTACCCGATGCCCGGAACCGCTCCGGCAACTCTCCTTCCCCTCCCGGCGGGCTGCTCCGTTCAACCCGTTATCAAGCTCATCGAGTACGATGAGCACACCATCACCGAGCGCGTCATTACCAGTGTGGACGAACTTCCCGAGGCTTTTCTCGATGATGGCAAGGGCCGCTGGATTGACTTGGAGGGCCTTGGGGATGTTCGCCTGCTCAAGGCGCTGGGAGAAAAGTATCAGCTTCACCCGCTTGCCCTCGAAGATGTCGTCAATATCGGCCAGCGCCCCAAGGTTGATCATTACGAGCATCATCTCTTCATCGTCGCCCACATGGTTTACCAGGATGAAAGCAACCGGATGTGCGGCGAGCAGATCAGCCTGTTCCTCGGTAAACATCTGCTCATCACGATTCAGGAAGCCGTCGGCGGCGATGTCTTCGATCCCGTCCGCGAGCGGCTCCGCACCGGCTCCGGTCGCGGGCTTATTCGAAAATCCCGCAGCGACTACCTCGCGTATGCACTGCTGGACGCGATCATCGACCACTACTACCCCGTGCTCGAAAAACTCGGCGACTCCATCGAGGATCTCGAAGACGAAGTGCTCGAAAGCCCGACTCAGGAATGCGTCAGCCGCATTCACAACTACAAGCGCACCCTCATGCAGCTCCGCCGTTACGTCTGGCCGGTCCGCGATCTTATTTCCGCGCTTCTGCACGACGACTCCGGCATCGTGCAACCCAACACCAAGGTCTTCCTTCGCGACTGCTACGACCACACCATCCAGATCATGGACCTCGTCGAAACCTACCGCGATGTGAACTCCGGCCTCATGGAACTCTACCTCTCGGCTGTGGGCATGAAAACCAACGAGACCATGCGCGTCCTCACCATCATGTCCTCGATCTTCATTCCACTGACCTTTGTGGCCGGTGTTTATGGGATGAACTTCGATGCCGCCGACGGTAGTCGCCCGCTCAACATGCCCGAGCTTTACCACCCGTGGGGCTATCCTGGGATCATGCTCTTCATGGCGCTCATCGCCATCGGCCAGATCATTTTCTTCCGGCATAAAAAGTGGCTGTAAGAGCCTCCCTCCACACGTCCACCCTCGCCGCGCAGGCGCACGTGGAGATCGTGCTCCCGTGGTTGCAGCGCGTCGCAGAATCCGCGGCCCGGGCGGCGCTCACAACCGCCGTGCTCGTCCCGCTGCGCGCCGATGCCTACTACCTCAAAGCGCTCGCCCTTGGTGCCGGCCTCGGACTGTGTGGCGTGCATTTCATCACCCCCAGTGAGCTGCGCGACCGCCTTGCCAGCCATCTCGATCTGCCCGTGCGCGTCCCCATGCGCGCGCACCTGTGTCTGCTCCTTGCCACTGCCGCTGAGCGCGTGGGCGAACAGGATGGGGAAAGCGTGGACGGGATCGCCGCCTCGCCGGATCAATTGCTCAAAGCCATCGACCTCATCGGCGGCGGCGGCTGGAGCTTTGCAGAAGCTGGCCCGCCGCGGTTGCGTCCTGTCGTCGCGGAATTCCAGCGACTGCTGCAAGGTGCGGGTTTTGCCCCGGACCACGAAACCGACCGCGCGCTGCTCGCCGCGGCGCCGGATGCGCCGCCGCTCTTCGCGGAACTGCTCGTAACTGGCTTTAACGCCCTCCACTGGCCACTCTGGCCGTTGCTCGAAACCGCCGTCCACGCGAGCGCATCCGCCACGGTCTGCCTCACTGACCCACGGCCTGAGGGTGAAGACCTTGACGCAGCGTGGGTCGGGACGTGGGAGGAAACCTTCGGTGCGGCAGCACCCACCGCCGCCGACTACCTCTCGCCGTTGGCCGATCTCCTGCGCCTGCCAGAGACGCCCCGCGAGCGCGCCCTACGCGAGACCGAGCCCGCGCACGAAGTCGCCTTCCTCGTCGGCCAGGACACCGCTGAGCAGGCCCGCGCCGTCGTTGCCCAGGCGCTGCAGTTTCTCGCCGATCCCGCGTGCGAAAGGCTGGGCGTCCTCTTTCCCGCCGCGGGCGCCCTCTCGCGCCGGGTCGCCGCGCTGCTCGCTGGCCTCGACGTGCCGCACCACGACGGCCTCGCCCACCACGCCCCCGGCCCGCTCGAAGACGCCGCCTGGTCCGCCTGGTTGGCTTTGCAGGAAAGTCCGCGCCTCCCCACGCTGCTCCGCTTCCTCCAAGCCTGCGCTGAGACGGAATTCGCCGGCATGAGCGTGGCCCGCGCGGCGGACGAATTGCAGCGCGTCTACCAGGAACTCCTGCTCGACGACCTGGCCGTCATCGCTGCGTATCTCGCCCACCATTCCCGCCGTCATCACGCTTCCGCCCTCTCGGCCGCGTTGCAAGCGCTCCCCTTCCTCCCCGCCCGGGCTCCACTCGCGGAGATGTTTACCCGCACCAGCGCGATCTTTAGCGGGCTCGGCTGGGAGCTGCGTGCCGAGGCCTTGCAGCGCCTCGCAACAGACTGGCGCGAGGCACTGAAGCTCGTTGTCTCCCGCCGCACCTGGCTCCGCTGGCTTAGCGAAACGCTCGACTCGTGGCGAGCCGAGCGCGCCGCGGCGGGTGCACATCCATACAGCCGCTTGCATCTGCTGCCCTACGCGCAGGCCGAGTCGCAGACTTGGACGCACCTCATCGCCGCCGGGCTGAATGAAGGCCAGTGGCCGCCCTCGCTCGAAGACGCCGGCTTCCTCGGCGAGGAAGAAATCGACGCGCTCAACCGCCGCCTGCGCGTGCTGAATACCCGCGCCACCACGCAAGGCCGCCAAGGCGAAGGCCACCTCGCCGTCCAGCCCGGAAAAACTTTCTGTCTCGGTCCCGCCCAGCGCCGTGCGCTCGCCGCCCGACAGTTTTTCAACACGCTCGAATCGGTAACCGTCGCCACCGCGGTGAGCGCTCAGCTCCACGACGAGGCCGCGCCGGAGCGCCCGTTTAACCCCGGTGAGTTTTTCGCCCGGCTCTATTTCTGCGCCCGGGGCCGCGCCGTCGCGCAGGACACCATGACTGCGCTCCACGCCGAAACCGTGCGCCGGATGACGGATGGCGGACTGTGGAAAACGCCCGCGCCCGACCTCGCCGCCGTGCAGCCCACCCGCCGCGCCTACGCTGCCCGGCGCACCTCCGGCCAACCGTTTGGCGACTACGAATTCGCCCTGAGCAAACCGCCCCAACCCCCGCTGCGGCTGGCCGCCAAGCGCTGGGAAGACGCGCTCGCTTCCCCCGCCGAAGTCTGGCTCAGCGCCGCGCTCGGCGTGGCCGCGAGCGGCGGTAACGAGGAGACGCCGTGGGCGCTGGCCCAAGGCAACTGGGTCCACGATTGGCTGCGCGCCCTCGCCGGCTCGGCGGCGCCGCAGACCTTCACTCCCCTGCCCTCACCGGGGCAAAGCCAAGCCCGCATCCGCGCTGCCGCCATCGCCTTTCGTGACCGCGTGACGGCCGTTCTCGCCACCCAACGCAGGCCGCTTCCGGAATGGTGGGCGTCGGCTTGGGATCAGGCGTCTGACATCGCCACGACGCTGGCTGGGAGCGTCTGCAGCGTCACGGGGCGCACCCACGCCGCCGCGGAGTGGGTGCTCACAGAAGCAGCCTTGCCGCTTCCCGGCGGCGCGTTGCACCTCCGCGGCCGCATTGATCTCTTGCTCACCACGAGCGAGTCCCTCGACGACGCCTGGCTCATCGATTACAAAACCGGCCACCGTGATCCGCTGCGGCTTAAAGACCTCGCCGCCGGTGACGGCATCCAGCTGGCGCTCTACGCGCTCGCTTTGCGGTCCGCCGGAGCGCGCGCGGTCGGTCTCAGCCTGCTCACGCCTGGAGCACCGCTCGCCGCCCCGCAGCTCACGCTCGCCGATCTCGACTCGCTCGACGGCCTGTGGCGCGGCCTGGTCCGCATGCAGGAAAGCGGCGTCTTCGGCCAGCGCGGCGCGCTGCGCGAAGAATACGGTTTTCGCCGCGACTACCCTCTGGCCACGCTTGCCATCGACGAGGAAATCCTGGCCGCAAAGTGGACGCTCACGCACCCGCACTTCGCCCTCGCGGAGGACGAGTTATGAACACGCCCGCCGATCAACCTGCGCGCACGCGCTTCATCACGGAATTGGAGCAAAATTTTTCGGTCGTCGCCAGCGCTGGGAGTGGAAAGACGCGTGCCATCACCGATCGCATCGTGGCGCTAGCCCGGCATGCACGCGCGCTCGACTGGCTGCCGACGCTCGTTGTCGTGACCTACACGAACCGCGCCGCCGCAGAGATGCAGCAGCGCGCGCGGCAGAGCATCATCGAAGCGGACGTGCGCCCCGAGGTGCTGGCCGCTTTCAACCGCGCCTTCTTCGGCACCATCCACAGTTTATGCATGCGGCTCCTGCGCCAGCACGGCCATCATCTCGGCCTCCCGGGCGCGCTCGAGCATCTCGACGAAAGTAACGACGCCGCGCTGTGGACGGAATTTCTCCAGCAACACTCGACCCTCGGCGGCGCGCTTGCGGACGACGAGCGCCAAGCCCTGCGCCGGCTGGCTTCCGCGCGTATGCTGCTGGAGCTGGGGCGCAAAGGCGGCACGCCCGAAAGCGCGCCGCCGCCCGGGCCGTTTCCCGCTTTCGACTTCGGCGAAATCCACGCCTTTGCTCCGGACAAGCGCTCGCTCGCCGCCGTCACGCGCTGCCGCGAAGCGCTCCAGCGCTGGGAGGCCGCGTGGGCAGACGAAGGTTTCGCCGGCCCGCTGCCGCCGTGCGAATCGAAACCGCTGCGTGCCACCTGGGAGGCAGCCGTCGCTCCACTCCGCGCATGGGTCCAGTGCGCCGCACTCCACGTCGCCGCCGAGACGGCGCGGAGCTACCGCGATTTCCGCCTGCACCGGGGCGCGATGACCTACGCCGACCAAGTGGCCCTCGCCGCGGCGCTACTTCAGAAGCCCGAAGCGGCACGCCGCATCCGCGCGAAAAACTACCGCGTGATCCTTGATGAAGCGCAGGACACCGACCCGGTGCAGTTCGACGTGCTCTTGGAACTCACGCGCCCACTCGAGTCCGCGGGCGCATGGCTCGAGACTCTTTCCGAACCTCCGCGCGCCGGGCACTTCTGCATGGTCGGCGACTTTCAACAATCGATCTACAGTTCCCGCGCCGATCTTCCGCACTACCGGCGGATTCACGACGCGCTAAAGGATGCGAACGCCGGCGAGGCATTGACCTTTTCCGTCACCTTCCGCCTCGACGAAGCCGCGCTGGGCTGGGTGAACGCCGCCTTCCCTGCCCTGCTCCACGGCCAGGATCGGCAAGTCAGTTTCGTGCAACTCCATGCCCGCCCGGCGGCGCTGCCCGGCCAAATAGTGCGCTTCGACATCGGCGACGTGACCCACGCCGCGGAGCAAAAAGACTGGCAGAAGGCCGCGCTGGAAGCGGATCGACTGGCGCAATGGCTGCACGCCCAGGGGCTCGAAAAGCTGCGTGCATCCTCGTGGAGCGAAGTCGCGCTGCTCTGCCCGCGCACCCGCTGGCTGCCGGTCTTGCGGGCCGCACTGGAACGCGCGGGGCTACGCGCGCAGGTGCAAAGCGAACGCGCAATTCGGGGAGACGGGGCGGCCTATGCGTGGTTCACCGCGCTGGTCGTGGCGCTCGCCGAGCCGCGGAATGGCTTCGAGATCGTCGGCGTGCTGCGCGAGGTTTTCGGGCACTCGGATCAGGAACTGGCCGACTTTGCGCAAGGCGACGGCGCACGCTTTCACCTCACCGCACCGACGACGCGCGGCGGCGCGGTGGCGGACACGCTGAACCTCCTTACCGCATTGCGCGTCCGGTTGGAGCGGCGGCCGCTTTTTTCCGCGCTGGAGGAAACGGTCAGCGTGACCCGGCTGTCCGAACGGCTTCAGGTGATCGCGGACGGAGAGGACCTTGGTGGGGAACTTACAACTCTCCTCACCCAAGCCGCCGCCGCGGAAGCCACAGGCGCGACGCTGGCGACGTATGCGGAGGAGTTGCGCACCGGTTTCACCGGCACCCGCGAAGTCCGCGCCACGGTGCGCGACGCGGTGCAGATCATTTCGGGGCACAAGGCGAAGGGTTCGGAGTGGGACGCGGTGGTCATGCCGTTCTTTGCCCGCCGCGTGACGCCGGGGACGCCAAACTATCCACGCCTGCTGCGCGATCCTCGCACCCGCGGCTTCCTCGCGGCGCTCGACGGCGGGGATATCGATGAGGAACTCAAAGCCACGCTCGATATTCAGACCCGCCAGGAGCTTGAGCGCTTGCTCTACGTGGCGCTCACGCGGGCCCGACGGACGCTCGTCCTTGTGGATGATCGCGCGCTTTTCTGCGGTAAGAGCGGCCTGCCCAAACACGCCCAGGCCCGCCTCCTCCGCTGCGCAAAGGACGATGCGCTCTCCGCTGCCTTCGACGCTCTGCCGGAAACGCTCGCACCCTGCGCGCTCACGCAGACGGCTCAAGCCACAAAGTCCGCCGACCATACCCGGGCGCGGACGGTCCTGCCGCTCCCGGCGCTGCTCGATGACGCTCTCGAAACCGGCCGCCACCGGGCCGCGCTGTTCGTTAAGCGCAACCCCAGCGCCCTTGCGGAAGCCGCCTCGGTGGAAGCCGATACTGCGGCCCCACCGCCGCGCCTTTTCGCCGCGCCGAATGCCGGGCAGCTCTACGGCACTTGGTGGCACGATTTCATCGAGCGCATCGACTGGCGCGCCGACGCCGCGGCGTGGGACGCCACATTTTCTTCCGCGCTCGCCACCTCGCCGAACCTCGCGCTTTCCCGCGATGAATGGGCGCTACTCCGCCACCAGCTCACCGGCGACTCCGAGCTGGCGCAGCTCCTCCTCAAACCCGGCGTCGTCGCGCATGCGGAGATGCCGTTCTTGTGGGCGATGAACGGAGCCGAATGCCTCGAAGGCATCATCGATCTCGCCATCTTCGATCCGGCTACTGGGACCTGGCTGGTGCTCGACTGGAAGACCAACCGACCGAGCGCCGGTGGGCTTTCCCAGTTGCATGAGCACTACCTGCCGCAGCTCAGCGCTTATTGGAAGGCGGTCAGCGAAATGCTTCGCGCTCCCGTCACCGTCGGCCTCTATGCGACAGCCTGCGGGACGTGGTTGCCTTACCAGGAAACGAAGGTGGTGCAGGCTTGGGAAAAGCTGTGCCGCGAACCCAGCACGCTCGCGCAGGTCCTCCAGCCAGAAGAAACCGAGGCGGGCATCGCCTAGTCGGCGATGCGTTCGTGTACGTCCCACACGCGCGGAGCTGGCGTTCGGTATGAAGAAAAGACTGGAGGGCGCAATGTTTTCGGGCCTTGCCGAGAAGCTGGAAAAGCGCAGAGTCCCGAACGCTTTGGTCCCCATAGCTCAACCGGATAGAGCATCGGTTTCCTAAACCGAGTATCCCCGTTCAAGTCGGGGTGGGGATACGCTAATCCCAAGTCGGCGCTCGTCGCGGGTTAAACAATCATCGTCGCGAAAGGCGCGCCGCTGCTGTCGATAAAGACCAAGGAGGTTTTGCAGGAGGCGCCTAAGGAAGAGGCGAACTCCACCCCATCTGCCACTGATGGAAAGATTCGTTCAGACAAATCGCCATCCTTCATCACGACGATGTTGCCGGACGAATTGAACCGCAACCGCACTGTGTGGTCGGATTCCACACCTGAACGGATGGCCCAAAACTTCTCGCAATGGAATCAGGCGCAACCCCCAGCCTACCGTAAGTGCCGCGGTTTTTTGGCAGACTTGCAACCGTCTCTGGGCTCCCGTCCTAGTGCAACATGGGACGCGGGTTGGGTTGGCGGATGAGCTGAGCATCGAGGTCCAGAAAGTAATTCAGTCGCCGCTCGGTTTCTGGGAGGTCGGTGTGACGGGCCATGATCAGGTAGGTGGCGTAGTGGTTGCCTTCGCTCTCGACGAGACTGGCGTAAAAGGAGGCCAGCGCGGGATCGAGATCGCGCAGGCCGGTGGCGAGAATTTGGAATTTCTCGCAGCTCCGGGCTTCGACGAGGGCGAGGACGACGAGGTGGTCGATGACCTGCTCGCGACGGCCTTTGCGGACGGCTTGCATGAGGCCTTTGATCCACGGGCTCGGCTGGGCGGTGGTGAAAGGGATGCCGCGCTCGCGGAGGAGGCCGAGGACGAGGTCGAAGTGCTGGAGCTCCTCGATGGCGATGGCGTTGAGCTCGCTGAGGTGGCCGTGGAGTTCGGTGTACTTTTCGAGGTTGAGCGCGGAGGTGGCGGCTTTGCGTTCGAGGTGGGCGTGATCGACGAGGACGGGCGCAAGATTTGCGCAGATCGTGGACAGCCAGGAGGCGGGGAGTTTTTCGCGCCAGAGAAGCATGGAGGATTTCTAGGGATGAAGGGGCCTCGCGCAAAGGACGCAAAGGACGCCAAGGGGAGGGAGTGGACGATCCGGGGGAACCGTTCGGTTTGTTGCCCGCGGATTTCGCGGATGACGCGGATTTTTCGGGAAGACCAATCGGTGTCATCCGCGAAATCCGTGGTGTCCTCCGACTTACCTTCTTAGGGGTGTACAAGAGGTCGGAAAATGAGCCACGGATGGGCACGGATGGGAGAAGATCCAGGTGCCTGATCCGTGAAAATCCGTGTCTACCCGTGGCTAACACGAATTCCTGTACACTCTCTTGGTCTTTCCTTTGCGACCTTTGCGCCCTTGGCGCGAGGCCCAGTCCGCCTACTTGCGGAAAGACTTCGTGAAGTCGTCGGTGCTTGCCGCCGTGACTTTCTTCTCGTGCTTCGAGTTTGCGATGAGGTCATTGAGCTTGGCTTCCCAGGCAGCGCTGTCCATCGGCAGGGTCACGGTTTCGCCGAGGAGCGAGGAGTAGAGGAGGACGTTGGCGAGCTCCACGGAGCCAAGACCCTCGTAGCCGGGGGCGATGAGGGGGGTGCCGTCAAGGATGGCATCGACGAAGTTTTGCATGAGCGTGGCGTGCGGGTTGGCGGCGCTGTCGAAGGGGATTTCGACATTCCACACATCGGGTTTGGCGAAGCCGCTTTTCACGGTTTTGCTAAACTCGATCATATCCGCATCGTTGCGGATAAAGGTGAGCTGGTTGTCTTCCAGCACGAGTTTGCCGCGGCTGCCGCAGAGTTCGAGGCGGTTGGTGCCGGGCGCTTCGCCCGTCGAGGAAATGAAGACGCCGGTCGCGCCGTTGGCCCATTCGAGGTAGCACGTCACCGAGTCCTCGACTTCGATGTCGTGAAACTGCCCGATTTGGCAAAACCCACGCACCTTGGACGGCAGACCGCAGAGCCACTGGAGCATGTCGAGCTGGTGCAGGCATTGGTTCAGCAGCACGCCGCCGCCCTCCCCTTTCCACGTCGCCCGCCAGCCGCTGCTCGCGTAGTAGGCCTCGGTGCGAAACCAGTCGGTGATGATCCAATTGACGCGCACGAGTTTGCCCAGCTCCTCTTCGAGCAACTTGCGAATCTTCAGGTAGCGAGGCTCCACCCGCATCTGGAACATGCCGGCAAAGACCTGCTGCGGATATTCGCGCGCCACCGCGCAGAGGCGCTCGGCGTCGGCTTTGTGCGCGGAGATCGGCTTTTCGATCATGGTGTGCAGGCCGTTGCGCAGCGCGTCGATGCCGATGGTGGTGTGCAGAAAATGCGGCGTCGCGACGACGATGGCGTCAATTAGCCCCGAGCGGATCATCTCCTCGCATTTCTCGAAAGTGGCGATGCCCTTCGCTTTAAACGGCTCGAGGTTCGGCGCGTGGGCATCGCTGACGGCGGCGAGTCCGCAACGCGTGATTTTCCCCTCCAGCGTATAGCCCGCGTGGAACTTGCCGATATTGCCGAGGCCGACGATGCCGAGACGAACTTTTTTCATAGGATACGGTGGGGAGGAGAGTGAAATGCGAAACTGGGTATCGCTGGAGGCGAAAACACCGGGCAAGCGCAATATGAGTGTCCTCGTAGAGCTCTGGCGGCACAACCCGACCGCGTGCGCTTATCCGCTGGTCTTGCGCGGCAGCGTTCGTTTACAACCGCCCACCCCATACCCATGCCCTCGACCCTCCGCACTCCCCGCGCTGACACTCCTCCTCGCCAAAAGAAACTCCTCGTCGCCAACCGTTCCGAAATCGCCATCCGCATCATGCGCGCGGCGACGGAGCTGGGTTTGAAAACCGTCGCCATTTACGCGCAGGAAGACCGATTTTCGATGCACCGGTTTAAGGCCGACGAGGCCTACATCGTGGGCGAAGGCAAAGGGCCGGTGGGCGCTTATCTGGACATCGAGAGCATCATCGCGGTGGCGAAGGAGCATGGCGTGGAGCTGATTCATCCGGGTTACGGCTTTCTATCGGAGAATGCGAAATTTGCGCGGGCGTGCCGCGAGGCGGGGATCGAGTTTGTCGGGCCGCGGGCGGAATTGCTGGAGCTGATGGGCGACAAAGTGGCGGCCCGCGCTTTGACCCAAAAACTGAAGGTGCCGACGTTGCCCGGCACGGAAGACCCGGTGAGTGACCGCGGCGAGGCGCTGAAGGTCGCCGCGCAAATTGGCTTCCCGCTGATCATCAAGGCGGCCTTTGGCGGTGGCGGACGCGGAATGCGCGTGGTGCACAAGGCCGGCGATCTTGACGCGCTGCTCGACGAAGCGCAGGGAGAAGCGGAGCGGGCTTTTGGCAACGCCGCGGTCTTTTTGGAAAAGTACATCCCGCGCGCGAAGCACATCGAAGTGCAGATGCTGGGCGACCGGCATGGCGGCGTGCTGCATTTGCACGAGCGCGATTGTTCGGTGCAGCGCCGGCATCAGAAAGTCGTGGAGATCGCGCCCAGCGTGCATCTCGACGAGCGGGTGCGGCGCGAGCTGTGCGCGGCGTCGGTGCGGATCGCAAAGGAGATCGGTTACGACAACGCGGGCACGATCGAATACCTCTACGATCTCGACACGAAAGACTGGTTTTTCATCGAGATGAACCCGCGCATTCAGGTCGAACACACGGTCACGGAGCAGATCACCGGGATCGACCTCGTGCGCTCGCAGATCCTCATTGCGCAAGGCGCCAAGCTGCACGGTCCCGAGCTGGCGCTGCCTGCGCAGGACGCCGTGCCGCGCCTCGGTTACGCCGTGCAGTGCCGGGTGACGACGGAGGACCCGGAGAACAAGTTCACGCCGAACTACGGCAAGATTCTCACCTTTCGCCCGGCCGAAGGTTTTGGCATCCGGCTCGATGCGGGCATGGGCGACGCGGGTGCGGTTATCACACCGTTTTACGACTCGCTGCTCGTGAAGATCACGGCCAGCGGGCAGACCTTTGAGATGGCGCTGGACCGCATGGATCGCGCGCTGCGGGAGTTCCGCATCCGCGGGGTGAAGACGAACATCCCCTTTCTCGAAAACGTCATTCACTTCCCGATCTTCCGCACTGGCGTGGCGACGACGACGATGATCGACACCTCGCCGCAGCTCTTCGAGTTCAAACCCCGACGCGACCGCGCCACCAAGCTGCTCGGCTTTCTCGGCAACGTCATCGTCAACGGCAACCCGCACGCGAAAGGCTACAAGCCCGCCGTCGCACTCACGCCCGCGCCGCTGCCGCAGTGGGATCGCAAGCAGACGCCGCCCGCAGGCACGCGCCAGCTTTTGCTCGAACTCGGGCCGAAGAAATTCGCCGAGTGGACGCTCAAGCAGAAGCGCCTGCTCGTCACCGACACGACTTTCCGCGACGCGCATCAGTCGCTGATGGCGACCCGCGTCCGCACCGCCGATATGTTGGCGATTGCCGGTGCGGTGGCGCGACGCACGCCGGAGCTTTTCTCGCTCGAAATGTGGGGCGGCGCGACTTTCGACACGGCGATGCGCTTCCTCAACGAAGACCCGTGGCAACGCCTGCGGACGCTGCGCGAGCGTGTGCCGAACGTCTGTTTCCAAATGCTCCTGCGCGGTGCGAACGCCGTGGGCTACACGAGCTACCCGGCAAATGTCGTCGCCGGTTTCGTGAAACACGCCGCCGAGAGTGGCATGGATATTTTCCGCGTCTTCGATTCGCTCAACGACCTCGCGAACATGAAGGCGGCAATGGAAGCGGTGCAAAGCACGCACGGCATTTGCGAGGCCGCGATTTGCTATACCGGTGACATCCTCGATCCGGCACGGGCGAAGTATTCGCTGAAGTACTACGTGGCGATGGCGAAGGAACTGGAGAAGATGGGCGCGCACTTTCTCGCGATCAAAGACATGGCCGGGCTTTGCCGGCCGTACGCCGCCCAGGCGCTGGTCAAGGCGCTGAAGGAGGCCATCGGCATCCCCATTCATTTTCACACGCATGACACCAGCGGCATCAACGCTGGTTCGATCCTGCGCTCGTCGGACGCCGGCTGCGACGTCGTCGATTTGGCCATCGCCTCAATGTCTGGCTCGACATCGCAGCCGAACCTCAACTCCATCGTCGCCGCTCTCCAGCACACCCCGCGCGACACCGGCCTCGACCTCGCCACGCTCAATGAGTTTTCGGACTACTGGGAGCAGGTCCGCACTTTCTACGCGCCGTTCGACACTGCGCCGAAGGCTGGTAGCGCCGAAGTCTATCTCCACGAAATGCCCGGCGGGCAGTACACCAACCTTAAGGAGCAAGCCGCTGCGATGGGCCTCGGCGCGCGCTGGCCGGAGATCGCGCGGACTTATCGCGAGGTGAATGATCTATTTGGCGACATCGTGAAAGTCACGCCGTCGAGCAAGGTCGTGGGCGACATGGCGCTCTTCCTTTTCACCCGCGGCATCAAACCCGCCGACGTCGTCAACCTTCCACCCGGCACGAGTTGGCCCGAGAGCGTGCTCGATATGCTCAGCGGCGGACTCGGCGAGCCGATGGGCGGCTGGCCCCGGGACGTGGTGAAAGCGGTGCTCGGTACCGCGAAGCCGAAGCGCGTGAAACCCGCGCCGGTGAAGCTCAAGGAAACGAAAGCCGAGGTCGCGGCGAAGACCAAGCGTGAGCCGAGCGAGGATGACCTCTACTCGCATCTCATGTATCCGGGCGTCTTTGCGGACTTTGCGAAGTTTCAGCGCGAGTTTAGCGACGTGAGCGCCATGCCGACGCCGGCGTTTTTCTACGGGCTGAAACCGGGCGAGGAAATCAGCGTGTCGATCGAGGAGGGAAAGGTGCTTTTCATCAAGCTTATCAACGTCGGCACGCCCGACAACGAGGGCCGGCGCATCATCAACTACGAGCTGAACGGCATGCCGCGCGAAACCGTCGTGCAGGACAAGTCCGTCGCGCCGAAAACCAAATCGCGCGTGAAAGCCGATGCCGCAGACGCGCTTCAACTCGGCGCGCCCATCCCCGGCATGGTCACCGCGCTATCCATCAGCGTCGGCAGCAAAGTGGCAAAGGGCGACAAACTTGTGACGCTCGAGGCGATGAAAATGCAGACCACCATTTACGCGCAGCAGGGCGGGGTCGTCGCTGAGTTGCTGGTGGCGGTCGGCGATTCCGCGGAAGCGGGCGATTTGCTGGTGAAGTTGCGCGCGTAGGAGCGCAACCTTTTGCGCAAACCGCCGTTTCTACCCGGCCATGAAACCACACTTGCTTCTCCCGTCCCTCCTAGCCCTGCTCAGCACGACCACATTTTCCGCCGAGCCGGTCGCGGACACCCAGTGGCCGCAATGGCGCGGACCGCTGGGCAACGGGGTGGCTCCCAAAGCCGAGCCGCCAGTGAAATGGAGTGAAACCGAGAACGTGAAGTGGAAGGTCGCCATCCCGGGTTCCGGCAGTTCGACGCCTATCGTTTGGGGCGACAAAGTTTTTCTCCTCACAGCCCTGCCCGTAGGCGGAAAAAGCGAGGCTGCGCCGGCGGCGGAACCACCTCCCGCTCCACCCGCGCAATCACCCGGTGAAGCCGGCCCCGGCGGACGCCGTCGCGGTGGCGGCGGACGCTCGGAGGCCCCCTCGCAGCCCTATCAGTTCGCCGTGGTCGCATTGGATCGGGCGACTGGCAAGACGCTCTGGCAGAAGGTCGTCCGCGAGACCGTGCCGCACGAGGGCCATCATCGCGATCACGGCTTCGCCTCGGCGTCGCCGGTCACGGATGGGAAGATGCTCTACGCCTTTTTCAACTCGCGCGGGCTCTATGCCCTAGACTTCGAGGGAAATGTAAAATGGGAAAAGGACTTCGGGAAAATGCAGACGCGGAACAGTTTCGGAGAAGGCGCTTCGCCCGCGCTGCACGGCGATACGCTGGTAGTAAACTGGGATCACGAGGGTGAGGATTTCATCGCGGCGCTCGACAAGACGACAGGCAAGGAACTTTGGCGCAAGCAACGCGATGAGCCGACGAACTGGACCACGCCTTACATCATCGACCACGAAGGGCAGACGCAGGTCATCGTCAACGGCACAAACAAAGTGCGCGCGTATGCTTTAAAGACGGGTGATGTGATCTGGGAAGCCGGCGGGCAGACCACGAACGCCATTCCCACGGTGGTCAGCGGGCACGGTCTGGTCATCGCCATGAGCGGTTTTCGCGGCAGCGCGGTGCAGGCCATTAAGCTCGGCGGAACCGGCGATCTGACGGGCGGCCCGTCGATCGTGTGGTCCTACAACAAAGGCACGCCCTACGTCCCCTCTCCGCTGCTCTACGGCGACGAACTGTATTTCTTCGGCGGGAATAACGCCATGCTCTCCATTTTCGACGCCAAGACCGGTCAGCGGCACGTCGAGAGCGAGCGCCTGAATGGTCTCTCGGGTGTCTATGCTTCACTGCTGGGCGCGGGAGGGCGCGTTTATATTACGGGGCGCGATGGCGGCTTTCTCGTGCTGAAAAGCGGGCCGAAAATGGAGGTGCTCGCAACCAACAAGCTGGACGATCAGTTTGACGCGTCGCCAGCGGCGGCTGGTAAGGAACTGTTTCTACGCGGACAGCGCAGCCTTTACTGCATCGCGGAGAAGTAGCGCGCCTTACGAGGCTTACCCCTTCGTCATTTCCGAGACCAGACTGCCGTCGGCATCAAGCTTGCGCAGGGCCAAAAGCAGCCTCGAACGCGCCATCTCGAGGTCCTCCATCGTTTGCTGCTGCAGGCTCTTTTCTCTCCGCGCCAAGTCCGCCCACTGCTGGCGCGTCCGAAACCCGCTGACATCTGCACCGGCATAAGTCCACGACGCGCGAAGCATGCCCGCGTAGGCCAGGCAGGCCGATTTTAGCTCGAGCGAACGCGGATCGAGGATCGGCGTCAGGCGCTGAAGCTTCTTCACACATTCTCCAAACTCCCGCTCAGGAAAAACCGTGATTCCTTTCCCCTTTGATGACTTGTAAACCTTCTCTTGCGGGTGGATGACGCTATCCACAAACAGATGCGAAGTGGCGAGGATCTCTTCCACGGAGCGAGTGAGGCTCAGCTCTTTTGGTAGTTCACTCCCCGCAGCCCGGAGCAGCGTCGCGGCGGAAAGATGAGCGGGTGCCAACCGCAGCACCTCCCGCAGCTCGGTTTGCACAATGGGCGAGTGCAGATAATTCGGCGTGACGACCTCGGGCAGCCGCGCGCGGAGGGCATCGAATCGGGCGATCGCGCTGCGGGTATTCTCCGCACGATCCTGCCGCGCCAGGCCCAGCGCCTGATCAATGGTGCTGATGGAAAAGATCTGCGTTTCCCACAATGGCGACGTCCCATCGATCAACGCGAGATTGACTGCTTCGCGGGCATTGCGCTCTGGAATGAGGGTGACTTTGCATTTGCCAGCGATGGCCCCGCGCAGCTTTTCGACGACCCCCCCGACCGGTTGCACGGTGCCATCGACGGTGAGATCGCCCGTCACTGCCACATGGGGATCAAGGGCGATTCCCTGGATGGCTGCGAGCATCACTATGGTAAACCCCGTCCCTGCGGAACCGCCATCCTTTGAGCTGAACTTGTCCTCGAAACTCAGTCGGATCGCAAAATCGCGCTCCCAGTCGCGGGGCAGCTTGCGCACGTAGCGCAGGCCCTCCTGAAATGAAGTTTCCATGTTTGCGCCCACTTCCGTCATCAGCTTGGCGTTATCGCCTTTTGGAGACTCTCGGGTGGCGAAAACCTTCGAACTTAAGCCCATGCGACTATCCGTTCCCGGTCGGGTGACGAAAAGCAGGTGAATATGGCCCGCGTCGACGACGGAGCGACGGTTCATATCGCCAAAGACTCGCTGGAACCATGGCGTCGGTGTGCCTTCTGCAACGGCGGGCTCCGAAGCTGCGCTGGCCGCAAGAGGTTCGCTGGCCATCGGCGTCGCGGTCACCTCTACCGCTCCCGGAGCATTGAGAAATTTCTGAAAAAACCAAGCATGGTGCGTCGGCAATGCATTTGTCGCCCACCACGCGCTCCCGGCTAGAAGGCCGAGACCAAGAACAGTGGCTGCAAAGGAAATCCAGCGCTGCGGCCTTTCATCTCCCTGCAACCGCTTGAGGCATTCACTCGCGCGCTCGTAAGTGCAAATATGGCAGAAGCTTCGCAGGCCGCGCATCGCCATCTGCGATGCAGGATAACGACGCCGGCAAAGGTCACAGCTCAGGGAGGCTTCGAAAAGGGGCGGACTGGTTTCAGACATGGGTTCCGTGTTGCCCCTATGAGAAAGCAGCGCGGATGCCCATCAGTCGGGATTTCTTGCGCGCGGGAAAACCCGTTCAGGACAGCCGGCGCAGAACTTCCGGGTAAAGCGCGTGCTCGGCCACTTGAATGCGCGCGTGCAGCGTTTCTGCCGTGTCGCCCGGCAGCACCGGCACACGGCTTTGCGCGATGATCTCGCCAGTGTCCATGCCGGCATCGACGTAGTGCACCGTGCAACCGGTCTCGCGCACGCCTGCGGCAAGAGCCTGCTTCCACGCTTCGAGGCCGGGAAAGGCCGGAAGAAGCGACGGGTGAATATTGACAATGCGGCGCGGGAACGCCGCCAGTAGTGGCGGTTTGATCATCCGCATGTAGCCGGCCAGCACGACCCACTCGACACCCGCGTTTTGCAAAAGCTCCACCACGCGCAGTTCCACCTCGGGTTCGAGCTTCGTTTTGAAACGTCCGGGCTCGACAAACTCCGCCCGCAGCCCGCGCGCCTGCGCGAGTTCGAGAATGCCGGCCGTGGCCACATCGGAGATCACTACCCGCACTTCCGCCGCGAGTTCAGCGCGGGCAATGGCATCGGCGATGGCGCGAAAATTCGACCCTTTGCCCGAACCCAGCACGCCCAGCTTCAGCATCCCGATTTCTCAAGAATCGCTGTCGTTGATTTACCCGGCACGAGCGGGAGGATGTGAATTTCCGCGCCGACTTCTCCAAGCGCCCAACGCTCCTCTGCGTTTAGTCGCTCCACGGTGTAGTCGCCGCCTTTGGCATAAATCTGCGGGCGGATAACGCGGACGAGATCAGTGACCCGCTCGGTGTTGAAGACGACCACGTAGTCCACGCAACCGAGCGCGGCGAGGACTTCGGCGCGGTCCTGTTCGCTATTGATTGGGCGGGTCGGGCCTTTGAGAGCGCGCACGCTAGCGTCCCCATTGACGGCGACGCAGAGCGCTTCGCCAAGGGCGCGGGCGGCTTGCAGATAGCGGACGTGACCGACGTGCAGGAGGTCGAAGCAGCCGTTGGTGAAGACGAGGCGCAGGCCGTCGTCCGCGAGGACATCGCGGTAGCGGGCGATCTCGGCGGCGGTCTGGATTTTCTCACGGCTCATGGCGGGACGTTACATGGCCTCGGACCGGCAGGGCAAGCAGCGCACCGGCCTTGCTGCTTGCTTTAGCGCGGCTGCTTTCCACACTGCGCGCCGTCCCTGCAGAAACCCACAACCCTCCAAAACCCTACCCAACATGGAACCACAAGAACTCCAACAAATTGACCAACTCCAAAATGCGCCATCGCCCGTGGTCATGGCCGTTATTGGCCTGATCGGCGTCGGCTTCCTCCTCGTGATGATCGTTAGCGGCTGGAAGATCTTCACCAAGGCTGGCGAGCCGGGCTGGGCCGTGCTCGTGCCGATCTACAACCTGATCGTTTTGATGAAAATCTCCGGCAAACCCGGCTGGTGGTTCATCCTGCTCTTCATTCCCATCGTCGGCTTCGTCATTAGCATCATCGCCTGTATCGGGCTGGCCGAGCGCTTTGGGAAGACCGCCGGTTACGGCATCGGCATCGCGCTGCTCGGCTTCATCTTCCTGCCGATCCTCGCCTTCGGCGACGCGCAGTATATCGGACCCAAGGCGGCTTAATCAGAAAACGCTCGGTCATTGAAAACGAAAGGGCGGCGCTCCCGTGGAGCGCCGCCCTTGTTATTCTTTCAGGCCGATGCGCGGAGGTTATTCCTCAGCAGTTTTGTCGGCCTTTTTCGCGCGGGGCTTTTTTTTCGGTTTGGCTGCGCCTTCTTCCGTGGGCTCAGCTTTTTCCTTTTTCGCGGCGGTCTTCTTAGCCGCCTTCGGCTCGGGGAGTGCAGTCTCGATGGTGACGGGCGCATCGACCCACTCGATAAAGCACATCTCCGAGGCGTCGCTCTTGCGCTGGCCGAGCTTGATGATGCGAGTGTAGCCGCCTTTGCGATCGGCGGCGCGCGGGGCGACGTCGTCGAAGAGGATCTTCACGATGTCGGCCTGGCGCAGCACGGCGAGGGCGGTGCGGCGGGCGTGCAGGGTTTTGGCCTTGCCGAGGGTGACCATCTTCTCCGCGAGCGGCTTCACCGCCTTGGCTTTGGCGAGGGTGGTCTTGATCCGGGAATGCTCGATCAGACTGCAGGCGAGGTTCGAGAGCATCGATTTACGGTGCCCTTCCTTCCGGCCCAGTTTGACCGTGTTCTTTTGATGACGCATGACGTGTGGCTAAGTTGAATGGTGATTATTGCAGAACGGCCGCGGCCTCTACGCCCTGCGGATCGACGAGGCCGGCCTCGAATTTCATGCCGAGCGAGAGGCCGAGCTGGGTCAGCTTGTCCTTGATCTCGTTGAGCGATTTCTTGCCGAAGTTGCGATACTTGAGCATCTCGGCCTCGGATTTCTGGGCGAGCTGGCCGACGGTGGTGATGTTGGCATTGTTCAGGCAGTTCGCCGCGCGGACGGAGAGTTCGATCTCGTTGACGCTCATGTTCAGAAGCTTCTTCATCTTCTGGTTTTCCTGGCTCTGAGCCGGAGCGGTTTCGTCGAACTGCACGGCGTTTTCGTCGTAGTTGTAGAACGGCTCGAAGTGCTTCTTCAAAATGGAGGAAGCCTGCACCAGCGCGTCTTCGGGCGAGATGCGGCCGTCAGTCCAGATCTCGACTTCGAGCTTATCGTAGTCGGTGCGCTGGCCCACGCGGGTGTTGCCGACGGCGTATTTCACGCGGGTCACGGGCGAAAAAATCGAGTCGATCGCGATCACGCCAATGGGCTGGTCGGCGTGTTTGTTTTCGTCTCCGCGAGCGAAACCGCGACCAACGCGGACTTCGAGTTCGGCTTCAAATTTGTGCTTTTTGTCGAGCGTGCAGATGACGAGGTCTTTGTTCAGCACTTCGCACTGTGCGCTGTCGGTGATGTCGCCGGCGGTGATGGTGCCTTCCTTATTCACGGAAATCGCGAGATTGCGGACTTCGTGGTCGTGCGCCTTGAACTTCACCTTTTTGAGGTTGAGCACGATGTCGGTCACGTCTTCGACGACGTGCGGCAGGGTCTGGAACTCGTGGTTCGCACCTTCGATTTTAACCGAGGTGATGGCGGCACCTTCGAGCGAGCTGAGGAGCACGCGGCGGAGGGAGTTGCCGACGGTGTGGCCATAGCCGGCCTCAAAGGGCTCGGCGATGAACTTGGCGTAAGTGGGGGAGGCCGAATCCTCGTCTTTCACGAGGGACTTCGGCATTTCGAAGCGTCCTAAACGAACAGGCATGGTGGCAGGTCTTTCTAAAATCACCGGGTTTCCCCTGACGCGTCAGCCGCCGAACATGAGGATCGGCGGCCCAGGGACCAACGGTGCGTCTTTTTGCAGTTACGCGCGTGGGGCGTGGAAGAAAGGGGATCGCCCCCGGTTTGTAAACATGAATCTTCCGTCAATTGCGCCGAGCGCTTACAGCACCGCCGGGTCAGCGTAGAGCGAGAAGCCGCTGGAGTGCTCGATGCGCACGTCGAAAACCTCGCCAATGTGGCGCTGGTCGCCGTCGAAAATGACGATCTTATTGCCCGGCGAACGGCCCATCAGCCGGTCCGCGTTGGTCTTGCTGCGGCCTTCGCAGAGGATTTCGACGTTCTTGCCGACGAGCGCTTCGCCTTTGGCAATCGCCAGCGCATCGACCACACGGAGCAGGTCTTGGTTGCGCTCCTCTTTCACGGACTCGGGGAGTTGCTCGGCCAGCTCGGCCGCGGGCGTGTCGCGGCGTGGGGAGTAGCGAAAGACGAAGGCGTTGTCGAAGCCGACCCGCTCGAACATTGCTCGCGTGGCGGCGTAGTCTTCATCGGTTTCGCCGGGAAAGCCGACGATCACATCCGTGGTCAGCGCGATATCTGGGCGAGCGGCGCGTAGTTTTTCGGTGAGATCAAAATACTTCTCGGCGGTGTAGGCGCGGTGCATCGCTTTGAGCATGCGGTCACTGCCGCTCTGCATCGGCAAGTGGACGTGGGGCATGAGTTTCGGCAGCTCGGCAAAGGCGTTCACCAAATCCTCGCGAAAGCCGATCGGATGCGGCGAGGTGAAGCGCAGCCGGCGCAGCCCCTCCACCGCATGCACCGCCTCCAGCAATTGCACGAACGGCGACTTGCCCCCGACCTTTTCCAACTCGTGTCGCCCGAAAAGGTTCACGATCTGCCCCAGCAACGTCACCTCCCGCACCCCGCGCTCCACCAGTTCCTCCACCTCCCGCACGATCTCCGCGATCCCGCGTGACCGCTCCGCTCCGCGGGTGCTCGGCACGATGCAAAAGGTGCAATTCATATTGCAGCCCTGCATGATCGAGACAAACGCCGTCGCCTGCCGCTCTTTCAGCACATGCTCGCGGATCGTCTCCTGCGAACCCGCCTCCTCCTCCACATCCACGATGGAAAAGCGCGCGTCGTCCATTAGCCGCTCGCGCATCGTCCGCTTCCGCTCCACGAGTTCCTCCACGTAATCGGCGACTTTATGAAACTTCTGGGTGCCGACGACCAGATCGACGTGCCCCATATCCCGCACCAGTTCCGCGCCGCGCGACTGGGCCATGCAGCCGAGGAAACCGAAGACCATCTCCGGCTTATTCGCCCTCAGCCGCCCGAGCAGCCCCATCTTGCCGAGCGCCTTCTGCTCCGCCAAGTCGCGCACGCTGCAAGTGTTTAATAGAACGACGTCGGCTTCCTTCTCGCGCGGCGTCAACTCATAGCCACGGGCCACGAGCATGCGCGCGACCTGCTCGGAGTCGCGTTCATTCATCTGGCAGCCGTAGGTTTTGAGAAAGACTTTGGGCATCTTTGCGAAAGGGCGCGCAGTCTAGCGCATCCCTTGGCCGGCGCAATCCCGCGCCTTCTCTGAGGGCGCGCCGTCTCTGATGCGATGCCCGCGTTGGCAGGCTAGCTGCTTTTATAGCAGTTATGGATTCCGCAATTACGCTCCAGCCTGTCCGCCGCCGCCGACGGGGTTGCGCTGGTTTTACTCTTACCGAGGTGGTCATCGCCGGCTGTCTGTTGGCGATTTTGATCAGCGGTTCGTTTATCGCGCTGACCCAAATCAACCGCTGGGCGACTTCCGCCCGCTTGCGCACGATGGCCTTGGCTATGGCCCAGCAACGCATCGACCTCATCCAGACCGCCCCCTGGCAGGTCGGGGTTCCCCGTCCCGCTGTTCTCACGGCCGGAACCACCACGGAAAACAACCTCCCGTTGAACAATGACGCCTTTAACGCTGCCACCAGTCTGGCCAGCCCCTACACGAACCTCGACGTGCAGGTCCTCGAAACGCGCACGACCCAGATTACCGATCTCACTGCCCGCACCCTGCGCGCCACCGTCACTGTCACGTTCACTTACCGAAATCGCCCGCACAGCATCAGCCTGACCACGCTCCGCGCGACCGACAGTATCTAGCCGCCCCTTTTTTACGCGCATGAAACGTCCCGTCCGCTCAGCCTTTTCCATCGTCGAGCTGCTTGTTGCCACGAGCGTCTTCGCCGGCGTCACCGTGGCCTTGATGTCCTACAGCCAGACCGCGGTCCGGCTGGTCTCGCGCAATTTGGCAACCAATCACAGCCACGATTCGGTGCGCATCGCCGAACTCCGGATGCTTGATGATCTGCATGACTCGGCCTCGCCTTTCCGCCTATTCAATTTCAACGGCACGACCTACACCGACGCCACTCCCACCGTCACCACAGATCAGGAGCCGCTGTCGCAAAAATTTGTCAGTACCCGAGCCAACGGCGTGCGCTTTCGGCGATTGCAGGGCGGGCCCTACAGGCTGACGGCCAACACCACCGCCACCTCCACCAGTCTGACCTTCAATTTCGCCGTTCCGACCGGAACGGCTTTCTACACTCCGCAGGTCGGCGATAAAGTCGTTCTCCCGCTCATTTCCCGCGAGTATTCGATCACGGCGGTAACCACCACCCCGACCAGTGGCAGCCCCACGGGCACGGTGACGATTGATGACTCCGCCGGCATCGGCTTTACCATCAATGCAACGACCGCGGGCAACGTGACCACCGGCTACTTCTACCGTTCCGTGGCCTTCAGCGTCTGGAATGGCGCGCTGCGCTACCACCCGAACTACACCGGCGCTAACCGCGGCACCTGCATGGTAATTCGGGACCGTATCACCTCGCCGCTGCCCTTCGGGTTGCTCTTCCCCTCGGCCACCGGGCAGGTGGAAAACAGCGCTCTGCGCGTTTCGCTCGAAACCTACGATCCAAACTACACCGGCCGCCGCTTTCTTAACGGCACGGCCACGCTCCAGACGATCATTCCGCCGCTCACCATCCCGCCGCCGGTATCCTCGACCGACGCCTCCTAAAAACGTATGAACATCGTGTCCAAACGCTCCGTTGCCGGCAGTGGCTTGCTGGCCGTCCTTTTCAGCATGGCCATCGTCGCCGCGCTCGTCGCCGCCGTCTTTTCCGTGACCAATTCCCAGGTCGCCGCAACCAAACGCACCGCCAACCGCACTGCGGCCCTAGCCTATGCCGACGGTGTGATGGAAAGCCTCTACGACCAGTGGCGCACCGCCATGATCGGCGTGACCAATACCACCGACCGTGCAGGCGGCCTGTCGAATACCACGCTCGCGGCAACCCTCGCCGTTCCATCCACGACCACTCTCCCGCGGCCGGCAGGCGTCACGCTCGGAGCGTGGAGCGTGGTCGCTACGACACCGCTCCTCGCTCCAACAACGGACCCCGGCCTTCGGCCCGTGCCGGAGAATGGCACCAGTTCCAGCCTCCGCGTGCGCCTGCAGTATCTCGCCACGGTTAACGTGAACTTTGCCGCGCCGAGCGGCGTCCGGACGGTCACCATCCAGCGCACCTTCATCCGCGCAGGACGCAATCTGTTCGACAATTTTTTCTTCGGCACCCAGCCAAACATTGAATTTCACCCGGGCCCGCCCATGTATGTTGGCGGCACGTCCTACATCGGTGGTAATCTTTTTACAGCCCACGACTCGCTGCACTACACGAGGGACGTCACCTTCACCGGCAGCCAAACCATCGGATACCACCCCCAGGATTCCCGCTATGGTAACTACGCTACGATTCGGGATAATGGCTTTGGCGACAACTGGGACATCAACAACCCGCCGCATTACGGCTCACAGCAGAAGCTTTTTGATACGCCGGTCAGCTCACTCGAAGGCGTCTTCCTTGACCACCCGAACAGCAACGACACCAGCGCTGATGGCAACAACAACAATGACGGCTACCGCGAGATCATCGAAGAGCAGAACACCGTCACCGCAGCCAACCCTGACCCACTCCAGCTCGACTCCTCGACCAGTGAGCGTCTCGCCCAAAACGCCGACTACCGGATCTTCGTGGACGCCGCCAACACCGTGACCATTTTCAAAGGCGCCGCCACCACCGCGCTGGCGACATCCAACTCCGAATATATCGCCATTCGTGCCGCTCTGACCACGAACACTGCGCTCCGTGACGTCCGCGAAGGCGACAACGTTCGCACCGTGACCGTGAATGTGGGCACCGTTCGGACGGCCTACAACGCCTCGACCATTAGCGACAACGTCGGCGGCGGCGACGGCTTGCTCTTTTACATCCGCGACACCAGCGTCGGCACCTCCATCGCCAACACCCCCATCGTAAACTCCGCCACCGGTGCCAGCACCAATGTGACCAGCACCCGGGCGCGCGGCGTAAAACTCGTCAACGGAGCCCAACTCCCTGGTGCCGGCACCACCGGCTTGGCGAAGGGCTTCAGCGTCGTCACGCCGAACCCCGTTTACATCCAGGGCGACTACAACACTGGCACGACGAGTGGCACCCAACCGCCCTCAAACACCGCCACCTCCTATACCCCGCCCACGGACAACCCGAATCCTTACGTGAGCGGCTACGACCGGGTTCCCGCCGCTGTCGCGAGCGATGCCGTAAATATCCTTTCTAACAGTTGGAACGACGCCAATTCGACCGCCTCCAAAAGCGGCCGAAACGCCTCAAATACCACCATCAACACCGCGATCATCGCCGGCAATGTCCCCACCGGAACCTCCAGCTCCTACAGCGGCGGAATCGAAAACTTCACCCGCTTTCACGAAACCTGGAGCGGCGACTACCTGACCATCTACGGCGCCCTCGCCCTCCTGTTTGACAGCGCCCAAGCCACTGCCCCGTGGAGTTCCGCCGACTACGACCCACCAAACCGCCGCTGGTATTACGATACCCTGCTCCAGGACAACAACCCGCCCGGATTCCGCGTGGCCCGCACCTACGAGCGCGGCCGCTGGGTGCAACGCTGAACTCTCTATAGCCCATGAAACGCTACCTCGCCATCCTGCTCCTAGCGCTCCTGCCGGGTAGTGTCCCGGCCCTCGATCTCACCCCACAGTCGAGCTTCCGCGAACTCGAGGGCTTCAAAATTCCCGTCCTCATACTTTCTGACAACGGCAAAAAAATCTCCCTCCAGCCTCCGTCAAAATGGACCATCAGTAGCACCGGCTCCACGCTCACCCTGAAACCTGCCGAGACTCCCGATGCCGTCCTCGAACTGCGTGTCCGGCCCTTCAAACCACTCGCCGCAGGCCTCACTGAGGACGTGGAAAAGTGGTCGCGCGCCCAGCTCCCACAGGACGCGGTTCAAGCGACGCTTGAGGGCGAAGCGGCGAATGTCTTCACGCTCGGCGCACTCCCCAGTCGGCAGTTCACCTACTCCTACGGTGCCCAAGGGCGCCGCTTCACCACCGCCGTCGCCATCGTCGATTGGAGCCCAACCGAACGTCTCGCCGTCCTCGTCACCGCGCGCACCTCCGACTTCGTAGCCACCCACGAAGCCGCCATGCGCTGCGTGTTCTCCTGGACCGCGCTGTAATGCGGCGGGTTGGATGGCTGGATGGACGATGCCTGATTAGGCCCCGGTTGTCCCCCATTCATCCATTTCCCTAAACTGCCGCCGCAATCGCCTCGCCCATCTCCCGCGTCAGTACGCGCTGCGTCCCCGGGCTGAAAATGTCCCCCGTCCGCAAACCGTCCGCGATCACCTTCCGCACCGCGTTTTCGATGGCTTTCGCCGCGTCCGCCTCGCCCAGCGCATAGCGCAGCAGCATCGCCGCCGAAAGAATCTGCGCGATGGGGTTCGCGATCCCTTTTCCGGCGATGTCAGGCGCCGTCCCGCCGCTCGGCTCGAATAGGCCGAACCGCCCGCGCGGCGTCTCTTTCAATCCCAAACTCGCGCTCGGCAGCATGCCCAGCGAACCCGCGATCATCGCCATCTCGTCGCTGAGAATGTCGCCGAAAAGATTCTCCGCCAGCACCACGTCGAAGCCGCGCGGATTCTTCACGAGCTGCATCGCCGCGTTGTCCACGTAGAGATGGTTAAGCGTCACGTCGGGATATTGGGCCGCGATCTCCGTTACTGTCCGCCGCCACAGCACGCCATTCTCCAGCACGTTCGCCTTATCGATGGACGTCACCCGTTTTCCGCGCCCCTGCGCCGCGCGAAAGGCGACGTGGGCGATGCGCTCGATCTCGCTCTTTTTGTAAACCATCGTGTCCACCGCCACCGGCTCGCCATCCACCTCGCTGATGCTCTTCGGCTGGCCGAAATACAATCCACCCGTCAACTCCCGCACGCACAGCATATCGAATCCGCCCGCGATCAATTCCTCCTTCACCGGCGAGGCGTGCGTTAGCGCCGGCAAGCAGACCGCCGGGCGAAGATTGGCGAACAGCCCGAAGTGTTTGCGCAGCGGCAGCAGGGCCGCCCGCTCCGGTTGCTGATTGGGCGGCAACGACTCCCATTTCGGCCCGCCGACCGAGCCGAAAAGAATCGCCTCCGCTTCGCCGCAAATGCGCAACGTCTCCGCGGGCAGCGCCTCACCATCGACGTCGATCGCGATGCCCCCCACGCGCGCTTCCGTCAGTTCAAAACTCAGCGCAAACTTGGCGGCCACGACGTCGAGGACGCGGAGCGCTTCGGCCATTACTTCGGGTCCGATGCCGTCACCCGGCAACACGGCTATTTTGAAATTCGTCATAGGGCCGCGCAGACTATGAATCCCCCGCCCCCTGCCAAGCTCATTTCCACCCGCGACCGGTTACTCCCAGCGATCGGCGATCGCGCTCAATTCTTCGACGAGATTTTCCACCTTTTTCAAGTCGCGTCGGCGGCCTTTAGTCGGCTTTACCTCGAGCGAACGCAGCAGCATCAGCATGTCGCGAAGGTCATCCAGTCGACTGCTCGGCAGCTTGCGCTTCGAGTCAGCGTCGGCACTGATCTGCGTATGCAGGCGAGTAATTTCCCCTTCAATCCCAGAGGCGTAAGAATTGAGCAATTCGCGGAAGGTCTTGCGCAGGAAAGCCAGTTCCTCGGCGACCGTTGGCAACGGCAAGTCGGAGGCAGGTTTGACTTTGGCGGGGCTTTTCTTGGGTGCGGGTTTCACGGGCTCAGAAGGACTCGGCGCACTTGTCCCGAAGCAGCCCGGGGGTAGTCAAGCCGCAGATTGTGACTTTCGCGCGCTTCAGCGGATACAGCCCCGGACCGCACGGCGGGTCATCCTATCACCGGCGAAGCGCCGATACGCGGCGCGAAGAATGGCCGCGACCGTCCGGCGGCGCGATTTACGAGCAGGGGCGGCGGCCTTCGCGCTACTGGTGAGATCCCAGACGTTTGCTTTCATAGGGCTCACGATTCAGCAGGTTGAATGCGATGCAGTGGCGCGAATGTTACGACGAGGTGAAATTCACCCTTTCCGTTGGAGACGCTTTGCCTTTAGCGGCGCGGCGCGTCTTTAATTCGCCATGAAACACTATCGCACCGGCTGGATCTCGGACGTGCATCTTGGCACCCGCGGCAGCCAGGCGGAGGCGCTGCTCGACTTTCTCCGCGACCACGAATTTCAGACCCTCTACGTGGTCGGCGATCTCATCGACGTCTGGGCGCTGCGCCGCGGCATCTACTGGCCGCAAACGCACAACGACGTCATCCAAAAACTCCTCCGCGCGGGCCGCAAAGGGACCCGCGTCATCTACATCCCCGGCAACCACGACGAATTCGTCGCGGGCTTCATCGGTCACTTCGGCGCGGTCGAGATATTGCCCCGCGACATCCACACCACGGCCGACGGTCGCCGCCTGCTCATCATCCACGGCCACGAGTTGGATACGGTCATTCAAAACATCAAGTGGCTCGCCTACCTCGGGGACGTTGGCTACCAGCTCCTGCTCAAACTTAATACTCCAGTTAACGCAACCCGTCGTCTGCTCGGCCTCGGCTACTGGTCACTCAGCGCGGCGGTCAAAAAGCGCGTAAAAGACGCGGTCAGCTTTATCGGCGAGTTTGAAAAGGCGATCGTCCACTATGCCCGTCAGGATCGCGTGGACGGCGTGGTGTGTGGCCACATCCACTCGCCCGTCATCCGCATGATCGAAGACACCGCCTACTACAATAGCGGTGATTGGGTCGAAAGCCTCTCCGCCCTCGTCGAGGATTTCGACGGGCAGATCAGGCTGCTCCAACATCGCCCAACCTCGCTGGCTGCGAACCCGCTCCCGCAGACCGCCGATCCCGCCGAACAGCCCGAATCTGTTTCCGCCAAGGTGGCCACGTAAGGCGCAGGCTTGCATGGTGCGCTAAGGTCGGCGCGTGCCTTTGATTCCGCCGGAAACTGTCGATCAGATCATCGCCGCGAATGACATCGTGGAGGTGGTCAGCGGTTACTTCCCGCTCAAGCGGCGGGGGTCCCAGTTTTGGGCCACCTGTCCGTTTCACCAGGAGCGGTCAGCTTCGTTTTCGGTCAATCCCCAGCGGCAGATTTTCAAGTGCTTCGGCTGCGGCGCAGGAGGCAGCGCGATTCGTTTCGTAATGAATTACGAAAATCTCGACTTCATCTCGGCGACGAAAAAGCTGGCCGAGCGCGCGGGTATCAAACTCGTCGAGGCCGAGATGAGCGCGGAGGACACCGCGCGCTTCACCATGCGGCGGCGGCTCCTCGCACTACACGCGGAGGTGACGGAGTTTTTTCACGCGCAGCTTCTGAAAAAACCGTCGTCGCAGGTCGCACGCGACTACCTCAAACAACGGGGCATTTCCGCCGAAGTGGCGAAGTCCTGGAAGCTGGGCTACGCGCCGGATGGCTGGGATGCGATGCGAGAATTTGGCGATGCGCAGGGATTTTCAGATGAGGAGTTGGTCGCGAGCGGCCTGGTGAAATTGCGCGAAGAGGATCAGCCGCGGGGCGAGTTTTACGATCGCTTCCGCGGTCGCGTCATGTTTCCGATCTGCGACGACACGGGCAACGTCATTGCGTTCAGCGGCCGCGTGCTCGACGCGGAAGCGCAGGGTGCAAAATATGTAAACTCGCCGGAGACGATGCTTTTTAAAAAAGGCGAAGTGCTCTTCGGGCTTCATAAATCCAAGCGGGCGATCATCAAAAGCGGTTCGGCGGTGGTGCTGGAAGGGCAACTCGATCTGATCACTGCGTTTGAGGCCGGGGTCGAGAATGTGGTCGCGCCGCAGGGCACGGCGTTCACCGAGCGACAGGCGCGGAAGATCAAGCAGTGCTTTGCCGACGGGCTTGGCGAGGTGGTCCTGTGCTTCGACGCCGACGCCGCGGGCGAAAAGGCGGCCGAGCGTTCGCTGGCAGCGTTGCTCTTTGCGAATATCAACGTCCGCGTCGCGGAAATGCCTCCAGGCGAAGATCCGGACTCGATGATCCGCGGGAAAGGCGCGGCGGCTTTCACGGAGCGGCTTGCAACAGCCAAGGACTTTTTCGATTTTCAACTCGACCGACTGGCGGCGCGCGAGGATTTCGCCGCGCCGCGCGGCAAGATGCAAGCGGCGCGAAAGATGGCTGAGACGATCGGGCTGATCAGCGATGCGATACTGCGGGAGACGGTGATGCACCGCGTCTGCCAACGGTTGGAGATTTCGTTCGCGGAGTTCGCCCAATTGCTGAAACTGAAAAGGGCCAAGCCGCTGGCATCCGACGACACGCCTGCCGAGGCGGACCAGGAGCCACCGGTGATGCTGGAGCCAACCATACGGCTGCTCGCGTTGGTGGCGCTGCACGATGCAGCCGCGCGTGCGTGGATTTTGGCCGAGCCTTGGGCGCGGATCTTTGCGGACGACCCAGACGCGATCCTGTTGGTTAAAATCCTTTCCGCCCACCTCGACCCTGCCCACCCCGGTTCGATCCACGCCTTTCTTACCACGCTAAGTGAGGGGGAGGAAGCGGTGGTGTCCGGTCTTCTGGAGGAGCCTCCGCCGGGGCACCCTCTCGCCGTGGCGCACGATTGCTGGCGGAATCTGGAACGGCGAAAAATCCGCCTGCGCATGGAGGCGATTCAAGCCCGAATGCGCCAGCCAGATCTCGCCTCCGCAGAGGTCGTAAAACTGCAGAAAGAAGTCCTTGATTTACAAAAACGACTCCTAGATAGTGCGCGGCCTTTGTCCCCGCCCCTTTGAATGCACCCTGCGTTCCCAGCGGCGGGGACAACGGTCTTTAGACTTCTCCACCTGTCCGGGTATGCCAAAAACACTCAAGAAAGCGTCTTCCAAACCGTCCAAATCCAGCGTCAAAAAAGCAAAGCCGAGCCCGAAGAAGAAGCCGCAGAAGGTCGCGAAGATCGTCAGCAAAAAAGCCGCGAAGCCGAAAGCGGCCAAGGCCATAAAAATCGCCAAGGCACCAAAAAAGGCGAAACACGGAAAGAACGGCAGTGCGGCCGCCCCGGCCCTCGCGCAAGCGAAGCCGGTGACGGATAAAAAAGCGAAGGCCATTCAGCCTGCCGCGACAACGATCAGCGTGATCGATCAGCCGGACGTGCAGGAAAAACTCCGAGAGCTCATCAAGCTCGCTAAGGAACAGGGCTACCTGACTTTTGACGATCTCAACGAGTCGCTACCCGACAACGTCAATGATCCGGACGAAATGGAGACGATCATGGGGCGCCTGCGGAGTATGGAGATCGAAATTATCGAGGCTTCGGATGTGGATCGTTTTAAAGACGGCAAGAAAACCGAAGACGCCGAAGAGGAAGAGGAAAAGCCCGAAGCGAAACTGGACATTCTCGATGATCCGGTGCGGATGTATCTCAAGCAGATGGGCCAAGTGCCCCTGCTCACACGCGAACAGGAGGTGGAGATTTCCAAGCGGATCGAAGATGCGGAAATCAACGTTCAAAAATATATCAATCACTTCGGCTTTAGCGCGCGCGCGTATCTTGACCTCGCGTCAAAACTTCAGGAAGGACGGGAGCGTTTCGACCGCGTGATTCTCGACAAAAAAATCGAGAGCCGGGAGCGCTACATGAAGCACCTGCCGAAGCTCTGTCATCAACTGGATCAAGCTACGGCAAACTGTGTGGCGAGTTACAAATCTTACGTCGCCCACGGCGGCAAGAATCACGACACGAAGTCCTTCCACGACTTCAAAAAAGCACACGACTCCATTCAGAGAATTTACCCGAAGTTCTTCTTCAAACAGAAGGTCACTGAAGAATTCGTGAATCTTGCCGATGAAGCTCATCGCCTGGTCACGCAATGGACGGGCGAGCTGGCCAAGCCGAAGAAGGCCGCCAAGGGACAAAATCCTGTCAACGTCATCGACTACGCAGCCAAGCTCAAAGAGCAGCAAATGCGGATGTGGATGAGTTCCGAAGAGTTTCAGGCGGAGTACAAGGAATTGAAGGTGTGGTTGAAAAAGGCACTCAAGGCCAAGACCGAGATGGTCGAGGCGAACCTGCGCCTCGTCATTTCCATCGCCAAAAAATACACTAACCGCGGGCTATCGTTCCTGGATTTGATCCAGGAGGGCAACATGGGTCTGATGAAGGCGGTCGAGAAATTCGAGTACCGCCGCGGTTACAAATTCTCTACGTATGCGACGTGGTGGATTCGCCAAGCGATCACCCGTTCCATCGCGGATCAGGCGCGCACCATCCGCATCCCGGTCCACATGATCGAGACGATCAACAAGCTGATGCGCGTGCAGAAGCAGCTGGTGCAGGATTACGGTCGCGAGCCCACCCCGGAGGAAGTCGCGGACGAAATCCAACTCCCCGTTGAGCGCGTCCGGGCAGTCCTCAAGATGGCTCAACAGCCGATCTCGCTGCAGTCGCCCGTCGGCGAAAGCGATGACACAAGCTTTGGCGATTTCATCGAAGACAAGGGCGCGGAAAATCCCTCGGACATGACGGCGATCGTGCTGTTGAAGGAAAAAATCAAAGACGTTCTGGAGACGCTGACCGAGCGCGAGCGGCAGGTCCTCGAACAGCGGTTTGGCCTCGTGGACGGTTACAGCCGCACGCTGGAAGAGGTCGGCCGGCAATTCAAAGTGACCCGTGAGCGGATCCGCCAAATCGAAGCCAAGGCCCTGCGCAAGATGCGTCACCCGACTCGGATCCGGCAGCTCGAAGGCTTCCTCGAAGCGCACGAAAACTGAGCAGGAAAAGACTCGCGTCAAGAAGTAGGCGCTATAAACATCCGCAACTTCCGCACGAAGTTTGCGTTAATCGCTCAGGCATGAATACCGAAGAACACGACGATCTCTGGCAATTGCTCGGCAAAGCCAAAGCGCCGGTATCTTCGCCTTTTTTCTCTCGCAACGTCCTTCGGGGAATTCGTGAGGGGATGCAGGAGGATGTTGGCTTTTCCGCGTGGTTCCGGAGCTACTGGCATGTCGTTACGGCAACTGCTTGCTCGCTCATTTTGGTTGGCTTTTTGGTGATGCCCGCCGCCGAGAAGCAGGAGAGCGCGACTATACTTCTGGCGGAAAAAGTATCACAAAGCTCTGATTATCAGGTCATAATAAACTTTGATGAACTTTTGGCATCGGAGGAGAGTTCCATATGGCTGGAAAACTGAGTTTTGTTTCAGGCGCAGGGTGCGCGGTTCTTTTCCTGCCGACCGTCTGGGCTCAGGCGCCGGCCGATGCGCAACCCCCTTCGCCCGACGGGCCGAAGCAACATGAATCATCTGGCGTCGAAAGTGACAAACGGCGGAAGAAGGGTGATCCGGCGGATCGGGAAAAGTTTGAAACAGTCCGCAAAGCCATCGATGCGCTGACACCAGACCAACGAAAACGCTTCCAAGAAAATTTCCTGCGCTGGAGCAGTCTTTCGCCGGAAGAAAAGAAGGCCCTCTCGGACCGTGATGCTTTTCGGCGGAAAAAGATCGCTGAGGATATCGACGCAGCCTTGAAAGAAGCCGGGTTAGAACTCGACGGCGAACGTCGCGAAGCCTTTGGCAGGCGCTACGGTGAGGAGCGGCACAAAATCGAGGGGCAGTTGCGCAAGGAGATGGAAGACAGACGAAAGCCACTGTTGAAAGAAGTCATTGCCAAGCTAAAGGCAGAATTTTCTACCTCGGCGGAACCCACCATTTCCGCCCCCAAAACTCCTGCGGCGTCCGGTTCACCCTGCCCGCTAAAACCTTAAGTCAGGATCATTCCCAGCTGGGCGGCAGCCGGTAGAGGCGAATCCCGGGGTGCAGATAGATGACCGTCCCCCGGGACCGTTCAAAGAGCGGTTCGCCCGCTCGCAACAGCTCCTCGTAAAAGATTTTGCGGCGGGCAAAGTCTGCCGCCTCCTTCGGCTGCGGGCGCAGTCCACGAACGAAGAACTTCCCGTAATCCGTCTCTGATACCGCGAGATGTGTGACACCGAGGGAACGCAGCTCCTCCATTGTGCCGACGTCCGCGGCATACCGGGCGGCGAGGATTTTGTGCGGTATCGGCGGGTAGCGCAGAGCATCCTTTTTGTCTTTTGGATCAGGGAGTTTGACCCGGCTGTCTTTGGCAATCACCGCGTCAGGTGGCAGCTCCGCTTTAACCCAGGCGAGCATTTCTGCGTTATCGTCACGCTGGAAAGCGGCGAAGTACCTGGAGAAAGTCCGCCAATCCAGCGGTTTCGGCAGAGCGGCCAGTTGAGCGCCGACGAGCAGCGTCACACAGGACGCCGCGGCCCAGTGCCGGGGCATCCAACGGGCGAGCAGTTTGGCCGCATCGACCACACCTAATCCCGCGAGCAACGTGAAAAGCGCGGTCGCTGGGAGAAAATAGCGATCATTCGTTTTCGGGGAGAACGAAAGCGCCACGGCGAAAACAAAAGGAAATGCGATGACCGTCCATTGCACCGGCGTGAGGGCGCGGCGCTCGCGCCAGCGCGACACGAGGAAGACCAGCAGCAGCCCCCAGATGACCGGTGTCGTGTTGTCGCGGAAGACGCTCCAATACTGCGTATGCGGCACGCTGCGCGTGAGCCCGCGCTGACCGTGGACAACCAGGTTCACCTCGCGTCCGAAGCTCTTTTCGAAAGCGCCGAATTGGACCAGCAAGGGGAGGTTTATCACCACCAGCACGGTCACGAGCGCCGCACAAAAACAGAGGATCCGTTTTCCCCGTGTCCCGGGAGCCAGCCAGAGCAGCGGCAGCGCACAGCCTAGCGCCACGATGCCGAGATACTTTCCCGAAATTGCTACGGCCACCGCCACCCCAAGCCCGGCCGCCCGCCCCACCGACGGGTTTTGCCAAAAGAGGTATGCCGCGAGGAAACCGAGTGCCAACCCAAGCAAGAGTGCGGTGTCCTCTTTCATGTAATGCGCCAGTTCGAAAAGCTGATGATGCAAAAGCAGCGCACCGCCCGCCGCTAGCGAAGCGACCCACCCGCGCCAAAGATAGGCCAGCAGCGCGAGCGCCAGCACGGCCCCCGCTGTGAAGGCCGCCGACACCCAGCGGCCAGCAACCACCACAGCCTGTGGATTTGGGTCAACCCCGAAAGCCTTCACGCCCGCTTTCGTGGTGCTGAGTAGCAGCATCGGGTGATGAAAATTCCAATCGCCAGTCAGCACCTGCTCCGTCTTTTCCGCTTCGTCGGGATGGTAGAAAAAAGGAAACGTGTTGTGTCGCGTATGCAGCAGCAGCGTGACCGTAAAAAGCATGACCGCCCAGACGACCAGCCAGGCCCTTTCGTACGTCCGCGTTGGCTGATGCTCGAGAACGGTCGGCGTCATGGGGCGATCCAGAGCGTTAGTTTGCCGTAACTCTTCACATGGACGTAGCCTCGCAGTTCACCGTATTGGCGCAGCGCCGTTTCAAGTTTCGCATCCTCGGCCCCAAGCAGGATTGCTGCAGGTGGCTCCTGGGCCAGAACAGCGGGCAAATCTTCCGGCGCACAGACGCGCAGACGCGGGCGCTTTTCTTCCGGCAGCAAATGCGCGAGCCGGTACGCAAACGGCCCGACCGCCAGTTCGTGATAAATCCGGGCGCCACCCTCGAGCGGATGAATCGGAGCAAGCGTTAGCACGCGGCCTCCCGCGGTGCGGCGGGCGATGTCCTGCCCGATGCGATGCACTTTCACCGGCACCCAGCGCGCAAATTCACGCGGCACCGCAAAATCAACAATCTCGCTTCCGGCACGCGCTACTGAGCAAACCGCCAACAACCCGACAAAGCCTGCCGCCCAGGGTGACCACGCGCGCCATTGGCTCATGCCGAAAGCCGTGGCCAGCACCAGGAAAGGCGTGAGCGCGTAATAGTGCTGATGCTGAAAACGCGTCGGGGCGAGCGCGCCGGAAAAAACAAATGGGAGCAAGAGGGCAAGCAACAGCGCACCACTCCAAACCGGCGACCGACGCCCCTCGCGAAAGTGCATAACCAATCCCGACACCCCAACGGCGAAAAAGCAGCCAAAGAGCGGCCAATCTCTAGCCATCACAACTTTGAAAAAGTACCGCACCTTGCGCCACAACGTGGCCGTTTTGCGCGCCCATTCGTCGGTCGGATCAATGAGGCGCAGACGCTGCGACTGCACATTGCCGTAGAGAAATTGCTCTGGTTGGGTCCCGAGGAAATAAATCGCCGGCAGGAGCGCGATGAAAACACCGAGCGAAAAAAACGCGGCGAGTTTCATCCGCTGACGCCAGTCGGACACTGGCAGGAGCAGCACCGCCAGACCAAAAGGTGCGACGATCGGGGCAAAAGTGAGGCGTGTGCCGATCGCCACTCCGACCAGACAACCGCACGCCGCCAGCCACGCGCTGGCCTTTTTGCCGCGAGCCGCAATGACATAGGCAAAAAATGCCAGCACCACGGGAAGCAAGGCGGGATCATGGTTCCAAGTCCGGCCGTTGGTCACGATCGCGAGCGTGGAGGTGCAGAGAAGAAGCGCGAAAGCTACGGCCAAGCCGAGGCGCGGCCACGGTGTATACGTTGAAAGCAGGCGGTGGCAGCCGGCAAAGACGAGGGCGACGATGGTCCAGGCGCAGGACGCGTTGAAGAGGCGTGCCACGAGGAAATGCCAGGAGGTGTAATGGTCCAGCGCAGCGTAGGCAAAAACCAGATTCGGCATGTGGAGCAGAGCAAAATCGCGATACGGAAGCGCGCCGCTCTTCGCGAGGAGGACCGGAGGCGCGACGAACTGCTGCTCGTCATGGTTCAGGCCCTCATTGACCGCTTTCAAAAAAAAGAACGCCGCAAGCAACAGGAGAAATGCGCCGGCCACACAACCCCGCCCCATTCGGCCTGACAGCTTCAAGATGCCACCCCCCGCGAGGCAGCTTCCATCGGGTTATCGCGCGCTTGCTTGGCGATTCGCAAATATTCTCCGGCAAAGGGCAAGCCGCCGAGCGCTGGCAGGAGGTAGCGCGCGGTGCAGAGCAGACCTAGCGCGGCGGCCGTGGGGGCAGCGAAGTACGGCGCGTAGAACAGCACGAGTGCGGCGTCCCGCGTGCCCACGCCGGCAAAGGTCAGGGGCAGCAGGCCGGCCAAAATGGCGAGCGGCGAAAGTGCGAGATTTGCGAGGAAAGGAGCCCAGGCTTTGAGCGCGAGGATGAACATCCAGATTTGCAGCAGATGCAGGAACCAGATGAACACCGAGGTGAGCGAGACCTTCGCCAGGCGCGCTTTGCTCGCCCAGAAATACGTGTGCATCTCGCCCCACGAAGCGCCGAGCTTGCTTAGCTTTGCGCCAATCTTCTTCGGCGCGTAGCGGGCAGCGGCCGCAAAGAAGAGTTCCGCGAACCGCGCTGAGCCGATGAGCAGCACGCCGAAGATCAGCATCCCCGAGACGCCCGCGGTCATCGTCCAAAACAGCGCGTTTTTGGCGGGATAGAAAAACAACCCGAAGACGCACCACAGCAGCAACGAAAGCATGTCGCAGGTTTTTTCGAAAACCACGAGCGAGAGCGCCAGCGAGCCGCTGAGATGCCCGCGGTCGCGCATAAACCACGCTTTCGCGATGTCGCCCATTTTTGACGGCAGGACGAGATTGAGCACGCTCGCGACGAGGATGAGCCGATTCGCCTCACCAAAGCTGAGCTGGCCGACCTGCGGCATGAGTTGCTGAAGACGCCACGAGGTGAACAGGGTGAGCGGCACGACCATGCCGAGGCTCAGCGCCATCCACAGCCCGTCGCAGTTAAGAAAGATTTGGCCAAGTTGCGCGAGTTCCCCCTGTTGGCTCATCCGCCAGTAGATGAACGCCAGAATCCCGAGACTGACCACGAGCGAGACGATCTTTTTCATCCGTCAAAACGTGCGCTCGAGGCGCAGTTCTTCACCAGGCGCGAGGGCGCGCACTTGCGGCGTAACGTCGAGCCAGGGCTGGAGTTGTCCGGCCTGCCAGGTGCGGCTCATCACTACGTAGATAGAGGTCTGCGCCGCGCCGATGCCGACCGCGCGCACTTTCGCCCACGACTCCGCGGTGAGCGCGTCCACGACCCTGAGTCGATCATCGCGCCAGGTCAGCGTGCGCGTGAATTGGTAAGGCGCGGGCTTCTTGCCGGTGATGAGGATGCGCTGCAGCACTTTGCGAATGAGGTCCGGGAAAAAGCGCCCGACGGTGAACATAAGCGCGCGGAGCACCACGAGGTTGAAGGTCGTCATCTGTTTCGTCTTCGCCCAGCCGAGATTGCCGCGGATCGCGATCTCGTCGCCGCCGAGTTGCACGTCGTATTTCGCCACGAGATGCGCGACGGCGGTGCGGACGTTGCCGTCCTCGACCTGCACCGAAAATTGCGTGTCCGACTGCACGAGCCTGCCGTCCACGAAGTATTTAAACACCCCGCCCTTGTTCAGCGCGAGGTAGAGCACTGCGCCGCCGCGACGTTCGATGACGATACCGGCATTCGGAAAGTGTCGCCTCCCCTGCTCTGGTTCTAACGGCGTCGGTCGATCCGTCGCCCAGTGCTGCCACGCGAGCAGGTAGCTCCAGGTGTGATGACCGAGGATGTGATCGTCCGCGTAGCACGAGCCGCGGCCCGCACCGAGTCCGGCAAGAAAACGATCATTGATCGCGAGCGCTTCGGGCAACGTGCGCCCGGCCAACTCAAAGCCGTGCGGGAAAAAATTGTAGGTGTTGCGACTCGTGTATTCGCCGCCGAAAGAGCCGTCTGGATGCACGAAGTGCGTGGCGAAGCGGATCGCTTTTTCCAGCGCCGTCTGAATCTCCGCCCGCGGCGTCAGTTCCTGAAGTTGCGCGAGCAGCGCGATGGTCAGCGTGTGATAGCCGGGGTCGCAGCCTTCGTATTCTTGAAACCAACCCTCCTCGTTCTGCCACTCCAGCACGCGCGCCAGCCGTTGCGCCTTGAGCGCATCCCAGCGATTCGTGGCGAGTAGTCGGCCGGTTTTTTCAAGGCAGAGGACGATCAGCGCCTGATGATTCGTCAGCCGTCCGCTCTCGTGGTGCCCGGCCAGCCAGTCCGCGCGGAGTCTGAAGAAATCGAGTATCGTGCGGTTCTCCAGCCCCAGCAGCGCATACGCCTCGAGCCCTGCGAGCAGCGAGAAGGCGGCAGCCCCGGCGGCTTTTTCAAACGGGAAATAGTCATCGCACGACCCATCGGGATGTGCGCTCCGCGCCGCGTAAAGGATGCCCGCCTCCGCCCACTCCCGGATCGCTGGCTGTTGAAAATACGGATTCCCCGGAATCGGCAATGCGTAGGAGAGCGCGAGCGGCCAGACAAACTCCGCGGCCATCCCGCTCGGAAAATCGATGATTTTGTAGTGCCAGAAATTCCGATCAAAACAGCCGTAAGTCGGCGAGTGCGCATTGCGATCCTGCAGGGTCAGGATCTTCGGAACTTGCGCCAGCGCCTCGCGGGCCAAAAGCTCGCGACTCATGGTTCCTGCTCGTACTCGATCCGCTTGACCCGGAGTTGGATTTCTTCGAGCAGCTTGCGGTTGACCGCGATGAGGTCGGCGAGCACGCCGAAGATCCAAAGGATCACGCCAATCAGGATCAGGATCGCTGCGAGGATCAGGCTGGGGACGCGGGCGCGGCTGCTTTCCTCGACGACGAAATACCATAGCCAGCGCAACCCGATGAGCGTGCCAAAGGCGAACGGGACAATGCCCGCGATGGTGAAAAAGCGCAGCGGCTTGTACGTGATGAAGATACGCAGGATGGTGAGGATCGAGCGGCGGACGTAGGTGCGCTTGGACTTCACGAGGCGCGACGGGCGGAGGTCGCCGTTCGTGCGGATGGGCACCGAGATGATCGCCATGTTTTTCTGCCCGGCCTGAATGATTGTCTCCAGCGTATAGGTGTATTGGCTGAAGACGTTGAGCTGCATGGCGGCGCGCCGGCTGATCGCACGGAAACCGCTCGGCGCGTCGGCCACGTCGGTGCCGCTGGCCACACGGACCGCCCAGGAGCCGAGTCTTTGCAGCAGCTTTTTCAGCGGGGAAAAGTGCTCGATCTCCGCAATCGGCCGCGCCCCGACGACCACCTCCGCCTCGCCCGTCAGGATCGGTGCGATGAGCTTCGGGATGTCCGCCGCTTCATACTGATTATCCGCGTCGGTGTTTACGATGATGTCGGCCCCGGCGCGCAGCGCGGCGTCGAGCCCGGCCATGAAGCCCCGCGCCAGCCCTTGGTGCGTGCCGAGGTCCACGACGTGATCCACACCATTCGCCCGCGCCACTTCAATCGTTCGGTCGGTGCTGCCGTCGTTGATGATCAGCCACTCCACTTTATCCACCCCGGCCAGCTCGCGCGGCAACGCCCGTAGGGCGATGGCGAGGGTGCCCTCCTCGTTGTAGCAGGGCAGTTGAATGATCAGCTTTTTCACGCGAGGGGCCGTGAGTATTCGCGGCATCCCGGCGAGGCCAAGACAATTTCCCGCCTCCGGCATTGCCAAATCCCCACCAAGCGGCCTTCAATCCGCGCCCTCGTCCCCGATGAAACTTCGGAACCAACTGCTCGCCCTCGCCTGCCTTGCCATCTTTGCCGCCGCCGGCTGGTTTTACGTGCGCGCGTGGGTGGTGCAGAAGCCTTTCGGCATCATTCTTTTTGTCAGTGATGGACTCGTCGCCCGACACCTCACCGCCGCGCGGCTTTACGAGAATGGTGCCGCGCACCGGCTCACGCTCGAGTCTTTTCCCAACGTCGCGTTACTGCGCAATCCCGCGCGCGACTTCGCTGTGCCCGACGAAGCCGCCGCCGCGACTGCACTGGCGACCGGGCAGAAGGTCAACCACCGCACGCTCGGTCAGGATGCGCAGGGTCGGCGACTGCGCACCATTCTCGATCTCGCGCGCAAAGAAGGCCGCAGCGTCGGGCTGATCTCCACAGGCAATCTCGCTGCGCCCGGAGCGGCCGCCTTTTACGCGCAGTCCCCCGATGCCGGCGAACGCGAACCCATCGCGGCCCAACTCGCCTCCGCGCAGCTCGATGTCGTCCTCGGCGGTGGCGCGGGCGACTTTCTTCCTGAGGGTAAAGGCGGTCGCCGCAAAGACGGGCGCGACCTCCTCGCCGAACTCCAAGCCAGCGGCGTCGATCTCGTCCGCAGCAAGGCCGAACTCGCCGCGGCCCCCGCCTTCCGCACCCGCCGCCTGGCTGGATTTTTCAGCATCGATCCCCTGGCCTTCAGCGACCAGATCGAAAGCGGCAGCCAGCAACCCGCCCTCGCGGACATGGTCCGGCGAGCCATCGAGCTTCTGCAGGTCAGCCGCCGCGGCTACGTGCTCATCATCGATGCCTCCCTCACGACCAGCGCCGCGCAGCGCAATGAAGGCGAGCGCGTGCTTATCGAAACGCTCGCCCTCGACCGAGCGGTGCGCACCGCCACCGAGTACGCCGGATGGAAAGCGCTCATCCTCGCCGTCGGCAAACACGCCACCGGCGGCCTTAGCCTCAGCGGCTACCCGCTCGTTACCGACCACGGCGTTGGCCTCCTCGGCGTGAACGCCGCAGGCCAACCCGCCCTCACTTGGGCCACCGGGCCCGCAGGACCGGCGAACGCTGCCTCGCCCGGCGCTTTTCAAACGCCCTCCGCACTCAACAGCGCCGAAGACGTCCTCGCCCTCAGCCGCGGTGTGGGTGGAGAGAGAGTCCACGGTTTCATGGATAACACGGCGATCTTCCAGATCCTGCGCGAGGCGCTCTAACTCGCGGGTTGCGGCGGGTTCACGGCTCGTTGGACACGTATTCTCCCTTCGTCGGAGACCAGTCCGCTTTCGTTGTAGGACCGACCAATAGCCGACGAAAGACTGCACGTAAGGCAACGCCCTTTTCAAAACCCGATTCCGACTGCACATGAAAATGGAGATGCGGCTCCGAAGAATTGCCCGAGTTGCCGCAGAGTCCCACCCGCTCGCCCGCCGCCACCGGGTCACCGACTCGCTTCGTGACCGAGCCGCAGCGCAGATGGGCCAAGACCGACACAAAACCGTCCGCGTGCTGGATCATCACGGTATTGCCATAGACCATTTGCTCATTCGTCTCCCCGGGCGCGTTGTCGGGGATGCCATCGGTCGCCACAGTCACCACCCCGGCATGCGGGGCAAGCAGCGGCTGATCCCAGCATAGGTAATCCTCATTCACCTCTCCGCCGCTCCGATGGGTGACTTCCGACCCGGGCTGAGTCATCACAAAATCCATCGCCAAATGCTGAGCTCCCACCCCGTGATGATGATTGTCCTCCGCGCGTTCCCCTCCCCAAAAGGTCAACCAACTCCCGTTGAAGGGCAGCCCATCCATCAGCGCCGCGGCGAAAGTGCTCGGGATGGACTGCTCCTCGCCGCGTTCGAGGAACCAAGCCCAAATGAAAAGCCCTACCCCGCAAGCCACGGCGCCTCCCGCGAAAAAGAGGAAGTCGCGCATGAAGATCACTGAAAAGGCCAGCGGGCGGAGCGGGACATCCCAGCCTTCGGCCTTAACCCGCGGCCTCCAACGCCGCGTGGTCGATGGTGGCGAGGCGCTCGCGTTTCGCGCCGAGCTGAGGGATGCACTGAATGAGGGCGCGGGTGTAGGGATGCTGCGGGTTGGCGAGGACTTCGCGGGTGGGGCCGTATTCCACGATCTTGCCGCGGAACATGACGGCGACGTGGTCGGCGAGGCCGCTGATGATACCGAAATTGTGCGTGATCAAAATGATGGCCATGCGGACGCGTGTCTTCAGCTCGCGGAGCTGGTCGATGATCTGGGCCTGGATGGTGACATCAAGGGCGGTGGTGGGTTCGTCGGCAACGAGGAGCTCGGGCTGGCACGAGAGGGCCATGGCGATCATGACGCGCTGCTGCATGCCGCCGCTGAGCTGGTGCGGGTAATCGTGGAGGCGTTTGGTGGGATCGACGATGCCGACGAGGTCGAGGTATTTGACGACTTCGGCGTCGAGGTCGCGGACCTCGGGGCGGTGGAGCTGGATGGCTTCGGCGATCTGGTTGCGGATGGTGAAGACGGGATTCAGTGAGGTGCTGGGCTCCTGGAAAATATAGGCGATCTTGTTCCCACGGATGTTGCGCAGCTCGCGCGGGTTCATTTTCAAGACATCGCGCCCGCTGAGCAGAATTTCACCGGTGCGATAGATCGCGGGCGGTTCGGGGAGCAACCGAGTGAGGGCCAAGCCGGTAACACTTTTTCCGCTGCCACTTTCGCCGACGATGGCCAGGGTCTCGCCCTCGGCAACGGTGAAGGAGATGCCTTTCACCGCCTCGACCGTGCCAGTCTCGGTGGCGAAATCGATAGCGAGGTTGCGAATGTCAAGAAGCGGAGCGGTGGGCATGGCGTGGGATTAGCCGCGTTTTGGATCGAAAGCACGACGCAAGGCGTCGCCAAAGAGGTTGAGGGAGAGGACGAGGAAGAAGAGGGCGCCGGTGGCCGCGGCGATGTTCCACCAAATTTGCGGTTCGCGGGAAAGTTCGTTGCGGGCGGAGTCGATCATTGCGCCCCAGCTCGCGGTGCCCACTGGCGCGCCGACGCCGAGGTAGCTGAGGATGGCTTCGGCGAGGACCAGGCTGGAGAAGCCGAGAACGAAGTTGATCAGCACGAGGTGCATGACGTTCGGGAGGAGGTGGCGCGTGATGATCTTCCAGTGGCTCTGCCCGAGGGCGCGCGCGGCGGCGACGTAGGGACGCTCACTTTGGCGGAGGGTTTCGCCGCGGAGCAGGCGGCAAAGACCGACCCAGCTCGTAAGGGCGAGGGTGATGCTCATGTTCGTGAGGCTTTTCCCGAGCACGAGAAGGACGGAGACGAGAAGCAGGATGTCCGGAATGGAGGAGACGAGGGAGTACACGTACTGGATGAGGTCGTCAGTCCAGCGGCGGAAGTAGCCGGCCATGATGCCGAGCAGGGCACCGATCGGGAGATAGATCGCGCTGGTCAGGCCGCCGATGAGGAGAGCGGTGCGACAGGCTTTGAGGACTTCGAGGAGCGTGTCTTTGCCGAGAGCGGTGGTGCCGAGCAGGTGGCGTCCGCGCAGCGGCTCCGGATTCACGACAGATAGAGTGTGGGTGGCGAGCGGTGCGCTGTAGCTCTTCTCCGCTGGTATGCCGCGGGCGAGCCAGTCGAGCACCGTGGTGCCGGAAGTGCCCGGGCCGATGGGTAAACGGAGCATGTCGAGCGCGCCGATGAGCAGGTAGAGCGCGATAACGATCCCGGCAGTTACGCCGATGCGGTCCCGGCGTAGCCGGGAAAAGGCGCGCTGCCATCTTTCATTGCGGGCGCCCGCCAGGATCAGCCCGGCGACGAGCGCGAACCCACCGACGACGAGCGCGTTTTGCACCCATACCCCGGCCAGAAGTTGTCCGCCTTTCGTGCTCAGCGCAGTCCACGTTCCTTTCCACCACGCGCTCTGGAAACCGGACCCGAGCGCCCAGACGAGCAGCGCTCCGCCAGCGAGAAGAGCCGCCCATTTGCCCCAAGCCGTTCCGTGCGCCGGGCCGGCCGTCGTCTCCGCGCTGCTGCCGAGACGGATGCGCGGATCGACCAATCCGTAGCAGAGATCGGTGGCGATGTAGCCCGCTTGGATAAGCAGCGCGCCGAGAAAAACGAACGCTCCAACGGTCGCAAAGTCGTTGGTCTGGATGGCGTGGAAGAGCGCGTTGCCAAGGCCGGGAATGCCGAAGAAGTTTTCCAACAGGAGCGAGCCAAGGATGAGCTGCGGCAGTTGCGAAACGGTGAGCGTGATCAGCGAGATGAGGCCGTTCTTGAGGACGTGCGTGCGCAGTAGTCGGGAGTTCGAGACGCCTTTCGCCCGCGCGGTGCGGACGTAATCCTGGGCGATCTCCTCGAGGAACACGGCGCGGTAGAGGCGCACGTCGCGGCCGAGGTGGATGATGACCATCAGCAACACCGGCAGCAGGATGAAGCGAAGTGTGGCGAGACCTTCGGCGTGAAAGCCGAATGCTGGAAACCAGTTCAGCGACAGCGCGACCACCCCCTGGCCGAAGATAATGTAAACCATCGCCGGGATGCTCATGAGGGCGACGCAGAAGACAACGCCAGCCGTGTCGATTGGCGAGTCGCGCAGAAACACGAGATAAAGCGACAACATCACGGCTAAGCCGAGCCCGATCAGGAAAGCTGGCAGCGTGATCAGCAGCGACGGCCCAGCGCCTTCGCGGAAGACTTGGCTGATCTCGCGCTCCGTCGTGTCTGACTTGCCCAGGTCGAGTGTGGCGAAGCGCCGCATCTGATTCCAAAAGATCGAGTCGAAGAGCTGCCCCTCCGGCTGCGTGTTGAAGAAGAGCGGCTTGTCGTAGCCGCGCTTCTCCAGCCACTGCTGGACGTTCTGCGGGTTGGCGCGTTTGCCTAGGACATTGCGCGCCATGGACTCCGGGCTCTGCATGACGAAGAACAGCGCGAAGGTGAGCACCATGACCCCGAAGAGAATCGGGACGACGTAAAGCAGCCGGCGGACGAGGTAGGCCAGCATCTTAGAGGTTCCGCCGCTGATTCCATCGCACGCCGTAGGCACCGGCCGCGATGACGCCGAGCAAGCCGACTGCCAGCGGCCAGAGCGGCTTCTGGTTCCACTCGCGCCGCTTCTGCTCGCGGAGAACTGGTTCCGTCACGGTGTATTTGTAGCCGCCTTCGAGCATCTCATTGCTGTTCGTCCGCGGTGCCCACGGCTGCACGACCGTGAAGTAGGCTTTGTTGAACAACGGAATCATCGGCGATTCTTCGGCGAGGAGCGCGTTCATGCGATGGCAAATCGCGAGGCGCTCGGGCGTGTTTTCCATCTGCGCCATCTGCTCAAAAAGGCGGTCGAACTCCGGGTGGTTGAAGCGCGAGTGGTTCGACCCGGCCATGGGCACATTCTTCGAGTAGAAGAGGAAAAAGTAATTCTCCGGGTCCGGGTAATCCGCGCCCCAGCCGGAGGAGGCGAGCTGAAAATTACCTTGGTCGAGCTTCTCATACTGCCGGGCAAAGGTGTTCTCGATGACGCTGATTTTGATCCCCAGCCGCTCCAGGCAGCGCTGCTCATACTCCACGCTCTGCCGCTGCCAGGAGTCGCCTCCCGAAGCGTCCATCGTCAAGCGCAGCGGCTGACCGGTCTTCGGGTCGATGCCGTTCGGATAGCCGGCCTCCGCAATCAGCCGCTTCGCCCTTTCGAGATCAAAACCGTACGGATTCTTGAACCCCTTTTGGTGCCCGTAAATGCCGGGCGGCACGAGCTGCGTTGCGACGGGCGGTACGCCGTTGTAGAAGATGTCGATCCAGCCCTGCGCATCCATTGAGCAAGCGAGCGCCTGCCGGAGCTTCTTATTCGGACCGAGGATGGGGTCCTGCTGGTTCATCATGATCCAGAAGGTCGAAAGCTCGGAGCGCTTCGCGAGACTCATCCCGCGTTCGCGATACTTCGGCGTCAGTTCCCTGGAGGGCGTGAGCACGGCGTTGAAGGCGTCCTTGGAAACAGCCGCGCCGTCGAGATAACCCTGCCGGGTGAGCAGCCAGATCGGCAGCGGCTCTTTGAAGATGCCAACCTGGATTTCATCCACGAAAGGAAGCTGCGCGCCAGCGAGGGGGCGGAGTAACGCTTCGCTTTCCGCTGGCCAGCCTTCGGTCGGGAAGACGGTTGTTTTGTAGCGCTCGTTGCGGACGAGGCGGAACATTTGCCCGCGCTGGTAGTCCACCATTTTGAAGGGACCAGTCGTCACTGGATGCCAGCGAAACAGCGGGCGCACGACCATCTTGCCGCCCGGCCCGTCGGGATGCTCCTGGCCGTCATAATACTCCACCGCCTCCCGCGCGGTCGGCGCGAAGAACTGCAGCGCCATCCAGTATAGGAGCTGCGGATACGGTTTCTTGAGGTGAATGCGGTAGGTGTAGCGGTCGATTACCTCGAGGCCAGGCATCGGTGCTGCGTAATCGAAAGTGCCGCTCTTTTTTGCCGCCGCGAACGCCTCTGCCATCCCGAGCACAGCCTCTTGCAGGGTGGCAAAGATGGGGCACTCAACCTTCGGATCGCACAACCGCTTCCAAGTGTAGTCGATGTCCGCCGTGGTGACCTCGCGCCCCTTACCGCCAGGGAAGCACGGATCGTCGTGGTAGAAAATTTCGCGCTTCAGCACGCAGTGATAGCTCACACGGCCATCTGCGTGATCGATTCGCTCCGGCATGCGCTCCAGGAGCCCCGGCATGAGCTCAAATGGGTCAGTCTTGAGCGGGTGATACTCGAGCGGCGTGTCGCAGATCGCCTCGAGGATCGTGTGGCTCATCTGCTCGTAGGCAAACTGCGGATCGAGCGAGCGCGGATCTTCGAGGAGCGCGGTGTAGCGCACCTTCCATGGCGTGCCGTCGGCCCGCTTCTCGGCGACCGGCGGCGGGTTTGGGTCGTTATCGCAGCCGAGCAGCAAGCTAAATGGCAAAAGGCGGAAGGCGATGACAGCTAGCTGAAGGAACGTTCCGAAAGACGTTTGAGACATCGCCTTTCGTCGTTCGCCCTTCGCCTTTCGCGTCATCCCTTCTTCTTCTGCATCTGCGCGTTGATCTGATCCCGCAATTCCGCCGCGCGCTCGTAGGCTTCGTTGGCAATCGCCTTGTCCATCTCGCGCTGCATCTTCTCGAGCTTGGTGAGGGGTTGCTTGGCCCGCACTTCTTCCAGCCATTCGCCAAGAAAACTTAATTCCGGACTGTTGGTCTGGGCCTCGGCGTTTTCCGTCTTTTCGTAAAAGGCGCGAATTCTATCCATGCCGTCCTCGATCTTTTTCGCCGCCACAGCAAACTCTTCGCGCTCCAATTCGATGGATGCACGAGCGCGCGTATTCATCATCAGCACGTAGGGGGTGAATTGCAGCACCGACGCCGCCAATTCCTCGGGCTGGGCGTGATCGCCCACGAATTTGAACATGTCCAAATTGCGCTGCGTATCGCGGATCACGCCTTGGTAATCGCTGAGCTGAAAAAACGAAATATAGCGGTGGTAATACTGGATGCCCTCCTGCTGCAGCTCGCCCACATCGTCGGCAGACAGCACATAGTTCTCACTCTTTTTCGCCGCTCTCCGCGCCCGCTCCTGATGATACTCCAGCAGGCTTTCGCGATCATGCGGCTCTAATCCGTCGGGACGCCCAATCGTTTCCATCTGAATCAATCCCAAGTCGATGCGCAGTTGGATTTTTTCCTTTCCATCGCTACCCAGAATCTTCCGCACTTTGATCATGCCGGGTTCGTGCGGCCAATCGCGCATCAGGTCATTTAAGTCGAGACTCATTGAAGGCGGACTATCGAAACACCCTCGCGCTTTGTCAACGCACGCTGCCTTGCGACGCACGCTCGCGCGTGCTGTGCGCTCTATTTTCCGGCGCGTACTGACTCGAGCCGCGCCGCTGCGAGCTCAGCGTGATATTTCGCCGCCTCTTCGTTGAAAGCCTCGATCTGGAACGGTGTTTTGAGCTTCGCCTTTTTCGCATCCAAGCGTGCCGCCCATTCACGCAGCTTGGCGAAACGTCGTTCGCTGCGTTTGGCGAGCAGCAGGTCGGGCTTTTCGCCGGAGGAAACTTCCGGCGTCTTTACCGTTGGCATTGTCGCCACCGGCGTCGCTGGCGCCGCGATAGTGACGGCGGCTTTCGCCGGGTCGAGCGTCGGCGGCGGTTCGGGCAACGGAACGGGCACGATCGGATCTGGTTCAGACGGGGCAGTCGTCGCCCTATCGACCATTGCCTTCAGTGGATTCTTTTTCTCCGCGACCGGCGCAGGTTCGGGTGCCGCTGCGGCCTCTGCCGGGCGCCCCAGGATAAGGTACCAAGCCCCAAGCGCCGCGATTAGAAAGAGGCTCGCGTAAATGGCGCGCAGGAAATTGGTGAGGGCTTTGTCGCACATAATTCTATCGCTTCGTTTTAGCAGCTTCAGTGCCCCGGCTTGACCCCCCGCCCCGTGCGCCGCGAGACTCGCAGCCTCACGATGAACGAAGTCACCATCCGCATCCCAGCGACCAGTGCCAACCTCGGCCCCGGCTATGACTGCCTCGGGGTTGCGCTGCAAAATTACAACCGGGTGACCGTCCGCCGCGCCGCCAGCCATCACGATGCCGACGACGGCGGCAGCCTGATGGCGGCGGAGTGCTCTTCCCTCTTCTTTGAGCAGTCGAAAGCAGAACGTTTTCCTTGGGCGTGGTCGATCACCGGCGAAGTCCCCCGCTCCCGCGGCCTCGGCAGTAGCGTCACCGTCCGCCTCGGCCTGCTCCACGGGCTGAATGAACTTGCCGGGCGTCCCCTCAACAGCGAGCGCCTTTTTGCGCTCTGCGCCGAACTCGAAGGCCACCCTGACAACGCCGCCCCCGCCGCCTTCGGCGGTTTCACCGTCGCCGGTGGGGCGGAGGTCGCGCGTTTCACCGTCGCGCCTGAACTGCGTTTCGTTCTGCTCATCCCGGATTTCGAGATTTCCACCCCTGCCGCCCGCGCGGCGCTGCCCGCGGAACTCGACCGCCGCGCCGCCGTCCAAAGCTGCGCCAACGCCTGCCGCATCACCGCGGCCTTTGCCGCGCCAAACTATGCCCAGCTGCGAGGAGCGTTCGCTGACCAACTCCACCAACCTTTCCGCGAAAAAGCGCTAATCCCATTCCTCTCCCGCGTCATCGCCGCCGGCGAACGCGCCGGAGCCCTCGGCGGCTTCCTCAGCGGCAGCGGCTCCACCATCTGCTGTGTGACCTTAGAGAAAGCCGAAGCTATCGCCGCCGCCATGCTCGACGCCAGCGGCAACATCGGAGCCCGAACCCTCATCACCCAAGCGGACAACGAAGGCGTGATCATCCTTGCATGAGGATTCCTTTTTGCCTTCCGCGTTGCCCCATGTCCCACTGGCGTCTCCCTGCGGTCGGCTTCGCCTTTCGCCTTTCCTAGCCGATGCGCCGTTGGCTGGAAGCATTTGAGCAATTCGCCATCGATGTCATTCTCGAGCGGCGCTACGGCAAACGCGCCGCGCTGCTGCGTTGGTTTCTTTTCGCGCTGAGCTGGCTCTTCCGAGGCGGCGTGCAAACCAGGCTTTGGCTCTACCGGAACCGCTTTCTGCGCGAGCACTCCCCGGCTTGCCTGGTCATTTCGATCGGGAATTTGACTGTCGGCGGCACGGGCAAAACCCCGGTCGTGGAGAAATTTGCTCGCACCTTGCAGGATCGCGGGCGCCGCGTAGCCATCCTCAGCCGGGGCTACAAATCGAAGAAGCCACCGCTCTTCCGCCGACTCCAGCGCAAGTGGCTTGGCATGGAGCGTCGCAAGCCTCGTATCGTCCACGACGGCTCACGGATGCTGTTGGACAGCCGATTCGCAGGCGATGAGCCCTACATGCTCGCGAAGTCGCTCGGCGACATCATCGTCCTCGTGGACAAAGATCGCGTGCGCGCCGCGCTCTACGCCATTCGCGAGTTGAAATGCGATACGCTGATCCTCGACGACGGCATGCAATACCTGACGCTTAAGCACCGCCTCGAGGTCTGCCTCATCGACGCCCAGGCTCCGTTTGGCAACGAATACCTCCTCCCCCGCGGCACCCTGCGCGAGCCGCCCGCGAATTTACGCCGCGCCAATTTCATCTTCATCACCAAATCCCCGCCGACCGGCAACGCCGCCCTCATCCAGCGCCTGCGCCTGCACAACCGCACCGCCGAGATCATCGAAACAAACCACCAGGCCCTCTACCTGCAAAACCTCTACGATCCCGCCGATCGCCGACCGCTGGAATTTCTCGCCGAGAAATACATCGCCGCCATCTCGGGCATCGCGCGCCCCGAAAGCTTCGAGGAAAAGCTGACCGCGCTCGGCGCGAAACTGGAGATCACCAAACGCTTTGAAGATCACCATCGATTCACCGACGAAGAACTTCGCGAGTTCGCGACCCGGTGCGCCCGCCGCGACCTCGACTGCATTGTGACCACGGAAAAGGACAGCGTCCGCTTTCCGGCGAAATTCGAGGGGCTGGATGTGCCAGCCTACTACCTCCGCGTGGAAATCGAAATCCTCACCGGCCACGAAAGTTGGGACCACCTCATCGCCCGCATCTGCGAACCCCCCGTGCCCCAGCGGCGGGAGCATTTCTACGCCTGACGCCGACGGCTGTGGGGGAAGCTGTCAGCTTCCCCTACAGCCGCGCCGTCTCCCGTTTGAAGCGCGCCATCATTTGGTAAAAGCGGATGGTATCGCGGACCGGGTGGATCTTGCTCTTCTCGTCGCCGTAGATCGTGCTCACCGGCACCGCGCCGATCTTGCAGCCGCGGCGCGAGGCCACCACGAGCATCTCGGTTTCGTAGTCAAATTTCACCGTCTCAATCGCAGCCAATGCGGGCCCGAGATCGCGGTGGATCATCCGAAAGCCGCACTGGGAATCCGGCACCTCCTGCCCGCACACGCGGCTGATTTGCCAGGACATGAAACGGTTCGTCATCTTGCGGACGAAGGGCATGGTTCGCGTGTCGCTCATACGTGTGCCGACGAGCATCGGCTCGTGGGTGCGGTTCGCTACTTCCAGAAAATTCGGGATTTCTTCCGGTAGATGCTGGCCGTCGCCGTCGAGGATGAGCGCGTATTCAATGCTGGGCCGCGCGCTTAGCTCCCGCAGTCCGGTCTTGATCGCAGCGCCTTTGCCCTGGTTGACCGTATGCCGGATGACCTCGACCCCCGCCGCTTGCGCTTCCTTTTCGGTGCCATCGGTTGAGCCGTCATCCACGACCAGGACCGTGTCGAGTTGGAGATGCGCCCGCGCCGCGACGTCGCGAATGCGCTTTTCTTCGAAATAGCAGGGAATCAGCGCGGCGACGTTGGTGCGGTCAATCATGGCGACGGAAGCCAAAGCTGGAAACGCGCCGGCTCAAATCACTACGCGCTTTCGACCGCGGCCCGGACTTTCACCGGCTGGAAATCCGCTGCGTGATAAGAACTACGCACCAGCGGGCCGGAGGCGACGTGCTCGAAACCCTTCCGCTCCGCGACTTCCTTGTAGAGCGCAAAAGTGTCGGGATGGACATATTCGAGCACCGGCAAATGCTGCGCGGTCGGTCGGAGATACTGCCCCATCGTGAGCACCTGAACGCCGACTTCGCGGAGATCGTCCATTGTTTGGAAAATCTCCGGCTCTTTCTCACCGAGGCCGAGCATGATGCCGCTCTTTGTCACTATGTCGGGTGCAATTTCTTTCATGCGGCGCAGTACCGTCAGCGAGAGGCGATACTTCGCCCGCGAACGGACCAGCGGGGTCAGTCGCTCTACCGTTTCAACATTGTGATTAAAAATGTCTGGGCGCGCTTCCGCGACCAGCCGCAGGCAGTCCTCTTTTGCGTGAAAGTCTGGCGTGAGTACTTCGATGACGATGCCCCGCTGCGCGGTGCGGATCGCCTCAATGGTCCGCGCAAAATGCTCCGCACCACCGTCGCGCAAATCGTCGCGTGCGACCGCGGTTACAACGACGTGTTTGAGCCGCATCCGCGTGACTGCCTGAGCCACCCGTTCAGGTTCATCGACCTCCAGCGCAAAAGGCTTCGCCGTCGTCACCGCGCAGAAACCGCAAGCGCGCGTGCAGCGCTCGCCCGCGATCATGAAAGTGGCGGTGCCCGCACTCCAGCATTCCCAGCGATTCGGGCATTGCGCCTCCTCGCAAACCGTATGCAAGCGCAGGTCAGAAATGAGTGCCTTGGTCGAAAAGAAAACTGGGTTCGATGGCAGCCGAACCTTGATCCAGTCAGGCTTTTTCGCCAAATGGAGTGCCGGATCGATCTTTGCGCAGGACATGGGCGCAGACCTTACGGGCGGCAGATGGGAATGCAATCCCGGCGTCTTTTACCTCGTTGACCAGCGGCCTACTTCAACAACTGCTCGAGGGCGCTATCTACTTCCGCCCCGAGCTCGGTCGCGCGCTTGTAATACTGGCGAGCCTTCTCCTTGTTTGGTGGCGTCTGCGTGGCAAACACCACGGCGAGGTTGAAATGCGCGTCGGCGTAATTCGTGTCAATCGAGCAGGCGGTTTCCAACTCCTTCTGCGCAGCCTCCTGCCAACCCTTGCCGGCAGCGGTGATGCCCAAATAATTGTGCGCCGTCGCGTTCTTGGGATTGATGGCCAGCGCCTTGGTCAACGCGCTCACGGCTTCGTCGAGTTTCTGCTCCGTGTAATAAACGATGCCCAGCGTGCAGTGCGAAAAGGAGTCTTCTGGAGCCACTTTGGTCGCGCGAATCAGCACCTCCTCGGCCTGCTTGTATTTGCCGGCGCGAAAGCGGACGACACCGAGATTCGAGAGGATGTAGAGATTGTTCGGCACCTTCGCCAAAATCTTCTCGTAGATCTTTTCCGCCGCTCGGTAGTCGCCCTTTTCAAACGCTTCTTTGCCATCGCGCGCCTGTGGCAGGAACTCGACGGGAATATTCGGTGTGCCACCCACGCTGCCGGGGAGTGTCTCGGTCGGAGCGGGCGTTTCACTCTGGCCGGGAGTCACTGGCTCCATCGGCGGGCTGGTCTTTGGCAAAGTGTCGCCGGGCAAAGTGCTAGGGGGGGTGGTCGGCAGACTGGCGATTTCCATGGGCGGCTCCTTGGCCGTGGGATCGATGGAGAGCGCCGGTTTCTCGGGCAGCGCATCGGACGGCTTGGCCTCAGCCATCGCTGGTGGATCCGTCGCGAGCGGTTCGGCCGTTGGGAGCGGTTCATCGGACTTCGGCAGGTTGGCCGAAATCTCTTCATTGTTCACCTGAAGCGAAGGCTTTTTGAAAAGCTCCAGCTCCTTCGCCGTCAGTTTCACTACCGGCTGGCTCAGGAAATCGATCTCCTTGAGCAGCGTCTTCGAATTGATTTCCAGCTTGGCCAACTCAGCGAGGACGATCTTCTTCGTCGCCGTCCGCCGTGCTTCCTGCTGCTGCTGGCGGAGAACGATGCCGCGCAGGATGTCGTTTTCCGCCTGCATTTTTTTCTTCTCGGCATTGCTCGCCACGTTTTCCGCCTTGGCTTGGGCAAGCTGCTTACCCTGTTCCTCCAGTTTCGACTGCAAATCGCCCATCTGCCGCTGGTAGTTCGCGCTTTCCGTCCGCGCTTGAGCGAGCTGCTCTTTGACCGAACCAACTTCCTTTTTCAAGACGGCGATCTGCTTGTCCTTCTCCTCACCCTCCGCTTTGAAATTGGCGACCGATTTCTCCGTTTCGGCCAGCCTGGCCATCAGCGAGGCATTGTCCGAGACGAGCTTGTCCACATTCTTCGCGGCCTCCTTGAGCTGCGCGAGCTGCTTCATCGCGTCGTCCCGCTGGCCCGTCATCGTCGCGAGCTGGGTTTTGGTTTCAGCGAGCCGATCGGCGAATTCCTTCTTTTCGGCATTGGCCTTGTCGAGCTGCGTTTGAAGCTGCTGGATTTTCTGCACCGCGTCCTTGCCGGCGGCGATTTTGGCCTGAGCCGCCTGGAGCCGGTCGTTGAGCTGCTTGCGCACTTCCATGTCTGCCTCCTGGTCGATCTTCGAGTTGCGCAGAACTCGTTTCGCTTCGCTCGCTTCGGCTTGCAAGGCTTTCAATTTATCCACATCCGCCTTGATCGAAGTCTGTTCCTTCAACAGCCTCTCTTCCGCGCTGTCTGCCCGCGTCTGCAAAACCTTCTGCTGCTTCTCCGCCGCATCCCGCGCTTGAATGGCGTCGTCGTATTTCCGCACCAAATCCTTTTTCTCCCGCTCCGCTCGCTCTGCCGCGGCATTCGCCTCACGCAGATCCGATTGGAGCTTTTTCATGCGTCCGATCGCACCCTCTAACTCCACCGTTCCATCCGGCTCAATGTTCCGGGGAGTCGAACCTTTGCGAGTGGTGCTACGAGTTGTCGGCAATGGAATCGGTTCCGGTGGTGGAGCGGAACCAGCGTCGCCAGGCGGCGCAAAATCCAAGGGATCATCCGAAGTCGGCAGCCCCCCCTCCATCGCAGTTCCCGCGTCATTCGTTGGACCGCGCCCGCCGCCGGCTTTTCCGAGATCCTTGGAAATCCGCGCAATGGATTCCGCCGTGCGTTGCTTCCGATAGTTGAGAATCGCCGGCGACCAGCTTGGAAACCGGCTCCCGATCGTGTCCAGTACATCTCTGGCATAACTCAGTTTGCTAAGCGCCCCGCGAAGATTCCCAGACTGCTCCATTTTATCGGCCTGCTGCACCGCCATGTAGGCGTTCACGAAAAGATCGCCGGGATCTGTCGAGTTCTGCGCGTGCAGCGGTTGCAGCACGCCAAAAAGGCACGTCAGAAAGATGGGGAGGAGATAGCGCATAGGCCGGAAAAAGTGGCCGAAACTACTTGAACTCCCAACCCGATGCAATCAGTTCTGTTGCCCTTTCCGTGAACCGCTTTTCGCCGCCCTCATCGCCCGGGAACCCGCTTCCCCACTGGATTTCCGGCGCTCAGCTCGCGACTTTCGCGGCCGCGGGCACGAACGCCCACCGACTTTGTTCCACAACCGGCGCTTGGGTCGAGCGATTCGCGGAAGACGTGCTCATTTCTTACCAAAATGAGGCCGCGCTCGAAGCAGCGCTCGTCGGTCTGCGCGAATGGTCCACCGCGACCGGGTTCACGCCGGCCCGTGTCTTTGGCAAAAACCTACCGCGGCAAAATGAAGAGCGCCTCGCTCCGGTCCTTCTCACCGGTGATCCCGTCGCCCAGCTCCTGACCGTCGTCGAGGAAAACGGCCTGCGGTTCGGGTTGGATTTCGCCGCCGGCTACTCGGCGGGCCTCTTTATCGATCAGCGGGCCAACCGCGCGCTCGTGCGCCGCGGCGGAAGCCGGCGGTTGCTCAACACCTTTGCCTACACCTGCTCATTCTCCGTCGCTGCCGCAGTCGGTGGTGCCGCGACGGTGAGCGTAGATCTCTCGAAAAAGTCCCTCGACCGCGGACGCGAAAACTTCGCCCTCAATGGCCTCGCCACGGACACGCCCAGCGGCCACCGCTTTTACGCCGACGACGTGCTCGACGTGCTCCCCCGCCTCGCTCGTAAAGGCGAGACCTTCGACACCATCATCCTCGACCCCCCGACCTTCTCGCGCGGAAACAAAGGCCGTAAGTTCCAAGTCGAGCAAGACCTCGAAACACTCCTCCTCGCCGCCCTCGGTCTCGCCGCGCCGCGGGCGAAAATCCTCCTTTCCACCAACTGCACGCGCCTCAATCGCCGGGCGCTGGAGACGATCGCCCGCTTCGCCCTCAAAGGCGTCCGCCGCACCGCCGAATTCCACATCGAAGCCCCCCTCCCCGACATCCCGGCGGATTCTGGCGCGCAGACGCTCTGGCTGTTTCTGAAATAGCCCCGCTACTTCACCTTCAGCAGCTCAATCTCGAAGATCAGCGTCTCGTTTGGCCCGATGGGTCCGCCGGGCGTGCCGCGGGCGCCGTAGGCCAAGTTCGGCGGGATGAAGAGCATCCATTTGTCGCCTTCCTTCATGAGCTGCAGCGCCTCGGTCCAGCCTTTGATCACGCCGCCGACGGGGAATTCCGCGGGCTCGTTGCGCTTGTAGGAACTGTCGAACTCCTTGCCGTCCAGCAGCGTCCCGCGGTAGTGCGTCACCACCGTGTCGCTGGCCTTGGGCGTCTTCCCGGTGCCTTCCTTGAGCACTTTGTATTGCAGACCGCTAGCGAGCGTTTTCACGCCTTCTTTGGCTTTGTTATCCATGAGAAATTTCTCGGCTTTTTCAGTGGGGTTGGCGGTCTGCGCAGAGCAGTCCGTGGTGAGGAGTAGCGCGGCCAGGGTGGTCGCGCAGAGGGAAGTGGAGAGGGGTGCTTTCATTGGGTAATGTCTTTATAGGAAACGGATTAATTCCCGTCCTGAATGTGTTCCTTGCGCTGTAGCTTGCCGCTGGCGTCCACGTCGATCCGGAATTTCCGCCCATCATACGTCACTTCGACGGAAAACGTCTTCTTCGCTTCCGTCACCTCCACCTCGCGGATGTCCCCGCCGCGCGCTTCCCGGAGGAGCGTCTTCTTCACCGCCGCCGGCACCGTCTCCAGCGTCGCGGGTTTCTCCTCGGGCTGAAACTCGTCGATCTCCTTCCGCATCACCCGGCCACCGGCATCGAGCTGGAGCGAGTAGTGCGTGCCATCGAGGATCAGCCCCACCACGTAAGTCGTCCCATCGCTCTCGTTCACCCGCTTGAAGTCGTGGATTTTCCCGTCCGCCTTTTCCTTGTCGATCGTCGCCTGGACTTCCGTCGGGATGTCGATCGTCAGCTTGCCCGGTTTTTCATCGGCGGCCCAGGCGGCGTCCAGCGCGGCACAAGCCACGGCGGCGAGGAAGAAAGCGTGGAGGGATTTCATGCGCCCGCTTTGCCAGTTTGGGAAAAGCCCGTCAACGGCTTTGTCGCCCGTCTTGCCAAGCCCGCTCGTATTCCTGCGTCCGCCAGCCCCAGGCGAGAAACGCCGCGCCAATCCCCACCATGAAAAGCGACAGAAATTGCCCCGCCGACCACCCCCCCACCGACCACGCCGGATCCGGTTCGCGAAACATCTCCCCCACGATCCGCAGCCCCGCGTAGGCGATGAAAAACACGCCCGTCACCACCCCGCGCGGCACCCGGCAGCGCGTCCGCAGCAGCCAGAGCAGGGCGAAAAGGACCACGCCTTCCAGCAGCGCCTCGTAGAGCTGCGAGGGATGCCGCGGCGCCAGCACGGCGCGCAGATTCTCCCGCACCACCTCATTCTCACGGATCACCGCGAGCGGCGGCGCCTCCCCACCCAGTTCCGTCGGGAAAAGCACCGCCCACGGCACCGACGCCACCCCGCCCGGCACGCCCGCCGGCTTCCCGTAAAGCTCCCCGTTGATGAAATTCGCCACCCGCACCAGCAACATCCCGATCGGCGCCACCACCGCGATGGCATCCCCGATCCCCGTCCACGACACCCCCTTCCGCTTCGCCCAATACAACGTGAACAGCGCCATCCCGATGATCCCCCCGTGGCTCGACATCCCACCCTTCCACACCTCCAGCGGCCACCACCACGGGTCCGCCGTGTGATCCTCCCGCCACCCGTAGAAAATGATCCATCCCACCCGCCCCCCGATCATCACCCCGAAAACCGCCGACCACGTAATGAAGTCGCTCACCTGCCCCTCCGGCAGATCCGTGAAACCGCGCCGCGACAGCCATTGGTAAAGCCACCCCCCGAGCACAAACGCCAACACATAAGCCAGCCCATACCACCGCAGCCCCACCCCATCGCGGAACTCGAAAAGAAACGGACTCAGGTCGTTGAGAAAATAGGCGAGCACGAGAGAAAAACGGCAAGCCCGCGACTCTCACGACCTCCACCCGCCCGCATCAATCGAAATCCACCAGGCATCCGCAGAGTCTTTGGCGAGCCGCCGCTCGAAGTCGCCGAGTGGCGCGGGCTCTTCCTCAAAACCGCGCGCATTCACCACCGGATACGCGAGCAAGCGCGTAGTCGCGCGTCTGGGCTCCGCTTACCTTGAGTTCGAGCACCAGCCGCGAGAGGGCGTTAATCGTGTGCAAGTTGCCGGGCTCGAATTTGGATGAGGTAGGTAGGCGTCGCTCTACGAGCGTCAGGGCGGCGGCGCATTTGAGGGGCCTTCCTCCGGGAGTGCAGGTCGGAGACAGCCCAACTTCTTCTTCCGGTATGACACGCCGAGACGCGCGGTTGCCTATTCGCAGATACCCGCGCATCTTCCGCGCGCTCGTGGAAACCACCGCCCTCCCGCTTTTCGATTCCGCCTTTCTGGCCAAGCTCGAACAGCTCTACCTGCTTTCGAAAAAGCTCTTCCGCGGCGCCCACCGCGCCGAGCGCCGTTCCCGCCAGATTGGCTCCAGCCTTGAATTCGCCGACTATCGTAACTACACCGCCGGCGACGATCTTCGCTCCATCGACTGGAACATCTACGGCCGTCTTGACCGGCTCTTCATCAAGCTTTTCGAGCAGGAGCAGGACCTCGACATTTCCTTCCTCATCGACGCCAGCGCCTCCATGCGCTGGACGCCACCAAACGGCGCCCAGCGCCTGAGCAAGCTCGACCAAGCCCGCCGCATTACCGCTTCGCTCGCCTACATCGGCCTCGCCAACCTTGACCGCGTGAACGTCCACTGGTTCGGCCACGCACTGGGAGATGATATGGGGCTCGCGCGCGGGAAAAGTCAGTTTCACAAAGTCCTCGATTTCCTTCGCGACGCCCCTGCGCCCGAAGGAGACACCCGCCTGCTGCCCACGCTGCGCGCCTTCACCCAGCGCATGAAACGCCGCGGCCTCGTCTTCCTTCTCAGCGATCTTTTTGATCCCGCCGGGGTCGAGGAAGCACTCGCGCTCCTGCGCTTCCAGCATTTCGAGGTGCACGTCATTCACATCCTCGACCCTGACGAGCTGCGCCCCACCGCCACCGGCGACCTCCGCCTCATCGAAAGCGAAACGGGTGACGCCTACGAAGTCACCGCCAACGAGTCGCTGCTTAAACGCTACCACGCCGAGATCGACGCGTTTCTTGCGACCACCGCCGCGCACTGCGCTGAGCGTGGGATCGGCTACGGCCAGGCAACCACGGCCGCGCCGTTTGAAGACCTCGTGCTCCGCGTGCTGCGGGATGGGAGGATGATTCAGTGACGTTCTTAAACGTCTGGGCGCTCGGCTTCGCCGCCATTGCTCCGGTTATCGTTCTGCTTTATCTGCTCAAGCTGAAACGCGAGCCGTTGACCGTCTCGACGCTCATGTTCTGGCAGCGCGTTTTGCAAGAGAGTCAGCGTCAGCGCGCTTTTTTCCAAAGATTGCGCCAGCTCCTCTCGCTCCTTTTGCATCTGCTCGTCTTCGCGCTCATTCTCGGCGCGCTGCTTCGCCCCACGCTCGACCGTTTCATCCGCGACGGCGCTTCCACCGTCGTCATCCTCGACACCACGCCCGGATGCAGGCCACTGAACCGGATGGCCAGACCCGCTTCGCCAAAGCTCTCACCGAAGCCCGCGCCCTCACCCGCCAGGCTAGCGCTCAACGCCAGTTCGCCCTCATCAGCGCCAACGCTGCGCCGACCGTCATCTCGCCTTTTACCGACGACGAATCCGCTCTCCGCCAAGCCATTGACACGGTTGCGCCCACCGACGCCACCGGCTCCCTCGACGCCGCAATTAATCTTGCCGACCAACTGCTTTCCTCGCGCCAAGGCGACCGCCGCATCGTCGTCCTCACCGACCGCGAGGCTGCTCTGCCAGCCAATCTTCGAGCGCCCGTCTCCTTCATCCCGATGGCGACAGCGAGGGACAACGTCGCCATCACCCGCCTTGCCACCCGCCCGCTCCTCAACAGTCCACAAACCAGCGAAGTGCTCCTCGAAATCGCGAACTTCGGCGGGACTGCAGCGCAGGGAAACGTCGAGCTTTCCTTCGACGGTCGCTTGCTTGAGGTGAAGCCTTTCGCGCTGGACCCAGGTGCGAGGAGAACGGAAATCTTCCCCACAGTCCCCCGCCCTTCCCGCAACACGCGCGGCTGGCTCACCGCTCGCCTCGATCAACCCGACGCCCTCGCTAACGACAACGTCGCCTACGCCGTCCTGCCGACCGACCCACCGCGCCGCGTCCTCCTCGTCACCAAGGGAAACTGGTTCCTCGAAAAACTCCTCGCCGCGGATCAAGGGCTCGCCTTCGAACTTATCGCGCCCGACGGATTCACTTTCGAGGTCGCAGCCAAGTTCGACGCTATCATCCTCGACAACTTTCTGCCCGCCGGCTTCGACCTCGCCACCGCTCGCGGCAACTACCTCTTTCTCAAACAGACGCCATTCACGGATGGTGGTCCTACCCTCGAACAGCCGCTCATCTCGGAAACCGACGCCCAGCATCCCGCGCTGCGTCTCGTCAATTTGCAAAACGTCACTTTCCTCCGCGCCTCCTCTCTCGCTGCACCCAAACTTGAAGGCTGGACGTGGCAACAGCCCATCCGCGCCTTCGATCACCCACTCATGATCACCGGCGAACGCCGCGGCTCCGCCGGTGTGGGGAAGCTGGCAGCTTCCCCTACAGCAACGGCTGTCGTCTCGCCCCAGCGTGTCGCCGCGCTTGCCCTCGATGTTGCCGACTCCGACCTCCCACTCCACGTCGCTTTTCCGCTGCTTATCTCGAACACGCTGCATTGGCTCGCGGGTGAAAACGCCGTCGCCCCCACCAGCCTGACCGCCGGGGAAACGCTCGCACTCGCCGCGAACGAAACGGCCGGCACCGAACCTCAAACGCTGTTGCCGCCAGGGTCTCCCTTCGCGCCCACCAAAACTGCCGACGGTTTTTTCCAGCCGCTGACCAACGGTTTCTACGCGCTCACCACCGCCGAAGGTCCGCGCTGGCTGGCTGTGAATACTTTTAGCGAGGCCGAGTCCGATCTTCGCATCGCGCCCACGTCCACGCCCACGCCAACGGTTCTGCCCATCGTCTCCTTGGCTCAATTCACTGCCTGGCCCATCTGGCGCTACCTCGCTCTCGCCGCCTTCGCGCTGCTCGCGTGCGAGTGGTGGCTATTCCACCGGAGGCGGACGGAATGAGATCAGCCGCACTTCGCAAAATCCGGGGAGCACACGCGTCCCGCGTGTTGGCGAAGGCGTCCCGCCTTCGCGAACTTCCGCGTGCGCTCGCCCGGGCAAAGATCCCCGAACGAATGAACGCCGCAGGAAGTTCGTTTTGGCGGGACGCCAAAACCAGCACGCGGGACGCGTGCGCTCCCCGGAACCTCTACCGGCCATGCTGGAACTGACGCACCCCTGGTTCCTCACGCTCGCGGCAATCCTCGTATTCCTCGCGTGGACGCAGCGCCACTCGCTCGCGGCGCTGACGCCCACCCAGCGCCGCGTCTGCTTTGCCGTGCGCACGCTGCTGCTGTTGCTGCTCGTGCTCGCGTTAGCGGGTGTCCGCTGGTTGCTGCCTTCCCGGGAACTGGCCGTTGTTTTCGCCATCGATCAATCCGCCAGCATCTCGGCGTCTGCACAAAACGAAGCGCGCGACTTTGTCGCCGCTAGCCTGAAGGCCCAAGGCGCGAGCGATCTAACTGGCGTCATCGGTTTCTCCGGAAAAGCTGAACTGCTGCACCCGCCGCTCGCGGCGACGAAGCTCGACCCAGATTGGCCCGTGATCACTGACCGCAAAGCCACCGATATCGGCGCCGCACTCGATTTCGGGAGCGCGATTTTTCCCGCCGGACGCACCAAACGTCTCGTTCTGCTGACCGATGGCAACGACACCTCCGGGCACGCCGCGCAAACCGCCACGCGACTTGCGCAGCTAGGCATTGAGCTATTCACCGTCCCCCTACGCAACGACGCAGCGCCCGAGGTGCTCGTTGAAAAAGTGGAAGTCCCGCGCCGTCTCAAGCAAGGCGAACCCTTCGACCTCACCGCTCAGATCCGCAGCAATGCGGCCACCACCGCGAAGGTGAAGCTTTACCAAAACCAGTTCCTCCTCGAGCAGCGCGAGGTGTCGCTGAAGCCCGGCGAGAACGAGTTCCGCGCGCCGAATCTCAAAGCCGACGGCAATTTCATCTCCTACGAAGTCGAAGTCGTCGCGGTCTCGGACACCGTTGCGGAAAATAATCGCGCCGCAGCTACCGCCAGCCTGCGCGGGCAGCCGCGCGTTCTGCTGGTCGATGCCGACGAAACGAAGGTTCGCGTGCTTGCCGAGACGTTGCGTCGCGAAAAGATCGGCGTCGAAACTCGCGGCTTGGCCGGACTCCCGAAGACGCTCGAAGACCTGCAGCAGTTCGATCTGTTTCTCCTCAGCGATGTCTCGTCGCTGAATCTCGCGCGCGAGCAAATGGATCTATATCGCCGATGGGTGCAGGATTTCGGGGGCGGCTTTGCCATGCTCGGCGGCGAGAATAGCTTCGGCGTGGGCGGCTACTACCGCACGCCGATCGAGCAGATGCTGCCCGTCCGCATGGAGCACGAGGACCGGCAGGACGTGCCGAGCGTCGCCGTAATCGTGATCCTCGACCGCTCGGGTTCCATGACCGCGATGGTGGCCGGGCAGACGAAGATGTCGCTTGCCGACCAAGGCGCAGTCTTTGCGATGAACGCGCTTCAGCCGAAGGACTACTTCGGCGTAACGGCTGTGGATGTGCGACCGCACGTCGTCGTCCCGCTCCAGCAACTCAACGCGAAAGCCGCAGCAGAGCAGAAGATCCTCAGCATCACGGCGGGTGGCGGCGGCATCTACATCTACACCTCGCTAGCCGAAGCCTTTCAGCAGCTCCGCGAGATTCCGGCTCGGGTAAAGCACCTCATCCTCTTCTCCGACGCCGCTGATGCGGAGGAAAAAGCCGCCGGAGAAATGAGCGACGGCGCCAAAGGTGGAGGTCACTCCTTCGATCTCGCCGCCGCAATGCTGGCGGCGAAGATCACGACTACAGTCGTGGCGCTGGGCTCTGAGCAGGATAAGGACACCGCTTTTCTCCGCCAACTCGCCGAGCGTGGGAACGGCCGCTTCTACCTCACCGACGACGCCACTACGCTGCCGCAGATTTTCAGCACGGAAACGATGAAGGTCGCGCAATCGAGCCTCATCGAAGAGCCTTTCCTCGCCACGCCTGCCGGGAAGAGCGCGATCATCAGCGGCCTCGATTGGGCGCAGTCACCGCTCCTCCTCGGCTACAACGCCACCAAGCCGAAACCGACTGCCGAATTGCTGCTCACCACCGAGCGCGGCGAACCGTTGCTCGCCACCTGGCGCTATGGCCTCGGGCAGACCGCCGCCTTTACCAGCGATGCCAAGGCGCGCTGGGCGGCGGAGTGGCTGACGTGGCCGGGTTACGGAAAATTCTGGCTGCAGCTGGTGCGCGGGCTGATGCGGAAAAGCGATCAGGCCAGCTTCCAAGTGAACACCCGCGAAATCGCCGACCGCCTCGACATTTCCATCGACGCGATCAAGCCCGACGGCGCTTTTCGCAATCAGATGCCGGTGAGCGTCAACATGCTTGGGCCCAATGGCGCGACGCAGACCATCGCCGCTACGCAGGATGGCCCCGGCAGTTACCGTGCGACCTTCGATCTCCCGCCCGAAGGCACTTCCATTTTTTCTGTCAGCTCGCCCGATCTCCCGGATGGCGGCTACGTCTTTGGCCACACCCGGAGTTACCCGCGGGAATTTCTAAGCAGCGAAACCAACGAGCCGCTGCTTCGCTCACTCGCCGGGATCGGTGGCGGAAAGTTTGCACCGACGCCGGCGGAGATCTTTGCGCGTCCGACGCAAGCCTCGAAGCAGCACCGAGAACTCACGAACGACTTTCTCATCGCCGCGTTGCTCCTGCTGCCGCTCGACATTTGGCTGCGCCGCCGGAGTTGGCGCGGCTAGCGCCCCGGTCGTCGCCAAGCGTCCGGGAACGCTGGCATATGCGATGCTAAATTGTGAAGGCAGCCTTCTCCCAACCGACCGGAGAATGTAGCTCGAATGGCCGAATATCGAACGTCCGGGTTGCGTCTGAGGTCTTGTAGAACGGAGTAACAACCATGCTTTATCTGAGCCAACATCCCCGCCCTTGCAGTGCCGAGACGCAACGTGCGCTGCATGCCGCTGATGGTTATCTCTACTTCGGTCTCTCCAATGAAGCGCTCGCCGAACTTGACGCCATTGAGGTGAGCGAACAGGACGATACGTCCGTGCTTCTCGCCCGCATCCGTGCGCTGCTGCATGGCCGGGAATGGCGGGCCGCTGAGACGCTTTCCAACCGCAGCTTGCGCATGCATCCGGACGAGGGCGAATTCACCGTGCAGAGGGCCTTTGCCCTGCATCAGATGAAAAAGGGCGATGAAGCCATCGAGGCGCTGCTCGCTGCGCCGGAGTGGATCCGGCGCACGGGAATTCTCCACTACAATCTGGCCTGCTACGAAGCGCGGCTCGGCGACTTAAAAATCGCGAGAGAGTGCATCGACGTGGCGATTCAGTTGAACTCAGGGATCAAGAAGAACGCGCGGCTCGATCCCGATCTGAAGGCGCTCTGGAACTAAATCGCCCGCGGGTCAGCGGTTCTGCGGGGCCCACAGCGTGCGGATGTATTCCTCGACCGCTTCCTGCCACGGGCGCGGGGTGAGGCCGGTTACGCGCTGAAGTTGGGCCGTGCTCATCGCGGTATAGACGGGGCGGCGCGCGATGAATGCCTTGAGCTCGGCCATCTTCAGCGCACCGACAGAGCGGCCTTTGAGCGGCACGCCGGCGGCGATAGCGCAGTCGAGCGCGTGCTGGCCGTACTCCTGCCACGTGCAGGCACCAGCGTTGCAAAGGTGGAGGACGCCATCGTGGGGTGTCGCGTCGAGCAGCGGGCGGAGGAGGCGAGCGGCGTCGAGGGTGTAGGTCGGCACAGCCACTTTGTCGCCGATGGCTTCGACGGTCTCATGCTCGAGCGCGCGCTGCAAAATCTGATCGACGAAACTCGGGCGATCCGGGCCAAAGACCCATGACACGCGCACCGCGAGATGTTTGTCCGAAACGGCGTGCAGGCAGCGCTCGCCGCCGAGCTTCGATTCGCCATAGACGCTGATCGGCCGGGCTTCGTCCTCCTCGGTGTACGGCTCGCGCTTTTCGCCGTCGAAGACGTAGTCCGTGCTGATGTGAATGCAGCGCGCCTTCTTCCGCGTGCAAACATCCGCGATGGTCGCCACGGCTTTGCTGTTCAGTCGGTCGGCTTCTGCGGGTTCCTTTTCGCAGCGGTCCACGTTGGTCTGCGCGGCGCAGTTTACCAGCGCGTCGAACTCGATGTTGCCGAGCGTTTCGCGCACCTGCGCGGCGTCGCCGATATCGAGCAGCGCGCGGTTAAATCCGGTGACGTCATCGCCCGCCGCCCGCCACTCGCGGACGAGCGCCGCACCGAGCCGTCCCCCGCTGCCGATGATGACAATCTTGCGCGCCATGGTTCAACTTTTCAGCAGCGGCTCCCACCACGCGCGGTTGCGCACATACCAGTCGATGGTTTCGCGAATTCCCTGCTCATGCTGGTGCAGCGGCTTCCACTCCAGCGCGCGGTGCGCCTTTGACGAGTCGATGGCGTAACGCCGGTCGTGGCCGAGCCGGTCGGGCACATATTTGATCAGGCTCTCGGGCTTGCCGAGGTGCGCGAGGATCATTTTCACCACGTCGATATTGGCCATCTCACCGTCAGAACCGACGTTGTAAACTTCACCTGCCGTCCCATTCATCAACGCCGAAAAAATCGCCGCGCAGTGATCCTCGACGTGAATCCAATCGCGCACGTTCAGCCCGTCGCCATAGACCGGCAGCGGCTTGTCGGAGAGCGCGTTGATGATCATCAGCGGGATCAGCTTTTCGGGAAATTGATAAGGGCCGTAGTTGTTCGAGCAGCGCGTAATCACGACCTCCTGGCCGTAGGTATGGTGATAGGCGAGGGCCAGCAGGTCAGCCGACGCCTTGCTCGCGGAATACGGCGAACTCGGCTCGATGGGCGAGGTTTCGGAAAACTTTCCCTCCGGCCCGAGCGAGCCATAGACCTCGTCGGTCGAGATCTGGACAAACCGGCGGACGCCGTGCCGGCGCGCAGCATTAAGCAGCGTGGAGGTTCCGACGACGTTCGTGTGAATGAAATCGCCCGGCGAATCGATGGAGCGATCGACGTGCGACTCGGCGGCAAAATTGAGCACAGCAAAAAACTGCTGCTGCGCGAGCAGCGCGTCGATTTTCTCAGCATCGCAGATGTCGGCGTGGAGAAATTCGTAGCGCTCTCCGTACTGCGCGGCGACGCCGTCGAGGTTCGCGAGATTCCCGGCGTAGGTCAGCGCGTCCACGTTCGTGATCATGGCCGGTCCGTAGTGGTGCAGGACGTATCGAATGAAATTGCTGCCGATAAAGCCGCAGCCGCCGGTGACAAGGAGTCGCATAGGGGCGCGCTTTCTAGCAGCGGAAAAAGTGGGGCGCTACCCTTTTTAGGGCGCGAACGCGGGGACTCAAACCTCACACTCTATGTGCCATGCGGCTCAGAAGACTTGCGCACGTCATTTTGCCATCTTGGCAACGAAAGGGCGAGCGCGTAGCTCTGTGATCTGCGCACCGCAGGTCATTGCCTCCTGAAAAACTGGTGAACCGGGCGATTCGTTTCAAGTCACAGCCACTACTTCGCCCATGGAAACTCTCTCTTCGCCGCCTGTTGCCACAGCCGCCGGATGGTCGCCAAAAGATTTTTGGGAACGTCCCCGCCGACCTCGCGTGATGCTGCTGTCGCTGGTTCTCGGAGCCGCGACGGTCGCGCTGTTGACGGCCGTGCTTTCCGGGCGCGCCGCCGTTTTGGTGCTGGATTATCCGTCGATCCATTTTCCCTATCCGTTCACCATTCAAAACCTGATGCACCTGATCTTTTTCGTCGGTCTGGGCGAGATTTTCCTGCGCTGGCGGAGCGGCGCGCGGGAGGAGAAATATCTCCACGAGCAACTCCTGCCGCAGGATGAGCACACCATTCTGGAAGGCCCGGATCTCGGCCCCATCCGGCGACGTGTGGCGGGGAAGTTCGATCACGACAGCGGCTTTCTCCCTTCGATGATCGATCTGGTCATCCTCCAGTTCCAATCCAGCAACTCCGTCGAGCAATCCGCCAGCGTCCTCAACACCCATCTCGAACTCACCACCAACCGGCTGGATCTGCGTTACGGCTTGGTCCGTTTCATCGCCTGGATCGTGCCCACGTTGGGCTTTATCGGCACGGTCTATGGCCTCGGCGCGTCGCTGGCCTCGGCGGGCGATCCGAGCAAAGCGCTGAATCTGCCCGAAGTAGCCCGCACCCTTGGCGTGGGCTTTGACTGCACGATGGTCGCGCTGATGCAGAGTGCGGTGCTCGTTTTCCTGCTCCATCTCGTGCAGGAAAAAGAGGAAACGGCCCTCAACAACGCCGCCGATTACACGCTGCGCAACCTCATCAACCGTCTCTACACCGGGACCAAATAGCCCCGCCGCGTCATGGCCCGCCGCAATCGCGAGATCAACATCTTCAACATGTCCCTGCTGGACATTCTCTGCGGGGCACTCGGCGCGTTTTGCTTCATGATGCTGGCCCTGCTGCCCTACTACAAACCGCCCGGCACGGAGACCGCGACCCGCCAGAACCAGCAGAAGACCGAGGAGCTGATGACGAAGATCCAGGAGGCGGGTCAAAAGATGAGCGACTCCCCCGCCGTGGAGGACCTTCGCCAGTTGGTCGAGGAACTCCGCAAGCAGATCCAGGAGATGCAGGGTCAGCTCAACCAGGCGCTCACCAAGAACGAGGAGCTGACCCGAACGAACGCCGCGCTCACCGTGCAAAACGACGCACTCGCAAAGCAGAATGCCGCGCTCGCCGAGGAGATCGAGAAGCTCAAGGAGATGCTCAAGCGGATGACCTCCTCGGATGCCTTGGCCGAAATGCAGAAGCGTATCGCGCAGCTCGAAGATAGCGTCCGCCAAATGACCTCACAGCTCCGTCTCGCCGAGTCCCAAAAGCTGGAGCTGCTCGCTAAGAACGATGAACTCCTCGACGCCAACGATGGCCTCCGCCAAAAGGTCCGCAACCGCACCCCCATCACCATCGTCCTCAGATTCCCCATCACGCAGAACGTGGACATCTTCGTGGAGGATCTGACTCCCGGCACCAATGGCCCGGACTTCGATCCCACCCTGCGGCGCTCGCTTCCCCTCTGGACGGATGACGTCTATTTCTATGGTCCCGGCTACTCGTCCTACACCCTCGTGGAATCTTCCGCGAAGGCCGAGTTCCGCGTGTTTCTGAACCTGGTCTCGCTGCCCGCGTATATCGCCGACGCCACCATCGGCGCCAGTGTTTCCTTTGGAACATTCCCGGACATCGCCCTTCCGCGCCTCGTCCTGACCCCGACCCGCCCATGGGAGCTTTACGGCACCCTCAAGAAGGACGCGGACGGGAAGCTGGCTTTCAAGCCAGCCACTCAGGCCGAGCGCGATGCGGCCTGGGCACAGATCTCCAAAGCCAAGGCGCCAGCCACGCCCAGCCCCAAGGCCGTCGCGACGCCTCCTCCCAGACCCCAGCCCAAGCCGGTCACCGTACCCAAGACACCTCCCCCCCGCCCGCCGGGTCCCGTCGGTGCGTCCACGCCCCCGCCGGCTCCGGTTTCGGATCGCCTCATTCCCGCTCCAGCCCCAAATCCGTAGTGGCCTGTCTTCACCCACCTCGCTAGAGACTGTCCCTATGGCTGCCAAAAAAATCCGCTGCATCTGCGGGAAGATCTACGAGCCGGCCATCCATCCGGCTTGCCCGGATTGCCAGGCGCCTCACCCGGGTTCCAAGCCGCTCTCACCCGCTCCCGCCAGCCCCCCCGCTCTGCCCGTCGCACAGGAGCCACTCCCGCTCGTTCCGCCTGAGAAGCAGACCATGCTCGACAGCGATCGCACCAAGCGCCCGTGGAACTACCTGCCAGCCCCAGTTCCGGCGCGGGGCAAACTCATCCTCTGCGCCATCCTTGCCGGTTTGCTGGTCGGGGGATGGCTCATCCTGCGGCCGCCGCGGAAGGCGCCCGAACCGACGCCCAAGCCCACGGAGAAAGCCTCGTCCACCGCCACCCTTGCCACCCCGAACCCAACCCCTGTCCCCATCAAGGACCCAGTCCCTACCCCGCAGAAGGACCCGGCCCCCGTCGTCCTGAAAGACCTCGCTCCCATCTCCCCGAAGGACCTCGCCGCCGAGATCGCCAAGGCCAAGCCCGGCGCCACCCTCAAGCTCGCGGCGGGCACTTATCGCAGTGGCTTTACCATCGACCGACCCATCCATCTTATCGGCGACAGCACGGGCGGCCCGGTCATCATCCACAACGACGACGCGGGGCCGCTCATCATCAAGGCCCCCGGCGTCGTCATGGAGAACCTGCGCTTCACGGGCCAATCCAAGGATCTTGCCGCCCTCATGAACGTCATTGATAAGGCCGAGATCGACGTGCGCCAATGCCTCTTCGACACGACGGGAAGCCATGGGCTTGTCGGCGAGGCCACTGCCAAAATCACAGCCAGCCGATGCACCTTCTCCACGAATACCCAGGGCACCGGGTTGCAGTTGGCGGGCACTTCGCGGGCCGAGGTGTCCGATTGCCTTTTCAAAGGCAACCGCTGGGGCTGCGGCTTCAGGGAAGCGGCTCAGGGTCGGGTCAAGGGTTGCCGTTTCGAGCAGAATGGCCTCCCCGACAAATCCGGCTACTCGCTCGGAGTCTCGGGGGAGAAGACCTACGCCATCGCGGAGCAATGCACCTTCACGGAGAACCAGCGGGGCGTCGTGGCAAACGACGGCGGCCACCTGAGTCTTAAAGGGTGCATCTTCAAGAACAACGGCGTCACCGACGCACCCACCCACCTCTCGTTCGGCACCCTCAATGCCAGCTCGCGCGCGCAAGTCCTGGCCAGCGAATGCACCTTCGACTCCAACCGGCAGGGCCTCGTCGTCCAGTCCGGTGGGTCGGCCAAGGTGGATAACAGTCTCTTCACCAACACGGGGCTGCGCGTCGCCCATGCGAATCTGGCCTTCTTCTGCAACAGCGTCTCCGCCACGGGCGAGGGCAGTAAAGTCACCCTCTACAAGACGAACATCCGCCAGGCGCTACAGATCGGCGTCCGGGTCATCGAAGGAGCCGCACTGGAGATGGAGGACTGCGAAGTGAGCGGCGGACTCGGGAGCGGTCTATGGGTGGGGATGGTGGAGAAGATGCGCAGCGAGGCCAAGGTGGTGAACTGCCGCTTCCTCGAACATAAGATGGATGGCATCTATATCTGGCGGGACGGCGTGGTGACGATCTCCAAGTCCACCCTCTCCCATAACCTGAGCGACGGTATCGAGATCGCCGGCGACAAGGCCACCATCGCGGCTGAAGGATGCGCCATCACCCACAACGGCCAGTGCGGTATCCTGAGCCTTCAGAAGGCCTTCTCCGTGCTGGATGGTTGCACGGTGCAAGGCAACCGCTATGGAGTCCAGAACGGGCTCCCCAAAGCCAAGGACGGCAGCGGCCTGTTCCTCAATAATTGCACCGTCTCCGATAACACGGAGTTCGGAGTCGGCGCCCTCGATGGGAGTCTGACCCTAGACGACTGCACGGTGACCAAGAACAAGAGGAACTTCTATAAGACCGGCGGACTCATCCTGGAGACATCCAATGGAAAGAAGCCCCTCCCCTCCGAACAAAGAACCGGCGTGGAACCCACCGGGCAAACCGGCGGTAAGACCGGCGTGGAGGACACTACCCCGGTAGGCGGCTCCGCCGACAACGGCGCGGATTCCACCCCACAGAAGAAGCCTGCGTCCACCAAGCGCAAGCCCACCCCGCCCCCCGTCATCAACAAAGCAGAGGAGATAATTCGCGACGTCATCCGCTACATTCCGCGCTAACACGGCGGCACTACCGCAGCACATCGAGCATCTCCCTGGGGCAAGGTTGCCCGCTCCCCTAAAGGACGGCGGCGTGGACCCGGCTGAGATTTCGCTGCACCAAACGCCGTACGCGCAGGGTGTCGCGGAGCATGGCGAGGCTGTCGCGGAAGATGCGGACTTTGCTTTCGGGGGAGTTGATCCATTCCACGGGGAGGTCGTCGATGGCGCAGGCGAGGCGCTCGGCGAGGAGGAGGACTTCCACGTCGAAGGCGAAGCCATCAAGGGTCTGGCGGGAGAAAATGGCGTGCGCGGCGGCGCGGCGGAAGGCTTTGAAGCCGCATTGCGTGTCGTGGAGCGAGGCGAGGGCGCCGGCTTTGAGGATGCGGTTGAAGGTCTGGCCCATGGTGCGCCGCAGCCAGGATTGCCGCCGGGTGATGCAGCTCATGGCGTGCTGGCGGTTGCCGAGGAGCACATCGGCGCGCGGCGCACGCTCGAAGCGAGCGAGGAACTCTGGGATGGCCGCGAGCGGCACGCTGAGGTCGGCATCCATGTAAAAGACGAACTCACCGCGCGCGCGGAGCATGCCGGAGCGCACAGCGTAGCCTTTGCCGCGCTGGACCTGATTATCCACCGCCTGAAAATGAGCTTGTTGCGCAGCGAAGCGCGCAGCTATCTCCAGCGTTCCATCCGTGCTCCGCTCGACGATGACCAGCACCTCATACGGCTTCCCCAAATCCCGCAAAAATACCGCCATTTTTTCCAAGGTCGGCGGGAGTCTCCGCGCCTCGTTGTAGGCCGGCACGACAATGGAGAGATATGGCATGTCCGACATCGAGGGGCGCGACCTTTACCAGCCCGACCGCCGCGCGGTCAAAGGGATGAGCACTCGCGGCGGTTGGATTTCCGCGAGCATCGTGCTGCTCGCTTTGGTGTTGCGGTTGCTCTGGCTGGACGTGAAGCCGGCGCATTTCGACGAAGGCGTGAACGGATGGTTCGTGGATACGATGACGCGCCAGGGCTACTACCACTACGACCCGACGAACTTTCACGGACCGCTGCATTTCTACGTGCTGTTCCTCGCGCAAACGCTGCTCGGGCGGGAGATTTGGGTACTGCGCCTGCCGCTCGCGCTGGTCAGTACGGGCTCCGTGGTGCTGGTGCTGGGGTGGCGCTGCTACCTCGGGGAACGCGTTTGCCAAATCGCAGCGCTGGCCATGGCGATCTCACCGGCGATGGTCTTTTACGGGCGTTACGCGATCCATGAAACGTGGCTCCTTTTTTTCCTGCTCCTCACGGCGTGGGGCGGCGCGGGGCTGTGGCGCTTCGGTGAGCGGCGGCATTTGTGGGCCGCGGCGCTGGGGCTGACCGGGATGATTTTGACGAAAGAAACCTACCTCATTCACGTCGTCGCCCTCGTGCTCGCGGTGCCCTGCCTGCTGGCCTATGGAAAGATTTCGCGCTCCACTCGCTTCGCTTTTGCCGGGTGGAAATTCGGCGTGCGCGAGCTGCTGAAAGTCACCGCCATTTGCGGCCTGCTGATTGTCTTTTTCTACACCGGCGGTTTCCTCGACTGGCCCGGTCCGCGCACTTTCGACGCCAATGGCCACCCACAGCCGCTCGGCTCGCTGGCTGGTCTATACGAGTGTTTCGGCGCGTGGATTCGGACCGGCACCGCCACAGATATTGCCCCGACCGGACACGAGAAGCCGTGGCACTACTGGCTGCAACTGCTCGCTGGAGTGGAGGTGGACGAAAACGGCCAGCGGCCGATTTTTCGCACGACCATCGCCAGCGAACTCCCCGCGCTGCTCGGGCTGCTCGCGTCCTTCGCGCTGCTCGCGCCGCGGACAAACCGGCTGGCGCGCTATCTGGCCATCTACGGGCTCGGCGCACTCATCGGCTACAGCCTTGTGCCGTATAAAACGCCGTGGTGCGTCATCGTCCTGGCCTGGCCGTTCTATTTCGTCTTCGGCCTGGCGGTCGTGCGCTGCGCGCAAAGGGTGGACGTGTGGAGCGCCACCGCCGTGACCGCGGCGCTTTGCGTTTTCACTTTAAACGCCACGTGGCAGCTTAACTTCCGCCATTTCACCGACGAGGCGGAGCCGTACGTGTATGTGCAGACCAATCAGGACATCGAGAAACTGCTGATCCCGCTGCGCACGCTCGCGGCGCGCGACGCTCGTAATCGCTATCTCACCGGGCATTTCATGGTGCCCGAGCATCATCCGCTGATCTGGCTGCTCGGGGATTTTCCGAAGATCGATTTTCCCGCCCTTGATCAGCCGCCCGAACCACCCGACGCCGACGTGCTGCTGCTCGACGACTCGGTCGTCGATTCGGTCGAGCCCGACCTGCATTTCAACTACTTCAAGGAGCCGCTGAAGGTGCGAGGCAAGTCCGTTGAGTCGGCGACGCTCTATCTCCAGCAGGGCACCTTTGGAGCGCTTTTTCCGGGGCGCACGCCGGAGTTCCAGCCGGAGAAAAAGCCCGCGCCGTGAATTTCGTTGCCGCTATTCTTTACGCCGTGAGCAGCTCGGCGCTGGTGGCCGTGGCGCTGGCTTTCGCGGGCGGCGGATTGAGTCCGCGAATCGCGGGAGTCGCGCTTGGTTTGGGGGCTCTAGTTGCAGCGCTGACGCTTTGGCGGAGCAGAAATGATGTGGCGCGCCTGGAGCCGCCGGGACCGTGGGAATGGGCGGCGATTGTCGCCTTCGCGCTGCTCTCCATGCGGATGTTTCTGTGGCTGGCTTTTTACGATGGCGATGCCCTGAAAGTCATCTCACCGAATAATCTCGGCGACCTCTCGTTGCACCTCACCTACATCCACCAACTCGCGAGCGGCGCGGCCTTCTGGCCGGACAATCCGATCTTCACCGGCGGCAAACTCACCTACCCCATCGGCGTCGATCTCTTCAATAGCCTGCTCACGCTGCTCGGCGTTGATGTCCTGCGCGGCTTGATCTGGACAGGCTTGGCGGGCAGCGCACTGACCGGCATGGCGCTGTGGAAATGGGGGCGCGGGTTCGCACTCTTCGGCTTTCTGGCGAATGGCGGGCTTTTTGGCTTCGCGATTTTTTCCACCGGCGAGTTGGCGGATTTCCAAGGGCCGTATGCCTGGAAGAGCTTCGCCCTTGCGCTGCTCGCCACGCAGCGCGGGCTGCTCTTCGCGCTTCCAGCTGGGCTCGCGCTGCTCTGCAGTTGGCGCACGCGCTGGTTTGCCGCCGACGCCGACGGCTGGAAGCTTTCCCGTCCCGGTGAGCTGCTGCTTTACGCGTCGATGCCACTCTTTCACCTACACACCTTTCTCTTTCTCTCGCTGCTCCTCGGTGCGTGGTTTCTCCTGCACGCACCGGCGCGGCGTGGGCTGGCGACCTTTGTCGGTGCGGCGCTGGTGCCGGCGACGGTGCTCGTGCTGCTCGTGACCGGGATGCTGCGCGGCGCGAGCGTGCTCGGGTGGAAAGCCGGCTGGATGTGGGATGACACCCCATTTCTCGAATGGTGCGCTGCGCATTTCGGCGGGCCGTCACAAATCCACGCCGCGCTGCTGTTCTGGCCGATGAATTTCGGCCTGCTGCCCGTTTTCGTGGCCCTGCTGTGCGTCATTCTCTGGCGAGAAAAACGCGCCGTCTGGCCTTCGGCGGTTGTCTTCCCGGCGCTGGGTGCGTTCGTGCTCTGCTGCTTCGTGAAGTTCGCGCCGTGGGAGTGGGACAATACAAAAATCATGGTCTGGTCGTATCTCGCGGTTCTCCCGTTTTTGTGGTCGCACCTCATCGCACGCTGGCCGCTGTGGGGGCGGGGACTGGCTTGCTTCGCGCTGTTTTTTTCGGGGTTTGTCTCAACGCTTGGTGGCATCGGCGTAACTCACCGCGGACATGAAATCGCCAGCCGCGAGGAACTGGACAACGTCGCCGCCGTGGTCCGCGGGATTCCGGTCACGGAACGCTTTGTCGGTGCGCCGACCTACAATCATCCTCTGCTGCTCTGCGGACGGAAGATGGCGCTCGGCTATCTCGGGCACGTCGCCAGTCACGGTCTCGCCTGGCAGGAACCGGCCGCGCAGGTGGATGCGCTCATGCGCGGCGCGGACGGCTGGCGGGAACTGGCCGCCCAACTCGACTGCCGCTACCTTTTCTGGGGTCGTTACGAACAGGAGGCCTATCCCGATTCGACCGAGCCGTGGCGGGATTCCGCGAAGCTCGTGGCCTTGGGCGACTGGGGCGAGATCTACGACCTGCAAAGCGCCCCGCGCTAGCTCTCGCTAAGGACGACGACGCCTTCGGCCACGATTTCGCCACGGACGTGGGCGGCGACTTCAAACTGCCAAAGCGGCCCGACGACAGCGACCTTGCGTGCGCGAAGCGCGATCTCTTCCGCGGGGCGGACAGCACGGAGGAATTTCATCCCGCGGATGGCCGTCAGCCGGAAGGAGCGACCGGGCTGGCCAGCCGCGAGGCCGGCGGTTTGCGCGAGCGCTTCGGTGAGGATAACGCCGGGGACGAGTGGATCACCGGGGAAATGCCCGCGAAAGAACGGCTCATCAGGCGGAAAGGTCTTAGTGCACTCTGCGCTCTCGCCGGGGACCAGCGTCCGCACGGCATCCACGAAAATGAAGGGGGCGCGGTGCGGCAAGCCCAACGCCACGGGATCGCCGACGCTCACTGCGCGCCTTCGGTAGGGACAAAGTAGGCGAATTTCCAACTCCCGCGCACGATGCGCATGCCCGCCCTCCAGCCGGCGTAGTTTGGGTCACTGACCACCGCGGGCGGGGCGACCATGTAGATTTCGTTGGGGACGAATTTCTCGCGGAGCACCGCACTCAGTTCCGGCCAGATATTGTTTTTCTCCCAATAGATGAACGGGGTTTCGCCCACGGGAGGCGTATCCCAGCGATAACCGAAATCGGGAGCCATGAGCGAGGAGAGCATCGAGTGATCTTTTTTGGCCACGGCCTGCCGGAGACGACCCACAAAAGCCTGGAACCCCTGGTCGCCCGCCTGGTCCTTGAAGGGTTGCTTATCCGCCTCATCCTTTTTCTTGTAGGGAGCTTCGCAGGCAGCGAGCGCAATGAGGAGGGTCGCAAACAGCAGGGGGCGGGATTTCATGGGAAGACGAAATAGGTCTGCTGACTAGGCAAAGCGAGGCGATTTTCATCCGCCCGGGCAGGCCGGTAAAATCGCTGCGTAGCACGGATCCGCCATTGCTGGTGGGGGTCGGTGGCGTACTGTCCGCCACCGCCCCTGCATGAATCTCAGGCTCCTCCCCCGCCGCTTGCCCAGTTTCCTGGGGCTGTTGCTCGCGGTGTGCTGGTTAGCTGGAGACGCTGACGCGGCGCGGCAGGGTGGAAAGCGGGCGTTTGAGGATTTTGACCACCGGCGCGCGCCGACCGTGAAAGTCGTGCCTGCGGACAAAGGGCTCGCCGGAGCCCAGCTCCGCGGAAGGTTGCGCGGGGTGCGCGTGGAGACGGACGGGTTGACCGAAGCGCCGCGATTTGTCGGCTCGACGGAGGAATTTCTGAGCGGTCCCGGCGGCATCGGCCGGGCTATTCCGGCGGCGCGGGCGGCGGCGGGCCGGGCGGGCGAGAAGCATCGCGAAGTGCGGGCCTTCCTCGACGAATATCGCGGGCTTTTCGGCCACGGCGCGGACGCGTTGAGCGCGGCTCTGCTCAAGCGCGATTACACCAATTCCCACAACGGTCTCCGGAGCGTCGTCTGGCAACAACAGGTGGACGGGGTGCCCGTCTTCGACGCAGTGCTTCAGGCGCACATCACCAAGCGCGGCGAACTGGTCAATGTCGCGAGCCATTTTCTCCCCGATCCAGCGCGCGCTGCCACCCGGGGCACCCCGCGCCGGGCGGCGCTGCTGCTCGCGCCGACGGTCTCCGCCCCCGAAGCTGCGGCCATTGCCGGGCGGAATATCGGCGAGACCGTGGAGGCGGCGGGGATCGCGCCTGCCGACGCAGCGCAGGGCGCAGAGAAAAAGCAGGCTTTTCGCGGAGCCGCACTGCGCGGGGCGTCCGTGCAGCTCACGTGGCTGCCGATGAACAAGGAAGATGCGCGCCTATGCTGGGCGGTGACGCTGACGGGCAAGACCAGCGGCGAGATGTTTCGCATCCTCGTGGATGCCGCCAATGGCGAAGTTCATCTTCGGCGCTGCCTGACCAACTACATCAGCGAGGCGAGCTATCGGGTCTTTACCGGCGATAGCCCCACGCCCTTCAGCCCGTCGCACGCGACGCCCTCGACCGCTCAGCCTGCGGAAGTGCCGCGCACGCTGGTCACACTCAGCGCCCTCGATACCACAGCGTCGCCGAACGGTTGGATCGACGACGGCGTCAACGAAACCCGGGGCAACAATGTGGACGCGCACCTCGATCTCGATGCCAATAACATCGCCGATACGCCGCGGCCGACCGGCTCTCCGAATCGGGTCTTCGATTTCCCGCTGGACCTCTCCCAAGCCCCGAGCGCTTACCGCAATGCCGCGGTGACGCAGCTTTTTTATTGGTGCAACTGGATGCACGACAAACTTTACCAACTCGGCTTTGACGAAGCGTCGGGGAATTTTCAGCTCAACAATTTCGGCCGTGGTGGCGCGGGTAACGACGCTGTGCAGGCGGATGCGCAGGACGGGTCCGGCAGCAACAACGCCAATTTTTCCACGCCCGGCGACGGCTCCGCGCCGCGCATGCAGATGTATGTCTTCACCGGCCCGACGCCGGATCGTGACGGCGATTTTGACGCGTCAATCATCCTCCACGAATACGCCCACGGACTCAGCAATCGTCTGGTCGGCGGTGGTGTGGGGATGAGCTCGCTGGCGGCGACGGGCATGGGCGAAGGGTGGTCGGATTTCTACGGCCTCGCGCTGCTCAGCAAACCGGAGGACGACGTGAGTGGAAACTACGTGACCGGCGGTTACGCGACGCGGGGCTTCAACGGACTGACGCAAAACTACTACTACGGAATTCGCCGCTATCCCTACTCGACAAACTTGGCGAAAAATCCGCTGACCTTCAAAGACATCGACCCCACGCAAGCCAACCCGCACGTCGGCATTCCGCGCAACCCGGCGATCGGGAACACCGCCACCGAAGTGCATAATGTCGGCGAAGTCTGGTGCGTGGCGCTATGGGAGGTGCGGGCGAATTTGATCGCGAAACACGGCTTCGCTATCGGCAACCAGCTTACGCTCCAGCTCGTGACGGACGGCATGAAGCTTTCCCCGTCGAACCCGAATTTTCTGCAGGCGCGCGATGCGATCATCCAAGCCGACCAGGTGAACAACGGGGGCGAGAACAAGAATGAGCTGTGGGCCGGTTTCGCCAAACGTGGGATGGGCGCGAGCGCGACGGCACCGGGTAGTTCGACGACGACGGGCGTGGTCGAGGCGTTCGATCTGCCGGATGCGCTGGGGATTACGCCGCTCACGAATTTCGTTTCCAGCGGTCCAGTAGGCGGCCCTTTCACGCTGAACTCGACCAGCTACACGCTGCGCAATAATGGCACCGCGCCGCTGAACTGGACCGCGGCCAAATCCGCAGCTTGGTTGGATCTTTCCGCCACCAGCGGCGCACTCGCGCCTGGCGCCACGACCACGGTGACGCTCTCGCTAACCCCAACGGCCGTCGCGCTCCCCGCAGGAATTTTCAGCGACAACGTGCTCTTTACCAATACGACCAGTGGCAGCACCAAAACGCGCGTCAGTTCGTTGCTCATCGGTCAGCCGGATTACTTCACCGAATTCTTCGAGAGCGGGAGTAATAATGACACCGCTGGGCAGACCTTCACTTTCACGCCGTTCACCTCGGACGATCAGTATTACGTCACCCGCCAACCCGCGACAGTCTTCCCTTCGGACACCACTGTGCTTGCCACCACTGTTTCGCTGACCGACGACTCCCATGCTCTGGTCGCCGTGGAGAATAACTTGAGCGTGAAACTTTACGGCGCGAGCTACACGCAGTTTCACATCGGCAGCAACGGCTTCATCACCTTCGGCTCGGGAGATACCGAATGGGTGGAGTCCTTCGACGCACATTTCCTCAAGCCCCGCATCGCCGCCCTCTTCCGCGATCTCAACCCCGCCACCAGAGGCACGATCAAACGGCGGCAGTTCGCCGATCGCGTCGCGGTCACCTGGCTCGGCGTCCCGGAATACGGCACGCTGAACTCGAACAACTTTCAAATCGAAATGTTCTTCGACGGGCGCATCCGCATCACCCTGCTCGGCATCGCCTCCACCCGCGGCCTCATCGGCCTGTCCCAGGGGCTGGGCATTCCAGCCGGGTTTGTGGAAAGCAACTTCTCCTCGTATCCGCCGCCCACCACCCTCGGCGTGAATCTTCCCGCGAACGCCACCGAAGGCGCTGGCGCACTCGCCAACCAAGGCACCGTCACACTCACGCATCCATCGGCCACCGAACTGTCGGTCGCGCTGAACTCCAGCGATGCCACAGCGGTCAGCCTTCCCGAGAGCGTTACCGTGCCCATCGGCCAGACGAGCGCGGTCTTCACGCCGACCATTCTGGACGATGGAAAAATTACTGGCCCGCGTTCGATTACGGTCACGGCCAGCACCGCGGGTTGGAGCAGCGGGAGCCGCACCATCAGCATCGCGGACAACGAAAGCACCGCGCTCGTCTTGAGTCCTGCAAACGTCACGGAAGGCGGTACCGCCAGCGGCACGGTCGCCATCTCCGGCACCCTCGCTGCCGACCTTACCGTCGCGCTCGCCTCTGCAAATACGGCGCGGCTGAGCGTCCCCGCTTCGGTGGTCATCCCCGCCGGCCAGACCAGCGCTTCTTTCACCGAGACTGGCGTGGAAAATTCCCTCACCGACGGTGCCGTAAGCGTGAGCCTCACCGCCAGCGCCGCGGCCTTCACGAGCGACACCACAACCACCACCGTCTTCGACAACGACGTCCACCATTTCATCCTCAGTGCCATCGGCGGCACCCAAGTCCGCGGCTTGGCCTTCGATGTCACCATCTCTGCCGTCGATATCGACGGCCTCGCGCTCCCCACCTTCGCGGGCAGCGTGAATCTCAGCCTCTCGGGCGGCGGCCTTGTTGCCCCGGCCAGCGTTACCCTGACCGGCGGCATCGCCACCGTCGCCGTCATCGCCAGCGCCTTTGGCAACGGCGTCACCCTGACCGCGAGCGACGGAGCAACCCACAGCGGCACGAGCAACGCCTTCACCGTCACCCACGGCGCGCTCCATCATTTCGCCTTCGCTCCCATCGCCCTCGACCAAGTCCGCGACGTTTCTTTCCCGATCGCCCTTACCGCGCGCGATGTCGTCGGAAACACCGTGTCCAACTTCTCCGGCAGCGCCTTCCTCGACGCCGGCACCGCTACCGATCGCACCATCCCGCTCCTCCCCGCCAGCACCGGCAACTTCACTGCCGGCATGTGGAGCGGCGCCGCAGCGGTCGGCCAGATCATCAGCGATATCACCCTCCGGGCCACCAGTGGCGCAGCCAGCGGTGAAAGCGCGAGCTTCCATGTCGGTTGGCCGCAGCTCTCCGTCAGGCCCGCCACCGGCTTTGCGACCTCAGGAAGCTTTGGCGGACCGTTTACGCCGAGCGAAAAGGGCTACACGCTGACCAATGCCGGCGTCGGACCGCTCCCTTGGACAGTGAGTAAAGACGCGGCTTGGCTGACCCTCTCGGCCACCAGCGGCGTGCTCGCCCCGGGCGAGAGCACCACCGTCTTCGCGGGCCTCGATGCGGCCCTGATTGAGCCCGGCCTCGCCAGCGGCACCCTCACTTTCAGCAATACCGCCAACGCAAACGGCGACACCACCCGCACCACCGCCCTCACCGTCGTCCTGCCACCACCTGCGCTGACCACACTTCCGGCCTTCGCTGGCGGGACCAGCAGCACCGTGTCGTGGAGCAGTGTCTTTGGGGCGGTCAGCTACGAAGTCCAGCGCTCCAGCGATCCCTCCTTCTTCGCGCCCTCCTCCAGCGGCTTCATCTCCGCCACCACCTTTACCTTCAGCGATCTCGCCGATGGTCCGCAATTCTACCGCGTTCGCGCCCGGCGCGTCGTCGGCCCGCAAACTTTCACCAGCGCTTGGAGCCCTGTCCTCGCCAACCAGCAAAGCGCGACGGCTCCCGGCATCCTCGTCACCTCCCCGCGCATCACCACCCAGACCGTTTTCACCATCACCGGCCTCGCCTTCGATGCTGCCGGCCTCCAGGCTCTCACCGTCAACGGCCAGCCCGTTTCCACCAACGACGCCTTCGCCCACTGGAGCCTTCCCGGCGTCACCCTCTCCCCCGGCAACAACCTCTTCGTCATCGAAGCTACAAACACCTCTTTTGCCCCCACCACCGCGACCATCACCTGGAACGTTTATCTCGCCACGGCCACCAACGACATCGATCTCGACGGTCTCCCCGACGCCTGGGAAGCCAACGCTGGCCTCGACCTTTTCGACGACACCGGCCTCCACGGCGCCCTCGGCGACCTCTCCGGCAGCGGCCTTCCCAACCTCCTGAAATACGCCTTCGGCCTCTCCGCCCAAAGCTCCGACCTGAGCGCCCTCCCCGTCGTCTCCATTGAGAGCGATCCCGGCAGCCTCACGCGCTACCTTACCCTCCGCTATCGCCGACTCCTCGCGCCCGGCCCCTTGCAATACGCCGTCGAGGTCTCCTCCGACCTCCTCGGCTGGACCACGACCGCCGCCGACTTCATCACTCTCTCCCCTACCACGCCCAATCCCGGCGGCCTTACCGAGACCGTCACGATCCGCGTCCTGCCCGCGATCGACCCGTCCAGCACTCCCACCCGCCACCTTCGCGTCCGCGTCCTAATACCGTAGAGGGCGTGGATCCGCTCCTTCGCGAACGTTTCGTAAGCCAAGATAGAAATCCGAGAAACTTTACGCGCGACCACCAGGCAAAAGTGGCGGCAGTGGCTCGTGCGGCGTGGTGACAGCTCGCCGGAGGTCTGGCTGATCTTCTTCCATCATCGGGGAAGCCATTCGCACGCAGCCCGAGAGCCGGTTCACGATTTTAGGCTTAGGGGCGCAGTTGTTTTCGGTCGGCTTCAGAAAGCGAGACTTACGGGCGTCGGATGAGGAGCACCGGACTGCGGCTCTGCGCGATCACCGCTTGAGCGACCGATCCCATCAGCGCCCTGCGGTGCGAGCGGCACGGGCACACAGACGAGGCTCATTAGCGCATCGTGCAGGCAGCGCCGCGAGATCGAGGCGTGCCACACGCGCTCCAGGTTTTGCCACTGATGCGCCCCGAGCACGAGAAGGTCAGGCCCAGCCAGGGCAGTCGCTTCGCCTCGTGCGTCATCCGCGGCTGATCATCCTTCATCAGGCGCTCCCGCATGTGATCCGGGAAATCGCCGCGTTCATCCGCGCTGCGTACCAGCAAGAGCGGAGTGTCGAGGCGCCGCGCGAGAGCATCGGCCACAACGGCTGCCTGCGATGCCCCTTCAGAAAAGTCGGTGCCGCAGATGATGGGTTGGGTTTTGGTTGTCGTCATAATTGCGTTTCAGTTTTGTGGGGGGATAGCGGCGGGACGGATTTATGAGCTACGGTTTGATCGCGACCTCTGAGGACGGGGCGTCCAAGCGGTTGCCGAATCGTTGGTAGGCTTGGAGATTTGTCCCCAACGAGAATCGGTGGGGGATAAGCGGAGGTCGCTTCATGGTCTGCCTATCTTGCATCGCTTATATGAGTTGCGGCGCGGGTAGGCTTTGGGGGGCCGGTTGTCTCTGCCCCCGTTTCCATTTCCACTCCTCGATGGCGGAGAAGAGGCAGGGGACGATGAACATGGTGATGACGCTCACGGCCATGCCGCCGAGGGAGGGGAGCGCGATCGGTTTCATCACGTCGGCACCGCGGCCGGTGGCCCAGAAAACGGGCAGCAGTCCGAAGACGGTGGTGCAGACGGTCATGAGGTTGGCGCGGATGCGCTTTAGACCGGCCTGGACGACGGCTTCGCGGATCTCGGCGACGCTTCCCGGTTTGCTGTGGTCGAATATGTCTTCGAGGTAGGTGGAGAGCACGACGCTGTCGTCATCGACCACGCCGAGGAGGACGAGGAAGCCCACCCACACGGCGACGGAGAGGTTCACGTCCCACAGCGGCAGCAGTAGAAATCCCGCCGATAATGAGACTGCGACATCTAGGAAGATAACCGGTGCAATCCATTTTCGCCGGAAGCCGAGGTAGAGCGAAATGAACATTAGCGCGATGCAGATGGGCACGAGGATTTGCATGCGCTTCGTAGCGCGGACTTGGTTTTCAAATTGCCCGCTCCACTCCCAGAAATAGCCGGCGGGTAGTTTGAGGCGGCCGTCTTTGAGCGCGGTTTGTAGCAGGCGCTCGGCGTCTTCGACGACGCTCACTTCGTCGCGGTCGCGCGTGTTCATGGTGACGTAGCCGACGAGCAGACCGCGCTCGCCTTTGATCTCTTGCGGACCGAGCACGCTCTTGATGGTGAGCACCTGCGCGAGCGGCACCTGCGCGCCAGTGCTCGTGGGGAGGAGGATCTTTTCCAGCTCGGGAATGTCCTCGCGGAACTCGCGCAGGTAGCGCACGCGGATTGGGTAACGCTCGCGGCCTTCGACCGACTCCATGATGTTCATGCCACCGATGGCGATTTCGATCACGTCCTGCACGTCGCGGATACTGACGCCGTAACGCGCGATGCGGTCGCGATCGATCTCGAACTCGAGATACGGCTTCCCGACGATGCGGTCGGCGACAATGTCCGTCGCGCCGGGCACCTCCTTGAGCAGCGCTTCGATTTGCAGGCCGATTCCTTCGATTTGCTTCAAGTCGCTGCCGTAAATCTTCACGCCCATCATGGCGCGGAAGCCGGTCTGGAGCATGACGAGGCGCGTCTGGATCGGCTGGAGGAATGTCGGCAGCACGCCGGGAATCGCGGTGCGATCCTGCATCTCGGTGAGTATTTCGCCTTTCGTGATTTGCCGATGTTCCGGTGCGAAGAAGGCGAGCGGTTTCTTGAGCCAGCCCGGCCAGTCGGAGAACCAGCGCTTCACCGGGACGTGCCGCCAATCCGATTCCGGCTTGAGGATGACAATGCTTTCCATCATGCCGACGGGCGCGGGATCGAGCGCGCTTTCCGCGCGGCCGAGTTTGCCGACGACGCTCTCCACCTCGGGCACGCTCGCGATGGCGAGGTCTTGTTTCGAGCTGACTTCGAGAGCTTGGGAAAGGCCGCCCTGCGGGAGCAGCGACGGCATGTAGAGGAACGAGCCTTCGTCCAGCGAAGGGATGAACTCGCGACCGATGCCGGGCAGGATGCGCGTTTCGCGGATGACCTCCGCGCCGTCCGTTTGCTTGTGCGCGACAAGGCGGCGGTGCGTCGAGCCATCGGCGCGGCGGACGGTTTGCCATCGGAGTTGGTCTAAATCGACGCGCGGGTGGTCGGCGGGCGCGCCGAGATTCGCGAGCCACTCGATGGGTTTGAGCGTAGTGCCGATGCCAAGCCAGATGCTCAGGCCGAGAAAGAGGA
>JANMTP010000011.1:0-3223 GCA_031390545.1 Chthoniobacter sp. | reverse complement strand
AGCCTGCCGACCATCGCTCGCACCGGAGACGATCCGGAACTGGCAGTATGGCACCGGAGCCGATCCCAACCTTCTGTCGCCCGACGGCTACGAACTCGACATCGCCTACATGGCGCGGCCGGGCGCGGAGGAAATCCAGCTCGATCTCATTCTCGACTACCGCAGCAACGTCGCGCTCTACCCGGCTTTCCAAGCCTACTTTCGCGAACACCGACCGCCGCTTCTCGCCGTCTGGGGACGTCATGATCCGGCGTTTCTGCCCGCCGGAGCCCTTGCCTATCAGCGAGATCTTCCCGAGGCCGAGATTCATCTGCTCGATGCCGGACATTTCGCGCTGGAAACGCATGCCGAGGAAGTGGCGGCATTGATCCGCGCATTCCTCAATCCTCTTGTGAAATGATACTGAGGGCTTTCGTGATCAAAACCGAGGTCAAGGAATAGCCACAGTGCGGCGCAAGCTATAACTCTTAGCCCACCACGGAGCAAAGAAACCGACCATGAACACCCGCGAAGCAATCTTTCCAAAGAATCCACACGCTCTCTACAAGGAGCACGGCTACTCGCCGGCCATTCTGTCCGGTGACTTACTTTTTGTTTCCGGTATGGTGGGTGCCCGCGCGGACGGCACGCCCGAGCCCGACCTTGCGGCCCAAGTTCAGCTCGCCTTTGACAACTTGCAGGGCGTGCTCGAGGCGGCGGGATGTATGTTTGAAGAGGTCGTCGACGTTACAATGTTTCTCGTCGATCCCGGGGCGAGCATGGGTCTGATGATCGAGGCCATGAGGAAAGCGTTTCCCCGTGAGCCGTTTCCCAACGTTACCGCCGTCGGCGTGAACTGGTTGGCGGGCTTCCAATTTGAGATCAAGGTTATCGCCCGCGTTTCACAGAGGTAGTTTAACGTGTTTGAGCGGCCAACGATTGCGGCGTTGGGGTCCAGCTTGTTCCTCACGCTGGGCACGTCGGCGGTAGTGGCGGAGACTTGTGCAGCGACGGGCTGTTTCTTCCCGGAGTTTGGACGCCCACTGGCGGGCGCGATACAGCCGTGACGGCTTTTGTCAGTGGGACTTTTCGCCTCGGCGGCTGGCGAGCAAGCAGCGGCGTTTCGCGGAGTCGATGGTGACAGTGAACCGCGAGAGCAGGCCGTTGCCGATCAAGCCGCCCTCACCAGCGAAGATCTGCTCAGTGTGGATGCCTGTCTTCACAGAGCTGATGCGCTTTGCTCCGAGTTGCACCTCGGTCAGAATCTCGTGCGTCGAACCGGAGTTGAGGCCGAGCGTCGTGAGGCCGAGCTTCTTCGCCTTGCCGCTGGTCACGACCCATTCGAGCGAGGTGTTGCATCCCGTGTCCAGGCGCAGCCATTCAGGGGCGTTTCCATCGACCGACACCCGAGCGCACAGGACATCGTTGCGCGTCTTGAGTGGCAGAATCTCGCAACCCGCCTCTTGAACTTCACCCCGCGCCAACAGGCGGATTGTCTGCGAGGCGAAGTCGATTTGCACGATGCGGTCGCGGAAAAAATCGGCTCCCAGCAGGCCGTCAATGCGCTGGTGGCAGGCGCGGCTTGGGCCGCTCAGATCCACCGCAAGTAGTGAAGGCGCAATGGCGACACCGGCGGTGTGCGCCACGAAGTTTTCGATCCGGTAGGCGACGCCCCGGCTGTGAACACCCTGGATGTTCTGGCGTGAGCCGAGCGCGACTCCGAGCCGGCGCGCCGCGTCCAGATCGAGCACACTTGCGCCAGCGCCGGAATCGAGCAGGAAATTGAGCGGCTCGCTCTGTCCCGAGACCGTGACTTTCAGCCAGACCATGCCACCGCGGAACTGGAAGGGAATGGGCGTCGCGGCGAGCAGCCCTTGGGCACCGAGCAATAGCGCAAGAGTTAGAATCGAGATCAAGCGGCGGGGACGCACTCCGCTGCCGTAAGCAAGAGTTGTGCAAATGAGCCGGGTGGGGCCGCTTTACTCTGGTGCACCTCGTTGCTCGCACACCCGCAGCGCGTGCTCCGTTGGGCGAATGTCGTCACGAGCTGGTCACCTTAGGCCATGCTGCGCAACTAAAACCCCCGGCACCCGAAGTAACGGGTCACCGGGAGATTCGGCTTGCTGGTGCTGGAGCTACTTGACGGGGACGAACACCCCGAACTGCTGGCCCTGGGCGTTCGTGCGTTGCTCGAAGCGCGTCTCCGCGCGCTCGTGCCGCACCGTGTCCCGTTGGCCGACGCCGTGACGGCCGGCATAGACGGCGATCGTGGTCGTCGTTTGATTGCGCTCCAGTTGGGCGCGCTGCACGGCGAGCCGGTTTTGGAGTTGTTGATCGTCCGCAAGGGCGGCGCCGGTTCCGATGGCCGCGACCGCGGCGGCGAGGACGGCGAATGTCGTGATGTTTTTCATAGGAATAGTTAGTTAGCTTTATTTTGCTTCCGAGGGATTCGGTCGCAGTAACTCTTACACCGGATGGTGGGGAAACCCTCGCGGAACTTTCGCACTCACGCAGCTTTGAAATTCCCGCTGGGGCATGTCGCTCCACGATGAAAAACCGCGACGCTCGCTGAGGTTCTCGCCGCCACGGCGAAGCCCGGGCCGATGACCTTTTCCAGATCCGCACTTCGGCATTTCGGGCAGTAGAATTACTTCGTCTCGTGCTCCCGGACGGTCAGCACTTCGCCACATTTCTGGTGGGATTGGCGGCAGAGGTATTCGTAGAGCGGCGTAGGTTTCGTCGGTGGTTGATGGTTTGTTCGAATACCCGAAACCAGACCCCCTACAGTCACCGCGCGCATCCCTCGCGTTGCGAAAGGGACACCGCCCTTTGCCATGCGGATGCAGCCTGCACCGGTGACCGATCGCGTTCGAAGGCGAGCGCAGCCTAATCAATCCTGCCAGGAAACAGGGGTGCTATGAAGCCGGGGCGAAGCGCAGGGTGAGATGGAAGTCATCGCGGTGCCCGATGTGGGTGAAACGCACCGTGAAGCGCGGCAGCTTCGCGGTGGCGGGACCTCCGCGAGATTCCTCGAGCATCGTGAAAAAACGAAGCGTTTCGTCGCGTGTGAAGAATGGCGCTTCAAAGAATTCGCGCGCCAGCGTCATCGCATAGTCGCCCCCGCCGCTGAATGCGACGACCAGACCCTCCGGCTCCTCGGAGATCGCGATGCGGAAGATATTCTGCGCATTTTCATCCGCGGGGCCGCTGAAGACAACGCGACCGTTGCTGGCGCTGGCTTCAG
>JANMTP010000027.1:0-1925 GCA_031390545.1 Chthoniobacter sp. | reverse complement strand
GTTCGATCGGGACATAGGTGACACTCTGTCCGGGGACATAGGTGACACTTTTGATACAGGGAATGGGTTTGGATAAGGCGAGACTTACTTGGTTTTAAGCAGAGCAATATCAAGGGAGGGGTGCTGGGGAGGGAGCTTGCTCCAATGCTGTCTCACTTAAAGTCGCTGAATGAGAGCTGGTTATCAGAACCGCCCTCCGCTTTGCTTGTATCATTTCCGACAAATAGCTCAGCAACAGGTGTTTTAGAAAGTGCGTGAAGTGAGAGAACTTGAACAAAGGTCGTCAGATTTGTAGTAATGCCGAGCTGCTTGCGGGTAGTCGCCATCGCGAGGTAAACACAAATGGAGGCCCAAAGCTGCAGGCGCACGGCGTTGTCGCTGGTGCCGTAGAAGGTCTGGATGCGAAGGCCGTGCTTGAGCCAGCGGAAGAACAACTCGATCTGCCAACGCTGGCGGTAGGCTTCGGCGACAACCGCAGCCGGCACGTCCCAAAGGTTGGTCCAAAAGGCGAGACGGCGGGCATGCTCGACGTCGTAGATGGTGACGCGCCGTAGGTCGCCGGGCCAATGATCGGGAACGTCGGTGCCGTTGAATCGGATGATCTGGTCGGCACGAAGCGAACCGCTGCGGTCGACGGTGCGGGACGCTCGCACATAGAAGCGAACATCGGACCGAGCGCGGATGACGAAGAAGGCCCCTTGGTCGGCGAGGCGGCGGAGCCGGCGAAAGTCGATGTATCCACGATCCATTACATAGACCGCGCCCGGCTCGACCGGCAGATGATCCAAACCGCTCATGTCGCACTCCTCGCCGGAGGTCACGTTGACGAACGCCGGCACTGGGCCACGGAGGTCGAGGGCGGCGTGCAGTTTGAGTGCGGCCTTCACGCCCGTGAAGTTGGCCCATGGGCAAAGCGCCAAGCTCAGGTCAATCAAGCTGGAGTCGATCGCTATCACCGGCACGTCCAGATCCAGGGCCGCTGGCTCGGTCTGATAGAGGGCGCGCACCTTCGGCATGAGTTTGCGTGCGAGCATTGCCCACGGCTGCCAGTCGCGATGCTCGTTGGCGCGCGCCAAGGCGCTGCGCGTGATCGCGCCGCGAAACCCGAGGTGATACGCCAGCCCTGGCTGGGCTCGCAGGCATGCCTCGATGTCTCTTAGACTCTGCCGGAACGTCAGCTGCGCGAAGCACAGGGCGAGAAAATGGTCCCAAGGTGAGAGCGCATCGGAACGAGGCGCGCGGGCGGCGCAGGCGCGATACGCGCGCTGAAACTCCCAATGCGGGATACGCGCCATGATCTGAGCGAAGACAGCATGACCGGTGTTCACCCGGCCAATCACCACCACCTACCTGCGGGCGCAAATCGTGAGCAGTCTTCCGCGCGCGGTTCCTCATTACATCTAGGCGCTTACGCATCGCCGCCACCGGCTAAGTGGGACAGCATTGGGCTCATAGCCCTTCCGCTCAAGGCCGGCGCTCCGTGCGCCGGCCTTTTTTTTTGCCAGCTCTGACTGACCGACAACCCCGCTCTAGCCCCCTTGCTAAAAGCGCCACAGGGTCTCGTTCGAGTTTACCCCATGCTGCGCTACTTCGCTCAGGGCACGACCACCGACTGGTCGCGGGTGAGCCCCACCTTGCGCGCTGGCGTGGTGCCGAACCTGCCCGACTCGCTCTTCACCGGGAATGCCGCCGACCGCGGCTTCATCTTCGCCCGCTCGCAGGCGGGCGGAGCGAACACCTTCGCCGCCACCTATGAGGCGAACAACGCGTTCAGCTACTGCGCGGGCATCTTCGACAACACCTCGATGGTGCGGCTCGGCTACCGCCGCGTGCCGCAACCGGCGACGCGCAACACGCCCGCGATGGCCGGTCTCAACTGCGCGGCCCTGCGCGCGGCGGGCAGCATGCTCGATGGCCTGTACTTC
>JANMTP010000024.1:0-135770 GCA_031390545.1 Chthoniobacter sp. | reverse complement strand
GTATAACCAACGCCGCAACAGAGGCGATCAACGGACGCATCGCAGCTATCAAAGCTAACGCTCGTGGATTCCGATCTTTCAAACATTACAAAACCCGCATTCTCTTCTTCCTTGGGAGCCTCTCCATGGCCCCAGTCATCGGAGACTCAATTTAATCCCACACTAATTCCTGAAGAGCCGAAAAAATGCCCGACGAATTCCAATACGATGTCTTCCTGAGCCACAGCGCGAAGGACAAGGCGGTGGTGCGCCCGCTGGCGGAGCGGTTGCATGCCGACGGGGTGAAGGTGTGGTTCGATGAATGGGAGCTCAAGCCGGGCGACAGCATTCCGAGTAAGATCGAGGAAGGGCTGGAGCGCTCGCGCGTGCTGGTCCTCTGCATGTCGGCGAATGCGTTCGGCTCGGACTGGGCGCAGTTGGAGTCCGGCACGTTCCGCTTCCGCGACCCGCTGAACAAGGAGTGCCGCTTCCTTCCCCTGCGTCTCGACGACGCCCCCATCAAGAAGTCCCGTAACTCCCCGGCGGTCCCGTTCCCACGCGTTTAGCGGACACAAGAAATAGAAAACATAACTATGAACCGCGAAGAATCCAATCGATTGACGCTCGAAATCCTAGAAACAGTCCGGCAGGCCGGGAAGAGTGAGTTCAAATTGGCAGTAAGAGGACTTGGAAGTCCGCCTAACGCGCCGAACCATTTCTCAAACTGGAATGAACTGGATCTTTCCGAATATCGGCTGACTACTCTTCCCGAATGGTTGAGCCGGCTCAGCAATCTGAGGTTTCTTGATTTGTCCAACAATAAGCTGTCAGTCCTTCCCGGTTGGATAGGACTGCTCACAAGTTTACGTCTCCTGGATCTGTCAAATAACAAATTGACAACGCTTCCTGACTCACTAGGCCAGCTTCCGTCAAAGCAACTAGATATAAATCTGAAGGGTAATCCGATGGTCTCCGAGTTAGCGGCGGCACACAAGGAAGGATCCGAGGCTATCATTCTCTATTTGCGCTCGAAGGCAAAAGCGCAAGTAGTCCTCAACGAGGCCAAGTTGATGTTAATTGGAGAGGGAGAGGTCGGTAAGAGTTGTTTGTTGGCCGCATTGCGCGGCGATGCTTGGCAAGAGCAACGTCCAACGACGCATGGAATCGAGATTAAGCCAATTGAAGTGAGAGACCCCGGCAGCGACGTGACAATGACGTTGAATGGATGGGATTTTGGCGGTCAGCGCGTTTATCGACCTACCCATCAGCTGTTTTTCAGCTCACCTGCGGTCTACCTGATCGTATGGAAGCCGCGTGAGGGTCCTCAACAGGGGTTCATAAAAGAGTGGATAAAGCTGGTGAAGCATCGCGAGCCTGACGCCAAGATACTCGTCGTTGCTACTCACGGCGGTCCGGGTGCACGCCAACCGGATATAGACCGGCAGGAACTCTGGGATGTATTTGGACGGGAGACGATTGTCGACTTTTTCCATGTTGACAACAAACCGGACAAAAAGACAGGGAAGTGCCGCGGTATCGATGAGCTCAAAATATCCATTGCTCGCGTTGCGGCATCTCTACCCGAGATGGGACGCCGAGTGCCAACGAGCTGGAAGCAGGCGCGATTGGATCTCAAGGAGATGAAGGATGCCCACATAGATATTGATCGTGCACTAAAGATTTGCGCGAAACATCAGATGAGCGAAGAGGATGCCCGGCTTTTCCTCACGATTGAACATCGCCTTGGGCATCTAATCCACTACGGCCACGATGCAACGCTCCGCGACATCGTGGTGCTAAAACCCGACTGGTTGGCAACGGCGATCAGCCTCGTTCTCGACGACAAGAAGACGCGCGACGATCAAGGTCTCGTGAATTTCCGGCGGCTTGGTCAATTGTGGAACGACAAGACTAGACACCAGGAAAATCGCTACCCTGCGGCATTGCATCCGGTCTTCGTGAGACTGATGGAGCGATATGATCTTTCTTATCGCGTGGCGAGCCTGCATGAATCTGAGGGATCGGCTGGTACGCATCTGATTGCTCAACTCGTGCCGGACGTGAAACCGGATCAAATCGGCGGCTGGGCGGAGGACGCGCTAGAAGGAGAAAGACAGCAGGTACAAATCTGCCGGATCGTCGAGACACAGAGCGGACAGTCTGCAAGTGCCGAGGGGCTTTTCTACCAACTAATCGTACGCTTACACAAATTCTCGCTCGGTCGGGCAAACTTCGAAAAGAGCTCTCACTGGCAACGAGGGTTAGTGTTGGACGACGATTACAACGGACGGGCATTGATGGAGCACACGGGAAACGATGTCCGCATCACTGTGCGGGCAGCTTACCCTGAAGCTTTCCTTTCTATTCTGACTCACGAGGTCAAATGGCTGGTCGAAAGCTTTTGGAAAGGGATGCGGTGCGACGTTATGGTGCCATGCTTGAGCCCCAAGCCGTGTCTCGGATTATTGGAGGTCCGGAAGCTCATCGAGAACAAGCGTAGACGCAGGCCAGAACAGCCCTGTCCCGTCTGCAACGAATGGCAAAACATCGAAGATCTATTGCATAATGCCCCTGCCGCGCGACCACCGGCCACAATGGAACTACAAGCTGGTTATAAAGAATTTCTGGAGGAACTCAGCGGTGTACGCGCTTTGCTAGTGGAGCAGCACGGTGCAGCCATGCACCAATTCCACGGATTGAACATCATGACCCTGCGACTCCTCAGCAAGGTGGACGATGCATTCATGGGGATCATGAGGGCGCTAACCGACGAAGCGAAAGATGGTCCCAGGCTTTTCAGTCTTGAGCCAGTGTCGCCAAGCTTTTTCGACAAACCGAAGTGGATCAGCGAGAAATTTCGCCTTTCGCTATGGTGCGAGCATTCGCGTCTGCCGCTGTGGGCTTTAGATACTGACAAGAAGAAGGGCGTGTATACTTTGGAGGTGCCGCGTAACTGGTTTATGCAAGCCGCGCCTTTCCTCAAAGTGCTCGGCACGACGCTCAGCCTCGCACTTCCTGTGGCTTCGGCGGCAACGAAAGTTCTCCTGAATGAAAAGACGTTCAACGAAATCGGGAAAAAACTCGAACTCGGGCAGAAAGGTATAGAGTCTTTGGTGAAGGGCGGCGCGGAGATCGGAGAATGGCTCACTGAAGACGACGGTGGTGGAACCGAATCCGAGCGCGTAACTCGAGCAGATGGCGCAGTATTGCGCCAACTTCACTCGTGGCTTAATGACAAGGATTCATCCTTCGGTGGGTTGGTGCGTGTTCAAAACAAACGTCAGGAATTCGTTTGGGTGCATCCGATGTTTGAGCAGGAATATTGAGGATAGAGCGCGACACCGCACGGTTCGTTACGCTCGCGGGACCTCCTGCGAACAGACGCAGCGCCTCCGGCACTACGTTTGCCCGAAGTGTCACGCGCCGAAAGGCAATCCGGAGGTGCTGATGAAGAAGCTGCTGCGCGAAAAGCAGAACGCCGACACGGAATGCGACGGCTGCGGCGAGCGCTTCCCGCTGTGGGATGTGCTGGAGAAGAAGTTTGCCAGCAAGGCGGTGCGCGCGCAGGTCGAGCAACTGCAGGCCGACGATCTCGCGAAGCTGGATACCCGCCGACGCGGGAAGCTGCTGGCGCTGGAGGTGGGCGCGAGCATCACCAGCGCCGATCAGAAGTGCTTCGAGATCCGGCCACGGAGGACGAGGGGCTGGATATGGAGCTGGAATTCACCAATGACGACGGCGAAGGCACCGGGCGCCGGCTCTACCTGCAATTGAAGTCGGGCAATTGCCATCTCACGAAACGCAAGACCGACGGCGCGGAGATTTTCACGATCAAGAAGCAGCGCTGGGTGGAATACTGGCTCCAGCAGCCGCATCCGGTGATGCTGGTGATCGGCACCTTCTCGGAAGACGACGAGCGGGCGATCGGCAAGGACAAGCTGGAATTCGCCGACGTGCGCTGGATGGAGATCACGAGCGTGCTCAAGCGAGAAAGCGCGCACGGGACGAAGCCGGTGAAGCAGATCGAGTTCAAAGGTGAACGGCTGGACCTGAGCAGCGTGCGGCGGTGGCGATGCCGCTTTCCTACAGCGCTGACGCCGAGCAGGCTTACAGCTCTTTCAGCAACCGCTCGTGGATGCCGCCGAAGCCGCCGTTGCTGAGGATGACGATGACGTCGCCGGTCTGCACGAGTGGCTGGAGGCGGGCGATGATGGCGTCCACGCCGGGTTCGTAGAAGGCGGGTTTGCCGGTGGCGGCGAGGTCGGCGATGACGTGGGCGGGGTCGAGACGGTCATCCGCGGCGAGCTGCTCCTGGCGGGCGACTTGCGCGAGGATGACGCCGTCGGCGACGCCGAGGGCGGCGGGGAGTTCGTGCTGGAAAAAGGCGCGGCGGGTGGTGTTCGAGCGCGGCTCGAAGATCGCCCAGAGCCGGCGGCCCGGGTACTGGTGGCGCAGGCCGCGGAGGGTTTCGCGGATCGCTGTGGGATGGTGGCCGAAGTCGTCGATGACGGTGATCCCGCGCACTTCGCCACGCACTTCCTGCCGGCGCTTCACGCCCTCGAAAGCGGCAACGGCCTTGGCGATCGCGTCCAGCGGCACGCCGTAAAAATGCGCGGCGCTGATCGCCATCGCGGCGTTACGCACGTTGTATTCGCCGACCATCTGGATCGAAAAGCGCGTGTCGAGCAGCGTGAAATCCGAACCCGTGGGGTGATAGCGCACGTCGCGGATGTGGCGCCCGGCATTTTCTGAAAAGCCGACCTCGACGAGCTGCGCGCGGGTGATCTTCGCCACGTCGATGCAGTTCGCGTCGTCGCCGTTGATGAGGACCATGCCGTTTTCGGGAACGATGTTCAGCAGGCGCGTGAAGCTGAGTTTGATCGCGTCGAGGTCGTCGAAGATGTCGGCGTGGTCGAACTCGATGTTGTTCACGACGACGAGCTCGGGGAGGTAGTGGAGAAACTTCGAGCGCTTGTCGAAAAACGCGGTGTCGTACTCGTCGCCCTCGATCACGACATGCCGCGACTCATGTAAGCTCGCGCCCTGGCCGAGGTTGTTGGCGATGCCGCCGATCATGTAGGCGGGGTTTAGCCCCGCGCTTTGCAAAATCCACGCGAGCAAGGCGGTCGTCGTCGTTTTTCCGTGCGTGCCGGTGACGACGAGATTGTGCCGCTCGCGTAGGAAAAACTGCTTCAGCGTTTCCGGCAGCGAGAGGTAGTAGAGCTTGCGGTTGAGGACGGCTTCCAGTTCCACGTTCCCGCGCGAGATGGCGTTGCCGACCACGATGAGATCGGCCTCCGCGGGGAGGTTCTCCGGCTTATAGCCCTCGCTCAGCTTGATGCCTTTGCTTTCGAGAAAAGTGCTCATCGGCGGATAGACCGCGGCGTCCGAGCCGGTCACCGTGAAACCCTGCGCGCGCATCGCCGCGGCGACCGCGCCCATGGCGGTGCCGCAGATGCCGATGAAGTGGACGTGGCGAAACTCAGTGGTCATAAGCGGGGAAAAGAGCGCGCAAACTAGCGACCTCGCGCACCCCGTGCAACGCCGGCTTTACCCGCAGCCGCAGGAGACAACTTCGGCGACGAACAATGCGGTATTGCGGCCGCGCCCTGATGATGGAGTAGGGCTGAACCAATCTTGCCCAAAATTGTGCCGTCGCATATTCATGCCGTCGATGAAACCCAAAGCCCCCCACCAAGTTTCCACCAAAAGGCTCGCCTCAAAATCGGCCGTTCCAGCGATCACTCTTGTGTTCATGGCCCACGCCGTCCGTGCCTCGGCCTCAATTTTCAGTTTCGCCGGATACCAATGGGAGCAGGATAACACTCCCAATGTTCTTGGTTTGCTTGGGAATGGGGCAACTCTTGGCGGGGCGACATTCAGCGCGACTTTGCCAAACCGCATCACGAGTTCGGTCGGTTTCATCGCGCTCAGTGGAAATGCGGGCGCCGGATTTGAGGGCGCGCCTGGATTTGACTCAACGCTTTCGTTAGGCAGACAGGCCAACGTGCAACATGTCCTGACGCAGTCAGATGGTACTGCTTCCAATTTTTCTTCGGCAGTCAACCTTCCGAACGGCAATGACGGATCGTCCGCACGCAACGGACTTTCAATGTCGTGGAGCGGCGGGCGCAGTTTGCTAAACGGTAGTGGCGATGACTTTGTCCTGTATGAGTCGGCGAGTACGTCCACGAGTTCGGAAGGCCAGATGGTGCGAGTGCATCTGACTGGCGGCGGCTACACACCATGGCAGTATCGGGCGGTGGACGCGTTCTCAGTTTATACCAATACCCCAGCGACGGTGGAGGGCGCGTTTGCAACGGCGTTCGACCTCTCGACGTTTGGTTTGATCGCCGGCGCGCTCGTTGACGAGATTCAAGTAGCTAATTTGCAGAGTTCAGACCGGCTGAACACCGTTGGTTCATTTGCTCTGAGCGGAGAAGTTGTCTTCAGCGATCTGTCGGGAACATTGGCCAAACCCAGCGTGGGTGCGCTGGCCGGAATGAATCCGGCAAGCACCTTTTCCGATGCCGCACTCGACCCCGACCCGCTCTACGTCGGAGCTTTGAGTGCGGTAGTGCCCGAACCTGCAACCGGTGCCCTGCTCGGATTGGGAGTGCTGTTATTGGGTCGCCGCGTCCGGCGGTCTCTCCGTTGACCAAATCGGTCCGATGAATCGCTGTTTTCCGCCGTGACTCGCTGTGGTCGGGCGGTGAAAGTCGCCGACTTTCCCTGAGTCGATGCGCGCCTATATCCTGAACCTCGACGCAGCGATGGACCGCTGGGCGGCGCTTTCCGGAGCTTTTGCTAAGGTCGGTTTCCCCGTCGTCCGCGTGCCGGCGGTGGAAGGCGCGAAGTTGGTCCTGCCGATCCCTGAATACGCTGAAGGACGCTACCGCTGGTTCCACGGACGGCCGACGAACTTGCGCGAAGTCGGCTGCTATCTCAGCCACCTCGCCGCCTGCCGCGCCTTTCTCGAAACGGGCGAGGCACACGGCCTGATTTGCGAGGACGATCTCGTCCTCGGCCTGGATTTTCCCACCGTGCTTGAAGCTGCGCTACGCTGGCGCGGCACGTGGAATATCCTCCGCCTCACCGGCCTCAGTGCGGGTCACGCGGTACCCGTGAAATCGCTAGGCGACCGCTACATGCTGTGCGTGAACTTTGGCCGCCTGAAAGGTGCGGGGGCCTACGTCGTGGATCGCGCCGCGGCCCATGCTTTCGTCTCACATCTGCTGCCGATGTGGCTTCCGTGGGACCACGCCTTCGACCGCGAATGGTGGCAGGGTTTGCGCGCGGCGAGCGTGCAGCCGTTTCCCATTTCCCAGACGGACAGCGGCTTCAAATCCTCCATCCAAAAAGACTCACGCCGCCCCTTTCCCGCATGGCAGCGCTGGTTCACCACCCACCCATATCAAGCCGTGAACGAAGTCACCCGCTGGCTGGCGCGCGGCACGATTTGGTTGCAGTGGAAGTTTGCGGGAAGAGCTTAGCTCACTTCCCACTCGTACTCATGGATTCGGCGCGTGCGGCGGCGGTGGGGCGGAAGACGCGGAGGGCGGCGGGGACGGCGCGCAGGTTCACTGGCGTATGGCCGAAGGGCTGGCCGTCGAGGTGGACGGGTTGCGGCGTACGGGCTTCGAGTTTGAGGGCGGCGGCGGTGTAGGTTTCCAGCTTGGGGTGGTAGCGGCGGGTGCCGCGGTTGATGGACCAGAAGTGGCGCGCGAGTTCGAGACGGGAGAAGCGGCGGTAGATGCTGACCGTGAGCTGACCGTCGCGCAGCCGGGCACCGGGAGCGACGGCGAAACCGCTGCCGTAGAAGGGGCCGTTCGCAGCGACGGCGAGAAAGGCTTGGCGCCGCAGGGTGGTCTTCTGGGACCGCGGCATTCTCGATGGCCGGGGGCGGGGCGGGGTGCGCGCTTCAGCCACCGGCCGGTCAAAAGTGATCTCGAAAGTGGGGCGGTCGTAGTTCAGGGCGAGGGCGAAGGCATGGAAGGCCCGGCTCCAGCGCCCGCTCTTGATTTCCTCGCCGAGGGGAAAAAGCGCGGCGTCGAGCCCGGCCCCCGCGGCTTCGAAGAAGTAGTCGGTGTCATTCGCCAGGCCGACGTCGATTGCTTCGGTGTGGCCGTCGGTGATGATGCGGCAGGCTTCCGCGAGGTCCGGCAAAATGCCGAGGCTGCGGGCGAAATTGTTAAACGTGCCGACAGGAATGACGCCGAGGGTGGCGTCTTGGTGGATGAGTTCCCGGGCGACGGCGCTAACGGTACCATCGCCGCCGCCGACGAGGATGCGCGTGACACCGCGTCCGAGCGCGGTTTTGGCGAGGAGTTCGGCGGGCGCTTCTTCCGTCGTCGTCACGACCTCCACGGCGAGCCCGCCTGCGGCCAGTGCGGCGGTGATGCGCGGCACTTTTTCCTCGTTCGGTTCGGCATCGCCGGAGACGGGATTGACGATAAGAAGGGCAGGTTTCGCAAGCACGCGTGTAGCGTAACACAAGGCGTGCTGCGCGCCGGAGCTATCCCGCAAGAGGCGAAAATCCGCGCTATTTTTTCAAGAAGTCGAAAATCGCTCGGCCAACGAACTCTATAAGGCTGATCAGATCGGTAGCGTCATGCGCGGTGCCGCCGCCGAGCGGGTGCTCGATGGTGGCGGGCGCGCCCGCGGGCGTTTTGCGGCGCTTTTCCATCTCCCAGCGCTGGAGGTCGCGGGCGCGGGTGGCGGCGAGTCCGCCGGCGTGGATGAACTCGACGATGCGACGCAACTCGTCGCGGTCGAACCACGAGCCGTGGCCGCGGCAGACGTCGATAATGATGCCAGAGCGGTCGGAGAAATTGGCGCGGTTCATCAACGTCTGGCAGATGGGGCAGGGGCGGTAGCGCACCTCTTCGAGCGTGGCGTGGAGCCGGCTGCCGAGTGGGTCCGGTGTGGCGCCGCCGAGGACGGCGGTCTGCGTTTCGCGGTCGGCGCAGATCTCCTGGAAGGTTTCGACATCGACCCAAAGGCCGGTGCATTGCGGGCATTCGTGGATGGTCGAGCGGCCGAGAGCAATGGCCTGGAGATCGGTGTGGCAGCCAGGACATTGCCGCGGCTGCGGGTGTTCGGCGGTGGTCCGGGCGGCCTTCTCGCCGCAGTGGGGACAGTATTTTGCGCCGAGGAAAAGCATGCCGAAACAGGCGGGGCAGGCGACGGTGGCGAGCCGCGCCTGGCAGTGTTCGCAGCGCGTGGCGTTGCTGCGGGCGGCGGCTCCGCACATCGGGCAGTTGAGCGTGGCGGCGTCCATCAGTCGGTGTGTCTCGGCGCGCGAACGGTGCCAGCTTCGAGGTCGCGGGCCCGGCGCTCGACGATGCGGCTCGCGACTTCGCCGACCATCTCCTCCAGCAGCAGGCGGAGGTGCGAGCCGGCGCGGTAGTCGGCGGGCGCAATGTGGCGCACACGGTCGGCGTGGGTAGAAAGCTGGTAGCACTTGCTGAAACTCGAGCGCGTAGGATCGGCGGCGTTGTAAACAGCAATGGCATGGCCGCCGTGCTGCCGGACGACGGTGAAGCACGGCACATCAGTCGGCCCATCGCCGATGTAAATCATGTGCTCGAAGGGCACTGGCCGCAGCTCGGCAGGCATGTGGTCATTCACGTCCTGGGTGTAGTCGAGCAGGCCCTTATTGATGCGGAAAAGGAACTGCGTCTTCTGCGTATGCGAAATCACGCGCTTCGGAAAGGTGATGCGCCCGTCACGATCCTCGGCGAACTCGCATCCGAAAATCGCCCGCACATGCGGCGCGATGCGCGAACCTTCGATGAGCGCCTTCAGCCCGCTGGAAATGATGTAGTGCTCGACCTTGATGCCGTGGGCCTCGTGCGCCGGCGTGAGCAGACCGGTGCGAAATTCATCGAACATCTCCGGCAAGCCGGGGAAAAATTGCAAGCCTGCGCCGAGTTCGCGCAGGCGAACATTGGTTGGGCGGTCGATGTCGAGGACATCGAGCAGCGCCTTCATGTAGGCGAGTTCGTTGTCGAAACCCTGTGCCTTGACGAGATCGTGGCAGCCGGACCAGAATTTCTTGGCATCGATCCCGAAGGTCGGGAACAGCACTTCGTCCTGCATGTAGTTCGGCGACAGCGTCTGGTCGTAGTCATAGACGATGGCGACGGTGTTTTGCGGTGAACTCATTTTGGGAAAGTTGAGCGCCCGGAGTTGAGCGCTTCGTCCGTTGTTTGGGCAGCAGCGAAAGGGGAAAGGTGCTCCCGCCAGAGTTGGCTTAGGGGGTCTCTAATCCGGCCCCTTCGTAGATTTCTGCGAGCGGGAGTTCGCACTCGATCTCGGGCAGGGCGATGACAGCGTCCGGTGCAGTGACATATTCCTGCGTCCACGTTGCACCAGTGCGCCGCCAAAGCGTCACGGTCATTGTCTCGCTATCGACGAGGGCGAGGACGCGGAGGGAGGGGATAGTGAGATAAGCCTCGCGTTTTTCGCCGCGATCGATACGGGCGGTCGATTCGGAAAGGACTTCAAAGACGACCACGGGACGCTCTTGGTAGTGCTCGTCGAGGGAGTTGGGTTCGCAGACGACGGAGACGTCGGGGTAGTAAAAACGCAAGTCCTCGCCCTGTTGAAGCCGGATGAGAGTGTCCGAGTTGAAAGGCTGGCAGCGTTTGCCCCGAAGACGCGCCCAGAGGACCGCGCCAATATTCATTCCGAGGCGACCGTGCCGGTTGGTTCCGCCGGCCATCGCATAGACCACGCCGTTAAGGTATTCGTGTTTGTGTGCCGCACCGTCTTCGCCGCGCAGGAAGTCCTCCGGCGAGAGAAAGGCGTGGCGTTGGGCGATGCTCATGGGCGCAGGCTAGGGAGGCGAGCAGGTGGTGTCAAATTGGCGGGCGATGCTCAACGGAGCAGGTTCGCGAGCGCGGGGGCGAGCTCGGGAAATCGGAAGCGAAAGCCGTGATCGAGGGCGGCGGAGGGAAGGACGCGTTTACTGTCGAGGAGTTCGTGGGAGAAGCCGCCGAGGGTGGCGCGCAGGGCGAAGGCCGGGACGCGTAAAACGGCTGGGCGGTGGAGGGTGGTGGCAAGGGTTGTTGTGAAGTCGGCATTCCGGGTGGGCCACGGGGCCGAGCCATTGAGTGGGCCGCGTATGTCGAGGTTCTCGATGGCGAAGAGGGCGAGGTGGGCAAGGTCGTCGAGGTGAATCCAGGACATCCACTGCTGGCCATTTCCGAGCGCGCCGCCAAGGCCGAGGCGAAAGGGCAGGGCCATGAGTGGAAGCGCGCCTGACTTTTTGCCCAGGACGATGGAGGTGCGAAGTGTGACAACGCGGACGTCCTCAGCACGCTGCGCTTCCGCTTCCCAAGCTTGGGAAGTCTCCGCAAGGAAGCCAGTGCCGGCGGGCGCAGTTTCGGTGAGTTCTTGTTCGCCGCGATCGCCGTAAAATCCGATCGCCGAACCGCTGAGTAAAACCTCGGGTTTTGCGCGAGTCGCGTTAATCGCTTCCACCAGACGCCGGGTGCCGAGGACGCGGCTATCGACGATGCGGCGCTTTTTCGCGGCGGTCCAAAGGCCGACCACAGGCTCGCCTGCGAGGTGGATCAGCGCCTCGCAGCCGCAGATGTCCGGCGGAACGTCGAGCGAAAAGGCGCGCATCTCGCAGCCGGGAATCGTGCGCTGCGGGTCACGGGTGAAAGCGACGATTTCATGTCCGCGGCGGAGCGCGAGGTCGATGATTTTTCCGCCGATAAACCCGGTCGCGCCGGTGAGGCCGATGTGCATGCGAGCTTAAGTTCCCGGCTGGTCGAAGCGGCCATGAATCCAGCGATACGGAAAGCGATTGCCGGGGCAGTCCGTAGGCCAGCGGGGTGGATTGATTTCCCGGTGCGGCTTCACGATCGCCCATTTGCTATCGATTTTGCCGACGCGCTGGCGGAGGTAACGAATGAGTTCCTCGCAGGCTTCGATCTGTTTTTTGGTGGGGGTGTCGCGGTTAAAATCCCCGACGAGGCAAATGCCGAGGCCGATGTTGTTCAGGTAATCGCTGTGTACGTGGCCGCCCTGAATCTGACGGGTCCAGCGACTGCCGACCTCGATTTCGCCATCGCCGGAGGAGTGGCCGTTGCCGATGACGAAGTGATAGGCCATGCCGTTGGGCATCCCGCGGACATTCCGGTGGTAGTAGTCGAAAGCCTTGGCGTTGCCCTGACGCGTGCCGCTGTTGTGAACGACGATGTAGCGCCAGCGGCGGCTGAGCACAGGCGCGTTGCGAATCTCTTTTTGCAATGGCTTGGTGATGTATTTCCACCGCTCAAACCAGCCGACGGCTGGCGCGGGTTGGAACGAGCGCTGTTGCTCAAAGCCCGTTTTCTCGATGGTCACAGGCGCTGTCGGAATCGGTTTCGGCGGTGGTGTGACCGGCGGAGGAGTGACGGGAACCGGGGTGATCGGCGCAGGACGAGGAGTTTCGGGCTTTGGCTTTGGCGTAGGCTCTGGCTCAGGTTTCGATTCGGGCTTCGGCTTCGGCTTGGGAATTGGTTCAGGATCGGGCTTGGGTTTTGGTTTGGGTGTCGCTTCGGGCTCCAGATCCGGTTTTGGCGTAGCCGCGGGTTTGGGTTTGGGCTTTGGCTTGGGTGCGGGTTCCGGGGGCGGCGTCAGCGGCACGGTGCGCATCTCCTCGCGAGCTTTGAGAAACTGCCGCTTTCTGTCTTCTTCCACTGTCTGGCCGAGGAGAGCTGTTCCGTGCAGGAACCAGAGGGCAAGCAGAGACAGAAAGAGACGACGCACGCGGGCGACGCTATCAGCCGCCTTCGCGCATTCAAGCGGAGCGCGCGGAAGATGTGCGAGGGTGCGAAGCGGCTTGGAAACAAGGCTCGCCTGCATATTCTGTGCGCATGAAATCTTTTCTCCTGCGCTGGCTTTGCACAACCATCGCCGTGGCTGTGGCGGTGCAAATGACACCGATGGAAAGCTCCGGTCCGGGGGCGCTCATCTTCACTGCGCTCTTCCTTGGCGTCATCAATGCCGTCATCCGCCCGGTGGTCCTGCTGCTCAGTTTGCCGTTCATCGTCGTGACGCTGGGATTCTTCATCCTGATCATCAATACACTCATGCTGAAGCTCGCCAGCGGTCTTGTCCCGGGCTTTTCCGCGGGCGATTTCTGGAGTTCGTTTTTCGGCGCGTTGATCATCAGTCTGGTGAACTGGGCGCTCAGCGCGGTCTTCAAGGACAACGACGGCCGCTACCAAATCCTCACCCGGCGGGAGCAACTGCGCGAAGTCGGGGAAAAGCGCGTGGAGGGGAAAATCATCGAGTGAACGCGGACGTGCGTCAGGGTCGGGTGCGGGTGAAAATCTGCGGTCTCACCAATCGCGAAGACGTCCTGGCAGCGATCGCGCTCGGCGCGGATGCTCTGGGGTTTAATCTTTACCCGGGATCGAAACGGTTCATCGAGATTGACCGAGAGGCTGCATGGATCGAGACGCTGCCGCCTTTTGTCACGCGCGTGGCGGTGCTCGTGAATGCGTCGTTCGCGGAAGCGCTGCGGGTCGCGGCTTTACCGGCGATCCACCTCGTGCAATTCCACGGCGACGAAGACGCTGGCTACTGCGCGGCTTTCGCGCGGGAAAGCGGGCGACCGTTCATTAAGGCCCTGCGGGTGCGGGATAGCACGTCGATCGAAAACGCAGACCAGTTTTCCACACCACACCTCCTGCTCGATGCGGATGCCGGCGCGGCCTATGGCGGCTCCGGCCGCCAGATCGACCTCGCCGTCGCGGCAGACGCAGTGCGGCGATTCTCTTCAATGAAAATCATCCTCGCCGGCGGCTTGAAGCCAGACAACGTGGCTCTGGCACTACAGGCCGTGCGGCCCTATGCCGTGGATGTGGCGAGTGGCGTGGAAGTCATGGGCGATGCGCGGCGGAAGAGCCCAGAGCGGCTACGCGAATTTTTTCGGACGGTGGAAAGCGGCTTCTGACACATCTGCAGCTCACCGCCATCAGGCCTGCGCGCAGGAGGGGAAGAGGCTGCCACGCAGGACGAATAGTGGACGTGGTGAATATGACGGAGCGCTACATGAAGGCGAAATAGGATGCCGCTTTCGAGGCGGCTTTTGCTTTGCGTTTAGAAAAGCCATAACCAACCGACCCCAACACCACAGATTCTCATCTGCTGGAAATGAGAAGGCGTTCATCTCGTTTTCGCGACAAAGTTCGCAAATTCACGAACGAGAACTCTCATGGCCTAGGGGCTGCTTAGTCGTGGATCAAACCTCGAACACAAATCCTCACCTATTCCCATGGCTAAACTTCACTCCACCCTCTGCGTTCTCGCTGCAATCTCCGTGGGATCTGCCCTTGCGCAGACTCCGGTTGCGGTCTCTCCGCCCACGCCAGCCAATCCGGCTGCGGTGCCGGCCCCGATTGAACCACCGATCCAGGTGCCGGCCAATCAGCAGGTCATCCCTCCCGCCGTTGGCGGAAATGCGCTGCCTGGTCTTCCTCCTCCGGCGACCGCGCCGCTAAGCAATGGCTCGAATCTCATCGAATTCCAAGGCGATGAAATCGGTCTCGTCCTCCGGACGCTCGCGCGGCAGGCGAAAATGAGCATCGTTGTTAGCGATCAGGTCGCAACGACGGCCGGCACGGTGACCATGCGCATCGAGGACAAAACGCCGAAGGATGCCATCGATATTATTGTGACATCCAAGGGTCTAATCATGGATGAGCAGAAAGGTACTTACTACATCAAGACGGCGGCTGAAAAGGCCAAGGAGCCGACGGAAAGTGGCAGCTACACGCTCAGCTATGCGACCGCCGAGAAGACGGTGGCACTTCTTCAGGGCCAGCTCCAAAGTGGAGTGCCTCCGCAGTTCGACGTGCGCACGAACACCATCTATTTCCGCGAGAACCGCTCGAACCTCGACAAAATCCGGCTCTTTCTCGATAGCGTGGATCGTCCGACCAAGCAGGTCATGATCGAAGCGCGTCTTGTCGAAGTGACGGCCAATCCGCGCCAGAGCTACGGTATCAACTGGGCCGGCGTGGTCGGCAGCTCTGCTGCTCCGCAGACTCTTAAGTATAGCGGATCGCTTCCGGGAACTACTGGTGTCGCCAATGCGCAATCGGTGACCACTACTATAGTTAACGGTGTGCCCACGCAGACCGTCAACCCGATCTACAATGCCGCGGGGCTCCCGGTTCAGGGCACGCAGATCGACACCCTCCCAGGCTTCGAAACCACCAACGGGGTGCTCAACAGCCAGGACTTCCTTTTTGAAGCCACCAAAAGCGGTCTGCAAGCGATCGGCGGGCAGTTCGCCATTCTTAGTGTGCCGGCTCTCTCCGCCACGTTGCGTCTTTTGAATGAAGACGCGGATGCGAACTTCCTCGCCCATCCGCGCGTCGTCACCTCGAACAATCTTGAAGCCACGATCAAAATCACCCGTGCGCAGCCGATCCCGCAGTTGAATTTCAACGAGCAGACTGCGCAGGCCGTGTTCAGCGGCTTCCAGGATAAGGAATTCGGCAACACCCTCAAGGTCACTCCGTCGATCAATAAAGATGGCTACATTTCTATGAAAGTGCAGCCCGAGATCAGCAACAAGGTCGCGGACGCGGTCTTCAGCTTCGGTGGCGCCACGGTGACCAGCCCGGTCATCGACAAGCGCACGCTCGACTCGAACGTTCTCATCCACAGCGGCGACACTCTCGCCATCGGCGGCTTGCTGCAGGACGAACAATCCAAAGGACGCACGAAAGTCCCAGTGCTCGGCGACATCCCGATCCTTGGCTACCTGTTCCAGGAAAAACTGACACAGCGAAACAAGCGCAACCTCCTTATCTTCGTCACTCCGACCATCATCGAGCAGGGCTACGGCACTGGACTCGAAGACCAAGTCACCGGCTTGTCCCATAGCGGCGAGGAATACGCGGATCCGAACGGCTGGCGGAACAATGCCAAAGGCTCCCGGCGCCTCGTGCCCACGTCGGAGCGCCAGTTGGCTGCTGACTACCCCAAGCCGGGTGTCCCGCCCGCGCCGAAAAGCCCCCGCCGCATCCGGACGCCGGTAACTGCTGAAATGACAGATAATCTCGCGCCGAAAAAATCCACCGTGCGCAACAGCCCGCGGTAGGCTCCGATCTTCCCCGCAACCCCACAAAACGCCGGCCAGCAATGGCCGGCGTTTCTGTTTTTCGCATCTTCATCCAGTCGAGAGAATGAGGTTGAAGACGAATAATCAGCTCGTGAAAACATTCCCGTAACCCCCCGTGCCGCCCGCCCGTCTGCGCCCGTGAACCCTCCACATTATGCCCTACACCGGAATCGTCCTCGCCATTCTCGCCTTTCACGCCGCCGCGCTTCTCATCCTGCTCAGCCACTGGATCGTCGCCGCTGGGCTGTTCCCGCGAGCTACGGAATCCCTCGCGCATGAGTACGACCGCCGCCCGGTGAGGGCCACCCTGCTCGGGCTGGTCACCTACGGCCCGCTCTTCGTACTCCTCCTCAGCGCCGGCAATATCGGCAACGGCGCGCTCAAACTCGCCGCCCTCGTCGCCGGCTTCGGCGCACTGCTTGTCGGCTTCATCGGCAGCGCCGGGCTCGCGGTACGCATCGGACGCAATCTCTCGACCGACGCGAGTCTATGGCAGCAGGGCTTGCGCGGCGGCGTGATGCTCGCGCTCGTCTTCATCACTCCGGTGCTCGGTTCGCTGTTCCTGATGCACGTCGGCCTCGCCAGTGGCTTTGGCGCAGTGCTGCTCGCTCGTCCGTGGAAGAAGAAAGCACCGGCGTCAGCGACAGAGCCGCTCGTGGAGAACGCCGAGCCCGCACTTTCATGAGCACGACCAGCCGCCGCGAGTTTCTCATCACCGGCGCGGCGTCGGTCGCGCTCAGCGTGGCAATCTTCAAAAGCGTGCAGGGCTGGCTGGGCGATGTGCGGCAGTATGTTGGCCGCGGTTTGCACCGTCCGCTCGACGGCCCCCTCACGCCTCCCAGCGCGGTCGATCTCGATCCGGTCGCTCACGTCCTTAATCGTCTCACTTTCGGTCCCGGCCCCGGCGATTACGCGCGCGTTGCGGCGCTGGGTGTGGAGGCGTTTATCGAGGAACAGCTCGCGCCAGAAAAAATCGCCGACGGCTTGTGCGACCGCGCCACCGCTCGCTACTCGGAGGCTTGGTGGGAGCCGCTGGGCGAAGCCTACGACGAGGACGACGAAGCGCTCACGCCCGTCCTCCGCCGCGTCGCTTTGCTCCGTGCGACCTACAGCCAGCGCCAGCTTTTCGAGGTGATGTGCGAGTTTTGGAGCGACCATTTCAATATCGACCCCGGCAAGGGCGATGCCCGCTACGCCAAGATCGACGACGACCAAAAGGTCATCCGAAAGCACGCCCTCGGCAGCTTCCGCGACATGCTGCGCGCGAGTGCGCTTAGCCCCGCGATGCTCTGGTATCTCGACGGGCGCGCCAACGTCAGCGGCCCCGGCGAAAAGCCGAACGAAAACTATGCCCGCGAACTCATGGAACTGCACACCCTCGGCGTCCACGGCGGCTACGCGCAGCAAGACGTGATGGAAGTCGCTCGCTGCCTCACCGGCTGGACCATCCTCGCGAAAAAGGACGACGGCTTTTCCGGCAAACTCCTCTCCCCGCTGAAAGACCGCGGCAAAGTCGTCTTTCGCAAGGACGCGCACGACGACGGCGCGAAGCGCGTCCTCGGCCAGGACATTCCCGCCGGCGGCGGCGAAGGCGATCTGGATCGCGTCATCGAAATCGTCGCCGCGCACCCAAGCACCGCGCAATATCTTGCCGCGAAACTTTGCACCCGCTTCATCGCAGACGCTCCGCCTGCATCTGCCGTCGATGCCGTTGCGCGTTCGTTTGCGGAGAGCAAAGGCGACATCAAGACCACGCTGCGCACGCTCTTCGCCACGCCCGAGTTTCGCAGCTCCGCGGGCGCGAAACTCAAGCGGCCGTTTCACTTCGTGGTCTCCGCTTTGCGTGCCGCAAATGCCGAAGTCTCCGACGAAAAACCCATACTTTCCTATCTCGAAAAAATGGGGCACGCGCCCTTCCGCTATCCCACGCCTGACGGCTACCCGCAGGAATCCTCGCACTGGTTTGCCACACTCCTGTGGCGCTGGAAGTTCGCGGTTGGCGTTGCGAACAACAGAATTCCCGGCACCCGCATCGCCCGCGATAAGCTGACGGGCCTACTCGGCGGCGACGCTGCGCTCATGGCTTCCGTCTTCAACCGCCAGCCCGCACCGGAGGAAAGTGACGCCTTTCTAAAATCCGGCGACGGCCTCGCGCTGCTCCTCGCCGCACCCGCCTTCCAGCGCTGCTGACATGAGCCCACTAGCCAATCTCTCCACCGACCGCGACGATCCCCGTACGCTCGTTGTCATCTTCCTCCGCGGCGCCGCCGACGGCCTCACCCTCGTCGCGCCGATCGGCGACGACAACTACCACCGTTTCCGCCCACGCCTCGCGGTAAAAAAGAGCGACGCCGTAGCGCTCGACGGCTTCTTCGGCCTGCACCCGCTCCTACGCCCGCTTGAAGCGGCGTGGAAAGAAGGCGACCTCGTCATCGCCCACGGCGCGGGCGTCGAGGACGAATCGCGCTCGCATTTCGAGGCGCAGGATTTCATGGAGCATGGTGGCCTGGCGGCGGGCGGTTGGCTCGGCCGTTTTCTCCGCGCGCGTGGCACCAGTTCCGGGCCGCTCAGCGCCGTGGCGCTATCCCCAACGCTGCCGGAAATGCTTTCCGGTGCTCCGAGTGCCGCGGCAATCCAGTCTATCGCCGACTTCGCGCTCGGCGGGGATGTGCCGCCGGCTTTTCCCCGCGAACTCGAACGCCTTTACGCCCAGGAAAACGCCGCGCATCCAATGGGCTCCGCGCTGCGTGCCGCGGCGGCGACGACTTTCGAGGCTATTCGCCGGATCGAGGCACTCGACGTAAAGGCCGCGCCCGCCCACGGCGCGAGCTACGACGACAAGGACGACTTCGCCCAGGGCCTCCGGCAGATCGCCCTACTCATCAAAGCGAACCTGGGGCTCGACGCGGCGAGCATCGACCTTGGCGGCTGGGATTCGCACTTCACCCAGCAGACGCTCATTGAGCCGCTCATGCGTAAACTCGCCGCCGGCCTCGCCGCGTTCCGCCAGGATCTCGGCCCGCGCATGGCCACCACGACGATCGTCGTGATGACCGAGTTTGGCCGTCGTGTCGCCGAGAACGCCAGCTTCGGCACCGACCACGGTCGCGGCGGCGCGATGTTCATCCTTGGAGGCGGGGTAAAGGGTGGGCGCGTGCTCGGCGGCTGGCCCGGTCTCAGCCCGGAGTTGCTCGACGGCCCCGGCGATCTCCCCGTCTGGAACAACTACCGCAACCTTCTCTCGCCGATCCTCCAGCGCCACGGCGCACCGCCCGCGAGCCTCGCGAAAATCTTCCCCGATTTTGCGCTGGCCCCCGTGGCGATCTACTAACCATCGCCCGCGAATCCGCTTCCCGTCTGCATCTGCCGCCGGCAAACGTCCGTCTAATCAGATGTGCTCATCGCTTGCCAAGCGAGCTGGATCCAGACAACCTTTCCAACCTGTGTCTCCGCTCAACCCTTCCTCCGCCACGTCTTTGCCGACGGAAGGACAGCCTCTGCCGGCATGACTTCCTCGAAAGAAGAAGACCGCCAGATTGAAGTGCAGTTGCTCACCCGCACCGCCGCCGGAGACGAGTCCGCTTTTGCCGCGCTTTACGACCGTTTCGCGCCCGGCCTTTTTTCGATGATGGTAAAAATGATGCGCGACGAGAAGGAGGCGGAGGACGTCTTGCAGGAAGGCTTTTCCCAAATTTGGCGGCGGGCTGCATCCTACGATCCCGAGCGCAGCAGCCCATTCACGTGGGCGGTGATGATCCTGCGCAACAAAGCCATAGACCGCCTCCGCGTGCGCCAGCGCATTGAGCGCACGCTGGAAAAAGCCACCGTCGAGTTTGCCCACTTTCCCGAGTCTGATGACGCATCCTCGGGCGAAGCTGAGCGGCGCGATGAAGGCGCGCAGGTGCGCACCGCGCTGGCGCAAATTCCCGAAGAGCAGAAGCAGGCCGTGGAGCTCGCGTTTTTCGGTGGGCTGACGCACGAGCAAATTGCCGAGCAACTCACAACACCGCTGGGGACCATCAAGGCGCGCATCCGGCGTGGGCTGCTGAAGCTGCGCGAAGTTTTAAAGGAGGCCGCATGATCGACGAGACGAAACAGGACCTCGCCGCCGAATACGTGCTCGGCTCGCTCGACGTGCGGGACGCCGGCGCTTTCGAGGCGGAACTACAGGCTGATGCCGAGCTGCGCGCTTTCGTGGATGAACTTCGCGAGTCCACCGCGGCGCTCGCACACGCTGCCCCGCCGGTCCCGCTGCCGCCGGCGCTGCGCGAAAAAGTGCTCGCGAGTGTCCGCGGCGAAGCTGTCGCTGCGACTGCCCCGTTCGCGCGTCCCCAGCCGCAGGCCTCGGCTGGCTTCGGCTTCATGCCGTGGGCCATTGCTGCAGGCCTGGCGATCACCGCCGCCGCGCTATGGATGGAGCGTACGCAGTTGCAAAAGGAACTGATCTCCGCCCGCGGCGAAGCTCTTGAGCTGCGCAATCGCGACGAGTTCGCCCAGATTAAAATCGCCACGCTCACGGCGCAAAATGACGCGTTTGCCAAAGGCTCCGCCATTGTCGTCTGGGACGCGGAAAAGCAGCAGGGCGTGGTCAAGCTCGCCGGCATCCCGCGCCCGCCCGAAGGCAAGGACTACCAGCTTTGGGTGCTCGATCCAAAAAGCCCCGCCCCTGTCAGCGCCGGGGTGGTGCCGATCGGCACCGACGGCTTGGCGCGGGTTTCCTTCACGCCGGAGCAGAAAATTCGCTCAGCAGACAACAAGTTCGCCATCAGCGTTGAGCGCACGGGTGGTGCGCCCGCGCCTGCCGGGCCGATCGTCTTCGTCGGTAATTGATCGCGTGAGCCGCCGCCTCGCGCCTTGCCGCGGATGATGACGTGGCTGGTCATCCGGCTTGCACTCTCCGCCCTCAGCTTCGCCGTCGCGCTGCTGGCCGTGGCCCCCGCACCCACTGTCCCGCTGTTCAAGCTCTCGGTCGGAGCGATGGAGTTCGGCCACTGGCTGCTGCTCCTCCCGGTGTTCCTCCTTGTCGCCGGGCCGTGGAGTGGCCCGCTCGGCCTCGCTTCCGTGCTGCTTTCGCTGGCCGCGTGCGCGCTCTTTCTCCTCACCGCGGTCCGCGCGCAACGCTATGCGCAGGCGCTACCCGCGCAGCTCGCCACCGCCTTTTCCACGACTGCCGATGCAGCTACGAAACCGTTCTCTTGGTCGCGGCTGTGGTTCGCGCCAGCGGTGATGCCGGTGAAGATCGAGATTCGCGAATTCTCCGAGCACGACGGCGCGAAGCTCGCGTTTCATTTCTACCGCAGCGCGACGCACGCGCCCGCGCCGTGTGTTGTCGTCATCCACGGCGGCGGCTGGGAAGGCGGCACGCCGGAAGAGTTCACGGCCTTCAATCACGACCTCGCGCAACGCGGTTACGCGGTCGCTGCCGTCCAATACCGCTTTGCCCCACGCTGGCTGTGGCCCGCGCAACAAGAGGATGTGCTCGCTGCTCTGCGTTGCTTGAAAGAAAACGCGGCCGAGCTGGGCATTGATCCGCAGAAGTTCGTCATCATGGGCCGCTCCGCCGGTGGCCAGATCGCCAAAGCCGTGGCCTACGCCGCCCACGATTCCGCGATTCGCGGCTGCATCGCTTTCTACGCCCCAGCGGACATGCACTTCGCCCACAAATACGCCCGCTCCGACGACATCATCAGCTCGCTCGGTCTCGTTTTGAACTACATGGGCGGCCCACCGGATACCGCCCACGCCAACTACGACAACGCCTCCGGCATCCTCCTCGCCGACGCTGCCAGCCCGCCCACGCTGCTCCTCCACGGTCGCCGCGACACCTACGTCTGGTATCGCCAAAGCGAACGGCTCGCCGCACGCCTGCGCGAAGTCGGCGTCCCGCACTGCTGGGTCGATCTTCCGTGGGCCACCCACGGATTCGACTACAATCCCAATGGGCCCGACGGCCAACTCGCCACCTATGCCGTCACCCAATTCCTCGCCGCGGTGACTCGTTAAAGTTTCTCCAGCGCCGCCTTTGCACGCTGCTTCGATTCTGCGTCGTCCTTCTCCCGGCTCGGCAGGGCGAGCCCTTTGCTTAATGCCGCCCGTGCCAAATCCGTCTGCCCCATTGCCGCATACGTGCGGCCCAACTCCACATGATGGGCCACCCGCTGCGGCGCGAGCGTCATTGCCTTTTTGAAATTCGTCACAGCATCCTCGTAGGAAGCTGGCGGAAACGCGCCATAGATCAGCTTCGCCACGCTGCGCAGCACGGGATTGAGACTCGTCATCTCGTAATGCCACGCCCCGAGCACATGGTAGGCGTAGTCGTCCGAGCCATCGAGCGCGATGGCCTTTTCCGCGTGCTCCTTCACCAATTTCGAATAGGCAATTTTCGTCTTCGTCTCGAGCAGCGGTGCGACTCGCCCGTAGCAAATCGCCAGCGCAAGCTGCGCCGTCGCATTTTTCGGATCGGTGGCCACCGCCCGCTGTGCGTAGCCCAGCGCCTTTTCGCCCAGCGCGCGCTTCTCGACCTTGGAATTTGTGTCGGTCATTGCCAGCGCATACTCGCGGGAGATTTTGCGGAAAAGATCGGCATCTTTGCCCCCGAGCTTTTCGGCTTCGAGATATGCTGCCAGCGACTCCTTCGTCTTGAGCTGCTGGTCGAACGCGTCACCCTTTTTCACCGCCGCCGCGATCGCTGCGTCGTCGGCGTATATGCTCAACGGCCCGATCAGGCAGGCGATGGCGCAAAGGAATGGGGTTAGGAACATTCTCATGGTGGAGCGCTCAGATGCTTATGGAAGAAACGTGCGGCCTCGCGCAGTTGGCTGTCGGTGAGGGAAAACGCGTGGTCTTTCCCCGGCACGATTTCGAGTGTGGATTCCACTCCTTCCGCCCGCAGCCGGCGATGCAACGCGACGCTCTGCTCCGGCGGCACCAGCCAGTCTTTGTCGCCGTGGAGGATAAGAAACGGGGGTGCGCCCGGCGTGACGTGCGTCACCGGACTGGCAGCGATGGCGAGGGCGCGGGTTTGCTGGAGCGGGCCGCCAAGAAATTGTTCGACGAGGCTCGTGCCCGGATACCGCTCATAACGCTGACCGAGGGCGAGCAGGTCCGTCGGGGGATACATGACCATGACTGCCCGGATGCGCGGGCGCTTTTCCGAGGTCGCGGTGAGTGCAGCGAGATGTCCGCCAGCTGATTCTCCGCTCAGGCCAATCCGCCTGGGATCGAGGCCGCAATCCGCGCCGTGCGTGCGCACCCACTCCACTGCCGCGCGGCAATCATCCAAAGCCGCAGGATAGACGGCCTCGCCGGTTCGCCGGTAATCAACGGCAGCTACGGCGAAACCAAATTGCGTCAGCTTCCGCACTTGCAGGTTGTAGCCCTTGTACCCGTACTTCCAGCCGCCTCCGTGAAGCCAGATGACCACCGGCGCAGGCCGCGGTTGCGCGGGGAGGTAAAGATCGAGGCGCAGCGCTCGGCCCGCCGGAGCAGCGTAAGTGACGTTACGATGGATCGTCTCGCCGGAGCGCGCCGGTGCGTAGGCCGCGCAACCCACCAGTCCGAGCGCCGCTGCTGTGCCGAGCAGTCGTGCGATGACCGCCGTCACGGTTTGCGAAAGAGGTAATGGGACACGTGCCACTCATCGCCGCCGCGGAAGCCCCAGAGCTCGGCGCAAGCGAGGTAGAAGACGCGCCAGTACGCCCACCACCGTTTCGCTTTGTCCGCGCCGTAAGTCTCCTCGAACAGCGGCCAGATTTCCTTCCGGTTGGCGTCCATGTTTGCCAGCCAAGCCTCGGCAGTTTTCTGATAGTGCGTGCCGCTCACGCACCAGTGCTGCTCGATGCGCAGATCGTCTTGAAAGTAGAGCAGCAGATCATCGGACGGCATCTGTCCTCCGGCGAAAAAGTAACGGGTCATCCAGTCATTCGGGCCTTTGTCCTCGTAGTGGTAGGCCAGCTTGCGGTGGGTGAAGATGTGGACGAAAAGCTTCCCGCCGGGCGCGAGCCAGCATGCCACTTTGGCGAGCAGCGCCTGGTAGTTTTTCATGTGCTCAAACATCTCGACGCTGACCACGCGGTCGAACTCTGCGGCGCTGTCGAAGACGTTCATGTCAGCGGTGATGATCGTCAGGTTTCTGAAACCGCGCTTCGCCGCCTCGGTGTCGATATGCTCCTTCTGCGTCCGCGAATTGGAAACCGCGGTGATCTGGGCGGCAGGATACTTTTCCGCCATCCACAGCGACAGCGAACCCCAGCCGCAGCCCAGCTCCAGAATGTGCATTCCATCGCGCAGTTCCGCCCGCTCGCAGGTCAGCGCGAGCATCTTCTCCTCGGCGATGTCCAGCGTGTCGGCGGCATCCGTCCACAGCCCGGAGCTGTATTTCAACCGCCGGCCGAGGCAGAGCTGATAGAAACGCGTGGGCACTTCGTAGTGCTGCTCATTGGCATCGCGCGTCTGGATCGCGATGGGCGATTGCTTTAGCCCGGCGACATGCGCGCGCAATTCCGCGCGCTGGAGTTCCACGTTTGCCGCAGTCTTTTCGCGCAGCGTTTCGCCGAGCAGATGTCGGATGCCAAGTCGGATGAGCGGGTCCGGGACGACGTTTGCTTCGAGGATGGAGTCGAGATTGATCATGCTTTCTTAAACCAAGGGAAGAAGGCGCTCGTGGTGCGTTGATATTCGCGATACGCGTCGCCCTTACTCCTTACTGCGTGCTCTTCGGTCAGCGGGATGCCGGTCACTTTCAGCAGAAACTGGAGCATGAGCAGCGGGCAGACGAGGGTGATCCAGCCATACGGTGAACTGAGCGTGGCGAGGAAGAACGCAACCCAGATGAGGGCCTCGAAAAAGTAGTTCGGATGGCGTGAGTAGCGCCACAGCCCGCGCTGGCAGACCTGGCCTTTGCTGGCGGGGTCGCGCTTGAAAGCCTGCATTTGCAAGTCGGCGAGCGTCTCGCCGGCGAGGGCGATGACGGCGAGTGTGAGTCCGGCGATTTCGAGCGGGCTGAGCGTGGGCGCGGTGTTGTGGGCGACGAATAGGAAGGGCAGCGAGAAGATGACCACGAGCACGGCCTGCAGCTCGAAGAAGACCAGGAACATGCCGGTCCCGGGCCAGCGCGCGCGCAACGTCTCGTAGCGCACATCCTCATGCGGATGATGCCGGAGCACGCGGAGCAGAATGTAAGTGCCGAGCCGCAGGCTCCACGCGACACCGAGTGCGGTGAGCAGCCATTTACGCACCGGCTCACCCGGCGATAACACTGCATAGATCGGCGCGAGGATGGCGACGCCATAGGACCACGCGACATCGAGCAACCCGTAGTTTTTGATTCGGACACTCACCGCCCAAGTCGCGGCGAAATACGTCACCGCGATGGCGAGGCCGATGAGGAGAAGGGTCAGCATGCGGAGTTGTCTGGGTGGAGCACTCGACCCGAGTGCACCGTTCGGCGACCCGCCGACCGGACCGGGGAACGCGTGCATGCCAGTTGACGCGCAAATTCTTGTAGCCGCGCGCACGCTCGAGCCGTGCGGCCAGTGGCCGCACGGAGCACTCGGGTCGAGTGCTCCACCCGAATCCCGCTGCGACGCATCCAGTATGACAAAGCTGGCACGTTCATGCGGAAGCGCTGCGCCGGGAGAGGGCGCGGAGCGGGGGGCGGAGGGCGAAGTATATGACCGCCACGAGGAGGGGCGCGAGCAGCGTCCACACGGCGATGCCTTGCAGGCCGATGATGCCAAATTCTCGCAGGAAGCGCGCGGGGTCGGCGCGGAAACTTTCGAGCAGGAAGGAAATTGAAAGCGGCACCGGCGGTTTGCCGAAGAGCATCTCACCCGCGCGGTAGAAGGGGATGAGGAGGGCGAGTTGCGCGGGGTAGGCGAAGTAGTGGGTGAGGTGGATGATTGGCTGGTTAAGCCGGAGCCAGTAGGCGGCGAGGCCGCAGAGGATTGTCGTGGAACCGAGGATCGGGAAAATCCCGAGCGCGCCACCGAGCGCGATGGTCAGCGCGATCTTTTCCGGTGTAATGCCCTGCTGGAGCTGACCGACAATGGGCGCGACGATGCGCCGTTTCCAAAATGAGGCAGGCGGCGCTGTTGGCGCTTCGGCAACGGCGGGTGCGGTCATTTTCGGCGAAGCAGGACAGTTTCCAGTTTGGCGTCGGCCGGCACCCGAAAGAGTTCGCGGAGGACGTAGATCGCCATGGCGATATTGCCGAGAAGCAGAATGGCAATGAGCCAGACGATACGGGCCACGTTGGACGTCTCCTTGTAGGCGACCCACGCCCAGAAGGCGAGGAAGGCGAAGTAGGTGTCGAAGAGCGTGGCGATGAACCACGGATGCGTGGCGACTTCGCGCGGCATTCTCCAGAGCGCCACATGGCTGCTTGCCCAAGTCGTCACGCCGAGCATGGCGAGCAGCACGACGATGGCGGCGATGCGCAGGAACCAGATCATGTGCGCGGCGGAAGTTTACAGGTGCCGGTGCCGAGCCATTCGTAGCCGTAGCAATGGCCGCTAAAGGCACGGTAGATGAGGCAGCTGGCGGCGATGAGCCGGAGCGGATGGCGCAGGCGAATGCTGCCCGCGAGTAGCACAGCGGCGGCGATTCCGGCGACGACACGCTCGGCGTTGGCGACATTGACGGGGTGTCTGGTCACTTCAAAAAGCGCGATGCAGCGCGCGGTTGTTCGGCCGCGTGTAGGTGGCCTGGACGACGCTGATGTTCCGCATGGCAAAGGCGGCTTCGCAGTATTGGAGGTAGTAGTTCCACTTCCTAATGAATCGGTCGTCGAAGCCCAGTGCGCGCACTTCACCGGCCTGGGCATTGAAGGTCTCCCACCAAGCATGCAGGGTCTTGGCGTAGCTCGCGCCGAGGTCTTCGAGGTGGTGAAGAAAGAGGTCGCCGGTGCGATTGAGCGCAGTGTTGACGCGGCCTACGCTGAGCAGGAGCGAGCCGGGGAAAATGTGCTTTTGAATCCAGTCGATGCCGCGCTTCAACTCGGTGTGGCGGCTGTCGGGGACGGTAATGTATTGCAGCGCGACGAGTCCGCCAGGCTTCAAGACCTCATGGATTTTGGCAAAGTAGATTTCGAGATATTGGTCGCCGAGCGCCTCCATCATTTCGATGGACGCGACCTTGTCGAAGCGACCGGTGATCGTCCGGTAATCGGTGAGCAGGATCTCGATGCGATCGGCGAAACCCTCGCGGGCAAAGCGTTCGCGGGCGTATTTGAACTGCTCCTCCGAGATCGTGACGGTAGTCACGCGGCAGCCGTAGTTCTTTACCGCGTGGCAGGCGAAACCGCCCCAACCGCTGCCGATTTCGAGGACGTGGTCGCTCGGCTGGAGATCGAGTTGGCAGCAGAGCGCGTCGTATTTTGCGGTCTGCGCGGCTTCGAGCGATTGGCCGGGTGCGGTGAAAAGCGCAGACGAGTAGGTCATGCTCGGGTCGAGCCAGAGGCGGTAGAAGTCGTTCCCGAGATCGTAGTGCTCGGCGATGTTGCGACGGGCGGTGGCGATGCTGTTCGGGCGCAGCAAGTGCAACGCGCGGTTGTAGTGCTTGAGCAGGTTGAGCGCGACCTTGCGGGTCTTCGAGCCAGACATGGCTGGCGAGCTCTCGATATTCAGAACGGCCCACGCGATGACGCGCTCGATGCTGTCCGTCTCCCAGTCGCCATCGACGTAACTTTCACCAAAACCGACGTCACCGAAGAGCACACACTTTTGGAAGAAAGCCGGATCGAGCACCCGGAGTGTGGCGCTGATTTCGGCGCCAGGAGTGCCGATGGTGCGGGCTTCGCCGCCGGGGAGTTCGAGGCGCAGACAGCCGGCGGTCATCTTGCCGAAGGCATCGAGCACAAGGCGCTGGTAGAATCCGGCCGGGCGCGGTGTGTCGAGCGTGAGGACGGCGGACTGGGTGCTGGCGGAGTCGTTCATGGAGTTTTCCCGGCGATAGAGGCGTGCGGATTAAAGACCTCGCGCTGGAGGTCAGGGTTGGCGTCCTTGCGGTGAAAGGGCAGGCGCTTGGCCCAGAGTAGGAAGGCGTGCCAGTGGATGAGGCCGATCACTTTCAAGGTGATGAGCGGGTACTTCAGCGTGAACCAAGCAAGACGCGCGGCTGTGAGCGGTTGACGCTCGCCGGTGAGTGCGGTGACTAAGGTTGTGCGGTCGCCTTCACGGTCATCGATGTGGATGTCGAGGCGCTCGCCGGGAACGCGAAGTTTAAAGTCGAAGGCGAGATCAAGTGCGGAAAAGGGGGAAACGTAGAAGTGCTTGGGCTTGATGAGGCGAAAGGCGTTTTCGCCGGACGGCTCGCGGAGAAGGTAGGGCTTCATTTCGCGGAAGGTGTTCCCGACCTGGACGACGGCGCAGAACGGCGTGCCGGCGGCGTCAGCGCAGAAGTAGAAGGAGACGGGATTAAAGATGTAGCCAAACACGCGGGGTAGGGTCACGAGGCTTATCCGCCCGGTGGGGGGGAAGCGGATGCCGTTTTGCGCGAGATAGGCGATGAGGTTTTCCTTCACCGTGGCGTGCTCGAAGCCGGGGAGCGTGAGGTGATCGCGGTCGCGGAATTCGTAGAGGTTGCGGCTGTTGCGGCTGAGGAACGGGATGCGCGCGGCGACGGCGTCGAGTTCATCGAGATCGAATGCGAGCATGAAGATGCGATAGCGGAAGCGGTGCTCCTTGGGTGCTAGCCGGTGGTGCATGACGCTGCACTCGTAGAGGCAGGAGTTCATGACCAGATAGGTTCGCCGGTGACAGCGCGGGCGCAGTCGAGCGCGCTGGTGAAGCCGTCTTCGTGGAAGCCGTATTTGAACCAGGCGCCTGCGAAGTAAGTGCTCTGGCTGGGTGCTAGGCGGTTGAGTAGCGGCAGTTCGGCCTGGGCGGCGGTGGTGGCGAGGTTGAAAAGGGGATGCTCGTAGTCGATCCGGCGGAGCACGCGATCGGGCGCGACGCGGTCGTGGCAGTTGAGGGACACGAAATAGTTTTCGCGCTGGGAGACGCCCTGGAGGCTGTTCATCCAGTAGTGCGTGGTCGGGAGCACGGCGCCGTCGGGCGCAGCGTCGAGGCGGTAGTTCCAGCTCGCCCAGCAGCGGCGGGTGCGGGGCATAAAGGACGTGTCGGTGTGCAGCGTGGCGGTGTTCGGCTGGTATTTGAATTCGCGGAGCAGCCGCGTTTCGAGATCCGTGGGTTCGGCGAGGAGCGCGAGCGCCTGGTCGGCGTGGCAGGCGAGGATAACTTTGTCGAAGTCGCGCGCCGAGCCATCGGCAGCGACGACTTTCACGCGCCCGCTTTCGCGCGAGACGCGCACCGCTTTACGCCCGAGTTGCACGCGGTCGCGGAAGGGCGCGGTGAGTTTTTGCACGTAGCTTTTTGCGCCGCTCACGACAGTGAACCACGGGTGCTGGGTGTGCAGGCCGAGGAAGCCGTGATTGTGCCAAAAGCGGATCAGCGTCATCGCACGGAAGTCGAGCATCTTGTCCGGCGGTGTACTCCAAACGGCGCTGCTCATCGGGATGAGGAAGCGCTGAAGCATGTCTTCGCCGTAGCCGCGTGCGGCGACGTAATCGCGCAGACTGAGCGCGGCAAAGCGCGGGTCGTCGAGCGCCGGGACGGCTTCGGCGTTGAAGCGATTGATCGCCATAAGCATGCGCCAATGGCGGAGGTTAAGGAGATTGCGGCGCTGGCCGAAAAGGAGGTTGAGGCTGCCGCCGTTGTATTCCAATCCGCTCGGCGTGTGTTGCACGCTGAAGGACATTTCGGTCGGCTTGGTCTCCACATCGAGTTCGCGGAACAGCCGCGTGAGGTTGGGGTAGGTGACGTGGTTGAAAACCATGAAGCCGGTATCGATGGGCACGGGGCGTCCGTGCTCGTCCACGGTGATCGTATTGGTGTGGCCGCCGGCGTAGTCGGCCTGCTCGTAGAGCATGAGGTCATAGCGCTGGTGAAGAAAATGAGCGCAGCCGAGCCCGGCGATGCCCGTTCCGATGATAGCGAGCGTTTGCATGCGCAAACCCTGTCCTTAAGCGGCTTCCGCGACGTTCTGCGGTTTGCGCGCCTCGTCGTAGATGCTGAGCGGCACGGGTTTCAGATCCCAGATGAGGCCGGTCCACGAGAGGGCTTTGAGCACGTAATAGGTGATATCGATTTCCCACCAGTAAAACCCCTGCCGCGCCGTGCCCATGTAGCGATGATGATTGTTATGCCAGCCTTCCCCCAGGGTGATCAGCGCGAGCGCCAGGCTGTTGCGGCTGTCATCGTCGGTGGCAAAACGGCGCGAGCCGAAGACGTGGGCGAGCGAATTGATGAAGAGCGTGCCGTGCAGCAGGACAACGGTGCTGACGAAAAACCCCCAGACGAAAAGCTGCCCGCCCGATGTGCCGAGGCCCGGCGCGAGCCACCGGAGCATTTCCCCGAGCGCGAAAAGGAGCGCGCCAAAAATCGCGGGGACGATGAGGTCGAAGCGGTTGAGGAAGACCAGTTCGGGATACTTCGCGAGGTCGCGGATCGCGCCGTAATCGGTGGGGAAGTTTTTGCTGCTCGTCATCCAACCGATGTGCGCCCACCAAAACCCGGTCAGACTGGGCGAATGGACATCGTGCTCGTGGTCGGCGTGTTTGTGGTGATGCCGGTGGACAGCCGCCCACCACAGCGCACCGCGCTGCACGGAGGTATTGCCCAGTACGGCGAAGGCAAACTGCATCCAGCGCGAGGTGTGAAAAGTCCGGTGCGAAAAGTAGCGGTGGTAAAAGCCCGTGATGGCAAACATCCGCACCAAATAAAGCGCAGCGGCGAGGGCGACCGCCGTCCAACTCCAGCCGGTCCAGATGACGCCGAGGCAGCCGAGATGGAGAAATACGAACGGGAAGCAGCGTCGCCACTCAAAGCGGTCGGGCTTGGCGCGAACGGCCTCTGCACCTTCAGGGAAGTAGTCTGAATCAAACCACTGACGGATGGTGACGAGGGCGCGGCCTAGGGAATCGCCAAGCGTGGATGAGGAGGAAGGAGCGATGTTTGCCACTGTCGATAGTGCGCCGATCAGCGCCCTGCGGATGCGGACAGTTGCGCGGGGAGTTGCGGCACTTTCTCAAACTTTGCCGAATCGTAGCCCTGCGCGGCGAGCCGTTTCAGAATGCCGGCGTACGTGGCATCGGGGAGCGTTTTGTCGCGAGCCATGATCCAACCGTAGTTCCGCGAAGGGTGGCCAATGACAGTCCAGCGGTAGTCGGGATCAAGGTCGAGGACGAGGTATTTGGCGGTGATGATTTTGAAAAAGGTGATGCGCCACTCAGCGTTCGTCTTTTCGTCATAAACGCGGGCGATGGCGCGCACCTGCTGTTGCGGAGCTTCGAAGGTCCTCTTCCGGTAGGTGAAAATGTTGTCGATTTTCCCGTCGGGCCGGAGGCGGTAGGTTTCGATGGAATCGACGCAGCCTTTCTCGGCGAAGTAAGGAATATTGGCGATCACTCGCCAGTCTCCCATGAAGCGAGGCAGATCAACGCGGGAGACTGTGCGGAGAGGTTGGCTGGATTTGGCTTTCATCGTGGCAGTGGGTGCAGTGGACGTTGCGCAACCGCTGATCAAGGATGAGGCGAGCAGGGTGAAAATGAAGATGCGGAGACTTGGGGTCATGCGGTTGCTAGTTGCTTCGGCGCCAGTCGCAGGTGTGGCTCTAAAACATCCCGTATATTCGCGCCACACAGCCGCGGGGATGCAGTGGATGGCCGCGGTTGTGAGACGCTTCTTTTTGACAAAGATTCCGCGCGGCCGCGAGCGACCCAGCAACTTTTACCATGGAGACCGTCCCTTTCCCCCCGTCGGTGGTAACAGTCCTATCTGCGGTCGCGCGCCGCGCTAGCGCCTGCCGTTGACTCACCGCGACACCCGTAACCCCTTTTCACCATGGAGTCGGCCTTTGCCGGGCTAAAGGCGCGATCATCCCGAGCCAACGTTGATCACGACGACGGCTGGGCCAACAAAGTCAGGCAGAAACTAACCCACCTGGTTGTGAGGTTCTGCTATCGAACGGACGCTTAATGCGCGAGGCGCACTACGCGGTCAGCCGGAGCAAAGGAATTCTCCTGCAAAATCACGTCTTTGGCCGGGGCCTTGGTCGCGCAGCAGGGAACGAGGGTGACCTCTCGTGTGCCTGTTTTCAATGTGCTGCAGGCACCGAGACCGAGGGCGACGAGGAGGGACGAGAACGCAATGGCTAGTTTCATAGTGAGGCCGCTGTATGCCTAATCGGTTCCCAAAGGACAAGTTTTTGTGCAGGTTACCGCGAAAAAACAGATGGGTTTGCTTGCAGCCCATGGGCGGGCTCAGTCCGTATCTTCAGCATGCACTACGACGTTGCAATCATTGGTGGAGGTCCGGCGGGGTCAGCCGCGGCGTCGTGGTGTGCGCAAGCGGGGCGGCGCGTGCTGCTCCTCGAGAAGGCGCTTTTTCCGCGCGACAAAGTGTGTGGAGATTGCCTAAACCCGGCCTGTTGGCAAATTCTGGAGGCGCTGGGGGTGGGGGAGGCGGTACGCTCGTTGCCGCATGCGGCGTTGAGAGAGGTGGTGTTTGTCAGTGCGCGAGGGCACGCGTTGCGGGTTCCGCTGTCGGGTTTGAGACCTGGGGAAATCGCGTTGCCGCGGCGCCTGCTGGATGCGGTCCTCCTCGACCGTGCGCGAGACTTAGGAGCGAAGGTGCTGGAGGAGACCGCGCTAACGGCCGTAGAGGCCGGTTGGCTACTCACTACGACACGCGGAAAGTTTTCCGCCGAGACGCTGATCGCCGCGGATGGGCGAAACTCAACTGTCGGCCGGTTGCTTGGGCTACTGCCAACGGCAGTGAAGGATCGTGTTGGTCTGCAAACGCACGCTGACGCTCCGGCCGATTTCGGCGAGCGGGTGGAAATGCACTTTCTGCCGCAGGGCTACGCGGGGGTGGCGAGTATTGGCGGCGGTCTGATCAACCTGTGCTTGGTGGCCGCTCCGTCGCATCTGGTGGAACTGAAGTCGTGGGCGGGATCGCGTTTTGCGTTGGAGCCAACTCAGGGTTGGCGGACCATCGCGCCGTTGGCGCGCGGGGCGGTGCGGCCCGCGCAGGCCGGGCTGCTGCTGGTTGGCGATGCGGCGCGGGTCGTGGAGCCGTTCACCGGTGAGGGCATTTATTACGCTTTGGCTTCCGGTCTGTTAGCTGCGGAGCACATCCTCGCGGGGGATTTGCCGGGCTATGCGGCGGCACATGCGCGGCTCTATCAGGGGCGGCTGTGGGTGAATGAGTTAGCGAAGGCCGCGGTGCTGCACCCGCGACTGGCGGCTGGGGCGCTGGAAATCGCGCGCTTTTTCCCCGGCATCCTGCGCCACCTCACGCGTCGGGTAGTGGGTGGCGCGGAGCCGGTCACCGCGCCCCGGGCATCCGCCGCCGTGGCTTAAGACTAGCGCGGCTAACCTAGTCTAATCCCGGAAGCCGGGTTACTTGGTCTCGGGGAAAAACTTTGGCGCTTCGGCGGGCTTTGAGGGCGCGTGATTCGCATCTCCTGGCGTGGGTTCGGCATGCGGTTTTGCCTCTTTCGGCTGGACCGCGGTGCCGTGTGACGGGACCGGAGCTTCGGCGGCGCCACCCTTCGCTTCCGCAGCGTGGTGTTCGCCGGTCCCGTGCTTCTGCGGGAGCGCGGAAGCCTCGTGTTTTTCACAAGCGGTGGTAGCGAGGATGAAGGCGGCAAGCGCTAGGTAGGAAAACCATTTCATAAGCGCGCGGAAGCTAGCGACTCAGGACAGCGATGCGAGCGAAAAGGTGCGCCTCCTAATGGCCACGATAGCTACACCGGGCGGTCGGCGTCTCGTGAATGACGATCTCCGCCAAGCCAGGGCACTGAGGCGCAATCTTCTGCCAAAACCACGCGGCCATGTTCTCAATGGTCGGGTTTTCCAAACCGGCGATCTCGTTCAAGTAGGAATGATCGAGCAGATCAACGAGCGGTTTCATCGCTCGCCCAATGACGGCGTGGTCGTAAAACCAACCCGTTGCTGGATCGACCTCGCCCTCGACGCTCACCTCCACCTTAAAGCTATGTCCATGCATCTTCCGGCACTTGTGCCCCTCTGGTGCGGTGGGCAGCGTCTGGGCAGCTTCGAAGGTGAAATCTTTAGTCAGGCGGACGGTCATGGGTGCGGAGTTCGGAGTGTGGAATACGGAGTCAAAAGGGCAGCGGCGAAAGTAGATTCCGCCCTCCTCCCTCGGCAATCCGCATTCCTCACACGCCCTTCTGCTTCGGGTCCCAGATGAACTTGTGCATCTGGAGCTGAAAGCGGACGGGGAGTTTGTCGGCGACGAGCCACTCGACGATCTTGCGCGGCTCGATGCGGCCAAAGATCGGCGAGAAAAGCACGCCGCCGCAGCGCGCAGCGAGGTCATGGGTGCGGACTTGGTCGCGCGACCATTCGTAATCTTCGCGCGAGCCGATCACGAATTTCACCTCATCCCGCTTCGCCAAATGAGCAATGTTCGACCACAGGTTGCGCGCGACTTCACCACTGCCGGGCGTCTTCAGATCCATGATGCGATGCACCCGCGGGTCGATGACGGAGATGTCATGCGCACCGCTGGTTTCGATGAGCACGGTCCTGCCGGCGTCGCAAAGGGCCGTCATGAGCGGGTGAACGCTTTTTTGCAGCAGCGGTTCACCGCCGGTGATTTCGACCAGTGGACACTCGAAGGCCTGGACTTCAGCGAGCACCTCAGACACTTCGCGCTTCTGACCGTCGTAGAAGGCATACTCGGTGTCGCAATAAGTGCAGCGGAGGTCGCAGGCGGTGAGTCGCACGAAGACGCAGCGCCAGCCCGCCCACGAACTCTCGCCCTGCACGGATTCATAGATTTCGTGGATTTTCAGCGTGGGCGCTTTGGCGGTGAGGATGGACACTTTTGGAAAGGGATAGATTGGCAGGAAGGGCGAGCATCGCGCAATTCGCCAGAAAAGCCTGTTCATCCTGCCGTTCCCGCCGAGAAACTGCGCGCTCTCTTTTATGCCGAACCGTATCGACCAGAAATTCGCCGACCTCCGCGCCACTGGGAAGAAGGCGCTCATCGCCTACATTTCCGCCGGCGATCCCAATCTCGACGCCACGCGCGAACTGGCGTGGGCGTTTGAGAAAGCCGGCGTGGATATTCTCGAACTCGGCGTCCCGTTTTCCGATCCGCTGGCCGATGGCATCCCGAACCAACTCGCTGCCATCCGTGCCCTCGAAGCCGGCACGACCGTGCGTGGCGTGCTCGAATGTGTCCGCACGATCCGGGCCCAATCGGAGCTGCCCATCGTGCTCTACACCTACATGAACCCGATCTACCGCTACGGTTTCTCGGAGTTTCATCGGGTCGCGGAAAAGGCTGGCGTGGATGGCTTGTTGATTCTCGATTTGCCGCCCGATGAAGACGCGCAGAATGCGGAACTGTCGCAGGAGACGGGCTTGAAACGCATTCGCCTGATCGCGCCGACCACGCCGCCTACGCGAATCGCAGCGCTGACGGCCAACGCCAGCGGATTCATTTATTACGTGTCTCACGAAGGCGTGACCGGCGAACGCACGGAAGTGGCCGCGTCCCTCCCCGAGCGCGTTGCAGCAATCCGGGCGACGACCTCGCTGCCGATCGCTGTCGGCTTCGGTATCTCGAATCCAGAACACGTCCGCCAAGTGGCGGTGCATGCCGATGGGATCGTCGTCGGGAGCGCGATTGTGAAACAGATCGGCGAGTTTGGAAAAGACCCCGAGCTGGTTGCGAAGCTCAGCGCTTTCGTCCGCCCACTCGCGGAGGCGACAAAAGCGTAAGCGCCCCGCTTGCCAGATTGCCGCGCCCGGCGTACGCGTCGGCCGTGCCGTCCGTTTCTCAGGATTCTCTCAACCGTCCGCTGCGCGATCTGCGTTTATCGGTCACGGATCGTTGCAATTTCCGCTGCACGTATTGCATGCCGAAAGAGGTCTTCGGCCACGGCTACGATTTTCTGCCGAAGGAGTCGGTGCTGACCTTTGAGGAGTCCGCGCGGCTGGCCCGCATCTTCGTTTTGCTCGGCGTGGAAAAAGTGCGACTGACCGGTGGCGAGCCTTTGCTCCGACGCAATCTCGACCGGCTCGTGAGACAACTCGCGGCGATCGACGGGCTCAATGATCTCACACTCACGACCAACGGTTCCCGGCTCGTGGAGCAAGCGCCAGCGTTGCGCGCGGCCGGCTTACAGCGACTGACGGTCAGCGTCGATTCGCTGGACGATGCGACCTTTCGCGCGATGAACGACGTGGATTTCCCGGTGCATCGCGTGCTCCGCGGAATCGAAGCGGCGCAGGCGGCGGGCTTCTCGCCGATCAAGATCAACATGGTGGTGAAGCGCGGCGTGAACGACGGCGAGATCGAAGCGATGGCGCGGTGTTTTGGCGGGCGCGGATTCATCTTGCGATTCATCGAATACATGGACGTGGGCAACTCGAACGGCTGGCGGCTGAATGAGGTGGTGCCGGCTGCGGAGATCGTCGCGCGCCTCGGCCACGTGGTACCGTTGGTCCCGCTCGCGGCAAATTATCCGGGTGAAGTCGCGCGGCGTTTCAGCCTGCCAAACGGCGGTGAAATCGGGGTCATCTCGTCGGTTACGCAACCCTTCTGCGGAGATTGCACCCGCGCCCGATTGGCCGCCGATGGCCAGCTCTACACCTGCCTATTCGCCAGTCGCGGCCATGACCTGCGCACGCCGCTGCGTGCGGGCGCGAGCGACGCGGAGTTGGCGGTGCTGATCAGTGCGGTGTGGCGCGTGCGCGCGGACCGCTACTCGGAAGTCCGCGCGTCAGTGAAGCCGCGCGAGCCGAAAGCGGAGATGTCGCTGCTCGGCGGATAGCCGCGAGACTACGCGGGCGAGCGTTTGCGCAAGGTGATGCGCTTCAGCCGGGAGTCGTCCGGCGGGCTCCAGCTCTGAATCTCGGGGTCGTCTTTAAAAGCGGTGTGCACGATGCGCCGCTCGTAGGCGTTCATCGGTTCCAGATGGTACGGCCGGCCGGTTTGCCGCACGATATCCGCGATCTTCTGCACGCGATGGGCGAGGCCGTCGTCCTTCATTTCGCGCCAATGCTCGATATCGACCTGCACTTTCTCGGCATGCTTGTCCTTCGCTTGGAGCAGACGATTGAGCAGGAGCTGGAGGTCTTCGAGGAGTGCCCCGTTGCGGCCGATCAGCCGGTCTTTTTCGGCCGTGTAAACCATGAGGGTGAGTCCGTGGTCGTGCCGGAACTCTTTGATTTCGCAGAAGAAGCCAAGGTGTCCCAACATCGTGTCCAGTGCGTCTCGTGGGTTCAGGCTCATGGGAAAAGGGGCGCGCTATTTTTTCTTCGACGGCGCGGCGACCTTTTGCAGCGTAGGCATTTCTTGGTTCCGCGTCGCGTAGAGTTGCACGACAGAAAACAGGTTTTGCACCGTCCAGTAAAGCGCCAAGGCAGAGGCGTAGTTGTAGCAGAAGGCGATGAAGATCACCGGCATGAACATGAAGATCTTCTGCTGCATCGGGTCGCCACTTTTCGGCGAAAGCGCCATCTGCCAGAGCATCGTCAGCGCCATGACGATGGGCAGGATGTTCAACGGCCAGCCGAGGCCGGGGAGATGCCAGACGGTGTCCGGCAGCGAGAGATCCTGCACCCACAGGAACTTGCTGTTTCGCAGTTCGACCGCCGTGCCGAGCATGGTGAAGAAGCCGAAGAAGATTGGTATCTGCACGAGCATCGGGAGACAGCCGCTGAGCGGATTCACTCCGTAGTCCTTGTAGAGCTTCATCACCTCCGTGTTCATCCGCGTCGGGTCGTCCTTGTACTTGTCGCGCAGCTCGGTCATCTTTGGCTGGAGGAGCTGCATGCGCTTCATCGACTGCGTGGACTTATTCTGCATCGGCCAGAGCAGCGATTTGATAATGAGCGTGAGGACGATGATCGCCAGGGCGTAGTTACCGAGCACGCTGTTCAGCCAGTTCATCGAATTCAGCAGCACTTGGCTGACGATGCCAAACATGCCGAAGTTCATGATGTCGGCCTGCCCCTCCGGCATGAGCCGCAGCAGGCCATACTCGCGCGGACCGGCGAAGATGCGGAAACTTTGGGTGACGGACTTGCCCGGTTCCAAAATCAGCGCGGGCATACCAATGGCGCCGTCCACGCCGTAGTGCGGGGTTGAGCTGCCGTTGCTGGTGCGACCGGCGGCGGTCCACGCGGCGTTTTCGATGGTGAATCGCTTTGCCCAGGCAGCGGCCCCACTCGGCGCCTTCGCGTCGGTAACCTGAGGCGTGACGAGAGTGGTAAAATACTGATCAGCCACGCCAGCCCAAGTGATGCCTGGACGGGCCGCGGTGAAGACCGGGCGGGGCTGGCTAAACCAGCCGCCGTCAAAGGAACTGGCGTCGATGAATTTGCCACCCGCCTCCATAAACCCGGTGTAAGTCGCGAGATCGCTCGGATGCACCGGAGCGGCCGAGCCGGTGTAAACGTAGTAGCCCGGCAGGGTCACTGGTTGCGCCCCGAGGTTGGTGAAAGTCACCTCGAGCGTGACCAGGTATTTTTCGTTCGGTTCAGTGGATTTTGAGACGGTGAATTTCTTGCTCGTCTGCACCTGCCGCACATCGGTGCGCTCAAAGGTGACGGCCTCGCCCTCAACTTTCATCTCAAAGGGCACGCGCGTCCCTTCACCCGCCACCTCGGAAATAGCCCCGATGGGGATGCTGCCAAATTCATTCAGCACCATGGGTTGCACGCCTTCCGACTGATGGGTCTTGAGGAGCGCCGTGGCGATGCCGCCGCCGAGATTGGTGAAGGTGTAATCAACCAGCGGACTGGAAAGCGGCTCACGCTTCTCAACCGCGGCGGGCTCGGTCGGGGCCGCTGGCACGGGGGGCTCGACAACCGGTGCTGGGACAGCGGGTTCCGCCGCCTTGGCAAGTGCCGCCGCTTCCTCCATGGTGGCTTTGATCTGCGCCTGCTGCGCAGCGGCCTTGGTCATTTCCTGCTGGTTCCAGTACATCCAGCCGATGAGCACGGCGATGGCGATGGCTACGGCGATTTTTCCAGTGCGATCCATAAGTGTTTAAAAGGCAGAAGGGTGTGGTCGTGGGTCTTCAAAATCAGGGTTTCCGCGCGCCCAGCGGAATCGGGACCGGGTCAAAGCCATGGCCGCCCCACGGCTGGCAGCGCGCGAGGCGTTTCACGCCCAGCCAGCCGCCCCGCCAGACACCGTGCTTTTCGCAGGCTTCGAGAAAATAGGGTGAGCAGGTGGGCTCAAAACGGCAGCCTCCTCCGGGACCACAGATCCAGCCTAGAAGCGGAGCGACTAGGAGTTGATAACTGCGAATGAAGACGCGGATCAGGAACATGCGGCCAGGATAGAACTACGCTGGGCGAGGAGCGTCCACTCATCGCGCAGAGCCTGGAAACTTGCCCGCGCCGCCGATTGCCGCGCGATCAGGGCCAACCAAAGACCTGCTTTCAACTGCGGACGCGCTATTCGGACGATCTCCCGCAACCGCCGCCGCACTCGATTGCGCACCACTGCACCGCCCACTCGACGCGAGGTGATGAAGCCAATCCGAGACTCCGCTTCCCCGGCTGCCTGGAGCACGCTCAGAACGATCAGCTTGCCGTGAAACGACTGCCCTTCGTGCTTTAATCGGGCAAACTCCTCCGCGCGGAAGAGGTGCGCGGCTTTGGGAAAACGCAGGCGGGTCGGTGGCATCTATGATTTGCGATTTATGATTTCCGATTCGAGTCCCGGACTTTCGCAGCCCGCCCTGAAATCCTGAATCCTAAATCGAGAATCCTAAATGAACCGGCTCAGGCCTGGGTGTGGCGCTTGAAATGAATCTCCACACCCTTCGGCAGCAAGCGCTTCCGACCACGCTGGCGGCGGCGAGCGAGAATGGCGCGGCCATTCTTGGTCTGCATACGGGCGCGAAATCCGAACTGTTGCTTGCGGGTGCGCTTCGAGGGCTGGTAGGTGCGTTTCATGGTCGTTGGGAAAAAGGAGTGCGCAGAGTAGCGGCTGACCCCCACCTGTCAACCGGGGAGGCAAACATTCTTCCTCCGCCGTCGGTTAGCACAGTGCGCTAATGGTCCATGGCATACAGGGACAAATGCCTTGCTTTGAAAAGTCTCGCCGATAGCTTTCCGCCCCTTTTCCAAAGTCATGATCGACATCCAACCGAACTTCGCCGCCGTCAAACAAGGCCTTATCCCGCTCACGCCACAGGAGAAGATGAAGCTCGAAAAGGACGGCCTCGATGTGATCCACGACATCCATCGCTACGCGAAAACAGGGTTCGCTTCGATCGATGCGGACGATTTCGACCGGATGAAATGGTATGGCGTGTATCGCCAGAAGCCAAAGGACAGCGGCTATTTCATGATGCGCCTGCGGCTCCCCGGCGGGCAGATCACCGCAGCGCAGGCTGCCAAACTCTCCGAGATCGCCGACCGTTTCGGCCACGGCTTCTGCGACATCACCACGCGCATGACGATCCAGTATCACTGGCTGCGCATCGAAGACATCCCGACCATCCTTGCCGAGCTCGAGGAGTTTGGCATCGCGACCTCCGGGGCCTGCGGTGACATCGCGCGGAACGTGGTCGCGTGCCCGGTCGCGGGCATCGATCCGAATGAGATCATCGACGGCACGCCGCAGATGCTGGAGGTCAATGCCCATCTGGAAGGCAACCGCGAATACTCCAATCTGCCGCGCAAATACAAGATCAGCATCTCCGGCTGCTGCATTCATTGCGCGCAGCCGGATATCAACTGCGCGGCAGCTTTCGGCCTGAAGCGCACGGTGAATGGCGCCGAGGAAAAGGGCTTCGGCATCATGGTCGGCGGCGGCCTGTCCTCTTCGCCGCATCTCGGGCAAATCCTGCAATGCTTCGTCAAACCGGAGCAGGTCTGGCCAGTCATCGAAGCGGTCAGCAAGATCTACCGCGATCATGGCTACCGGCATCAGCGCCAGCGGGCTCGGTTGAAGTTTCTCATGGCCGATTGGGGTCACGAGCGCTTCCTCCAGGAGATCGAAGCTCTGCTCGGTTATCCGCTCGAACCGCATACCGATTTCCCCGTCATCAAAGACCAGGAGACCGACCACATCGGCATCCACAAGCAGAAGCAGGGTGACCTTTACTGGGTTGGCGTGTGCTTCCCCGGCGGACGCATCCGCAACGGGACGCTGGCCAAAGTCGGCGCGGTAGCTGCGAAATACTGCGTGCCCGGTCAGGACCAGATCCGCCTGACGAACAAGCAGAACCTGATCATCATCAACATCCCCGAGGGCAATCTGCCCGCGCTCAAAGCTGATCTCGACGTGCTCGGCCTTGACTACCAACCCACTAATTTCCGCAAAGGCTGCGTGAGTTGCACCGGGATCGAGTTCTGCAACCTGGCCGTCGCCGAAACCAAGAACCGCATGCTGGAACTGATCGGTCAGCTCGAGACCACTTCCGGCTGGTACAAGGACAAAATTCGCATCCACTTCAGCGGCTGCCCCAGCTCCTGCGGTCAGCATCAAATCGCGGACATCGGCTTCCGCGGCGCGAAGACCAAAATTAACGGCGTGCAGGTGGATGCGTTCGACGCCTTCATCGGTGGCCGCCTCGGTCACAACCGCCGCTTCAATCAGCTCCTAAAGGGCAAGATCGTCGCCAAAGATGTGCATCTATTCATCGACAAGCTGCTCCACGTTTATGACTCGGGGAAAGAGGGCACCGAGACTTTCGCCGATTACACCGACCGGGTGAAGAAAGAGGAAATCCTCGCGGCGCTCGACTGGAAGTAAGCGCGCGCTGCAAGTTGGCGCGCGAGCCTCGTCCTAGGCGAGAATCCCCTTCACAATTTTACCTTCGTTCGTCGGACCGATGAGGCGCTGATTGAGACCTTGGTAGCGGTAGTGGAAACGATAGGGATCGAAGCCCATGATGTGCATGATCGTCGCCTGCAAGTCGCGGACCGTCACCTTGTCCTCCACGACCTGATAACCGAGGTCATCGGTCGCACCATAGACGTGCCCCGGCTTCACTCCGCCACCCGCCATCCAGATGCTGAAAGCGTGCGGGTGATGGTCCCGGCCTAGGAACTTCGAACCATCGCGGGCCTCGTTCATCGGCGTCCGGCCAAACTCGCCGCCCCAGACGACAAGTGTGGAATCGAGGAGCCCACGTTGCTTTAGATCCTGTACCAGCGCGGCTGCTGCTTTGTCCACTTGGCGGCATTTTGTCGGCAGCATGGTCATCAAATCGTCGATTGCGCCGGTGCCGTGCATATCCCAGCCCCAGTCGTAGAGCTGCACAAAGCGCACGCCCTTTTCCACGAGCCGCCGCGCGAGCAGGCAGTTGTTGGCAAACGACGCTTCGCCCGGTTTGGCCCCGTACATTTCCCGAATCGCCTCGGGCTCCTTTTTCATGTCCATCACGTCCGGCACCGCGAGCTGCATGCGGTAGGCGAGTTCGTATTGCTGGATGCGCGTCAACGTCTCGGGATCACCGAAGGTCTGCGCTTCGGCCTCGTTGAGCGTCTTCAGCGCGTCCAGCGAGCGGCGACGGGTCTCCCGGCTCATGCCCGCCGGGTTACTGGCGAAAAGAATCGGCTCGCCCGCCGCCCGACATTGCACGCCTTGATAGACACTTGGCAAAAAGCCCGAGCCCCACAGCGACTTGCCGCCCGTCGGATCGGTCCCGCCGCTAAGCATCACCACGAAGCCGGGCAAATCCTGATTCTCCGAGCCGAGCCCGTAAGTCAGCCACGAACCCATCGAGGCCGAGCCACTGAGCATATTGCCGGTGTAGAGAAAAAGTTCGGCCGGCGCGTGATTGAACTGATCCGTGTTCATCGAACGGATGAGCGTCACGTCGTCCACGATCTTGGGAAAGTGCGGCAGTAACTCACTCACCCACGCGCCATTGCGCCCGTGCTGCGCGAATTTGTAGGGCGATCCCAGCAGCTTCGGCTTCCCTTTGATGAAGGCAAATGTCTGCCCTTTCATCAGTTCGTCCGGGCAATCCTGCATGTGGTGCTTCACCAATTCCGGCTTCCAGTCGAAGAGGTCGTGCTGCGGCGGCGCCCCGCTCATCGCGAGGTAAATGACCGCCTTCACCTTGCTCGGCAGCGGCGGCAGTTTCGGCGCGAGCGGATTTTGCAACGGCTCTTGGACGCCAGCAGCGAAGCCTTTGCCCATCAGACTTTGGAGGGCAATTGCTCCGAGCGAGAACTTGCTGCTCGCGGCGAGGAATTCGCGACGGGTTTGCGCGCGAGCATGAGTAAATCGGAGATTCATAATCAGCCTTTCGTCAAAACAGCATCCAGGTTCAGAAGGACATTGGCGACCACCGTCCAGGCGGCCAGTTCGGCCACGTCAGCGTCGGCCGGGGCCGGCCCCAGGGGTTTGGTCGCCAGGTCTGCCGCCGCGTTTTTGTCTGCGCGATACACTGCGACCTCGCTCTCGAACAAAGCCTTGAGGGCGCGCACGTGTGCGTCTTCAGGTGCCCGCGCCGTGCAAAGTTTAAGCGCAAATCGGAGGCGCGAGTCCGTGTCCGCACCCCCTTCGCGAACGATCCGTCGGGCAAGCGCCTGCGCGCATTCCACAAAAGCCGGATCATTCATCGTCACAAACGCTTGCAGCGGCGTGTTGGTCGGCAAACGCCTGACCGTACAGGCCTCGCGGCTCGGCGCATCAAAGGTCGTCATACTCGGATTGGGCATCGTCCGCCGCCAAAAAGTGTAGAGCCCGCGCCGGTGTCGATCTTCACCCTGCGAGGTGGGGTAACCATTCTGCCCGCCGTTAAAGGCGACATTCCACAGCCCATCAGGTTGCGGCGGATAAACGCTCGGCCCGCCCATTTTCGACGAGAGCAGCCCGCTCAGCGCGAGCGCCTGATCGCGCACCGACTCCGCGTCCAGTCGGCGGCGCGCGGCGTGGGCGAGCAGTCGGTTGCGCGGATCTTTCTCCAGCACTTCCGGAGTGACGCGCGACGATTGCCGGTAGGTCGCACTTGTTACCATCAGCTTCAGCAGCGCCTTGGTATCCCAGCCAAGTCCCGGATTCGTGGGATCAGCCGACTTCGACGCCGCAAACGTGACAGCGAGCCAGTCGAGCAACTCGGGGTGGCTCGGCAATGCGCCCTGCGTGCCAAAGTCCTCCTCGCTCTCAACAATGCCCACGCCAAAAAGCTGCGCCCAAAAACGGTTCACGGCGACTCGCGCGGTCAACGGGTTGTCGCGGTGCATGATCCAGCGCGCGGCAGCAAGACGATCCAGCTTCGTGTCCGCTGGCACAAAGTTCGCAAAGGCGGAGAGCAGGCTGGGCTCTACCTTTTCGCCTGGGGTGAGGTAGTTGCCTTTGTTCAGCACATGCGTGCTGCGGCGTTTATCGGCGGCGACTTCGCGGAGCACCGGCAGCTTGACTGGCTTGACCGCAGCGAGTTCTGCGCGCTTGGCCGTGAGTTGCTGGGTCAAACCGGCGTGCGTTTTTGAAAGCGGACGGAAATAGGCGGCCACGGCTTCACGTTGCTTCGGTTCGCGCTCGCTGGGCTCGAGTGCCAGCGCGGCCTTGATCGCCGGCGGCAATTCGCGAACGGGAGCGGACTGCGTGGTCGCGGAAATGCGGAAGCGACCCAGCGTGTGTCGCTCGCCGTATTCCTGCTTGAGCGTGAAGGTGAGGAGCGCCTGGCCATCGAGCGGTGCCGTCGCCTCGAAGATTGCGGCGTGCGCCTGGCCCAATTGCGGTGCGAATGCCCAACCCTTTTTCTTTTCGCCCGCGAGCGCGAGAGCGACTTCGAAACCGTCCTGCGAAAAATCCGCACTTGCATTTCGTAGCGCGACCGCCTTGCCGTCAGCGGGACCGACCGAGACGCTCGGCTTCGGCATTTCGGCCACGGTTTTCTCCCACGTCGGTTTCCGGGCCGCGTCGAGAATGCTCACGCGAAAGTTCGCGAGCCGATGGTCCACACCGCTGTCGGTGCGATTCCAAACCACCAGGCGCTCAATCTCCGTTTCTCCACCGAGGTCCACCTCCCACCACGGCTCTTTGTCTTTGCCGGTGTGCGATACCGATTTGCCTCCGCTAAAATCGCCGTCGGTCTTGCCATCATTGCCACGTTTGGCGTCGCCGCCAAAATCCGTGCTGGATTGCGACGCCGCGCCGCGCGGCGCGACGTTTTCGTTTTTGCTGAAAACTTCAACTTCGGCTAGCGCTAGGCCGTGCTCGGCGCCGGGCAGCGTCACTCGCACGAACCGTCCTCGCACCGCTTTCGCCTCGGCCGGCACTGCGGTTACGAGCACCTGGCTGAGCACGGCGTTGCCGCTGTCCGCCCGACCTGGTCCCTTGTTCGGCAGCGCTGCATCGGTCAGTGCTTCAAGGCGAAAAGCCGTGATTTTTTCCGGCAGATTCGCGCGCATTTTGAGAGTGTAGGTGTCGGTTTCCGGGCGTTCGCCAGACTTCGCGAGCAGCGAGCTATCCGGTTGTACGGCGAGCACGGTGCCGTTTGCGGTTTTGAAGTCGACCGGAGTGAGCGGGTGCCACTTTACCGGACGTAGCATGTCCGCCTCCCAAGCGTGCTGCTCCGCCTCGAGTTCCGGAAGCGCGGATTTCACCTTTGCTTCCAGCGCGGCGATTTCCTGGTTGAGAGCACTCATCTTGGCGTCCTGCTCTGGTGTGGCCAACGCCATGGTCGGGGCTTCGTCCTCACGATCACTGTCCTCGGTCTGATTGAAGATGCCGAAAAAGCCGTAGTAATCCTTGTGCGGAATCGGGTCGAATTTATGCGTGTGGCACTGCGCGCACCCGACGGTCAGGCCCATCCAGACTTGCCCAGTGGTTGCGATCCGATCTTTCACCGCCGCCACCCGATACTCTTCATCGATCGTCCCACCTTCCACGTTGGTCATCGTGTTGCGGTGGAAAGCCGTCGCCATCATCTGTTCGCGGTTTGGCTCAGGCAGTAAGTCTCCGGCGAGTTGCTCGATGGTGAATTGGTCGTATGGAAGGTTGCGGTTAAACGCGCCGATCACCCAATCGCGGTAGGGCCAGATGTTCAGGCGAAACTTATCGGAGCCGTAACCTGTCGAGTCTGCATACCGCGCGAGGTCGAGCCACATTTTTGCCCAGCGTTCGCCAAACGCCGGCGACGCCAGCAACCGATCGACGAGTTTTTCGAAAGCGTCCGGACTTCGATCGCCGGCAAACGCTGCCACCTCCTGAGGTGTGGGTGGCAGACCGATCAGATCGAACGACATCCGTCGGATCAAAGTGGGCCGGTCAGCTTCCGGCGATGGCTTCAGTCCCGCTGTCGAAAGTCGCGCGCGCACAAACGCATCGATGGGATGCCCTGCCGCCGGAACTGCAGGCCGCTCTGGTTTCGCGAAAGACCAATGCGGTTTGTACTCCGCGCCCTCGGCAATCCATCTTTTGAAAAGCGCGATCTCGGACGGGCTCAGCGCGTGATCCTCCTTCGGGGGCGGCATCACTTCGTCCGGATCCGTCGAGGTAATACGCGCAATCAATTCACTCGCCGCCGCATCGCCCGGCACGATGGCGCGAACATCATCGCGCTCCTTGATCGCTTCCTCGCGCATATCCAGCCGCAGCTTGGCTTTGCGCGATTTTTCGTCAGGCCCGTGGCAATGAAAGCACTTGGCCGAAATGATCGGACGGATGTCATAGTTGAAATCCACCTTGTCTCCCGCGAGCCCCGGTGACGAACCGAGGGTGAAAAACGCGAGGAGCTTGGGAAAAACGGATTTCATGGAGGAGCGGTACTTTCGCGACAAGCGGCGAAGTTTTCAATGCCAGTTAACCTCCGGGCATCTGACAGCTTAGCTGGGGAAGGGCGGGTGACCCGCCAGTCGGGCAGGCGTCAGCCTCGGACGTAAAGCAGCAGCGCGCTTGACTAGGCCGCTGGCGCCTGCGCGAAATGCGCGTCCTTCAAACCCAAATCCAACCTCACTCTCCTCATGCGTCTCGGCCTTAATACCTTTCTTTACGCCAGCCCTTTCACCACCGACCAAGCGCCCAAGCTGTTCGCAAAGCTCAAGAAGTGGGGCTTTGAAACCGTCGAGATTCCCGTCGAGGCCCTCGAACATATCGATCCGGTGAAGGTGAAAGCTGCTGCCGATAAGGCTGGACTCAAGATTGGAAGCATCTGCGCGTGCATGGGGCCAGGCCGCGATTTCCGCGGCAGCGCAGCGGACCAGAAAACCGCGATCGAGTACGTGCGCGGCCTCATTGATCAGGCCGTGGCGCTGGGGTGCCCGTCGATCATCGGGCCGCTTTATTCCGTAGTCGGGCTCATTGGACCGCATGACGACGCGGAGAAAAAGCAGCAGTTCGATCTCGTCGTAAAAAACCTCAAGCCGCTCGCGAAATACGCCGAGCAGAAGGGCGTGCAGCTCTGCGTCGAACCGCTGAACCGTTTTGAAACCGACTTCCTCAACACCTGTGACCAGGGCCTGAAGCTCGTCAAAGCCGTGGGCAGCAAGGCCTGCAAACTTCACCTCGATACCTTCCACATGAATATCGAGGAAAAGGATCAGGCCGCCGCCATCCTCAAGGCCGGTAAACATCTCGCTCACTTCCACGCCTGCGGCTGCGACCGCGGCACCCCAGGCGGTGATCACATCCAGTGGAAACCGATCGTCGCTGCGTTGAAGAAAATCGGCTACCAAGGCGACGTCGTCATCGAGAGCTTTACCACGGATGTGAAAGTCATCGCTCGTGCCGCGGCGATCTGGCGCAAGATGGAACCCAAGCGTGACGACATCGCGGTCAAGGGCCTCGCGAACATGAAAAAACTCTTCGGCAAGAAGTAAGCGCCTCGCGGATTACCTACCCACACTATGAAACTACTCCCCGCATTTCTCCTCCTCACCACCGTGGCCTTCGCGCAAGCCGGTGAACAGCAACTCTTCAATGGCAAAGACCTCACTGGCTGGGAGGGTAATCCCAAGCTCTGGTCCGTCCAGGACGGCGCGATCACTGGCAAGACCGCCAACGAGGGCGATGCCAAGATCAACCACAACACCTTCCTCGTCTGGAAAGCCGGGACGGTGAGCGACTTCGAACTGACCTTCAAATACCGCATCGAGAAGGGCAACAGCGGCCTGCAGTATCGCTCGAAGGAGCTCCCTGCTGGTGAAAACGGCCCGATTATCAGCGGCTACCAGGCCGATTTCGAGGCGGGCAAAACTTACAGCGGCATCCTTTACGAGGAGCGCGGCCGCGGCATCCTCGCCAAGCGCGGTGAGAAAGTCGTCATCAAGGCGGACCCGGCGGACCCGAAGAAGGCCAAGATTGAAGTCACTGGCTCCGTCGGGAACAGCGACGAGATTCAGGCGGCGATTAAAAATGAGGAGTGGAATGACTTCAAAGTCATCGCCAAAGGTGGGCACCTCCAGCATTTCATCAACGGCAAGCAAACCGTCGATGTGACCGACGAAACCGAAGTCGGCGCGAAAACCGGGGTAATCGCTCTGCAAATCCACGCCGGGCCGGCGATGGTCGTGCAGTTCAAAGATCTCGTCCTGAAGACTGACAAGTAAGATTGCTGGTTTTCACCGGGACCAAACCGGCAAATGAAAAAGGGCGATCCATTTCTGGATCGCCCTTTTTACGTGAGGGGTGAAGGAAACTACTTGGCTGGCTCTGCGAGCATGCCGAGATCTTCCGGTGTGGGGACTGCAATTTCGCGGATCCAGATGTTGCGGAAGCGCACCGGGTTGCCGTGCTCGTAAAGTTCAATGAACCCTTTCGGCGGCCGCGGCTTGTCGTAGTTCCCGACGCCGCGATAACGGGTATCGCCGTGCAATTCCCGGCGATGATGCACCACAGCGCCGTTGTGCAGCACGGTCACATAGGCCTTCTTCGTCAGCTTCCCAGCGGCGTCCCAGCGTGGCCCTTCAAAAATGATGTCATAAGTCTGCCATTCGCCGGGCGGACGCGAGGCGTTCACCATCGGCGGCGTCTGGCCATAGATCGCGGCCGCGCCACCGTCGGCGTAGGTCTCGTTGTTGAAGGAATCCAGAACCTGAATTTCGTATTTCCCGAAAATGTTCACGCCGTTATTCCCACGGCCCTGCCCGCTGCCCGAGACGACGCTCGGTGTGGCAAACTCAAGATGCAGTTGGAAATCGCCAAACTCGTCCTTCGTGCGGATGCGCCCGGTCTTCGTAGTCTCGGCGTAACCGTTCTCGATTTTCCAGCCCACGTCGCCCTTCTCACCCTGCCACTTGGAAAAATCCTTGCCGTCAAAAAGCACCACGGCATCCGATGGCGCTGCGGCCATCTGGCTGAAAGTCGCACCCGGCGTCACGACCGGCGGCTTCGGCCGGTCCGGGTCATGCACATGCCACTTCGAACCTGGAATGAGCGGGGTGTCTTTGAAGCCGTCTGCGCCCAAAGCAGCAGGGGTGAAAGCGGTAACAAGACCGGTGAGGAGTAGCGGGATAGTGGTTTTCATGATTGGGGAGGTAAAAGGTGAAACGCGACGACAGTAGCGGAACCGCCCGCGTGACGAGAGAAAATTGGCTGCCGGCGCCTAATCGGACAGCGTCTCGTTCAGATTCAGCAACACATTGGCGACCGCAGTCCAGGCGGCGAGCTGGCTGTCGTCGAGCTCGGCAGGTTTGGGAAGGTCTCCAACTTTGACCAGTGCCGCGGCCGCCGATTTATCAGCGGCGTAGGTCGCGAGTTGCTTTTCGAGCGTGGCAGCGAGGATCGAGGATTCCTGCTCCGTGGGAGGCCGGGTCAACGCGGTTCGCCAAGCATAGCGAAGACGCGACGCATCGTCCGCTCCACCATCCTTGAGGATGCGCTGCGCGAAAGCGCGAGCGGCTTCGACGAAAACGGGATCGTTCATCAGGACAAGGCTCTGCAGCGGCGTGCTCGTGCGGGCGCGCTGGGCACTGCAAAATTCGCGGGTGGGTGCATCGAGCGTGACGAAAGAAGGATAAACCGTGGAGCGCCGCCAATAGACGTAAAGTCCGCGGCGGTAGAGATCGTCGCCCTTGGATTTGTCGTAGTTGTAGCCGCTCATCTCGTTGATCTCCCAGGTGCCAGCCGGTTGCGCCGGCTTGATGCTTTTACCGCCGAGTTGCGGGTTCAAAATGCCCCCGATGGCGAGCGCGTTGTCGCGCAGAAATTCGGCGTCCAGGCGCTGGCGCGGACCGCGTGCGAGCAGCCGATTTTCGCTGTCCTTGGCGAGCAGTTCAGGACTGATCTTCGCGGTCTGCCGATACGTCCCAGACATAGCTATTTGCTTGAGCGCGCGCTTTACATCCCAGTCGCGCATGAAGTCCGCAGCCAGCCAGTCGAGCAGCTCCGGGTGGCTCGGCCATTCCCCTTGGGCGCCGAAGTCATTCAATGTTTTCACCAACCCGGTGCCAAAGAGCATTTTCCAAAAGCGATTCACCGTCACCCGTGCGGTGAGAGGTTGCTCTGGCGCAACGAGCCAGCGCGCCAGATCAAGCCGCGTGTAGCGCTTGCCATCTGCGGGTTGCGCAGCCAGGGCGGGCAGAAACGCTGGTGCGGCCGGACTGACTTTCTCGCCATTCTGGTCGTAGTTGCCGCGGACCTTGATGAAGGTGTCGCGGACCTGATCCCGCTCCGCCATGACCATCGTGTTCGGCACCAGCTTCTCAAAATCGCTACGTTGCTTTTTGACATCAGCGAGGAGCTTTTGCGCCGCGCTGTATTCTTTGTCCTGCGACTCGCGGTAGTATTTCTGAAGCTGGGCGCTTTGCTCCTTGGTGCGCTCCGCTGCCGGGATGGCGAGCAATTTCAAAGTAGGCGAACTCCCCAGGGCGATCGTCGCGGTCTCCGCGTCGCCGAGAGTCCGTCCGTAGATGCGAAGATCGTCCACTCGCCCGGTGAAAACCTGGCCCGCACCGCCGCGACGGCCAATGCTGAACGGAGCATCCGTCTTGATCGTGTCCGTAAGGGTGTCCACGCGCACGGCAGTTTTCACAGCCACGCCGTTGACGAACATTTTCACGCCCGCGGCCTTTCCCGAACCGTCGTAGGTGACAGCGAAATGCAGGAACGTGTCTGCGGGCAAGTCAGCCTCGGCCTGCACGTGGATGGCGTTGTTGGGCCATTGGTGGATGAGGTGAAATGACGGCTTCGTCCCGTGGAACTCCACGTCCCAGCCGCGGGTCGCCCCGCCCTGTTCCATTTTACCAAACGGCGATCCGCCTTGCGTCTTCAGCCGGAGCCATGCGGCGGCGGTGAAGGGCTGGTCGCGCTCAAAACCAAACTTTTCTCCATACTCGATCCAACCGTTGCCCACCACGCGCAGACTTTTTTCCACCGCACCCTCGGTGAAGGTACTCTCGCCCTTGAGCACGCCTTCGGTCTTCTGGCCGCTGTCACTCAATCCGCTGCCATCAGCATCAAGAGGAAATCTGACCCACGGTCCGGCGGGCTCCGCAGGCGGTGCTTTGGTGGTCGCCTGTTGCTCCCATTCCGCCTGCCGTGCATCCAGCGTTTTTGCGATCTCCTGCTCGGCCTTTTGCGCCGCGTTAAGTTCAGTGTCGAATTTCGCGAGCCGTTCCTTTTGCTCCGGCGAGGCCACCATCAGAAACGGTTTTGGGTTCCGGTCGCGCACGCCATCTTTGCCGGTCTCGGGCACGTTGTTGAAAAAGGAGTAGAGCTGGTAAAACTCGCGCTGCGTGATCGGGTCGTATTTGTGATCATGACACTGCGCGCACGCCACCGTCAGGCCCATCCACGTCACACCCGTCGTCGCCACGCGATCGACGACATACAGATTCAGGTATTCCTCTTCAATCAGGCCGCCTTCATCGCTCGTCATGACGTTCCGATGAAAGCCCGAAGCGATCTGCTGTTCGATCGTGGCGTTGGGCAGCAAGTCGCCCGCGAGTTGCTCAATGGTGAACTCGCTGAAAGGCATGTTCGCGTTGATTGCCTTGATCACCCATTCACGCCACAACCACATGTCGCGCAGCGAATCGTTGTGGTAGCCGCTGGTGTCACCGTAGCGCGCCAGATCCAGCCACGGGACCGCCATGCGCTCGCCGAAATGGGGCGACGCGAGCAGCCGATCAATCACCTTTTCGTAAGCATTCGGGGCCGGGTCTTTAAGGAAGTCATCGACCTGCGCAATCGTTGGCGGCAGGCCCGTCAGATCCAGCGAAGCGCGCCGGATCAAGGCGGTCTTTTCCGCCTCCGGCGAAAACGCCAAACCCTCCTTTTCAAGCCGCGCTGCGACGAAGGCGTCGATTGGTCCGAGGCTTTCGGTTCTTGCCTTTTGACTTTCTGGCGGCACCAACGATTTCACCGGCTGAAAGGCCCAGTGTCCATCCCACTTCGCACCCGCTGCAATCCAGCTGCGGAGCAATTCCACCTGCGCGGGCTTGAGCTTCTTGTGCTCTTTCGGCGGCGGCATCACGTCGTCTTTATCTTCGGTCGTGATGCGCCGGAGGAGTTCGCTCTTTTCCGGCTGACCGGGCGCGATGGCGATTTCACCCGATTCGGCTTTGCCAAAAGCCGATTCCTTTTCATCCAGCCGTAAACCCGCTTTGCGCTTATTCGTATCCGGTCCGTGACAGGTGAAGCAATTGTCCGAGAGGATCGGGCGGATATCGCGATTGAAGTCGATGGCCACCGGCAGTTCGGCACGGGCCAGCGGCTGGGCAGCGAGTGCTATAAGGAGGAGAAATATGGTCTTCATGCAGGGTCGCCGGGGTAATGCCCGGCAGCGCGGAATCTTAGCTCAAAGCCAAGGCCTCACAACCTTCACAATGCGCTGCATTTCCTGGCGCTCAGACGAAGGCTTCGGCGACGGTGTCGGCCATGAGTTTGCCACGGCGGGTGAGGAGGACGCGGTCGGCTCGGTCTTCGACAAAGCCGAGGTCGCGGAATTCCTGGAGGGCGGCGGACCAGCGAGTGAGGTCAGCAGTAGGTAAACCGTCGCGGGTGCGGATGGCGAAGGCGGCGATTTCGCCGGCGCGGGTGGCGGGGGAGAGCTCTTCGGTAAAGTGGACGATGCTTTCGCCCGCGAGGATGCGGCGGGTGTATTCGGCGGTGTCTGGGAGCGCCTGCCACCGGCGGAGGCCGACAGTGGAGAAGGCGCTGGGGCCGAATCCCAAGTAGTCCGCGCCGCGCCAGTAGGCGAAGTTGTGGACGGATTCGCGGCCGGGACGGGCGTAGTTGGAGATCTCGTATTGGGCGAAACCAGCGGCAGCGAGGGTGTCCATGGTCGTCTCGAAAAGATCGGCGTCGCGGTCGTCGTCCTGGCGAAAGGTGCCGAGCTGGAGCTGGCGGAAGTAGGCGGTGTCTTCCTCGTAAGTCAGGCAGTAAGAGGAGATGTGCTCGGGCTGGAGGGCGATGGTTCTCGCGAGGGTCGCATCCCATTGCGCGACGGTCTGACCAGGGACAGCAAACATGAGGTCGATGTTGATGTTGTCGAAGCCGGCGGCACGCAGGGTGGCGTACGTTTTCTCCGCCTGCGCAGCGTCGTGGACGCGACCGAGGGTTTTGAGCAAAGCGTCGTCCCAAGACTGGACCCCAAGGCTGATGCGGTTGACGCCCGCGCCGTGTAAAAGCCGCGCCTTTTCGGGGCGCACCGTCGCGGGGTTGGCCTCGAAGGTCCACTCGCGCAGCGCGCTCAGATCCAGCAGAGCGCGCAGCCCGTTAAGCAGGTAGTCGAGTTGCTCGAAGGTCAGCGCGCTCGGCGTGCCGCCGCCGAAGTAGATCGTCTCCGGGCGCAGCGCGAACCGCAGGCTAGCCTCGTCCACTTCGCGCAGCAGGGCGTCGAGGAAGGCGGTGGTTTTATTCTGCGCGCCCGTCTCGACGTAGAAGCAGCAGTACGGGCAGAGCTTCGGGCAGAAGGGGATGTGGAAGTAAAGGTGGCGGATCACGCGCGGGAAATCTCCGCCTCTTTCGCCCACCTGCGAAAACTTCTCAATCGCGTTGCGGATGAAAGCCGATGCGCGGCTTCGGGCGCGCACGTTCGGGCCGGTCTTCCGCGACCAGCCGTTTGATCGCGTCGAAAACCAGCGCGAACTGCTCGTCATACTTCTGTTCCAGCTTTTCGATCTTGCGGGCAAGGTCGCGGTTCGAGTCCATGAGCCGCCGCAACTGCACGAAGGTGCGCATGATGGCGATATTCACTTCGACGGCCCGCTTCGATCGGAGAACACTGGAGAGCATGGCGACACCCTGCTCGGTGAAGGCATAGGGACGATGCCGCAGGTTGCGTTTTGAAATCACCGTCGGTGCGGTCACAAATTGTGACCGCATGATCTCTGCTTCTGCCTCTGTGAGTTGGATCATGAAATCGTCGGGGAAACGCTCACGGTTACGTTTCACCGCCTGATTCAACGCCTTGGTCGCGACGCCATAGAGCGCCGCCAGATCGGTATCGAGCAACATCTTCTCACCGCGAATCCACCGAACCAATGGTGTGATCGCTTCCACGGAAAGCGATTGGGATGCGCCGTCTTTAGCCATTTTGGAGTTGCTCAGTGCGCCGTCGCTTTTTCCGCGCCGAGGCCAGTCTGGGAGCGGACGCTGAGTTCGGCGAACTTCGACTCGGCTTCGACATCGCGTGGCGTGAGGACGGTGCCAAGGTAGGCCGCGAGGAAGCCAAGCGGGATGCTGACAATGCCGGGGTTGGCGAGCGGAAAGGGGGCGGTCTCGGCGGTGTAGAGGCCGTTTTTGCTGAGGAGGATGAGGACGATGGAGGAGACAAGTCCGACGCCAAGGCCAGCGACGGCACCAGCGGTGTTAAAGCGCTTCCAGAAGATGGAAAAGAGAATGACCGGGAGATTAGCCGAGGCGGCGACGGCAAAGGCGAGGCCGACGAGCATGGCGGCGTTCACGCTCGAGCCGAGCTTGATCGCCAGCGCGATGCTGGCCGCACCGACGACGAACGCGGTGATGCGAGCGACGCGGACTTCCTGGCCGGGTTTCGTCTCCCGGCCGTGGTGGATGACGTTGGTGAAGAAGTCGTGCGCGAAAGAAGTGCTGGCGCTCATGGTCAGCCCGGCGACCACGGCGAGGATGGTGGCAAAGGCCACGGCGCTGATGAAGGCGAAGAACATTTCGCCGCCGAGGAACTGCGCGAGGACCGGGGCAACCATGTTGCCATTTGGCAGGCCCTTGGCGTCGAGGGGAAGGGCCGAGAGCTTCAGCAACACGGCAGCGCCGAATCCGAAGAACGTCGTCATGATGTAGAAGACGCCGATGATCGCCGTGGCCCAGACCACACTGACGCGCGCGGTTTTCGCATCTGGCACGGTGTAAAAACGGACCAGGATGTGCGGCAGGCCGGCCGTGCCGAGGACAAGCCCGAGGGCCAGCGAGATAAAGTCCCACGCGCCCCACGGATTTTTGGCGCTTGCCCCGTAGGCCATTCCGGGGTCGAGCAGGTTCACCGGCGCTTTCGTCCCGCCGTAAGTCGCCTGGGACACTGCGTCGAAAAACGCCGCCAAGCTGAAATCGAATTTGCTCATGACCATCCAGCTCAGCGCGAACGCCCCGCCCATGAGCAGGATCGCCTTAATGATCTGCACCCAAGTCGTCGCCAGCATCCCGCCGAAAACCACGTAGATCAGCATGAGCACGCCGACCCCAATGACCGCCGGAGCGAACGGAACGCCAATGAGTTGCTCGATGATCCCGCCAGCACCGACCATCTGCGCGATCATGTAAAAGGTGGAGACGACGAGCGTGGAAAGCGCGGCCATCGCGCGCACCGGTCGCGCCTTTAGCCGATAGGCGAGGAGGTCCGCCATGGTGTATTTGCCGGCATTGCGCAGCGGTTCCGCGACCAGGAAGAGCACCGTGAGATAGGCGACCAGGAAGCCCACCGAGTACATGAAGCCGTCGTAGCCTTTCAGACAGATGATGCCGCTGATGCCTAGGAAGCTGGCCGCGCTCATGTAGTCGCCGGCCTCCGCGAGGCCGTTTTGCCAGCCTTTGATCGAGCGACCGGCGGCGAAGTAAGCGGCGGACCCGGTAGCTTTGCGCGCGCTGAAGTAAGTGATGATCAGGGTGACCGCGACGAAGGCGAGGAACATCCCCAAAGCCGGGGTGAAGACGATGGCGAGCATGGGAAAATCAGCGGGGGACGAGACGGGCGAGGAGTTCCGCGTTCATGATGTCCCACCGGCGTGCGGCGCGGACATAGAGCGCGCACAGCACCCACGTCATTACGAACTGCGAGAGGGCAAACAGGTAGGCGATATTCACTTTGCCCCAAACGGCTGTTTTCATCAGCTCCGGTTGAAAACCCACGAGCACCGGCAGGGTCATGTAATAGACGAAAAAGAAAATCGTCGCCGGGAGGATGAAGCGGCGCTTGGCCGCCTTTAGCGCGATGAAACCGGGGTCGTTGGCGATGAGATTCCAGTCGTAAGCGACCGGAGCGGGGGATTCGGGAGCACTCATGGGCGGCGAAACTAGGGGCGGGATTTTCACGTGTCCAGCCGGGACGCGGTCGCCGCGCTCAACTCCGCGGCGTCTGGTGTTCCTCGATCTCGGCGAGGATCGCGTGGGTTGGGTCGCGGTCGAATTTGTAGTCGTCCAGAATGAACTCACCTTTCCGTCCGTCGATTTCGTAGCGCACGGTCGCGAGGCCCTTCGCATCCCACTTTTTCTTGCCGATGCCGGTGACGGCGGAAAACGGTACACGTCTCCCCGATGGCGTATAGACCGCCTCACTGTCCGTCTTCACCACGCGGCCTTGTTGTCCGAACCAATAGGCGAGCGTGATTGCGCCGATCAGCGCCGCGAGGCCGCCAAAAGCGAACTGCCCCACGATGTCATCTTTCTTAAAGCGTTTGTGCGGTGCGTGCTCGTCCCAGCCATGGCTTTTCGCGTAGTCCGGCCACTCCGTCAGTTTCTCGGCGAGCTTGAACTCCTCGTGCTTGTCGAAAATCACGTTGCTCTTCGGATAGCCGACTTTGCCGTCGTAGAAAAACCACCCCCCAATCGCGATCAGGAAGAGCGCGACGAAGAGTTTCTGCTTTTTCCAAATGGGTGTAACGCGGGCTTCGGCAGGCATGGCCGCGCAGTGTCGGGAGCACGCCGCGTGGTGACGAGTGAAAAAAGCGGCCCACGTTCACCCGCGGGTTAGTGCCTCAACCAAACGCTCGGACCCGGACGCTCCCACCAATACCACCACCCGCTCACTCAAGCTCGCTTCCAAGTTTCATCTGGCGCGGCCCTCCCCCGAGGTCCCACGAGGGCGGGTCCGCTTCAACACGGCGCATGCCTCCCACGTTTCCGTGAGAGGCATGCTGGGGTTGTGGGAGCGAGGGTGGCGTTTACGCAAGATCGAAGCGGTCGAGGTTCATGACCTTGGTCCAGGCGGCGACGAAGTCGGTGACGAACTTCTTCCCGGCATCGGCGCTGGCATAGACTTCGGCGACCGCGCGGAGGATGGAGTTGGAACCGAAGACAAGGTCGGCGCGGGTGCCCGTCCACTTCGGCGCGCCGGTTGCGCGGTCGAAGGCGGCGAAGGCGTTACCGCAGGGCGAGACCTGTTTCCATTCGGTGGCCATGCTGAGCAGGTTGACGAAAAAGTCGTTGGTCAGCGTTTCCGGCTTATCCGTGAGGACGCCGTGTTTGGCGTCGCCGACATTCGTGCCGAGGACGCGCAGGCCGCCGACGAGGACGGTAAGTTCGGGCGCGGTGAGGGTGAGGAGCTGCGCTTTGTCGATGAGCAAGGCTTCGGCGGGCACGCTGTATTTGCCTTTGAGGTAATTGCGGAAGCCATCGGCGATCGGCTCGAGCGGCTCAAAAGAGGTGACGTCGGTCTGCTCCTGCATCGCGTCGCTGCGGCCGGGCGTGAAGGGGACGGTGACCTCGTGGCCGGCTTTCTTCGCGGCTTGCTCGATGCCCACGCCTCCGGCGAGGACGATGAGATCGGCGAGCGACACTTGCTTGCCGCCCGTTTGCGTGCCGTTGAAGCCGCTCTGGATGTCTTCAAGAACGGTGAGAACCGTGGCGAGCTTCACCGGCTCGTTGACTTCCCAATCTTTCTGTGGCGCCAGACGGATGCGCGCGCCATTGGCGCCACCGCGCATGTCCGACCCGCGGAAGGTCGAAGCTGAGGCCCACGCTGTGGAGACGAGTTGCGAGACAGTGAGACCGCTCGCCGCGATCTTGGCTTTCAGCATGGTGATGTCTTGGGCTTCGATGAGCGGGTGGTTCGCCGCGGGAACTGGGTCCTGCCAGATGAGGTCTTCGGCGGGCACTTCCGGCCCGAGGTAGCGTGACCTTGGCCCCATGTCGCGATGCGTGAGCTTGAACCACGCGCGGGCGAAGGCATCGGCGAACTGGTCGGGATTCGCGTGAAAGCGGCGCGAGATTTTTTCATAAGCCGGATCAAAGCGAAGGGCGAGATCGGTGGTGAGCATCGAGGGCGCGATGCGTTTGTTCGGATCGTGCGCGTGCGGTACGGTGCCTTCGCCGCCGCCGTTTTTCGGACGCCACTGCTGGGCGCCGGCCGGGCTCTTGGTCAGCTCCCATTCGAAGCCGAAAAGGTTCTCGAAATAGCCGTTGCCCCACTGCGTCGGCGTGGACGTCCAGGTGACTTCGAGGCCGCTGGTGATCGTGTCCGCACCTTTGCCGGCGCCGAGTTTGTTGTGCCAGCCGAAGCCCTGCCCTTCGAGCGACGCGGCTTCCGGATCGACTCCCACATTCTCCGACGGACCGGCGCCGTGCGTCTTGCCAAAGGTGTGGCCGCCGGCGATCAGCGCGACGGTTTCCTCGTCGTTCATGGCCATGCGCCCGAAGGTGTCGCGGATGTCTTTCGCTGAGGCGATCGGGTCGGGTTTGCCGTCCGGGCCTTCGGGGTTCACGTAGATGAGGCCCATCTGCACGGCGGCGAGCGGGTGCTCGAGATCGCGCGAATGCGGAACCTGGCTGTCGTCGTCTTTCACGAGCGTGCTGTGCGGATCGTTCGTGCCGGGCGAGCCGCCCTGCGAGTAGCGGATGTCGCCACCGAGCCACTTCGTTTCGCGCCCCCAGTAAACATCCTGATCCGGTTCCCACGTATCCGCGCGACCACCGGCGAAACCGAACGTCTTAAAGCCCATCGTTTCGAGCGCGACGTTGCCGGTGAGGATCATCAAGTCGGCCCAGGAAATCTTACGGCCATACTTCTGTTTGATCGGCCACAGAAGGCGGCGCGCTTTGTCGAGGCTGACGTTATCCGGCCAGCTATTCAGCGGCGCAAACCGCTGCTGCCCGCGCCCACCACCGCCGCGGCCATCGCCCGTGCGGTAGGTGCCGGCGCTATGCCAGGCCATGCGGACGAATAGCCCGCCGTAATGCCCGAAATCCGCGGGCCACCAGTCCTGCGAGTCGGTCATCAGCGCGGCGAGATCCTTCTTCAACGCCGCGTAGTCGAGCGTCTTGAATTCCTCCGCGTAGTCGAAGCTCTCGCCCATCGGATCGGACTTCGCCGAGTGCTGGTGAAGCAGCTCGACCTTGAGCCGGTTGGGCCACCAATCCTGGTTGGTCGTGCCGGCCCCGTGAGCAGCGGCGCCGTTGTTAAAAGGACATTTGGACTCAGAGGTTTGAGGGGTCGCGGTTTCAGTCGGCATAGAAGTGAGAGGGTCGAGCGCCGCGGGATGCGTTGCTGTTCGTGGGGAGCTTGTAACGGGTTTTGTGGCGATTGTTGAAATACTTCGTTCCTTTCGCGACGATAGGCATTGCCTATGGAAATGCATCAGCTCCGCTACATGGTCGCCGTCGCCCGGACCGGCAATTTCTCCCGCGCCGCCGAGCAGAGTCGCGTGGCCCAGCCCTCGCTTAGCCAACAGATTATGAAGCTCGAGGAAGAGCTGGGCGAACGGCTCTTCGACCGCCTGAAGCGCGCGACGAAGCTGACTCCGGCTGGAGAAACTTTTCTTCCCCGGGCGGTACGGATTCTAGAAGAGGTGGATGCCGCAAAACGCGAGGCGACCGACGCCAAGGAGTTGCCGCGCGGCGTCGTGACGATGGGCGTGCTGCCGACGATTGCGCCGTATCTTTTACCCAAAGTGCTGACCGCTTTCACCGAGCAGTTTCCCAGCGTGGAGATCGTTATCCATGAAGACACGACCGCGCATCTGCTGAAGCAATTGCATGCCTACGAGATCGATTTCGCGCTGGCCAGTCTTCCGATCCCCGACGAGCGGCTTGAAGTGCGCGAACTGTTTGCAGAGGAACTCCGGTTGGCGCTTCCGCCAGGCCATGCGCTCGCGCGGAAGCGAGCCGTGTCAGTGGCGGATTTGGAAGGCGAGCGGCTGATCGTCATGCAAGCCGGCCATTGCCTTGGCGACCAAGTGCTGCGCTTTTGCGACCGACGCGATCTGCATCCGAAAATCAGTTTTCGCAGCGCGCAGTTGGAGACCATTCAGGCGCTCGTCTCCGCCGGGCTCGGCATCTCGCTCATCCCAGCGATGGCCGTGCAGCCCGAACGCCCGGGCTCGCCAATATACCGGTCGCTGCAAGCACCGAAGCCTGAACGAAAGATTGTCGCGCTGTGGCCGAGGCAACGCCCGCCGGGACGGGCGGCAGGGGAGTTGCTGAAAATGGTTTCCGCCCCCATCGGCGAAATCACGCTCGCGACGAAGTCGAGCGCGGCGGTTTAGACGACGGGCGTGGTTTTGTCCTCAAAGACAAACCGATAGATGACCGAGCCGATGAGCGCGCCGACGATTGGCGCCACCCAGAAGAGCCACAACTGCGATGTAGCCCAATCGCCGACAAACAGCGCAACGCCGGTGCTGCGCGCGGGATTCACCGAGGTATTGGTGACCGGGATGCTGACGAGATGGATGAGTGTCAGTCCCAGCCCGACGGGGAGCGGGGCAAAACCCAGAGGGGTGCGTTTGTCGGTCGAACCCAGAATGATGAAGAGAAACATCATGGTCATGACGACCTCCGTGATGAGCGCCGCCTGCATGGAGAATTTGCCCGGCGAATGTTCGCCGTAGCCATTCGCGGCGAACCCAGCCGAGACATCGAAGCCGGCCTTGCCGGTCGCGATGAGATAAAGCACGCCTGCTCCGGCAATGCCGCCGACCACCTGAGCCACGATATAGGGAACGAGATTGTGGGCCGGGAAACGTCCGCCGGCCCAAAGCCCGATGGAAACCGCGGGATTGAGATGGCAGCCGGAGATATGGCCGAGGCCGTACGCCATGGTCAAAACCGTCAGTCCAAAGGCGAAAGACACGCCGAGCAGGCCGATCCCGACTTCAGGAAATGAGGCGGCAATGACCGCGCTGCCGCAACCGCCGAGGACCAGCCAGAACGTGCCGATAAATTCCGCGATGTATTTGTTCATGATGCCTGGCGTTGGTGAACTTTTGAGGTGCCGCAAGTCCGGCCGTTGGCAGGTGCAGGCCACCCGGCGTGAACAGCGGGAAATTGCCCGAAACGGGGAAAAGCTGTCCAGCGTGAAAAGTGGTCCTACTTGCGCAGCACGCGGACCCGGTGCGTTTCGCTGTCGCCGACAAAGACGGCACCGTCGCGGTCTACGAACACGCCGTGTGGGCGCGACATCTTGCATCCAAGCGGGTCGCCGTCTGGGCCGTCGCCTCGCTCGCCGGTGCCGGCGAGGAGGTGGAGTATGCCGGTCTTGGGGTCAATCACGCGGATGGAATGACTTTCGGTTTCGGCAAGATAGATGAGGCCGTCCGGGCCGATGGCCAACCCCTTCGGGCCACCAAGCGTAGCGGCTTTGGCAGGACCCCCGTGGCCAGTGAAGCCTGGCTTGCCGCCGACTCCGGCGATGTGCTGGAACGTGTTTTTCGCGAGATCCAGTTTGAAAACGGCATTGCCCTCGCGCAGGGCGAGCCAAAGATTCCCGTCGCGGTCGAAGTCGAGGGCACGCGGACCGTTCAGCGGGGTCCCCGCGATGGGTGCACCATCAAGCGTGGGCTTTCTTTCACCGTTGCCGGCAAAGGTCGAAATCACGCCCGTCTTCATCTCCACCTTGCGAATGCGATGATTTTTGATGTCGCAGATGTAAAGGTCGCCGACACGGTCGAAGCCAATGCTGTGCGGCTCGTTCAGTTGGGCACGAACCGCCGGGCCGCCATCGCCGGAGAAACCGGGTTGGCCCGTTCCCGCCACCGTGCTGATGATGCCGGTCTTGGCATTGACGCGGCGGACAACCGCCCCCAGTCGTTCAACGAAGAAGACATCTCCTGCGCCATCGAAGCGCACCTCGTATGGCTCGTTCAGTGCCGCTTCGGTGGCTGGTCCGCCGTCGCCCGAATGGCCGCGCAGGCCATTCCCCGCGACTGTCGAGATCATGCCGTCCGGCGCAACTTTCCGCACGCGCTGATTATCCGTGTCGCAAATGTAAAGCGCACCATCCGGCCCACGGGCGACGCCGAAGGGATTGTTCAACTGCGCCTTCATGGCCGGGCCGCCGTCGCCCGAGAAACCTTTCGCGCCGGTGCCGGCGAAGGTCGTGAGCTGCGGCGCGGGCGCGGCATTTTCTGCAAGTCCGTTACCGGAAAGGACAAGCAGGTAAAGCAGGGGGAGTAAAATTTTCACGCCACGGATATTGCCGGAAACGCGGCACCAGAAAAGCGGGAAGCCACAACCAAGCGTTGCAACCTGTCACCTGATCGTCACAAAGCGCAGCTTGTTTCCTTCAGCCGTTGGCGAGAACGAATACAGACCCTACTTGACCATGAAACTTCACCATCTCCTCTCTCTCCCCACCGCCTTTGCTGTGGCGACTAGCGCTGCCTTCGCCGGCAATATCGTCATCAAAGGCTCCGACACCCTCGGCGCCAAACTTGTCCCGCAGCTCTCGGAAGCCTTTAAGGTCAAGAACCCGGGAGTCACCTTTGAAATCGCGGCGGAAGGCTCGACCACCGGCATCGCCGCGGTCATCGACGGCACTGCACAAATCGGCATGTCCAGCCGCCTCGCCAAGGCCACCGAAGATTCCGCCGGCCAAGCCAAGGGCGTGAAACTCACGGCGGTCACCGTCGCCTACGACGGCCTCGCGGTCATTGTGAACGCGAAGTGCCCGGTCAAAAACCTGACCGTGAAACAGGTCGAGCAAATCTTCACGGGTGACATCACCGATTGGAGCGCGCTCGGAGCCCCGGCCGGCAAAATTTCCATCTACACCCGCAACACTTCCTCCGGCACCTATTCGGACTGGAAGGAGCTCGCGATGAAGAAGCGCGACTACACTCCGTCTTCGCAGAAGATGGCGGGCAACGAGCAGATCGCTGCGGAAGTTGGGAAAAACGTAAATGGAATCGGTTACGTTGGCCTCGCCTACGTCAAGGCGGACGGCGTCAAAGTCATCACCGTGGACGGCAAGACGCTGAGCGACGAAACCGTGCGCGACAAAACCTGGCCCTACGCGCGCCCGACTTTCTACTACACCAACGGCGAGGCTACCGGTGAGCCGAAGCAGTTCATCGACTTCACCCTGAGCGACGAGGGCCAGAAGATCGCCCGCCAGGTCGGTTTCGTGCCGCTCAAGTAAGCATCGCCCAAGGCCGAATCTCACAGCCCGTCGGACTCGCGTTCGGCGGGCTGTTTCGTTTTTGCGGGAAACTGGCCGCTGGAACGGCGGGCAGATTTGCCATTGCGCTTTGTCTTTCGACGCCGAGAATCGCCCCTCTTTTTTCCACAGCCATGTCCAAACCCAAAGTCCTAGTCGCCGACCCCATCGCCCAGCGCGGCATTGATGAACTCAGTAACGGCGGTCTGCTCGACGTCACCGTCAAACTCGGCCTCAAACCCGACGAACTGCTCGCCATCATCGGCGAATTCCAGGGCCTCGTCGTGCGCAGCGAGACGAAAGCGACCGCCAAGGTCATCGAAGCCGCGACGCATTTGAAGGTCATTGGTCGCGCCGGCGTCGGGGTGGATAACGTGGACGTGGATGCGGCGACGAAGCGTGGCATCATCGTGATGAACACGCCCGGCGGGAACACCATCTCGACCGCCGAACACGCGTTTTCGCTGATGGTCTCGACCGCGCGGAACATTCCGCAGGCCGACGCCTCGGTGAAAAGCGGCAAGTGGGACCGCAAGACTTTCGTCGGCGTGGAGCTTTACAACAAGACGCTCGCCATCCTCGGCATGGGCCGCATTGGTACCGAAATCGCGCGCCGCGCCATCGCCTTTGGCATGCGCGTGCTGGCTTACGATCCGTATCTCTCGGCAAGCCGCGCGCGGTCGTTGCAGGTGGAGTTGATCGAGTCGCTCGACGCGATCATTCCCGAGGCGGACTTCATCACCATGCACATGCCACTCACGGCGGAGACGAAGTACATGCTCAACGCCGAGCGTCTCGCCAAGACCAAGAAGGGTGTGCGGATCGTCAACTGTGCGCGCGGCGGGCTGATCGACGAAGTGGCGCTGGTCGAGGCGCTCAAGTCGAAGCAGGTCGCGGCGGCGGCGCTGGACGTCTTTGAAGTCGAGCCGCTGCCCGCAGATTCGCCGCTGCGCGGTCTGCCAAATTTGATCCTCACCCCGCATCTAGGCGCCTCGACCGCGGAAGCGCAGGAAGGTGTTGGGATCGAAGTAGCCGAGCAGATTCGCGCGGCCTTGCTTCAGGGCGAAATCCGCAACGCCGTGAACATGCCGAGCATCGACGCGAAGACGCTGGCCGCCGTCGGCCCGCACCTTGCGCTCGGCGAAAAGCTGGGCCTTTTCCTCTCACAGATCGCGGCGAAGCGTTGCGATAGCCTCAACATCAATTTCAGCGGCAAGATCAACGAAGTGGACACCACGCCGATCACTCGCGCGGTGCTCACCGGCTTCCTCCGGGCGGCGGGCGGCGGCGAGGTGAACGTGGTCAACGCGCCGGCTTTTGCCGAAACCATCGGCCTCAAAATCACCGAGTCTCGCGAGAGCAGCGTGGGCGATTTCGCGGAGCTGATCGAACTCACCGCCACCGGCGAAAATGGCTGGGTCTCCGTGGCTGGCACGTTCTTCGGCAGCACTCCGCGCATCGTCAAAATCAACGGACGGCACGTTGAAGCCAAGCCCGAGGGCGTGGTCTTCATTCTCGAAAACCGCGACCGCCCCGGCATCGTCGGCCACGTCGGCACGCTGATGGGCCGCCACGGCGTGAACATCGCCAGCATGTCGCTCAGCCGGAACGAAGCGGGCGGCAGCGCCGTCACCGTCCTGAATCTCGACTCCGCGCCGGGCGCGGACCTGCTGAAAGAACTGCTCGCCGAGGGCGACATCATCTCCGCGCAGGTTGTGCAATTGTGAAAATCACCTTCGCCGCGAAAGCCGCGCCAGCCCGGGATGCCGCGATCATCCGCCTAGTGCCACGCGACCAGAGGGCGAAGCTTCAGCCGCCGGTTTCCGAGCAGGAGTTTTCTGGTAAGGCGAACGCCCTGATCTACACCCGGCATGACGCGACGCTTTGTGTCGGTCTCGGCGAGCGGGCGAAAATCAACGCGCACACGCTCCGCTCCGCCGCCGGTTCGGCGGTGATGTTCTTGAAGAAAATTGGAGTCACCCGAGCGCATCTGCTGCTCGAGGACTGGCCGCAGTTTGCGGGTCCCGTGGTCGAGGGCCTGGTCCTCGCGGACTACCGCTACGAGCGTTTCAAGACGAAGAAGGTAACGCCGGTGGAGAGTGTAACTATCGAAGTGCTCGCCGACGATTTGGCCGCCACGAAGTCGGCGGGCCGTCGCGGGGAAACGATTGGCGAAGCGGCGAACCTCGCTCGCGATGTCGCCAATCAGCCGGCCAACTTACTTTATCCCGAAACGCTCGCTGACCGCGCGGTCAAGCTGGGCCACGACTTCGGGCTGAAGGTCACGATTTTCGACGAGCGGAAACTGCGTGCCGGAAAATTTGGCGGCCTGCTCGCGGTCGGCCAGGGGAGTGTGCGGCCACCGCGGCTCATCGTCATCGAGCATCGTGGCGGGCCGAAAAACCAGGCTCCGCTGGCGCTCGTCGGCAAGGCGATCACTTTCGATACGGGCGGCATTTCCATCAAGCCAGCGGCGGGGATGGAGGACATGATTTTCGATAAGTGCGGCGGCATGGCTGTGCTCGGCGCGATGGCGGCAATCGCCGATTTGAAGCTGAAGCGCAACGTCGTCGGCGTTATTGCCAGCGCGGAGAATATGCCGAGCGGCGAGGCCTATCGCCCCGGCGACATCATCACGACCTACGACGGCAAGCACGTGGAGATCATCAACACGGACGCCGAGGGCCGCGTGGTTTTGGCGGACGCCATCGCCTACGCCCGGCGCGATCTAAAAGCCGCGGCCATCATTGACCTCGCGACACTCACCGGTGCCTGCGGCGTGGCCCTCGGCGACTACGCGGCGGGCTTTTGGCACAATGACGAAACCTTTGGTCGACGGGTGAGTGCCGCAGCAGAGCAGGCCGGTGAACGCCTTTGGCTGATGCCTCTTTTTTCGGAATTCGAAGACCAGATCAAAAGCGACGTTGCCTTAATCAAAAATAGCGGTGGTCGCTTGGGCGGCGCCTGCACGGGTGCGGCTTTTCTAAAAGTTTTTGCCGAGGACACGCCTTGGGCGCACCTCGACATCGCCTTTATGTCGCATCGGGAAAAGGATCGCGCGGACATGGCGCGCGGTGCCACCGGTTTCGGAGTGCGGACACTCGTCGAACTGGCTTCGATTTTTTAGACTTTCCAGGGTCCGCCCCGCTTGTGTCCGGTCACGCAATGACTGCTGTAGGCGGCCGCCAAAACGTGACTTTTCCGTTCTGATTTTATCGGTGCAATCGTGCGTCGCGCGCGTAATCTCGGCCCCTTTTCCGCCCGCCTATGAGCGCTTCCACGACCCGCGAACTTTACGACCGCTATGTCATCCCGACCTACGGTCGCTTCGACCTGCGCCTTGCGCGCGGACTGGGAAGCGTGGTCTGGGATGAAGACGGAAAGCGCTACCTGGATTTCGGCGCTGGCATCGCGGTGACCTCGATCGGGCACTGCCATCCGCGCGTGCTCGCCGCGATGCGTGAGCAGATCGGCACGCTCGTTCACTCGTCGAATCTGTACTATACCCGCCCGCAGGCCGTTCTAGCCGAGCGGCTCGTGCGGCTGACCGGCGCGCCGGGAAAAGTCTTCTTCTGCAACAGCGGTGCCGAGGCGAATGAGGCGCTCTACAAGCTGGCACGGAAGTTTGGTAACGAAGGCGTGCCGCCGCCGCCGCGCCACACGATCGGCGAGGACATTCCTGCGGACGCATACCGGCACGGCATCCTGACGATGGATGGTTCTTTTCACGGGCGCACGCTCGCGGGCATCGCGGCGACCGGGCAGGAGAAGGTGAAGAAGGGTTTCGAGCCGGCGGTGGCTGGCTTCCAACATGTACCGTTCAACGACGGCCCCGCGCTCCTCGCCGCGGTGCAGGAACCCGGCGTGGTCGCGGTGCTCATGGAGCCGATCCAGGGCGAGCGCGGCATCCACCCGGCGAGCGCGGCCTTTTTGAAACTCGCCCGCGATCTTTGCGACCGCCACAGCCTGCTGCTCATGTTTGACGAAGTGCAGTGCGGCCTCGGGCGCACCGGCGACTGGTGCGGCTGGAAGACGCTCCTCGGCGACGCCAGCGTGATGCCCGACGCGGTGAGCTGGGCAAAGGGCATCGCTGGCGGTTTCCCGCTCGGCGCGATCTGGGTCAGCGATCGGAATGTCGCGCTCAAGACCGGCTCGAATATCGCGCTCTGCGACCTGCTCGGCCCAGGTTCGCACGGGACCACCTTTGGTGGCACGCCGCTCGTCAGTGCCGGTGCGAATGAAGTGCTGGCCGTGATCGAGGAGGAGGGGATGCTCGAAAATGCGCGCACCACGGGCGCGCATGCGCTCGCGCAGTTGCGGGCGATCGGATCACCGCTCATCGCCGACGTGCGGGGCGTAGGCCTGATGCTCGCTTTCGAGTTAGTGGCGGATTTCGCCGCCCTTGTCCCGACTTTGCCTACCGGCAAAGCGCCGTCCATTTTCGTCGTCGAAGCGCTGCACGCCGCCGGCCTGCTCACCGTCCCGAGCGGCACCCACGCTGTCCGCTGGCTCCCGCCCCTCAATGTCGCCCGCGCCGAAATCGACGAAGCCGTGGAGATTCTGCGCGCCACTTTACGTGCGCTGCACGGAAACTAGGCGTTCGCACGCTTGACCAACGCGACTGGAGAAAATAAGTCCTGCCGAAGATCAGGAACGACGGCGAATACTGGCGAGCTTGCGGACGCATCTTGCGCGGAGAAGGTCTCGGCGCGCTGGCACGTAAGCCTGCGGGTCTCGAAGGAGGGTGTCTGCCGCAGCCGACATGAACACAAGACTCTTGCCGGACGCCGTGGCCGTCGCCAAACGCACATCTGCCCCATCAAGGGATGCCTCAATTGAGGCAGCTTGATGAGAGTAGAGCCCGGACTTCACGAATTTCGAAAGTCGCTCCTGCAATCGCGGATGAAGCGCATCAGGAATTTCCGCGTATCTCGGCTCCCGCGGTGGGATCTCGTGCTCTGCGATGACATGAAATCCGCATGCCTTCAACGTCGAAGGTCAACGCGCGGAGCGTCGCCATCCACCCGCGGTACCTATTCACAGTCTCGTCGAGTTCCCGGTGAGCGCCCGAGGATAATTTGTGCAACCCCTCCATGATCTCCGTGGCCTCGGTGGCTTGAAATCAGCCGGCAGTTTGTCGGCAAAATCCGGTGGTTGAAGTCCGCGGCGAGGCGATGCACTCTCCGGCGCTCACGCCCATGCCAGACCGTAACGGAATCTTCATCGCCTACTGCTTTCCCGAAAAAAAGTGGTTCGACCGCGTGCTGGCCGTGCTCAAGCCGGTGATCGGCAACGAGAGCACCGTTTCGTGGGATGAGCGCAAGCTCCTGGCCAGCGGCGTGTGGCGGAGCGAGCTGAGCGAATTACTCGCGAATCGGCGGTTGGTGATCCTCATGGTCAGCGACGCGTTTCTCGAATCGGATTTCGTGGTGCGGGCGAAACTTCCCGCCCTGCTGGAGGCGGAACGCGAGAAGGGGCTGAAATTTTGCTGGGTGCTGGTCAGCCATTGCCTGCACGAAGTCGCGGGATTGAACGAGATGGATGCGGCGAACGATCTCAATCAGGCGCTCGACGGGTTGGGGTTGGAAATGCGGGAGGTCGAACTGGCGCGCGTCGCCGCGCAGGTCGCGCAGCTCCTGGGCGCCGCGGCTCCGGCAACTGTGCCGCCCGACGCTCCGGCGTCGCGCAGCTTGCAGGCACTCGATTCGGCGATCCAGACGCGTCATGAGAGCCTTCTTCAGCTCCGCCGACTCGGGCGGTGGTTGTCGCTCGGCGCGCTGGGTTTCGCGGTGCTTGCGCTGCCGGCGGTGTTCTTCGGGCTCACGCATTTCCTGCTGCTCGCAGGTTTTGCCGTTTTTATCTTCTGTCAGGCCCTCCTCGTCCGGGCCCGGAGCGCGTTTCTCGGCCAGGGGCTGCTCGGGATGCGCTACACGCGCAGCGGCTTGGCCGACGAAAGTCTGCCGAGTCGTCAGCGCGATCCGCTCGTCCGCCGCAGCGAGGAATTCGTCGGCTAATCCCAATTTAACGCTCCACCTTTTTATGGCCGCCCTCAGCACACCCAACGCCGATCTCGAACAGTCGCTTTTCAAGGCGAACCTCAAGGAAACCAAGCTCCGCCAGCGCATCGTGCTCACCGCTCTCATTCCCGCCGCGGTGGGTGCGCTGTGGCTGGGCTTCTCCATTTATGAGGTGACGACTCTCCAGGCGCACGCGCGCGAAGTGGAGCAGCGCGAGAGCGTGATGCAGCAGCGCGAACAGGAAGCGCGTCAGCAGATCGCCGAAGCCGATGCCAAGCGCACCACTGCGGAAACCGCCGCCAAGGTTGCGCAAGCGGAAGAAAAGGCGGCGAAGGCGCGCGCCGACGATATGCAGCAGCGGCTCATTAATGCGCGAACGCAGATCGGCACGCTCGCGCCGCTACTGACGGACATCACTTCGACCAAGTTGAAAGCTTCCAAGCTCATGGCCAGCGAAGCGGTGGAAACCGACCTCACCGAAATGCGCATCACGCTCGGGAAAACCATTGGGCGTATCGAGCAGGAGTTCGACAAGGGGCTGCCCGCCGCCGAACAGAAATCGCGCGTCTATCTCTATGCCTTCGACGATGCGCAGCGCGATGTGGCTAAAGTACTGACGCCTATTTTGGAGAGCGCGGGCTTTGACGCCGTGGTCGCGAAAAACCCCGGCCGCAAATTCGACGGGACGGAGATTCGCTACTTCCGCGAACCGGCGGACAAAGCGGAAGCCGTCCGCCTGCAGACGCTCATCGAGGCGCAACCGGGTCTGAGCGAATGCAGACTCAATCCCACGACCGACGCTGATCACGCCACCGGCAGCCGGAAGTTCCAGGTCTGGCTGGGTAAGCCAGCGCCGTCGGCTCGCTAGAAAGCCTACGCGCCGCCCAGCACTAGGGCTGAACGCGGAGCCGTAAGAAGACCGGCGCGCCGCTTGCGTTCGAACGCCACACGGCGCGTAGCCAGCCGGGCGCAGGGACGGTTTCGCCTTCGAAGACGGCGTCCGTCCAGTCGGTGAGATTACCGCTTTCGAGGCCGACGATGCGCACGTCGTCCGCGGCCTCTGGTCGATCGAAGGTGATCACGAGCCGCCCGGCGAGATCCCGGCTGAGCGCGAAGTCGGGTCCGTCGCCAGCATTGCTGTCGCTCGAGCCCAAGGCGTATTCGGTGAGGGCGTTGAAGCCGTCCAAGTCCAGGTCAGCGTCCGGATTTCCGGCGAAGAGAGTGGAGTTCGCCATCCCGGGATTCCCCCCGGCCGTCGTGCTCGACCGCCAACTTGTGGCCAGAAGCGGATTCGTGGCCGCGAAAAAGGGACGGTTGAGGACCAGGGTGGAGCCATCACCGTCGGGGTCCTCGGGCCAGCCAGCGATGTTGCTGTCGCCATATGTGACCGAAAAAATGATCTGTTCGGCGATGTCGCGCAGGGTGATGGTCTCGCCCTCATTCGCAAGTGCGGTGGTGCCGCCGAAGACGCCCCCGACCGGCACGCTTGGATACCGGTTGGAAAAAAGGGTCGGGTTTTTCACGAGCACAAAGGTCTGGCCCGGCTGGAGGGTGACATTGCCAAAAGTGTATTCGATGCCCGCGGTGAAGTGCGCGCCATTGAGCGAGGCGGGTGTGGCGCCGACGTTGAGCAGTTCCAGAAACTCCGTGTCGTCGCCTTGGCCGGGGGGGTTGTAGTTGATCTCGCTGATGACGATGCGCGGGAGTTGCGTCGGCGCGAAATCGGCCTCGACCAGCGGTGACCACTCGCCCGCGGTGCTGCGGACCCGCGCTTTCAGCACGAAAGGCGAGTTGATCGGAATGGCGGCGTTATAGGCGGTGCCTTGGATCGTTCCACCCACGGCGCGCGGATCGGCTCCGCTGGTCGTGTAATAGATCGTGCCGCTCGCGTTCGGGTTGGTGAGCACGACGCCCGTCGCGGCGCCGCCAAAAGGCGTCACCCCCGGAGCCTGCGTCACCGGCCAGAGGCTAATCGCGCGCGCTTGGGCGAGAAAGGTCGCGTCGCGATTCGCCCAGTTGTCCCAATTCCCACTATAGAGACCACCACCGAACACGGCGCTGACCAGCGGCTCCACTTTGGCACGCAACGCATTCCAGCGCCCGTTGCGATTCGCCACGGTCATGCAGCCGCCGTTAAAAAAATGCTTCTGCAGTCTGTCGGCAAAAAGCATCCGGAACTCTGGGTTTTGATACGCTCGGCGGAAAACAAGCGCCGCGGTGGTCCATTCCGACCCGATGCTGCTCGCGCTGTTTACGTGCAGCTCATTTTCGAAAGTGTTGTGCGTGTTCGACTGGCCGAACATCCCCATCGCTCCTTCGGCATCCCACATCGACCAGCGCCACTTTGCACCGGCCGCTCGCTCGCGGCAGAAGGTGTAATTGTTGTGCGGCCAATCCTGCGTCGCACCCCAGCCATTGACGATGCAGTAGTCGGCGACGTTCGCCATATCCCAGTAGGTCGAGCCGGTCTGGTAGTTTGCCAGGGCCGTGAAGTCGGTATTGCGGAAGAACGCGTCCATCTGCGCGTAGGCAATGCCGTCGCCATTTTCCCACTCGCCGATGTAGTTCACATCCCAGGTGTTGCCGCTGTCGAAGAAGCTCTGGAAAAACGATTCCCGCGGCCGCTCGGTCGGATTGAAGTAGCTCTTGAATTGCCCGTTGATGAACAGCGTGGCGATCGTGCCCTGGGGCGCGGGTGCGCCCATCCCGGCGAAACTTTCGCGCATCCATTCGTCGATGATGAACGGGTTGTAAGGATCGTTTTTCCCCGCGCGTAACCGGATCGTGTCCCATTCGTTGAGACTGCTCGTGGGGAAAAAACCGTTCTCCTTAAACGTCGAAATGCCGAAGTCGCCGCGGAAGAAAATGTTGATCTGCGGCTTATTGTGCGCGCCGGTATTCCACTGGCTGGTCGCGACATTTTGCAGTTGGTACTGCGGGCGCGACCACGGTGAACCGGCGAAGCGCATCCCGACGGTGGTGCGCTCGACGATCTGGTTGCCGGGATTGACAATCTCCATCGCCGCGGGCCGCTCGAAGGCATCGCCGCTCACCATGCAGAAGTTGTAGTCGAAGCGCGCATCGCCGGGGACCCATGAACCTGATGGCCAGCTCCCGCCGGATTGGGCGAAAATGCCGTTCCCGTTGTAAAAAGTCTCCGCGGCCGGACCGCTGAAGAAGAACGCCGGCACTGTCGTCAGCCGCGCATCGATGCCCGTCACGTAGTTGCGCGTGCGGACCTCGCTAGGCAGGCGACCGGCGGAAAATGCCCGCGCGCGAACCGTGCCGGCGCCTGGTGGTAGTGTCGTGCCCGGCGGGATCGTATTTGGCGGCGAAAGGTAACGGCCCTCAATGACATTGATTCCGGCTGGCAGCCCCGGCCCGCTCCATCCAACCGCCAGATTGTCGCCACCGCCGCCTTCGCTCTGCAACGCCTCAATGTAATACTGCTGACCCGCAACCAACGGAATCGAGACGGAGCGCTGCGTCGCATGCCTTTCCCATTCACGAATGCTCGTCCAGCTTCCGTCGATGTAGGCGATGCGCACCTTGTTCGCGGGCAGGCTAGTCGTGCTCAGCCAGAGGGCGCCGTCGTCATCCGTGGCGATCCAAAATTCATAGTTGCCCGTCGCTGGCGGCGTCAGCGTGCCGCGGACGCGGTGCGTGTAGTAGTCGCTGATGCCGCTGGGTGTCTCAAACTGCTGCATGAGCTGGCTGCTCGTCGGCGTGGCATTCGCCGGCAGATTGGCGGGCGCGACAAACGTGCCCGGTGGCCATTGGAAAAACTCCCGAAGAATCGTCCCCGCGCCCGGTCCCACCGGTGGCTGCACCGTAGGATCAATCGGGCCCGTATAGAGCGGACTCGCACTCGTCGGCTCGCTGCCATCGAGCGTATAGCGAATCGTTGCGCCGGGCGTCGTTGTCGAAAGCGCCACCGCCAGCGGCGCGGTGTGAAAGCCGGTCGGCTTGTCGAAATTCACCTCCGCCGTGATGTCATTCACCGTCCCGGCCGTGTTCGCCGCCCCCGGCGTCGCCAGATCCAGATAGCGATATTGTCCGCTTGCCGCGTCGAGTCCCCAAGAGTGAAAAGCGTCCTGATCCGGCACCGACGCGAGTTCGCTCTGAAGCGCATTCGCGGCGTTGCGCAGCGCAAGATATTCGCCATCGGAATTGAGCGAAAAACTGGTGTGCAGAAGTCCGCCGGGCGGAGGCCCCGTCACATTACGCCCACTGCAAGCGACTACGAGATAGCCGCCCGCAGGAATCGAGGTGCCTGTGGGGAACGCCCACTTGGCCGGTGTGTCCTGTTCATCCGTGAGCAGCCAGCCGCTGAGATCCGCGGTCGTAGCGCCGTTATTCTTGAGCTCGATCCAGTCGAGAAATTCCGGCGCGAGCAGCGTCGTTACCGCCGGTGCTGGTGTGGCAAATTCGCTCGTCGCGATCCGGTAGCGCCACTGCGAACCCAGCGTGACCCACGTCAACGTGCTCCCACCGCTCACGCCGGAAAAGCGCACATCGAGCAACAGGTCCGAACCGCCGATGGAATCATTATGCAACTGTGCGGAAATCACGTTGCGCCCCACCCGCAGAAGATTTTTCACCACCGGAACGACGGCGACCGCGGCGGGATTGTTGCCGCCATTCTCATAGCGCGCGTTGTGCGTGCTGGCCGAAGCATTGTAGGGCACGAACGCCCCGGGTGCTCCGCCCAAATTGTTCCGCGAGATCTCGTATCCGTTCAGGTAGAGCACGTAACCGTCGTCCCAATCCACCGTCAGATTCGTGCTCGTCAGCGCATCGTACTGCGCCTGCGTCAGCGTAAATTCGCGCCGCATGTAAATGCTCCGCGCGATGTTCTGCATCTGGGCCGTCAGGTTTGCCCCGAGCTGCGACAGGTAATGCGTATTCGCATCGTAGCCCAGTCCACTGCTCACCGAGTTCCACGTCGTATGGGGGTAGCTGTTCTGCGTCCAATCGGGTCCGGGTGGCAGGCCGGCAAAGTCAGAGCCATCGTAGAGGCCGCCCGCCGGTTCGTGCGTCCCCGCAAAGTAGCTCCAGCTCCCCGTTGTCGGCACCAGCGTGGCCCCCCCCGACAATTGCAGCGTGGATGCGCACCGCAAAAGCCCATCGCCCACCGCGCTATTGTGTACCTGGATCGCCAGCACATTCGTCCCCGCCACCAGCCGCGTATTTCCCGCCCCCAGCTCGACCGTCTCCGAACCCGTCGCCGTCTTGACGTTGAACGCCTCCTGATGGTGCCACGCGAAACTCCCCACCGGCCCCGTGTTGCGCCGCGCCACCTCCTGCCCATTTAGATACGCCACAAAGCCATCGTCATAATCGATCAGGAGCTGCAGCGCTGCCCCACTCGCCGCATCTGCCGCCGACACCGTGAACTCCCGCCGCAAATACAGGACCGGCGTCTTCCCCAGCATCGCCGCCTGGAGATTCGTCGTCTGCACATAACCAAACCCAAACGGACCCACCCCCGACAGCCACCAGCTCGGCACCGCGAATCCTGCCTCATGCCACCGCGGCAACGCCCCCAACTTTGGCAACGCCCCCGCCGGAAACTGTAGCTGCCGATCCGACTGCACCGAACTCACCTCATTGATCACCACGTTTTGCCCGTAAACCGGTGCGAGCGAAAAGGACAGGCAGAGAGCAACTAAGGAAAGGAAACGGTGGGGCATAGGGGGATGCCCAACTTTCCTTGGAACCCCTCATCACGCAACCCCCTAACGAGTCTGGTGCATTCGAGATTAGAGCCGATCTTCGTCTACGGTCCAATCCGTCCCAGACGGCAAGCCTAGCTGGGCGGTGTAAGCCAGGCGCGGTCAGGGGCAGCGTAGGGGCGGAAGGTTTCGAGGGTCCCTTCGTGTTCGTTGTAAAAGAGGGCGCGATGGAGGCCGAGGTTGCTGGCCTTGGGCGACTCGATGAGGCTGGCGGAGTCATTGGCGCTCATCTGGAAAACGACGCGCATTTCAAATTCCGTGAGCGCTTTCCGGCTTAGGCTGCGGGAGACGTTGTTAAAAGTATCCACACTCACGAGCAGATGCATGCCGTGGCTGCTGCCCTCGGTGATCAGTTCGCCGAGTTGGGCGCCGGGGTTGGCGGCGTCGTCGCTGGAGCCGAAGCTGAAATCGTCTTCGTGGCGGAGCTTTTTGAATTTGTGCAGGCCGTGGATCAGCACGAACACGGGCCCGGCATCGGCCGGCGACTCGCCGCTAAGTCGCGCTTTGAGATCGGCCGCGAGAGTGTTCATGGCGTCGCTGACATCGTTCGGGCGCACAACGGTGACGTCCTGCGGGCAGGCGGCGATGATCTGGTCGAAAAAGTCGGCGTCGGGTGTGCCGGGATTGGCGGCGTGGAAAAGAACGAAGCGCGCCGCCCCGCGCGGATACTGCGCGGCGAGGGCGAGCAGGGAGACGCCGAGCAAAGTCAGCGCGGCTTCTTCGCGCTGCCCCACGATCAGCAGGTGGTTGCCGCTCTGTCGATGGAAGACGACTTCCGTCGGCCCCTTGATCGAATTCGGCGCCCCCAGCCATGCCCGCGCCACCATCGGAGGGACGCGCTCCTGCGCGTCCCCATTCGCGGATTCCCGCACCACGCGCAAAAGATCGTTGTCCCGAATATCCGCCGGCGCATTTCCCTCAAAGACGATCGGGCTCGGATACCGCCGCCCGCTCCCGGTAGCCAGCTCGTGGACTTGGTCGAGGCAGCGGTCGCGCTCGTCGTCGGAGAGCCACACGACCTGGAAGGGACTGTTGCCCTCAATGGCACCGGCAGCGTCGTTATAGATCCCCTCACCAGGGCGCGTGAGCAGGCGCGGCGCGGGGTTGCTGTCGTCCATGATGAGGTAGGCATCGGCCTCATTGCATTGCAGAGCGACGCGAATGACCATCTGGCCGAGCGTGGCGCGGGCGAGCGAATACGCGCCACCGAGCGTCTGCGAGCCGAGCAGGACGTGGATACCGAACGCGCGGCCTTGGCGGACGATGCGGTCGAAAAGCAGCGAGGCCGTTTGCGCGATGGAGTCGTCATCGACGAAAAATTCCTGGAACTCGTCGATAAGCAGCAGCGAGCGCGGCATGGGCTCGGTGCCACCGGCACGTTTGTAGCCGGCCACATCTTGCACGCCGAGTTTGCGGAACATATCGCCGCGCCGCTTTAGTTCATCGTCCACGCGTTGGAGCACGCTCAGCGCAAACTCGCGATCAGACTCGATGGCGATGACCCGCGCGTGCGGCAGGCGCTTTTCCGCGTAGCACTTGAACTCCACGCCCTTCTTGAAATCGATGAGGTAAAACTCGACCTGCTCGGGCGGGCAAAGGAGCGCGAGGTTCGTGATGATGACATGGAAAAGCGTGGATTTGCCCGAACCCGTCTTGCCCGCAAAGAGCGCGTGCTGCCGCGTGCCTTTGCCGATGGCGAGATACTGGTGCTTGGTCGCGCCGGTGCGGCCAACGGCGATGCGCAGTTCGTTGGTGGTGTCGCCGGTCCACAGTTCGCCAGGCGCAGGCGCGATCTGCTCAAAGGGCACCTCGACGCGGTTTGAGTCGATGCTGGCCTTGCCGATTTTGTGGACGAGCGCGACGGAAAGATCGGCGTCCGGCGGCGGGTCGAAGACGAGCGCGGCTCCGGCTTCGGTCTGGGCTTTGCCGAGCGAAAGCGCGCCGTTTTCGCGGCGGATGACGATGCTGTTTTTGCGCAGGTCTTCAGCGGAGATGCCGTCCGGCAGCGGCTGGCGCTGGTCCCAGTGGATGAGGGTGAAGATGCCGCAGCGCGGGCCGCTGAGGACGATGCTCTGGAGCCGCTTCACCGCGCTTTCGCTGAAGTTTCCGGGGAAGTCGGCGATAACCAGGAAATGGTATTTCTCGGCCACGCTGCCGGCCTGCTCGTTGTATTCGGTGATCGTGCTGTACTCGTTGCGGAGATACATCTGGATGACCTTCTCGATGTGCTCGGCCAGCTCGGCGAGGCGCTCGTCGATCTGATCGCGCTGCGTCCAAATGCGGCGGTTGATCAGCGCCTCCTCGTAGTCGGCGAGGTGCATGAGGCCGGCGAAATTCTGCCCGAGACCGACGGGATCGATGATGGTAAAGGCGATTTTGCCCGGTGGCGTGGTCGCGAGCAGGCGGAGGATGATGTTGTCGAGCGCGGCGATGACGCCGGGGCCGCCGGATTCCTGCGATTCAAAAAGCAGCGAACCGTGATCGGGATAGGTGAGGGCGAGAGGAATGGAAACGTGCGGCGAGCCGGGTAGGGCGAGCCGGGGATCTTGCGGGATGGCGTCTTTAGCCAGATCGATTTCGAGCTGGGCAAACTTGGTTGCCGGGAGGAATGCTGTCGGCGGCGTCCACGCTTCCGCCAGTTGGGGCGACCAGGCGGGAAACTTCTCCACCGCCGCGATGTGCATGGCGTCGAGGTCGCGATAGAGCGGCGTGATGGCGTCCTGCCACTCGCCCTCGAGTTTGCTCAAGCGGCTTTCTTCGTCAGCGCCGAGCGCAGCGAGTTCAACGTCGTGCGCGGCGTTGAGGTGTTGCTTTTGCCCGGCTGCGTCGGTTTCGATTTCTTGGGTGCGGGCCGCGCGCTCGGCCAAGATGCGCGCGAGGCGAGGTTGCGAAAATTGGGCGATCCGCGCGGTGATCCGCGGCGTTTGCGCTTCGAGCTTGGTGCGGGCTGCGGTTTCAAACTCCGCTTCGATGTCGTCCGAGCGATTCCATTGTTCGGCGATCGCTGCCGAAGTACGATCGAGCTCGTCTTTGGCGCGTGCGCATTCCTCGTCATGCCGGGCCTGCGCCGCCGCGATGGCCGCCCCGTGCAGACGGTTGGCTTCAGCGAGCGCAGTGGCGATGGCTGTCGCCGTCGGCTTGGCGGCCGTCTTGCCCATGTAGTGAAGGATGCTCACGATGAGCACGAGAACGGCAGCGACTCCGCCAGCGATGGCAAATGCGTTCGCGTCGGCCCCCATCCCGAACGCGAGGGCCGCACACGAACCGACGATGAAGGGGATGAGCAAGAGCGGCGGCGCGTAACTAAAAACTCGCGCGAGCACGAAGCGTGGAAAGCCGGCCAGGTGCTGCTCGGCGGCATCGAGCTGCGCGGTGATTTGCGCAAAGATTTGCTCCTGACTCTCACCGGTTTCGCCGCCGACAATGCGCGCCTTGCGCAGCATCCACGTGAATGCGCCGTAACCAGTGAATGCTTTGCGCGCGGTTTGCTGGAGCGTGTCGTAGCGGTTCCGCTGGCTGGCGAGTTCCGCGTTGAAAGCCGCGAGGGCTTTGCCCGCGCTGTCCTTCTCGTTGCTCTGTTTTCGCTCCGCGCGAAATTGCCTCATCTGGAGATCACCCATCCAGCGCTGCTTCGCTTCCTGCGCGCGTTTCGGCAGACTGCGCAGGCCGGCGCTGTGCAGCCTCCGAACGCGGTCGGCGCGACCTTGGTAGAGCGCGTGGGTGCGTTCTTCCGCAGCGGTGAAATGCTCCGTCGTTTCCGCCAGTTGCGCGGCTAGGCGGTTGTCGATCTTCTCCGCGGCATCGCGATGCTTGCGCAAAACTGCCGCCCGCCGATTGCGCAGATCGCGGAGCAGCGCTTCCTCACGTTTGGCAAAATCCGCCACCGTCCGTTTCAGCGCCGTCAGCAGCTCCAGCCCGCGGCTCACACGCAGGTCCACCCGGCTACTCACAGTCGCGCCTCACCTTCTGGAGCAACTTGCCGAGTTCCTCGATCACCCCCGCAGCGCGGGCGACATCATTGGGCAGTTTTTCGAGATAGTTCCGGTCAAATTCCACGCTCTTCACATCGTGCCAATGCACCCTCGTTTCCTGCCAACGCATCGCGAGTTCTTTGTAGGCGCCGGAGAGATTGGAGGCGCTGCCTTGGGTGCTCATAAAGTGGGCGGTGTTTCGGCCGGAGGCGCTACGGGTGCGGCTTCCGGGGCCGGGCCTTCGGTATAGGCTTCGAGCGTTTGCTGCGCCCGCACGAGGTAGGCAATGGCCTCTGGCAATTCGAAATCGAGATACTGCCGCAGTCCTTCGAGCCGCTTCAGCAGCGGATCCGCGGCGTTGTCAAAATCCCGCGCCCAACGCTTCACCGCCCGCAGTTTTTTCTCGGCCTCGACCAGCGCTTCCTTCGCCTTGCGCACCGCGTTTTGCTGGAGGACCAGATTGTCGCGCAAGCCGGAGAGTTTCGCGCTGAGTAGCTCCTGCTCGGCCTGGTCGAGCTTCTTTTGCCGCTGGCGCACCTGGCCTTCCCAATGGAACCGCTGATCGTGCTGAATCCACGTCCGCGTGCGGCGCGCATCGTCACGGGCGTCATCGAGCGAGCGCCGCGACTTCGTCAGAAAAATGATCAGCGCCGAGCGGAGCGACTCCAGAACGTCGATCGAGGTGACTCGGACCTGATTCGTCATCGGTCAGCGCTGGCTGAGATATTCTTCGATCCGCTGGGCCTTCCGCAGCAGATACGGCGTGTGTTTGTCGGCCACCTCCATGAATTTTTTCAGCACCTTCATCGTGGTCACAAATTCCTCGGCAAACTTATCCGCCTCCTGGTCCTGCCACGAGCTGCTGAGCGCGGCGAACCGCGCTTGCAGGGCGCCCGCCTTGTTGCCCACGTCTTCATTGAAGCGCTTCAGCTCCTTGGCAAAGCGCCGCACTTCCTCGGGGTCCATGATTGCCTGAGCCATAGTCGTGGTGATTCCGGGTTTGGTGGTTTGAAAAAGGCGCGGGTGAGGGGAGTGGGAACGCGGCAGGTAGTTAGCGCAATGGACCTCCCGCGCGCGAGAAAAAGTAACGCACTGCCGTTAAAAATCCAAATGGTCCACGCTCCGAGTGGCGCCTCATTGGCTGACGATTATTGCGTGGGCGCAAGACGGGAGCGCAGCATCCAGCCACACATCAGTCTAGGGATATCTTCTTTCTGTTCTGGTCCGCTCCTGCCGTCCGTCCGCATGAGCTCAAAAGGGAATGGCGTGACGCCCTTGAGCGGCGTGGCATTTCTTACGTCGATCCAGTTCCGCTGGTGGATCCACGCGAACTTCCGCCGCCGGACGACCTGAAACCCCTGCACTTCAATAACCACTTCTCGCCCACATCGAACGCCCGGCGCATCCGCCAGGGCAAAAAAAATGCCGATGATGGCAGTTTGGAATCTCGAAATAGCGAGGCCGAGTCCGTCGGCAATCATCTCGCCATACTTTCCTGCCTGGCGCATTGGCAAAACCGCCGCGCACATGAGCGTCACGAAGTTGGCAGCGTTGCTGAAGACGCACGTCGGCCTGCACTTTGCCTTCCGGTCGCTACGGCGTGCCTCTGGATCGAGCACCAGCTCGGCCAGGTGCCGATGCTCTTCGCGCAACTCGTGGAGAGCGTGCTCGACGAAGCCGACGTGCGCGCCGCGCTCGCCGAACTCGTCGCGCGTAAGCAGGCCGGCGAAGAGCTGGCGGTCGCGCCGCCGGTCGAAGTGCTCACGCGCTTCATCGAGGCCGAACTGCCGAGGCTCGAAGCACTCAACGAGCCCGACGATGCCGCCGGCGAAGTGGAGGAGCTGAACGGCTTCTTCCGCCGCTACGCGCTCGCAGCTTGAGAGGAGGAAACAACCACCCCGTCGGTGTCTGCAATTCGGCAGTGCCGACGGGGATGCATTCTTTAGCGGTCTACCCAAACACCTCCTTGCAACTGCAAAGGCGGCGGCGTTCAATGCACAAATGGCCGCGACAGTTCCAAAACCCTTCGTCTTCGTCTTAATGCCTTTCGATGAGAATATGAGCGACGTCTACAAACTCGGAATAAAGGCAGCTTGCACTGAGGCCGGTGCATATTGCGAACGAGTAGATGAACAGATATTCGAAGAACGAATGCTTGATCGCATCTACAACCAGATTGCGAAGGCCGATCTCATCGTCGCGGACATGACGGGTCGCAATCCAAACGTCTTTTACGAGGTGGGTTACGCCCACGCGCTCGGGAAGCGAGTGATTCTCATCACCCAACAAGCCGCCGACATTCCGTTCGATTTGAAACACCATTACCACATCGTCTATGAGAACAGAATTGTTGCGCTAAAGGATCAATTGCACTCGCGAGTAGGCTACTATCTAACACATTCTGAAGTTCCAACCTCCAAACGAGACCCAATTGTAACACTCGGAGAGGCCCAGCTGGAAGCGGGCAAAAGGAAAGAGATCGTCCTGTCGCGTGGTGAGGTTCTACACAACCTACGGTTCCTCCTTCACAATCCACCCGACGCCCTTGAGCCAATTCCAGAGTTTCTTCCAACGCTCATTATCCCTCCAGATATCGAGTGTAACGTTGAAATCCGTTCGCCGTTACACAAATTTGAATTAGGTGGCGGGGCAACTGTTATTCGTCCTCGAGAGAGATTGGATATTCCTCCCGGGGGTTGGGAGGTATTCTCGCCTCAAATTGCCCCGAAAGGGGAGAATTGGCCGATCTTGACGGGAGATTTCATATTGCGGTTGCTTCGTGATGGCCCCGTTTCCGATTTCATCTTTCAACTGAGGCTCGTTGAGCCGACGAACGAGTAACTTATTCTGCAATACTAGATGCTCGAACCTATTACTTCTGCTAAGCAGATCTTTACGGAAGCCACAAATACTTTGCTGGCTCACTCAATACGCGGAACGCAAAACTATTTTATGCGTTTTTCGGTAAGTCTCGACGTCCGAGTTGTCGCTGACACCTTTGGAGTTATTGGACTCAACAGCTCTCGGCCTAGTATTTTGCAAACACGGCACCTTTTCGCATCGGGAGGAAGGCTTGATACGGTAATTGCAACTATCTTCATTCATCGAGACGCGAATACGCATCTTGCAAGATATTGTATCGCTCATTCACTCTTTCATCTCCTACTTGAACTTGAGGAATTCATTCAATCAGGGCGTGGGCAATGGCGTCAGATACAGCTTACAAAAGCGGTCGACGACAAATGTAATGTTTTTGCGCTGGAATTGTCACGAATGCACGACTCTTACTTGCGAGATGCTGAGTCCAGAAATCGGTCTATCTATTTTCCAAGTGGACTATTCTCTGAGACCTTCGACGCCAGTGCCGCGAAACGTGGAGAATGGCCAACGGGTTTTGGTTTCGATCCCGATCAGGCGTTCCACAAAAAGAAGTAAAGGGAGCTGAGCCGTTAATGATCCCTTTTGCTGTCGCGCAATTTGAGGCGCCTTGTGGTTGCCCTGCTCCATTCATTTCACTCGCGAATGGAATACAAAAGACTACGCTTGCAACAGTTCGATTAAACCCGATCTGGAGAGGAATTCGTATTCCAGGCAACCCACTAACATTTCGGGTGTAGCCTCTCCTGCGAATGCATAAAAGTTTGCCTCTCCTTCGAGCGAGAGTTTCAGTGCGTTGATCTTCTCCTGTGGCGTTGTCGCGCCCACCGATCCGTAAAGGCGCATGAGAGTCTCATCGGCTTCTGGGTTGAAACGAGGAGTTGTGTTGGGAGTTGACTTCATCTGGACTTCTTGAACTGAGTTTCTTCAGGGGGAGTCTGCCTCGGTATTTCGTTAACCGCAATAATTGAATTCGATCAGAATCGAATGGCTAGAGGGTGGCTTAAGACAAAAAAGAACAAACACCGCTGCGCACTCGCAGTGTGTCCGCACGCTGCGCCCATCATTTTCAACCGAACCAAAACCATGAACACCAAAGACCTCATCCGCCTCGGCGTGCCTGTCGGCGAGCCGATCAAGCTCGCGCACGAGTTCATTCAGAACTCCATCGCCCAGGGCAATGACGGCGCGCTGCTTGAGGGCGAGATTTTCAACATCGTCGCCAATCCGCCGGCGTTCTTTGCCGACGAACTGCGCGCGCCGCTGGCTCGCGCGATCTATCGCCCGGCGTTCACGCCGCGCGCGGAACTCGCGCCGTGGCGTCAGTGGGGTGAAGGGCTCGAAGCCGAGGCGGTGAAGCAGATGGCCAATGCGTGTGCGCTGCCGGTTGCGGTGGCGGGCGCGCTGATGCCGGATGCGCACGTGGGCTACGGCCTGCCGATCGGCGGCGTGCTCGCGACGGACAACGCGGTGATTCCTTACGCCGTCGGCGTGGACATCGCGTGCCGCATGAAGCTGACCGTCTATGACCGCAAGGCGAACGCCCTCGCCGGTCAGCGCGACCGTCTCGCGAACCTCATCGAGAGCGAGACGCGCTTCGGCATGGGCTGCGAGTTCAAGCAGCGCCGCGAGCACGACGTGATGGACGAAGACTGGAGCGTTTCGCCGGTGACGAACCGGCTGCGCGACAAGGCGTGGTCGCAGCTCGGCACGAGCGGAAGCGGCAACCACTTCGTCGAATTCGGCGCGTTCACCGTGAACGCGGAGCAGGCGCTGGCGCTTGGCCTTGAGCCGGGCGAATACCTCGCGCTGCTCACGCACTCGGGTTCGCGCGGCACGGGCGCGCAGGTCTGCGATTTCTACAGCAAGCGCGCGATGGCTCGCCACGAGCACTTGCCGAAGGAACTCAAGCACCTCGCGTGGCTCTCCCTCGATGACGCCGACGGCCAGGAATACTGGGCCGCGATGAACTTGATGGGCCGCTACGCCGCCGCGAACCACGCGCTCATCCACAAGCACATCGCCAAGAAGCTCGGCGCGCACGTGATCCTCGGCATCGAGAACCATCACAACTTCGCGTGGAAAGAAACGCACGTCGTGAATGGTGGAGCGCGCGAGGTCATCGTGCATCGCAAGGGCGCGACCCCTGCGGGCGCTGGCGTGCTCGGGATCATCCCCGGCTCGATGGCGTCGCCTGGCTATGTCGTGCGCGGCAAGGGTTCGCCCGACTCGCTCACCAGCGCGTCGCACGGCGCAGGCCGCGTGATGAGCCGCACCAAGGCGATGCAATCCTTCACCTGGAGCGCGACCAAGAAACTGCTCGCCGAGCGCGGTGTCGAGCTGCTCAGCGCCGGCCTCGATGAAGTGCCGGGTGTCTATAAGGACATCCACGCGGTCATGGCCGCACAGACTGATTTGGTCGAATTACTCGGCCAGTTCGATCCGAAGCTCGTGAAGATGTGCCCAGCCGGCGACCGCGCCGAAGACTGACAAACCGCTGGGGGGGAGGTTGATAGGCAATTTTGCACTGGGACTGGAATAGCGAAGCAACGCCCAAAAACCGTCCTAAATGCCACACCACCCGGTCCGCCACTGTAAATAGTGGCGGAGTCTACGGGACTCGAACCCGCAACCTCCGCCGTGACAGGGCGGCGCTCTAACCAATTGAGCTAAGACTCCCCGAAAGGAGGGCGGGAGAGTAGGCGCGGCCCCGGAGGGCGGCAAACGTTTTTTCGGGGATTTTTTTGCGCCCGGCGCGGGCTTCCGGTAGTAACGCGGAGAGATGGATTTTTCCTATGACGCGGTGATCATCGGTGGCGCTTTTTCGGGCGCTTCCACGGCGCTGCTGCTGAAGCGGCGGCGGCCGGCGACGCGCGTGCTGATCATCGAGAAGGCGGCGGAGTTTGATCGCAAGGTGGGGGAATCGACGACGGAGGTGAGTTCGTGCTTTTTGACCAAGGTGCTGGGGATTTCGACGTGGCTGGGGCATCACCAGCTCGCCAAGCAGGGGCTGCGGATGTGGTTTGCGCGGACGCCGGCGGAGAAATTCGAGGACTGCGCGGAGGTGGGGGCGCGCTACAATTCGCGGCTCTCCGGCTTCCAGGTGGATCGGGCGACGCTCGACGAGCATCTGCTGGCGCTGGCGGTGGCGGAGGGTTGCGAGCTGTGGCGGCCGGCGAAGATCGCGGCGCTGGAGCTGGGCGGCGCGGGGCGCAATGGGCTGAGCGTGCGGGTGGGGGCGGAGACGCGCGAGGTGCGGGCGAAATGGGTGGTGGATGCGAGCGGGCGGGCGGCGGTGATCGCGCGGAAGCTGGAGCTGCTGCGGCCGCTGGCGGAGCATCCGGTGAATGCGCTGTGGGCGCGCTTTACCGGCGTGCAGGACTGGGACGGGCCGGCGCTGCGGTCAAAATTCCCCGACTGGGCGAAGGCCGTGGGCACGAGCCGATCATGGGCGACGAATCATCTCATGGGCCTCGGCTGGTGGACGTGGATCATCCCGCTTAAGGGCGGCGACTACAGCATTGGGCTGGTTTATGACACGCGGCTTTTCACGCCGCCCGCGGGGGCGACGATCGGCGAGCGGCTGGGCGCGCACTTTCAGTCGCATCCGGTCGGGCGGGAGATCCTCGGCACGGCGCAGGCGGTGGCGGGCGATCAGCGAGCCTATTCGGCGCTGCCGTATGTGAGCGAGCAGGTGATGGGCGATGGCTGGGCGCTGGCGGGGGATGCGGCGGGGTTCATCGATCCGCTCTACAGTCCGGGGCTGGATTTCTGCGCCTTCACCGCGCACGGCGCGCAGTCGATGGTGGCCCGCGCCCTCGACGGCGAGGACGTGGCGCCGGGCGTGGAGCAATACAACGCGCGCTATGCTTTTGGCTTCCGCGCGTGGTTCGACGGCATTTATCGCGACAAGTATTTCTACATGGGCGACGCCGACCTCATGGCGACAGCCTTCCTCCTGGATATCGCGCTCTACCACCTCGGCCCCGTGCGGCAGGTCTATTCCGATCCCGCCACGCAGTTCGATTTCCTCCCCTTCGACGGCAAACCGGGGCGCGTCGTCGCGTCGTTTATGGCCTTTTACAATCGCCGCCTCGCCGCGCTTGCCCGTCGGAAAATCGCCGGCGGCACCTATGGCTCGGGCAATGCAAATTGGCGGCTGCTCGTCGGCGGCTTTCTGCCAGACGGCAGTTCTGGCAAGCTCCTCTTCCGCGGACTTGTTCGCTGGGCACGCGCTGAGTGGCAGAATCTTTTTCTGACGCCGAAGGCGGAGGCGGCGCCTGACATTCTCTCGCCAGTCGGGCGGGCGACGACAAGCTAAGTTTTAGCGGTCAAAAAGTTCAGAGGAGCTGGAATCGAGACTCAAGATCGTCGTGTTCAGCGAATCGGCCAGCACTCGCGAAGATTCACCATAGCTGCTGCTCGCCGCTGAGGTCTTGGCCCACTGGCGGGTGCCATCGCGGCCAATCAATTCCACCGCGTCGATCTCGTTCCAACCCGGCACGCGTGCGGTGTCGAGATACACCTTCACGCCGCGTGCAGTGAGCCCGGCGGGCGCGTTGAAAGGCGCGTCCACGATGCCGGGGCTGGCTTCGTGCCGGCCCTGCCAGATGACTACTTCCCGGCCGCCTTCGAGCACGGCGGCAACTTTCGCGATGCTGCCAGCCCCACATGTTTCGCGCACCCGAATCTGCGCTACCTCGACGGCACTTTCGTAGCCGAGTTGAAGCCACTCGGTGCCGCCATCGGCGCTGGCTGGAGCCCACGCGGTGCGCTGATCTCCGGCGGTCAGCGTATCCGGATCGCCTACGGCCTGGGCCGCGCCCCATGCGGGTTGTAGCGCGCGCTCGGCAGCGACGCTATTTTGGTTGAGGCGCCCGATCGCCGTATTTAAGGCCTCCACCACTTCGCTGAGGTCGCGCTCCAACTCCGCGATCCGCTCCTGCATCGTTGCCAACTCCGAGGCAGCCGCCAGTGGGGGGCTCGCGGGCAAAGCATCCGCTTCAATCGCCTCGGTCCGCCGTTGCTGGCTGGGCGCATCCGTCTCCACAAGTGCGGCCTGCTGCTCCGAGCGCAACTGCTCCACGTTGGCCACGGTCTGCCGACCTTGCACCCACAGCACGAGCACGAGGACGCTGAGCGCGACAATGAGGAGGGGCTGGTTCTTCATGGCGGATGAAAAAACGGACTGGTCTGACGGTAGAATGACGATCCAGCCGCGCAATCCCTTAGAAATCCAAGCCACGCATTGTAGAGGAAAATTGCGTATCACCCCAACGCAACCCGTCGCAAGTATGGTATGCCGAATCCGTTTCTCACTGCCGCCCAGCGACGGAGGGTGGGCAGCGGGGTGTCGTTTTCATCCCCGCTTTCGCCCCCGCGCTCACCACGCCGCCTCGCAGCGCCTTTGTTGCCGAAGGCTCGTCAGTGCTGGTTCGCCGAGGCGTTCGTGTCGCTTAGGACAAGGGGATCATTTTGCCAACGCTTTGCGCAGATGATGCAGGGTGACGGCACCGATCATTTGCAGGCTCTCGGGGGCGAGACGTTCAAGAGTGTCGTCGGCGGTGTGCCAGGCGGTATATTTTATGTCGATGAGGTTGATGGTCGGGATTCGGGCGACGTGGTTGAGCGGGACGTGGTCATCGTAGATGGGCGTCTCGAAGCGGGTGAAATGCTGACGAAAACCGAGCGCGTCGGCGGCGGTGAGGATGTCGCGGGCGAGGTCGGGTGGGGAATCGGAAGGCAGCCTGATCGTGAGATCGCGGTGGCCGATGATATCCCAGAGGATGCCAAACTTGAACTGCGCGGCGCGTCCGCTGTCGCGGAGCTGCTTTGCATAAAAGCGGCTGCCGTAGAGCCCGTCGGTTTCGGTGTAAATCGCGAAGGCTTCCTCGCCGTCGAAGAAGACCAACTCGACCTTTGCCGCCAACGCCGGATCGAGCGCGAGGACGCGCGCCAGTTCAATCAGTGCGCCGGTGCTCGACGCCCCGTCACTTGCGCCGACAAACCGGATGGTGCTGAAGCGTTTGGTGTCGAAGTGTGAGCAAACGATCGCGCGCTGGGTATCGCGCGGGACGGGACTCTGGCCAGTGGCCGAAAAGCGGCCGATGAGGTTCGTGAACTGCACCGGCCCGCGCGGCGTTTCGTCGGTGAAAGTCTGCCGCTCGACTTCCCAGCCGGCGGTCCGGAGCGCATCCTCAATAAGCAAGCGAGCTTTTTCCAACTCGGGCGTGCCGGACGGGCGCGGTCCGATTTCCACCTGCTTACGCACGTCTTCAAATGCGCGCTCGCCAGAAAATTCCTTCCAGATCTCCGCCGGTCCAGGAGTGACGGACTTGGGCGCAACTTTCGTCGGGGGCAAGGTGTTTGGCGGCAGCACCGGCGTCGGCTGGGCATTCACCGGCGGAGCACCGGAGACTGGCGGTTCGCTGCGCTTGCACCCCACGAGGGCCAATGCGACCAAAAGTGCGGCGGCCGCCAATCTGCAATCTGCAATCTGCAATTTGAAATCCACCCGTCAGCTTTCCTCGCCGAGCCCGAGGAGCGCGAGCAGGCGCTGGAGGTCGTCGTTGCCGTAGTATTCGATCTCGATGCGGCCCCGCTTTTGTCCGTGGTGCAGCACGACGTGGGTGGCGAGGTGCGATTGCAGCCGGTTCTGCACATTCTGATAGGCCGGGGTGAGCGCAGGAGTGCCGCTGGCGGCAGTGCCGGTGCGCGTCGGTTTGACCGTGCCGTTTTGGGCGAACTGCTCCGCGACCAGCTTTTCCGCGGCGCGCACGGTCAAACTGCGGCGGATGATTTCCTCGGCGAGCAGCGCCTGTTCGCTGCGATCCTTGAGCGAGAGGAGCACTTTGGCGTGGCCGACGGAAATGCGTTCCTGCGTGAGCCAGCTTTGGACCTGCTCGTGGAGATCGAGCAGCCGCATGCTATTGGCGATGCCGGCGCGGCTCTTGCCCACCTTTTGCGCGATGTCTTCCTGCCGCAGATGAAATTCGTGGGCCAGCCGCGCGAAGGCCCGCGCTTCTTCGATTGGGTTGAGATCTTCGCGTTGGAGGTTCTCGATGAGCGCGAGTTCGAGCACTTCCTGGTCGGAAGCTTCGCGGATGATCACGGGCGCTTCGTCGAGCCCGGCCTTTTGCGCGGCCCGCCAGCGCCGCTCACCGGCAATCAGTTCGTAGTGCCCGTTGCGCTGCCGGGCAATGAGCGGCTGGATGATGCCGTGCTCTTTGATCGAGGCGACGAGTTCGTCGAGATGCTCGTCCCGGAAAACCGTGCGCGGTTGGAGCGGCGAGGGGACCAGCAGCGAGAGCGTGATCCGTTGCACGCGCTCACCGTTTTCAACGGCGGGCGTGGGCGAGGCCACGCGCGGATTGATGAGCGCGCCGAGTCCTTTTCCAAGTGCAGCTTTTGCCATAAGGGGGCCGAGGCTAACCCACGTCCGCGGAAAGGCAACGGCGGAAGATTGTGCCCTCGGCGGTGTCCGTTACGGTCGCCGAATGCTCTTCGACCAGTTGACCGAAGTCCTCGATCCCGAGCCGCACGACGCCGCGCTGAACATGGCGCTCGACGAGGTGCTGCTCGGTCATGCGACTGGGCCGACCCTCCGCATTTACCATTGGGCGCGCCCGGCAGTTTCCTTCGGATACTTTGGCAAAGTGGCGGAGGTGGAAGAAGCGTGGCCGGGGCGCGAAATGGTGCGCCGCTGGACCGGCGGCGGCATCGTGCCGCATGGAGAAGACGTGACCTACACGCTCATTGTGCCCCGCAGTTGCGCCTTCTTTCGCTTGGGCGCGGAGGAAACCTATCGCGTCATTCACGAGCGCATCGGCGCGCTGCTCGCAGAGCAGGGGAGCGCGGTGCAGTTGGTCACGGCCTCTGCGGCAAAAGTGTCAGACGCGTGTTTTGATAACCCGACGCGCTACGATCTACTCGGGGCTGGCGGCAAGGTCGCCGGAGCGGCGCAACGACGAACGCGCGCCGGTCTTTTGCATCAAGGGAGTGTGCAGACGGTCGCCCGGCCCGCGGACTTCGGTGCGCAACTCGCCCTGGCTTTTGCTCGCGAAGTTTCCGCGCGGGTCTGGACCAAAGCCGAGTTGGCGGAAGCTCAGGTACTGGCCGCGGCAAAGTACGCGGTCGAGGCGTGGTTACGGCGCTTCTAGCACGCACGGCCAATAGACGCGGAAGATGGCAACAGCAAAAAACCGCGCCTCGTTTCCGGGCGCGGTTTCATTGGTGCGGATGGGATCCGCAATCTTGGCAATAGTGCAGGTCAGTCCTTGCGCTCGACAACCACGTAGCGACTCGCACCCTTGGTCGAAACGCGGAGGAGGACTTTCTTTTCTTTCTTTAGCCGCTCGCTGAGTTCGACGGCCTGTTTCGAGCTCGTGATCGGCTCGGCCTTGGCGTCTTTTTCGCCTTTGGCTTCAAGGATGACGTCGCCGACTTTCAGTCCGGCTTCGGCGCTCGGGGATTCGGGATCGATCTCCGCGATCACCACCCCTTTGCTACTCTCCGGGATGTCGAATTTCTTGCGCACCTCAGGATCAAGATCGCCGACGGTAACGCCGTCGAGGACGTCGGGATCGGTCGGCTTGGGCGGCTGGGCAGCAGCCAGACCCTTGATCATCGTGTCGCGCTCACCAAGCTCCACGGTGATCGCTTTGTCCTGACCATCGCGCAGGACTTTGAGGTCCGCTTTGGTGCCGGGGGCCATGCTGGCGATGATGAACTGGAGTTCGCGGTCGTTTTCGACTTTCTTGCCGCCGACTTCGGTGATCACGTCGCCGCTCTGGAGGCCGGCTTTCTCCGCCGGGCTCTTGGCGTTGACTTCGACAATGAGTGCGCCGTTGCCGCCTTCGATCTTGAACTGGCTGGCGAGGTCGTCGCTCAGCGGCTGGAGTTTCACGCCGAGAGCGCCGCGCGAGACTTTGCCGGTCTTGATGAGGCTTTCGAGGATGGTGCGGGCGAGGTTGGCCGGGACGGCGAAGCCGATGCCCTGGTTGCCGCCGCTCATACTGAAGATGGCGGTATTGATGCCGATGAGCCGGCCTTCGACATCGACGAGGGCGCCGCCGGAGTTGCCGGGATTGATGGAGGCGTCGGTCTGGATGAAGTCCTCGAAGCGGGCGTTGTCGCCGGGGCCCATGCTGCGCTCGATGCCCTTGCGACCGAGGGCGCTGACGATGCCCATGGTGACGGTCTGGGTGAGGTTGAAGGGGTTGCCGATGGCGATGGAGATGTCGCCGACGCGGATCTTCGAGCTGTCGGTGAAGGTGATCGGCGTGAGGTTGGCGGCGTCGATCTTGAGGACGGCGATGTCGGTGGCGGGGTCGTTGCCGATCTTGGTGGCTTTGTATTCCTTCTTGTCCCGGCCAAAGGTGACGATGATTTCGTCCGCGCCGTCGATGACGTGGTTATTGGTCAGGATGTAGCCGTCGGCGGCGACGACCACGCCGGAACCGAGGCCGGCGCGCTGGAGGCGCTTCTTGCCCTGGTTGCCCTTTGGCGTCTTGGCGTTCTCGTCCTGTTCTTCGTCGGGGTCCGGCAGCCCGAAGTATTTACGGAACATGGGATCGTTAAAATACGGGTTCCGGTTTTTGGTCTGCAATTTGGAAGTCGCGATGGTGACGACGCTTGGAGAAACTTTCTCGACGAGCGGGGCGTACGTACTGCGACCGGCATTTTCCGGGAGCGGCGATACATCGACCTTGATTTCAGGAACCTTGGGTTCGGGTTTGGAGGTCTCGGCTGCCCCAGCGAAAGGGACGAATGCGGCGAGCACAGCGATGGATGTGGACAGAATGAGACGACGATTTTTCATAGAGGATTTAAGCACGATACGGCGGTGGGGGCCGTAGTGGTTGTGGCGTCTTCCGACACGCGAGTGCGCGGTGTGTTCAATTGCCCCACGCCTTGCATTGGAGAAGTCGCGCGATAGCTTCCGCGCCATGTTTGCCCCACTCCGCCGGCTTGCGCCGGCTTTTTTTGTCACCGCATGCACAGCCATTTCCTATGCGGCGGAAATTTCGCCGCCAGCACCCGCGAAGAGTGGGCTGAAAGGTCCGGATCGGGTTCCTGTCCCAGCCACCCGCCCGGCGAGCGAGGAACCGGCACGCGCGGCCAAGCTCTTCAAGGTGCCAGACGGTTTCACCGTCGATCTCTTCGCCGCGGAGCCGCTGCTCGGCAATCCCGTGGCCATCTGCCTGGATAATCAAGGCCGCCTTTTTGTCTCGGAGACCTACCGCTACCGCTCGAGCACCCTCGATATCCGGCATTACATGTTCATGCTCGAGGACGATCTGGCCAGCCGCACGGTCGAGGACCGGGTGGCCTTCATGAAAAAGAACTTCCCGAACGACTGGCAGAAGCTCGGGATCGAAAGCGAAGTCATCCGCCTCGTGGAAGACCGCGATGGCGACGGCAAGGCGGACTTTTCCTCGATCTACGCCGACGGCTTCAACTCGCTCCTTGATGGCATCGCCTCGGGTGTGCTGGCGCATGGCGGGAGCGTGTGGTTCACGAATATGCCGAGTCTGTGGAAGCTCGATGGCATCGACAAAGATGGACGTGCCGAGAAGCGCGAAGAAATCAGCCGCGGCTACGGCGTGCGCTTCAGTTTCACCGGCCACGACATGCACGGGCTGATCCTGGCGCCGGATGGACGGCTCTATTTTTCTTTCGGCGACCGGGGCGCGAGCGTCACAACCAAGGAAGGCGTGAAGCTGGCCTTCCCGGATGAAGGCGCGGTCTTTCGCTGCGAACCGGACGGCTCGCGCATGGAAGTTTTCTGCCGTGGTCTGCGCAATCCGCAGGAGCTGGCCTTTGACAAACATGGGAATCTTTTCACCGGGGACAACGACTCCGACCAAGGCGACCGCGAGCGCTGGGAGTATCTCGTGCCCGGAGGGGACTACGGCTGGCGCGTGGGCTGGCAGCATCATCCGCTCGGCAAGGAGCACAACCCGTGGCTCGCGGAGAAGCTGTGGGAGCCTTACTTCCCGGGGCAGGCGGCGTACATCATCCCGCCCATCGCCAACATTCCGGATGGGCCGTCGGGGCTGGCTTACTATCCCGGCACGGGGCTGGAAGCGCGCTACAACGACCACTTTTTCCTGTGCGGCTTTAAGGGCACCTCGGCCCGGAGCAGCATCTCGTCCTGGGAGTCGCAGCGCCTCGGCGCGGGCTTTCGGCTCAGCGACGAACATGTCTTTCTCGGCAATGTCCAGGCCACGGACATCACCTTTGGCCCCGACAGCAAAATGTATTTCAGCGAGTGGGGCGAAGGCTGGGAGGGCACGGCGCGCGGGCGCGTCTTCCGCATTTACGACACGCTCGCCAGCCAGCAACCGCCGGTCGAGGAAGTGAAAAAGCTGCTCGCGACGGGCTTCAAAGACATTCTCGCCCACGAGTTGAGCCCGCTGCTGCGGCACGCGGACCAACGCATCCGGCTCGAAGCGCAATGGGAACTCGCGGGCCGGCCAGAGGCCGAGCGGGAGTTCATTAATGTCGCAACGAGCGGGCCGACGAATTTTCCCGAGCCGCAACTGTCCCGATTGCACGCGATTTGGGGACTGGGGAGTGTTGCGCGCCGTGCGGAATACAAGACGCCCGGTGCCGCGTCGAAAATGCTCACGCCCTTGCTCAAGCTGCTCGAAGACGAGGACGAGGAAGTGCGCGGGCAGGTCGCGAAAGTGCTCGGCGAAAACCGGGTGGCCGCCGCCTACGACGGCCTCATGCGAACGCTGCGTGACACCAAGGAGCGGGTCAGCTTTTTTTCGGCGATCGCGCTGGGCCAACTCGGGCGCAAGGAGTGCGTGCCGCAGGTCCTGCTCATGGTGCGGGAGAACGCCGGCGTCGATCCGTTTCTCCGGCACGCTTATGTGATGGCGCTGGCCGGTACGCAGGACACAGCCGCGCTCATTGCCGCGGCGAAAAACGACAACGTCCACATCCGCATGGCGGCGCTGCTCGCGCTGCGGCGACTCGAGCGCCCGGAGATCGCGCAGTTTCTCGCCGATGAAGATCCGCTGCTCGTCTTGGAAGCGGCGCGCGCGATTTACGAGGTGCCGATTGCGCCCGCGCTCCCGCAACTCGCCGGCCTGATCGCCAAACCGGCGGCGGACAAACAACTCATGTTCCGCGTGCTCGGGGCGAACTTCCGCACCGGCACGCCGGCCACGGCGCAAGCGCTGGCGGAGTTCGCCGCGAAAGACGAGGCGCCTGCTGTGCTTCGCGCGGAAGCGTTGAAACTCCTCGCCCTCTGGCCTAAGCCGCCGGCGCGCGATCGCGTGACCGGCCTTTTCAGCCCGCTGCCGCCGCGTCCCGCCGAGCTGGCTGCGACTGCGCTCCACGCCGTCCTCGCATCGCTGCTCAAGGTGAAGTCTGAGCCCCTGCTCCTCGCCACCCTCGAAGCGACGGGGGCCCTGCAACTCAAGGCCGACGGCGCCCCGCTCCTCGCGCTCATCGGGAAGGGCGACGCCTCGCCCGCTGTCCGCAAAAGCGCGCTCGAAACGCTCGCCGCCCTCGGCGATCCGAAGCTCGCCGAGGCCATTCAACTCACCCTCGCCGACCCGGACGCCGGCCTGCGCATCGCGGCCAGCGCCATGCTCGCAAAGCTGGATCCGACCAAGGCGGCGGAACAACTCGCTGCGGTTTTCGCCAAAGCGGCTTTGCCGGAAAAGAAGGCGGTCATCCTCGCGCTTGGGAACATTCCTGGGCCGGCGGCCGACCGGGTGCTGGGCGGTTTGATGGAAGAGCTGCGCGCGGGAAAAATTCCTGCCGAAGTCCAAGTCGAACTCTTCGAAGTGGTCGAGCGCCGTCCCGCTCCGGCAGTCAAAGCGCAGCTCACCGCCTACCAAAATGCCCTTCCGAAAAGCGACCCGCTCGCGGCCTTTGCGTCCACGCTGACTGGTGGCGACAAAGCAGCTGGCGAGACGGTCTTCCGTGAGCATGCTGTCGCCGCCTGCCTGCGCTGTCACAGGCTGAAGGGGAGCGGCGGCGAAGCCGGCCCCGACCTCACTGGCATCGGCAGCAAGCGGGATCGTGCCTTCCTGCTCGAATCCATCGTTTTGCCAAACGCCAAAATCGCCGAGGGCTTTCAGACCGTTGTCGTCACCATGAAGAACGGCGACATCCAGGCCGGCTTGTTGAAAAGCGAAACGGCAACCGAGGTCGTTCTGCAACTCCCCGGCAGCCCGGCCGTCACCGTCAAAAAGGCCGAGATTGCGGCCCGGGACGCTGCACCCAGCGGCATGCCGCCGAATCTTGGCGACCTTCTGACCAAACGCGAAATTCGCGACCTCGTGGAATTCATGGCGAGTCTGAAGGAGTAGTCTGGAATGAAGACGCGACACGCACCGGGTGGCTGCTATTGACGAAGGAATGAAATCGATCCCCCGTCGCTGTTTTCTTCATCTCATCACGGCTGCCGCCTTTCTCTCCGCGCGTGGCTGGGCGGCAGAGCCGGAGTGGAAACCGATCTTTGATGGCAAGACGCTGGCCGGTTGGAGCGAGACAAAGTTTAGCGGGCAGGGTGAGGTTGCGGTGAAGGACGGCACGCTGACGCTTGGCGTGGGCAGTGATTTGACCGGCGTGAATTTCACCGGGGCAATGCCCAAGTTGAACTACGAAATCGCGTTCGAAGCGCAGCGGGTCGAGGGCACGGATTTTTTCTGTGCGCTGACTTTTCCGTACGGCGATTCGCACGCGACCTTCGTCGCGGGCGGCTGGGGTGGGGCGCTGGTCGGTTTATCCAGCATCAATGGCGACGATGCCTCGGAGAACGAGACGACGAAGTTCAAGAAGTTCGAGAAAGGGCGCTGGTATAAGATCCGTCTGCGGGTTACGGCGGCCAAGATCGAGGCTTGGATCGACGATGAGCAGCTGGTCGATGTCGAAACAAAGGACAAAAAAATCGCCATGCGCTCAGGTGAAATTGAGCTGTCGAAACCGTGCGGTATCGCCACCTTCCGCACGCAGGCCGCGTTCCGCGAAATCCGGTTGCGCGTGCTCGAGCCAACAAAATAGTTCGGCTCTGTCGTTTCCCGCCCATTAGCTCAGTGGAGCGGTCTGCCGCCCGCCGTTTTTTACACCATGAAAAATCCCGATTTGATCCTCGCGTTCATCGTCCTTGCGGGAGTGCTGCCACTCCGCGCCCAGGAAAAGCCCGCGCCCGCCACGCCGCCCGCCGTTCCGCCGGTGGCCACGCCCGCTCCGACGGCCCTCGCGGTTCCTGGTAAGATCTATGCACCGACGGAGCTCGAAGCCTTGCGCCCGCTGAAAGGCCAGCAGATCACCGTCGAGGGCATGATCCTGAAGCAAGGCGAGTCCAAAACCGGCACGGTGCGCTACTTGAACTTCACCGACGACTACAAGAAGAGCCTCGCACTTGTCTTCATGACGGCGAAAGGGGCGGGGGATTTTACCAAGGAAAAGCTCACCAATTTCGTGGGCAAAAAATATCAGGTCACCGGCGTTGTCGGCGAATTCAACGGCAACCTCCAGATCGAGATCGCCGCCTTTGATCAGCTCAAACTCGTGCCATGAAAAATCTCCGCGCCCTGTTCTTCGCCGCCGCCGCTGGCTTGCTCCCCACAATGCCCGCATTGGCTTGGGACGCCGGCGGCCACATGCTTACCGCGGAAATCGCCTGGCAGCGCCTGCGGCCCGACGTGCAGGCCAAAGTCAGCGCGCTAACCGCCAAGCTGCCCAACGAATACAACGCGGGCCAGCCCTACAATTTCGTCACCGCGCCCACCTGGATGGACGACATGCGCTCGATGCCGAAATACCCGTGGTCGAAGCTCCATTACGTCACCCTCGAATACACCCACAGCGGGACCCCGATCACCATCCCACCGCCGCCGCACATCCTGTCGGCGCTCGAGGAATGCATCGCCGATCTGAAGTCCGCGGCCGCCTCGGAAGAGCGCCGCGTGGAGGCGCTCGGCATGCTCGTTCACTTCGTCGGCGACATCCATCAGCCGCTGCACGCCACCGACTGGGGCGGCGACCGCGGCGGCAACGCCTACCTCATCATGGGCGTGCCCTTCAGCGATCTCATGCCCAAGATGGTCGCCAACCTCCACACCTTTTGGGACAAGGCCTATCGTTTCGATACCAAAGCCGGTAAGCCCGCTGAGCTTTGGATTTCCCCCGACATCAAAGACCGGCCCAAGGCGCCCGGTCAGGGCATCATCGCCGAGAAAGCTCGCGAACTCATGCTGCGTTTTCCCGAAGCCTCGTTTTTCCAGTTGGAGGATAAAATCGGCCCGCTCACCTGGGTGCGCGAAAGCCACGTCCTCGGCTGCCTCGCCGGCTACCCCCAGCGTCCATACCCCTCTGCCGATGAACCCGTCGCCCTTTCGCTCGATTTCATCGGCAAAGCCCATGAAATCGGCGGTCAGCGCGTCACCCTCGCCGGCTACCGGCTGGGCAATCTGTTGAACGAGATTTTCCGCTGAACCGGTGGCCAGCGCCCCGGCGTCCGTTACGCCGTACGGAAGTCATCCAAAATTGACATTGGAAATCCTTGTCTGAACCGGCGTGGTCGCGCTTACTCTCCACCCTCAAAGCGCTTCTCCACCCATCATGAAAATACATCCCATCGCCTTTGCCTCGCTTCTGTTCGCCGGTCTGGCCGCCCCGGCGTCGGCGGCCGTCCTGATCAATGAAGTCTTTGCCAACGCTCCCGGGACCGACAACGGCGCTGAGTATTTTGAAATCCGTAGCACCACGGGGGCTACGGCGCTGACGGGATTGACCTTTCTGGTCATCGAAGGTGGCGCGGCCTCCGCAGGCGTGGTGGATGTGGCCCTTTCGCTGGGGTCCTTTAGCACAGGAACCAATGGCTTGTTCCTTTGGCGTGATTCCGTCACGACGCTCTCTCCAGCCCCCAATGCAGCGACGACGGTGAATGTAGCCGACTTCGCTCCGGACCTCGAAAATGGCAGCCAGACATACCTTCTGGTGTCCGGTTTCACGGGTGCGCAAGGGGACGATCTCGATACCGACGGTAATGGCATTCTCGACATTACTCCTTGGACCAGTGTGATCGACGCCATTGGCGTGACGGAGAATCCCGGTGATATCGTATACGGGGCGTCTCTCGGCTTCCTGGATTTCGGGGATCTCATTTTCACGCCGGATGTCGTTTTTCGCACGGCCAACGTCGGGTGGGTTGGTGCGGATGGGCTCGGAACGAATCCTGGGCCATACACGGTTGATCCCGCGAACGTCACGGAGTCGAACTACGATGCGAGCACGCCGTATCAACTCACGCCTGGCAATGACAACGGCTCGATTGCCCTGCTGCCCGAGCCCACCAGCACCGTTCTCGCCCTGCTCGGGGTGGCCGGACTGGCCCTGCGCCGTCGGCGCAACTGAGCCCTTCGCGTTTTCAAATTGACAATGGGTGAACGCGTCGCCCTTTTGCCCGAATTTCGAGGACGTGGCTTATTTGCTCTTTTTCGTCTTCGCGGACTGAGGAAGGAAAACGTCCGGCGTAATCCTCTTCACAAAGTCGGCAGCGGATTTCACTCCTCCCGCAACGCCTTCGGAAACAGTGGAAATAATTCCTTTGGATCTCCCGGTCCTCTTCTTCGCCGGGAATTTGGCTTTCGGCGCGGTTTTTTTGACGTTGGATTTGGTGGCGGCCTTGCTTGCGGCAACCGTCCTGTGCAGAGGCACGGCGGCTTTCTTGATGGCCGGTTTCGTTTTGGCGGTAACTTTTGCGCGGGCGGATTTTGGCATAGGTAAATAGTTATCGGAGTGGCGGGTGGACTCGGTTGCTACGAGCAGAGGACCTATGGCCGGATTTGGTTCGCGTGCGATTCGTTTCGCACCTCGTTGGTCCCTCATGGGCGCGCGCTGTCCGAGGGCGGCAGGTCATGCCGCATGAGTAGGATCGCCTCGGCCCCGACCAAGATCTCCTCGGCCCCAACCAAGATCGCGGCGTCCCTGACCAGGATCATGGCAATCCCAACTGAGATCAGGTCATCCTGAGACGAGGATCGTGCCGTCCCCGCGGTGGGTTCCCACCTTGCCAGCAGGGGGAGGGTTGACGTGGTGGCGTACACTCGCTGCGCAAGGGGTTAACTGATCTTTGAGCCGCAGGAAATACATAGTGCCAATACCACTCCCGGTGCGCGTACGGATATTTCCGTTCAAGCGCGTGTGGCAATGCACTTTCCCGAACCCCGCAGGGTGAATGGAGACTGGCAGGAGCGCGCCGGGTCGCGGATAGTCGGCGCTCTTTTATGGCCCGCCAATACATGCTTCAGCGCCCCGCCGCGACGGGACCGCGCATCGATTTCGCCGCGGAACTGAATGCCCAGCAGTGCGCCGCGGTGACGGCGCCGCCGGGGCCGGCGCTGGTCATCGCCGGGGCGGGGTCGGGGAAGACGCGGACGCTGACGTATCGCGTGGCTTATCTCGTGGAGAATGGGGTGCCGCCGTCGAATATCCTGCTGCTGACTTTCACGAATAAAGCCGCGCGCGAGATGCTGGACCGGGTGGCGGCGCTTTTACCGAATGACATCTCCGGGCTGTGGGGCGGGACGTTTCACTCGGTGGGCAATCGGCTGCTGCGGCGGACGCCGGAGGCGGCGGGATTTGCGCCGGGCTTTTCGATCATGGATCGGGAGGATCAGCAGGACTTGCTGGATGCGGTGATCGCGAAGCTCGGGCACGATCCGAAGGATAAGCGGTTTCCGAAGGGCGAGGTGCTGGCGGATGTCTTCAGCTATTCGATCAACACGGGGCGGAGCATCGAGCAGGTGCTCGTGGAAAAGCATCCGCACTTTCTCGAACTGAGTGAGCAAATTGCCGAGGCGCAGAAGAAGTATGAGGCGAAGAAGAAGACGGCGAACTCGATGGATTTCGACGATTTGCTGGAGAAGACGTTGCTCATGCTCCAGCACAACCCGGAGGTGGCGGAGCGTTATCAGCGGCAGTTTCAGTTTGTGCTGGTGGACGAATACCAGGACACGAACCGCATCCAGGCGGACTTCATCGATATCCTCGCAAAGCATCACCAGAACGTGATGGTGGTGGGCGATGATGCGCAGTCGATCTACTCGTGGCGCGGCGCGAATTTCAAAAACATCCTCGATTTCCCGAAGCGCTATCCGGCGGCGCAGGTCTATAAGATCGAGACGAATTACCGCAGCGTGCCGGACATCCTCGAAGTGGCCAACGCGGCGATCGCGGCGAACGTAAATCAGTTTCGCAAAGAGCTCGTGAGCGTGCGCGCGGCGGCGCCGATCAAGCCGGCGCTGGTGCCGCTGGGCGACTCGTCGCAGCAGGCGCTGTTCGTTGCGCAGCGGGTGCTGGATTTGCGGGAGGAGGGGATCGAGCTACGCGACATCGCGGTGCTGTATCGCGCGCACTATCACTCGATGGAGGTGCAGATGGAGTTCACCCGGCATGGCATCCCGTTCCAGATCACGAGCGGGCTTCGTTTCTTCGAACAGGCGCACGTCAAGGACGTGGCAGCGTTTCTGAAGTTTGCCGTGAATCCGCGCGATGAAGTCGCGTTTAAACGTATGGCGCGGCTGCTGCCCGGGATCGGGGCACGCAGCGCGGAGCAACTCTGGGCTGCGGTGGAAGAGGCTGTAGGGCGGGCGCTTCGCCTGCCTGACGTGGTCACCGGGCAGGCGGAGCGCCCGCCCTATAGTTTTCACCAAACATTTGCCGCGCTCAAAGTTCCCGCGAAAGCCGCGAAGGCGTGGCTGCAACTCGCGCACACGCTCGAAGAAATCGCGCCCGCCGGAGTGCCGCGGCCGCCAGCGGAGATGATTCACAGCGTCATCGAGGCCATCTACGACGACTACGCGAAAGCGGAGTTTTCAAACTATGAAGCGCGCCGCGAAGACCTGAACACGCTCGCCAATTTCGCCAAGCAATACACCAGCGCCGGGGACTTCCTCGATCAGCTCGCCCTGCTCACAAATCTCGACCACGAAGCCACCGCGAACGAAGACGAGAGCGAGATGGTCACGCTCTCCAGCGTGCATCAGGCGAAGGGTCTGGAATGGAAAGCCGTCTTCGTCATCTGGATGAGCGACGGCATGTTTCCCTCTTCGCGCTCGCTCGAAAGCGACGAGGCGATCGAAGAGGAACGCCGTCTTTTCTACGTCGCCGTGACGCGCGCCAAGGATGAGCTCTACCTCACCTACCCGCACATGCGCCTGAACGCCGGCTACGGCGAGATGATGCAGCGCCCGTCGCGTTTCCTCAACGAATTGCCCAAAGCGCTGCTGGAAGAGTGGCAGATCAGCGGGGCTTCGTGGTAACAGAGCGGCTCCCGCGTGGGCTAAGCGTCGTTTTTGCCTTGGATCGTTTCGCTGCCGAATTTCCAGCGGGGACACGGCGCGCGACCATCCGTGCGATGATGGCTTTGAGAGTGTCCTGGTCTTCATTGAAGCCGCCATGGGAGGTCGAGTTGCTGCGCTCGCTCACGGGGCGGTTGCTGGCCGGGCCGGTGGGCGCGGCGACATGATCCCAGACGGCCGCGCCGGCAGGTTTGTGGGTGAGCGCGGGATCGGCATGGACAAACTTTTCCATGCCGAGAATGGGCACTTGGTGTCCGAGCTCGAAGGCATTCGAGACTAGATAGAGCAGGGAGCGCAAATAGAGGTCGGTGCACTTATCCTGCTGTTCGGCGGTGTCGGTGAGGTGGAACTGCGCGTAGGATTGGATCTTGCCCGATTTGTAGAGCGGGAGCAGTTGGTCCTTGAAGAGGTCGGCGCGGCAGGCCGGGGCCATGAAGTAGATGCCATCGACGGAGTACCCGGCCGCGACCAGCGCAGGGGCGAGGTAGGCGTGAAAGACGGAGCCGGCACTGTGGCCAATGAGGTGGAAGCGCAGGCGCGGACGCAGGGCGGCGTGTTCGGCGCGCTGGAGCACGGCGTAGAGTTGGTGCAGGCCGCCCTTGGCGTTTTTAGTCGCGGCTTCCGCGTTTTCTTTCATCTCGTCCCACTCAAGGGAGCCTGGGAGGGAGACGAGGTTTTCGAAGCGCTTCTTCCACAGTTCGCTTTCAAGCGCGGCGTTCTTGAGACCGATGGCGGTGTCTTTGAGCCAGCCGAAGGGGCCAGCGCCGGCCGCGCCTTTCAGTTTCTGAACGGCGTCCTGGATGATGTTTTTGATGATGTCGTCCCAGCCGGTTTCCCACATGATGAACAGGGGGAAGATGCGGGCGGCGAAGATCTCGGGCACCCAGAGCCGGGCGGTTTCAGCCGCGGCGGATTCGGGTGTGAGGCCGCCGTGGCAGTAGATGGCGACGTCGATGGGATCGCCCTCGCCGAGGCCGAACTGCTCGATGGCATTCGGGATGTAGTGGTCGAGTAATTCCTCGAAGTCTTCCGGACGCGTGGCGAATTGGCCGTGGTCGGAAAGGGTGCCGTTGTTTTCAAGGTTGATGATGTAGGGATTGATCTGCTGGGCGCTGACGACCGGGTTGGTCGAAAGCATCGGCGCCGCGCCGGCGGCGGTGGCGACGGATCGGAAGGAGAGGCCTTTTTCAAGGCTTTCGATTTGGGCAGTGGTGGCGACCCCAAGCTGGCCGACCCAAGCGTCCATACTGTTCTTTCGCCAGTCGCGATACGCGACGCGGGCGAAGCCGCGATTGGCCCAATCGGGACCCCAAGAGTTTTGCATCCAGAATCCGCACTCGTCGTAACCGACGACGAGGAAGGCGTGGCCACCGGCCGCCTCGACGTCGGGACCGAAAGGAATAATTCCATCCTTTGGAACCTTGTCCCAGCCGGTGTGGGTCATGGCGGTGACGTAGATGACGCCGGATTCGCGAAGGGCGGCATGCATGTCGGCGATTGAGGTGTGATCAACCCGGAAGTAGGCACCGAGCGGGCGTTTGAAGGCATCGCTGATCCATTTCATTTCGGAGTCCTTGGTCTTCGCATCACCGCGGGGGCTCTTTTTCTGCCGCAACTCGGGCCAGAGGCTGAACTCGCAGGCGCCGTGTTTCGACCAGGCTTTCATCGCGCCACGGGCGGTCGAACCGCCTTCCTCATCCTCGCCTGGCAGCTCGTCGTGTCGGCGGGCAAAGTAATAGAGCATGTAGGGCGAGACGCGCACCGGATCCTCGCCGGACTGGCCATTGGCCCAAGTCTCGTAGCGAAGCTTCTCGATCATAGCGGCAAGGGCAAAGCCGGTGCAGGCCTGGGTGTCCTCTTGGTTGAGCACGCGTTCGCGGAAAGCAGGATCGACGAAGGGTCGGGAGTTGTAGGCCGATGGGAGCGGCTGGAGTGTCGGCATGTAAAGCCGGTCGCGGAGGTCCGGGATGTCGGGCTGGACGTTGCGTATGGTCATGGCGTGTCGTGTGGTTAGGAGAATCGGTGGTTAGTCGTCGTCCACGGTGGTGCGGAATTTTGCGAGCAACGGGCAATGGTGAAGCTGGAAGTTCATGAGTGTCAGCGTCTCTCCAGATCTTCTTGGAAGCTTGGCGGCAGCGGTTCAGCGGATCGCCTTGTCGAGGGTGGCAGGGGGCGGTCGAGTCGCGTTGACTGTAGGATCTTTTTCTCCAGGTGGTCTGCCGGCGTTGCGGATGCTGACGAAGCGGCCAAGGGTATCGAACCAGAAAGGAGCACCGAGGGAGGCAGCGAGGGCAGTTAGGAACCAGCCGATGAGCAGGGGGAGAAAGGCCCAGAAGTTATCGAAGAAGTTGGCGGTATAGACGTAGGGGTAGTAGGAAAACCAAGCCCAGAATTTCTCGCTGGTGAGTGCGGGGATGAAGCCAGGAGGCACGCCCGCTTCCTTCAGCGTGCCGAGTTTGGCAATGCGGCTCAGCCCGAGGGCTTCCCGTTGCTTGCTATCTTCCCAGCCGAGGGGAATGCCGGTGGTTTTGAGGGCTTCGATGCTGTCATGGAAGGCGGCGCTTGTCGCGCTACCAGCGACGGCAAGGAGAGGTTCTTTCTTTTGTTTCAACTGCTGCTCGGCAGCCTTTCGGGCAGAGCGCGCCGCTTCGAGCGCTGCGGTGTCGAGCGGGTTGGTAAGGGCCGCGGCATTTTCGGTGGCAATAGCGGTGTCGAGAGCGTTCTGTTCCGCCCGCACCGCGGCCTCTATTTCCCTTTTGCGCTCGTCCCACGTCGGTCCCGAGGTGCCGCGAGTGTGGCTTTCGGCTTGGAGGGCGACGGCTTTCGCAAGGTTCGGATTGCGCGAGAGCTCCTGGACGATGCGAATGGTGTCAACGTTAAGGATGGCCGCGAGGGTGAAGCTAATGACGATCATCCACGTCTGGGCAAAGCGTTTATACCAACCAGAGACGCGATCCATGCTGGCGTTGAACCAGCCTTCGACCGCGGTCTTGAAGGTGTGGACGTCGCGCCCGGCGGCGGCGAAGAGGCTGAGGAGGCTTTCCTTGAGTTTGCCGCTGGGCAGGGCGCGCAGGTGATTTTCGAGGACTTGCGCGGTCTGCGTAACCGTGGGGCACAAGAGGGGGGCGAGGGCGCTCGCGGCGGCGGCTTCGAGGGCGCTCAACTGGCGCGCAGGGTCATACCACTCTCGAACGGCGGTTTGAAAGCGGGAGAGCTGCCCCGCGGAATCTGCGAGCAACGCATTCAGTTCTTTTTGCAGGGGCAGTGGCAGCCTTTGGATGACAAGGGTGCTGTCGGCGAGATCAGTAAGCGCGAGGAGATCCAGCGCGGCCTGAGGTTTGAGAACGTCCAAGGCAACACGGTCGTTCAAAGTAGCCAGCGGGCTGCCGTCGGTGGGTTTGGTGGGGAGCAGGCCGTAGGAGGTGGTGAAGACGCCGAGCGCCGTTGGATAATCGGCCGGAGGATTCGTCCGCGCCGCTTGGATGGCGGTAAGAAAGCCGGTCAACACGTTGGCTTGGGCAGCGATGTCAGGCGCAGTTGTCGGGGCGGTGCTGTTTTTGCCGATAAGGTCGAGGAGGGCGGTCACGAAGACGCCCGCGGGTATGTAGGACGGGGAACGGCCTTCGGCATCGTCCGGGGAATCCGAGCGGGAGAGGGAATTGATGAGGCCGTGCTGGTAGAGCTGACGCGTCCAAGTGCCGACTTGGATGCGGCTGCCCAAGCCGCCCGACAGCTTGAGGCAAAATCCCTGCCGCCAACCGCGGGCGGTCTCGCCAAAGAGTTCCTGCACGCCCATGTGAAGGAACTTGGCGCGCTGATCGAAGTACGAGAGGAGGAGTTCGTTCAGCGCGGATACCACGAGGCTGAAGAGCAGGAAGATGAAAACGGTACCAATCGCAACGTCGAGGATGGGAGGCATCGGTCGGTAGGATTTAGTTTCGGGAGATGCTCATCTGCCGAGGTCCGACCTGGGACTTCGGATTGGTGATGCGGAAGATCGCGGCCATCATGGCGCGACCTTCGGGAGTAAAGATAGGGGAGTGGTTGTGAAGAATTTCGCGCGGCACCGGTAAGATCCAATACGGCGTCTGATCCCGCCTCTCCGTGGAAAGCGGCTCGATGCGCCACCAAACGAGTTGCTCCGGCGTTTCGCGGATGGAGGTCGCGAACATCATGCCCTGCGGGTTGCGCAGGTTTTCATCGAAGGCGGGATTCGGAAGTCGGCAGGTGCCGGGCTTGCGGATATCCTCCGGCGTAGAGGTGGTGGCGATCGGATCGGTGCCGAGACGGACGATGCGGTGGGTGAAGAGCCGCTGATTGTGGCCAGGTGTGGTCGTGAGGTAATCGTGCTGGCTGACGTTGTCGCTGGAAGGGCCGCGTTTTTTCTCCCAGTCGTAATGTCGGCGAGCGAAGAGGTTTGGCAGGAAGGTGCCGCGCGGAAACCAGCCGCTCGTCGCGGTGTCGGTCTGCGAGGTGAGGGAGACGAACAGCGGGCGGTTTGGATTGATATGATCGCGGTGGCCGACCCCGCGGAACATGTCGCTGAGTTCCTTGGCATACAGCGATTCGGCGGCGGAATTCACGAGCAGTACAAGGTCGGCGGGCGCGGTGAAACTGTTTCCGCCCGCTTGGGCGTCTTGCGCGAGGACGCTCCCGGCAACGGCTTGCGCCATCGCTTTCTCGAGCACGAGAGCGCCGAAGGAATGACCGATTACGACTGTCTTGGAAGCCTTGGGCCCACGTCGCCGCGCCTGCCGGATCAGCTCGAAGATCGTCTCCGTCACCGGGGTCCCAGCGACCCGTGTGGCCGCGTCCTTGCGACTCAGGAAAGTGAAATAGTCGAGCGGCCCGTTCACGAGCCGGCCACGCCAGCCGAGGTAAACGCCGTGGACGTCGAGTCCCCGCGTGCTCTCCGAGACGGCCAGCTGGGAGAGCAGGCATTTGAACGTCTCGACGTCACCGGGGTTCTTCCCGCCCGGGGGGCGATCGGCGGCGTTGTGATGCCAGCCGTGGATGAAAACGACCAACAGCACCGGCTTCGGCGCACGCTTGATCTGCGCAGCGGCGATGGCGAGCTGAGCCCGGTCCCAGAAGTCGCCCTTTTCGTCAAACTCGACGAACGAAAGCCGGTAGTCGCGGTCCTCTTTTGCTTTGAGCTTTTCCGTGGGCGGTTTTTGGCCGGGATATTTCTGGTCGTAGATTCCGCCAGCCACGCCCGCAAGTCGGTAGGGACGGTTCGCCACGCAGCCGCTGAGCAGGACGGCGGCGAGCAAAGTGATGATGAGGCGAGTTGTCATAGGTTGAAATCGATCCACAGAGGGTCCACTTGCACCGCCTTCTTTAGTGCGGCTTTTTCGGTCGTCGTGAGTTCGTCGATCTTGTCGATATTGGGATTGCGGAAGTCCTTGCCGTCCTTCGTGTATTCCGTGGCAAACCAGACGCGCTTCTTCGCGCGCTCGCGCAAGCGCTTGACGAGACCTTTCAGCGGGATTCGGTCCCAGCCATTGTCCAGCGCCATTTGATGGCTGATGGGAACGAAGGCCATCAGGTCGGGATGAGTCATGAGTTCGAGACCGAGATCCTGCGCGGTGGCGTTGTGGCTGCCGTGATGGCCGACTTTGTAGAAGACAGTTCGGGCGAGGAGATCACGGGCAACGATGTCTTTCCCGCCCGGCTCGCGGCTCTTCCAAGAGAGCGTGGGGTCGTGCCACGATTCCCAATTGCCGAGCTGAGCGTCGCCCGGGAAAAGAAGCACGCGGCCGTCGGGCAGCTCAAAGGCAAGGACCAGGCTGGTGTTGTTGATGCCTTTGTCGAGCCGCAGCGCAAGGGCGCCACCGGCATTGAGCCAGTCCGCATCAATCCGCCGCCAGGCGTTGTCCGGTGCGCCATAGCGGCGGGTGAAATCTTCGCGCAACCCGGCAGGCAGGGCACTTTCCGGCTGCGCCGCGGCGAGGTCGATGGGGTGGCGATGGGCAAGGTCAAAGGGCTTGCCGACTTCCTCGACGTCGCGGAATCGCGCAACGTCCTCATCCAGCGCGCCGAGCGCAGCGAGTAGGCTGTCTTCCTCAGTGAGCCCAAAAAAAAGTTCGTAGAGCGCGCCATGTTTTTCGCTGCTTTCACGGCGGAGTTTCTTCTCGTCCCGCGGCGGGCCGAGGACGTAGGTGCGCACCCCCGGGACGCCCGGCAATTCGGGAAGCTGCCCGGGATCGTAGTAGCTGCGGGTCGGGCCGACCCACTCTTCGCGGATAAACTTCATCGCGCCGACCGGGTCCGCCTTTCCACCGACGGCCCCGAAAAATCCGAGGAGCGAATCGAGCTGCTGGAGGGCTCTGGCATTCGATGCAGAAAACCCCGGGCTGCTTTCCAGCGCCTGCAACGCCGCTTGCAACCGGCGCGCGGCTTTTTTCTTTTTCTCGTAGTCCTTCCGCAACGTGTCCGCGAGCGAGTCTTTGCCTTTTGGCCGCTCCGTCCAGGCAAGCCACACTTGGCGGACAGTCAGGAGCTTCTCGAAGATGACCCGCGCTTGATTGAAGCCCGAGAGGTGATCCCAATGCTCGTGTGTGACCACCAGCACATCGACGACGCCTTTCTTCTTTGCGCTCACTTTGCCGCCGGTCTGCTCGACGATGTCCTCGGCGATCTTTTGCATTGTCGCCGTGTGCGCCGGGCCGGTTGGCCAGAGGCCGCAGTCGATCAGCACTCGACAAGGCTGCGCTTTGCCGGTGTCAAAAGTCAGAAGGAAGCAGTCGCCGAAACCCTGACGGTAACAGCGAATGCGCACGGCGGATTTTTTCGGAGCGGGCATGATGGGAAAAGGCGCAGGGTTTAGTGCTCGTGGCCGCGGTGCAGCATGGCGAAAGGCTCTTCGTCATCGGCTTGTGTGCCGAAATAAGCGGCCGCGAGCGAAACGCCGTCGCCGTCCTCGAGGAAGCGTCGCTGCCGCTCCAGTCGGCGCTCGGCTGCGGGACCGGTGATCGGCTTCACGATGGCGTAGCGGACCCGCTGCGTATCGAGATCGATAAGCAAGGTACAGCCGCCGCGGAATTTCATGCGCTCACCTTCGGTCGTCCGGAGGTCGCGCGTCTGAATGAGAGTAAGGAGAACCTGGTTGATCACATCGCCGTCCGGTCCCACGCGCTCGATCGCGGCGAGAGAGGCGACTTGGAAACGCGGAATGCCGTCCTTGTCATAGCGCAGCCCCGGCAGTGGCTTCTCGGGCCGCCGGAAGACCAGCCCCGTCAGTGCCTCGAGCTGCGGCACCGACTTCCACGAGCTGCGGATCTTTTCATGCAATTGGATTCGCTTTTCCCGCATTAACTCGAACAACTCGCAGCGATCCTGCGCATACCGCAGTTCCGGCATCAGACCTCGCAACCAGTTGCCAATTTCCTGCACGGCTTGTTGCGCATCATCGGAAAGCTGTAGCGCGGGCGGCCAGCGCAGGCTTCCCTCCGAAACGGTGCGCACATCGCGTGGGTAGAGGCCGCGGCGGCGGAAGGCTTCGATTACCGCTACCCGGTAGCCGCGATGATCATCGCGCACGAGGTCGGCATCGGCGGTGATGAGAGCACGCAGGTACTCGCCAAAGGTGATCTCGACGGGCGGGCAGTAATCGAGCGCACGAATGCACATGGCGAGGATGTGGCTGGCTGCCTTGGCGGCCTCCTCGGCCAGACGCCGGACGAGGTCGGGGTGAAGATTGCCGGCGGGGAGCTGACCGGTGCCGCCCGTGGCAATGCGCAGGAGATCGGCGGTGCGGCTCTCGTAAATCGCGAGGAACGCATCGAACACCGCCGCCACGAGCAGCGCACCGCGGTCGTGCGGTTCGAGAGTGTCCTGGTAAGCCGCCGGGTCAGGCGCGATGGCTGTCCATTTCCCGGTCCTTTCATCGACCTCACCGATCGCGCTGCGGAGCGCGCCATGGCCGCCCATCGCCCGGCCAAACTGTACGGCGAGTTCGCCAAGCAAACTACGCCCGCGCAGATCGCCACGGGTGCGCGCGATTTGGTGTCGGAGCACCTCCGGAAAAGAGAAATGCTGGAACAGCGCCACAATGTCTGCAAAGGCCTCGTGGAAGGCGCGCACGTCCGGATGGTTCGGCTCAATGAACCGACGGTGCATGCTGTCGAGCAGCGCGTGCGTCGTTTCGTGCGCGATGATGTCGTGCGACAGACACGAGAACACCATGCCGCCCGGAAAGTGTCCTCCTGCATCACTCGCCGAGGCCGGGAAATAACCGAAAAGCAGCGCCACTTTCTTCGGCGAGTAGTAGGCATTCGCTTCGCGCAAGGCGTGGGGATAGATGCGCAACCGCCGCACGAAACGCTCGTGCTCCTCGACCGATTCGTCACCTTTGATCGGCTCACGCTCCGCCCAGAGCACCGGCCGCCCTAGCGCGCGCTCGAAGTGCTCGATGGTGGTCATCGCCACGGCATAGACCATCTGCTGATGAAAGCGCGGGTCACCCTCCGAAGGCGCAAGCCCATCCTGGGCGAGTAGATGCGGATCGTTGAGATCGACCGGCGCATACAGACACTGGCTCGGCGGATCGATATCCACCACTTCCACGTATTCCCCCACCGGACCCGGACCCTGCGGCTCCGCTTCGCCCGACGTGGGCGCGAGCGCTTCCCAGCGCACGGGAAAGACAACGTGATTGACCACCGCTGTCTCAAGTTGCGTGGAAAGGCTCGGGTCGAAAGCATATCCACTCAGCCGCCGAAAGGGCGGCGCTCCGGCAAGGGCAGGTTTTTGGAGAAACATACGGCTATCTCAGGTTGCAGAATCTACTTCGGTAAGTGTTCAGCCCGACTTCAGTCTCCGACAGTCCACGTGAACGAAGCGTCAGCGTCCCACGACTTACCAGGAAGCGCTCCAGATCGGTGATGTCTTTGCGCGTCACCTCCGGGATCTCGCGGCCGGCATCCATCGTGTAGCGCAGCATGTGCCGGCAGTCGAAGATCGTGCGCATCGAGCCATACACCGCCACGTCTCCCGCCGCCGGCGCTGCCGGCGCAGTCAATTTTGCCCACATTTCATCGAGGAATCCCATGCACTAGACGAGGCGGTCTACGCCCAGTTGGCCTCGCTCCCACGCACATCGAGATGCACAAATCGCGCGTAGACCCCGAGTCCCCCGCGCCACGTAAATCTAGTCTGGCCGCCCCCACCGATCGCCGTCAGCCCCAAACCCGCAGCATGCAGTGGCAGCGCCAGCCCGGCCGGGTTGACGATCTGCCCCGCCGTCAGCGCGGCATTTAGGACAAAGGACTGGCCGCGCTGCGTCTCCAGCCATGCACCGATATCCCGCGGACGCACACCTTCGAGGGAAAAATCCAGCGCCCGGAAGCCCATGTGCTGCGAGAGGTCGGCGCCGCCCACCGCGTCGTTGTAACGCGGGTTGCGGTAGGAGCTGTTCACCCGGACCCTGGCACCATTGAACTGCGCGGCGGCGGCATTTACCACGGCGAGCGCCGGCAGGATGTTTTGCCACAGGACTTGGGGAGGAGTGCTATTGCGCACGCCGGCTGTCGTGTTGCTGGTTGGCTCCAGGACCAGATCGCCGGTGACGTGCGCCAGCCCTAGCGCCGCCACCATTTGCTCGAAGTTGCCATCGATCGGCCCAGCCAGTCGCGGTGTACCGTCGTCGTTACTCTTGCTCGCCGATGTGCCGATGAGGTTCGGTTTCGGGCTGCGCGGGTCAACCTGCGCCAGCCAATCACGAATCCGGTAGCTCACGTTCACGACTCCTTTGCTGGTGGAGGCGAAGCGCGAGAAGGCGCTCTCGGTCAAATCAATCGCCTTCTGCGTGCGCTTCGCAGGGCCGAGATCGATCAGCGTCAGCGTCTGCATGTCCCCTTTTGCAGGGCCCTCCGCGCACGTCACCTCAACTAAAGTGCCCCACTTGAAGCGCGGGAGCGGGCTGCCCAGGGTGTTGGCGCTGTTCTTGAATCCATTCATTGCCAGCGAGCAGCCGCGGAAATTCGGGTTCTGCCGCGTGTTGACGATCCCGCTGGCAGTGCCTCCCGGGTCCTCCGAATCACGCGGCCCGCCCCACCAGGTCGCCCTGCCCTCGACCACGAGATCCTTTCCATCGACCCGCGGCACCAGCCACTCCCAGCCCGGTGCGCCTTGGAGAAAGACGCTTCCATTGGGGCCATCCTCCACGCTCACGGCCTCATCCACGGGGCGGGCGAGCGCGTGTTGCTTCAGCCCGTCGCCGAAATCGAGCTCCACGCGGCTGAGGACATCGTGATTGAAGGCAATAGGAGCGATAAATTCATCCCATGCCTTTTCATCCGCCTCGGCGTCCGCAGTTACCGGCGGGCCAGCGCGCAGATCAATAACATGTAGTGGCGGCGCTCCGACCGCGCGGTAGCTATAGCCTTTCGTGATGCCGAGCGATGTACCATCCGCCCGGCGGATGTCGTGTTCGCTGACGCCGACGATGAGCATATTGCTGCCGGGCGTCCGCTCCAGCTGCTGCAAATGTGCCCGAAACGCGGCGAGATCGCGGTTCATCGGATCGTTGAATTCGAGAAAAAAGGTGCGTGAACTCATAGGTCGGAGGTGGTGCGGAAGGAGTGGTTACATTGGGAAGTGGAACGGTTCGGCGTAGGAGCGGATCGTGCGCAACGTGCGAATGGGCAGTTCACCGTGCTCAACCGCCCTGAAGCTTGCGGAGCCTCTCTTCGGCTTCCTGTCGTTTCCTGGCCTCCTCGGCCTCATTTCTCACCTTTTCCTTGGCTTCCTTTGCCGCAGCGGCACTGGCCTCGACCTGCGTTTTGGGCGCGCTTGCCGCTGGCTTCTTGGGTGGGAACTTCTTCTCCCACGCCTGAAGCCGCTTCGCCAGCGCAGCGCGCTTGTCTGGGAAGTACGCGTAAGCCTCCCCGAGCGTCACGCGGCTCATGGTCTTGTCCCCAGCGCGCAGTTCGTCATCCATCGGGTCGATCGCCTCATTTTTAAAGAAGTCCTCCCACAGCGCCACATGCTGATCGACCGGCACCGCCTCCTCCAGTGCTGCTGCGCGCAGGTTGAAGGCGAAGACCTCCGGCACCTCGCGCCGGCCCCTGGCGGTGACACCCTCACGAAACGTCGCCTCGTCCGTCGTCTGCCGCTTCTGTGAGGGGAGCCCTTGGGCGGCGATAATACGGGCCTGGATTGCAGCGCTGTTCGCCGTCGGAAGGCCAGGGATGAAGCTGTGCGTATCCGCAGGGAGCGTCGTGCGTGCGCCGGCGGCGGTCATCGGTGTGTTGGCGCGAATCATTTCCAAGGTATCCGGCAGGCGGCCTCCCAGCGTCTTATCCACCACCCGCCGGCAGGCATTGACGCGCGCCACCAGTGTCGCACCGTTCTGCGTCATCTTGTCGGGCGGCGGGTTAGGCGTGATGGTGCGGTATTCGTCCACAGCGAGGTCGATGAGATTCGCCGCGTCCACAAACGCTTCCGATCGGCCACGGGCGTTGAAGATGCCTTGCAGTTCCTTGATGAACACTGCGGCGAGTCCCACATGGGCCACGGTGCTGGACGCGATGCCCAGCGTCTCTTGCGCGCCCGCCACGATGCCAGCGGTCAGGAGCGCCGTGTCAGAGCCCTCACGCGTGACACGCACCCTTGTGCCGCAGCTGCGGAATTCGGCCGCGACCCACTCTGCGTACATGACCGCCAGCATGTCGCTGCGGACCGGGCCCGAACTCGGGTCGATGGTCCCATCAGGCTGCTTCCCGCGCCCATAAGCCTCGAAGCTGAGGTTCTTCGGCGTGGCGCAGCCCGCGATGGCGAGGGTGAGGAGAGCGAAACAGACTCGGGCGAAACGCGGAGCGAATGAGAATGAAGGCATGGGGTTGGAACTACCGAGATGGAGAAATCTGCCGGTGTCGGTGCAGATTTGGGCGCCCGAGCGACCACGTCGCTGGGCTTAGGTGCTCGCTGCTCTCCTGGGGATAATTGGCCTGGTGTGGAATCCGCATCACTGGGCGCGGAGACTGGCTTTCGAAGACGGGTCCGAAAATGGGGAGAGTTCCGCATTTGGCTTGGGAAAACCCCGCGAATGGAGTCGGAGGTTTCCGCAGAGATTTTTTGAAAATCCGGGCGGGACCGAAATTTGGACTTGTGTGGGGTGGGGGAATTAAGAGAGACGCTGTGCCCGTGTTTGCCATGGATCAACGCAGCCGGTGTGGCGCGACTGAGTCGGGGCGAGTGCAGTTTCCCTAAACCAAGAAAATTGATAGGCGGAGAATGCGATGAAGACCAATGTCGTGCTGGTGGATGATTACTGTTCGGTGCGCCAGATGCTGGCCATGGTGCTCGATCGGGAGGGTGGTTACGCTCTCGTGGGCGAGGCCCGGACCGGCTTCGAGGCGCTACGGGTCTGCGCGCGGACGCGACCGCGTCTTGTGATCCTCGATCTGGCGCTACCCGAGATGAATGGGCTGGAAGTCCTCCGCCGGCTCTGGACGGAGTCGCGGGAGATGCGGGTGCTGGTTTATAGCGGGGTGGAAAATCGGGAGCTGATCCTGCAGGCGCTGCGCGAGCGTCCGCATGGGTTCGTGCACAAGCGGGATGCGCTGGCCACTTTGCGCGAAGCCCTGCGTACAGTGACGGCGGGCGGCACGTTTCTCACGCCGTTTGCCACGGACTTGCTAGACACCGCGCGCGGGCTGGAGCCGGCGCGCTCGGTGCTGACAGAGCGCGAGCGCGAGGTTCTCCAGATGGTCGCCGAGGGGATGAGCAATAAGCAGATGGCCGGGCGCATGGGGCTCTCGGCAAAGACGGTGGAGCATCATCGCGCTGCGCTCATGGAAAAGCTGGGGCTGCGCGATGTCGCGCGGCTGACGCGCTATGCGGTTGGGCAGGGGCTGGTGCCGGCGGAGGCATGAAAAACCGCTTCGGGGCTTGCCGGCTGCGAGGTTGGCTGTTTGAAAATCTCGCGCTGCATGGAACTCACGCCCGATAAACCGCTCGCTGGACTGCTGGCCCCGCTCTTTGCGCTGCGCGGAAAAAACGATCTCGGCATTGGCGATCTCGGGGCGCTGCGAGAGTTCGTCGTTTGGGCCGCAGACCAAGGCTGGACGATGGTGCAACTCCTGCCGGTGAATGAAACGGGCAACGATAACTCGCCCTACAACGCCATTTCATCCGTGGCGCTGGAGCCCACGACCATCGAGATCGCGCCCGCGACGCTGCTCGATTTAAGGGCGGAGGAAATCACGGAGATTACGCAGGGTATCGACCTCGCGGTGCTCAATGCGGGGCCAGTCGCGTATCCGCTGGTAAAAGGGTTGCGGGAGAAGTTGCTGTGGCGCGCGTTCTCCAATTTTCTCGCCCGTACCTGGCGCAGTCATGGGGTGCGGCTGCGGCGGTATCGGAAATTTTGCCGCGATGAAAAATCGTGGCTCGATGATTACGTGCTTTTCCGCGTGCTCATTGAGGAGAATGGCGGCAGCGAGCGTTGGGATCTGTGGCCGGCGGAGCAGCGCAGTCGGGAAGGGGCGAGGACCTGGCTGGCGGCGCAACCGGCGGCGAAACGGCGCGCGTTTGATCGCGGGATGCACTTTCGCCGCTACGTGCAGTGGCTGGCCTGGGAGCAGTGGGCGGCAATGAAAAAATTTGCCGAGTCGCGGGGCGTGGCGCTGATGGGCGACATCCCGTTCGGCGTTTCCTACTACAGCGCTGACGTGTGGGCGGATCCCGAGATTTTCGATCATGTCTGGTCGGGCGGCTGTCCGCCGGAGCGCGTTTTTGCGGCTGACCCTTTCACCTACAAGTGGGGACAAAACTGGGGCATTCCGCTTTATCGTTGGGAGGCGTTGCGCGCGCGCGATTTCGACTGGTGGCGGCAGCGCGTGCGCAAGGTGCGTGGTTGTTTCGAGCTTTTCCGCATCGATCACATCCTCGGTTTTTTCCGCATCTACGGCTTCCCATGGCGCCCGCAATACAACGCTGAATTTCTCCCGCTCACCGAAGAGGAAGCTCGTGCGCGGACCGGCGGTGAGTTGCCGCACTTCGTCGCGCACGAGGATGACACGGAAGCGCACAAGGTGGCGAACTGCGCGCAGGGCGAGGAGATTCTCCAAGTGCTGCTCGAGGAATGCGGTCCCTTCCGATTGATCGGCGAGGATCTCGGCGTAGTGCCGGATTACGTGCGCCCGACCCTCGCGCGGTTGGGTATCGCGGGTTTCAAGATCCCGTACTGGGAAACGGATGAAGCGACCGGCGCGATGACCCCCGGCGCGGCCTACCAGCGAATTTCTGTGACGACCTATGCGACGCATGATTTCGAACCGCTGCGCGCCATCTGGGAAGGCTGGATGGCCAGGATAGAGGCCGCGGAGCAGGGCGGACCGGAGACTCACGAGCCGCGGGATAAAGCGTGGCGCGAGGTGCGCGCGCTGGCGGCGTGGGCGGGCTTTGAGGTGCCGTGCATCACGCCGTACACGGACGAGGTGCATGAAAAATTGCTGCACGCGCTTTTGGCCAGCAACTCGTGGATGGCGATCTACATGATCACCGACCTTTTCGCCGTCACCCAGCGCTTCAACGTGCCCGGCGCAGTCAGCGAATCGAACTGGAGCCAGCGTCTCGCGCAGCCGATTGCGCAGTGGCGCGAGGACGCGGCGCTCGTGGAGAAAATGGAACGCGTCTGCAAAATCATCCGCGCCACTGGGCGTCGGTAGCCTCGGGTGAGGAACGCATACACCGTGCGTCATACTGAGCGGAGCGGAGGCGGAAAGACGGGCGTAGCGCAGTGAACGACCTCCGCGGTCAATCAAGTGCAGCACGTCAATGATTCGCCGGGATCCTTCGACTCCGTTTCCGCCCACCTGCGCCCGCCGGAAACTCCGCTCAGGATGACACGCCAATTAAATTTGATCGCCCGCTAAACCCCATCGGTTGGACCGAAGCGCTTCTGCCGCGCGGCTGGCCGCAGCGAAGACAGTGCGAAGCGGAGCGCCAGTGCGCTCACTGGCGGCGCGGCAACTTTCGAACTCAGGAGCGATTTGCACGATTCGGCCGCGGCGGAGACCGAGCTTGATGATGATGTCGCCAAAGGTTGTAGCCACGGTCTCAAAGCGGCGTTCGAGCTTAAGCCGGGTGATCTTTTCCACCCGCAGACCAAAGGCGCTGGTCTCTTCGAAAATAAGGTCGGTGAGCGCGGCGGTGTGGGCGTCATCGCATAGGACGCTGAGCTGCACGCCGGGGCGACTTTTTTTCATCTGGATCGGCGTCAGCCAGACGTCGAGCGCGCCGGCGGCGAGAAGGCGCTCCAAAGTCGCGCCGGTCAACTCTGGCGAGAGGTCGTCGAGATTCGTCTCGAGGCGGGTGACGGTGTCGGTCGCGTAGCCGTCGGCGCTCATGGCTCAGTCGGCGAGGGTGCCGAGGATGGCGCGGAGTACATTGGGCCGCGAGGCGAGGTCGCGGGTGCCAATGCCGTAACCGACCTTTTCAGTCACAAGCTGCGGCATGGAGCCAAAACCGACGCCGAATTCCGCCAGGATCGCCGCACCGGTCGGGGTGATCAGCTCGTGTGGCTCGTCGATCTGGCCGAGCGGGATGCCCGCGAGGATTTCGAGCGTGGCCGGGGCCGGAAGGGGAAAAGTGCCGTGGGCGCACTCGATGGTCCCGGTGCCGTCGTGCAGCGCCGAGACAAAAACCTTTTCCACGCCGAGCGTTTCGAGCCCGACGCAGGCACAAACGATGTCGGCGATGGAATCAAGCGCACCGACTTCATGAAACGTCACGTCGGCCGTCGGCTGGCCGTGGATTTTCCCCTCGGCGACAGCAATGCGCTGGAAAATCGAAAGCGCATGCCTTTTCACGAAAGACGAAAGCTCGCTGGCTTCGAGGAGCGCGCGGATCTCGGCGTGGCTGCGGCCGTGAACGTGATCGCCGTGGTGGGGATGTTGGTGGACTTCCGAGCCGTGATCGTGGTCGTGCTCCTCGCCTTCGTGAAGATGTTGGTGACCCTCTTCGCCGTGCTCGTGCGAGTGCGTGTGCGCGTGGGAATGCTCGTGGGTGTGCGTGTGCCCTTCATGTTCGTGCTCGTGACTGTGGGCATGCGCGTGTTCATGGCTGTGCCCGTCAGGTCCGTGATCGTGCCCACAGCAGTCGTGGTGCTCGTGCTCGTCCTGCTCGTGGGTGTGGGTCGCGCCCTCGTGGATGCCAAATTTCACGCCCTCGATCTGCTGGCGTTGCTGGCGCTCGAAGTGCATGTGAAACGGCCCGAGATCGAGCTTCGAGAGCTCCCATTCGAGAGTGGATGGCTTCACGCCGAGATCGACCAACGCGCCGACGGTCATGTCGCCGCTGATGCCGGAGAAACAATCGAGAAAGAGAACTTTCATGGAGAAAAGGGCAGGGGATTTAACGGGCGGCGGTGAGTTCGCGGAGATTGATCGCTCCGTCGTAGAGGGCTTTGCCGATGATGCAACCGTAGAGGCCGGGCATTTCAGCCAGGCGCTGCACGTCGGCGGCACTGCTCACGCCGCCGCTGGCGATGAGTTGGCAATGCAGAGTGGCGAGCATTTTCCCGGTCTCGGGAAAGTTTGGGCCCGCCATCATGCCGTCGGTCGCAATGTCCGTGTAGATGATCGTCCCTGCGCCGGCGTCTTCAGCGCGGCGGGCGAGGTCGAAAGCGCTCAGCTTGCTTTCCTCAGTCCAGCCTTTGACCGAGACGAGGCCGTTCTTCGCGTCGATGCCCACGGCGATGCGCGCGCTGCCAAACTCGCGGGCCATCTCGCGCACAAAATCGAGCGACTCTGCCGCCCGGGTGCCGATGACCACGCGAGCCACGCCCGCCTCGAAGGCGCGTCGGATCGCGGCCTCGGTGCGCATGCCGCCGCCGAGTTCGCACGGTATATCGATCGACTCGGCAATGGCGCGCACGGCGTCGAGATTGCGCTGCTCACCGGTGAACGCCGCATCGAGATCCACGATGTGCAGATAGTCACCACCCTCATCTTCCCAGCGCCGGGCGAAGGCTGCTGGATCGCGCGAATAGACGGTCTTCTGGTCGGCCTTACCTTGGCGGAGGCGCACGACTTCACCGGACATAAGGTCGATGGCAGGGAGGAGAATCATGGAAAAAGGGCTGGGTGAAGCATGCGGGGCGCGAGCGGTTGTTTTAGACGGCATAAGTGTGCTGCGCAAGGCCCGTGCTGTATCGCGCCGCTCGACGTAAGGAATGTTTTCCGCGGCCTGTCGTCCGGATTGGCGATCATGGTGGGCGCTTGACGTGAGGCGTGGTGAAGGCGGCGCGGAGGATGTGCGGTTTCGATAGCGGCTCGTGGATGCAGGTCATGGTCGGAAGAAATTTATCGGCGATGCTTCGACCCGTAATCCGCCCCGGAGATTGCACCCCCAACAACCATTTTCGCCTTCGTGCCCCTGGACTCAAGCCGCCGCTCCACTTGTCATTTTTCACCATCTCTTCTTATGAAAACCCGTCATATTCTCTCCACCGGTATCCTTTCGCTTTTCGCCCTTTCCGCGGAAGGCGCTCTGTGGCTCGGAACCACCGACTCCGACTGGCTGAATCCGCTCAACTGGGACGGGGGTTTCGTTCCCTCTGGGGTGGATGCCGACATCAAATTGATTGGTGACGAGGTCCTGACTTTCACCGCGACGATCTCAGCCGATGTCCCCAACGTAATCGACCTCCGCGTAGCACGCGGCGGCGGTCCGGCCATCCTCAATCACACCGCGGGCACGATAACCAGCGGCAACAATAACTGGGTGGACGTGGGAACAGACGGGGGCACTGGTAGCTACAACCTCGCAGACACTACAGGAAGCGGCGGCACGCTGACGGGCTTCGCCCAAGGCAGCGGGAGTCTCTCGACGAGCGGGCCAGAAGGCCGCATTTACGTGGGCGGGGTCGAGTTTGGCGGCGGGGGTGGGACAGGGTTCATGAACATTAATACCAGTGGCTCAGTGAACGCGTGGCGGATGATCATCGGCGAGCAGGGTACCGGCGTGGTGAATATGGACAACGGCACCATCAACCTGACCAATGACTTCACGGTGGGTTTCCGGACCAATGGGGCAAATAGCGGAAACGGGACCTTCCGGATGAGCGGCGGCACGCTTAATCGTACGGGTGGCTGGACGACATTCGGTCGTGATGGCACCAGCGAGGGGCATTTCGAGATGAGCGGTGGGACGGTCAACACCGGCGGTGGGGAGACGATTGTCGGCTTAAACGGTGCCACCGGTACTTTCAGTATGACGGGCGGCAATTACAACGCGGGCGGTCAGTTTTGGGTGGGCAATGGCGGTGGCAGCAGCAACGGCACGATGGTCGTGATCGGCGGTACGGTCAGCATCGCGGACTGGTTTGCGGTCGGTCGCGAAGGATCTACCGGCACACTGACAATTAGCGGCACCGGGTTAGTGGAGAAAACAAATGCGAATGGTTATCTGGAGATGGGGAACAACGGAGGCAGCAATTCAACCATCAATTTGGACGGTGGCACCCTCAAGGTGAACGCGTTCAGATCCGGTGGGACCTCAACGTTCAATTTCAACGGCGGCACCCTTATGGCCACGGTGAATGAAACGACTTTCATGGGGGGCTTAACGAACGCCATCATCAGGGACGGCGGCGCGATTATTGACACCAACACATTCAATATCACGGTGACCCAATTCTTGACTGAGGAAAACCTGGGTTTGGGTAGTCTGAAGAAAACGGGCGGTGGGACATTGACGCTCACCGCATCCAATAGCTATTCGGGCGTAACCACGATCAGTGGCGGCAAGTTGAGCCTTGGTAATTTAACGGATGGCGGCATTAGCAGCGGCATGGGCGCGGCCACAAATGCGGCGACCAATCTCGTCTTCGATGGCGGCACTTTGCAGTACACGGGCGGGACCACTTCCACGGACCGCAGTTCGACGATCAATGCCACCAAAACCGCGAATTTCGAGGTCACGTCCGCGGCCACTATGCTCACGCTCGTCGGGACCGCGCCGGTGGCAGTCGGGACGGGAGGGTTGATCAAAACTGGCGATGGAGGGCTCAGCCTGGCCTTTAGTAGCGGAAGCCTCGCCGGACCAGTGACGGTAAACGGCGGCATCCTCGCCGCAGAAGGAAGTTACGCAGGCAACTTCACCGTCAATACCGGCGGGCGCCTGACGGCCAAGCACGGCTCCATCGGGACGCTTACGATGCCGGCGTTGACGCTGGGTGCTGGCAGCGCCTTGGACTTCGAGTTGAATCTCACCCCCAGCAACGATGTCATCGCGATCACCAATGCCGGTGGCCTGACTTTGGGCTCCACCGCACTGTATCTCTACGACGAAGGCGGCACGACGCCCTTTGTCGCGGATGGCACCTACACGATTATTACGCACAACAACGGCGTCATCTCCAATGCCGCGCTGCTCAGCTCCTTCAACATCGCCAACAGCCAGGTCGGAAAAGTATATAGCCTGACCAGCACGGCCACGAACATCACTTTGACCATCGCCACCGCCGTGAGTACGGAGTGGACTTTCGATGGCAACGGCCAGTGGACCACGGATAGCAATTGGAGCAACTCGCACCCGGACGCTCTCGGCACCGTGGCCACCTTTGGAGCAGTTCCTAATGTTCCTACGGTCGCTATTTCGGTAGTCGGTCCGCAGACTGTGGGCAGCCTCGTTTTTGACAGCGACACCGTTTACACGATCACCGGCGGGGCGGCAGGCATCATCACCCTCAATAACGGTTTTGGCGTGCCCTCCATCACCCAGACGTCCGGCAGCCACACGACCAATACGCCCATCTCGTTTTTCGCGAATACCAACGTCGCACCGGCGACCGACACCGTGCTGACGCTCGGTGGCGTCGTTTCCGGCGCCGGCTTGGTGGTGACCGGCACTGGCACGGTGAACCTGACCAACAGCGCGAACACCTACACGACCACGACGGTGAATGCCGGTCGGGTAAACGTAGGTGATGGGGGCGCGTCTGGTTCCCTCGGCACCGGCACGGTGACCATTGCGAGCGGAGCCGCAGTCGCTTTTAACCGCTCGGATGCGGTGACCGTCGCCCCGACCATTGCTGGCGCGGGCACCCTCGAGTCCACTGGCACCGGGGCTTTGACCTTCAACGGCACGGCCACGCACACCGGGGCTACGAATCTAACCTCGGGCAGCGGCGCATTCATTAACACGGGCACGATCAACGGCACCTCAGGGGTCAATATTCAGAATACCACCACGCTCGATGTGGGCAGCGTGACGAGTTCGACCGGCAATGTGCATGTCTTCGGCGATGGTGCGCTGCTCCAGGTGGGCGGTACGCTCAGTGCCGGCAACGAACTTCGCGTCGGCGGTCAAAGTAACGGGACGATGACCTTTACCGGTGGGACTGTGACCTCCTCCGTGGCCTACATCGGTCACCAAGGTGGAGGCACCATTGGCCAAGTGGATATGAGTGGCGGTGTGTGGACGACGACTAACAATACCTATATGGGCGACGACGCTGGGACGACTGGCATCGTGAACCTGACGGGAGCGGCGCAATGGAACCAGAACCACACCAACCGTCTCAACATCGGCCAGCGAGGAAGCGCCACCCTCACCATGGACGATACCAGCATCCTCAACGAAACGAGCGCCGTTGACACTTCAAACCGAAACACCGGCAGAGGCAACATTGCTGTGGCTGTCGAAGGCTCTGCAGTGGGCACCTGGACGCTGAACGATAGTGCGCAGGCCAATATCCGTGCTTTAACGATCGGCGTGAACTCCGGAAGTGATGGAACGGTCAACATCAACGATTCCGCGACGGTTGTTTCCAGTGAAGATTTCCACATCGGAGATTCCGGGAAAGGAGTCCTCAACATGAACGGTGGCAGCCTTTCCACGACCACGGGCTGGATGCTTATCGGTCAGCGCACGGGCAGCGATGGAACGGTCAATGTCAATGGCGGAACTTTGACAGCACGGGAAATCCTCATGGGTGGGGCTAACGGCAATGGCGACGGGGGAGTCGCCAAGGTAAATGTTACGGGGGGTGTTTTGAATGGCACCCAGCGGGTGGGTATCGGCGAAATGGCTGCCGGACAGGGCTTCTTGACCGCCACCGGTGGGGTCATGAACTTCACCAATCAGCTCGATGTGGGCGCGAACGGACTCGGAGTGATGACTCTCGGAACCGGCTCCAACCTCACTGTCACCAACCGATTCTATGTAGGTGCGTATAACTCCGGCCAGGGGTATGTCAATCAGACTGACGGTTTCGTGCTCAACAATGGCGGTGGAGAAAGCCGGCTCGGGGGCGGCGAAGCTAACGGTGCCAACGCGGTCGGCATCTATAACATCACGGGTGGCTCGCTGAGCTTGGATTTGAACCTCCAAACCGGTGCCTTTGGTAACGGCGAACTGAACGTGGGTGGCAGTGGAGTTGTGAACTTCAACAGTGCTTTCCCGTCAGTCGGAAGATTCAGCACTGGTTTCGGTATTCTGGATATCTCCGCCGGTGGAACTCTTAACGCGACTAATGGCGGAGGTCTGCTGATTATCGGTGAAGAGGGCACGGGCATTTTGAATGTCCGCGGCGGCACAGTCACCAAAAACGGCGGTAGTCCCACCAACGCGGTGTCCGTGGGCCACACCGCTAGCGGCGTCGGCATCGTCAATCTGCTGACCGGCGGTGTGCTGAACACGCCAAATATCGGCACCGGCAATGCGGCGTCCAGTTCCACGCTGAACTTCAATGGGGGCACACTCCAGGCCAATGGCGACAGCGGGAGTTTCCTGCAAGGCTTGGATAACGCTTATATTTATGCCGGAGGCGGAATCATTGACACGCAGGGACACACGGTAACGATCGCGCAGGATCTGATCGCCCCGACTGGTGATGGTGTCGCTAGCATCGCGATCGCCCCAGGCGGCGCAGGTGCAGGCTACGTGTCCGCACCGATGGTGAAAATTACCGATGGCGGCGGCACCGGTGCAACCGCGATCGCAACGATCGATGGCTCAGGCGTATTGACTGGGATCATTATCACGAATCCAGGTGTCGGTTACACGGGCGCTCCGACGGTTACCTTGTTGGGTGGAAATCCGTCTACGGCGGCGATTCTGGACACGGCCACGACCGCGGCCAACGCTACCACCGGCATCTTAACCAAAATCGGCTCTGGCACGCTGAACCTCGACGGCCTCCAAGGGTATAATACGCTGACCACCAGCGACGGCGTGACCAACGTGAACACCTCCTTCACTGGCGGCACCGCCACAGTCAACGCCAACGCCACGACGAACTTCTCTACAAGCCAGACGCTGGCCGCGCTGAATATCGGCGCAGGTGCCCTAGTCACGCTGACCGAAAGTACGCCCTTTGCCGCGGTCGGTGGAAAAGGAATGAGCGGGTCTGCGGTGGTTCCGGAGCCCGGCAGCATTGGTCTGCTCCTCGTCGGCGCGCTCGGCTTCCTCGGCCGCCGCCGCGTAGCCTGAACCGCCGACCGGGTGACCTCCCGCCGATAAAACCCGCGTCCTTTTCCGCTGTTGCGGCGAATCATGGATTGAACGCCTCGCCAATTTCTGCGTCAGTCCTGTGCCCGTGCAAATCTTCCGCCACTCCACCTCCCCGCTGCGCGCGCTCCTTGCTGCGCTGCTCATGGTGGGCTGGCTCCTCGCCTCGAATCACTGCGCCCTTGGCTTCATGCCCGCCGAGCCACAGGCCGCGGCCTGCCCCGGCTGTCACGCTGATGGCGCGGATAAGCCTGCCCCGGCGGGCGAGATTAAAGACTGTTGCCACGCGCTGCTCGGCGTTCCGGCGGATGCGGGAAAAGTCAGCGCCAAATACGACCCCACCCACTTCACGCTGATCGTTTTTGCCGTCCTCGATTTTGAGCCGACGGCTGAAGTCGCGGGACGCGTCTGCGCCGCGGACCCGCCGGGAGCGCGGTCCTTCTCCGAACTCGTTCTCCACCGGAGCCTGCATTCGCACGCTCCGCCCGTCCGGGCCTGAGGCCCATTGCGCGCCGTCCAGCGACGGCTTTACGCAGCGGCGTCTCCTCAAACTCATCCGCGTCTGGCCTGTCGCCAGCCGTGAACCGCCACGCTTTTTTTTTCGCAGGCCGCGCGTGGCGGGAGACATCCACCAGTCAGTCCGCGGCCTGTTTTTCACAAACCACTCCAACATGAAAACTAATCGTATCCTCGCCCTCATCGCCACCCTCGGCTTTAGCCTCAGCCCGGCTTTCGCCGATTTCGCCGTGCCGAAAGACTACCCGCTCAAAAAATGCGTGGTCTCCAATGAAGACCTCGGCAGCGGCGGCATGACGCCCTTCAAGGTCACCCACGAAGGCACCGACGTGTGGCTCTGCTGCAAGTCGTGCAAAGGCAAGTTCGACAAGGCCCCGGCGAAGTTCACCCAAACGGTGAAAGACGCTGCGCCCAAGAAGTAATCGCCCACCCGCGCGCCGGGCGGCGTCCTATCCGCCGCCCGGTCTGCGCTTTCCTTATCCGTCTTATGAAAACTCCCGCGGTCGTCCTCCTCACCCTCGCGCTCGCCGTGCCTGCGACTTGGTTTGTCACCCGCCAGGCACCCGGCCGCGGCGAGATCGCTGCCGCCTCCGGCGAGCGCCGCATCGCGTTTTACCAAAGCGCCATGCACCCGTGGGTGAAGAGCGACAAGCCCGGCCGCTGCACCATCTGTGGCATGCAACTGACGCCGGTCTATGAGGGGGAGTCCGGCCTCGCCGTGGACGGCGACATGGTTTCGCTCAGCCAAAGCATGGTCCGCGTGCTTCACGTCCAGACCGCCGAGGCCAAAGCGCGTCCGCTGGCCAAGACGCTCACTTTCGCCGGCACCATCGATGACGACGCGCGCCGCCACCGCATCATCTCGGCCTACGTCGATGGCCGCATCGAAAAGCTCTACGTCAATCACCACGGCGCGCAGGTGGAGGCAGGCAAACCCATGTTCGAGATTTTCAGCTCCGCGCTGCTCCTCGCCGAACGCGAGTATGTGACCATCGGCCCCGAGTTCCGCGCGAGTGCTGCGGCCAAGCTCCGTCTCATGGGCCTCACGCCCGAGCAGATCGCCGCGCTGCCGCAAAAGCCGCGCGACACGGTCACCAGCGAAATCCTCGCGCCCATGACGGGTACGGTGGTCAACGATCAGCTTTACTCCGGTCAGTATGTCACCGCCGGGCAGAAGCTTTTTGAAATCGCGGACTTTTCGATCATGTGGTTCGTCTTTCCCGTCTATGAGCAGGACATCGCGTGGCTGCGGGTCGGGCAGTCGGTGAAAGTGACCACACCCTCGGCGCCGGGCGAAACTTTCGAGGGCAAGATCACCTTCATTGACCCGAACTTCGATCCGGTCACTCGCGCCACGCAGGTGCGTGTGGAATTGCCAAACCCACTCGTTGAAGGCCGCCGGCGCTTGCTCCACCGGCTCTACGCCGAGGGCGCGGTGGCGCTCGATGCGCCGGAAGTCCTGACCGTCCCGCGCTCCGCCGTCGTGCAGACCGGCGCGGAGGCCGTCGTCTATGTGGCGCACGAGGAGGGCGCGTATGGCCGCCACGTCGTGCAACTCGGACGGCGCGGCGATGAATTCGTGGAAATTCTCTCGGGCATCGACGCCGGCGACCAAGTCGTGACCAACGGTGCGCTGCTCATCGACGGGCAGGCCGAGATGAACCGCTCCTTCGCCGCCGCGCCCGAGATGCCGGTGAAGCCGGCCGCCGAAGACCGCGCCCCATGATCGCCCGCGTCATCGAGTGGAGCCTGCGCAACCGCTTCCTCGTCGCCTGCGCCGTGCTCGTGCTCACGGCGCTCGGCATCCGCGCGGTCTATACCACGCCGGTTGATGCCATCCCCGACCTCACCGAAAACCAGGTTCTCGTCTCCGCCGACTGGCCCGGCCGCAGCCCGCAGGAAGTCGAGGATCAGGTCACCTATCCGCTCACCACCGGCCTCCAAGGGTTGAGCGGCGTAAAGGATGTGCGCGCCACCTCGATGTTCGGCTTTTCGCTGATCACGATCATTTTCAAAGATGGCGTCGATCAATACTTCGCCCGCGCCCGCGTGCTCGAGCGGTTGAACTACCTGCAAGGCTCCATGCCCGAAGGCGTGAAGCCCCTGCTCGGGCCGGACGCCACCGGCCTTGGCTGGGTTTATCAGTACTACCTCGATGTCGATCCCGCGCTCGCGCCTGACGGCGGCTACGATCTCGCGCGCCTGCGCTCGTTGCAGGATTGGAACCTCCGCTATCAGCTCGCCAGCGTCGATGGCGTTGCCGAAGTCGCGAGCATCGGCGGTTTCGTGAAGCAGTACCAGATCGAGCTTTCCTCCACGAAAATGCGCGCCGCGGGCGTGACCATGATGGAAGTCATCACCGCGGTGCAGGACGCCAACCTCAATGTCGGCGGCAAAGTCGTGGAGGAAAACGGCGCGGAGTTTGTCCTCCGGGGCCTTGGCCTCATCGCGAGCGCCGACGACCTCGAACTCATTGCCGTGAAGGCGCGCGAAGGCACGCCGATCTACCTCAAAGACCTCGCCACCGTACAGATCGGCGGCGACTTCCGCCGCGGCGCGCTCGACGTGAACGGCCACGAAGTCGTCGGCGGCACCGTCGTCATGCGCACCGGCGAAAACGCGAAGGCCGTCATCGAGCGCGTGAAATCCCGGATTGCCCAGCTCGCGCCCACGCTCCCGCCCGGCATCACCATCCGCCCGTTCTACGACCGCAGCGAACTCATCGACCGCACCATCGACACGCTCAAGCACGCGCTCGCTGAAGAGATCGTCCTCGTGATCCTCGCGCACATTCTTTTCCTCTGGCACTTCCGCAGCATCCTCATCGTCACGCTGCCGCTGCCCATCTCGATCCTCATCTCGTTCCTGCTGATGAAACAGTTCGGCATCACCTCGAACATCATGTCCCTCACCGGCATCGCCATCGCCATCGGCGTGCTCGTGGATGCGGCGATTGTCGTGACGGAGAATGTCATCCGCCACATGGAGGAAGGCGAAAGGCGAAAGGCGAAAGGCGAAGACCCGCTCACCGGCCAACCGCTCCCTCCCGCGGACCCGACATCGCCTTTCGCCATTCGCCTTTCGCCTTCGGAAAGGTGGCACGTCACCCTCGCCGCGTGTCAGCAAGTCGGGCGGCCCATTTTCTTCGCGATGGCCATCATCATCCTCGCCTTCGTCCCGGTCTTCGCGCTGGCCGGGCAGGAGGGAAAACTTTTTCACCCGCTAGCCTTCACCAAAACCTTCGCGATGATCGGCTCCACGCTGCTCGCCGTTACCCTCGTGCCGGTGCTTTGCGCGTGGCTGGTGCGCGGGCCGTTTCATGCGGAGGAGAATAACTGGGTGATGAAGGTGCTGCTCCGCCTTTACACGCCCACGCTCGATTGGGCGCTGCGGCATCGCGCTACGGTTCTCGCCATCGCCGCGCTCATCCTCGCCAGCGCACTGCTCGTCGCCTTTGGCCTGCCGCGCGCGACGGTGAAACGGCTGAACGACGCCGGTTGGCCGCGCCTCGCCGCGGCGACCGCGGGGTTTGGCAAGGAGTTCATGCCGCCGCTCAATGAAGGCAGCCTGCTCTTCATGCCCGTGCTTTTGCCGAAGACCGGCCTCGCCGAAATCCAACGCGTGATGGCATGGCAGGACACCGTCATCGCGCAGACTCCCGAGGTCGCGAGCGTCGCGGGCAAGCTCGGCCGTTTCGAGACGGCCACCGATCCCGCGCCGACTGAGATGCTGGAGACAACCATCATGCTGAAGCCCGAATACGTCCCCGCGGGACGCTTCACGATGAAGCGCAACCCGGAGTGGCGCGACGGTATGACTGTCGAAAAACTGAAAGCCGAGCTGACCGAAAAGATGAAGCTCGTCCCCGGCTACGTCCCCGCCTTTCTCCAGCCGATCGAGAACCGCATCCTCATGCTCTACACCGGCATTCGCGCCCAAGTTGGCGTGAAGATTTATGGCGACAGTCTCGAGGCGATTCAGCGCAAGGCCTACGAGGTCGAAGCCCTCATTAAAGCCATCCCCGGCGCGACCGGCGTCTCGCCGTCGCGGGTGCAAGGCAAGCCGTACTTGAATATCAAAGTCGATCGTCAGGCGATGGCTCGCTACGGCCTTTCCGCGCGCGATGTGCTCGACGCCGTGGAGATTGCCATCGGAGGAAAAAACGTCAGCGTCGTTATCGAAGGACGCGAACGCTACCCCATCCAGGTCCGCCTCGAACGCGGCGAGCGCGACGACCTGGAAAAGCTCGGCCGCATCCTCATTGCCACCCGTGCCGGCATGACGCCCGCCGCCCCCGCTGCCGGTGCGATGGCCACCACCGCAGCCGCGCCCGCCTACATTCCGCTGGGCATGGTCGCCAAGCTCACCCGGGAGATCGGCGCGAACGAGATTGCTAGCGAGAACGGCCGTCTCCGCTCCTTCGTGCAAGCCAACGTGCAGGACCGCGACCTCGGCGGCTTCGTTGCGGAAGTCGAGCAGAAGCTGGCCACCGTCAACTGGGAAGGCATGACCTACCGCATGACTGGCGAATACGAAAACCAGCGCCGTTTCGTCCAGACCATGACCCTCGTCTTCCCGCTCGTGCTGCTCGTCATTTTCGTCCTGCTTTACCTCGTCTATCACAGCGCGCTGGAAGCCGCGCACGTCATGCTCGCCGTGCCCTTCGCGCTCAGCGGCGGCGTCTTTTTGCAAGCCCTGCTCGGCTACAATTTCAACGGCGCGGTTTGGGTCGGCTACATCGCCCTTTTCGGCACCGCCGTGCAGACTGGCGTCGTCATGGTCGTCTATCTCGAGGAAACCGTGAGGGCGCGCCAGGCCGCGCTTGGCCCCGCCTTCGACTACGCCGCGCTCGTCCAAGCCGTGAAAGACGGCGCACGTCTCCGCCTGCGCCCAAAAGTGATGACCGTCGCCACCATCGTCGCCTCACTCCTCCCCATCATGTGGAGCCACCGTCAGGGCGCGGAGGTGATGAAGCCGCTCGCCACGCCCGTGATCGGCGGCATGATCTCCAGCCTCCTCCACATCCTCATCGTCACGCCCGTTATTTTCCTGTGGCTCCGCAGCCGGGAGTTGGGCAAGAACGAGCTGGCAGCAACCGCGTCATCTTCCGAGTAACTCACCACCCCACTAGCCATGCGAATCCTTTCACTCCACCTGTCTGCCTTGGTCGCAGCATGCTCTGCCGTTGCCGTGCCGGTCGAGATTGTCCCGGCCGGTTTTTCCGCTGCATTGCAGCCGCAGGTAGCGGTGGGATCGACGGGTGAAATCCATGTCGTCTTTGGACAAAAGGGGGGCGGGATTTTCCACACGTTCTCCGCTGACGAAGCGCGGACATTTCGCGCGCCGGTGAAGATCGGCGCACTGCCGAAGCTGGCGCTCGGGATGCACCGCGGGCCGCGCATCGCCGTTGCCGGGGAGCGCTTGGTCGTCACCGCCATCTCGCATGAAAGCGGGGATCTGCTGGCGTGGACCTCCACCGATCGCGGCCAGAGTTGGACGGAGCCGTCCAAGGTCAATGCTTTGCCGAAGTCTGCGCGCGAGGGGCTGCACGCGATGGCCGCTAGCGGGGAGCGCATCGCCGTCGCGTGGCTGGATTTGCGGAATGGCGGTACGGAGCTGTGGGGCGCGCTGTCCAAGAACGGCGGTGCGAGTTGGGAGCCGGACGCCCGCATTTATCAGTCGCCCGATGGTTCCATCTGCCAATGCTGCGCGCCGAGCCTTGCGTTTGGGCCGCGGGGAGAACTCGCCGCGATGTGGCGCAATGCCATCGGCGGGGCGCGCGATCCCTACATCTCGCTCAGCCGCGACGGCGGGCTGACGTTCGGCCCAGCGGAGAAACTCGGCACCAGCACCTGGAAACTGAACGCGTGTCCCATGGACGGTGGCAGCCTCGCCTTTCTGCGGGCCGAACCGGAGAAGCCGATCACCGTCTGGCGGCGGGACACCATGCTCTACCTTGCGCGCGCCGGTGCGCCCGAAGAATCGCTCGGCGAAGGCCGCGATCCCGCCGTCGCCGCGACCACCCGCGGCCCCGTGATCGCCTGGCAGGGCAAAGCCGGCCTGCTCGTGCGCCGCCCTGGCGAAACGGCCCGAGTCCTCGATGCCAAAGGCAGCGCCGCCAGTGCAGCCGCCGCGCCAGATGGCCGCTTTACCGTGGTCGTCTGGGAATCCGGGAGCAAGGAGGCACCGGTGTTGAAAGCTGAAATGCTACGTTGAGCCCCCCATGAACGACGGCGACCACACCAAATTCGGCCAGCGCGAGTTGGAGATTCTTTCCGCGTCGCAGGTCTATCGCGATTACGAGCGTGCTTTCACCCAGGGCACGGGACTCCCGCTGCGCCTGCAAGGGCCGGATATGCTCCACCTCATCCGCTTCACGAAGGGACAGGAAAATCCCTTCTGCGCGCTCATGGCGAAAGCCAAAGAGAGCTGCGCGCAGTGCTACACATTGCAGTGCCAGGTGGAGGAGGAGGCGCAGCTTGAGCCGAAGACGCTCAAATGCTTCGCGGGACTGTGCGAGACGGCCGTGCCAGTGCGCGTCGCGAAAAACGCGATCGCGTTTCTTCATACCGGGCAGGTCTTGTTGCAGCGGCCTGACAAGGTGCAGTTCAAACGCATTGCCGCGACGCTCATCAAATGGGGTGCGGAGGTGGATTTGAAGAAACTCGAGGAGCTCTATTTCAACACGCGCGTCATCTCGGAGAAGCAATACGAAGCGCTCATCCGCCTGCTCAACACCTTCGCCCAGCATCTCGCCTCGTGCAGCCGCGTCCTCGTCTTACAAAGCCAGCAAAAGGATTCGCCCGCCATTACTCAAGCGCGCAGCTACATCCGTGATCACTCCGACGATGAGCTGTCGCTGGCGGCCGTGGCGCGAATTGTGAACATGAGCGCGACGTATTTCAGCGAGAAATTCAAGGAAATGACCGGGATTAACTTCGTCGAATACGTGGCGCGTACCCGCGTCGAGAAGGCGCGTAATCTTTTGCTCAATCCGAACGTGCGCGTGTGCGAAGTCGCGTTTGAAGTGGGTTTTCAGTCGCTCTCCCAGTTCAACCGCATGTTCAAGAGAGTCTCCGGCGAATCGCCGCGCGACTATCGCGCCAAGCTACCGCTGGCAGAGGCTTGAGCGGAGGCGCGCGCCGACGCGATCCGAAGAAACGCGCAGTCTTTCCGGGTGGATGCGTAGCCGCCAGCGCGGTGCTCCACGAGGCTTTGTCCATGAACGGCACGCTGCCGCTCACACGAAGACAAACCTCAAAATAGAAAGACACGAAATGAAACTAACGAAACCCCACCTCATGCTTGCCCTTGCGTTGGGCATATTCACCACCTCCGCGATTGCGGGCCCAGGCCCGCAGACTTGGCCTACCGGCTTTCCTACGGTGGTCAAAACTGAGGCTGCGGTGATGAAGTGTTGCCGGCCCAAGGAGAAAGTCGCGCTCGCCTGCAAGGACTGCAAAACGGTCAGTGAGAAATCTGGCGAAGAGAAAAAGGGCATTCTCGGATGGTTGAAAGCCGACTCGACCCACGGCTGTTCCGGCTGCAGCGGCAAAGTCACTGTGAGGGAAATGCCTGCCGGTCAGGGTACGACCCGAACCGTTTCGGAATACAAGCACGTCTGTTCGAAGTGCGGTGCCGACTCGGCATTTATCTGCGCCACGCACAAAGGCTGAACCGAAGAAATGCGGAGTCTTTCCGGGCGGATGCGTAGCGGCGACTCGGGAATGTCGCGAAAGTGACCCCGTGAACCGCCGAAAGCTGTTCACTCCAACAAACAAAAAAACCAACAACATGAAAAAACTAATAATGACAGTCGCGGTGATGGGCTTAGTCGCCGCGCAATCCGCGTTCGCCGATAACCCGCAGCTTCAGCAGCAACTTGGCGAGCAGCGGAAACAGGTTCAGACGATCCTGAAGACCGAGGGCGGCTGCGCCATGATGTGCGAGGAGATGCTCAAAGACAAACAAGGGCGGACCATGATGATCGACACCATGCTCAAGGATGAAACCACGGTGAAGGAATTGAAGGCCCGACTGAAGTAGTCGCAGCCGTGCGTCTCCTGCTTCGGCAAACCGCCAGCAGGATGAGGCCGCTCAGCCTTCGATGGCTGAGCGGCTTGTCATCCCGCAGAAAAGCGAGGTGCCTTGAAAGAAGCGAATACCTAGCCAACTGCGGCTCGACGCCGTCTACACAAAATGACTGACCTGATGGTCGAGCTAAGCACCCCGCGAGGTCCGGTCTTTTCGGGCCGTGTCGGCGCCGTGGAACTGCTGACCACGGACGGCGTGATCGCGATCACGCCGCGGTACGAGAGTTACCTGAATCTGACCCATGTCACCGAAATCACCATTCGGGTCGGCTCTAAGTTCAGCCGCTTTACGCTGACGAATGCCGCGGGCAGCCTTCGGTCGGGACGGCTCTCGGTGTTGGCGGAGAAAATTCACGAGGAGCAACCGGCGGAGCGCAGCACCGGCAGCGAAACCTGATTCGCCCCGTCACGCTTCCATGAGCACGACCCCGTCCCGCTCGAAGCTCATCCTCCGCATCGGCATCGCGCTCGCCGTCCTTGTGCCACTGGGGACGCTTATCGGAAAGTTTTTCTCCAGCGCTGACGGAGACACTATCGCGAGTAGCGTCGGTGGCGCAGTGTGGACGTGCTCAATGCACCCGCAGGTGCGCCTTCCGAAACCGGGTCAGTGCCCCATCTGCTCGATGCCACTCGTGCCCGCAGCGATGCCGAAGAAGAGCGTGAGCACTGAAACGAGCGGCGAGTCGATGCTGGAACTTTCCGAACACGCCCGCGCGATGGCCAGCGTCGAAACCGTGCCGGTCGAGCGCCGCAAGCTGAGCCGCGAAATCCGCGCCGTCGGCAAGGTGCAATACAACGAGTCGGCGCTCTCGACGATCACCGCGCGAGTCGATGGCTATATCGAGCGGCTGTTTGTTGATTACACCGGCGTCGAAGTTAAGGCGGGCGATCACCTCGTCGAGATTTACAGCCCAGAGTTGCTCGTCGCTCAGGGTGAATTGCTGATGAATCCCCCGCAGAGCGGCATGATCGAATCGGTGAGGAGGAAACTTCGCCGCTGGGAGGTCACGGATGCCCAGATCGACGAGGTTCTCCGCACACGGAAGCCGCAGGACCGCGTGACGCTTTCCTCGCCGATCGACGGCACGGTTACGGAAAAAATGGTCGTGCAGAAAAGCGCCGTGAAAGCCGGCGATGTCCTCTACAAACTCGCGAATCTCGATTCGGTCTGGGTCTATCTCGACATCTACGAATACGAACTGGCGTCGGTCCGCTACGGGCAGACGGCGGGGATCACCACGGAGGCGTATCCCGGCGAGACCTTCACCGGCCGCGTCTGGTTCATCAACGCGGTGCTGACCGACGAATCGCGCACGGTGAAGGTGCTCGTGAACATCGCGAACAAGGACAAGCGGTTGAAGCCGGGGATGTTTGTCAGCGCTACGATCCGCGCGGGATTGCTGGCCAATGGCCAGTTCGCGCCGACTGGCGTCGAGGGCAAGTGGACATGTCTGATGCATCCGCAGGTGCTGGAGGTGAATGACGGACCGTGCCCGATTTGTAAGATGGCGCTGACGCAAATCCCCGCTGCCGCCGTCGCGGCGAAGCCCGAAGACGAACTCATCGTCGCCGTGCCCGTGACCGCCGTGCTCGACAGCGGCGTGCGCAAAATCGCCTACATCGAACGCGCGCCGGGCAAATACGTTCCAGCCGCGCTAAAGCTTGGCTCACGCGCCGGTGATTTCTATCCGGTGCTCGATGGCTTGAAGGAAGGCGACCGCGTCGCCGTGCGCGGCAATTTCCTGCTCGATTCGCAGTTTCAAATCAGCGGCCTGCCGAGCCTCTTCTACGAGCACGGCCAGGCGCCTTCTGCCGGACATCAGCACGGCACTGCGGATGACAAAAAGACGCCTGCGCCGAAGCCGACCGGCCACGAAGGCCACGCCACGCCGAAGCCAACGGAACCCAAGCCCTAGCCATGATCGACGGGCTGATCCGCTGGTGCCTACGGAACACCTTCCTCGTCGTCATCGCGGTCGCCGGCATCGTGTTCGGCGGCTACTACGCGCTGAAGAACACGCCGGTCGATGCGATCCCGGACATCGGTGAGAAACAGGTCATCGTCTTCGCCGACTGGCCGGGCCGTTCGCCGCAGGACGTGGACAACCAGGTCACGTATCCGCTGACCACAGCGCTCACCGGCACGCCCGGCGTGAAGACCATCCGCAGCATGTCGGGCTTCGGCTTCGCGATGGTCTTCGTCATTTTCAAAGACGAGGTGGATTACTACTGGGCGCGCTCGCGCGTGCTGGAGCGCATCAACGTCGCGCAGCAGCGTCTGCCCGCCGGCGTCACGCCTGTCCTTGGACCGGACGCCACGGCGCTCGGGCAGGTCTTTTGGTACACGGTCGAAGGCGAAGGCTACGATCTCGCGGAACTGCGCAGCATCCAGGATTGGTATCTGCGTTACCAAATCAACGCGGTCGAAGGCGTGTCCGAGGTCGCGAGCATCGGCGGCTTCGTGAAGCAGTATCAGATCGACGTTCACCCGGACAAACTGCGCGCGCACCGGGTCTCGCTCTTCGATGTCTATGAGGCGGTGCGGAAGTCGAACATCGATGTTGGCGCAAAGGTGCTGGAGAAAAATGGCGTCGAGTTTTTCATCCGCGGCGTCGGCTTCATCAAGACCGTCGAGGACATTGAGAAGGTCGTCATCCGGCAGGAAAAAGGGACGCCGATCCAGGTGCGCAACGTCGCCACCGTGACGCTCGGCCCGGACTTCCGCCGCGGCGCGCTGGACAAGGCGGGCGTTGAAGCCGTGGGCGGAGTGGCGCTGATGCGCTACGGCGAAAACCCGCTGCACGTCGTCGAGCGGGTGAAGGCGAAGATCAAACAACTCGAAGCCGGCCTGCCGCAAAAGACGCTCCCCGACGGCCGCATCTCGAAGGTCCACATCGTGCCGTTCTACGACCGCACGGACATCGTCCACGAGACCATCGACACGCTCAAAGAAGCGCTCAGCGAGGAAGCGCTCATGGCCGCGGCGGTCGTGTTCATTTTCCTGCTGCACCTGCGCAGCACGGTGTCGGTGCTCATCACGCTCCCGCTCTCGGTCTGCCTCTGCTTCATCCTCATGTTCGGCTTCGGCGTGGACTCGAACATCATGTCGCTCGCCGGCCTCGCCATCGC
>JANMTP010000002.1:0-260234 GCA_031390545.1 Chthoniobacter sp. | reverse complement strand
GGTCGGCTCGTAAGCGGTTTTACAGTTCGGACAAATTTTGCGGATTAGCCGCTGGCCCAGGACGCCCTCGAGCGACGACGAAATCATGAACGGCTCCACGCCCATATCGATCAGCCGGGTGACGGCGCCGGGCGCGTCGTTCGTATGCAAAGTCGTGAGCACCAAGTGACCGGTGAGCGACGCCTGGATGGCAATCTGCGCCGTCTCCACATCGCGCGTTTCTCCCACCATGATGCGGTCCGGGTCCTGGCGCAGAAAGGCGCGCAACGTCCGCGCAAAAGTCAGCCCGATTTTCTCATCCATCGGCACCTGCACGATGCCCTCGATGTCGTATTCCACCGGGTCCTCCGCGGTGAGTACTTTCGAGTCGATGGTGTTGATCTTGTTCAGGCAGGCGTAAAGCGTGGTCGTCTTCCCCGAGCCCGTCGGGCCGGTCACGATGAAGATGCCGTTCGGCTTTTCGATCGTCCGGAGCAGGTAGTGGTAAATGTAATCCGGCATCCCCAGCGCCTCGATCTCCAGGTTCACCGTCGTCCGGTCGAGGACGCGCAGCACTACGCTCTCGCCGAATTGCGTAGGAAGCGTGGAGACGCGGAGATCGACCTGCCGGCCCGCGATGTTTTTCTGAATGCGCCCATCCTGCGGTAGGCGCCTCTCGGCAATGTTCAAGTTGCTCATCACCTTCACCCGCGAGATGACCGGCAGCGCGAGATGCCGCGGCGGCGGACTCATTTCGTAAAGCGCGCCGTCCACCCGGTAGCGGATTTTGAACTCCGTCTCGAACGGCTCAAAATGAATGTCCGACGCCCGATCCTGAATCGCCTGATAGATGATCAAATCCACATAGCGGATGATCGGCGTCGCATTGGCCTCGGCTTCCAAGTGCTTCATGTCCGACCCGTCGCCGCCACCAAACTCGAGGTCGCCACCGAGCTGCGCCAGAATCTCGTCCATACTCCCCATGTCCGTCCCGTAGCTCTTTTTGATCAGCTCCTCGATCTGATACACCGGCGCCACGATGACCTGGATTTCCTTGCCCAGCGCAAAGCGCAAATCCTCCCCCGTCTGCGCATTCAGCGGATCGGCCAGCGCCACCTGGATGTTCCCACTTTCCACCCCCAGCGGAAACGCCCGGTGCAAATGCGCCAGCCCGCCCGGGATCAACCGCACCACTTCCGCCGGCGGCTCAAAGCCCGCGAGATCCACGAAATCCGTCCCCAGCGCCGCGGCAATGGTCTCGTAAAACTGCTGCTCGGTGCAGATCTGAAAGTCGGACAAAACATCGACCAGCGATTTGCCGCTGTTGTTGACCTCCTGGATGATGTCTTCGAGCTGCCCGGCATCGGCGACGCCGTGTTCGACCAACATATCGAGGACTTGCTTGGTATTCATGGGGTGTGGGGAAAAACGCGGGGAAACAGCGCGCACAAATGCGCCCGCGTTCTATGCGCGCTCTTTCCCCTCCGCGCCAAGAAAAAACCCGGCCCCGCCCAGATTGCCGTCCATTGTTGCGTCAATTTGTCGGGCAACCGCCTTTAGCCTCCATTGTAGGGCAACCGCCCCGGTTGCCCCGGGCAGGCGAAGCGCCCGCCCTACAACTACCAGCCAGCAGGGAAAAACTCTCCTCTGTCATCCTGAGCGAAGCGCCGCTCTGGGCGCGGAGTCGAAGGACCCCGGCGGTCCGATTACGTATTGAGCTTTGACGGACCGCTTAGGTCGCGGAAACCGTTCTGCCCCACTGCCCTAGTGGCTATTTTTGCCCAGTTTAAAACTTTCCGCCGTAAGTGGTTGAAACCACGTTTGTTCCCCCGGGAGCAAAATGACTTTTTGGGGGTGCAAAGCGGCTCCACGGGGGTCCGAAGCGACTCCACGGGGGTGCGAACTGGCTCCCTGGGGGTGAAAAGCGGCTGCTTGGGGCTTTGGAGCGGCTCCGTGGAGGTTCGAAGTACCTCCGCGGGGGGCCCAAGCGACTCCGTGGGGGTGTCGAGTGGCTCCGTGGGGTAGGCAAATGGCTTTTTGCCAAGAACGAATGGCCCGAACAGGCCGCGCCGCGATGCCGGACCAGTCGTCAGCTTGCCGAGAACCGCATTTATCGGAGTGGGCGCCCGCTGCAGCCAGCGCCGCCCATCCTTTAATCTAACAATCCATCCATCCACTCATCTACGCCCCTTCCCCCGCCCTACCGCTTGCGCGGTTTTTGCCCGCCGATGAGCTGGATGGCGGCTTGCTGGTCCTGGGCTTTGGTGAGGACTTGCTCGTAGCTGATGAGGCCGGCGAGGTAGTGCTCCACAAGGGAGGCTTCGAGGGAAATCATGCCGTACTTCGAGCCCGTGAGGATGTCGTTGGCTATGCGGAAGGTTTTGTTGTCGCGGATGAGGGCGGCGACGGCGGGCGTATTGATCATCAGCTCGAAGGCGGCGACGCGGCCGTGGCCGTCGAGCGTGGGGATGAGGATCTGGGAAAGGACGGCTTTGAGATTGGCGGCGAGCTGCACGCGGATCTGCTCCTGCTGGGTGGTGGGGAACGCATCGACGATGCGGTCCACCGTCCGAGCGGCGCCGGTGGTGTGGAGGGTAGAGAAAACGAGGTGGCCGGTCTCGGCGGCGGTGATGGCGGTTTCCATCGTCTCCAGGTCGCGCATTTCGCCGACGAGGATGACGTCCGGGTCCTGGCGCAAGGCGCGGCGCAGGCCTTCGGGGAAATTGGCAACATCCACGCCGACTTCGCGCTGGTTGACGATGCCGAGCTTGTGGGCGTGGACGTATTCGATGGGGTCCTCGATGGTGATGAGGTGGTGGTCGCGGGTGCTGTTGATGGTGTCGAGCATCGCGGCCAGCGAGGTGGTCTTGCCGGAGCCGGTGGGACCGGTGACGAGGATGAGCCCGCGCGGCGTATCGAGCAGCGAGCGAACCGCCGGCGGCAGGCCGATTTCCTCGATGGACATGATGCGCTTCGGGATGATGCGCAGGGCCATCGCGACGCTGCCCTTTTGCCGATAGACGCTGACGCGAAAACGATCCTGGTCCTTGTAGGAGAAGCCGAAATCCACGCTCCCCTGCTCGTTGACGCGCGCGAAGTTCTCCTCGCTGGTGATCGCCCGGGCCAGCGCCTCGGTGTCCTCCGGCGTGAGCGGGCGCGTAGCCAGCTTCACCAGCCGCCCATGCCGCCGCAGGGCCGGCGAAACGCCGACTGAGAGGTGCAAATCCGACGCGCCCTCTTCAAGCACCAGCCGCAGCAGATCCTCCATCGGCGGAATCGGCCCCAGCGCAGCCGCTGGCTCAGGGCTAGCGCCTTTGCGGAAATCAAAAAGTGCCATGCGCGCAAGCCAGGCGATCAGTCCGCGTCGGACATGGTCACGCCGATGACTTCCTCGGCGCTGGTCATGCCGGCGAGGACTTTGCGGATACCGTCCTCGCGTAGCGTGCGCATGCCCATCTCGCGGGCGCGCTTACGCAGTTCGATGGTGGAGGCTTTCTCGTTGATCATGTGACGCACTTCGTCATCGATCATGAAGATCTCGAAGATGCCCATCCGCCCTTTGTAGCCGAGGTGCTTGCACTTCTCGCAGCCCTTGCCCTTCATAACGGTGGCGTCGCCAAGCTGGGAGGCGTCCAACCCGAGGGCGCTCATTTCCGCCTCGGTCATTTCGACAGGCTCTTTGCAGCTCTGGCAGAGTTTGCGGACGAGGCGCTGGGCGATGATGGCGCGGGTGGCCGAAGACACGAGGAAGGGCTGCACGCCGATATCGACGAGACGCGCGACGGCGGCGGGGGCGTCGTTGGTATGGAGCGTGGAGAAGACGAGGTGGCCGGTGAGCGAGGCGTTGATCGCGATATTCGCCGTCTCCACGTCGCGAATCTCACCGATCATGATGATGTTTGGCGCTTGCCGGAGCATGGAGCGAAGCGCGGCGGGAAAGGTCATGCCGATGTCCGCATTCACCTGCACCTGGTTGATGCCGTTCATCTGGTACTCGACCGGATCCTCCACGGTGATGAGCTTTTTGTCGGGCCGGTTGATGTAATGCAGGCAACCGTAAAGCGTGGTCGTTTTGCCCGAGCCGGTGGGGCCGGTGACGAGCAGGATGCCGTCGGGCAGTTTGATCAGGCTTTCGATGATCTCCTGATCGTCCGAGAGGAAGCCGAGCTGCGGCAGTCCGAGGCTGAGCGAGGACTTGTCGAGGATACGCATGACAATGCTCTCGCCATGGCTCGTCGGGATGGTGGAAACGCGCAGATCGATCTGCTTTTTGCCCATCTTCACCTGAATGCGTCCGTCCTGTGGGAGACGCTTTTCGGCGATGGACATCGAGCCGGTCATGATCTTCAGACGCGAGATGATGGCGGTCTGGAGTTTTTTCGGCGGGTTCTGCATTTCGTGCAGCACGCCGTCGATGCGGAAGCGGACGCGGAAGCGCTTTTCCAGCGGCTCGAGGTGAATATCCGAGCAGCGCATGTTGTAGGCTTCGATGAGCATCATCGAAACCATCTTGATGATCGGCGCATCCTGCGTGTCGCCCTCCGCCGTGCCCGCGCCGCCCTCGCCGCCGATCTCGATGTCCCCGCCAAGACTGGCCGCGAGATCATCCGCCGCCTCGTCCGCGGTGCCGTAGTATTTGCGATAGGCCACGTTAATCGCGTCTGGCGTGGCGCAGACAAATTCGAGGTCGCGCTGGAGCAGATGGTGGAGCGAATCGAAGACGTCGAAGTTCAGGGGGTCTGCTGTCGCCACGGTCAATCCCGTCTCAGACATGGCGAGCGGAATGACTCTGAAGCGCTTCGCCAACTCGCGCGGAAGCAATTGGATGATGTCTTCGGGCACAGCAAACGCCGAGATGTCCACGAAATCCATGGCCGCATGTGCGGCGAGCGATTTGGTCACATCCTCCTGCGTGACGATGCCCTGCTCAATGAGCATATCGGCGACCGCCTGTTCCTCCTTTTTCTCGTCGCGCGCCCGCTCGATCTGGGACTTGGTAGCGAGGCCGGTTTCAAGCAGGATTTCGAGAATGTATTCGTCGTTCTGAGCCACGGGAGGAGAGGTTTTGGAAAATGGAGGGGTGAAATGGGGGCGACGCGGCGGCGGAGAATTCAACGCCTGCCCTGCCTGCCTTGCTGCGGCGAGCAATAAACGGAGCGCCTTTCGCGATGTCAAAGCCCATCGCGGAAAATTCGGGCTAGGCTTTCACCAGCCCACTGTTTGGCGCCCACAGAAAAACAAAACGCTCCGGCCTTTCGACCGGAGCGTTTGCTAATGGTTTCTGGAAGCTAACTTCAGCGCTTAGTAGCGCTTCTGGTAACCACCACGGTCGCCGCCACCGCCACCGCCGCCACCGCCGAAGGATTTGCGAGGGCCGCCACCGGTGCGGTCTTCACGAGGACGGGCTTCGTTGACGGTCAAAGCGCGGTTTTGGAAGTTCTGGCCGTGGAACTGCGAGATGGCCTTCTGGGCTTCATCGGCGCTGGACATGGTCACGAAGGCGAAGCCGCGGGACTTGCCCGTGAATTTATCCTGCATGAGGGCGGCTTCGGTCACGGTGCCAACCTGGGCAAAGTGGTCCTGAAGATCCATTTCAGTGGTGTCGAAGGAAAGATTCCCGACATAGAGTTTAGTGGACATGATGTTGTAGTTATCTAAGCAACTGCGGAGCTAACGACGGCGGTTTCCGGTAATCGGATCTCAAACGGCCACTGCGCTCCGCGAAATGAATCCGCGATAACGAAACAACTGGCAATCTCCCTACCCTTATGGGCTCTAACGGTGCGCGGGGAACAGACACGGCTTGCTCACCCGGTGCAAGGCCTAATTTCCCCTCCCCTCTTGTCCCTGCTCGAAATGCACTCGTCTGTGTCTGGCGACGTGAGGGCAGACAGCACAGTTTCGCCCATGCAAAGCGAACTCATTCTCGTCTTCCGCCTTCTTGCCGCGACCGCTTTTTTCGTGCTCTTCGGCACCGGGGTCTGGATAGGCCTGAACTACCAACGATTTTTTGGCGTCGATCCTGAAATGCCCAGCGAGACCGGCAGCTCGCGCGTTTACAGCCAAGTGCAAATCTTCACCCTCTGGGCGCACGGTTTGATCGCCACCGCCGCCTTCGCTCTGTTTCTGCACTGACCGTATGGCCTTTGCGTCGGTGGCTGCAGGCGAGTTTGCGCCATTGGCACCGGTGCGCGGCGCTTGCCACAAGCCGAGCCGACGCGGCAAGGTCGCGCAGTGAATTCCATCCAAGTAACCAAAGCCGTCCTGCTCGCCGCGGGCAAGGGCACGCGCATGCGCGAGCTCACCAATGAACTGCCCAAGCCGATGATCGAGGTGCGCGGGAAACCGATTCTCCAGCACATCGTGGAGGGTCTGCGCGGGGCGGGCGTGACGCACTTCCTCATCGTGGTGGGCTGGCGTGCGGAGGTCGTGCGGGAGTTCTTTGGCAATGGCGAAAAGTTCGGAGTGAGCGTGGAATACACGACGCAGGTAGTGCAGGACGGGACGGGACGCGTCGTGGATCTGGCCAAAGATTTCGCGGGCGCTGATCCGTTTGTGTTGAGCTACGGAGATATCCTCACCGACCCATCGAACTACGCGCGTCTGACGGCGCCGGGGGATGCCGAAGCGCTGATCAGCGTGAAGCACAACCCCGGCGAGATCGCGAAAGGCGGCGCGGTTTTCGTCAACGAGCGCTTCGAAATGACCGACCTTCGCGAGAAGCCCCAGCCCGGCGAGCCGACGAGCCCATGGTACAACGCCGGGGTATATGCCTTTCGCCCGAGCATCTTCGAGTTCACGGCGAAGTTGGAGAAGTCGCCGCGCGGGGAGTACGAACTGACGGATGCCATCCGCGCGCTCGCCGTCAGCGGTCATAAGGTGCAGGCGTTGGAACTGAGCGGAGATTGGGCCGATGTCCGCGACCCCGAAGTGCTCGCCCAGTTAAACAGCTAGGCTGGGAAAAACGCGGGCGTAAGGCGGAAACGGCCTCAAGGCGCGTTGACTCGCCAACGCGCTGTGGGGGTAACCAAAAAATTTCGGCCGATGCCCCACCCAAGAGGCACCGGCCGCCCCAACCAAGGAGAGTATTTAGAACGGTGGTTTCTGCGGATGAAGCACCACGTAGGTTCGCTTGCCGCGACGGTCTAAATTTAGCAACACGCCCCGCCCGCCGTTGGCTTGCAGACCGGCAGTGATGGCGAGGGCGCACGCGGACGCGTTGGCAACGGGGCGGGTTTCGACTTCGGTAACAATATCGTCGGCAAGGATTTCGGCTTTGGAAGCGGGGCTGTCGGGGAAGATTTCGGCAACCTGCGCACCGGCGGGTTTGGCGTCGCGAAGTTTTAGGCCAAGAGTTTCGAGCTTTGGTTCAGTTGTAGGTTTGACCGGCGGGTTCACGACCTTGGTGATCTCGCTTGGTAGTTCAGCGGTGGGGACGGAGATCTTCAGCGTATTGCCGCTGCGCCAGACGGTGAGAACGACGGGCTGGCCGATTTTCTTTTTGAGAATCTCCTTTTGGAATTCCCGCGCACTAACAACCCGCGCACCATCGACCTCGGTGACGACATCCGCCGCCCGCAGGTCGCTCTTCAGCGCTGGCGCGTCGGCCATGATGGTTTCGACAACCACCCCTTTGTCCACGCCGGCGAGATGCTCGCGGAGACGGGTGCTTTCGCCGAGGGTCTCGATGCGAATACCAATCCATGGACGCTGCACTTTGCCGCGGGCAATGAGCTGCTGACCGATGTCGCGGAGCATGGCGGCCGGAATGGCAAAAGCGAGACCCCGGCCGAGACCGTTGATGAGGGTATTCATGCCGACGACTTTGCCTTCCACGTCGAAGAGCGGGCCGCCGCTGTTGCCAGGATTGATGAAGGCATCGGTCTGGATGTAGTCCTCGTAGAGCAGGGTCGTGGAGGTGGGGCCGAGGAGGTTGGTGCGGCCTTTGCCACTGACCCAGCCGACGGTGAAGCTGTAGTCTTGGTTAAATGGTGTGCCGATGGCGCAGACGAGCTGACCGACGCGCAGCGCGTCGCTGTCGCCGAATTCGACTTCGGGCAGATCTTTTGCGTCGATGCGAAGAACGGCAATGTCGGTTTTGTCATCCGTGCCGATCACTTTAGCGGGCAGCGAGCGGCCGTCTTTCAGCCGGACCTGAAGTTTCTCAGCATCCGCGATGACGTGGTTATTGGTCACAATAATGCCATCGGCGCGGAGGATGAAGCCGGAGCCTTCGCTGCGGCTCGGGGCGGTGGGGAGATTCCAGGACTGAGCGGGGTCGCGGTCTTTGCGCGGGGTTTTGGGCGTGTCCTTGCCGCTGCCATCGAGGAAAAACTCAAAGTCTTTCAGCGACTCGCCGTTGTCCTCTTCAACGCGCTTGGTCGCCTCAATCACGACCACGCTAGGCGCGACCTTTTCAAAGATCTGAACGAAGCCTTCATCGAGGCTTTTGAGGAGCTTCAGCGCGGCGACCCCGCTCTCGCCATCCGCCGCCCGCAACGCGCCGCCGCTGAGCGCGATGAGGGCAAGAAAAGTGGCGAGACGACGGGGCATGGCGGGGATCATGATGCGACAGTAAGCCGGAGGATGCGTTCGAAAAGTTTCGCCCGGGACGGATGGACGCCGCGGGCGTTTCAGACTATCCACTGCGCGGTGCCCCGCTACCTCGAAATTTACTGGCTGATGATCCGCAATTCGCTGATCCGGGAGATGAATTTCAAGGCGAATTTTCTGCTCTGGATGCTCGTCGAGCTGCTGTGGTTTGCAGGGCAGATGGTTTTCCTCGAGGTGCTCTACGGGCATGTGGAAAGCATTGGTGGCTGGTCGAAGTGGGAATGCGTGCTCCTCGTGGGAACGCATCAAATCATCGCGCAGATTTTCCAGGCGTTCTTTTACGTAAATCTCGCGGAGCTGCCGGACCTCATTCGCACCGGCCGGCTCGATCTCATGCTGCTGCTACCGGTCGATGCGCAGTTCGCGGTCTCCACGCGGAAATTTGGCATGGATAACATCGTGAATGCGCTGGTCGGCTTGGGCATTGTCGCGTTCTCGCTTTTCAAACTGGGGGTCGCGCCCAGCGCACAGCAGGTGGCGCTCTTCATTGCGTGCATTCCATTCGGCGTGGCCGTGCATTACGCCATCCTCTTCAGCCTCGCGACGGTGGCCTTCTGGGTCATGCGCGCGCAGGGGCTGCTCTACGGTTACTACAATGTCTTCAACATCGCGCGCTACCCGGACAGCGTATTTCCGTTCGGCGTGTTCAAAGTCATCTTCAGCTACTTCATCCCCGTGATCATCGTGGCAAACGTGCCATCGCGCATCATCGCGCGGGCGTTCGAGTCGCCGTGGAGTGGACTGGCCCAGCTTGTGGGCGCCGCATTGTTTGCTCTCGCGGCTAGTCGCGCTTTCTGGCTCTTCGCGCTGCGCCGCTACGCGTCTGCGAGCTCGTAAATGGTCGTCAGCGCTTCGGGAACAAATGCCGCAGGATGCTGAAAGCAGGCTCTTATTCCGCTTATTGAATCTACCGAAAATAGACGGCATTTCGCCCTTGCGCCCTATGGGGTTAACCCGTATGTAACGCGCCTCAAAAAAATCCCATAACGCCAGAAACTGTTTCTCTCCCCGCATCTTTATGGCCAAAGCAAAACCCGCCAAGACCGCTGCCAAATCGAAAAAGCCCGCGCCCGCCAAAAGCGCCGGTAAGCCTGCGACCAAGGTGGTAAAAGCTGTGGCTAAACCGGTGCCACCTAAAAAAACTTTGAAAGTCAAACTCAAGCCCAAGTCTGTGGCCAAAGCCGCCCCCACGAAGCCTGCTACACCTCACAAAGGTGCGAACGGCGTGGCTGCGCCCAAGGCGCCCGTCGTCAAAATCAAACTCACGCCGTTCCTCGAGAAACAGAAGGAACGTTTGCTGCAGCTTCGTGACTCGCTGCTCGACGCCATGGCAGGCGTGGCCAAGGACAACCTGCGTTCGCGCGCCGAGGGCAGTGAGGCGAGCGCGTTTGGCATGCACCAAGCCGACGCTGGCAGCGATGCTTATGACCGTGATTTTGCGCTTAGTCTCCTTTCGCAGGAGCAGGACGCCCTTTATGAAATCGAGGAAGCGCTCAAGCGCCTCGAAGCTGGCACCTATGGCGTCTGTGAAATGAGCGGTAAGGCGATTGCCCACGCCCGGCTCGAAGCCCTGCCCTTTGCGCGTTTGACTGTAGAGTGCCAATCGCAGATTGAGAAAATGGGCAAGGTTTCCCGTGCTCGCGTCCCTGTCACCTCCCTCTTTGGTCTGACCGACGAAGAGCCCGGAGAAACCGAAGAAGAAGAACCGGTCACCGAAACCAAGGAATAACAATATGGCCCAAGATTTCATCATCCTCGAATGCACCGAGGCCAAAGCCGAAGGCAAACCCGTCTCGCGCTACATCTCCACGCGCAACAAAAAGAGCCCGAACACTCCGAACCGGCTCGAAAAGAAGAAATACAACCCGAACCTGAGGCGGCACACGCTTCACCGCGAAACCAAGTAACCGCCCCGATCTATGCAGCCCAAGACTCCGCAACGCCGCACCAATTTCCGCAAAGCCAACCGCTCGATGCCGCGGCGCCGCATCGACATCGCGCTCGAAGCTCTCGATTACAAAAATCCCGACATCCTTAAAAAGTTTGTCACCGAGCACGGCAAGATTCTGCCCCGCCGCATGACCGGTATGCCGGCGCACTTTCATCGCAAGATTACGCGCGAGATCAAGCGCGCCCGGGCCGTGCTCCTCATGCGCTGACGCTCCGTAAGCTCGGAAGTATTTTGAAAAGGACGTGCTCGATCAGCGCGTCCTTTTTTGTGCCCCGGAACTGCATCACATATTCTCCAGCGTTAGCGCGGCAATGTTTTCCCTTGCCGCAGCGCCCAAGGTCGCTTACATCGCCGCCGGATGTTTGGGGAGCCAAGGGCGCAGCGCGCTCGCTTTCTCCTCAGCAAATCACTAAACGATGAGCAGAATTTCTCCTTCTTTCTTCTCCTTCGTGATTCTCTCCCGGCTTGGCGACGACCCGATTCGTCGCGCACCGGGCGACTTGGACGGACGCTTCTCCCAGCGGTTCACCCCGACATCCCCCGGTGAAGTTTTTCCGCAGGCCCACGCCGCTCCCATTCGCAGGAGAGCCGCGCTGACCGCCACGGACCGTGCACCTCACGTGCGCTTCCCGGGCATCACCACGCCTCGAAATAGAAATACGCAAAATGAGATCCCAAGACTCCCGCGGTGGCTCCGGCCGGCGCTCGGGACGCGGCGGCCAACGCCGCTCCTCTTCCCGGTCCTACAACGACCGCAAGGAATCCCGCCCGCAACAGCAGAAACAACAAGCGCCCGCTAAGAAGACCATCTGGCAGAAAATTGTCGGCTTTTTTAAGTCCGACGTCGCCAAGACGGCTGCCAAACCGCGTCCGGCATATCCAGGCAACGCCAAGACCAACGGCCGCAGCGAACCCCGACCAGCGGAGCGAATTGAAAGCGTGGAAGTCACCACGCCGAAGCTCTACGTCGGCAACCTGAGCTACGAAACCACAGAGACAGACTTGGGCGAGCTGTTCAACGGCGTAGGCATCGTAAAAAGCGCGGAGATCGTCACGCACAAGCACAACGACAAATCGAAAGGCTTCGGCTTCGTGCTCATGGCCACGGTCGATGAAGCCAAGCGCGCGGTCGTCGAGCTCCATGACAAAGATTTCATGGGCCGCAAACTCATCGTAAACGGAGCCAAAGCTGGCGATCGCGAACCGAACTACCGCGGCTAGTCAAGCCCTGCTCTGATTCTGGAGGCTCACCGGCAACGGTGAGCCTCTTTTTCTTGTGACACTGAACAGCTGACGGAAGAAAACTCTTCGTCGATATAACCAGCCGCTTTGTCTCCGATCACCACACCGTTCTTCATCATCGCCGGACCCACGGCGGTCGGAAAATCCGCGCTCGCGGTCGCCGTCGCAGAGCGCATTGGCGGCGAGATCGTCGGTGCCGATGCATTTCAGATCTACCGCGGGCTCGACATCCTCACGGCCAAGCCTTCATCCGAATTACAGGCGCGTGTGCCGCATCATCTCATCAGCGAAATCCCACTCACCCAAGCCTTTGACGTCGCCCAATACCTCACCCTCGCCCGCGAGCGTCTGGGCGAAATTCACGCCCGCGGCTGCGTTCCTATTGTCGTCGGCGGTACCGGCCTCTACCTGCGCGCCCTCATCCGGGGGCTCGCCGATCTGCCCGGTGCCGACGCCACGTTACGCGCGGAATTAGAAGGCCAGCCAATTGCAGAACTGCAGAGTCAACTCGCCCATCTCGATCCTGTCGCAGCCACGCAGATCGATCTGCAAAACCCGCGCCGCATCATACGCGCCCTTGAGGTCTGCCGACTGACAGGCCGCCCGTTTTCCAGCTTTCCCGGGCAATGGTCTGCTTCCGTTGCGGACCTTCAAGGCGTATGGCTGACTCTGGACCGCGCTACGCTCCATCAGCGCATTGAAAAACGCACCGAAGACATGTTCGCCGCAGGCGTTGTCGAAGAAGTGCGCGCCACCGAAGCAACCGGCACGACCGCCAGCCAGACGATCGGCTTGCGAGAAATCCGCGCCCTGCTCGCGGCCGAGATCGACAACGCAACTTGCCGCGCCGCAATCCAGCAAAGCACCCGGCGCTACGCGAAGCGCCAAATGACTTGGTTCCGGCGTGAACCCACGCTCACGCCGGTCGAAGTCAGGAACGTTGAAGACTTCAGCCAACTCGCCAAGTCCCTCGCGGAAGAGGCGGCAGCTAAGTTGCGCCCGCTTTCCCGGAGTTGAGTTGTTTGCGCGCCAGCGGGCCAAGGAACGGGATCTCCCACTCTTGGTTGGAGAAGGCTTTCACAATCAAAATGATCCACAACACGAGCAGCCCGACCCCCGCAATCGTCGAGCCAATACCGAGCAGAAACAGGATCAGTTTTCCGAGCACCGGTATGAGGTGCAGAATCGCTCCGGCGATCTGCAGAAAGATGGAAAGCGCCAAGCCCGCCCCGCCCAAAAAGACGGATTGCATCGCGTAGAAGCGGACAAACTTGTCCTTCTTTTCAAGGATGAGGAAAATGATGCCGCCCAAGAGCAGAAAAATGCACGAGAGCCCCGCCGCGACAGCCGGCTGCAGGCCGGTGTCCGACGCCTCGGGTGGAGTGATTGCAGCGGGCGAAGGTGAATTCCGCGGCGTGGGCTGTTCGGCGTCGGGCGTCATGCAAGGGAAGCTAGAAGAGGTGCCATGGGTGTCAACGCAGCCGTCTTGCGGATCTGAAATCCTGCCCGGGTAAATTCGTCATTTACGGTTTCGGGCGGATTAACTATCTTCCGGCCCGTTCTTCCTCCGCGGTTGCAACCGTGGATTTTTCCCAGGGCAAAGCATCGTTCACGCAACCTGAAAAACTATGGGCAAGAAAATCACGACTTCGGCTAAAACCGCCACTCCGGCGAAAGCGAAACCTGCGGCGAAACCGGCCGCAGCCAAACAACCCGCGACGAACGAGCAGACCGTCGCGAAACTCTCCAAGGCGAAGCCTAAGATCTCGGCGAAAACTGTCGCGGCCAAAGCTCCCAGCCTTACTCAGGAAGAGATCGCCCTGCGGGCTTATTACCTCGGAGAAAAGCGCCGTCACTTTGGTCTGCCAGGAGATGAAAGCCACGATTGGATCGAAGCCGAGCGACAACTCCTTGCCGAAACCAAACCAATGCGCAAGAAAGCAGCCGCAAAGTAGGGCGGTCAGATCATCGGCCAGCCACGTCTCCGGACTGGATTCCGATTGGACGAACCTAAGCGGTGGCATTTATTTTCGGACACATGACCATTCCTTCCGATCTCCATGCGGCTTTGGCCGCCGCTCTCCGCGAACGCCTGGCCGTCATTGCGGATCGGGAATTCTACCAAAGAGACGCTGCAGCTCATCTGGAACGGCTGCGCCAGGTTTCAGAAAGCATCACGACCTTGTCGGCGCAGCTTCCCGCGAATATCGACCCCCAATTCGCTCACTATCTCCAGCGTGCCAGCTACGACAAAGCCCTCGCTTTTCTCGAAGCTCGTTAACCGCAACAGCAAAAATGGCGCAGGCTGCATCTCGCAACCTGCGCCAATGATTTCGGCAAGATTCTATTCGTCGTTTAGCGCGAGTAAAGCTCGACGATGAGCTGCTCGTTTACGATCGGCGCGATTTCCTCGCGCGTCGGGATGCGAGAAACGGCACCTTGGAAGTTGTCCTTGTCCACCGTCAACCAATCCGGCACTGGCGTGATCTGGGTCAGTTCGATGTTCTTCGCGGCGAGGCGGCGAGATTGAGGCTTATCCTTGATCGTAATCGTATCGCCTGGCTTGGCATTGAATGAAGAAACGTCCACTTTCCGCCCATTCACCTGCACGTGGCCGTGCGAAACAAGCTGGCGGGCACCGCTTCGCGAGTTCGCGAAGCCGAGGCGGAAGATGACATTGTCAAGACGGGTCTCAAGAATTTGCAGGAGAATTTCACCCGTCACGCCACGCTTCGTCGAGGCGATGTGAAAGTAGCGGCGGAACTGCTTCTCCAGCACTCCGTATTGGTAACGAAGCTTCTGTTTTTCGCCGAGCGCGACCGCATATTCGCTCTGCTTGCGACGTGATCCCTTTGGTCCGTGCATTCCAGGGCCGTAGTTTTTGCGCTCCAGCGCCTTCGAGGGGCCAAAGAGGGCCACGCCGAAGCGACGGCTGATTTTTGATTTGGGTCCGGTGTAACGTGCCATATCTGTTCTTGGTTGGTGGTAAGTTCGTATTCGTTCGACGTCAGACGCGGCGCTGTTTGGGCGGGCGGCAGCCGTTATGCGGCACTGGCGTGACGTCCTTAATAACGCTGATCTCCAAGCCCACTGCTTGAATCGCCCGCACGGCCGACTCACGGCCTGCGCCTGGTCCCTTGACCCGGACTTCAACTTCTTTCAATCCATGACCCATCGCCTGGCGGCAGGCATCCTGCGCGACCATTTGCGCTGCATATGCGGTGCTCTTACGAGAGCCTTTGAAACCGCACTTGCCACCACTCGACCAACCAATGGCTGAGCCATTCAGGTCAGTGATCGTCACGATCGTGTTGTTGAACGAGGCCACCACGTGCGCGATTCCGGAATGCACATTCTTGCTGCCCTTGGCCTTAATGATCTTGATCTGCTCCACGACTGCGTTCGGGTCGAGGGAAAGGTTTTCCTCTTTCTTCGGCTCGGCAGGAGCCGCGGCAGCGTCCTTCTTTTTGGGAGCCTTGGTTTTGACAGCCTTGGCCGGAGCCTCCGTCGTTGCAGCGGCCACGGCGGGCGGGGCGGGAGTTTCGGCTGCAGCTGCTGCCGGCGTGTTGTCCTCGGGTTTCGTAGAATCAGGCATATTCGAAATGGTTATTTACCGGCTGGTTTGGCGGTGTCCTTGGCGCGTTGCACGCCGACGGTCTTGCGCGGACCCTTGCGGGTGCGAGCGTTCGTAGAAGTGCGCTGGCCGCGCACCGGAAGGCTGCGGCGATGGCGGATGCCACGGTAGCAATTGACCGCTTGGAGGCGTTTCAAATTTGCCTGCAACTCGCGGCGCAGGTCGCCCTCGATGGGGAGCTTGCTCGCAGTGATCGCCTGAATAATTTGGTTGAGTTGCTCGGAGCTCAAATCCTTGGCCCGCAGGTCAGGACTGATATTGGCCTGTTCGAGAATCTTTTTCGCGGTGCTCGGGCCGATGCCGTAAATGTAAGGAAGCGAAGCTTCGATGCGCTTGTCGCCGGGAATTTCAACGCCTAGGAGTCGGGGCATATGCTTGAATCTAATTAACCTTGCCGCTGCTTGTGGCGCGCATTCTTACAAATTACGCGGACCACGTTTTTACGCTTCACGATGCGGCAGCTTTCGCAAAGGCGTTTGACAGATGCTCTTACTTTCATGGATTAAATCGGGTGGTATTCGGAGGACAAAAAATCGCACTGGGAACGGGCTTTCCCCAGGGCGATCAGGGTTGATTCACTACTTTGCCGGAAGGTTATTCGCCCTTTGGCCAAATCGTAGGGGCACATCTTTAACAGAACTTCGCTTCTTGGCAAGATACGAATGAAGTGCAAACGCATTTTTGCTGAAAAATTTGCGAGCACTCTGTGGCAATTTGGCAATTCGACCCGGAACATCATATTCGGCAGTAGCTCAATGACGCCGCCTGCTACTTCAATAGCGTCTTTTCTCGCCAAGTGAGGATCTCAGGCTCGTCTTTCGTGATCAGCACGGTATGCTCAAAATGGGCAGACGGTTTGGCGTCGAGCGTGACGACCGTCCATTTATCCTCAAGCACTCGCACCCCGGCTACACCCATATTCACCATGGGTTCGATGGCGATCGTCATGCCGGTCTTAAGTTTGGGACCGCTTCCGCGCCGGCCATAATTCGGAACTTGAGGCTCTTCGTGCAATTTTCGTCCGACACCGTGACCAACAAATTCTCGGACTACGGTATACCCATTGGCGACCACTTCATCTTCGATAGCTGCGCACAGGTCACCGAGACGCCGTCCATTCTGCGCGTAGGTGATGGCAAGTTCTAACGTGTCTTCGGTCACACGCAAAAGCCGCTGTGTTTTGTCGTCGATGATGCCCACGGGCACGGTGGTGGCAGTGTCACCCACCCATCCGTCTTTGATTACTCCAATGTCCAACTTCACGATATCGCCATACTGAATCCGGCGAGCACCCCCGATCCCGTGAACCACTTCCTCATTGAGTGAAATACAGACGTGGCCGGGAAAGCCGCGATACCCGAGAAAAGCGCTCTTGCAGTTTAGCTCGGAGATAAAATCGGCCGCCGCTTGATCGACGTCGCCCGTGGTTGCGCCAGGTCGAATCAAACTGGAAACGCGATCCAGAACTTCACTTGCCGCACGACAGGCAGCCCGCATTTTCTCAATCTCACGATCGTTCTTGATCGGGATGCTCATCGCCAATTTAGATACTTGTGAACGCCAACGCGCGATTCGAACGAGTCTGCTCGGTAAATAGCCTTGGTCATCTCTGAAACCGGGTGCCTACGCAAATAGCGATGCCCGTTGGCGATTAGTGGAATTTTCCGGCCAAGAAAATTGCGAGACCCGCGACCAGCAGCGCAGCGATACCCACGTAAATCCAAAGCATCGCGCCTTCTTGGACCACTTCCCCTTGTCCGCCGGTGGCTCGATCGAATCGTCCGCGAATGCGACCTTTGCGCAGAAACCCATCGTAGTGTCGTTGGATCAAATGCGTCTCCACTTGCCGCATCGTATCAAGAATGACGCCTACGATGATCAAAAGGCTGGTCCCTCCGAAAAACTGGGCCGTGGTGTATGGCACTTGAAGTTGGTGAGAAAGCATCTGAGGCAAGATCGCGATGATCGTGAGAAAGACGGCTCCGGCGAAGGTCAGCCTCGTCATTGTGAAATCCAGAAAGTCAGCTGTCGGTTTACCTGGACGCACCCCTGGAACGTAGCCTCCGTATTTCTTAAGATCTTCGGCGATCTGTTGTGGCTGAAATTGAGTTGCCACCCAGAAATAGCTGAAGAAGAAAATCATCGCTCCGAAGAGCGTATAATGAAGCCAACCTGCGTTCAGCATCGCAGCAATTTTCAATGCCGTAGGGTTCCCTTTGAAAGCCATGGTGGCAATCGTCGAAGGGAAGACTAACAGTGCCTGCGCAAAGATGATCGGCATTACGCCAGCATAATTCACCTTCAGCGGCATATACTGTGTTTGGCCGCCGTATACTTTCCGGCCCACAACCCGTTTGGCATATTGAACACTAATCCTTCGCTGGGCTTGGGTCACACAAATCACGGCCGCGATCACCAGGAACAAAAAGGCAATCATTAACACCAAAACCATCGGATTAACTTGGCTCCCTTGCCCCGCCGTCGGGACAAATGTTCTCCACGCCTGCACGAGCGCCGCTGGAAGCTGTGCTACGATTCCCACCGTAATAATCAGGGACATGCCGTTACCTACTCCGCGATCAGTAATTTGGTCGCCAAGCCACATGAGGAACATCGTGCCAGCAGTCAGCGTAATCACAGTCATTACGCGGAACACAATCCCGGGTTCAGCAACCAGAGGCACCCCCATCTGATTAATCGTATCCACGATTCCTTGAAGAAAGGGATTTGAACCGGGATTCTCAAACGACAGGGCCAGTAGATAGCCCTGAAAGATACAAAGCGCGATCGTGGCATATCGCGTGTATTGCATGATTTTCTGCCGCCCGCCGTCCTCTTTGGCCAGCTTTCCGAGCTGCGGAATGACCGCCGTTAGCAGCTGCATCATGATGGACGCGCTGATGTAGGGCATGACACCGAGCGAAAAAACCGCACAGTTTTCCAACGCACCGCCGCTGAAAATGTTAAACAATGCAGCGACGGAGCCGCCGGTTTGATTGTTCACTTGCGATGCAAACCATGTTTGAATCACAGAAATATTAATCCCAGGACAAGTGATCGCCGCACCAATGCGGACGACGACCAGCATGACCAGCGTGAACAACACGCGGGTGCGCAGCTCCGGGATTTTAAATGTGTTGGTAAAGGCAGAGATCATCGTAGCACGGGAGGCCTGCGACTTTACTGGGGAAAACCCGCCGGCCAGTGCACCAAGCGTGCGGTTATCACTATTTAAGAGTTAGTGACCCGCCTGCTTTTTCGATCGCAGCCTTCGCCGTTTCGCTCGCTTTATCCACTTGGACGGTAAGTTTCTTTTTCAGCTCACCGCCGCCCAAGATCTTGATGGCATCATAAGGCCGCCGAATGACACCCGCATCAAGCAAAGCTTGCTCATCGACAGTTGATCCATCTTCAAACGTTTCAAGCGCATCCAGATTCACTACGGCGAACCGCGTTTTGAATTCGGCGTTATTGAAACCGCGTTTCGGAATGCGCCGGATGAGCGGCATCTGGCCACCCTCGAAGCCCAACCGAATGCTGCCGCCCGAGCGAGCCTTCTGGCCTTTGTGCCCTTTTCCTGAGGTCTTGCCGTGGCCGCTGCTTTCGCCGCAACCTAGGCGCTTGACGCGATGTTTCGAGCCCGGGCGGGGTTTGAGAGTGTGCAAATTCATAACTTAGTTCTCCGAACCGTTGCCCTGCTTGATCGCAATGCCCCGGGTTTTGAAAATCTCTTCGCGGAGGCGCAGCTGCCGCAGGGCTTCCAATGTCGCCTTCACAACATTCGCATGGTTGCTGGACCCGAGCGATTTCGCCAATACATCACGAATTCCCGCCGCTTCTACAACAGCTCGCACCCCACCACCGGCAATGACTCCAGTTCCAGGTGACGCAGGACGAAGCAAAACACGTCCGCCACCATGTTCACCGATCACCTCGTGAGGGATCGTATTGTCGCGAACAGCAACCTTCACCATCGCCTTCTTTGCAGATTCTGAAGCCTTGCGAATCGCCTCACTCACTTCGTTCGCCTTGCCGAATCCGCAACCCACTTTACCAAGCTTATCGCCGGTAACGATGAGGGCACTGAAGCTGAAACGGCGGCCGCCTTTTACAACTTTGGCGCAACGGTTAATGAATACGACTTTCTCCGTGAGTCCGGAATCATCCTTCGGTTTGTCTTGCCGGTCGCGGCGGTTGCGATTGCCTTGTTGGGGTGCTGCCATAGATGTCTAATTAAAATTCCAATCCGCCTTCGCGGGCCGCATCGGCCAATGCTTTGACCTTGCCGTGATAAATGAAGCCGCCGCGGTCGAAAACGATCTTGGTGACATTCTTTATCTTCGCGCGATCGGCAACCAACTTGCCGACCTTCTCCGCGGTGACCACGTTAGCACGACTCGACTTGTCAGAAGTAAAATCCTTTTCCGTCGTGCTCACTGCAGCAATGGTTTTGCCAGCTTCGTCGTCGATGACTTGGGCATAGATATGTTGTCCCGAAAAGTGAACAGCCAAGCGAGGGCGCTGCGGTGTCCCGGCGACTTTCTTTCGAATGCGCGTGTGGCGCATCTTGAGAGGATCAATTTTTTTCGTGGCCATAGGTTACTGGACGGTTTTGCCTTCCTTGCGTTGGATCTGCTCGCCAGCGTAACGTACGCCCTTGCCCTTGTAGGGCTCTGGCGGATAATATGCGCGGATGTCGGCGGCTACTTGGCCAACGAGTTGGCGGTCGATACCTTCAATCTTGATCTTGGTGTTCTCCGCGACCGTCACCTTGATGCCTGCAGGAATTGGAAAGTGAATGTCGTGTGAAAAACCCAAGTTGAGATCGAGGATCGCGCCCTTCACGGCAGCCTTGAAGCCGACTCCTTGAATCTCCAGATCTTTAACAAATCCGGTGGAAGTTCCCGTCACCATGTTATTGATCAGCGCGCGGGAGAGTCCATGCAACGCCCGCACTTTGCGGTCTTCGCTGCTGCGCTCAATAGTGACCTGCGAACCTTCAATCCGAGCTTTAATCTGCTTCGGAAGTGTCCACTCGAGTGTCCCTTTGGGACCTTCGACACTAATTGCGCCTTCGCTGCTGACGTTGACCTTCACTTTAGCTGGAAGGTCGATGATTTTTTTGCCGATACGCGACATGGATTTAAATATGGATTACCAAACGATGGCCAGCAGCTCGCCGCCGATGTTGTGCTTTTTGGCCTCACGGCCGCTGATAACTCCCTGAGGGGTGGAAAGAATGGAGATGCCCATGCCACCGAGCACCCGAGGGATTTCGGTTGCTCCGACATATTTGCGAAGGCCAGGCTTACTCACCCGCTTGAGACCGGTAATGGCCGAGGTGCGATTCTGAGTTTTAGTCGTGACCTTGATTTGGGGAAACTTGCCTGTGGTATCCACCTCGTAGTTCGAGATGTAACCTTCCTGCTTAAGAATGCGGGCGATCTCGGCCTTGATTTTCGAGTACGGCGCGAGGACTTCATCTTTCCGGGCGGCGCCAGCATTGCGCAAGCGGGTCAGGAAATCAGCTATGGGATCGGAAAGTTGACTCATGGGATGTTACGCGGAGGCTTCAGCCTTTTTCTGCGCCAGTTTGGCTTTGTCGCTGAATGGCATGCCAAGTTCAGTCAACAGGGATTTTGCTTCGGCGTTGGTGGTCGCCGAGGTGACGATGGTTACATCGAATCCGATATTGCGCTTGATTTTATCGAGCTCGACCTCGGGGAAAATGGATTGGTCAGGGACACCAAGGGTGTAGTTTCCGTTGCCGTCAAAGGCGCGGGGTGAAACGCCACGGAAATCACGAATACGCGGAAGCGCCATTTTGATAAGACGTTCCAAAAACTCATACATCCGCTCTCCACGCAGCGTCACCTTAGCCCCGATCGGCTGATATTGGCGCAGCTTGAAATTCGCGATGCTCTTCTTCGAGCGCGTCTCCGCCGGTTTCTGCCCGGTGATGAGGGCGATCTCCGCTTTGGCGTCTTCGAGTCCCTGCTTTACGTCTGTGTTTGCGTTGACGCAGGTATTGACGACCACCTTCTGAACCTTCGGAACTTGATGACGATTCTTGTAGCCGTGCTTGGCCTGCAATGCAGGGATCACGCGGTCGTTGTAAAATTTGTGTAATTCGACGGCCATATCCTATCAGGCTTTCTTCTTTGCTTTCGATCTAGTCTTAGTTACTTGGCTGGTCTTTTCGATCTGCTCAGCAAGCTTGACGTTGGAAATGTGGATTGGTCCCTCGCGCTGAATGATTGCACCCTGCGGATTATCTTGGGACTTCTTGATGTGTTTTTTGATCAGCCGAACCCCTTCGATGAGCACCTGCTGCTTCTTCGGAAGGACAGCGAGGACCTTTCCGGCGGAGCCGAAGTGGTTGCCCGAGATCACCTGGACCTGATCGCCCTTCTTGACATGGAATTTAGGACGGTTCATTTCAGAGCACCTCCGGCGCAAGCGAGACAATCTTCATGAAGTTCTTTTCGCGAAGTTCACGAGCGACGGGGCCGAAAATGCGAGTCCCGCGCGGATTGAGATCCTTGTCGATGATCACGATCGCATTGCTGTCAAAACGAAGGTAGCTACCATCGTCCCGGCGAATCGGTTGTTTGGTCCGCACGATGACCGCACGGACAACTTCACCTTTTTTTACAGTGCCACCAGTGGAAGCCTCGCGGATGTGCGCGGTAATGACATCGCCGACATGAGCCTCGGGTGAATTCTTCTTGCCGATGACACCAATCATCTTGGCCATGCGTGCTCCGGTGTTATCGGCGACATCGAGTCTGGATCTGATTTGAAGCATAAAATGAGAGGGTGCGGACTATACGCTAGTGTTTAATGATTTCAACTAAGCGCCAGCGCTTGAGCTTAGAAAGAGGACGGGTTTCGGTGATCAACACCGTATCGCCGACTTGGGCCTTACATTCCTCGTCATGCGCGTAAAACCGCTTTACCTGTTTAACAATCTTGCCAAATTTGGCATGCGGAACCCGGGTGGTGGTCTCGACGACAGCAGTTTTCTGCATCTTGGTGGAGACGACCTGTCCGACGCGCTCTTTACGAAGGCCGCGGGCAGGAGTGGAGAGAATAGTAGTATTGGCTTGATCGCTCATGGCTTACTTCGCTGCCGCGGGAGCGGTCTTGGCTTTTTCACTCAGGACCGTCTCGAGGCGGGCAACCTCACGGCGCAGAGCGCGGAGCTGGCTCGGCTTTTCGAGCTGGCCGCTCTGCTGCTGAATGCGTAGATGAAAACTCTCCTCCCGCAACTGATGTTTACGCGCCGCAAGCTCTTCGCGGCTAAGGTCACGGATTTCTTTGATCTTCATAAACTAGGCGGCGTGATGACGGGTGAGGAACTTAGTGCGGATCGGCAGTTTATCCGCGGCGAGGCGCAACGACTCGCGGGCTACGGACTCCGGCACGCCGTCCAGTTCAAAAAGGATGTTCCCAGGGCGAACGGTTGCGACCCAATACTCGGGAGAGCCCTTGCCCTTACCCATGCGGGTTTCCGGCGGACGCGCCGTCACGGACTTGTCGGGAAACATGCGGATCCAGAGCTTGCCCTTACGTTTCATATTGCGGGTCAGGGCAACACGAGCGGCCTCGATCTGCGTATTGGTAATCCACGCGCGCTCAAGCGTTTGCAGGGCAAATTCACCGAAGTCGATAGAAATAGTCCGTGAAGCATTCCCCTTGCGACTGCCGCGCTGGGTCTTGCGATACTTCACTCGTTTGGGCATCAATGGCATGGCCTGTTCTCCTTAATAATGGTTGGTTAGGGTTGTGGAGCCGGCTCAACTACGGGAGCGCTCTCACGTTCACGTTTCTCGACTGGTTGCGACTCGTTGGTACCTTCAGGTTTGCAGAGCCAGCACTTGATTCCGATCTTGCCATAGACCGTGTTAGCTTCAGCAAAACCGTAGTCGATCGCTTGCCGAAGAGTGTGCAGAGGGATTTTCCCTTCCCGATACCACTCAGCTCGGCTGATTTCCGCGCCACCAAGGCGCCCTGCGCAGCGAAGTTTGATTCCCTGGGCACCAAAATCCATTGTAGTCTGAATGGATTTCTTCATCGCCCGCCGGAAGCTGATGCGACGCTCAATCTGTAGCGCCACGTTCTCTGCGACGAGCTGCGCGTCCAGTTCTGGTGTCTTGATTTCCTGGATGTCGATCTTGACAGACTTTCCACCGGCCATTTTGCCGATCTCCTCAGTCATTTTCTCGATCTCAGTCCCTTTGCGACCGATAACAATGCCTGGGCGGGCCGTGTGAATCGTTACGCGGATACTATTCCATGCGCGCTCAATGACGATTTTCGCGACCGCTGCCAACTTGAGCTTATCTTTAACATAAGCTCGAATCTTGATGTCGGCATGGAGGAAATCGGGCAGCTCCTTGGGAGAAGCATACCAACGCGAACGCCACTCACGGTTAACGGCGAGGCGATAGCCAATAGGATTAACTTTCTGACCCATATTATTCTTGAGTGGTGGGCTGCGCCGGAACTGCGGCCGAGGTCTGCTTAGCCGCGGCCGATTTTACGGAACGCTTTTTGGCGGACGACTTCTTTGGCTGGCGCTTGGATTTGATCTCGATCTCGTCAGTCACAATGATGCGGATGTGCGAAGTGCGCTTGCGAATGGGACCAGCGCTCCCTCGGGCCTTCGGTTGGAAACGTTTAAAGGTAGGCCCCTCACCGACCGTAGCTTCCTGCACGACCAACTTCTCAGCGCGGAGATTATTGTTGTTTTCCGCGTTCGCGACGGCGCTCTTGAGCGTCTTGGCAATAAAGCCAGCCGCTTTCTTGGGTGTAAACGCAAGGATATTAAGTGCCGCCGAAACCGGCAGGCCTTGAATTTCGCGCGTTACTTCCCGGGCTTTAAAGGCCGAGATACGTGCGCCTCGATAGATGGATTTGATCTGCATTTGAATGCTCGTCTGTCTTGTTGGTTGAAATTTGGTTTACTGCTGGGTCGCCACACGCAGGTGGTCGCCAACTTTAATGGGATCCTTTTCGGAACTTAGATTTTGAATAACTGCGCCTGCAATCTTCTCCCGGACATCGACGGTCCGAACATTCCCGATGATTTTTTCGCCGCGAACGATTTGGAATGGCATCCCTACCTTAACACTGTGGGTGGTGCCCAAGTTCATCACGACTAAGGCAAGATCTTCTTCCACACTGATTACCGCGCCGTTGTTCACGCTTGGATTTAATGACCCAGCTCCGGCGGCATTCGAGGAACTCTCACTCAAAGCGGCGGTGGCGTTGCGGATCTCTGTTTCGAGAGACAGCCTTGATTGCGGGTCAGAGGCAACGGTGCTCTTTGCATAAAATGCAGCAGCTTCTGAAAGACGGACTAACGACTCGGACATTCTCTTCCTTTCTACTGCAGCGACACGCAGGTCACTCACAGCGGTAAGTAGTCTTTGTTCCAGTTTGGTGTTCGCACTGGCTGCTGTGTCGATACCCAGCGCGTCCATTCGTAGTTTCATCTGCTGTACTTGCCGCTGGAGAATCTCAGCTTCGCCCCCGGACGCGTTGCGGTTTTGCCGCATTGCAACCAAGTCTTTCTCGCTCTCGATGAGCGAGCGCCGAAGATGCTTGTTTTCTTCAGCGAGCTTTTCGATAGCGACTTTGAGTTCGCTATATTCAATATCTAAGTCTGACAAAGAACCTGCGGATCGTGCCTCTGGTTTTACAACCAGCATTAGACACGTCCAGGTGATGAAAGTTGCTAGTCGGAGGCAAAGAGTCGAGAACTTCATAATGTCTCAACACTGGACCATCGACCAATAGCTACTTGGTCACCTTCGCGGTATGGGAACCATGCTTTTTGAAAATCCGCGTTGGCGAAAATTCTCCGAGCTTATGCCCAACCATGTTTTCCGTTACAAAAACGGAATTAAAAATCTTGCCGTTGTGAACAAGGAAAGTGTGTCCAACAAACTCTGGCGTAATCATCGAGCGGCGCGACCAAGTTTTAATCGGCTTTTTAACCGGCGCAGTATTCATCCTGTCGATTTTCTCGAAGAGGTGACCGTCCACAAATGGACCTTTTTTTAGAGAGCGACCCATAGCTGATTAGTTCTTCTTCGATTTACGGCGTTCGACGATGAAATTGTTGCTCGTCTTGTATTTACGACGAGTCTTAAAGCCCTTTGCGAGCTGGCCCCAAGGAGACATCGGATGATGGCGACCGCCACCGCCTTTAGACTTACCTTGGCCGCCACCCATCGGGTGATCGACCGGGTTCATGACCATACCGCGCACCGTTGGGCGAACCCCCTGCCAGCGGCTTCGGCCCGCTTTCCCGGAGGAAACGTTCATGTGCTCGACATTGCCAACTTGGCCAATGGTCGCATAACAGGCCTCATGAATTTTGCGGATTTCGCCAGACGGCATTTTAACCAAGGCGTATCCGGCCTCGCGGTTATTCAAAATGACCAACTGGCCTGCGCTCCGGGCAATCTGACCACCACGTCCAGCAACGAGTTCGACGTTATGAATCGAGGCGCCCAGCGGAATAGAACTTAACGGAAGCGCATTGCCCACCTTTGGCTCAACATTCCCGCCAGCGATTACTCTGTCGCCAACACCTAGGCCAACCGGCGCTAAGATATAAGCCTTTTCGCCATCGGTATATTGAAGAAGGGCGATGCGGCAGGTGCGGTTCGGATCATACTCGATCGCCTTCACCTCAGCCTCGACATCATGCTTGCGGCGCTTGAAATCGATGATCCGGTATTTTTGCTTGTGACCGCCGCCGATATGGCGAGTGGTAATCCGGCCGTTGTTATTACGACCACCCGTTTTGTGCTTGGTTTCTACCAGCGACTTCTCGGGTTTGGATTTGGTAATCTCGTCGAACGCCGGTAACGCCTTAAAGCGATTGGTCGGAGTTAGAGGACGGAATGTTTTGAGAGCCATGGCTGGTAATGGTTAGGCGAGTTCGATTTTATCGCCGGCCTTAAGCGTAACGATGGCCTTTTTCCAGTCAGACTTGCGTCCGAAGGCGGCAGTGCGTTCACGTTTCTTCTTTCCGGCGTAATTCGCTGTGTTCACCGCGATCACGGTCTTCTTGAATAGCGTCTCAATCGCCTGCTTGATCTGCGTCTTGTTGGCGTGCGGACGAACCCGGAAGACGTACTTGTTTTCCTTCTCCGCCAAGAGAGTCGCCTTTTCTGTTAGGCGAACCGTTTCGATGATGTCGTAGGGCTCGTTCATTTGGCGAGGCGATCAGAGAGTTGAGCGAGACCACCATCCGTGATGACGATTTTGCGGAAGTTAAGGAGTTGTTCTGTATTCACCTCCGCCGCCGTGATCAGGAGTGTGGGCTGCACGTTGCGTGCGGCGAGGTAGGTATTTTCGTCGAAGGCGGACGAAATGACTAGGGTCTTCGGCTCGTCAACGATGGCGCCGAGAGCGGAGATAAACTCTTTGGTCTTCGCGGCTTTCACAGCAAAATCCGCCACCGTGATAACATCGCCGGATTTAATGCGTTCACTGAGAGCTTTACGAAAGGCGAGCTTCTTAACGCTCTTCGCGACCTTTTTGGAATAGTCGTGCGGGTGTGGACCGAAAACGACGCCGCCACCGGACCAGACCGGGCTCGATTTATACCCAGCACGGGCGCGGCCAGTGCCCTTCTGACGCCACGGCTTGGCTCCGGAGCCATGAACAGTCGCCTTAGTCTTCACAGAAGCGGTACCACTGCGGCGGTTCGCGCGGAGGGCGACAACCACGTCGTGGACAACTTGGCTATATTTGCCATTCTCGACAACGTCAATCTTGGCAGCCTTTGCGGCTTCAATGGTCAAAGTTTGTGCAGCCATAAATTACTTCGCAGCCTCCGTTGAAGCTTTTTTGGCCGGACGGACCACTACGTAGCCGCCATTTGCGCCGGGAACTGCTCCGCTAATCAAGATCACACCCTCTTCAGGTCGAACCTGAACTACGCGAAGATTCTGGACCGTAACGCGCTCATCACCCAAATGCCCAGGCATACCCATGTTCTTCCAGATGCGACCAGGAGTAGAACGATTACCAATCGCCCCGTTGCGACGATGCATCATGTGACCGTGCGACATCGGCTGACCGGACATGTTATGCTTCTTCATAACCCCTTGGAAGCCCTTGCCCTTGGACCGACCAATCACATCAACCACATCGCCAGCAGCGAACTGGCTGACATTGAGATCAACAGCACCTTCGATCACTGTTTCGTCCGCCAGCCGAAATTCGCGGACGAACTTTTTTGGTTCCGAGCCCGCCTTTTTGAAGTGGCCAAGCAACGGTTTGGTCACGCGTTGCTCTTTCTGCTGATCGAAACCGACCTGCACGGCAGCGTAACCGTCGCCTTCGATTGTCTTGATTTGCAATGCGGTATTGCCGCCTGCCTCTATGACAGTCACAGGAGTTGCGTTACCCTTGTCATCATAGACGCGGGTCATGCCGATCTTTTTGCCTAATAGTCCTATCTTCATGTCGGGAGTAAGCGTCAGATCTTAATGGTGATGTCCACGCCGGCGGGGAGGTTAAGCTTCTTCAGCTCATCAACCGTTTTTGCAGTCGGCTCGATGATGTCGAGCAGACGCTTGTGGGTGCGGATTTCGAACTGCTCCATCGACTTTTTGTCGACGTGCGGAGAGCGGTTCACAGTAAATTTCTCGATGCGCGTAGGCAGCGGGATCGGCCCGGCGACTTTGGCGCCAGTGCGCTTGGCAGTCTCCACGATTTCCGCCGACGACTGGTCGAGCATGCGAAAATCGAAAGCCTTGAGACGGATGCGAATACGTTGTCCGGTCATAAATTGGTTTCGTTACTTGGATTTCTGGTCGAGCACAGCGGCAAGGACCTGAGCGGGGACTTGTTCAAAATGAGAGGGCTCCATCGAGTAACTCGACCGGCCTTTCGATAGCGAGCGGATCGCCGTGGAATAACCAAACATCTCGGCCAGCGGAACGTCGGCATTGATGATGGAAAGATTGTTTTTCGCTTCGATGCCTTTGATCGCGGCGCGGCGGCGGCTCAGATCGCCCATGATGTCGCCCTGATATTCTTCCGGGGTGCTATTCTCGACCTTCATGATCGGCTCGAGGAGAATGGCGCCCGCTTTTTTAAAGGCATCCTTGACCGCGAAGATCGCCGCCATTTTGAACGCCATTTCGTTAGAATCGACGTCGTGGTAGCTGCCGTCGATGATGTCGATCTCAGCATCGATCACTGGGTAACCGCCGACGACTCCGTTGAGGACCGCTTCTTCCGCGCCCTTCTTACAAGCGGGGATGTATTCCTTGGGGATTGTCCCACCGACAACTTTGCTCTCGACGATGATGCCCTTGCCGCGCTCGCCGGGACGGACGTTGACGATGACGTGGCCGTATTGACCGCGACCGCCAGACTGCTTGATGAGCTTGCCTTCGCCCTGCGACGGAGCGGTGATGGTTTCGCGGTAGGCGATCTGCGGCTTGCCGGAGTTTGCCTCCACCTTAAATTCACGGAGCATCCGATCCCGAATAATTTCGAGATGAAGCTCACCCATGCCGGCGATGATCACCTGGCCGGTGTCCTCGTCGGTCTTGACGCGGAAGGTCGGATCCTCTTCGGCCAAGCGCTGGAGCGCGATACCCATCTTTTCCTGATCAAGCTTAGTCTTTGGCTCGATTGACATCGAGATAACGGGATCAGGGAAGGACGGCGGGATCAGGAAGATCGGATGATCTTCATCGCAAAGTGTGTCGCCGGTGGTGACGTTTTTAATACCGACGATCGCCGCGATGTCGCCGGAGTAGATCGTGTCGATATCTTCGCGCTTGTCCGCCTGGATCTGGATGAGACGGCTGATGCGGTCGCGCTTGTTAGTGCGCGGATTGTAAATGGTGTCGCCCTTGGTGACCTTGCCGGAATAGACGCGGAAGAACACCAGCTTGCCGACGAACGGGTCGGTCCAGAGCTTGAAGGCCAGCGAGCAAAACTTGGCGTTATCATCCGTTACCGCTTCCATCGGAGTGCCGCTATCTGGGTCCTGCCCCTTGGCCGGAGGAATGTCGATCGGACTAGGGAGATAATCGATGACCGCATCGACGAGATACTGCACACCCTTGTTCTTGAAGGCGGAACCTCCAACCACCGGGACAAATCGGTTTGCGATGGTCTGACGACGGATGCCCGCTTTGAGCATCTCGATTGTAATTGGTTTCTCTTCGAGGAAAGCCGTGCCGATTTCGTCATCGAGATCGGAGATCGCGGAAACCAATTCGTCGTAGGCGGTGTTGACCATATCCTGCGCTTCCGCGGGGATTTCTTCGATCCGGTAATTCGATCCCATCTTCTCGTCGTCGAGATAGATGATCGCCTTCTTGTTGATGACGTCGTATTGCCCCTTAAGCTGATCTTCCGCACCGATCGGGATGAGCACCGGCCACGCATTCGCGTTGAGCTTGGTGCGCATGTCGTTGATCGCGTTGTTAAAGTTGGCGCCCGTGCGGTCCATCTTGTTCACGAACGCGATGCGCGGGACGTTATACTTCGTCGCCTGCCGCCAGACGGTCTCGGACTGCGGTTGCACTCCGGCCACGCCGCAGAAGACAGCAATCGCGCCATCGAGCACGCGGAGCGAACGCTCCACCTCGGCCGTGAAATCCACGTGGCCGGGAGTGTCAATGATGTTCACCCGCATCTTGATCGCCTCGTAAGCCTTATAGACACCCTCTTCCTTGCGCTGCTGCCAGAAACACGTCGTCGCTGCAGACGTAATCGTGATACCCCGCTCGCGCTCCTGCTCCATCCAATCCGTCACGGTCGTGCCCTCATGCACCTCGCCGATCTTATGGATCATCCCGGTGTAGAAAAGAATCCGCTCCGTCAGCGTCGTTTTACCGGCGTCGATGTGAGCGGCAATACCGATATTGCGCGTCTTCTCAAGCGGATATTGGCGATCCGGCGAGTTGGGATTGGAGGTGAGAACAGCAGCGGCTGACATCGTCGTTACTAGTTAGAAGCGGAAGTGCGCAAACGCGCGGTTGGCCTGCGCCATCTTGTGGGTGTCGTCGCGTTTCTTGATGGCATTCCCCTGCCCGGCCGCGGCCTCCTTGAGTTCATTGGCGAGCGCCTTCATCAGCGGGATATTCTTCCGCGCTTGGGCGTAACCCACGATCCAACGCATCGCGAGAGCAAGCTGGCGAGCCGGCGGCACTTCCATCGGCACCTGATAGGTCGCCCCACCCACACGGCGGCTTTTCACTTCGAGACGTGGCTTCACGTTGTCGATCGCCTTATTCAGCACCTCCAGCGGATCGACTGCATCCGTCCCCGTGCGGGTCTCCTCGATCGCCGTATACACGATCCGTTCAGCGAGCGACTTCTTGCCGTCCTGCATGACCGTGGCAATGAGGCGCGCAACCACCGGACTGCCGTAACGGGCGTCCAATTTTTCTGTCTTATGAATGACTCGGCGACGACGGGACATGTGGAGTGTGTTTAAAAACGATTACTTCTTCTTGCCTTTGGCGGCGGCTTCAGCCTCGGCACCCTTCTTCGGACGCTTCGCTCCGTACTTCGAACGGCTGCGGCGGCGGCCTTCCACCCCGAGGGCGTCGAGCGTGCCGCGGACGATGTGGTAACGCACACCCGGCAAATCTTTCACGCGGCCACCGCGCACGAGCACGATCGAGTGCTCCTGGAGGTTGTGACCTTCACCGGGGATATACGCGATCACCTCGTAGCCATTCGTCAGGCGAACCTTCGCCACTTTCCGCAGCGCCGAGTTGGGCTTCTTCGGCGTGCGCGTCATCACCTGCGTGCACACACCCCGGCGGAACGGGCAATTGGTCATCGCCGGTGATTTGGATTTCACCGTGACTTTCTTGCGTCCTTTGCGGACGAGCTGGTTGATGGTTGGCATTGGGAAAAAGGTGGTCGCTACTGCTGTCCAGTCCGCCGTTTTTGGGGACTGAAAACCCCGCTTGGATCGGGCGTTTTCAATGCCCATCGGGAGCGGGGAGCGCGGACTCTAGGAGAATCGACCTGACCTGCAAGCGATTTTCTTCACGACCGCGATTTATTTTTCCTTCCGGCTTCCGGCAGGCCTCCTCAAGCGGCGCGCAGCCGCCGGCGAGACCGGGAGCCGCGAGTGCTTGAGCAGGAAGCTCAGGAGAGCGCGAAGGGCGGGTTGTTTAAGGGATCGTCTTTGCTTGCGCAAGCAAAGATTTAAGGAATCCTCCAGCCCCGTCGAACTCGATCATGGCCGCCGGCGGGCCGATCTTTGAGTCTTTACTACGGGAATTAGCTAAAGCTAAGTATGAAAATGGCTACAGCTGCAGAGTTTCCTCCTATTGAGCCTTCGTATTTTCGAACCGGCCTGTGAGCTAAGGGCCGTTGCGGGGTACGTGGGGACGGGCGAATGGTTGGACACTGCTCGCTCTCCCTCCGTTGCTCTTCTACATGGGGGCGTGCGCGCCGGGGCCGTGGTGAAGCGCTTCGAGATTGAGGCGGAAGCCGGAAGGCGTGTCGTCTTCGGGCTGCATGCTCTTTTTAGCCACATCGAGGGCCTTGCGCATGGCTGGTTTGTTAACGCTGTAGAGCATGGCGGTTTCCTCGGTGACCTTATTTTCCTTAAAGAGCTTGATGAGCGACTGCTCAAAACTGTGCCAGCCGTAGGTGTAGTTGCTCTCAATAATCTCGTGGAAATCGCGGATGTCGTTTTCACCGAGCAAAATCGCCTCGCGGGTGCGGAGGCCGCTGCCGAGAATTTCCGAGACCATAACGCGCCCACCGCCGACTTTCGGGGCGAGACGCTGGCTGATGACGTAACGAAGGGTATCGGCAAGCCGCTGCCGGATTTGCACCTGCTCTTCATTAGTGAACATGCCGATCACGCGGTTGATCGACTGCGCAGCGCTGATCGTATGCAGGGTAGAATAAACGATGTGGCCGGTTTCTGCTGCGGTAAGGGCGATCTCCATGGTGTCGCGGTCGCGAATTTCGCCGACGAGGATGACCTTGGGCGCTTGCCGCAGCGCTGCGCGGAGGCCCACCGCGAAGTCGGAAAAGTCTTTGCCGAGTTCGCGCTGGCTGAAGGTTGCCTTGATGTGCGGGTGGAGAAACTCGATCGGGTCTTCGAGCGTGACCATGTGATACTCGCTCTGCTGGTTGATCTCATTGAGCATGGCCGCGAGCGTGGTCGTCTTGCCGCTGCCAGTGGCGCCGGTGACGAAGACGAGCCCGGTCTTTTCCTTGATGATTTCCTTGAAAACGGGCGGCAGTTTCAGCCCCTCGCACGTCGGGATCTGCGTGCTGAGTTTGCGCATGACGATGGCGTGGTTGCCGTTGTTCTTGAAGATGTTCACGCGGAAGCGCGCGAGGTCGGGCACGGCGTAGCTGGTGTCGCAGGAACCGAAGTTTTTCAGGTCGCTGGCCAGTCGCTCATTGTTGCCCATCATTTTCAACGCAATGGCCTCGACGTGCTGCGGAAGCAACGTCGGGATGAGACCCTCGACTTCCACAGCCCGCAGTTTGCCATAGACTTCGATCTGCGGCGCACGCCCGACGACGAAGAGCAAATCCGACACGCCTTCCGCAGCATTGACCATGGTGGAGATGACGGTATCCAGCGAGAGCGTCTGGGACTGCGGCGCACTGACCGCCCGCGCCGCGGTCGCGATATTCGGCCGGACATGAGGATGCTGGGTAGTAACGGGGACCATGGCGCTCTGACTCATAGGAAGGGGCTGGTGTGCATGCGTTTCGCGCGGATGAATGAACACATTGCGTGCCAGCGCGCTGGCGGGATGAAGTGTCGCGCAAAGGCCGCTTCGGCGTCGATCTCGGGCTGGGAATCCGCTCTGCCAATCAGTCGCCGCCAAAAAATTTCTTAAACGAGCGGAAGATGCTTTGCGGGACGTTACGCCGTGGCTCCCCGTCAGCCCCGCGCGGGATGTCGGCGACCGCGCCGCCGCGATGGACGCTACAGGTGTCGTGTGGCAAAGCAGACTCCGGCAAATCCGCGGTGTAGGCGGTAGCGGCCCGCTCGCAACCAGCCGTAGCGAATTCATTCGAGATGGCACAGACAGTCGCGCGACGTAGCGGCACTGGGGATTGAAAAGCCCGCGCGGGATAGCGCTGTGGTGAAGCGGCATTCATCACGCCCACCCAGATTGGCAGCGCCAAAGTCGAGCCGTAAGCGCGCGGCGCGATGGTCTGCGGCGTATCGAGCCCCACCCACACGCCGCAGGTCAATGCCGTGGTGTAGCCGACGAACCACGCATCGTGGTAATCGTCGTTCGTGCCAGTCTTGCCCGCTGCCGGTTTGTTAAAGCCCAACTTCTGCGCGCTGGCCGCGGTGCCGCGCTCCATGACTTTGCCAAGCGCGCCGGTGACCATCCAAGCCACTCCCGGATCGAGCACCCTGGCCTGCAGATGGGCAGCGCGGTAGATCGTCTCGCCAACGGCGTCGTCGATCCGCTCGATGATGTAACTCTGCCGCCGCACCCCGTTGTTGGGAAACACTGAATAAGCCGAGGTCACGTCGAGCACGTTGGCTTCCATCACCCCGAGGAATGCCGCCGGAAATTTTGGCATTCCTTCCAACCCCACCGCGGTCGCCAGGCGCGCGACCTCCTCAATGCCCGCGCGTTCGCCCACGCGCACGCTCATGGTATTGCGAGAAAGGATCAGGCCCTCATCAGCACGCAGGTTGCCTTTGTAGGTGCCGTCGGAATTTCCCGGCGTCCAATTCGCCGCACCCTGAATTTCGCCGCGCGCGATTGGGCCATCGTCGATCAGCCCACCCGGAAGCAGGCCTTTGCCAAAAGCCGCGGCGTACACGAACGGCTTGAAGGTCGAGCAGACCTGCCGCGTGGCTGGCGAGGCAATAGCGCGGTTGTATTGGCTCTCGGAAAAATCCCGGCCGCCAACGAGTGCACGAATGCCGCCAGAACCGTTATCCACCACTACTAATGCACCTTGCAGATATGGCGGCGCTTCTTGGGCGCTCTTTGCTTCCGCGGAAAAATCCGCCTTCTTCGGGTGCTTATAGCCCGCCTTCGTCTCGATCTTTCGCAACTCCGCTTCCACCGAAACCTCCGCCGCGCGCTGGAGTGCGGGGTCCAGAGTCGTGTAAATTTTCATCCCGCCGTGCTCCTTCTGCTCGTCGGTGAGCAGTTGATCTAGTTCCCGCAAAACCAGGTCCATCGCGTAATTTTCCTGCGCCGCGAAAGGTCGCTTTTTCGCCAGCGTCACGGCCGCCTCGCGTGCCTTTTCCGCTTCGCCTTCGCTGGCCTTGCCGAGCTTCACCATGCGCGCCAGCACAGTGTCTCGCTCATGCTTGGCACCCTTCAAATTCTTGAACGGCGAGAAGTGCGACGGCGCACGAATGATCCCCGCGATCATTGCGGCCTCGCCAAGCGTCAGGTCTTTCGCGTGCTTGCCGAAATACGTGAGGCTGGCCGTCTCGATGCCATAAACCGTGGCGCCAAAGTAGATGCGGTTCACGTACGCTTCGAGGATGTCGTTCTTCGAGTAATGCTGCTCGATGCGCGCGGCGACAAAGGCTTCGAGCAACTTGCGATGCAGGCTCTTGCGGGTGCCGAGGCCTTTGGGAAAGCTGTTTCGCGCGAGTTGCTGGGTCAAAGTGCTCGCGCCCTGTTGGGTCTCGCCCCGCGTCAGATTACGCACCACCGCCCGCGTGATCCCGATGGGATCCACGCCGTGATGATCGTAAAAGCGGGTGTCCTCGCGGGAGAGCAGCGCATTGATAAAATTGGGCGACACTTCCGTCAGTGGCACGGTCACGCGGTTCTCTCCTTGGAGACGTGAATAAATCTTGCCGTCCACATCAAAAACCGCCGAGCGCTCCGACATTTCGCGAATCTGCCGCATGTCGAACGTCGAAGCCCAAAAACCGTAAAGAACACATACCCCGACCACCAACAGCACCGCGACCAGAGCCAGACCAAGCAACCAGCGGCGAATGCGTCCGCGGGAGCGCGGTTTATTTTTGTTCTTCACGGGTTTCGCCACGAGGCGAACTATTCAGCATTCCTGCGCGACGACAAGCCGCAGCCTTCGCCCATGCACATCGACATCCTTTCCCTTTTTCCCCAGATCGCCGCCGCGCCGCTTGGCGAAAGCATGATCGGCAAAGCCCAGGAACGTGGCCTCGTCACCATCCGCTCGCACAATCTCCGCGACTGGGCGATGGACAAGCATCGCACGACCGACGACACGCCTTACGGCGGCAGCCAGGGCATGGTCTTGAAATGCGAGCCCGTCTTCGCCGCGGTGGAGCAGCTTCGGAACCCAGCGAGCCAAGTCCTGCTCATGTCTCCCGCCGGTCGTCCTTTTACGCAACACGTCGCCGAGGAGTTGGTGAAAGTGCCCCATCTCATCCTGCTCTGTGGCCACTACGAAGGCGTCGATCAGCGCGTCATCGACCATCTGATCGACGGCGAACTCTCCATCGGCGACTACGTTCTGACCAATGGCGCGCTCGCTGCCGCCGTCGTTACCGACGCCATCGTGCGCCTCCTCCCCGGCGTCCTCGGCGACGACCAAAGCGCCCCCGATGACAGCCACTCCAGCGGTCTTCTCGAGTTTCCTCACTACACCCGGCCTGTGGAGTTCCGCGGCTGGCGCGTCCCGGATGTCCTGCTCAGCGGGCACCACGCCGAGATCGCGAAATGGCGGCGCGCTCGTGCTCTGGAAAAAACCCAGCGCGTCCGGCCCGATCTCTTGAGCGACAGATGATCCTCTCCACCCACGACCTCACGATCCGCCGCGGCGACGTGCGCATCCTCGACCGCATCACCTGGAGCGTCGCCCCCGGCGAACACTGGGTCATCCTCGGCGCCAACGGCTCCGGCAAAACTTCGCTCCTCAGCGCGCTCACCGGTTATCTCCCGCCAACCAGCGGCACGGTCAGCGTGCTCGGAGAGACCTTTGGCGAAAGCGACTGGCGCGAGCTGCGTACTCGCGTAGGTCTCGTGAGTTCGAGCGTTCGCCAGATGATCCCCGATCACGAACCAGCGCTGACTACCGTCATCTCCGGTCGCTACGCGATGATCGACTACTGGGGGCGCGTCTGCGCCGAAGATCGCACCGCAGCCCAGCGCCTCCTCGTCCAGGTCGAGGCCAAAAAACTGGCCGAGCGTCGTTGGGGTGTCCTCTCCCAAGGTGAGCGTCAGCGCATCCTCATCGCCCGCGCGCTCATGGCCAAACCCGCCCTGCTCATCCTCGACGAACCCTGCGCCGGGCTCGATCCCCTCGCCCGCGAACACTTTCTCGCCTTCCTTCAACGCCTCGGCGCGAAAAAGCATGCGCCCGCCCTGCTCTTCGTCACCCACCACGTCGAGGAAATCATCCCGCTTTTCACCCACACTCTGCTCCTGCGCGGTGGCCGCCTCCTCGCTGCGGGCCGCAATGCGCGCATTCTTACGACCGCGCACCTGGCGGCTACATTCGCCGCTCCCCTGCGCCTGACCCAACACCGGCAGCGCTATCGGCTCAGCTTCCCCAACCCCGGAATGTAAGTGGATTGGTGGCGCAATTTTTCCGGACGAAACAGTTGCCACCCTAGGTTGCCAGTGCTTTTATTCCGCCCCCGACTTTCGGTCGGCTACGCACTCGTAGCTCAATTGGATAGAGCATCTGACTACGAATCAGAAGGTTCCGTGTTCGAGTCACGGCGAGTGCACCACCGGAAATGAAGTAGTCTTCACAAAGAAACGGCGGCTGTCTTGGCGTTTTAGTTGCGCTCGCGGAGTTCACTCCCGATGCGGTGGCTGCGTTCACGAGCTAGCGGACCTATCGCGAACGTTACCGCTTGAGCGAAAATCGCATCACTGCGCTGCGCACGGTTCTCGGCGATGGCATCGCGCGGGCCGAGGCTCACTACCGCTGTCCCTCCGCGCTCACAGACGCGGACAATACCGCCGCGAGCCTCAGCGAGTGGGCACGCTCGCAGCGGCTCACGGAAGTCGTGGCCTTCGCGCCAACGGTCGGCCCGGCCCGCGACCTGGTCCCACGCCTTGCAACCCGACTCGGCGAAATGGGAATCCGCCTCACGCTGATCCAGCGCCCATCCGATGCGCATGCCTTCGCGCTGGCCGGCGCCGGCTTCTTTCCGTTCTGGACGAAGATGGGTAAGCACCTCTCCACCTTGTGAAGTCAGCACTTTCTCCCGAGCAGATTTCCACGGTCATCCGGCTCGCGTGGGAAGATCGGACAACTTTCGAGAAGATCGAAAAACGCACTGGTCTGGTCGAGAGCGAGGTCCTGAAAGTCATGCGGCGTGAGCTGAAGCCATCGAGTTTTCGGATGTGGAGGAAGCGCGTCAACGGCTGCGTGACGAAGCATCGGCAGCTTTTAGATCGCCTGCTAAAACCCGCGGACTCGATCGAACAGGACGTTGACTAAACGTCCAACTGGTTTCTGGGGCCGCGCTTGAGAGCGTCATTTCGGCTTATCCTTCCGGCAGCGGTCGCTGCAGAACTTCACTTCATCCCAGACGCGTTCCCACTTCTTGCGCCAGGTAAATGGTCGGCCGCATCCAACACACCTTTTCTCCGGCAGATGCTGCTTTTTCACGCCTTTCATCGCCGTTCTGTATCAAACGCGCTCCAACGGAAAAATGGTCACATCCACACCGCGCGACACAACGACGTGATGGGGCGGGCGGCCCGTCGGCGTGAAGCCATTGAGCGTGAGCAAGTGCTCGTCCCACGCCGTCACCTCCGCGCGGCAAAGCGGATACGGCTCATGAAAAACCGCGCCGCGCCGGAGACCGTCCGGCGCGCGGGAATAAAGCCGGTAACGCTCGACGAGGAAGAACTCCAGCGAGCCCGGCGCGGCTGGCGGCAGCTCCGCGCAAGGCGCGTATTCATAGGTGCAAGTCGCTCCTTTGGTCTCGTCACCGCAGCGTGCCGATTCATAGCGAATGCCGGCCCCCGGCATGCGGCTTGAGGTCATCTTCGCGTGCTCGTAAGGCAGATGAAAAAAGCGCCGCGCGATCTTCACCGCGAGCCATTGATTCGCATCGAGCGAATAGAACCAGACGCCCGGCACCCTCGCGCGGTCATGCACGTAAGTGCGCAGATTCAGCTCCATGAAATCCGAGATCCCGGGCACCGCAGGCAGGAAACGGGGACGGATATTTTGCATGAAGAATGGAACCACGCCGAGAAACGCGCGGCCCTCGAAGGTATCCACGAACAACCCCTCCGGCAGCGTCGCTTGAATCGCCGTCGTGGAATATTCCCAGTGGAGAAAAAGCAGATCGCTCCATCGCTGATACATGACCGCACTTCCGTCTGGCCGCGCGCGCGCCGCGAGACGCTGCGCCTCGTCGGGACCGCGCGGACTTGCGGAGGCGGCGATCATTCCGCGAAAGCGAAAGCAGCTGAGACGAGGGCGAAAGCGTTCATGAAGGAATCAAGGTCATGGTGCGCCTTGCATTACGTCCCGCGTGCATTGACCGAAGCATGAAAGTGAAAGCGCGACGCTCTCGGGTGAGGCGCCTGGGAACCACATCCGCTACGCTTTCAAAAGGCGGTAATTGATGAACGCGATGGCGAGCGAGATCAGGAGCAGCGAAACGCACGGCGCGATTTTCGCCGGTGAATTCTTGACGCGCAGGTGGGTGATAAATGCGCACGCCATCAGGGCCGCGATACCGAGCGCGCCAGCCACCGCGAAAGGCTTCCGCTCCATGCCGATCAGCAACAGGAGGGCAAAGGTGAGCTTTAAGATCCCGACGAAGTCGCGCAGCCAGTCCGGCAGTCGATACTGTTTAAACTCGGCGATGATGTTGTCGTAGCGGACGACCCACACGAAGAAGATCGAAGCAGCCACCAGCGCCTGCAGGATAATCGTCGCGTCATGCATGCGTTGCTTCGTATCGCGACTTGGGCGGAGAGTGGAGCGGAAACTCGCGCGACTGCCGCCATCCCCATTTTCGCGTCCACAACGCTTACAAGTGCGTATCTGAAGGTCTCGCGGCTCCAGACTCATGAATGAACCAACACCACCCCACCGCACCTGGCTGATCACGGGTTGCTCCAGCGGCTTCGGCTTTGCGCTGGCTGCAGCAGTGCTTGCACGTGGGCAGCGCGTCATCGCCACGGCGCGCCAACCGGCGGCGCTCGAAAGTCTCGAGGCGCGCTATCCCGAGACGTGCCGCGCACTCGCGCTTGATGTCACAGACTCCGCGCAAGTGAGGAGCGTGGTCGAACAGGCAGCCGATGCTTTCGGCCGGCTCGATGTCGTCGTGAACAACGCGGGTTATGGCCTGGTCGGTGCGTTTGAAGAACTCAGTACGGAGCAAATCGCCCGCAACTTCGACACGAATTTCTTCGGCGCGCTGGAAGTCATCCGCGCCGCGCTGCCCTTTTTCCGCGCACAAGGCAGTGGCCACCTCGTGAACATTTCCGCAGCGGCGGTGATCTCCAACTACGCCGGGTTTTCCATCTATGGCGCGACGAAGTGGGCGCTCGAAGGCGTCTCGGAATCGCTCGCCACCGAGCTAAAACCGCTCGGAATTAAAATGACCATGGTGCAGCCCGGACCCTTTCGCACTGATTTCATCGCGCGTTCCCTCGAACGCGCGGAGAGCCACATCGCCGACTACGACCGCACCAGCGGGAAGTTCCTGCGCTTTCTCGAAACGATGGCGGGCAAACAACCCGGCGATCCCACGAAAGCGGCGGAAGCCATCATCGCCGCCGTGGAATCCGACGCACCGCCGCTGCGCCTCATCCTCGGGAAGTACGCAAATGACAAGACGCGTAAAAAGCTGGCGGATGCCGAGCGCGAGCGCGCCGCGTGGGAACCAGTTGGAGTGCCCACAGATTTCAGTTCCACTCCATAAACCGATCCGTTGCGACGCATCACTGATGAACAACGACGACAAATCCGTTCTTCTTAACCGACAGGGTCGTTCCTTCCGCGTCAGCGAATTTGCCCTTCGTAACCTGCCGCGGCTCGTCCTACTCACCGCGACGGCGATCCTGCTAACCGCTTGCGCGTCGCCACAAATTCCCACGCGCGAGATTCGGAAGTCCGAGCCCGCGGCGGTCGTGCTGCTCAACGAAGCGCAACGCGCGCACGGACGAACGGCGTTCAGGAAGATTCGCGATGTGAGTGTGCGTTACGAAGGCCGTTGGGCTTCGATCGGTCCGCGCTTTCAGCCCGTGCTCTCGGACACCGGTTTCCGGCGTGGTTCGGAGGAGCGTCTGATCATCGCGCCCCGGATCATGGCGCAGGAGCACACAGGGCCGGCGGGGAAAAAGCGCGTCGTGCGCGCTCCGAGAAAAGTCTCGGTCGCCTACAACGGTGAGCCCACCAACGAACTCGAAATCAAGGGCGCCGCGGCCCTTGTCGCCGATGCCTACACGCTGTTTCTGCTGGGGCCATTCTATTTTGACCGGCCAGGCATCGCGCTCGCCACCAACGGTGAGGCCATCGTGGACAAGGCGGTTTGCGACAATGTGCTCGCCGTGCTGCGACCGGGATTCGGAGAGGCCGAGGAAGATCGCGTGCTCCTCTCCATCGACCGAGCCAGTAAACAGCTCCGCCGGGTGCGCATGACCTTAAACGGTCTGGAAAGCACGCGCGGCGCGGAAGTCGATGTGACCTTTCGCACTTTCCGCAGGATCGGCGGCGTCCTCTGGCCGACGGATTTCGACGAACGCATCCGCGTGCCCTTCGATTTGCACGCCCACCACTGGCGGATGCTCGGACTGGAGATCAACCGCGGCTTTCGCGCCTCGGACCTCACGGCCGGTGGATTGAAAGGTCGTGCGCCGGTATCGGGAAACGCGCGATGATTGATCACGTCCGGCCTCGACGGAACACGAACGCGACCAGCCAACCCGCAAACTGGCCGCCGAACAGACCGGGCGCTCGCGTGAATTCAAAACTTCCCCGCCCGCATCACGCGCACATCGGACTCGAAGGCGATCATTCCGTAGCGGGGAAAGAGTTCGCTTTCCAAACGCTCGAGCAGGGCCTGGGCGGCCTCGGGTTGGAGGACGACTTCGATTTGCACGTTGGCGAACTCCTTCATCTCGCCAGTGCGCTCGCCGCCTTCACCGGCGCCCTCCACCGTGAAGTGCGTCCAGCCGTGCGCGCCCACTTCGCGCAGCACCTTCTTCACCGGCTCGAGCGCGTAGGCTTCGCAGACGATGGTGACGAGTTTCATCGGGTGGGTGTGCATGGCTTTAGCGGTAAAGGACGCGGGCGATCTCAATTTTGGTGGCTACCGCCTCCGAAAAATAAGCACGACAAAAATGACGCCGCCCGCGAGCAGGGCAGTGCCGAGCATGACCGGACTGGCGGTCTGCGGCGGGGCGGCGATGACTTCCGCAGGCGCAGCGGGTGCGGATTCAGGAAAGCCGGACGCAATCAGCCAGAGGCCGAGAAAGATCACACCGGCGGCGACGATGCTGAGGCTCACGCGCATCATTCGCCGGCGCCCTCCCGCGCGGGGTGGACGCCGAAGTGGGTGAGTTTTTCGCGCATGGTCAGGCGCGAGACGCCGAGCCAGCGGGCGGCTTTGGCCTGGTTGCCTTGGGCAAGTTTGATGGCTTGGGAGAAAAGCTCGCGGTCGGCGGTTTCAAACAGATCCGCGCGCACGTTTTCCAACTCGCCGCGACTGGCGGCGGCGAGCTGTTCGGCGACGTAGCCGGCAAGGGGCGATTCGCCCGCGGCCCGCGGCGGCGAGGCGCTGAGGGCCTGGCGGACTTCCGCGACGCCGATGGCGTAGCCGCGCGCGAGGAGCAGGGCTTTGCGGATGGCGTTCTCGAGTTCGCGGATGTTGCCCGGCCAAGGCTGCGCGCTGAGAAGTTGCTCGGCGGCGGGCTGGATAGAGGCTTGTGCGGCGCCGAGTTCCTGGCCGTAGCGCCGGAGGAAATATTGCACGAGCGCCGGGATGTCCTCAGCGCGTTCGCGCAACGGCGGCAGGGTGATGACAACGACGCTGAGCCGGTAGAACAAGTCGTCGCGAAACTGCTTTTCGGCCATCGCGGTTTCGAGGTCGAGGTGCGTGGCGGCGATGACGCGGGCGTCGATCGGGATAGTCTCCTTGCCGCCCAGCCGCTGGATGCATTTTTCCTGGAGGACGCGCAGCAGCTTGGCCTGGGTGTTCGGGCTGAGATCGCCAATTTCATCGAGGAAAATGGTGCCTCCGTGCGCCTGCTCAAAGCGCCCGATGCGCCGCGCGTCGGCTCCGGTAAAGGCACCGCGCTCGTGGCCGAAGAGTTCGCTCTCAAGCAGCGTCTCGGGAATGGCGGCACAATTCACCGCGATGAACGGCCGCTCCGCGCGGTCGCTGTGTTGGTAGAGCGCGCGGGCGACGAGTTCCTTGCCGGTGCCGGTTTCGCCGCGGATGAGCACGGTCACGGGCTTCGCGGCGACGCGGCCAATCTCCTTGTAAATCTCCTGCATCGCGCGGCTCTGGCCGACGATCGAATCGCGCGTGGCGGACGCGCTGCCGACAGTCACGGGCTCGAACATGAGCCGGCTGCTGGCGAGCGCTTTCTGCACGAGCGCGATCAGCTCGGGCATCTCGAAGGGTTTGAGCAGGTAGTCGTAAGCGCCGAGCTTCGTTGCTTCGATCGCGGTCTCGGTGGTGCCGTGCGCGGTCATGAGGATCACGGGCAGACGCGGCTGCGCGGCGTGGAGGCGCCCGAGGACTTCCATGCCGCTCGCGCCGGGAAGTCGGAAATCGGTGATGACCAGGTCGCATCGTTTCTCCCGGGCCTGCGCGAGTCCCGCTTCGCCGGTTTCGGCAAGGAGAATTTTCCAGCCTTCGCTCTCAAGCACGCGCCGCAGTTCGCCGGCGATCCGGGCGTCGTCTTCGATGAGTAAAATCGTGGTGGTGCTCATGCGGGTCTTTGGATCGGGAGCATGATCCGGAACGTCGTGCCGCGGTTCGGCTGGGTGGTGAACTCCAGCGCGCCCGCATGCTTCTCAACGATGCGCGCGGCGATGGAAAGGCCGAGGCCGGTGCCGCTCGGTTTGGTGGTGAAAAAGGGATCAAAGAGCCGCTGCTGCACGTCGGAGGGGATGCCCTTGCCGGTGTCTTCCACTTCCAGCGCGATGGCACGTCCGCCGGCCCCCGCGAGCCGGGTCTCGCGGGTGCGCAGCGTGATTTTACCGCCCTCGCCGATGCTCTCCGCGGCGTTCCGCACGAGGTTAATGAGCACCTGCTTGATCTGGTGCGCATCGGCCTGGATGGCAGTCGCGACTGCGCCGTCCAATGCGAGTTCGATCGAACATTTGCGCAGTTCGGGCGCGAGCAGTTCCTGCACTTCGCGCAGCAGACCCGCGGGCGATACCTCCGCGAGTTGCGGTTCGGAAGGGCGTGCGAATTGCAGGAACTCGCGGACGATGTGCTCCAGCCGGTTGATCTCCGCGCCGATGAATTCGCAGTCCTCGCGCCCCGGTGTGTCCTTGGGCAGCGCCTTCTGGTGGGTGTAAAGGCGTGCCTTGATCGCGGTGAGCGGGTTGCGGATTTCGTGCGCGACGCCGGAAGCCAGCACGCCCAGCGAAGCCAGCGCTCGCGCGTGTTCCAGCGCGGTGCCGCTCTCGGTGAGTTGCTGCCGCAGGGGCACGAGGATGCCGCGGTAGGCGGTGACGAGCAGCCACGCGGCGAACGCGGCGAGCATGACGAGCAGTGCGAGATTCACCTTTTGCAGGGTGGCGATGTAGCCGTGAGAATCGGTGAGGAATTGCCCGACGCCCTGGCGGCGCACCTCGGAGAGCTGGTCGAGCAACTCAACGGTGCGTTGCTGTTCCGCCTCGGTCAGTTTGCCGCCGCCGAGCTGCTGCACGAAGCCGGTGGCGTTGGTGAGGTAGCGCGCGTAGTCAGCAGCGATCCGGTCGAGCAGCTCGCGTTCGTGCTCCGTCTCCAAGAGCGGCTTTTGCCCCGTGATCCACGTCTCCAGCGCGCGACTCTTGGCCAGAAACCGCGTCCACTCCTCTGCGCCCTCCGCCCGCTCAGCGCGTCGGAGTTCGCCCTGCAATTCCACGATCGCATCGTCCACATGCTCGGCAATTCGCAAGCCTTCGGTCAGCTCCGCAACCTGCCGCCAGCCCGTGCGGACCGACCAGAAGCTGGCCACCGCCAGCGCCACGATGGCGATGCCTATAGCGGTCAGGCGGAGTTTCAGCGGGAGCTTCATCGAGGTGGTAAGCGACTTATCATCTCAGGACCAACGACTTACCACACGAAAGGCGAAAACGCGTCCGCCGTAGTTTCTTAAGTCACACCCCGAAAGCTTCTTACGTCTCTATCGAAATTCACTGGCACGGCGCGAGCTAAAGGGGGCCGTCATCTATGAATGCAATGTTTCTGATCATCTTCGTCTCGACCCTTGCGATCTCGCTGCTGGCCGCCTGGCGGGTGAAACGCGTTTACCGGCGATACAGCGAAGTGCCGGCTTCCTCCGGGCTGACCGGCGCCGAAGTGGCCGCGCGGATTCTGGAACGCGCAGGGATCACCGACGTGGAAATCGCGGAGCACGACGAGATGCTCGGCGACCACTACGATCCCATCAACAAGCGCCTCGTGCTCTCGACGCAGAACTATCACGGCACCTCCTGCGCGGCTCTGGGCGTGAGCGCGCATGAATGCGGCCACGCTATCCAGCATCAGCTCGCCTATGCGCCGCTGAAGTGGCGCATGGCTGCGGTCGGCGCGACGAACTACGCCAGCCAGGTCGTGATGTGGCTGCCGCTCATCGGCATGTTCACCGGCCTGCTCTCACCCTACACCGGCGGGCTTATTATGGCCGCGGCTTGGGGTGTGATCATGGTCTTTAATCTCATCACGCTGCCGGTGGAGTTCGACGCCTCGCGCCGCGCCACCGCCATCCTGAGCGGCATGGCCTTCGTGGGCAGCAATGACGAACTTTCCGCGGTGCGCAAGGTCCTCAACGCCGCGGCTTGGACCTACGTGGCCGCCTTCGTCACCTCGCTCGTTTACTTCCTCCTCCATCTCCTGCCGCTCCTCATGGGGCGCCGGGAGTAACCAACACCGACCGCTCCACCTCATCCGAGATCCATGCAAATCCATCTCAGCCCCCGCAATATCCGGCTCACCGCAGCCATCCACGGCTACGTCGCGGAGAAAATCATGCGTCTCGAAGGCATCGCCAGCGAGATCCTCGCCGCCCACGTCGTTCTCGTGCACGACGAGCAGGCCGCGGCCGGAGCCTACTACTGCGTGAAGGTCCACCTGGCCGTCGCCGGCCCGGACATTCACGCCAGCGAGGTCGGTGGCGATCTCTACGCCGCGATCGATAAAGTGAGCGACAAGCTGGCCGGCCAGCTCCGCAAACGGAAAACCCGACTCGTGGATAAGCGCCGGAAGGCCGCCCGCAAAGAGGTGCTCGGATGAAAGCCAAAGTGCTGCTGGTTGACGATGACTCGTCGGTCGTCGCCGCACTCGCGGGGGTGCTGCGCTCGGAGGGCTATGATGCGATCGTGGCGTTCGACGGCCATTCCGCGCTCCAGCACATTCACACCGTCGGCGGTGCCGCCATCGTCCTGCTCGATCTGAACATGCCAGTAAAGGGTGGCTGGGATACTTTCGAGCAGTTCACCGCGATCAATCCGCTGCTGCCGATCATCGTCATCACCGCGCGGCCCGATCAGTATCCCCTCGCCGCCGCCGCGGGAGTCGCCGCGCTCATGGAGAAGCCGCTCGATATTCCGCTGCTCCTCGAAACCATGCAGAGGCTGATCGCCGAATCGCCTGAAACGCGACTGGCGCGGATCACGGGAGGCAACCCGCGCACTCTTTACCTCGAAGCGTCCGGCGCAGCGGCGAGTCCAGCACGCGCGGCTCTCCGACTGACCTCCACCCACCTCCCCCAGCCAAATTAAACAAATCCAAGCCACCAACACATATACAACCCATGAGTTACCGCCAAAACGAACCCCCGCCTTTCGACAAAGAGCTAGCCGAACAATTTGAGCGCGCGAGCGACCGCTTCTCCGAACTGCTACCCAAGCTCCTACCGATTGGGGTCGCCCTACTTGTGATCCTTTGGCTGGCTTCCGGGATCTACTCGGTGAATCCAGGTCACGTCGGCGTGGTGCGGACTCTCGGCAAAGAAACCGCCCGCACCGAGCCGGGGCTAAACTACCGCGTTCCGTGGCCGATCCAGCAGGTCGATGTGGTGAGCGTGGAGCAAATCCGCCGCATCGAAGTGGGCTTCCGTGAGGGCAAGCGCGTCCACGAAGAGGCGCTCATGCTCACCGGTGATGAAAACATCGTCGAGGCCCAGATCGTCGTGCAGTACCGAGTGGCCGACCCTTCCAAATACCTCTTCCGTCTGCGCGACCCGGAAGCGGCGCTCCGCACCGCCACTGAGGTGGCACTCCGCAGCACCGTGGGCAGCATGAAGATTGATCAAGTGATGATCGAAGAGCGCGCCAAAGTGCAGGACGACGCCCGCGTCTTCATCCAGCGACTGATGGATACTTATGAATCCGGGATGATCATCACCGAGGTGAAGTTGCAAGCCGCCGATCCTCCCGATGCCGTTCGCGATGCCTTCCACGACGTCGTCCGCGCCCGTGAGGACAAGGAGAAGCTGATCAACCAGGCGATGGGTTATCAGGCCGACATCCTGCCGAAGGCCCGCGGCGAAGCGCAGAAGGTCCTGCGCGAATCCGAGGGCTACAAGGAAAAGCGCGTGCTGCTCGCGCAGGGTGAAGCCTCCCGCTTTCTCAGCGTGCTGGCCGAATACGAGAAATCCCGCGAGGTCACCCGCGACCGTCTGCACCTTGAAACGATGGAGAAGATCCTGCCCGAGACGGACAAGGTGATCCTGGATGGGGATCTCGGTCAGCGGCTCCTGCCGTTGATGCAAATGGGCACTCCGCCCGTCCTGCCTGCCACCCTCCGCACCGCCATTGAACCCCTGAAAGCCAACTAACATGCGTCCCAACATTCTGATTATCGCTCTCGCCGGTCTCGTCGTCACTGTCGCCATTCTCAAACAAGTCGTCATCATCGTCGATGAAAGCGAACAGGTGATCATCACCAAGTTCGGCGAATACATTCGTACGGTAAAGGAACCGGGCGTTGCTTGGAAGATGCCGTTTCTCAACACGGCCACCCGCTTTGATCGGCGCATCCTGGTCAGCGACGCCCCGGAAGCTGAATATCTGAGCCAGGACAAGAAGCGCCTCGTCGCCGATCCTGTCACCCGCTGGCGCATCGTTGATCCGCTCAAGTTCTTCAAGACTGTGCGCGATGAATCCGGCGCGCGCGCCCGTTTGGACGACTTGGTGTTCTCGGAACTGCGCGGCGAGGTGGCCAGCCACGACTTCGTCACCGTCATCGGCAGCAAGCGCGAGGCGATCATGGATACCGTGGCCAGCAACGTGCGGACGAAAGCCAGCGACTTCGGCATCGAGGTGGTGGACGTGCGCATCAAACGCGCCGATCTGCCAAAGGAGGTCCAGCAAAGCGTCTTTGCCCGCATGCAGGCGGAGCGCGAACGCGAGGCCAAACGCTATCGGAGCGAGGGCGAGGAAGAAGCGAACAAGCTGCGCAGCCAGACTGACAAGGAGCGCACCATCGTCCTCGCGCAGGCAGAGCAGGACGCCCAGAAATTCCGCGGCGAAGGCGATGCCACCGCCACGCGCATCTATGCGGAGGCTTACGGCAAAGACCCGGAGTTCTACCGCTTCGTGCGCAGCCTGCAGAGTTACGAGTTATTCCTTGGGAAACGCAGCACCATCATGCTCTCCGCCGATTCGCCGCTGCTCCGCTACCTGGCGGGCCCACAAGCCGAGGGCGCAAAGCCACCCGGCCTCGATAAGTCACTGCCAAAAGTGACGATGGCCGCACCGACTGAATAACCGACTGCAAATCCTCATCTTCATGAATCCTAAAACCGCCCGCTACCTGATGCTCTATGGCGTCTTCCTTACCGTCATGGGACTGATCGGTTACTTATCGAATCCGGAGAAGGCGAAGACAGCCCTGATGTCCGGCGCAACCTTCGGAGCCCTATCCATCATGTGGGGCGTATTGGGCGCGCGCGGCTTCCGGTGGAGCCGCTGGGCAGCCATCATCAGCACCTCCTTCCTCGCTCTGGTCTTTGCCTGGCGATCAAGCATCGTCTGGCCCGCAATCCTTCAGGGCAACTCGGAGAAGCTATACTCGGCGAGTTTGATCGGCTTCATGCTCATCGGCTCGCTGGTCATGTTGCCGCTGCTCCTGAAAGGCGGCGCAACAGAGGATGGAAAGCGTGTAATTGACCACGGAAGTTGACTCCTCCTCCACCGATCGACTCTGCGCCGGAAATATGAAACCATCCTCGCTACTGCTGGAGGCATCGATTGCTCAAGCGCACCGGCACACCTCGCCTGGCGTGCCCTCCGCAGCATGTGTGGAATCTGCTCCGGCTGAAAACCTAGCCACGGAGATCGCGTTGTTGCAGCGTGTCGCGCGGGGAGATCGCGAGTGTTTCGCGACGCTCTACGATCGTTTCGCGGGAATCCTATTCTCTGCGGCGTATCGGATCCTGAACAATCAGCACGCCGCGGAGGACACGCTTCAGGAAGTCTTCATCCAGATCTGGGACAAGGCCGCGTTCTACGATCCCGCGCGCGGCAGACCGCTGACGTGGGCCGTGACGCTGACTCGCCACAAGGCCATCGACCGCCTGCGCTCGACGGTGCGCCGTAATCGCCTGCAGGAGGATGTGGAGCGCGAGGCGGAAACGTTCGTGCAGTTCGACGATCGGAGCGCCGTCGATGCCGCCGCGGTCGGGGAAACAGGCGCGCTGGTCCGCGCGGCGATTCACAACCTGTCCAAAGAGCAGCGCAAAGCCATCGAACTGGCTTTCTACTCCTCCCTGACTCAAAGCGAAATCGCCGACCATCTCCAGGAACCGCTCGGGACAATCAAAGCCCGAATTCGTCGCGGGATGATCAAGTTACGGAACGCACTCAATCCTGAATTCGGCCCGGCCAGCAGCGCTCTCCAAGCCGCGACCTAACCGGTCAGCTTCCGGTCATCCCCGCCTCAAAACTTCCCCGACCTCATCACGCGCACGTCGGACTCGAAGGCGATCATGCCGTAGCGGGGAAAGAGTTCGCCTTCCACCCGCGCGAGCAAGGCTTGGGCAGCGGTGGGTTGGAGGACGATTTCGATCTGCACGTTGGCGAACTCCTTCATCTCGCCGGTGCGCTCGCCGCCGGCGCCAGCGCCTTCGACGGTGAAGTGCGTCCAGCCCTGCGCGCCGACTTCGCGGAGCAGCTTCTTCACCGGCTCGAGCGCGTAGGCTTCGCAGACGATGGTGACGAGTTTCATCGGGTGGGTGTTCATGGCTTTAGCGGTAGAGGACGCGGGCGACTTCGAGGTAGATCGGGATGCCGAGGGTGATGTTGAAGGGGAAGGTGATGGCGAGCGAGGAGGTGAGGTAGAGCGTGGGGTTGGCCTCGGGCAGCGACATGCGGATGGCGGCGGGCGCGGCGATGTAGGAGGCGCTCGAGGCGAGCACGCCGAGCAGCGTGGCGCCGCCGAGTTCGAGGCCGGTGAGTTTTCCGAGCAGCACGCCGAGCGCGCCGTTGACGATCGGGACGAGGATGCCGAAGCCGAGCAGGAAGGGGCCGACTTTCCGCAAGTCGCCGACGCGCCGCCCCGCCACCACGCCCATTTCGAGGAGAAAGAGCGCGAGCACGCCCTGGAACGGCGTGACGAAGAACGGCTCGACCTTCTTCATCCCCGGCTCGCCGCAAAGAAATCCGACGACCAGCGCGCCGACGAGCAGGAAGATGCTGCGTCCGAACAGCGCCTCATGCACGGCGGTGCGCAGCGATGCGTTCGATGATTCGCCGGTCTTTTTCAGGGCCATTTTCCCGAGCACTACGCCGACGAGGATGGCGGGAGCTTCCATGACCGCGAGAAACGCGGTGGCGTAGCTTTCATACGGCTGGTCGATGGCTTTGAGATAGTTCGTCGCGGCGATGAAAGTGACCGCGCTGACCGAGCCGTAGTGCGCGGCGATCGCGGCGGCATCGACGCCCGGCAGCTTCCCGCCGAAGCGCAGCAGCGGGTAAGTCCACAGCGGGATGAGCGCGCCGAGCACCATGGCGGCGAGCGCGGGGAACCAGACCTTCGCGAGGCCCGCCTCCGAGATGGCGACCCCGCCTTTGAAGCCGATCGCGATGAGCAGATAGATCGTGAGACCGACGTAAAGCGGCTCGGGAAATTTCAGGTCGCTCTTGGTCAGCGCGGCGACGAGGCCGAGCACGAAGAAGAGGACGGCGGGTGAGAGAAGGTTGGCCTGGATGGCGGTGAGGATTTCCATGAATTCAATGCGACATCAGTTGGTGTGTTGGATATGGGTTTCCTCAAGAGTCGACCGTTTTTCCCAAGTGTGGCGCATGCCGGTTAAGTGGGGAAGATTCGAGTGGGAGGTTGGCGAACTCGTTCATCTCGCCGGGGTGCTCGCCGTCCGCACCGTCCCCTACGGATCTAATCCTTCGCGAAATTCATGGTTGCCCGCGCTGCCTGGAGCAGCGCCACTATCTCCGTCCGGACGGTCGCGCCGCCGCATCCGCCCGGCATTGCCTCTCTGCAATCCGTGAACCTCAATTACATGAAAGACAAACAACACTTCCAACTCATTGACGGAATCTTCACTCCCGCTGAAGCAGCGCAGGTTTTGCATTCCTTGGTCAAAAGCAAAATCGACCACCACAGCATGGAAAAGTTCAGCAATGAAGAGCGCTTTGGCAGCGATCTATCCCACTCCGAAAAACGCCTTGCTGAGTTAAAGAACCTAGATAAAGCGCTGAAAGAGTTCTTCGCATCAGTCGCTGATTCAAAGCAGAGTCTGAAGATCAACGGTTGGATAGAGATCACCCCGCTTTCGTGATATCCGCGAGTCCGCCGCCGTTCGCGTCGAACAGTTGTTTGTTAAACCGGCGTTAGAGCTCCTTCAAAAGGTCTGCAACGGATCGAGTTGGCGGCCAAAAATCACCCTTGATGAACGCGGAAGCCTCATTGCTGCAAAACTGCACCTCGCCTGATTTCCTCTGAAAACCGCAAAGCACATGCCTTTCAGCGTGCTCTTCGGCCGTCGCTAACGGCAACCAGATTCCATGGAAACGAGTAAGACGCATCCTGAGAAGCCGATCGGGGCGCGGCGTCATTGCCGCGCCTGCGCACTTGCCGGCGGGAGAAGGTTGGCCCGGATGGCGTCGAATATTTCCACCGCTAAATCACACCCTTGAGCAGTGTCGCCATGTTCGCACCCTGAAGTTGCTGGCTCTGCTGGGTGATCTGCGTGGTGTATTTCTGCGCGAGGGTTTTCCCTTCGGCGAGGAGCGGCGGGTATTTGGCTTTGAGAGTTTCCATGCTGAGGCTGCGTCCGCTGTCGTAGTAGAGCTTCGCCAGTTGGCCGAGAGCGTAAGTGGCGCCGAAGGACATGGCGATGCCGCCGACGGCGTCGCCGATCTTGCCGCCCATTTTGCCGGCGACAGCCTTGCCGAGTCCCTTGGTGAGCCGCCGCGCGAAGCCTTCGAAGACTTGCGAGGCGAGGCCGATGCCGACGGTGGCCATGAACTCGACGATGGATTTGCGGTCGAGGTCGAAGCCGCGCTGGCTGCCGATGCGATAGACCATCTTGGTCTGCATGGGCACGATGGCGAGCGTGGCCATGGTCTGCGGGAGCAGTTCCAGCGCTCCGCCCACGATGGCATAGCGCAGGATCATGGCGTCGGTTTCCTCGGATTGCGCGGGCGCGGGTGAAGCCACGGGAATGGTGGCGAGCGCGGTGGCCTCGGCGTCCAAAGGCTGCGTGCTGGCGGCGGGCAGGGCGAGCGCGGTGCGGAGTTGATCGAGGAACTGTTGCTCGGCGGCGTTGCACACTTCGTCGGCGTCGCACACGCAGATGGCCATCTCGTAGGCGAGCTGGCGGGCGCCGGGCGTGAGCAGCCGCGCGGCGACTGTGGCGACGTCGGGCTTGTTTAGCAGCACTTGCTGATAGAGCGCGGTCACGTCCACCTCCCCGCCGGCGAACGAGTCGGTGATCTTTTTGAGCTGCGTGCGCTCGCGCTCATGTTTGTCGCCGTCGGCGAAGGACGCGATGAGGCAGAGGGTGAGGATGGCTTCGGTTTCGGAGGTGGTCAGGGCATTCATGTGGATGGAAGGAGCGTGGGTTTGGATGATGGGAAAAATTTCTCGATCGTGGCTCGTGAAGGTCCGGGGGTGAGCAGGCTCACGAGCGCCATCCAGAAGGCGGAGCCGAGGCACATGAACATCACGGGCATGTAGCCGAAGATGGTTACGTTCATTGGCGTGCGGAGGAAGAGGCGGCCGAGTTCCGCGAAGATGGGCACGGGCGGCTGGCCGGGCCTCGGCGCGAGGGCGTTCGAGTGGAGTTGCAGCCACCAGAGCAGGGCCATGGTGAAGACGACCCAGAGCACGGCGGCGAGCGCGCCCCATTTGTTGCTGCGCCGCCAGAAGAGCGCGGCGAGCATCACCGGGGCGAGGGCGGCGAAGCCGGAGAAGCCGAAGCGGATGGCGAGGTCGAAGATGGACTTCTGTCCCTCCAGCGCGAGCGCGAGGAAGTAGCTGACGATCGCGATGACGATGACAAACGCGCGACCCGTCCAGACCTGCACGTTCTCGCCGAACCTTTTTGCGCCGCCGTAGTGCGCGAAGACGTCCTGGCTGAACATGGTGCTCAGCGCCATGATCTGCGAGTCGGTGGCCATGACGCAGGCCATGATCGCCGCGCCGAGGATGCCGGCCACGACGACATCCGTGTTATCGCTTAGCAGGCGCAGGATCACGTCGTCGGATTCGCCGAGCTTGAGACCGGGGAACTGATGCGCGGCGATGACGCCGAGATACACGCTGGGCAGCCAGATGAGCAGGATGCAGATGGGATACCAGACGACGGTGCGCTTGAAGGACGTCACCTTTTCCGCGGTCATGCACATGATGGCCATGTGCGGGAACATCATCGCCGAGAGCGGGATGAAGGTGTAGCTGAAGAACTCCTGCGGCGAGATGCGCGCGCGGGTGAGCAGCGCGGAGTCTTTCGGGTCGGCGGCGATTTCGGCCATGATCCGGTCGTAGCCGCCGAGGTTGCGCGAGATGAGGTAGAAGGCGATCGCGCCGAAGCAAAGGAAGAGCACGGTTTGCAGCGCATTCACCCAGGCCACGCCGCGCATGCCGCCAAAGAAAACGTAGAGCATCACCACGACCGCGACGATTGCGCCGCCGAGCCAGTAAGGGACCCATCCATCGCTCAAGCTATCGAGCGTGTGGCCGCCGCCCATCATGCCGATAACGACATACGGGATCATCATCAGCGCGGTGACGACAAAGATGAGTGTGCCGATGCCATCGCACTCCCAGCGGTCGCGGAAATACTGCACCTGCGTCATGTAGCCGTGCTTTTTCCCGAGCGACCACAGCCGCGTTCCAATGAGGAAGATGGTGAGCGGAATGATGAGCCCAGACGATGAAGCCATGAGTCCGTAAACCCCGATGCCGCGCTGATAGGCGAGGCCGGAGCTGCCGAGGATGGCGAAGGCCGTCATGTTCGTGCCGAAGACCGTGAGCAGAAAGACCCACGGCCCAAGCGAGCGGCTCGCGAGGAAGAAGTCTTCCTTCGAGCCAGTGCTCTTGCGAAACGCAAACATCCCCACGTAGAGGATGATCGCGAGGTAGATGAAGACGACGATGGCGGGGATCATGGCTTCTTCGTCGGAGGTTGTTGGTCGCCGGGCGCTTCATCTTCGAGATGCGAGGGCCAGGCAAAGCGCACGAGCAGCGCCATGGTGATCGCCGCGAGCACCGAGTAACCCAGATGGTAAGTAAGTCCCGGCGGCAACAGGCCGAAGAGGAGCGGGCCGGCTTTGGTCCAGTTCCAGAAGTCCTGATGGAGCGCGAAGACGATCACCACCCAGAGCGCGAGCAGCCAGTGTTTGGTTTTCATGAAGACGATTGCGAAAGTTTCGCGCGGAGGGTTTCGAGTTGGGATCGCAAGGCGGCGAGCTGCTGATCGAGCACGGTCACGTCGCTCAGCACGTTGCCTTTCTCCGCAGTGGCTCGGGCGGCTTCCTTCTGCTCATCCAACTCGGCGTGCATCTCCGCCATACTGTTCATGACGATGCCGATGAAGAGGTTCAGCATGATCATCGTGCCGAGCAGGATGAAGCTGACGAAGTAAGGTGTGGCGGCGAAGGGCGCAGCGCTTTGCGCGCCGTCATACATGGTCCTCCAGTCATCGAGCGTGATCATCTGGAAGAGCGAGAGCAGGGCGGCTGTTAGATTCCCAAAATGCTCGGGCGATGCCTTCCCAAATAAGTGAACCCCGGTGACTGCATAGATGTAGAAGATCAGACCGAGGAGCAATCCGACATAGCCCATGGAACTCAGGCTCTTGATGAGCGCGCCGACGAGAAGTTGCAGCTTGGGCAGCGCGGTGACGAGCCGTAGCAGCCGCAGCGTGCGGACGAGTCGCAGCACCGCGGCGAAAGGCCCACCCACCGGCAGCAGGCAGACCGCGACGATGGTGAAGTCGAAGACATTCCAGCCGTCGCGGAAATAATTGAGCGGACGGCGTCCGTGCGAAGCGAGCTTCAGCACGATCTCGGTGATGAAGATGGCAAGCACCGCGGCATCGAGCGCGTGCAGGAGCGGGCCGTGTTGCGCGAGCATGGCGGCGCTGGTTTCCACGCCCGCGAGCACGCCAGCGACGAGGATCACCGCGATGATGATCGCGCGGAAGGCCTTCGAATCGACGATGCGTTTTGCGAGGAGGGTCATGCGCCTTTGGCAGAGGTTTCCGTGGCTCGCTGTGTCGTCGTTGCGGGTTCGGGCTGGATCAGGACCTTGTCCACGGAGGTGCGATCCATGTCGATGATCTCAAAGCGCAGGCCGGCGCAGGTGAAGCTATCGCCCTCCCGTGGGTGACCAGCGAGTTGGTCACCGACAAACGCCGCCAGGGTCGTGCCCGCGTCGGAAGTCGGCGGTGCGAAGTCGGCGCCGAGTTGCAAGGCAAGTTTGGCGAGGTCGTATTGGCCATCGACCAGCCAGGAGCCATCTGGACGCTGCCGGGCTTCCGGCCGTAGGCGATCTTCGAGCGAGGGAATGTCGCCGACGATGGCTTCGAGCACGTCCACGAGCGTGACCAGTCCGACCGCGCGCCCATCGGCTTCGCGGACTACGGCGAGATGCACGCCGGTACTTTTGAACTCATTCAAAACATCCAGCACTGCGTCATCCGGCGCGACGAACAGCGGCGTGGTTAGCAGATCGGTGACGCGCACCGGAGTGCCCGCCGCGAGGTTGGCGTAAATGGCTTTCACCGTGACCACACCGACGATGTGATCGCGATCCTCTGCGCAGACCGGGTAACTCGAATGGCCGGAGACGACGATCTTGTGCCACAGCGTCTCCTGGGTGTCGGCGAGACTCACGAAGACCAGCTTGGCCCGCGGCGTCATGATTTCCCGCACTGGCCGACGGTCAAAGGAGAGCACGGACTCGACCATGCGCGGCTCTTCCTTGAGAAAGACGCCACTCTCGCGGCCTTCGCGCAAAAGCAGACGCACTTCGTCTTCCGAAACCGAGTCCGGCTTGCCAGGCTTCACCCGCAGCAAACGCAGCAGCACGTCGGTCGCGCCACTGAGCAGTTGGACGACCGGTTGGGCGAGGCGACTCAGTAACTCGATGGGTCGCGAGAGACGGCTGGCGATCATCTCCGGGGCCGCGAGCGCGATGCGCTTGGGCGCGAGTTCACCGACGATAACAGACAGGACGCCAAGCGCGACGACGACGAACCCAAAGCTGACCACATCGGCATAAGGCGCGAAGCCAGGGAGCGGCTTCAGCCTCACAGCCAGTTCCGAAGCCAGGGTCGCGCCGCTGAAGGCGCCCGCCAGCAGACCGATCAGCGTGATACCGATCTGCACGGTGGGTAGGAAACGATTCGGCGTTTCCGCCAGGCGCAGCGCCGCCGCCGCACCCGTGTTGCCGCCAGCAGCCATCTGCTTGAGCCGCGACTTGCGCGAAGACACAACAGCCATCTCGCTCATGGCAAAGACTCCATTGGTAACGAACAGCGCGATCACGATCAGGATTTCAACGATGACGACACTCATCAGGGTTGCTCCGGGGTTGTCCCTGGGGCATGGCCGATGTGCAGCAGGGCTTTCTTGGGCCGCAGCAGGGACACAATGATCGAGGTGGCCAGCACGGCGACGATCACGCCGAGCGAGACGAGGGTGTCGATCTTGTAAGGCGTGTGCCCGAGCAGCATCTTCACACCCACGAAGGCCAGCACGACACCCAGGCCGATCTTGAGGTAATGAAACTTATCCATCACTCCCGCGAGGGCGAAGTAGAGCGAACGCAGGCCGAGGATGGCGAAGACGTTCGACGTATAAACGATGAACGGATCCTTGGTCACGGCGAAGATCGCGGGGATGGAATCGACCGCGAAGATAAGGTCGGAGAACTCGACGAGCAGCAGCACGATAAAGAGCGGCGTGGCCATGCGGACGCCGTTTTCCCGCACGAAGAACTTGTCGCCACGATAGTCGTTCGTCACCGGCATGAGCTTCTTGAACCAACGCACCAGCGGGTTGCGCTCCGGGTGGATTTCCTCCTCGCGTTTCACGATCATCTTGATGCCCGTGAGGATGAGGAAGGCACCGAAGACGTAGATGATCCACGTGAACCGCTCGATCAGCGCTGCGCCGAGGAAGATCATAATCGCGCGCATGATCAGCGCGCCGAGGATGCCCCAGAAGAGCACCTTGTGCTGGTATAGCTGCGGCACCGCGAAGTAGGAAAAGAGCAGCGCGAAGACGAAGACATTGTCCACGCTGAGCGACTTCTCGATGACGTATCCAGTGAAGAATTCGAGGCCCTTCTGCGGCCCCATATAGTGGTAAACGCCGAAATTGAAGACCAGCGCGAGCGTGACCCAGACGATGGTCCACGTGATCGACTCCTTGAAGGTTACAACGTGCGCCTTGCGATGAAACACGCCGAGGTCGAGCGCGAGCATGCAGAGGACGAAGAAGTTGAAGCCGACCCAGAGCCAGAGATTATCAGTCATAGTGTGTTATTAAGCGGAGAGCGAGGAGCGTGCAGTCAGTGGCGATCAGGTGCCGGGTTTGAAGAAGGTGCTGGCCACCGAAGTTTCGTGGCAGCGCTGAGGGCCTGGAACGCCGCGGCGTTCCTAAGCAAGACAGTCTGGACAACGGCGATGTCGTCGATGAGTCCGATCGGCCCGAGGGTGTCGGGGATCAGGTCGCCCTCGCGGGCGAAATACGAGACGGCAAACGCCGCTTCGAGCGCTGCGCCATATGGTAGGTTGCGATACTGGTCGGTCCACACGAGTTCGACGACCTGCGAAAGGAAGCTGAGTGCTCGCTCGGCGTCGGGGTAGCCGGCTTCGTGCAGACGCGGGAATTGTTCGCGCAAGTCCGGCAACTCGGAGACGAGTCGCTGGACGTCGTCCGGCGTCAGCCGGGAGGCGCCGCGGGTGACGAGTCCAATGAAATCTGCTTCGGTAAGTGGTTTGGGTTCGGTTTTCATGTTGAGGATAGAGGTGAGTGCGGGAGGGTGTTTAGCAATGAGCGGCGAAGGCGCGCCGAGGGTCACGCGGCAGGGGCGGCGGCCCGACACCTCGCAGCGCGCGGGCCGCGCGGATCATCAGCAATTCGCCGATGTTCTCCGCGGTGATCAGACCAACGAGTCGGCCATCGCGCACGATCGGCAGGACGGTCCCGCCGGGTTCAGCCTGAAAGAGTGCGCCCTCAAGCGGCTCATCGGGATGCAGCGTGCGGAAGTCGCGTTCCATGGCCTCGGCGACGGAGGTCCATTCACCACGCTCGCGCAATACTTCAAAGAGCCGGGCGTGCGAGAGGACGCCGACGACGCGGCCGTCGTCGAGCACCGGAAAATCCTGCTGCGAACCCTCGATGAGCAGGCGCGTGGCGTCGCCGAGAGTCTCTTGAGGCGAAAGCGTGCGGAAGTCGGTGAGCATGGCTTCACGCACGGGCAGCCCGCCGATCGCCGCTTTCATATCCGTGGCCGCGGCTTCCTGGGTCGCTCCGAACCAGACGAAGACGGCGATGAGCAGCAGGAATGGATTCGAGAACAAACCAACAAGTCCGAAGACGATGGCGAGGGCCTGTCCAATGGTCGCCGCGATGCGGGTGGCGCGGGCATATTCCAGGCGCAGCGCCAGCAGCGCGCGCAGCACCCGGCCGCCATCCATGGGGAACGCCGGAATCATGTTGAACAGCACGAGGAAGACGTTCACGGCCAACAGGCGCTCGATGAAGCCACCGCCGGTCGTGCTCAGCGCGCTCAACGGTTCCCAAGTACCGCGGAGCGCGAGCCCTACGGCCAGCGCCGCCGCAATGACCACGTTCACCGCAGGGCCGGCCAGCGCGACCCAGAGTTCCTGCAGCGGCTTGTCCGGCATGCGTTCCAGTCGCGCGACGCCGCCGATGGGCAGCAGCGTGATGTCGCGCGTGGCGATGCCAAAACGCCGGGCCGCCAGCGCGTGCCCATATTCATGCAGCAGCACGCAGGCGAAGAGCGCGACGAAGAAGCCGACGCCGCTAATGACGGCAGCGAGCGAACCGTGCGCGAGCCAATGCGTGATGGCAATGACGCCGAGCAGGAGCAAAAAAGTGACGTGCAGAAACACATCGATGCCGAGCATGCGGCCGAGGTGGATGGACCATTTCATAGACGGGTTCTTCGAGGCTGTATTCGGGGTCTTCAGTCGTTGGGTTGGGGCGTGATGGCGGCCCAGTCGATGCCGCGCACCGAGCAGAGTTGCTCGAAGACGGCGGCGTGGCGGGTCAGGACGATTTCTGTCACGGCGGTGTCGTCGAGGTATCCGACCTGCGGCATGTCGTCCGGCACCAGGTCCATGTCTTTCGCGGCGTAGAGCAGCGCAAAGGCCGTTTCGTTGCGCACCTCTTCTGGCAGCCAGCGCACGGTTTCAGGTGGGTGCGCCGCATCGGTCTCGTAGACGTTGGCAAGGAACACCAGCTGCCGCGCGAGTCGCGGATGCATGGCGCGAAGATCCGAGATTTTCTCGCGCAGTTCGGCCAGTCCGGAGGCGAGGCCGGCCGCATCTTCGCTGCCGACAAGTCGGCCGCCGTGCTCCACAAAGCGGAAGAGGCTCAGTCCCTCATCCGAGACATAGTTCATGTAAGCCGTGAGGCTTGGATTTGGTTTGGTCATGGAGGTCGGTGGATGGGCGGTGGTTAAACTGGTGGGCGGACCGCCTTGGGCGGCGCGGGCGCGGTTTTTCTAAGTGGATTCGGGCCGCGCCGGGCACGCTTTTGCTGGCGGTGATCGATGCGGGCCTCGAGTTCGTCGATCATCTTGTCGAGTGCAGCGCGCAGCGTGTGATCGACGGCTTCGGCAAAGACGTCCGGACCGGGCGTCACCAGGTGAGCCGTGATTCGAAAAGCTGGACTGGCTTCAAGCCGGCGCTCGATGAGCACATGGGCCTCGTCGATCTGCAGAGCCTCGCGCAACGCTTCGAGACGCTGGGTAACCAGCGCGGTGAAGGATGGCGACGGTTGATGGTGGCGGTGTTTGAGGATGAGCTTCATAACGCGCCGACATTCACGGCTGCATTCGGCTTCGACAAAGACACATACTCGAAGCTACCATGAGCTTTTATGGAATCCTCCGAACTGACCCCCGCGTGGCTCAACTACCACCATCTCCGTTACTTTCACGCCGTGGCGAGAGAGGGCAGCGTGAGCCGCGCCTCGGAAAAGCTGCGCACCTCGCAGCCCTCGATTTGTGCGCAGGTCAAACAACTCGAAGCCGCCCTCGGCGAAACCCTCTACCGCCGCCGCGGCCGTTCGATCGCGCTCACCGAATTTGGCCGGACGATCTATGGCTACGCCGAGGAAATCTTCGCACTCGGGAGCGAACTGCTCACCACCGCGAAGCGCGCACCGACCGCGCGCACGCTGCGGCTGCACGTCGGGATCGTGGATTCGTTTCCAAAGCTCCTCAGTCTCGACGTCCTCCGCCCGGTCTTTGCGCAGGTCCCGCGAGTCCACGTCACCTGCCAGGAGGGAAAGCTCGACGACCTGCTCGGCCAACTCGCCGCGCATCGACTCGATGCCTTGCTGGCCGACGAACCGCCGCCTTCCAGCACGCACGTGAAGACTTTCAGCCATCCGCTCGGCGCGACGGGCGTAAACTTTTGTGCGTCACCTGTGCTCGCGAAAACACTGCCGGGACGTTTTCCAAGAAACTTGCAGGGCGCGCCGATGCTTTTACCCACGCAGAACACCGCCCTGCGGCGCAACCTGGAGAAGTGGTTTCGCGCCGCGCAAATTGAACCCGTCGTGGTCGGGGAGTTTGAGGACGCCGCCCTGGCCAAGATCGTGGCGACTGACGGGATCGGCGTGACGGTCGTGCCCACCGTGGTCATGGCCGAGGCCATCGAGCGCTATGGCTTCGTCTCGCTGGGACGGACCGACGAATGCGCGATCCAACTGTACCTCATCACCGCGGAGCGGCGCATCGAACATCCCACCGTGGCGCTGCTCGCCCGGGAGGGGGGCAAAGCGCTGATTACTCGGAAACGAAAAGGCAATGCACCTAAGCGGCTTCCTTGATCTGATCCTGCGTAGCCGCTGCTTCATAATATCGGACTCCCACGTCCGCAGCGCACTTGCGCACGTATCTCAAAGCCTGCAGATCCAAGATGACCGAACCGACAGCCAATTCCACTGCCAAGCCGTGAAGCGTTACAAAGTCCCCGTCATCCTTGTTATCGTCCTGCCCGTTTGCTTTGCCATTTTCTGGCTCGTCAGCACTTCCCGCGCGGCGACCGAGACGCCGGACTACAAAGTAGTCCGCATTGATGAGAAGTTTGAGATTCGCGATTACCCGGCGCTCACCGTCGCGACCACGCCGATGATCGACAATGGGATGGACGGCAGCTTCGGTCAGTTGTTCCGCTTCATCACCGGCAAGAACGAAGGTGCGGAGAAGATCGAGATGACCTCGCCGGTGTTGATCGATACGGCAAAGGACAAGAAGACGATGAGCTTCATCATGCCGAGGACGACGGTGGAAAAGGGTGTACCGAAACCCGCGGGAGAGAGCGTTAGCTTAGGCAAGGTCGAGGCCGCGAGATTTGCGGTACTGCGCTTCGCTGGCGGGCGCACGGCAAAGAATGAAAAGGAGGCCATCGAGAAACTCACGGCGTGGCTTGAAGGGCAGAAGATCGCGGGAAAAGGCGACGCCATCTTTGCCTATTACGACCCACCGTGGACGCCAGTGTTCTTGCGTCGGAACGAGGTGATGATCCGAATCGACCAGGCTATGACTAGGCCCGCTCCGTCGCGTGGGGAAACGACGAGCGGCAAATAACCCCTTGCTGCCCGCACAATGAACGATCACGTCCGCGGCCTCGCCTGGGGATCGTTCATTGGCGACGCGTTGGCCATGCCGGTGCATTGGTATTACGACCGCGCCGCGCTGCACCGCGACTACGGCGTCGTACGCGACTACCTGCCGCCTCGAAATCCGCATGCGGACAGCATCCTTTGGCGTTCAGAATACACCCCGCTTAACGAGCGCGGCGATATCCTGCACAAGCAAGCCCAATATTGGGGTCAGCGCGGCATTCACTATCATCAGTTCCTGCGTGCCGGAGAAAACACGCTCAACCTGCAACTCGCGAAAGTGCTCATTGGCTCGCTCGTCGCGTGCGGCGGCTACGATGGCGACGACTATCTCCGGCGATACATTGAGTTCATGCTCACGCCCGGCCGGCACCGCGATACCTACGTCGAGGAGTATCACCGGAAATTCTTCACTGCCTATGCGCGCGGCACGAATCCGCGCAGGTGCGCCGGCAGCGACATCCACATCGGGGGCCTCGCGCATGTCGGCGTCCTTTGTGCGTTTTTCTCTACCGACCTGACTGCCGCTCGTGAAGCAGTCCGCGAACACATCAGCCTCACCCATCGCAGCGAGGAAGTCCTCACCGCAGGAGACGCGTTTGCCAGGATACTTTGTGCTACGGCTACGGGTGCCGATCTGCGCGAAGCTATCTTCAAGCACGGCGCCGATTGGTTCTCGAAACGCAAGGCCGAGCAGTGGTTGCGCGAACCGGATGAAGTCGTGATCGGAGAACGCGTGAGCCCCGCCTGCTATATCGCCGATGCCTTCCCGGCCTCGCTCTATCTCGCGTGGAAGTACGCCGCTGATTTCGAGGCAGGTGTCATCGCAAACGCCAACGTCGGGGGCGATAACTGTCACCGCGGTGCAGTCGTCGGCGCACTGCTCGGCGCCGCGTCCGGGACGGCTCGGATGCCCTCGAGACTCGTCGAGGGAATCCACGAAGCGGCAGGCTTGCGAGTGCAGATCGATTCGCTGGTCACCATCAGCTCCGCATCGCTCCACCAGAGAAGGCCCGTGCTTTCGGATTCCTGATCACACCGCGTTCAGGAGCCGCGGCCAGCGGTTCCGAGTCTCTCCCCCCGTTGCATCCCCCAGTTGCGATCCACCCCCTTCTACGAATCAGGCCGTTGCGCATAACCCTTCGAATCAGATGCAATCCAGCCCTAGACTCTGAGCAGGCAACATTCCGACACGTGACCTCGGTGGCGGCCGCGAATCCTCGGCATGAAGCCACTTTCTTTCATCTTTGTGGCGGTGCTATCGATGGCTGCCTCATTCCCTGAGGTCTCCGCCGATCCAACGCCAACTCCGAAGAGCGGTGCCCCTCCAGACCGTCAGCGTGAAGTTCCGGAAGCGTGGGATCCAAGCAAAGGAACAGTGTTAGTGCCGGCCGGAAAAATGCTGACCCGTGACGGGCAAGTCGTGGATATCCAGGAGCGCCACTTCAAGGAGCCCGCGACGTCGTTGCCGTCCGCCGCCACCCCCTCGTCTGAGAAACCACGGTGAAGTCTTGTGGAGGCGATTTCGCGAGCTGGGTGGCCGGGTAAGCGTGATGAAGTGGTGCCTTGGGCTCAAGATTCCTATCCCCACGAGACACGTCGATCCTCGGCAGCCCTGAGTCGAACATCAGAGCGCATCCTCGACCGTATAAAACACAACCGGGCGCTCGGAGGACTGCGAAATCCCGTCGTATCTGCAACCAAACCTTAAAAACCATGAAACTAAATACCTTGGATGACCTCCTGCATCACGAACTCAAAGACCTCTACAGCGCAGAAACCCAGCTCGTTAAGGCCTTGCCAAAAATGGCCAAAGCCGCCACCCACGAAGACTTGAAGGCCAGCTTTGAGCAGCATCTCGAAGAGACGAACATTCACGTCGAGCGACTTGAACAAATCGCCGAACAGATTGGGGCGAAGCTCACCGGGCACACCTGCAAAGCCATGGCGGGCTTGGTGGAAGAAGGAAGCGATCTGATCAGCGAAGACGCGGAAGATAACGTCCGCGACGCCGGTCTGATCGGCGCGGCGCAGCGTGTTGAACATTATGAGATCGCTGGCTACGGGACCGCGGTGGCACTAGCCCGCCAGCTCGGCCACGACGAGATCGCCGACATTCTCGAAGAGACACTCGAGGAAGAGAAAGAGACGGACGCTAAGCTGACCGACCTGGCGGAATCGGTGATCAACGTGGAAGCCGCGGGAAACATCGACATCAAGGAATAGCGGCATCCACTAAGAACTTGGGGAGTGAGGCGCACGGTCAAGAACCAGCGCCTCACTCCTTTTTTTCGTTGGGCAATCTGACGAGAAAAAGGGGGCGCATGTGCGCAAGTCCACAACCCCGGAGCATAGATGACACAATGCCCACCGACCTCGGCTCAGCGTACTAACGGCCACGCATGGGAACGCAGAAGCGTTTAGCCAATGAATCCGAACGAGCGCGTCATTCCCTGCGTGGGCTTCCTCACCAGCGTGTGGTGTGCTGCGGATGCGCAGCCACCCGAGCCCCTATTTACTGTAGCCCGTGCTCGCGCTGGCGGAGGTGGATTGCGTCGTTGACCGCATGGTCGAATCGTCGTTTGCACAAGCTCCCAAGAGGACGAGGGCGGACGCTGCGAGGAGAAGAGAGAACATGGCTTTCATATCTCTTCAGTTCGCACTTCTCGGTGGGGATGTAGGTCAGGCACTCCCCCGGCTCTACTATGAGCCCCAGCATCAGGGAAGGCGGAGCAAAGCGGCGACAATGTGAAACCGCCCGCTGCCTTGTCAGGATCACGAGGCAAAGACCGCCACGCTGATCCCAAGCCGGGCACCTCCAAGAAGGCGACCCGCAGTGCAGAGCCTAGAGCGCTAGCCTAGGGCTTGCCGCCAGTCGCGCCGATGACCTCGCCCGTGATGTAGCTGGAGTCCTGTGACGCGAGGAAGACGAAGAGGGGGCCAGTTCACCTGGCTGCCCGGGGGACGACCTGAAGGGATTGCGGAAACGCCATCCGCCCACGCTTCAGCTAGCTCGCTTCTACAGCCCGAAGCTGCAACTCAACCTTCCTCCGCCGTGATCCATTCGACGGCGAACTTCACCATCTCCTCCGCGTCGCGAAAGCCCAACTTCTCCTTGATATGAGCACGATGGGTTTCGATCGTCTTGACGCTGAGGTGCAGTTGCTCGGCGATCTGCCGCGTGGATTTGCCGCGGCCGAAATGCTGGAGAACTTCGAGTTCACGGTCGGACAATTTGTCCACCGGCGCCCCCAAATCCGAGTCCCGCCCTTGGATAGCTTTGAAAACCAAGCGCTCGCTAAACTGCGGGCTCACATATGTTCCACCACTCATCACTTTGCGCAGCGCTTCGATGACGTTCTCCATCGCTTGGTGCTTCATCACGTAGCCCTTGGCTCCGGCGCGAAGTGCCCGCAGCGCATAGAGCGATTCGTCATGCATGGAGACCATGAGAATGATGAGGTGCGGTTGTTCGGCGAGCATGAGCTTGATCAACTCGATGCCATTCGTCCCGGGCATCGAAACATCGAGCAACACAACTTCGGGGTGTAACTGCCGCATCGCGTGGAGCGCCCCTTGCGCGTTGTCGGCTTCGCCGCAAATGGTCAGCTCCGGCATCCTGCCGAGGAGTTGGCTGATCCCGTGGCGAAAGACGGGATGATCGTCAATGATGAGCAGCCGGCGCGCGGGGCCTGTCGCCGGGACAGGAGTGTCTGAAACAGGGGCAGGAAGAGCGCTCATCATTGTTTGGTCAACGAATAGTTACGCCGATGCCTCTGTTATTGGCCGTGTCGAGCTTGCGCACCGCCCTTATCGCGCTTGGCAATCTTGGCTCATCCTTCTGCTGAAGCCAGCTTAACGCCTTTTCCCAATCCTCCCACGCGGTTGCGTCGATCAGCGGATTGCCTGGATGCACCCAAAGATCCGGAGCGCTTTGACAACCGGGACAGGCAACGCTCACGCCGCCGACCCGATCAGTCCGAATCTCCACGGCCGCGCCACGGAAAGTTCGGTCACAACCGACACAGCGTCGTTTTTCCGCGCACGTTCGCCATTGCCGATCCGCCTGTGCCCGATTGAGGAGTGCAAGTCGCTTTTCGTAGCTGGGGAAGATGCGCATAAGGAACGTCGGGGCGTTCGTGAGATATCGCCGTTTCCACAAATCGTCGCGTCAGGACGTAAGCTGAATCTCCTCTCGGGACCGGCTGGCAGTCGCTGGATTGCCGGACCGCTTACAGGTCTGGAATCTGGTCGCCGCGGTCGCCGAAGCCTCGACCGGCAGAGTCGAGAGCGTCGGAGCCCTGGAGCTTCACCAGCTTGTTGTAGATGCCAGCAGAAGAAAGGTCGGCGCCCATTCCCCGACGAACAGCGCTTCGTGTTTGTGCCCCGCCAGCTTGAGCGCAAGCGAGACCCCGATCGACCCGAAGGCAGCCCAAAGGAAAGTATCCGAGGGAAGCTTGCCGGTTTGTTTTTCGATGGCTCTCGCGATCGGTCCCTCGCGGTGTTCATTGGCAGTGGAATAGGAGGTTGGATTCATGCCTGTCCTTTCGCTGGCGAGGCCCCTTGGGGGATGCCCACGACGGTTCAGGTTGGCGGCTGACCGTATGATCAGCGCACCGCACTTGAAAGCGCGCCTGCGGAATCCGCCACGAACTCTGTGTATGAACGATCCCCAAGCACCCCTCCACGTAAATCCCATTGGCGGAAACTGGGAGGTCGAGAGCGAAGCGGGCACGCTTGGCCAGGCGGAAACCAAAGCCAAGGCCGAGGAAATGGCCACGGGTCTCGCCAGGGAGCTGGGCGCGGTTACGGTGTCTGTGCACACCAGCGATGGGTTCGTGGAGAAAGACATCGCGGTCTCCTTGGAGGAGAGTTTGAGGACCGAAGAGTAAGGAAAAGAGGTAGCACCAGCGCGGCATTTTCTTATTCCTCCAAGAGTGGGTGACCTGAAGAAAACATGGTAGTCGCCGCCAACATTTCGGAATTGGGGGCGCGAAGCTTCCCCAACTGCGGTGAACTTGAACGAAATATATCCAACCTTGAAAAAATTAATGTTTCTCGGCTGCGCCTCGTCACCATCTGCGCCGCATGAATTACCCGATCGTTTTTGATAACAGCTACGTCCGCTTGCCAGAGCGCTTCTTCGCCCGGGTGCAGCCGACGCCGGTCGCAGCCCCGCGCCTAATCCGCTTCAACGAAGTGCTCGGGCGGGAACTCGGGATCGATCCGGCTTGGCTGGCGGGCGAGGAAGGCGTGGCGATGCTCGCGGGCAATCGGCTGCCCGCGGGCGCGGACCCAATCGCCACGGCCTACGCCGGGCACCAGTTCGGTGGCTTTGTGCCGCAGCTTGGCGACGGGCGCGCGATTCTGCTCGGCGAGGTCATTGCACCAGACGGCGCACGGCGCGACGTGCAGTTGAAGGGCTCGGGCCCCACGCCCTTTTCGCGCCGCGGCGACGGCCGCGCCGCACTCGGGCCGGTGCTCCGGGAATACGTCGTCAGCGAGGCGATGGCGGCACTCGGCATTCCGACAACCCGCGCGCTCGCGGCCGTGACCACCGGGGAGCAGGTGCTGCGCGAAACCATGCTGCCGGGCGGCGTGATCACCCGGGTGGCGGCGAGCCACATTCGCGTCGGCACCTTTCAATTTTTCGCAGCCCGCGAGGACCTGGAAGGGTTGCGCATCCTCGCCGATTACGTCATCGCGCGGCACTATCCGGCCGCCGCGCACAGCGAGGCTCCTTACCTCGCGCTGCTGGAGGCGGTCATCCGTGCGCAGGCCGCGCTGATTTCGCGCTGGCTGCTCGTCGGCTTTATCCACGGGGTGATGAATACCGACAACATGTCCATCGCCGGCGAGACGATCGATTATGGCCCGTGCGCTTTCATGGACGCCTACGATCCGGCCACGGTCTATAGCGCCATCGACCGGCACGGCCGCTACGCCTACGCGAATCAGCCCACCATCGCGCAGTGGAATCTCACTCGCCTCGCCGAGTGCCTCCTCCCCCTTCTCGCCAAAGACGAAGCCGCGGCCATCCCGCAGGCGCAGGAAGCGCTGGAACAGTTTCCAAAGTTGTTTGCTGCCGCGCATCTGGACGGCTTTCGGAAAAAACTCGGCCTAACGACGACGGAAGCTGGAGACGAGGTGCTCTGCCACGAATTACTGGATCTCATGGTCGCCAATCATGCGGATTTCACCCTGACCTTCCGGCGGCTCAGCGAAGCGTCTGCGGAGGTGGAGAAAGAAGCCGAGCTGCGCTCCACGTTCGCCGACGCCGCTGGCTTCGATCAATGGCTCGCCCGCTGGCGCACGCGACTAGCCCAGGAGCCGCGTGATCCCCATTCGCGCCGAACCGCCATGCGCGCGGTGAACCCGGCGTTCATCCCGCGTAATCACCGAATGGAAGCCGTGATCCGCGCCGCGGTGGACCACGATGATTTCGCGCCGTTCCACGAGTTCGTCTCCGTGCTCGGCAAGCCATTCGACGAACAACCCAACTTCGCCGCTTACACGCAGCCCCCGGAGGAAGACGAGATCGTGCGCCAGACCTTTTGCGGCACCTGAACGATGCACCCCAAGACTCGAAGCGGGTCTTCTAGGCTCGACGCGGTGGGTCCGGAGGCCGCAGGGAACGCTATGCAGAAGCTCGTCATCGTGATCTGCGGAGTCGTGAGCTGGCTCCGGCGGCGGAGTGACCGGTGGACCTGACGGTGTCAGGTGATCCCCGCTTCGTCGGTCTGAACCTGCCAGACGCTCAGTTCGTCGCCGCGTCCGTCCAGTTGCCGATGTCGTCGTCTGTGTTCGCCTTTCCGTCGGGGCCGGCGGAAAAGACATCGTAACTCTTGGGGTTGTGAATCCCCGGCTGAACGTAAAAATACTCCTTGAGCCAGGGATCGACCAACTGGCTCGGTTCGGCGACAGCCCGCCAGTTGCGCACGCCTTCAGGTTTCGTAATCATGGCCTTCAGCCCTTGCTCAGTCGTTGGATAGGTGTTGGTCGCAATCTGAAAGGAGATCAGCGACGCCTTTAATCCTTCGAGGTCGCCGCGCGCCCGGACGATTTTTGCCTCCTCGATTTTGCTGCCCATCATTTTAACGCCCATGCCGATGAGCAGGCCGATGATGCAGACGACGAGCATGATTTCCAAAAGGGTGAAGCCGGCGGAAGAGCGAAGGGAGGTTTTCATGGAGAGTTGGGAGCGAGTGTGTAGTCGAGCGTGGAGGAATTGTATTTGAGCTGGAGTTCGACGGTGCGGACTGCAACCGGACCGGACTCTCTATGTAACCGCAAAACGACATTGTTCAAACCGGCGCGCAGCGCGGAGCCCGGAATGGCTTTGGTCGCGCGCAGCCACCCGGCATAGCGGAAACGCATGTCGGCATCCAGCGGGCGGACCAGCCCGATGTAAGCGGGGTCTGCGAGATCGGGCTGGTGCACAGAGATCGGGCCGAGGGCGCGGTCATTGACGGTGATATCGATGGGGGCAAGAGCATCAGCGCCAAGAATTTCAAAGCTGACCACGGCCGTGAGCGGTGCCGATTGCAGCTCAAATTCCCATGAGCCCTCCGGCATTTCCTCGGGCGTCAGCTTCATCACCCCAGGGTCGAGCGCCGCTTTTACCCGCCCATAGAGACTATAATCATCTGCCTTCACGATCACAGGCGGCAAGTTGTCAAAGGCGTCGGAAACATTCGTGGGCGCGGCATAATCGAGCGCGTGCTGGATGTCCGCGCGCTTCAGCGAAGCGAGAAAAACACCTCGGATATTGGCCCCGTCACCGTCCGTGGAGATGTCGATGTAATCCACACCTTCCATCGGCAAGGTCAGGATCTCGGACGTCGGAAGACCAATTCCACCACCGAGCAGACCGCTGTCAAAACGTGCTGTGCCAGTCTCGGACCAACCGCTGACCGTCAAAGCGTTGTTTTTTACATCATCAAAAAACAGCCGGAGTTGGAGACTGTTATTCAGATCGCCAACGCGGCGGAAGCGCAGGCGGAAGATCGTCCGGGCCGGGCTGGTCTCGCTGGCCGTTACCCGCTCCGTCCCAAGCGACGCGAGCCAGATCGGTAGGGCAATCTTCGGCGGACTCGTGGAGGCGAGCGCGCGAAAATCCATCCACACCGAGAACGGGGTCGGCTGCTCGCGCAGCTCTTGGGCACGCAATACGCCCACCGCGCAGAGCAGTAGGAGGCAGGAAAAGAGACGCTGGATCACAATTTTGGAGAGACGAAAGAAACGCACGGCCGACGGAGTCTTGTTAGCGGGCGTGCTTATCCTAACGCACTCCAGTACGCAAGTTAGACGTGAGACCGAAGACCGCGCTCATGATGCCATAAACCACCAACCCAACTACGGCAGCGATCACGATCATCACCAGAGGCGGGATGAGCGTCGAAACGATTTGGATTTGCTGATCCAGCTCCCGCTCGTAAACATCGGCAATCATTTGCATCGTCCCGCCAAAGCGCCCGGTCTGTTCGCCCACGGCCATCATGTCGATGAACAACTCCGGGAAAATCCCTTGCTCGCCAAGTGCTACTGACAACGTCGCGCCATCGACCACGGCCTTGCGCACTTCGACCATGCGCAGTCGCACATGTTCGTTGCCGGAGATTTCTTCGAGTAATTCAAGCGAACGGAGAAGCGTCACCCCGTTTTCCATCAACGTCCCCAGTGTTCGGGCAAACTGCGCATAGAAGCGGAAGCGGATAATCCGGCTGTAAAGGGGGATGCGCCAGGTGAAATAGTCCCAGGCACGCCGTCCATCCGGCGTCGCCGTGAAAGTCTTCCAAGCGGCAAAGCCGAGCCCACCGGCCAGCAACGCGGCCCACCAGTAATGGACGATCAGCCAGTTTGCGTCCACGAGCAGTCGGGTGGCCGGCGGCAGTGGCTGTCCGGTGCCTTTAAAGAACTTCGTGAGCTGCGGCACCATCACCGTCATGAAAAGCATGATCAACCCCGCGCCCGCAACCACCAGCACCGCCGGGTAGAGCAGCGCCTGCGAAACCCGGTCGCGCAACGCCTTTACGTCGGAGAGGTGGCGGACGAGGCGCTTAAGTATTTCCGGCAGTGCACCGCTCGCTTCGCCAGCGGAGACAAGATTCACATAAAGCGGCGAAAAGATGCGCGGATAATCGCGCAGTGCCTGCGAGAGACTGCGACCATCCACCAACGCGCGATGCAGCCCTTGCGAAAGCCCGTGGAGTTTAGGCTGTTTGAGGCGCTTTTCGAGCACCCCCAGCGCTTCATCCAGCGTCATCCCGGCGGTCAACAGATGCGCGAGCTGTTCCGTGAAAAGATGTTGATGGCTATGCGAAAGGGTCGTCACCGGCCCGGTTGGAGTCCCGTCCGAAGCGCCCACAGGTTTAGCTTCCCGTTTTGATACCGAACTGGCTGCAGCACCGGTTTTCGACTCAGCGCCATTCGCCGCCACTGGTTCAATCCGAATCGGCACACCTCCCTTCTGCTCCACCTGAAAAATAGCTGCGGCCCGGTCGTTACACGTCAGCACCCCATCGATCATCTGACCATCTGCCTTCTTCGCGAGGTATTTGAACTGAGGCATCTCCCGCCGAAGCTAAATCTAGAAAGCACGAAGGCAAGCCATGAGGCTTGCCTTTGTGGGTGAGTTAAGGAGGAAGGGCGTTCAGGCGGCAAGCCGACGGCTGCGCGCTGCGAAGAAAGCCAGACCAAGGGCGAGAAGTCCACCCGTGGCGGGCTCCGGAACAACATTATTCGTCTGGATGTTGGTCTGCGCGGTTGCTGAAACAGTACCCCGAGAATTCGAACCCGAAGCCCGATAAACCAATCCTACATCACTAAAAGCGAGCGTCCTCAGCGGCGGAGGCGTGTTCGGCGTTGCCCAGTTCCAAGTTCCGCTCGTGTTTGAGACATCCACGAGAAAAGTTTGGGAAGCATTAAAGAAGCGAAGAACGAGCGGGGTGCCAGCGGCCGGAAAAAGTGCATCATTGATTCCGGTATTAATTGAAAACGAATCAACGAAAAGCTCCCCATTACTAGGTGAATTAATCACCTGATCGCCAATGGTGAAATTGATGCCGAATGGGGTGCCTGGACCGGTCAACGCTGTAAACGCAGCGACAGCATTGAGTCCTGCGGTACCGAACGGATTTCCAGCGGTAGCGTCTGAAAAATAGCCCAACAAAACTTGAGTGCCATCCCCATTTACGGCGGGATTGCCCCCACTCAATGGCACGTTGATTTCATCGCGGAGAGATTTGTCCGCCGTATCGATAGAGATCGCAATGGACGCGCCATTGGCTACACATGCGAAGAGGCAAAATGCAAGAATGCTGGAAGTAAGGGTTTTCATCAGGTGTGTGGAATGTTCGTTGGGGTGAAATGATCAATGTTCTCAGGGCGTATACGGCAGAACTTGCGTCAGGTTCAGGTTCGTCCCGGCATGCGTGATGTAGATAGCTGTTCCAGCAAGAATCGGCGTATTGCTACGGTCTGTATTGCCCGTTCTCTTCCAGATGTTATTTGGTGTGGTGGCGGTTCCGGTCCAGAAATAAGCGTCCCATGCACCCGAAACCGTATTCCACACATAGACGGAGTCAGCATTGTTTGCCGAAGTCCCCGCGGTCCAACCTGGAAGGGTATGCAGGCCTAGCCCGCCGAGCGTAGTATTCACCGGAAAGCGATTTGCTAAAAATGTCGAACCAGAAGGAATTCCCGACTGCTCGCTCGTCGAAGGCACCGTCCCCATAAAAGTTATACTTACGGGGCCCGTGATAGCGCGGCGGACCAAGAACACGCCGTCGTCCGGATAGATGATCGTGTTTGCGCGATCCGTGTTTCCAGTGCGCTTCCAAATGTTGTTAGGAGTCGTCGCCGTACCGGTCCAGAAATACGCGTCCCACGTTGATCCATTCCAAAGAAGGACGTTGTCTGCAGTATTAGCACCCGTCCCAGCTGCAAGGGTTGGCGGAGTCGTCGCATTACCAAAAACTGAACCGATTGTATTTGCGGGAAGAATTTCCACGGTGTCGGGAGTGGCACCCGCCGTAATTGCATCGCCAACGTTAACAACTCCGGTGCCAGTGAGGTCTACCGTCAACTGGTTGGTTGTATTCGCTGTCACCACAAACATTTTCCCGATATGTGAAGCCGTCGCAGAAGTTTTGACTCGCACAAGCCGCGGAGCGGACGGCGAAGCGAACTGATTCGCCGTAAAGGCTGCACCAACAAGCGTGATCTGATTGGTGCTATCAACCGAAGCCACCGCACCAGCAAAGTCCGCTGGTTTATAGAGCGGAACGGAAACAGCACTACTCGAAGGGGTGTTAGCGTCAATCGCTGCAGGCAGGGTTACGGTGATGAATCCGACAGGCACGGTAGTAGCAGTCTGTCCGTGGAGCGCGACAGGGAGAAAAAGCGTGGCGATAATGGCCGTAGCGAGGGGGCGGATTCGCAGGAAGGTAGCTTTCATGTAGGGGTTTTGGTTCAGTTTGGATGGTGGCGCAAGCGCTTTCGAATAAAAAATTGCTCAGGGTTTAAAGAGTTCGCGAATTTGCGGTGCCGATTAGAGAGTGCTGGGGGGCAGGATTAGCGTTAAACGGAGCAAATGGTGGGGTTTGGGAGGAAGGGCCCGTTTGCGACGTGCTTGTAAAGTAGCATGAAAAAGCCCGTTCCGGCAGAATAATATCCGACCTGTGCATAACCAACTCCTTGGGCTCTCACGGAAAAGCATCGGGGGTGAGCACGAATGCAGACTGGAACGAGAATGCGCTTGCCAGCCCCGGAACGTAGATGAGCATGCAGCGCGTTCATGATTGCGACTTTCACCTCGCGAATCACCCTGTGTTTGCGGGCGTCGTTGGGGTGTCTCACCGTGGTCCTCGGCAGCTTAGGCGCATGCGCAGCGGATGTGTCGAAGGTGGCCGCGGTGCAACAGCTTCTGCTCACCGGGGAGTATGAAAAAGTCATTGCTATCGCCACGGTTGAAAATCGCTCGCACGTCGGTGAACTCGAATGGCCGCTTCTTCTCGGGCAGGCCCAGGGCGAACTCGGACTCTACGCCGAGGCTCAAGCGACGCTTTCCGCCGGCGTGAAGCGTTTCCCTGCTTCCACCCGCCTGCGGCTCGCGGCAGCGCTGGCCTTGCGCGCGAGCGGAGCCCTTGCTGAAGCGGAGGCGGCGCTCGCTCTCCTCGATCCGCGCCGCACCGGCGGCCGGCTGTATGGGCCGCCGGCCGAGATCGTGGCGCGAGGCCGGGCGGCGCTAACCTTTGGCATCGACCCGAAAGTGGTGCTCCAGCAGCTCTACGATCCGGCGCGCAAAGCCCAGCCGGAGCTGCGCGACAGCTATCTCGCGAGCGGCGATCTGGCGTTGGAAAAGAGCGACTTTGCCCTTGCTGCGAAGACCTTCACCGCCGCGACAAAAAAATTCCCCGAAGATCCGGAGGCTTGGCTGGGCCTCGCCCGCGCCTATGCGCCGAGCGATCCGAAAGAAACCCGCGCGGCGCTCGAAAAAGTGTTCGCCTTCAATCCTCGCCACGTCGGCGGAGCGCTGCTTGTCGCCGAGGAGGAGATTGACTCGGAGGATTATCTCGCGGCGGAAAAGGCACTCTCCGGCGCGCTGAAAACGAACCCTCACCGGCCGGAAGCGCACGCCCTGCTGGCGGTCATCGCGCATCTACGGGCGGACGCGAGGGGCGAGGCGGCGGCACTGGCGGCGGCGCGAAAATTTTGGCCGGCAAACCCGGCGGTGCCACACCTCGTCGGGCGCAAGCTCGCGCAGAAATACCGCTTCGCGGAAAGCGCGGCCTTCCAGCGCGCGGCGCTCAAAGCTGACCCGGAATTTCTCCCCGCCAAAGCCCAACTTGCCAATGATCTGCTGCGCCTCGGCCAGGACGATGAAGGCTGGCGGCTAGCCGCCGAAGTTCAGCAAGCTGATCCTTATGACATCGTCGCGTTTAACCTGACCACGCTCCGCGACTCGCTGGCCAAATATCGCGCACTGACCAGCGAACATTTTCTCCTCCGCATGGAACCGCGCGAAGCCGAAATCTATGGCGCTGATGCGCTCGCCTTACTCGAACGCGCACACGCGACGCTGACCAAAAAGTACGGCATCACCCTCGCCGAAAAAACGGTGGTCGAGATCTTTGCCGACCAGAAGGATTTCGCCATCCGTACCTTCGGCCTGCCGGGGGGCGTGGGTTATCTGGGGGTGTGTTTTGGCCGGGTCATTACCGCGAACAGCCCGGCGGCGCTGGGCGGCACCACGGCAAATTGGGAAGCGGTGCTGTGGCATGAATTCACGCACGTGGTCACGCTCACGATGACGAAAAACAAGATGCCGCGGTGGCTGAGCGAAGGGATCAGCGTGTATGAGGAGCGGCAGGTGCGCGCCGGCGATGGCAAGTCCGCGGGCAACTGGGGCGAGCGGATGAAGCCGCGCTATCGGGCGATGATTCTAGGAGAGGACCTCACGCTGCTCAGCAAACTGAGCTCGGCTTTCATGCAGCCGAAAACGCCCGCCCATCTCGGTTTCGCCTACTACGAGTCGTCGCTGGTCGTCGAGTGGTTGATGCAGCGCTGGGGCCTTGAAAAGATGAAGCGGGTGCTCGCCGATCTCGGGCGGGGGGTGGAAATCAACGCCGCGCTCGCCGCCCATTTCGCACCGATCGAGAAGCTCGACGCGGAATTCGCCACCCACGCCCGGCAACTCGCCAAAGCTACCGGCCCAAAGTTGGATTGGCAGGAACCGCCCCGGACCATCCTCGCCAGCGCTGCTGCCGCGCAGGTATGGGCGGCGGCGAATCCCGACAACTTCACCGCGCTCCTTGAAGCGGCGAAAGCCCACCTCGCTGCGAACCGCTGGGCCGAGGCCAAAGCGCCGCTGCAAAAGCTGATCGCCCTCTACCCCGAGCAGCACGAGGAGGACAGCGCTTACGCCCTCCTCGCCCGCGTGCACCGCGAACTCGGCGAGACCGACGCCGAACTCGCCATGCTCAATAAAGTCGTAGCGCTCTGCCCCGACGCGACGGACGCCTGCACCCGCCTCATTGAACTCGCCACCGCCCGCAAAGACTGGCGCGCCGTCATCCACAGCGCCAACCGCCTCGTCGCCATCAATCCCCTGCTCCCCACCCCGCACCGGGCCGCCGCGGAAGCCCGCGAGACGCTCGGCGAAACCACTGCCGCCATCGCCAGCTATCGGACACTCCTCCGACTCGCGCCACCCGATCCCGCCGAATTCCACTACCGCCTCGCCCGACTCCTCCACACCGCTGGCGACGCCGCGGCGAAACGCGAAGTCCTCCTCGCTCTCGAAGAAACCCCTCGCTTTCGCGCCGCCCTCGACCTGTTGCTGGCCATCGACGAAGGCACCTCGCGCCAACCCGCAAAATCCCGATGAGCTGGCGCTTCGTCCTCCTCGCACTCATGGGCATCTCCGCCAGTGCTCTTGCGCAGCGCTTCGGCGGAGGCGAAGGCCGCCTGCAGCAGATTCGCCCGCAGCAACCTGGCCAGCCGCTTTCCGCTCGCGACTTTGCCCAGCACTCCGAAGAAACGCCGATGTGGAAAAACCCCGCCGGTTTCGAGCGCGATGTCTTCACCTTCGTCCGGATCCGCTACGGCTCGCGCTCCGGCGGTTTCCGCGGTTCGCGCAAATGGGCCACGGATTTTCCCGACGCCGATCTCAACTTCTCCTGGCGGCTGCAGCAGATCACTTCCCTCAAAGTCGATCCCGAGCCGAAGGTCCTGGAGATCACTGACCCGCTGCTTTTTCGCTATCCGTTCATTTACATCTGCGAAGCTGGCGAGCTCGATTTTACCGACGAAGAAATCCCCATTCTCCGCCGCTACCTGCTCAATGGCGGCTTCCTCATGTTCGACGATTTTTGGGGGGACGACGAATGGGAGAATGTGGCCGAGCAGATGAAGCGTGTTTTTCCTGAACGCGACTTCAAGGATTTGGATCGGAAGACGCATCCGCTCTTCCGCGCGGTCTTCGACTTGCCGGAGACGCTGAATCTCCAATGCCCGAACATTGCCACCGGCCACGTGAGCCAGTACACGGGCGTCACTTGGGAGCGCGACGATGGCAATCGCGAAACGCACATCCGGGGGATCAGCGACGACAAAAACCGGCTGATGGTTATCGCCTGCCACAACACCGACAATGGCGACGGCTGGGAGCGCGAGGGCGAAAGTGCTTACTACTTCCGCGAGTTCTCCGAGAAAAAGGCCTACCCGCTCGGGATCAACATCATCTTCTACGTGATGACGCATTGAGCGCTACGGCGCGAAGCTTTCCATGACCATCCAACCACCGCCCCTCCCCGACAGCGACGCCCGCACTTTCGACCAACTCACCACCGCCCGCGCGCGCATCCTTGCGGAGTTGAGAAAAGCCATCGTTGGTCAGCACGAGGTCATTGAGCAGATCCTTATTGCACTGATGGCCGGCGGACATTGCCTCATCACCGGCGCACCGGGACTGGCGAAAACGCTGCTCGTGAAGAGCATTGCGCAGATTTTTCACCTGGAGTTTCGCCGCATTCAGTTCACGCCTGATCTCATGCCGACGGACATCACCGGCGTGGAGATCTTGCAGGAGACCGCGGAAGGCCGGCAGCTGGTTTTCATCCCAGGGCCGATTTTTGGCAACATGGTGCTCGCCGACGAAATCAACCGCACGCCGCCAAAAACCCAGGCCGCGCTGCTGGAAGCGATGCAGGAGCATCAGGTCACCGCGAGTGGCAAACGCAGCGCGCTGCCGGAGCCGTTCTTCGTCCTCGCAACGCAGAACCCGATCGAAATGGAAGGCACCTATCCGCTGCCCGAGGCGCAGCTCGACCGGTTCATGTTCAACGTCGTCATCGACTACCTGCCCGAGGCCGACGAGGTCGCTGTCGTCCAGCGCACCACCTCCGCGGGCGGCGCGAAAATCGACCCGCTCTTCACCGGCGAAGACGTGCTCCGTTTTCACGCCCTCGTCCGCCAGGTGCCCGTGGCGGAAGACCTCGTGCGCCTTGCCGTGCGTCTCGCCGCCGCCACGCGCCCGCGCCAGGCGGGGACGCCGGATTTCATTAATGACTGGGTGAGTTGGGGAGCCGGCACGCGCGCCGCGCAGTTCCTCATCCTCGGTGGAAAAGCCCGCGCGCTTTTGCAAGGCCGCGCGCACGTCACGAAGGATGACATCATCGCCCTCGCCGCCCCGGTCCTCCGCCACCGCGTGCTCGTCAACTACCGCGCGGAAGCGGAAGGCGTGAGCGTGGGGAAAGTCATCGAGCGGGTGCTGGCCAGCGTGAAGTAGCCGCTTATGCCTGCCGCCTCACAGCCCACCGCTTCGAACTTTCTCGACCCCGCGGCGCTGATGGGTATCCGCAATCTGGAGCTGCGGGCACGGACGGTGGTCGAGGGCTTTTGGCATGGGCTGCATCGCTCGCCGTATCACGGCTTCTCGGTCGAGTTCAGCGAGTACCGGCCATATGCGACGGGCGACGATCCGCGCTGGCTGGACTGGAAACTTGTGGGCCGCACGGACCGCTACTTTATCAAGAAATTCGAGGACGAGACGAACCTGCGCGCCTACTTGCTCGTGGACAACAGCCGCTCGATGAGCTTCACCGGAAAAGCCGGCGTGGCGAAGACCGACTACGCGCGCACCCTCGCCGCCACGCTCGCCTATTTCCTCGCGCAGCAGGGCGACGCCACGGGCCTGCTAACCTTTGACGAAACGGTCCGCGAATACCTCCCAGCGCGGCATCGTCCCGGCCATTTGCGCCACCTCATGCTAGCGCTGGAGCGGCCCGTCGCGGGCGTATCCACCGATCTCGCCGCACCGCTTCGCCGCGTTGCCGAGTTGGTGCGGAAGCGCGGCCTGGTCGTTCTGATCAGCGATCTGCTCGCGCCGGCCGAAACGCTTTACGCCTCCCTTTCGCTCCTCACCGCCGCGCGCCACGAAGTTATCGTCCTTCAGGTGCTCGATCCCGCGGAGTTAATTTTCGATTTCGCCGAGCCCGCGCGCTTCGTCGATGTCGAGACCGGCCGCGACGTCTTCATCGACCCCGCGCTGGCGCGGAAAGACTACCGCGCGCAGTTTGACGCCCACCTCACCGCCATCCGCGCGACCTGCCAGCAACTCGGCATCACCCACCTCCAACTCAGCACCGCACAGCCGCTCGAACTCGCCCTCTTCGATTTCCTCAAAGCCCGCAGCGCCCGCGGCAAGCTCATCCGACGAAGGGTTGCCGCGTGACCGAAATCTTCCCGCTGGCACAAGGCTGACGCGCACCGTAATTGTTCCCGCCAAGATGATCACCACCGCCCGCATTCGTGAATACCTGAAAGCGACGCCGTTTCAGCCGTTCCGTGTCCATCTCAGCGACGGTTCTCATCATGACGTTCCACACCCTGAATTTGCGTGGCTGGTCGGTTCCCGGTTGTATGTCGCGTGGATCGTAAAGGAGCGTGGCATGGAAGACCCGGCGGTTCGGGAACTCGCAGTGCTCCACATCACACGCATCGAACCACTGCCTCGCCGCACGGCGAAAAAGTGATCCGCCCCAAGGTGCGAGCGTGAATTTCCTCGCCCCACTCTTCGCCCTCGGCGCGCTGGCGGTCATCGGACCGATCATCTTTCACCTCATCCGGCGGACGACCAAGGACGTGACGCCCTTCAGCACGCTCATGTTTCTGCAGCCCACGCCGCCGCGGGTCACGCGGCGGAGCCGGTTGGAAAACCTGTGGCTGCTGCTGCTCCGCTGCCTCGCTGTGGCGCTGCTCGCGCTGGGTTTTGCGCGGCCATTTGTGCAGCGCGAATTGCCGGGTGAGCCGCAGGCGGCGGGCGCAGGCAAGCGCATCGTCATCCTCGTGGACACGAGCGCGAGCTTGCGGCGGGAAAAGCTTTGGGATGAAACCAAGGCGAAAGCGGACGAACTGCTGCGCACCACTGCCGCTGCCGATGAAGTGGCCGTGCTCGCCTTTGACCGCACGGTGCGGACCGTCGTGAGTTTCGAAGAGTGGAAGACGCTCCCGCTCGATCAACGCGCGCCCGCCGTGGCGCAGCGCATCGCGGGGCTCACGCCGGGTTGGGCGGCAACGCATCTCGACGCCGCGCTCATCCACGCCGCCGAGCTGCTGGAGCAGCCGTCGAAAGCAGAGCTAAAGCCCGCCGAGATCGTGGTCATCAGCGATCTCCAGGAAGGCGCGACACTCGACGCGCTGCAAGGCTACTCCTGGCCGAAAGCCGTGACCGTGAAACTCGAGCCGGTGCGCGCGCAGCGGAACGAAAACGCCAGCGTCGCCTGGGTGCCCGCGACAGAGGACGCCGAAGCTTCAACCGAAGACGCTCCGCTGCGCCTGCGCGTGACGAATGCCGCCGAATCGAAGCGCGAACAATTTCCCCTGCGCTGGACACAGACCACCGAAGCCAGCGCTGAAGTCCCCGCCTACGTCCCTGCGGGCCAAAGCCGCATTGTCCGCGCGCCGAAACCGCCGGACCGTGCCACCTCGCTCACGCTCACCGGCGATGACACCGCTTTCGACAACACCGTCTTCGTCCTCCCGCCGCAGCCCGCAAGGATTCCCCTGCTCTTCCTCGGACAGGACGCCGACGAAGATCCGCGAGCCTCGCTCTATTACCTGCGCCGCGCCTTCCCCAAGACGCGCAGCCAGAACGTCGAGATCACCGCGCACCGCGACGAGGCGGCTGTACCGGCTTTCCAACTCCAGCAGGCGCAGCTCCTCGTTCTCAGCGAAGGCGCGGACACCGCCGCGATCACCTCGGCGCAGCAGTTCGCGGAAGATGGGCACATTGTCATCGCCCCGCTCACTTCCGCGGCCGGCGCGCAGGCCGTCGGGCGGCTTTTGGAAAACCCGCGCTTTTCCGCGAGCGAAGCACCCGTGAAAGGCTACGCCCTCCTCGCGCAGATTGACTTCCAGCATCCCCTCTTCGCGCCATTCGCCGACCCACGGTTCAGCGATTTCACGAAAATTCACTTCTGGAAATACCGCCGCTTCGACGCCGCGACGCTCCCCAGCGCGCAGGTCATCGCCCGTTTCGACAGCGGCGATCCGGCCATCGTGCAGGTGCCGCTGGGCAAAGGCAGCGTGGTCCTTTTCGCCAGCAGTTGGCGTCCGCCCGACAGCCAGCTCGCGCTCTCGTCGAAGTTCGTCCCGCTGCTCCAGGCGCTGCTCGAGCAAAGCGGTCGCGCACCCGTGCGGAAGGCGCAGTATTTCATCGGCGACGAAGTGCCGCTGCCCGACGAACCCGCATCCCTGCAAGTGCGCAAACCCGACGGGACCGAGATCACCTCCGCTGCGGGTGCCAAGTTTTCCGGCACGGACCAGCCCGGCATCTACGCCGTCACGCCCGGCACGCTGCGCTTCGTCGTGAACCTCGCGCCCGACGAAAGCCGCACCTCCCCGCTGCCGCTCGCGCGCTTCACCGCGCTCGGCGTCCCGCTGCCGTCCGCGGCTACGGAAATCGTGCCACCGACTCTGCAGCAACTCGCGCATCGCCAGGCGGTCGAGATTGAGGGCCAGCAAAAGCTCTGGCGCTGGCTCGTTGCCGCCGCTCTCGGCGTCTTGTTGCTCGAAACCTTGATTGCCGGGAAACTTTCGCGCGCCAACCGCAGTTCAACCACCGCACCTGCATGACCACTCCTCTACTTACTCACGTCTTGGAGCCCATCGTCCGCCGGCACCGGCTCCAACGCACCCTGATGGCGACCGCAGTCGGCCTCTTCTTCCTCGGTGGAGCGGTATTGGTGTTGCGGGTTGTGAACAACGGCTGGCAGTTTTCCACTCTGGGGGTGGTGCTTGTCGCGCTCGTGGTTTGGTTTGGCGCCCGTCGGTGGGCGGCGGCTTGGCAGCCGGATTACCGCGGCATTGCCCGCCGCATCGAGGCCCGGGAGCCCAGCCTCCACGCGCTGCTCGCCACCGCCGTCGAGCAAACGCCGGACGCCGAGTCGGGCAAGCTGAACTATCTCCAGCAGCGCGTGGTCGCCGAAGCCGCGGCCCAGGCGCGCCGGCAAAACTGGCTCGCGGCCGTGCCCGCGTGGCGGCTCGCCGGACTCAGCGTCGTTGCATTCGCCGCTTTTATCGGCGCGCTGCTTCCGACTTTCGGCAAAACCCGCGCGGTCACCAAGGCCCCGCCACTTGTGGTGGAGTCCCGCGAAGGCGTTGAAGTCACGCCTGGCGATGCTTCGCTCGAACGCGGCTCCGGCTTGGTCGTGCTCGCGAAGTTTCACAGCGAGGTCCCCGGCGCTGCCACGCTCGTCATCCACCCAAAGAATGAGCCTGAGCAGCGGATGCCGCTGGTGAAGAATCTCGACGACCCGGTTTTCGGCGGCGGGTTGCCGGAGGTGCAGGGCGATCTGACTTATCGGATCGAATACGCCGGCACAGCCACGCGGGACTTTGCCGTGAAGGTCTTCGAGCATCCGCGCCTCGACCGCGCCGATGCCACGTTGCATTTCCCGGAATACACCAAGCTCGCTGACAAGACCGTGCCGGAAACGCGTCGGGTCAGCGCGGTCGAAGGCAGCAAGGTGGACGTCGCCTTTCAACTCAACAAGCCGGTGAAGTCCGCGGCGCTCGTCGCCAAGGACGGCACGCGCATTTCGCTCGCGGTGACCGGGGACAAGCCGCTGGTCGAGCTGCGTGACTTTCCGGTGAAAGCGAGTGCGACCTTCGAATTGAAGCTCGAAGATGAAGATGGGCGCGTGAACAAAGTGCCCGCACAGTTCGTCGTCGAAGCGCTGCCGAACCGGCGGCCCGAACTGAAATTCCAGACGCCGAAAGGCGATCAGCGGGTGTCGCCGATCGAGGAGGTCGCCTTCCGGGCGCAGGCGTGGGACGACTTTGGGCTCGTGCGCTACGGCCTAACCGTGACGGTCGCTGGGAGGCCGGCGCAGGATCACGAACTCGGCCGGGAAAGCCGGGCGGACGAAAAGCGGGATCTCACGCATTTGCTCAAACTCGAGGAACTCGCCGTGCAAACCGACGAACTCGTCTCGTGGTTTCTATGGGCGGACGACACCGGCACGGACGGCCAGCCCCGCCGCACTTCGAGCGACATGTTTTTCGCCGAGGTCCGGCCTTTCGAGGAAATCTATCGACCCGGCGATGCTGCCGGGGGAGGAGGTGGCGGCGGGGGCGGCGGCGAGGAGGAGACGAAGCTTGCTGAGATGCAAAAGCAGATCATCAGCGCGACGTGGAATCTCCAGCGCGCCGAGCAGTCGAGTCCCGGCAAAGATGGGCCCAGCGAGAAGTATCGGCAAGACGCGCCCGTGATTCTCGAATCGCAGGCCAAGGCGCTGGAGCAAGCGAAAGCGCTCGCCGAAAAGGCCGACGATCCGAAGGCGAAAGCGCTCGTGGAAGCGGCAACGCAGGCCATGCAAATTGCTCACGACCATTTGTCCAAAGCCGCCGAAACGGCCGCGCCTCTGCCCGACGCGCTCGCCGCCGAGCAGGCGGCCTACAGTGCTTTGCTGAAGCTCGCGGCCCACGAGTTTCGGGTGACGCGCAATCAGCAAGCCAAGGGCGGCGGAGGCGGCGGCAAGCAGCAGCAGCAGCTCGACGAGTTGGAGATGAAGGACGAGGAAAAGCGTTACGAAGACAAGAGTGCGGCTGAGCCGCCAGCGGCCGCGGAGCAGCGCGAGCAGCTCGCCATTCTGAATCGCTTGAAGGAACTGGCGCAGCGGCAAAACGACATCAACGAACAGCTCAAGGAACTCCAGACGGCGCTCCAGGAAGCGAAGACGGAGCCGGAGAAAGAGGAGGTCCGGCGGCAGCTCGAGCGCTTGCGCGAGGAGGAGCAACAGATGCTGGCGGACGTGGATGAGACGCGGCAAAAGATGGAGCAGTCTTCGCAACAGGCGGAGTTGGCCGACCAGCGCGCGCAGCTCGACAAAACGCGCGCGGAGGCCCAGAAGGCGGCGGAGGCGATGCAGCAGGGAGCGCCGTCGCAGGCGCTCGCGAGCGGCACGCGCGCGGCGAAGGATCTGGAAGCGATGCGCGATGAGTTTCGGAAAAAGACGAGCGGGCAGTTCAAGGAGGAGATGCGCGAGATGCGGACCGACGCCCGCGAGATCGCGGAGCGTCAAGAGCAGATTGGTGAGCAGCTCCAAGCCAAGGCTGGCCAGGCCGAGCGCCCCACGCTGGATGGCTCCGGCGAACGGGAAAAGCTCACGGAACAGCTTACCAAACAGCAGGGCGACCTCGGCAAACTTACCGAGCAGATGCAGCGCGTGAGCGAGCAGGCCGAAGCCGCCGAACCGCTCCTCGCCAAGGAGCTTTACGACACGCTCCGCAAAACCGCCCAGGCCGGCACCGGCGACTCGCTGGACAAGACGCAGCAGCTCGCGGAGCGCGGCTACGCGAAGGAAGCGCGGAAGTTTGAGGAAAAAGCGCGGCAGGAGATCGAGGAACTCAAGACCGGCGTTGAGCGCGCCGCTGGCAGCGTCCTTGGCGACGAAGCAGAAGCGCTCCGCCAGGCTCGAGCGGAACTCGACACGCTAGCCCAACAGCTCAACCGCGAACTCGCGCAAGCGCGCCCGGATTTGGCGCAGCAGCAGTCACCGCGCAGCGCCGAAGAGAATGCGGAAGCCGGTGCTCCGGGGAACACGAGCGTCCCGCCTGCTGGCGAGGGCGTCCCGCCATCACGCACTTCCGGCGACGCGGCCACGAGTGAGCGCGCCGCAAATGATGTCACGTCGCCAGAAGTCCGTCCCGGCGAGACGCCGGGACCAGCACGCGAGACGCGTGCACTCCCCGGAGAAGGGCATCCCGGCGAACAGCCCCCGGAAGGACAAGGTACGCCGGGCAACTCCGGGCAAGGTCAGGCCCCTGAAAACGCACAGGGTCAGGGCCAGAAACCCAGCCAAGGCGAAGGTCAGGGACAGGCTCAAACACCCGGCCAAGGAAGCGGGCAGGGCCAAGGCCAGAACCCCGACCAAGGCATGCAGGGTCAGGGCCAGGGGGGGCAGACGGCGCAGGGCGCGGGTGCGGGCGGTGGCGGGCAAGCAAGCCCGACCGAGGCGAACGTCAATCCAACCCGACAGCCCGGCCAACAGCCGGGTCTCTCGACTTCTTTACGCGGCCAACGCGGTATTCGCAGCGGCAGCGACCGCGGCGGGCTAGGCAGTGGAGCGAACGAAGGCGAACAAGCGGGCCCGCTCACCGGGGACACCTTTACCGAGTGGTCCGACCGCCTGCGCAATGTGGAAGAGATGGTCGATTCGCCCGACCTGCGCACCGAAGTCGCGCGCATCCGCGAAACCGCGAAGGGCGTGCGCGCGGAGTTTAAGCGGCACAGCGTGAAGCCCAACTGGGACTTGGTGAACACGAAGATCAGCACGCCCCTCGCTGAGTTGCGCAACCGCCTGACCGAGGAACTCGCGCGCCGCGAATCGAAGGAAAGCCTCGTGCCCATCGACCGCGACCCCGTGCCCACGAAATACGCTGAGCGCGTCCGGCGCTACTACGAAGAGCTGGGGCGGAGCGGAGATAAATGACCGTTTTGGGGACGCTCTTCCTCGCCGGTCGAGAGTGGCTCTGGCCTGCGGTCATCGCGCTCGGAGCGGCGCTCGCGTTGGTCGCGTGGTCGTATGTCCGCGCCCGCGCGCGGGGCCCGCTGCGGCTGGCCTGCGCAGTTCTGAAAGTGCTCGGACTCGCCGCACTGCTCGCATGCCTGCTGGAGCCCACGCTTTCCGGCCAGCGACCCAAGCCGGGCGCGAACATCCTCGCCATTGTGGCCGACAATTCACTGAGCATGACGCTGCATGATGCCGGCGCGGCCGAATCGCGCGGCGACATTTTGCGCAGCGTCGTAGCCGGGGCGCGCAGCGACTGGCGCACGCCGCTGGCGCTGAGCTTCGAGACGCGCCATTACCTCGCCGACGCGCGCCTCCAGCCGACGCAGGACTTCCGCGAACTCGCCTTTGACGGACGCACCACGGCACTCGGCCACACCCTCGCACAGCTTGCCGAACGCTACCGTGGCCAGCCGCTCGCGGGCATCATCCTGCTGACCGATGGCATCGCCGCGGATGCCCCCGCAGTCTTGTCGTTGCAAGGGCTGCCGCCGATCTACCCTGTGCTCATCGGGCGCGAGGGCCCGGCACGCGACCTCGCAGTGACGAGCACGGCGGTGACGCAGACTTCCTTTGAAGACGCACCAGTGACGGTGCAGGCGGAGATCGCCGCGAACGGATTTGCCGGCGAGGAAATCGTGGCGCAACTCGTGCCGATCACTGCTGGAAAAAGCGGCGACCTAGAAAAGCCGGCTGCCGCGCAGACGCAAACGGTGCCGCGCGAGGGCGGCAAGTTCACCTGCCGGTTTCAATTCCGCCCCGTGCAAACCGGCGTGCTTTTTTACCGCCTTTCGGTCGCGCCGAAAACCGCGGGCTTGGCGGAGGCCACGCTGGCGAACAACGAGACGGTGGTGGTCGTGGATCGCGGGGCGGGGCCGCATCGCGTGCTCTACGTGAGCGGACGGCCAAATTGGGAATACAAATTCCTGCACCGCGCGGTTGAAGGCGACGACCAGACGCAGCTCATCGGGCTGATCCGAATCGCCAATCGCGAACCGAAATTTTCCTTCCGCGGGCGCGCGGGTGAGGAAAGCAATCCGCTCTTCCGCGGCTTTGGCGATCAATCGAAGGAGAACGTGGAGCGTTACGATCAGCCGGTTTTCCGGCGGCTTGGGGTGGACGATCAGTTCGAGCTTCCCGGCGGATTTCCGAAGACCGTGGAGGAGCTGTTCAAATACCGCGCGGTAATCCTGGACGACACCGAAGCGGAATTTTTCACCGCCGAGCAGATGAGCCTGCTCCAGCGATTCGTCAGCGAACGCGGTGGCGGACTGCTCGCGCTGGGCGGTGCGGAGTCGTTTCGCGAAGGGCGCTATGCGCGGACGGGAGTGGGCGAGATGCTACCGATCTACTTGCGCGGCACGGAGGCTGGTGACGGAAAGTGGGAGACCGGCGCTTTGCGCCTCGCCCTGACGCGGGAAGGCTGGCTGCAGCCGTGGGCGCGGCTGCGGGCCAATGAAGCGGATGAGCGCGCGCGGCTGGGCGAGCAGCCGGGATTCGATGTGCTCAATCGCGCGGGCGAGCCGAAGCCCGCAGCGACGGTCGTGGCGACAGTGACGGACGGGACGCGCGAGTATCCCGCGCTCGTGACGCAGCGTTTTGGGCGTGGGCGCACGGCGGCTCTGCTCGTGGGTGATCTTTGGCAGGCGGGCTTGGGCGACGAGGCCCGGCACAAGGATCTGATGAAAGGCTGGCGGCAGATGGTGCGCTGGATGGTGGCGGACGTGCCCGAGCCCCTCGAGGTGCGCAGCGAACCGCTGCCCGACGGCGTTAGCGTGCGGTTACAGGTCCGCGCGCGGGACGCGAAATTTCAGCCGCTTGAAAACGGCACGGTCACCCTGTCCGTCGCCCGAGTCGGAGCCGCGGACACACCGCCGCTGACGCTCAGCGCCGAAGCGGCCGCGGGCGAACCGGGGCTTTACGAGACGACTTTCATCCCGCGCGAAAACGGCGGCTACCGCGTGGAAGCCGCCATACGGAACGACGCCGGAGCGTTGGCCGGGAGCGCCGCGACTGGCTGGACGAGCGATCTGGCGGCCGCGGAGTTCCGTGATTTGAAACCGAACCGCGCACTGCTGGAACAGCTCGCACGCCAGACCGGCGGTGAAGTGCTCGCGCCGGAAGACCTCGCCGCTTTTGCCCAGCGGCTGCCGACGGAGCGGGTGCCGGTGACGGAAACGTGGACGCGGCCACTGTGGCATACGCCTTGGGTCATGCTGCTCGCGCTCGCCTGCTTGGTGAGCGAGTGGGGTCTGCGGCGTTGGAAGGGGTTGGCATGAACGGCGAACGCCTACCGTCGAACTTCGAAGGGCGAAGCGCCTCGGCGCAGATCCTCCGCTGTCTTCGACGTTCGGGCCTCAAGGTTGCGGTGCTCCTCCTCCTGGCTTTGCCACTGCGCGCGGATCAAACCGTGATCATCGCCGTCGGGGCCAGTGGCGAGGAGGCATATGCCGATGACTTTGCGAAGTGGACGGCGAATTGGCAGGTCGCAGCGACAGCCGCGAAGGCGCGTGTCCAGATCATCGGCGCGGAGTCTGAGGAAAAAGATGCGCTCGCCCGGCTGCGCACGGCAGTGGAGGAGGCGGCGAAGAATGGCCCGGAGCCGCTCTGGCTGGTGCTCCTCGGGCACGGGACGTTCGACGGGCGCGAGGGGAAATTCAATCTCCGCGGCGATGATCTCGCGGCTTCCCAGATCGCGGCCTGGCTGCAAGGCAGCACGCGAGAGGTGGTGATTGTGTGCGGGTTTTCGGCGAGCGGAGCCTTTCTCAAACCCCTGACAGCACCGGGTCGGGTGATCGTGACGGCGACCAAGAACGGGTCCGAAAATAACTTTGCGCGCTTCGGTGGGCATTTCGCGGCAGCGATTGCCGAACCCGCCGCCGACCTCGATCACGACGGGCAGACTTCGGTGCTGGAAGCTTGGCTCACGGCGGCCCAGCGGACCGCGGACTTTTACAAAACGGAAGGCCGCATCGCGACCGAGCACTCCCTGCTCGAAGACAACGGCGACGGACTCGGCACGCCGCCGGAGTGGTACGCGGGCCTGCGTGTGGTGAAGAAGTCCAAGGATGGCAAGCCGCCGGACGGAGCGCGCGCCAGCCAGCTTGCGCTGGTCCGCGGTGCCGCGGAGCGCGGACTTTCGCCGGAACTGAAGGCCGAGCGCGATGCGCTGGAGGCGGAATTGGCGAAGTTGCGTGAAGCGAAGGCGACGCTGCCGGAGGCGGAATACTTTGCGAAGCTGGAAGCGCTGATGCTGCGCCTGGCGCGGATTTATCGGATGCCGTCAGAGGCAGATTGATGCCCGCTACGCCGCCGGTGTATAGCCCATCACGATGTCGAACCGAGCGGCCAGTTCACCAGCCTTGGCGTCCTTCAGCGGGGAAAAATCGACGATCACGGACTCACGCTGTTTCTCATCGCGGATGCTGCGGAGGACACCGTCCTTTTCGTTGGCGGGCTCGCCTTTGATGTAGCACTGCGTTGTCCACATTTCGCGGCCCTTCATTTTCACGGCGTAGTGAATGTGCGGGGTCCGGCCAGGATACGAAACGGGCTTGATGGTGCGAAAAAGATACTCGCCCGTACTGCCCGTGATGAAACGGCCGAAGCCTTGGAAGTTCGCGTCCCGCTTCTCGGCATTGCCGCTGCCGCTATGGAGATACGCGCCGTTTTTGTCGCACTGCCAGATTTCGACGACGGCATTGCGGATGGGCGCACCGCTAGCGTCGAGGATGCGCCCGCTGACGTAGGTGATCTCGCCCACGGCGGGCGTGAGGCCGTCGTTGACAATGATGAGGTCGTTGTCCGTATCGAGCGGGAGTTTGTCGGGGTAAAACGGGCCCTCGGTCTGTTTGGGGGTGCGGAGGAGTTCCTCGGCGAACGCGCCGGGCGTGGTGAAAAGTGCGAGCGCGAGGGCGCTGCGGGAGAGGAAGCGGCGGCGGTCGAAAGTTGGCGGCAGCAGGATCTGGGAGGTTTTCATAGATGTGAAATGCTCTGTGCGAAACCACCGAAACGCGAGGAAGTTTCCGCCGAAAATGCGGGTCAGCGCGCAAGCAGACTGAGGATGGCCTTTTGCGCGTGGAGGCGGTTCTCCGCCTGCGTGAAAATCGTGTCAGCGTGGGCCTCGAGCACGTCTTCGGTGATCTCCTTGCCGCGATACGCCGGCAAGCAATGCATGACGAGAGCGCCAGGTTTGGCTAACGCCACAAGCGCCGCGTCGATCCGGTAGCGTGAGAATTGCGCTGCCCGATACGCGGCTTCGTCCTCCTTGCCCATGCTGACCCACACATCGGTGTAGAGGACATCGGCGCCGGTCGCCGCAGATTCTAGATCTTCGGTCACAATCAGCCGGCTGCCCTGAGCGTTTTCATAGACGGCCTGCGCTTCGCCATCCGAGGACGCAGGCGTTTTCACCACGGGGAAAGCCCGCGCGATAATCTCCGGCGCAGGCTGAAAGGCGCGCGGAGCGGCGATATGCAACTCGAACCCGAGCTTCGACGCCGCCCACAGCCAAGAGACGGGCATGTTGCACGCGCCGTCGCCGACGAAGGTGACGACCTTGCCCGCGTAGCCGCCGAGCCTTTCCTGAATCGTCTGCAAGTCCGCCATGATCTGGCAGGGATGCTCGCCGTCGGTCAGCGCGTTGACCGTAGGGATGCCGGAGAACTCGGCGAACTGCTCGACGTCGCGTTGCGCGAAAGTGCGGATGACCGCGCCTTGGACCATGCGTCCGAGCACGCGGGCGGTGTCTTTGATCGGCTCGCCGCGGCCGAGTTGGATGTCGCTGGCACTGAGAAAAAGCACGTCGCCGCCGAGTTCGCGGATGCCGACTTCAAAGGAAACGCGGGTGCGCGTGGAGCTCTTGGAAAACATCAACGCCCAGCATTGGTGCCGCAGCGGGTGCGCCGCGTGGTGGCCGCGCGTGGCTTTCAACTCGGCGGCGAGCGCAAGAATGGCGTGCAACTCGGCAACGGTGGCGGACTCGATGGAGAGAAAGTTTTTCATGGTGGACTCCTTTGGAAAAGGGGTGGGAGCGTTCACTAAGGCGTCGTCGATTCCAAGCGAACTTTCCCAACGCAGGCGACCCATTCGACCGGCTCCGAGCTACTTCGGAAGATAGTGCCGCCAGATTTTCCCAGCGGATTTCGCCTCCGGCACTGCTTGCTGAAAGACCAGCCCGATACCGACGAGAACTTTAGGCCCCGCGTTGCGGCAGCGGTGAGCTTTGCGCGGCGCTCAGTCCTTCCCGCCCGAGGGAAAGAGCAGGGTATCGACGTAGCGCTGGTTGGTCTGGCGGAGGCGGCCGACGAGGATGCGGCCGATGGCGATCAGAAACTTGAACGCCGCAGTGGGATAGACGCCGGCGGCGGCGGAGATGTCGGCCTGGGTGATGCGGAGCAGGGTGCAATCCTCGGCCGCTTCGACATCGGCGGAACGGACGCCGGCATCGACGAGGGCCAGTTCGCCGAAGAAATCGCCGGGCTGGAGGGAGGCGAGATTCACGTCGCGTCCGGCGCGGTGGTGGAGCACGCGGGCGCTGCCGATGACGAGGATGAACATGCAATCGCCGTGATCATCCTGTTTGACGATGATCTCGCCCTTTTTCACTTCGAGGGGATCGAGCAGCGCAAGGAAATCATCCAGTTCGTCGTCAGTGAATTCGACGAAGAGGGATTTGCCTTTCAGTTTTTCCCGGATCTCGCTGCTGGTGCTCATGGGTGGGTATGGAGGATTTGGCCGTCGCGAAGGCGGATGCGCCGCGCGGTCTGCCGGGCGATCTCCTCGCTGTGGGTGACGACTACCATCGTCGTCCGGTGCTGAGAAGAAATCTTTTGCAGCAGGGCCATGACTTGCGCGGCATTGGCGGAATCAAGGTTCCCGGTCGGTTCGTCGGCGAGCAGCAAGCGCGGGCCGTGGATGAGAGCGCGGGCGATGGCGGTGCGTTGAAGTTGACCGCCGCTGAGCTGGTGCATGCCGTGGGTGGCGCGGTCGGCGAGGCCCACGAGTTCGATGATCGCCTCGGCTTGTGGACGCACGGCTTTCATCGGTTCGCCGCGGAGGAGCAGCGGGAGGGCGACGTTTTCAAAGACGGACATCGTCGGGAGGAGATTGAAAAACTGGAAGACGATGCCGAGACGACGGCGGCGATACTCGGTCAGTTCGGCCTCGCTGGCCCGATGTAACGGGAGGCCATCGACGGTGATTTCGCCGGCGTCTGGGGTATCGAGTCCTCCGAGCAGGTGCATGAGCGTGCTTTTCCCGCAGCCGCTGGGACCGGTAATGGCGACGAACTCGCCCTCGGCGACGTCGAGCGAGATGTCGTCGAGCGCGGCGATGGCACCGTAGCGGCGGGAGATGTGAGAGAGGTGGATCAGGGGAAAGTTGAGAGTTGAGAGTGTTTAGTTGAGAGCCGCGCAGGCTGGGGCGGGTGGGAGCAGGGAATTCGTCGCGGAGTTTTGCTCAGGCGCATAGAAAGGGAAAGCGCAGCGCATTTCGAGACGTGGCTCTCAACTTTCAACCCTCAACTCTCAACCCTTTCCCCATTCTCGCGGAGAGCGAGGCGTGGCTCGTCGTAGATAAACCGCCGTTCCTCGAAGTGCACCCGAGCAAGCCGGGGCGCGGCTTTACCCTGTGGGACGGACTGCGCGGACTGCTCGCTTACGAAATTGCCAATGGCGGTCAGGTCTCGATCATCAACCGACTGGATCGCGAGACCAGCGGGCTGACTCTAATCGCGAAGTCGCGCCCGGCCGCGCGGATGCTCGGGCTGGAGATGATGGCGCGGCGGGTGGAGAAGGAATACCTCGCGCTGGTTTGGGGCTGGCCGGAGAGCGATGAGTTCACAGTCGATGCTCCCCTGCTCCGCCGCGGCGAGCGCGAGCTTTCGCCGATCCACCTGATGCAGGCCGTGCATGCCGATGGCGCGGCGGCGCGGACGCGCTTTCGCGTCGAGCGTCGCTTTGCGCGAGCGAGCACGAATGGTGAGCACTTTGCCATCGTCCGCGCCTTTCCCGAGACGGGGCGCACGCACCAGATCCGCGTCCATTTGGCGCATGCCGGACACGCCATCGTCGGCGACAAAATCTACGGACCGGACGCGCTCTGCTACTTGGAGTTCATCGAAACCGGCTGGACGCCCGCCCTTGCTACGCGCCTCCTCCTGCCTCGACACGCGCTGCACTCCGCGACGCTGCGACTCCCCGCGCTGGACCTGGCGTGGACCTCGCCCCTTTTCCCCGATCTGACGGCTTGGGCGACGGAAAATTTCCTCGCGGGTGGCGGCGACGCCGTCCTATAACCCGCACGTATGTCCCGATTTGGAAAATGCCAGAATCAAGCCGGTTGCCTCCTCGCCTACCGTGGTGAGGAAACGGAGGTCGAAGACGGTGCCCCCTTCATCTGCGCGGAATGCGGCAAGGCGCTGACCGAAGTCCAGCCTCCGTCGGCGATGTGGCTGAAATATCTCGCCGGGATTGGCATCGTCGTTGTGCTCGGGGTGGGCACGCTCCTCGCCCTGCCGCAGACGCGCGGCCTGATCGTCCCGCGCAAGAGCAAAGACGCGACGCCCGCTCCGAAAGTGATGGAGCCGGAACCCGACCCGGTGGCCGTGGAAACCGCGCCGGAAGCCCAACCGCCCCCCGAGATGGTGGCCCCGGTGAAGATCGACCTCGATGTTTCCAAAAAGGAAAACAAGACCGTGAAGACCGAGGTGCTCAAGCGCGTGGATCTGATGCCGAAGGTCTCCAACCCGAACAAAGATAAGCTCTACGGTGCGGTCGAACGCGCGCGCAGCATGGGCATCATCCTGACGATTCCGTTTGGCTCCGGTAAAACCGACCTCAGCGCAACCGACCTCCAGCGGCTGAGGTCCGAGCTGGAAAAGCCCGAGGTGCAAAAGCTGCGCGGCGATCCCACGGCGGTCTTCGTTATTCTCGGCTATGCCGATCCCAAGGGCGACGCGCAGAAGAACATCGCCGTCTCGCAGACCCGCGCCGACACCGTCCTCAAGGCGATGCGCGACAAGTGCGACGTCATCAACGTCATGCACACCGTCGGCATGGGCGGCTCGAAACTCCTCGACGCCCAGAACCTCGAAAAGAACCGCATTGTTGAAATCTGGGCGGTCCTGCCCTGATGCCCTACCTTGCTGTCACCGGCGGTCTGGCGCCCAAAGTCTTCGCGCTGACGGCGGGAAGCTGGGTGCTCGGGCGGTCGTCGGAGGCGGATTTTTCGCTGAAACACGTCGAGATTTCGCGCCAGCATTGCCGGTTCACCTGGGACGAAGCCGCGACGAGTTGCACTATCGAGGATCTCGGCAGCGCGCGCGGAACGACGGTGAATGGGGAGCGGCTAACGGCGCCGTTCACGCTGCAGCCCGGCGACAAAATCGGCATTGGCCCGGCCATCCTGGAGTTCGGTCTCGGTGAGCCGCCGGAAATCGAACCGCAGGCGACCGGCGCCGCTGGCGCGACCACCGCGGCGAACATGCTCGTGCGCGGCAAGCCGGCGGATCGCATCGAGGTCGTGGGCGAGATCACCATCGGGCGCGACGCGGGCATCGAAGTCTGGCTGAACGACCCCGGGGTTTCTCGTCGCCACGCGACCGTCAAGAAACTACCTGGCGGCGGCGTGAACGTTACTGACCTGAACAGCACGGCGGGTTCGTTCGTGAATGGCCACCGCTTTGACACGCACGACCTCACCATCGGCGACCGCCTGCAAATTGGACCATTCTGCCTACAGTTCGATGGGCACGCGCTAAATCGTGTTGCGAACATCGCGGGCGGCACCATCCGCGCTGGGAATGTCTCGATGCGCTCGGGGCCGCTCACCATTCTCGACGAGATCAATCTCGCGATTCCCGCGTCCCGTTTTGTCGGCATCATCGGTCCCAGCGGCGCTGGTAAATCGTCACTGCTGAATACGCTTAGCGGCTTGCGTGCGCCGGAACGCGGAGCGGTCTTCGTCGATGGCGAGGACATCTATTCGGGCAACGATCCACGTTCCTTCGGCTACGTGCCGCAGGAGGACATCGTGCATCCCGAGCTGAGCGTGACCGAAGCGCTGCGGTTCAGCGCGCGGCTGCGGCTGCCGGCGAATACGCCGCCGGTGGAAATCCAAAAACTCGTCTTGCAGACGCTGACCCAACTCGGGCTGCGCCCGCACGCCGCGAAGTCGATCAGCAATCTTTCCGGCGGCCAGCGCAAGCGCGTGAGCGTCGGCGTCGAGCTACTCGCCCGGCCCGCGATTCTCTTCCTCGACGAACCCAGCTCTGGCCTCGATCCGGCGACGGAATTTCAACTCATGGAACTGCTCCGCGATCTCGCGGACACCGGTTGCACCATCGTTTGCACCACGCACGTGATGGAAAACGCCTACCTCATGGACCAGCTCATCGTGCTGGTCGGCGGCTGCCTCGCCTTTCAGGGCTCGGCGCAAAGTGCGCGCGAGTATTTCAAAGTGCCGAAGCTCACCGGACTCTACGACCGACTCGGTGAGCAACCGCCAAAGGATTGGCGAACCGCTTTCGCGGAGCGCAACCTCGCCGGGGCGCTCGAAGCAGCGACACCCACCGCGGCGCAGACTGGCGCCGGTCGGGCACCGCGCGCCTTTGCCCTGCCCATCCTGCTCGCGCGGCAGTGGGCGATTTTGCGTTCGGACTGGCGCAATTTCGGCCTGCTCCTCGGCCAGCCGGTGATCATCGCGGTGCTCGTCGTCTGGGTCAGCCAGGAGCCGGAAGAGCCGGAGAAAATGAAGCGCACGCTGATGATGTTCTTCGCCTACCTCGGCACGCTGTGGTTCGGATGCAGCAATGCGGCGCAGGAGATTGTGAAAGAGATCGCCATCTACCGGCGCGAGCGGCTCGTCGGCGTGGGCGCGCACTCCTACCTCGCGAGCAAATTCATCTTTCTCACCGCGATCACCACCGCGCAGGCGCTGATCCTCTACGTCACCATGCTGCTCGGCGGCGGCGTAGAAGGTTCGGTGCTGTTGCAGTGCGCCGCGCTTTTCGGCACCGCCGTCGCCGCGGTGGGAATCGGGCTCACCATCTCCGCGTTCTCTCGCTCGGTGATGCAGGCGGTCATGTTCGTCCCGCTCATCCTCATCCCACAGATCCTTTTTTCCGGCTACACCGTAAACCCGACCGAGATGAGCAAATCCGTTCTCGCGGTCAGCCGCCTCACTCCGACCTTCAGCGCGCAGACGGTCATGGACACGAGTTTCCTGTGGAAAAAAGAGCTGAGCGGCGATGTGATCAGCGACTACCACCAGTCCTACCGCAACCTCGACCCCGACCGCGAACTCGCCACGGGCGACGTCTTCAACCGCAGCCGCCCCGCCAAGCTCGCCCTGCTCGGGCATTTTCTTTGGGCCCTCGTGACATATTTCGTCGCGTGGTTTGCGCTGAAAAAGCGCGAGCGGGTTTAACGTCGGCTACGCCCCCCGACCGACGAGCAGCGCCGCGCAGCCGTTGCCTGCGAGCGCGATCGCCGCGAAGGCACCGCCTAGCCATAGCAGCAGGTCCTGCCACGCTTTATCGGCCAGGCCCACGGGGAGCGCCATCGGCACGGAGACGACCTGGGCGCCGATGATCTCGTCCATCTTCCAGCCGAAGCCGTTCGCCGAGCTGTATTGCTTCATCATCTCCGGCGGCGCTTTGTCCGGCGTGCTGTGACAGGTCAGACAGCTCACATTTTTGATCTGAATCGGGCGGGCGAGGACGAGCGCGGTGCCGGTCGGAGTTTCGCGGGTGCCGAGGTATTCGGCGAGCGTGGCGTTGCCGCGGAATTGGTTCACGATGTCGGTTTCCCAATCCGTCGCGCGATCGCGCGGATTCGTTGGGTTGAGCGTCGCTTCCTTGTAGAAATACGCGGGATATTTCTCGCGCAGGTAGTTGAAGATCTCCGTGGCCGCAAAGGCCGGCACCGTCTGCGGATGAAACTCGGTGTTGAGCAGCTCGGCGGGTTTGTTTTTCACCGACTCGAGGAGTTGCTGCTGCGCGGCCAGGAGCTTCTGTTGGCCCATCATGTAGGCCTTTTTTGCGCTAGTGTAGTGGACGTCTTTCGGGATGACCGGGTCGGCGTCTTTCGGCAATTCATCGAGCGTCTTCTGAAACTCAGCGATCGCCGTCTGAAGCTTGAAATTCTTTTGCTGGAGGAGCGGGGCGACCTGCTTCGTGGTGTAGGTGCGGCTGGAACTGGCGGTCTCCATCATGATCCGTGCGTTCTGGACGATTTGCTCGCGGGCGTTCGCCTGGAACAGTTGCCGCGCGGTATAACCGACCGCACCGAGCGCTAGCGCGAGGAGCGGGAGAAAAACGAGATTGAAGCGAAACAGTTTCATAAATCAGTGGGTGCCGTCATTGGTGGCGATGACGCACCGGAAGCCGATATCGTCATCGCGAAAGCTGGGCGGAAGACCGCGGCGGAAAGACACCAGCGCCTCCTCCGGGCGCGAGGTCGCCCACGAACCGCCACGCAAAGTGCGCCAGCCGCTCGTCTTATTGAACAGGTCGTCGCACCACTCCCACACATTGCCGCCGAGGTCGGAGATGCCCAGGGCATTGCCGGCGTGGCTTGGAACGACCGCGGTGCGGGCGAAGTCGTCGCGGTAATTTGCCACGAATGAAAAGTTCTCCGGCGTTCCCACTTTCGCCTCCGAGCCGGCGTAGTTCCCGGCGTTCGCTGGCGGTGGCCACGTCTTGCCCCACGGCCACACGCCTTTGATCCGAGCGCTGCGCTCCTCGGGCGTCGCGCCGCTTTCCGCGCGCAGCCCCGCGGCTTCGCTCCACTCGCGATCAGTGGGCATGCGGTAAATCTGCGCTGCGGTGAGCCCCCCCTCGGCGCGCTCTTTCGTGGTCAGCCATTCGCAGAAAAGGCGCGCGTCTTCCCATGACACGCCCACGACCGGATGATCGGGTGACTGCGGAAAACCGGGATTCTGCCAGCTGTGCCGGTGGTCCTTGAAACCATCGCGCTGATGGGAGCGCATGCCGCCGGTGGCGTCGTATTTGCGCGCCTGGAAAAAGGTCTCGAAGTCGCGCACGCGCGTCTCGGTCGCCGCCATCCAGATCTCGCCGACGGGCACGAAGCGCATCTCGAGTCCGTTCTTCCAAGGCTTGCCGGGCTGCGGCGGCTGGCGCGGCACGAAAGCGGCCGGCTTAAGCGTCGGCGTCACCGAACCCGGCTTCGGAGACGCCGCCTTTTCGGAATGGCGAGATGGTGAAAAAAGAGCTGCCCCCGCTGCGACCAGCACTGCCACGGCGACGAGCCCAACGATGATCGGCTTTTTACTCACTTGAGGCGGTAACTGCACCGTTGGTGGCAGCGCCGTCTTTCCGGCCAGGGTGCGGGCTGCGCTCGAGGCCGTCGGATCGGCTAACGTGATCTCCGCGGGCTCGCTCGGCGGAGTGGCCGGCGAGTGTGCCGGACGCGGCACCGTGGACAGGCACTCGTCTTTGCGCAGCGGTGTCGTCAGTCCGTGGACGCTACTCAGCGCGACGGTTTCAAGGCTCTCAAGCGCGGTCACGTGCCGTGGCAACGGCAGGCCTTGGGAGAGCGTGGCCAGGCAACTCCGCAGCTCAGCCCGCAGTTCCGTCGGCGACTGAATGCGCTTCTCGACTTCCTTTTCCAGCATCCGCCGCAGGACCGAGGTCACGCTTGAGGGCAACACGGCGAGGGATTCGAACTCAGGGGTTTTATCCAGATGCTGGGCAATGACGCTGGCAACCGAGCCGCGAAAAGTCGGCTTGCCCGTGAGCATGAACCACAGCGTGACGCCGAGGGAATAAATGTCCGAACGAATGTCCTCACTCCGCTGGTCGAGTTGCTCCGGGCTCGCGAAATACGGCGTGCCGACAAACCCCGTGCTCGTGAGCGCGCCCGCCGTCGAGCCGATGAGGGCCGACTTCACAAGGCCGAAGTCGATGACTTTCACGAGCATTTCACCGTCACCTTCGTGGACGAGCATGAGGTTCGACGGCTTGATGTCGCGGTGAACGAGGCCCTGCTTGTGCGCGGCGATGAGCGCTCCGGCGACTTGAGCGGCGATGCCGACGGCGATCACCGGAGCCAGCGGGCCGTCGCGCTTCACGAGCGCGTCCACGGTTTCACCCTCGATGAATTCCATCGAATAAAAATACGAGTCGCCATGCCGCCCGAGGTGAAAGACCGACGCGACGTTGCGATGCCGCAGTTGCGCAGCGCCACGAGCTTCGCGGAGAAAACGTTCCGCGGCTGTCGGGTCATTCAGATACGCCGCGCTAATCACCTTGAGCGCAACCGCGCAGCGCAGGTTGGTATCAAAGGCTTTGTACGTCAGCCCCATCGCTCCGTGCCCGAGCTCGACGAAAGTACCGTCGGCGTTTTTCAGCAGCTCGTAGTGCTCGAATTTTTCGGGCTGGGACATCGTGCGATCGCGGTTGTGTTCCGGTGCGCGGTTAACAATTGCCGACCGCCGACTCGGGGCCGCGGAGGCTAGAGGATTTGCCTTCGCGCGGCAATCTCCGCGTGCGCCCGTCTACGACGCCTTTACGTAAACGCCAATCAACGGCCGTGGATATGCAGTCCGCGAGACGAAATCGCTGACGAAGCCATCCTCCGTTCGGATCTCCACGTGGCCCGCGTCCCGCCCGCCATAAACCACCACCGCACCGACTGGGGCCTTATACGGATTGCTGATGCGCAACTTCGTGAAGCCGTGGTTACGGCAAAGTTCATCGCCAGCTTGCTTGGCCCAGGCGCTGCTGGGCCGGCTGGTGACTACATCCGCGGCGAGCAGTGCATCTTTCACGTATTTCCAGCAGTGCCAGGTCATCTTCGCATGGGCACGCTGCCGGGCGATCTCCGCCGCGCGAATCATCCGCGCGTCGTAAGTAATGCTGCGCGACTTCGGACCAAACAGAGACCACTGCTCCTTCGCGAGCGGCTGGGCTTTGCGCCGATCGAAAAGCGAGTCTTCCGCCGAGGCTCCGCCGGCCAGTCCCAGCAGGGCGGCGGCAAAGAGCGGAAGACGGAGGTTTTTCATCGTGTCGGCGGACGCCCGGAGATTAGCCCCACCGGGAGCGGGGTCAAATGGCAACCCTCAACCCGCAAACCAGCCACCGGCGGCGAAACTACCACTCTGACCGCGATGAATTCTTGACGCTCCCAACCCTGCCCGATTGATTGGCGCGCGCATTTTCCCGCCGCAAAAACACCTACAAAACACACACTATGATCAAAATCGGCATCAATGGCTTCGGCCGCATCGGACGCATGGTCTTCCGCGCCGCTGTGCAGAATTTTTCCAAGGACATCGAAGTCGTTGGCATCAACGATCTGCTGGAGCCCGAATACCTCGCCTACATGCTGAAGTACGACTCCGTGCATGGTCGCTTCGAAGGCGAAGTCTCCGTAGAGGGCACGAACCTGATTGTTAACGGCAAAAAAATCCGCCTTACCGCGGTCAAGGATCCGTCCACCTTGAAATGGGATGAAGTCGGGGCCGACATCGTCGTCGAATCGACCGGCCTTTTCCTCGATGAAGCGACGGCCAGCGCTCACCTGAAAGCTGGAGCGAAGAAGGTGGTGCTTTCTGCGCCGTCGAAGGACGCCACGCCGATGTTCGTTTATGGCGTGAATCACGAGACCTACGCCGGGCAGGCCATCATCTCGAATGCGAGTTGCACCACGAACTGCCTCGCCCCGCTGGCCAAAGTCATCAACGACGCCTTCGGTATCAAGCGTGGCCTGATGACTACCGTCCACGCCGCCACCGCCACGCAGAAGACCGTGGACGGCCCGAGCACCAAGGACTGGCGCGGCGGCCGCGGCATCCTCGAAAATATCATCCCCTCCTCCACCGGCGCGGCCAAGGCCGTCGGCGTGGTCATCCCCGAATTGAACAAAAAGCTGACCGGGATGGCTTTCCGCGTGCCGACCTCGGACGTCTCCGTAGTGGACTTGACCGCCGAGCTGAACACACCCGCGACCTTCGAGGAGATCAAAGCCGCAATCAAAGCAGCGGCGGAAGGCCCGATGAAGGGTGTCCTCGCCTACACGGAGGACAAGGTGGTTTCCACCGACTTCCGCGGCGAAACGAACACCTCCGTGTTCGACGCCGAGGCCAGCATCGCGCTCGATAGCACCTTCGTGAAACTCGTCTCCTGGTATGACAACGAGTGGGGCTATTCCAACAAAGTGCTCGAGATGGTCCGCGTCATCTCCAAGTAGGACACAAATTCCACACGAGAACTTCGCGCCCGCCATCGTTCGTCGATGGCGGGCGCTTTCTTTTCAGGCGCCTTTCGGCTTCGCCACCCGCACGCCGGCTGTTATCGCAGAACTCTATGCGCCCGCTCATTTTCCTACTTATCATCCTGCTGCCCCACGCCATATTCGCTGACGAACTCGCCAAGCCGGTTTCCCGTCGTGAATCAACTATCGCCGGCTGGACGGTGCGCGTGGACGAGCGCCTGGTTGCCGCGCCGAACCAGGCACTTGGCCAGCGTGCGATGAAGTTGCTCGAAGCCCGGTTGACCGATATCGCCAACGTTGTCGCTCCTGCTCGACTCGCGGACCTGCGGACCGTTCCGATCATCATCGATCTCAGCCACGGCAAGCTGACCAGCATGCAGTATCACCCGTCCGCCGACTGGCTCGCGGGGAACGGCTACGAGAAGGAGATGGCCAAGTGCGTCCACATCCCACATGCAGAGCGCTTTGTCGCGCCGCGCCACCAATTCATTCAGCCGTGGTGCGTCCTCCACGAACTCGCTCACGCCTATCACGACCGCGTGCTCGGCTTCGACGAGCGACGCCTCCGTGGAACTTGGGAACGCTACGTGGCCAGCGGACACGGTAACGCCGTGCTCTACACCGGCGGCCCTCGGAAGCGGCATTACGCACTGACCGATCACAAAGAATTCTTCGCCGAAATGACGGAGGCCTATTTCGGCGTGAACGATTTCTTTCCCTTCACCCATCCCGAACTGCGCGAAGCCGAACCGGAGACTTACGCGCTCCTCGCGGAAATCTGGGGTCCAGTGCCTTGATGGGAGCAAAGAGCTTGTCTTTTCCGACCGCGCCGGGCTTCATCCGCGGGCACTTTTTATGGCCAAACTTTCTATTAGCGACCTCGACATCTCCGGCAAGCGCGTCTTCGTACGCGTCGATTTCAATGTCCCGCAGGACAAAAAAACCGGCGAGATCACCAACACTGCCCGTATCGCTGCGGCGCTCCCCACCATCCGATACATCCTTGAAAAAGGCGGCTCCACCGTGCTCGCCAGCCACCTCGGCCGACCGGACGGCCAGCGCAGCGAAAAGTTTTCGTTGAAACCCGTGGCGGCGAAGCTCGAAGAGTTGCTTGGTAAACCGGTTAAGTTCCTCTCCGATTGCGTCGGTGTGGAAGTCGAAGCGGCCAGTGCGGCGCTCAAACCCGGCGAAGTCATCCTCCTCGAAAACCTGCGCTTTCACATCGAAGAGGAAGGCACAGTGAAGCTCGAAGACGGGTCGAAGAAGACGGCCGATCCGGCGGCGGTGGCGGCTTTCCGCGCCTCGCTGACCAAGCTCGGTGACGTCTATGTGAATGACGCTTTTGGGACCGCGCACCGCGCGCATTCGTCCGTCGTCGGCGTGGATCTTCCGCAGAAGGCCGCCGGCTTCCTAATGCAAAAGGAACTGGAGGCCTTCGACAAGGTGCTCGACAACCCCGCGCGCCCGCTGCTCGCCATCCTTGGCGGGGCGAAAATCGCGGACAAAATTCCGCTGATCAATAACCTGCTCGATAAAGCCAACGAGATCATCATCGGCGGCGGCATGGCCTTCACTTTCAAGAAAGTCCTAGAAGGCATGGAGATCGGAAACAGCCTCTTCGATCCGAAAGGCGCGGAGATAGCGCAGGAGCTTTTCGACAAAGCTGCGGAAAAAGGCGTAAAGATTCATCTCCCGGTGGACTTCGTCATCGCCGATAAATTCGCGCCCGACGCCAACACCAAATCCGCCAGCGATCAGGAAGGCATTCCCGCAGGTTGGGAAGGTCTCGACTCCGGCCCCAACAGCCGCGCGATTTTCGCCGATGTCATTGCCCAAGCGAAAACGATCATCTGGAACGGCCCGCCCGGAGTTTTCGAGTTCGACGCTTTTTCCGGCAGCACCAAAGCCATGGCCGAGGCCATCGCCGCGGCCACTGCCGGCGGCGCGATCAGCGTCGTCGGTGGCGGCGACACTGCCACAGCGGCCAAGAAGTTTGGCGTCATCGATAAAGTGACCCACGCCTCGACTGGCGGCGGCGCTTCGCTGGAACTCCTCGAAGGCAAAACTCTGCCCGGCGTCGCCGCGCTCAACGACAAGTAGAACCGACTCCCATGCGTAAAAAGATCATCGCCGCCAACTGGAAGATGAACCAGACCGTCGCCGACGCGACGGCCTTTCTCGATCACTTCCTCCTCGAAGTCGCGGACGAGAAGCGAATCGACATCGTCATCGTCCCGCCCTTCACCGCGCTGGCTTATGTCTCCGAACGCCTGAGCAAAGTGCAGAACGTGAAAAGCGGCGCCCAAAATATCCATTGGGAAAAGGGCGGCGCCTTCACCGGCGAAATCAGCGCCGCGATGATCCGCGAACTTTTCGCCCGTTACGCCGTGGTCGGCCATAGTGAACGCCGCACGCTCTTTGGCGAAACTGATGAGATCGTGAACAAGAAGACCAAAGCGGCCATTGCCGGTTCGCTGACCCCGATCGTCTGCATCGGCGAAACCCTCGCCGAACGTGACGGAGGTCAGGTGGAACAGGTTCTCGAAACGCAGCTTCGCGGCAGCTTGGCTGGCCTCACGCCCAAAGAAATTCAAGACGTTGTCCTCGCTTACGAACCCGTCTGGGCCATCGGCACCGGACGCACCGCCTCACCCGAGCAGGCGCAATCCGCGCACGCTTTCATCCGCAAAGTCGTCACTGCGATGAGCGATGAAAACACGGCGAAACACGTCCGCATCCAATACGGCGGCAGCGTCAAATCCAGCAACACCACCGAACTTATGTCGCAACCCGACATCGACGGCGCCCTTGTCGGTGGCGCTAGTCTCGTCGCCCGCGACTTCGCCGAGATCGTCAAACTCGCGGCCGCTCTTTAGGCGCGAGGGGGCTGAGCTAAAAGATCGGCCAAGGCCACGCGCAGTGCTTCAGGGTCACCAGTCGGAATGGTGGTCACGCCGGGCACATTGGCGAGGCCGCAGGCGGCGGAAGCGATCACGGGGATGCCAGCAGCGACGGCTTGGAGAAGTCGCCGAGGTTGATGTTCTACCCAAGCTGGTAGGACGACCGCGGCCGCTCCGTCGAGCCAGTCTCCCGGCGCGCGTGAGGTTGTGATGCCCTCCCAAAAATCAGCGCCCTCCAAAACGGGGCCTCCAAGTTGGAGAGAGACGCCAAGCGGCTGGAGAGCAGCGCGCAGTTCCAAGGCTCCTTTGCGGGCGAGAGTGCTGGCGGGGAAGACGAGCTTCGTGCCGCCGCGGACTTGGCGCGGGGTGGGAAGCTGCCAAGGCATTAGCACAGCGCGTTCACCTGCGAGTGCGGCGATACCGGTGTGAGGCGTGATCCAATGGCGCGCGGCGGCGAGCGCTGCAGTTTCGGCTGCGGCGATCGGCGAAGGTGCGCGGAAGTCGGCGAGCGTCGGACTTTCCGGATGCGCGGCGGCGGCGAGATCGAGGACGCGCTGGAGTTCAGTGATCGGCAGGCGAGTCATTAAGACGTCGAAGGTACGGCCGCCGAGAGCGCCGGATTGCCAGAGGAACGGCAGCAAATTTTGGCTGATGACGAGGTGCGTCGCGGTCGCCGGCAGACGACGCTCAAAGAGCGACGCGAGCTTTTCGTCCATCCGCAGCAGCGCTTTTTGCCTCGCCGCCCCTTGCGCAGCCAGGCGGCGCGAAACCCATGAGCGCTCCAGCACCGCAAGCGGCGCTTCGTGGACGCGGGCGAAGCCGTCGCTCGGCCAACGATACGGCCCGAGACGCCAGCGGCGACTATCGAGCGGGAGAAAAAGGTGATCGCCCGCTTGGCGTTCTTTGGCGATCCAGGCGGCGTGCTCAGGCTGAAACGCATCGACCAACCACGCCGTAACCGCGCTTTGCGGCAGCCCAGCCGCAGACGGATGGCGAAAGCAAGAAATCATCCCGCAGCTCTCGCAGCTCTCCGCCGCGGTGCGCGGTTCGTCGGTTGGCGGGACCGCTTTGCGCAAACCGGAGCGGGTCGAGGAATCGGGCCGCCCGTGGAGCCGCACGATCAGCTCGTCCTGGGAAAGCGTCACGCGGATCTGCCAGGGAAACGGCGCGCGTAAACGTAGGTCCACGTAGTTCCAAAAGACCGTCGCATCCCGGCCTACTTCCGCGCTCGAACCGGGCAGCCGGCGGGAATGAGCATGGCGCTCGACGATCTCCAGGCCCGCCTGGAGGGCGCAGTCGTAGAGCGCATTCGAGAGCTGGCAAAGCCCACCACCGACGCTCGGGATGACGCAGCCCTCCCGCAGTTCGCGCCCCTCGGTAAAGCCGCGGCGGCGCGTCGTCCGCCCGACATTTGCCCAAAAGCTGAACATTTCGCCGCTCGGGATTTCCAAGCCGTGCAGCGCCCGTGCGGCGGCGCGCAGATTCTGCACCTTGCCTGCCTGGAGCGCGAATTCCGCCGCATTTCCGGAGGCGTAAAGCGGCCCGCGCGCCGTGGCGATTACTGGGCGCTGACCGGCGCTGTTCCCGCGCTCCAGCCGCCGCGGCCGATGCGCCCCATCCAGCCAAAAACGCCGGGCGCGGAAAACCGCGGCTTTGCCATGAAACGCGAGGGCCTGAACGCGAGTCGGCAGCGTTTCGCGCGGGGGAAGAACGGCGGGATCGGACATGAGGCGCGTGGCCGCGCGGAAGAATTACCGCTCGGCGATGGGGACAACTTTCTTCCCGACCGGGGCGCCGGTGTACTCGCTGAGCGGGCGGAAGAGACGGTTGTCGGCGAGTTGCTCGAGGATGTGCGCCGTCCAGCCGCTCATGCGGGAGATAGCGAAAATCGGGGTGAACAAATCCGTCGGAATGCCGAGCGAGTAATAGACCGTCGCGCTGTAGAAATCGACGTTCGCATTCAGTCCCTTGCGCTCTTTCATGATGGCGGCGATGCGCTCGCTCATCTGAATCCATTTCGCGTCGCCAAGCTCTTCGCTGAGCTTGATCGCCATCGCCTTGAGGTGGGGGGCGCGCGGGTCCAGGACTTTGTAAACGCGGTGGCCGATGCCCATGATTTTCTTTTTCTGGGCCAGCGCGTCTTCGATCCACTGATCCACGGCTTCCAGCGAGCCAATCTCCTGAAGCATGTGGATGACGCCTTCGTTCGCCCCGCCGTGCAGCGGGCCTTTCAGCGCGCCGATGGCCGCGCTGACCGCGGAATACATGTCGCTCAGCGTGCTGGCGACGACACGACCGGTGAAAGTCGAGGCATTGAAGCCGTGCTCGGCGTGAAGCACATAGGCGACATCGAGCGTCTGCACTGCTTCCGTGCCGGGTTCCTGGCCGGTCATCAGCCATAGGAAATGCGCCGCCTCGCTCAAATCCTTGCGAATCGGCGGCAACTCCTGTCCGGTCCGGGCGCGGTGAAAGTAGGCGGCGATGATGCCGATCTGCGCGACGAGCTTGATGGCGATTTGGTTTTGCTCCGGCAACTCGAGCCCAGGCCGCGTGGTGGGATAGCAGCCCAGCATCGAGACGGCCGTGCGCATGATATCGATGGGCGCGGCGGTCTTCGGCGCGCTTTTGAGAAAGTCGAGGACCCCCTGCGGCAGCTCGCGCTCGGCGCGGAGCGCGGTGGTCAGTTTGTCGAGCTCGTGCCGGGTCGGCAGGCGGTTGTGCCAAAGAAGATGCACGACTTCCTCGTAGCTGACCTGGCCCGCGAGTTCATTGATGTCGTAACCGCAGTAGATGAGCTGGCCGATGTCCCCGCGCACGTCTCCGACGCGGGTTTCAGCGGCGATGATGCCTTCGAGTCCTCGGGAAATAACGGCCATAGAGTTTTAAATTAGGATTTGGGTGGGTGCGCTCGGTGGCCAAAGGCCAGAGGCTAGGACTGAAAAAACAAGGCGTGAAGATGCACGCCGCGCCGCCCGCGTCGCAAGAGATAAGCGCGGGAAAATATGCGCAATTCTGAAGTAAACTGTTTCCGGGAGCGCCTCTTGCAACCTAAGGCGGAGGTAATGCCGCACGAACCAACAGCGGGCGATGATCGGATCCAACTGCCGGACCAATTTCGCGACGTAATAGCTTCCACTCGCCGGACAGAAATGCGTGATCGATAAGCAGCCGATGCGGTTCCCAGACGTTCCAAGTCGCGCCAAAAATGGTCCCTTGGTTGGCGTTTTCCAGCCCGGTCTCGCGTTGGAATGACTTCAGCGAAGCCGACCAAGGCGTGGCATTGAAATCTCCGATCACCACGACGGGCTCATTGGCATGAGCTCTCGCCGTGCACCACTCCACCACCCGCCCGAAATACACCGCGCGATTCTGAGTCTTCTTTTCGTTGTCCGGTTTGTCCGGGTGGACCGCAGCCACCCCAAAGCGCTGCCCTTCACTTTCCCAAATCCCAAATGCGGCAAAGTCACCTTCGCGCATACCCACCTTGCGGATCGTGATATCCACCGGCCTTTCGCGAGAGAAGACGGCCATGCCGAAGCCGTCCTTTCGGGAGCGAACAGCGCGATACGGATACAAATCGCGGAGTTCCTTGAGGTCCCGAGCCCAGCGCGACGAGACCTCTTGGAACACGACAATGTCTGGCTGATGAAGCCGGACGAAGTCCGTGACGCGGGAGACTTCGCGGTTGCCGTAGAGCACGTTTCGTCCACACCCGGCCTGTTTCCCCGCCTTGACTCACGTCATGCCACGGCCGCGCATACGGCGCGAGAGCGGCCGCGTTTGCGAGAATACCAATCAGCGCAATCACGAGCGCGGAGCGATGCTTCACCACGACCGCGCCGAGCGCCGCCAGTGCGAGCCAAACACAATACTGCGGGCGCAGGTGCGCGAAGAGATCGGCCCACCAGTGCCATTCGCCCAAGAACGCGACCGCCGTCGCCAGCGTTCCGGCCAACGCCATGGCCAGCACCGCGAGGCGGACGAACCTCACACCTTGCCCCAATGCCGCAGCAGCGTGTCGGCCATGACCGAGGGGGTCTCGGCGACGGCGATGCCGGCGGCTTGGAGGGCTTCGATCTTGCCAGCGGCGGTTCCCTTTCCACCGGAGACGATCGCGCCGGCGTGGCCCATGCGGCGTCCGGGAGGAGCAGTGGCTCCGGCGATGAAAGCCGCGATTGGCTTTTTGCAATGCGCGGCGGCCCACGCAGCAGCCTCTTCCTCACGGTCGCCGCCGATCTCGCCGATCATGATGATGGCCTCGGTCTCAGGGTCGTCGTTGAACATTTTCAGCACGTCGAGATGGCTCGTGCCGTTGACCGGATCGCCGCCAATGCCGACGCAGGTGCTTTGCCCAAAACCACGTGTGGTGAGCTGCCACACCGCTTCGTAGGTCAGCGTGCCGCTACGCGAAACCACGCCGACGTTGCCCTTTTTGTGAATGTAGCCGGGCGCAATGCCGATGCGGCAGCCGCCGTGCGATTTCTCGCCCGGGCCCGGCGTGACGAGGCCGGGGCAGTTTGGGCCGATGAGCCGGGTCTTCGCGCCCTGCATGGCGAATTTCACGCGCACCATGTCGTTGACCGGAATGCCCTCGGTAATCGCCACTGCGAGGTCGAGTCCGGCACCGACGCATTCCAGAATGGCGTCGGCGGCGAAAGGCGGCGGGACGAAAATTGTGCTCACCGTCGCACCCGTTTCGCGCGCCGCTTCGGCCACGGTGTCAAAGATCGGCACGCGATGCGCGCCGTGTTCAAAGACCTGCCCGCCCTTGCCCGGCGTGACGCCAGCGACGAGTTGCGTGCCGTAGTCGAGCGAGAGCCGCGCGTGGCGCGAGCCGAAATCACCGGTGATGCCTTGGACGAGAATGCGGGTGGAAGGGGTAACGAGGATGGCCATGGAAAAGGGAAGCGGAATTTTTAGTGCGCGTGGCGTTTGTGGATGCAGACGGTGTTCCCCTCGGGATCGAGGACGAAGGCCATGCGGCAGACGGGAGTCGGGAAGGGCTCCATTTTGAAAACCACGCCGGCCTCCTTTAACTCGGCGATGGCGGCATCGAAGTCCTTCATCTCAAAGGCGATGCTCGCGCCGTCGGTACTGGGGTTCCAGCCGGGGGCCTGACCGAGCGAAAAGGCACCTGCGCCAATTTCGTATTCGGTCCACGAGGGACCGTCCGGCGAGGCGTGAACCATCGTGGGCTTCAGGCCGAGGATGTTTTCGTAGAAAGCCCGCGCGCGGGCCATGTCCAGCACGGGATAGCAGGTGAAGGCGATTTCGGTGATCGGGGTCATGGGTGGGAATCTGGAGCGGAATCGGCGTCGAGAATGGCGCGCAATTGGGCGGCGACGAGAAAATCCTTCGGGCGACCCACTACTTCTTTCGCCCGGATAAGGGTCGGGCAATCCAGAAAGCGGCATTCTCCAAAGGAAACTTTCAGTGCGATGCTATGGGCGAGGACAAAGGCATAGTCGCCAATCCCCGGCAGGTCGCCGAGGCAGTCGAGCTGGCCGAGATCGGTTTTGAGATAGACGTTTTTGAATCCCTGTTCTCCTACTGCGGGCAGCGTGAAGGGAAGCTCCTGTGGCATCATGCGATGGCATGGGTGCAGCTTCGCAAGGGCCGTATGCAGGCGTTCCAGATTCGGGCCAAAAAGCGGCGCGCAGATATCCACATCGAAGGTCACGTAGGTCGAGCCGTGAGCCATGGCGGCGTAGCCGCCGACGACGACAAACTCGACCTCCGCGCGCACCAGGTGCTCAAGCAACCGTTCCAGGTCCGGCATGATATTTCTGGCCTGATTCGCGCAGCGCCACCGCGAGGTTGAGCGCTCCGGAGTGCTCGCGAATGCGCTCCTCCGGGGTCAGGCGCCAACTGTGGTAAAGCAACGCGACATCCATCCCGAGTGCCTCCACTTCACGCCACGCGGCAGTGTCGGGCACCGGCAGGACGAGCGGTTCATCGAGCGGTATGCCGTGCGACGAAGTAATCGTGAACATGGCGAAATTTCCTAGGCCGCTCTGACCGCGGCAACGATCTTCTTGGCCGCGTCGGCGAGGTCTTCGGCGCCGGTGATGGCGAGGCCGCTGGAGGCGAGGGTGGCTTTGCCGGCGGCGACGTTGTTGCCTTCGAGGCGGACGACGAGCGGGATGCCGATGCTTACTTCTTTCGCCGCGGCAACGATGCCGTGGGCGATGACGTCGCAGTCCATAATGCCGCCAAAGATGTTCACGAGGATGCCTTTCACATTGGGATCGCCGAGGATGATTTTAAACGCTGCGGTGACCTGCTCTTTGCTGGCGCCACCGCCGACATCGAGGAAGTTCGCGGGCTTGCCGCCGGCGAACTGGATGATGTCCATCGTGGCCATCGCCAAGCCTGCGCCATTGACGAGGCAGGCGATGTTTCCGTCGAGGCCGATGTAGTTGAGGTTGAACTCGGAGGCGGCCACTTCACGCGGATCTTCCTCACTCTTGTCGCGCATGGCCACGATGTCGGGTTGCCGGTAAAGCGCGTTGTCATCGAAGTTGAACTTCGCATCGAGGGCGATCAGTTCACCCGTCTTCGTGACGACGAGCGGATTCACTTCGATCTGCGAGCAGTCGCGCGCCAGAAACAGCTTGAACATCGCGGCAAAAAGCTTGGCTGCCGCGGCGATTTGCGCGCCGGAAAGACCGAGCGCCTTGGCCATTTTTCGCGACTGAAAAGGCTGTAGGCCAAGCACAGGATGAATCGGCTCCCGGAAGATTTTCTCCGGCGTGTGCTCGGCGACGTGCTCGATATCCATACCGCCTTCGGTGCTGGCGATGATCACCGGCGCGCTGCTCGAGCGATCCAGCAAAATGGCGAAATACAACTCCCGCGCGATGGTCGCTGGCTCGGCGATCAACACCTTGCTGACGACCTTCCCTTCCGGTCCCGTCTGATGCGTGACGAGCGTTTGCCCGAGCATTTTCCCGGCAAACTCGCGGACCTGATCGACGGACGTTGCCATGTGCACTCCACCTTTGTAGCCGCTCGTGAAAGTCCCCTTTCCGCGTCCGCCGGCATGGATCTGGGCTTTCACCATGTATTCCTTGGTCCCGAGTTTGGCCGCGACCGATGCCGCTTCTTCCGCGGTGCTGGCGACGCCACCTTTGGTCGTGGCGACGCCGAATTTTTCAAAAAGTTCGCGGGCTTGGTATTCGTGGATATTCATCGGGGCGCTGAAACTAGGAGAATGCTCACAGCGGTGGCAAGGAAGGAGGTCAGCAAGGTCCGAGATTGAAGTTGGCTGGCGGAAACGTCATCCGCGCGAACAACTCCCCCCTGTCGCCGCGGAAGGAAACAAGCCGATTCGAGACCTAGCTTCCGGCGCCGACGTACTCGGCGGCGTAGGTGTCAAACTTCGCCGTCTGGCCCACGGTCGGCGGCGCTTCCAAGTCATAAACGTCATTGCTCACCAGTGCCGCAGTCTGCGTGTCCCAAATCATCACGGTCTTCTTGGCCTTCGGCGAGGTGGTCTTGCTGCGCACGGTATCGACGGCGATGTAGCGCACCTTTTTCTTCTTCAAGACCGTCTTCTTTTCCGCCGGCAGCTTGGCGAAATAAACGACCGCACGCGTTTGGGCGACTTTGATCTGCTCTTTGGTCGCCTTCTGCCGAATCAGCATCGTCTGCGTTCCGATGACGCGGCTGAGATTGTTCCAGCCTAGCGTATCGGTTGCGCCCGCGAGCAGCACGACCGCGGCTAGAACCGCTGTCCAACGAAGACCCTGAAATCTCATAGGAGGAAGGGCGCGGCCTATCCGCCGGAGCCGACGTATTCCGCGGAGTACGTGTCGAACTTCGCTGTCGAACCGACCGAAGGAGTGCTCTGCACGTCGTAAACGCTGTTGCCAACGAGGCTCTCGGATTGGGTATCCCAGATCATCACCGACTTCTTCGCCTTGGGCGATGTCTTCTCATTTTTTTCCGTATCCACCGCGATGTAGCGCACCTTCTTCTTCTTCAGCGCAGTCTTTTTCGCCGGCGCGAGGCGGCCGTAGTAAACCTGCGCACGCTGCGCCGCGATCCTGCGCTGACGCTCAGTGGCTTGGTGTTTCGCAATGATGTAAGTCGTCATGCCCACGACCGCGCCAGTGGCGAGGCCGATAGCGATGGACTCTCCGGTGCTGGCACCCGCCGCGCGCGCAATGCCACCGGCGAGAATGCCCGCCCCGCTGCCGAAGACGGCGGCGTTTTCACCGGGGGTCATATTTTCGCAGCCGGCGAGGGCGATGGTGGTGGCGAGGGCGATGGTGCGGATCGTTCGGGGTTTCATAAAGGTGGTGTTGTTTTAAGGTGCCAGCGCGGTCGCTGGCAAAAGAATTATTGGTCGTGCTACGGGAGCTGCGGTTACTTCTTCGTCTTCTTTTTGGCTGCACCAAGCGCCTTTACCTTCTCCCACTTTTTGGTCTTCGCGCTCTTCAGCACGGCGTCACAAACATACTGGGTTTCGAGGGCGTCACGGAAGGTCGGCGGCAGCGGCTTGCCCGCGGCGGCGGCGACGAGGAAATCCGCCACCTGATGCGTGAAACTTTCCGCATAGCCAATCTGCAAGCCGGGGACCCACCAATTTTTCATGTAAGGCTGATCGCTGTCGGTGACATGCACGCTGCGCCAGCCGCGGACGATTCCCTCGTCGCTGTGATCGAAATACTGGATGCGGTGCAGGTCATGCAGATCCCAGCGGATCGAGGCGTTAGCGCCGTTGATCTCCAGCGTGTAAAGCGCCTTGTGACCGCGGGCGTAGCGCGTGGACTCAAACAGCGCGAGCGAACCATTCGCGAAATGGCCGAAAAAAATCGCGGCATCATCGATTTTCACCGGCTGCACCTTGCCGGTCAGCGTGTGCTTGCGCTCCTTGATGAACGTCTCCGTCATCGCGCTCACGTCCACGATGGACCCGTTCAGCCACAACGCGGTGTCGATGCAATGCGCGAGCAAATCGCCAGTCACGCCGCTGCCGGCCGCCTTCGCATCAAGCCGCCACAACCCCGCCCCGCCCTGCGGCAGATCCGCGCTGATCGTCCAGTCCTGGAGAAAATTTGCGCGGTAGTGGAAGATTTTGCCGAGCTTGCCGGAGTCGATGATCTGCTTGGCCAGCGTCACCGCCGGCACGCGCCGGTAATTATACCAAACCGTATTCGGCACCCCCGCCTTCTCGATCTCGCGGACCATCTCTTCGCCCTGCGCGCCATTGAGCGCGAGCGGCTTTTCGCACAAGACCATCTTGCCCGCACGCGCGGCGGCGATGGCGATCTCCGCGTGCGAATCATTCGGCGTCACGATGTCGATTGCGTCGATGTCCGCGCGCTTGATCAGCTTTTTCCAATCCGTCTCCACCGACTCGAAACCCCAATTGTCCGCATAGGCCTTGAGCTTCGTCGCATCGCGCCCGCACGCCGCTTTCAATACCGGGACCAGAGGCGTGTCGAAAAATTTGGCCGCGTTGTGATAGCCATTCGCATGCGTGCGGCCCATGAAGCCGTAGCCAACGATGCCGATTTTGAGATTCTTTTTAGCCATAGATGACGTGGAAGTGTGGGTGGTTTGGTGGAAGGAGGGCGCGCATTTCAGCAAAGACCCGCTCGCAAGACAAGTGCCCTCCTTCCTCGCCCTCGATTCCCAGCACGAATCATCTTGGACGGAGCACCGCGCATCTCCGCCCCGCCGCAAGACTAGCCGGGTTTTTCAGCCTAGCGTGCGCCGGCTGAAGCCCGCAGGCGGACGGTGAGGAAATCGAGGGCACGCCGGGAAGCGTCGGCGAGGGCGGGCTTGGACAGGACGTGGCCTTCGCCGGGGTAGAGGTGCATGAGGGGGCGCGCGCCGAGGCGGCGCGCTTCGCGGTCGAGGGCGCGGGCGTAGCGGACGCTGACCCGCTGGTCTGCGGTGCCGTGCAGAATCAGCGTGGGCGGGACGCGCTGGAGACGGCCGCCGAGATAGTCGAACATGCCGCCGGAAAGTTCGGCGACGGCGTCCACCCGGCGGTCGCGCGAGGCCGTGCTGACGGCGAGGAAGGCACCGAGCGAATAGCCGAAGAGCCCAATGGATTCCCGCCGCACGCGCGGATGCGCACTGGCAAAGTCCAAGGCGTCAACAACGGTGGCTTCCCAGATGTGGAGATCCTTTTCGATGCCCTTGTCACCCGCAAAGATGGTGCCCGTGCGGTCGAAGTAGCGAACGAGCATGGCGACCACCCCCCGCTCGGCAAGCGCCCGCGAGAACCGTTCAAGTTCCCCCTTGCCAAAGAGCGTTCCCGCTGAGCTGTGTAATACGAGCACCGCGGGAAAACGCCCTACCGCCCGCGGGGCAAAGGTCTCGACAGAAATCCGGCGTCCCCCGCTGAGGAAGCTCTCGCCGGTCTTTTCGACCGCGAAGGCGGCCGGCACTGCCGCGCTGCCCGGGGCCGCAGCACCAAGAGACAGGGCGGCGAGACTGAGCACGCAGAGAAGTTTCATGCACTGCAATACGCAGCGACCGCCGCCCGCGCGCCCGCGAATTTACGAAATTCCGGCTAAGGACATCAGCTCCAGCCGTGCGCGGCGCGAACCTTGATCATGACGTCGAGGATCGCGTTCCAGGTCTGCGACTGTTCGAGCTTGACGTTCGGGAACATGCAGCCGTCCCAGCAGATGTGTTGGATCCCGCGGGCGGACGCGTCCTTGAGCCAGTATCCGGCGCATTTCACGATATCGAGTTTGCCGTTCGGATCGTCCGCGGGGCAGTGCTTGCCGGTCTTGTCGTGGTCGCCGGCGCCGTGCACTTCGCCGTCGTTTTGCGCGACGTGGAAGTCGATGGTCCAGGGGCGGAGTTTGTCGGTCATCTCCTCGTAGGCGGCATAAAACTCGGCATCGGTGTACCCTTCCTTCACGAGGGCGTGCTGGGGCGCGTTGTAGCCGAGGAGATAGAGGTAGGTGTGCGCGAGGTCGGCTTGGAAGCCGACAGTCTGCGGCATCCCGACGGCTTCGAGGAGATCGAGCATGTCTTTCCACGAGTGCATGCCGGCCCAGCAAATTTCGCCCTCGGCAGCGAGGCGCTCGCCAGCTTGCTCGGCGATCTTGCCGGCTTCGCGGAAGGTCTCGGCGATCCGCGCCGTGTTGGCCATGGGATTTTCGCCCCACTTGTTCACGCCGAACTCCGCGGAGTCGATGCGGATGACGCCATACTTCCGGACGCCGTGCTGATTAAAGATCCCCGCGATGCGGCAAGCCATCTTCACGGCACTGAGGAATTTCTCGCGCTGCGCCGCGTCGCCCATTGCCGAGTCGCCGACCGTGCCGGGCCACACCGGTGCGACCAGCGAACCCACACTCAAACCTTTGCTCGCAATGAGGTCGGCGATCTTTTTCAGCTCGTCATCGCTGGCCTCGGGATTGGTGTGCGGAAGGAAGAGGAAGTAGTCGATGCCTTCAAACTTCTGGCCGTTGACCTCTGCCGCCGCGGTGAGGTCGAGCATGCGCTCGAGGCTGATCGGCGGTTCCTGGCCGGCGGCGTCGCCTTTGCCGACGAGGCCGGGCCACATGGCGTTGTGCAATTTGGGGAGGGTGTGGGTGCTCATGATATTTTGGGAGTGGTGAAGCTTCGTCCGCGGCGCGAACGGTCAGGAAATCCGCGCGGGGAGCGGTGCGGAGTTGTCTGCCGAAAAGGTTTCCCAGCGACAAGCCCTTTTCCTAGACGGGCCCATTTCTCCCCATTGACCGGTGGGAGGCCGGTGATAATCTCCGCGCTACTCCACCCCCGCCGCGCTTCGCGCTGCCAACTCCCACCCCCCGAAAAATGAGCGATTCCGCAGTCGTCCCCGCACCCAGCCAAAGCCCGAAAGTTTCGACCGTCGAAGAAGCCGTGATTCGCATCGCGGGCAATTCGCAGGACGGCATTCAGGCCATCGGCGGCTTTCTCGCTCGCCTTGCCGGGCGCAGCGAGCAGGAGGTGATGACCTTCATGACGATCCCCTCCACGATCTCCGGCGGGCCGTCCATTTTCCAAGTGCGCATCGGCTCCGGCGAGGTACTGAGCGCGGGCGATGAAGCCGATGTGCTGCTGTGCTTTTACGACCACAGCTATGCCAACCACATCTCCTCGCTGAAACGCGGCGGCATTGTGCTCTACGACTCCGATCACGTAACGCCGAACGAAGAACTGCGCGGCTCCTACCATCACGTCGGCGTGGCGATTTCGTCGCTGACCGTTGAAGCCATCGGCGGCACGGGGCGGGATAAAGGGAAGAACATCTACTCGCTTGGCCTGCTTGCGCGGATGTTTGACCTGAACGTGCCGAAGCTCACGAGGCTGATCGAGGAGCGCTTTGGCGGCAAAGACCCAACTGTCGTGCAAAACGCGCTGGCGTGTTTCAACTCGGGCTACGGCCACCAGGTGCAGGGCTTGTGGGAAACCTTCCAGTTTCACCCCGGCGCAAACGCGGGCCAGCAACAGGTGGTGATGAGCGGGAACGAGGCGCTGGCCTTCGGGCTGATCGCTGCGGGCGTGCGGTTCGGCGCAGGCTACCCGATCACGCCGTGGAGCGACATCATGGAACTGCTCCGCCGCGAGTTGCCAAAATACGGCGGCACGTTTGTCCAGACCGAGGATGAAATCGCTGCGATCTCGATGGCACTCGGCGGCAGCTACGCGGGGCGCGTGGCGGTCACGGGTTCGAGCGGGCCAGGCATCTCGCTGAAGACCGAGGCCATCGGCTGGGCGAGCATGGCGGAAATGCCGGTGGTTATTGTGGACGTGCAGCGCGGCGGTCCTTCGACGGGGATGCCGACGAACGTCGAGCAATCGGATTTGAACATCGCGTGTTTCGGCGGCCATGGCGATTCGCCACGCGTGGTGCTGGCGCCGGCCAGCGTGGAAGACTGCTTTTACACCGCCATCGAGGCCGTGAATATCGCGCGGAAATACTCCACGCCCGTCTTCATCCTCAGCGACCAGGGCATTGCTTCGCGCATCGAAGCCTTCCCCTACCCCGACCTCGAAAAAATCTGCCAGGACATCTCGCCCGACTTTACACCCGTCGCCGATCACAAACCATACGATCTTACCGCCGCCGACGGCGTTACCCGCCACCTCGCGCCCGGCACGCGGGTCGCGAGTGGAAAATACCCCGTCGTCACCGGCCTCGAACACGACGAACTCGGCCACCCCACCGGCTCCGGTAAAGTGCACACGCAGATGAACGCCAAGCGTCGCGCCAAGCTGCAAAAGCTTGCCGCCGAAATCCCCGCGCCGCCGATCTTCGGCGCGAGCGAAGGCCACGTCCTGCTTGTCGGATGGGGCTCGAGCAAGGGCCCGATCGAGGAAGCCGTGAAGCAGGCTCGCAAACACGGCGAAGCGATGTCCGCGCTGCACATCACACACCTCAATCCCTTGCCTAACGGCCTCGACACGATCTTCAGCGGCTTCACCCACGTCGTCGTCGTCGAGCTGAACGACGAAGGTCTCTACGGCTACGGCCAGCTCGCCGCCGTCCTCCGCGCCCGCTATTGCGACCCCCGCATCCGCGCCGTCACCAAGACCGACGGCCTCCCGTGGAAGGTGAAGGAAATCCTCCACCGCGTGCTGACCGCAACCAAGTAATCAACCACCCATGAGCACCCTCACTGTCCCCCTCCCCCGCACAACTGCCGCTGGCCTGCCCGTTGCCGATCTGCTCGACGCCGACCGCAAGGCACTCACCAAAAAGGACACCGCCGCCGACCACCCAACGTGGTGCCCCGGTTGCGGCGACTTTTCGGTCCTCGCGCTCTACTACAAGCTCATCGAGAAGCGCAAAGTCTGGCACGAGAAGATCTGCACCGTCGCCGGCATCGGCTGCTCCTCGCGCTTTCCCTACTTCGTCCAGGCGCACGGCGCGCACTTCATCCACGGCCGCGCTCTGCCTTTTGCCAGCGGCGTTTCGCTTTCGCGACCCGACCTGCACGTTTTCGTCTTCGGTGGCGACGGCGACGCCTTTTCCATCGGCGGCAACCATTTCAACCACACCGCTCGCAAGAACGTAAAGCTGACTTACGTGGTCATGGACAACCACGTCTATGGCCTCACGAAAAAACAGACCTCGCCGACTTCGCCCATCGGCTTCAAATCGAAGACCGATGTCTGGGGCTCCACCGATCGCCCGATCAACCCGATGAAGCAGGCCATCGCCGCGGGGGCTACCTTCGTCGCCCGCTCGACCGCGACCAACATCCCGCACTTGCTCAAAATGATGGAGGCCGCGATGGACCACGACGGCTTTTCCTTCATCGAGTGCCTTAGCGAGTGCATCGAGTTTTACCCCGGCGCCTTCGACGCCGCCAACCCGCGCAAAGGCGGCGCTTTCTTTGAGGTGCCCGCCGAGCACGACGCCACCGACGAGTACGCCGCCTACAAACTCGCTGACGCCCCCGGCTCCGGCGCGTTTGGCATTTTTTACCAAGTCCAGCGCCCCACCAAAAACGCCAACGAAGCCCGGCTTGTCGCCGACCACCGCGCAAAAGTGGACGGCCTCGCCGATTGGCAGATTCTCAAAAAGAGCTTCGACCGGATGAAGTAGCGGCGAAGCGCGCGCTACACCTCAAGCTGGCGCAATTCCTCGAGACCTACCTCGACCGCCCGGCGGCTGTCCTCCGGCGTGCAACGCGTGGGAGTGCGACCGGTATTGAGACAGGCGGCGAAATCGTCGAGTTCGAGCTGGTAGGCGGAAGTTTCGTCGAGCGGCACCTTCTCGGCCTTCCCAGCGCGCAGGAGCCACAGCGTGTGTGGATCGAGCGCGAGATCGTGGACCAGCGTGGCCTTTTCCATGACGAGCCGGAAGGCGTGACGGAAAACGCCCCCGTGTCGATCCCAGCCGCCGTGCAATTGTACCGCCAGCCCGTCGGCGTAGCGCCACGCCGCATCGATGACCAGCGGTAACCCATGCGGCGCAAGTCCGGTGGTGGAGATGGATTGCGGAGCCCCAAACCACCACAAGGCCACATCGACATCGTGGATGTGCATATCCAGCACCCCGCCGCTCTCCGCGCCTTTCATATACCAGTCGTTGTCGCTCCACTGCGGCGCGGCGCTGCTGCGGTGAAAGCTGGCGTATTGCGCGCGGCCAAACTCGCCGCTCGTGAGCAACGCGTGGGCCTTCACGTAGTGCGGCCAGTAGCGCAGGCAGTGGCCGACCATGAGTTGGCGGTCGCACTCGCGCGCTGTGCGCTCCATCGCGTGGCAGTCATCGAGAGCCAACGCCATCGGCTTCTCACAAAAAACATGCTTGCCCGCGCGCAGGGCCGCAATGGCCAGCGGCGCGTGCAGCGGCGTAGGCATGCAAATATCGACCGCCTCCACCGTCGGATCAGCAATCAGGTCTTCCGCGCGCAAATGGCCGGTCACGTTCGAGAGATCGACGTGCTGCGCCGCTTGGTCGCCAATGTTGAATTCCTTTCCCGCCCAATCGCCGGCGAGCATCTTCGGATTGCGGTCACTCACCGCCACGAGCTCTGCGTGCGCGCTTTTTCGCCAACAATCGAAATGCACTCGCCCCATCGCCCCGAGACCGATCAGGCCGATCTTCGCCTTTTTCATAGAATAACGACTGCGCTGGTTACTTTGCCGCCGGTGCCGCCGACGCTTCTGCAGCTTTCGCCTTGTCGGCTTCCAACTTGGCCTTTTCAGCGGCGGCTTTTGCTTCCGCTTTCGCCCGCGCCCGCACTTCCGCGGCAGCCTTGGCTTCGACCTCAAGGGGGCCCCACGCCGCTTCGGCTTTCGCGAGCTGCGCCGCATCAAAGCCAAAGGCCTTGAGGACACCGACCGCCATGAGTTTGTCCCCGGCCCCATTCATATGGACACCGTCACCCGTGAGGATTTTCTGCTCCGGTTTGTTCTCGGCTTTGAGCCGCTCCTGAAACATCGCGTTCAAGTCACCCAGTGGCACTTTCTTGTCCTTCGCCAACGTGCGCAGGTATTCGTTGAACGGGGCGAGCTTCGCATTCTCCGGGCTGTCGAGATTTTCGTGAATGACCGTCGCGGTGAGCAGCATCACCTTCACCCCCGCCGCTAGGGCTCGATCGACAATCTGCGCGATGTTTTTTTCGTAAGTTCCGCGGCCCGCGACCTTTTCGTCGTAGGCCCCCTCAACGGCGGCAGCGGCCTCGTTCAGCGGCACCCCACCTTTGCCGTGCCACACATCGTTGACCCCACAGCTCAAAGTCATCCATTGCGGTTTTTTCGTCAAAACATCGCGTTCCAGCCGCGCCAGCATGTCATTGGATTTGTGGCCGCCGATGCCGGCCGGAATCGCCTCCGCCTGCACGCCGTTGGCCGCCAGCCCCGCCATGACGAGTTTAACGTAGCCAGTCGCATTGCTCCACCCGGCCTGGGTGATCGAGTCACCGAGGAAGGCGATTTTTTCTCCGCTCTTGACGGCGATTTCCGCAGTTGCGGTTTGGACAAATAGGCAGGCCGAGATGGCAGCAGCACTGCAACGAAGGAGGTGGTGGAGGGACATGCAGCATTCATCGGCGACCGCTTGCGCGGAAGGCAAGCCTCAAGTCATCTCCGCCGTTCTGCCCGGCGCCGATCACGTGGATTCGGTTTCGACATTTTCCGGCGGTTACCTCAATTCCTCCTCCATCCTCACCGCTATGCTCGACGACGTTGACCGCATTCTCTTTCACGAACAGACCATTCTCAGTCGGCTCGACGAGCTGGCGCAGGAAATCACCGAGGTGTATCGCGGCAAGGAATTGACCGTGGTGGCGGTCCTCAACGGGTCGCTGATTTTTGCCGCCGACCTGCTGCGCCGTATCCCGTTGCCGCTGCGCTTGGATTGCCTGCGCGTGGCGAGCTACCACGGCGGCACCGAAAGCTCGGGAACGGTGACCTTTCACCAGCTCAACCTGCCCGAGGTGCGTGGGCGGCATGTCCTCATCCTCGATGACATCCTGGATAGCGGGCGCACGATGGACGCGATCTGCACGCGGCTGAGAGGCGAAGATCCGGCGTCGGTCAAAGTGTGTGTGCTGCTGAGCAAAACAAAAGTCCGCGCCCAGGGGCAGGAGGCCGATTTCACGGGGTTCGAGATCGGCGACGAGTTCGTGATCGGCTACGGGCTCGACTACGCGGAAAACTATCGCAATCTGCCCTTTGTTGGCGTGCTGCGCCCGGAGGTGTTCGCCGAGCCCGCAGCCGAATAAACCGAGGCTTTTGCGGTTTGCGCCTAGGCCGTCGGCAACCACGGTTTCTACGCAGACGTATCATTGCGTCCGCGACCGTTGGCGGCTACTGGTGTTCGCTCGTTTATCCCATGAAAAAACCCGCCCTTCTCTTTACCATCGCCCTCCTTGCTGGCGGTGGATGGTATTTTTTCGGCGGCAAGATGGCGAAGCCCGCGGCCCCGGCGGCAGTCGGCGACCGCTCTCTCGCCCGCGTGGAAAAACGGGATATCGAGTCGAGCATCGAGCTCAGCGGCGATGTCACGCCCTCTTTCCAGCTTGATGTCAAATCCGAGGTCGGCGGCAAATTAAAGGCTCTCCACGTCGTTCCCGGCCAGACGGTAAAAACGGGCAGTCTTCTCGCCGAGATCGATGACCGCGATTTGCTCACAGAAAAGGAAACGGCTCTGACCGAGATCGAAGGGGCCAAACTTTCCATGGGCAAGGCCCAGAAAAATTACGAACGCTCGCGCGAACTTTTCGACGAAAAACTCATCAGCCGCGAGGTCTTCGACAATCTCACCGCGGAATTCGAAATCGCTCAAAACGGCCTCGTTAAAGCCCAGCGCAAACTGCAGCTCGTCGAGGATCGCCTGCGCAAAACCAAAGTCCTCTGCCCCACCGACGGCACCGTTTTAACCGCACCAGTGACGCAGGGCCAGGTCGTCATCGCCGCCGCCAGCGTGAACAACGGCACCACGTTGATGACCATCGCCAACCTTTCCACCCTGCTCATCGAGATTCACATCAACCAGGTCGATAAGGCCAAGCTCTCGCTGGAAAAGAACGTTCAAATCCGCACGGAGGCTCTCAAGGACGAAACCATGGATGCGCGCATCTCCTTCATCGCGCCGATCGCCACCACGAAGAACAGCGTCAAAGGCTTTCAAGTGCAGGCGATCATCGAAAAGCCGGACCCGCGCCTCAGCCCCGGCATGACCGTAACCCTCACTATTCCGATCGCTCATGTCGAAGATGCCATCAGCGTCCCGGTCACCGCGGTCTTCAAAAGCGAGGGCAACAAGAAGGTTGTCTATGTCAAAAGCGGTGACGCCACCGAGAAACGGGAAGTCAAAGTGGGCGTCACAAATATCGACCACGCGCAGATCCTGAAGGGGGTGAAAGAGGGTGAGGAAATCCTTCTCGTCGAGCCGGGCAAAGTTCCCAAGCGTTCCTAACGCCGCGATGGCTCTCATCGAACTTCGGGAAGTCACCAAACGTTATCGAGTCGGCGAGCAGGAGATCGTCGCGCTGGCCGGCATCGACCTTGATATCGAGGAAGGCGAATACGCCGCGATCATCGGCCCGAGTGGCAGCGGAAAATCCACGCTCATGCACCTCCTCGGCTGCCTCGATACGCCGACCACCGGGCGGATGATCATCGACGGCATCGACGCCAGCCGCGCCGGCGGCAACCGCCTCTCCGAACTGCGCAACGCCAAGATCGGCTTCGTCTTTCAATCCTTTAATCTGCTGCCGAAATTCAACGTCCTGCAAAACGTCGAGCTGCCCATGATTTACGCCGGCCTCGGCAGCGCCGAGCGCAAGAGGCGCGCGCTCACCGCCATCGAACGCGTGGGCCTTTCCAACCGCCTGAAAAACACCCCGCTCCAACTCAGCGGCGGCCAGATGCAGCGCGTGGCTATCGCTCGTGCTCTGGTCAACGATCCCCGCATCATCTTTGCGGACGAACCGACGGGGAACCTCGACTCGACCACCGGCGAATCCATCCTCGCGCTCTTTCAAGAGTTGATCGCCCAGGGTCGCACCATCGTCCTCGTCACGCACGACAACGACATTGCCGCCCACACCCCCCGGCGCATCGAGATGCGTGACGGAAAGATCCTCGCGGATTCGAAGCACCCTGCGCCGCTCGCCCCAGTATGAAGCTTTGGCTCTCCCTGCTCATGGGCCTGAAAGAAATTAGCGCCCACAAATTCCGCAGCATCCTGACTATGCTCGGGATCATCCTCGGCGTGGCCAGCCTGCTCACCACCTTTGCGCTGACCGCCGGCATCGCCAATGGCATGCGGGATTTCATGACCCAGATAGGCGGTATCGAAAAAATCGACACCAACCGCCAGGAAGTCCCCGAGGAGCAGACCGCCTTTGCGGAAATATCTCCCGGCCAGACGGTGGCCGACGCGGAACTCATCCGTAGCCGCGCGGACCTGGTGAGTTATGTCTCGCCCGTATCCGAGTTGGGCAACGCCGCCCTGACCCGCGGCAACCAGACCATGCGGGCGCAAGTCTCTGGCTGCTGGCCGGACTTTGCGCACATCAACAAACACGAAATCGCCCACGGCCGACTGCTCACGCAGATCGATCTCGACGAAGCGCGCCACGTCGTCGTGGTCGGTCGGAGCATCGTCGATAAGCTCTGGCCCGAGCGGAAAAACTACAACGCGGTCGGTGAGTCCTTTCTGATCAACGGTCGCCCGTTCACCATCGTCGGCATCTTCAATTTCTACGAGCGCGAGGAAGACAAGCTCCGCCGCGAGCGCGGGGAACCGCCGAAGATGGGTGGGCCTGGCCGCGGAGGGCGCCGCGGTGGCGGCTGGGATCCATTCCAGCGCAAAAACAGCAGCGTGCAGATCCCCATCACCACGATGTTTTACGACTACAAGTCCTCGACGATGGTCGGAACCGTCGATCAGGGACCGAACTACAAACTCGACCAGCTCATCTTCCAGGTGAAAGACGTGAGCCGTTTTCAGGAGGCGCTCGACCAAACCCGCGCCCTGCTCACCGTCACCCATCGCGGCATCGAAGACTTCACTTTCAACACCCGCGAGGAGTGGTTCGACAGCATGGAGCGCAGCATCAAAAGCACGCGCGTCAGCGGCGGCATGATCGCCATTATCAGCCTTATTGTCGGAGGAATTGGCATCACCAATATCATGCTCGCCTCGATCACCGAGCGCATCCGCGAGATCGGGGTGCGCCGGGCCATTGGCGCGAAAGGGCGCGACATCTTTCTTCAGATCATCGTCGAAAGCAGCGTCATCGGCGTCTGCGGCGGGGTCCTCGGACTCGGCGCCGCCTTTGGCTTGCTCCGCCTCATCGCGCAACTCACCGAAAGCGAAAACACACCGATCGTCGAACCCAGCGCGATCTTGATCAGCTTTGGTTTTGCCGTCGCCATCGGCGTGCTCAGCGGTATCTTCCCGGCGATCAAAGCCAGCCGCCTCGATCCCATCGAAGCCTTGCGTTACGGCTAATCCACCACTTTTCCAAAAGCGTGCAACCCGTCGATCTCACCACCGCCAAACGTCGCGGCGAAAAACTTGCCGTCCTCACGGCCTACGATTACCCGACCGCGCGGCTGCTCGATGAAAGCGGTCTCGATGTGATTCTGGTCGGCGATTCTCTCGGCATGGTCGTCCTCGGTTTTCCCGACACCACCCATGTCACCATGGAGCACATGCTCCACCACACCGCCGCCGTCGCCCGCGGCGTGCAGCGCGCGCTGATCATCGCCGATCTCCCCATCGCCAGCTACGAAACCCCCGAACAGGCCCAGGCCAACGCCCGCCGCCTCCTCGCCGCCGGGGCGCACGCTGTGAAGCTCGAAGGCGGCCGCAGCCACGTCCCGCAAATCGCCGCCCTCACCGCCGCGGGTCTCCCCGTGATGGCTCACATCGGCATGATGCCTCAGCGCGTGAAACTCGAGGGTGGCTACAAAATCAAAGGCCGCACCCCCGAGCAGGCCGACGCTCTGCTCGCCGACGCCCTCGCCGTCGAAGCCGCCGGCTCGTTCGCCCTGCTCCTCGAACTCGTCGTCCCCGAAGTCGCCCAGACCATTTCCCAGCGCCTGACCATCCCTACCATCGGCATCGGCTCCGGCTCCGGCTGCGACGGCCAAGTCCTTGTCACGCACGATCTCATCGGCCTCTTCCCTTGGTTCACGCCAAAATTTGCCAGCCAGCACGCGCAGGTGGCGGCCTCCATCCGCGCGGCCGCCACTCGTTTTCGGCACGACGTGAAAGACGTGAGCAACGCGGCGATTGCGAGTCCGGTGAAGTAGTTATTTTTTGCCCTCGTCCAGTTGAACCGCGCGCAAGCGCAGGGCATTGGCGATGACCGAAACCGAACTCAAACTCATTGCCGCACCCGCCAGAATCGGGCTGAGCAACCAGCCGCAGAACGGGTAAAGCAGACCGGCCGCGATCGGGATGCCTAGAGCGTTGTAGAGGAAGGCGAAGACGAGATTCTGCCGAATGTTCCGCATCAGCGCGCGACTCAGGGTGATGGCGCGAGCGATCCCGCGGAGGTCCCCTTTGACCAGCGTGATGCCCGCGCTTTCCATCGCGACGTGCGTGCCAGTCCCCATGGCAATGCCGACATCCGCCGCGGCCAGCGCAGGCGCGTCATTGATGCCGTCGCCGGCCATCGCAACGACTTCCCCGCGACCGCGCAGGGCCTCGACGTAGGCGTGCTTATCCGCGGGCGCGACTTCGGCTTCGATGTGATCGAGACCGAGTTGCCGCGCGACGGTTTCGGCGGTGCGCTGGTTGTCGCCGGTCAGCATGTGAATCTTCAGCCCCAGTGCGCGCAGGGCGCGAATGGCGTCGGGCGTCGAAGCTTTCATCGGATCTGCCACGGTCAGGAAGCCCGCGGCTTTGCCATCGATGGCAATGAAGATGGCGGTTTGCCCTTCGCTTTGCCGCGGCGCGGCACTTTCGGCGAGCGGCTCCGCACCGGTGACGCCTTGGTTTTGCAAAAACTTCAGTTGCCCGATGATCACGCGCCGTCCGTCCACCTCGGCACTTACGCCCCCACCAGCGTGGGACTGGAAATCTTGCGCCGCAGGCAACGCCAGTGCGCGCTCCTTCGCCCCGGCGACAATGGCCGCAGCCAACGGATGTTCGCTCGCTTGCTCCACCGCCGCTGCGACGCGCACCAGTTCCTCCGGCGTGAGCCCCGCAACAGGCCGCACTTCGACGAGTCGCGGTTTGCCTTCGGTCAGTGTGCCTGTCTTATCGACGACGATCGTCGTCACCTTCTCCAGTCGTTCGATGGCCTCGGCATTCTTCACTAACACCCCGGCCTGCGCCCCGCGGCCGATCCCGACCATGATGGACATCGGCGTGGCCAAACCCAGCGCGCACGGACAGGCAATGATGAGCACGGCGACGGCGTTGACGACCGCATGCGCCAGCCGGGGTTCCGGCCCGAAGAAAAACCAAAGACCGAACGTCAAGACGGCAATCCCCAACACCGCCGGCACGAAAATGCCCGCTACTTTGTCCGCCAACGACTGAATCGGCGCACGGCTGCGCTGGGCCGTGGCGACCATTTCGACGATCCGAGCGAGCAACGTCTCGCTGCCTACCCGTTCGGCACGCATCAGAAAACTACCGCTCCCGTTGATCGTGCCGCCGGAGACGTCATCGCCGGCGACTTTCTCGACCGCCAGCGGCTCGCCCGTGAGCATGGATTGGTCGATGGCGGAGCGACCTTCCATGATCACGCCATCCACAGGGACCTTCTCGCCCGGCCTTACTCGCAAGGTCGCGCCGACCGTTACTTGATCGAGCGGTACTTCGCGTTCGTCGCGGTCGTCCACGAGTCGCGCGGTCGCGGGCGAGAGATCGAGCAAGGCGCGAATCGCGGTGCCCGTGCGGCTGCGGGCGCGGAGCTCGAGCACCTGGCCTAGCAGCACCAGGACCACAATGACCGCCGCGGCCTCGAAGTAGATGCCGACGCCACCCATCGCGTTCGTCGTCGCGGGAAAGAGCCCCGGCGCGAGCATCGCTACCGCGCTGTAAAGGTAAGCCGCACCCACCCCGAGCGCGATGAGTGTGAACATATTGAAATTTCCCGTCCGCAAGGAGCGCGCACCACGGACCAGAAACGGCCAGCCCGCCCAAAGCACGACTGGTGTCGAGAGGCCGAATTGCGTCCAGCGCGAGGCGTCACTCATGAGCCAGTGCGGCGCGCCGGGGACCATGTGCGCCATGGCCAGCAGGAAAACCGGCAGCGCCAACACCCCGCCGATCCGCAGCCGGTGCGTCATCTCGCGCAACTCACCATCGTCCTCCGCTGCCTCCGCCCGAACCGGCCTCGGCTCAAGCGCCATCCCACAGATGCGGCAATTGCCCGCATGATCCTGCACGATCTCGGGATGCATTGGGCACGCGTAAATCGTCGGCGGTTTCCACGCAGGATTGCGCTCCAAGGCCATGCCGCATTTCGGACAATCGCCGGGCCGATCCGACTCGACGCCCGGGCACATCGGACAGAAGTACTGCGCACCAGCGGAGGGTTTCGCTTCTCCGTGCGAATGATCCTGACTGGTGGCCGAGCCGCAGCAGGAATGCGCAGCGGCGGGTTTTAGTGAGGCGGGCTGGTGATCGGGAAGGGACATGGTCGGCGGCGCTGCTCCGGCTCTAAATCGGGCAACGCCGTGAAGCTACACAGCACCGCGCTTTTGACCGAGTGGAGTTTTCTTCGCTCCGGAGCCCCGCAGCTCCAGCGGCGGCAGAATGGTGCGGCGTGAGGGATTTGAACCCCCGACCAACGCTGTGTAAAAGCGCCGCTCTACCACTGAGCTAACGCCGCGAACGAAGGCGCAGAAGATGCACCGGAGAACTCGCGGAGCAAGTTCATTCACGCTCTTCGTGGGGTAGAAAATTGGTCGCCCTCGGCCTGTTCCACGCCGGATACTGCGCGTCCATGAACTCTCCCACCCTCCTCAGCATTGCCATCCTTACTGCGGAGATCGCCGGCGTTTTAACAGCCATAAAGGCGATCATGGAAACGCGCACGGCGCAGGGGACCATCGCTTGGGCGGTTTCGCTGATCGCCTTGCCGTGGGTCGCGGTGCCGGCGTACTGGATTTTTGGCCGGACGAAATTCGCTGGTTACGTGACGGCGCGGCGCGCCGAAATTTTGAAGACGAGCGCGGTCGCGAAGAAACTGGCTGAAGAATTTGACCGTCAGCGCATGCAGACGAAAGCGGGCCGACGCGAAGAACTGCTGCTCGAGCGCCTCGCCAAATTACCCTTCACCGCCCACAACCGCGCCGCGCTGCTCATCGACGGCGAAGCGACCTTTGCGGCCATCTTCGCGGCCATCGCGACGGCCAAGGAATACGTCCTCGTGCAGTTCTACATGATCCACGACGACAGCCTGGGTCGGCGGCTCCACGAGGCGCTCGCCGAACGCGTCCAGGCCGGCGTGCGGTGCATGGTGCTCTATGATGAAATCGGTAGCGGTAAATTGCGCGACTACCGGGCGCGGCTACAAGCAGCGGGCGTAAAAATGGCCCCTTTCAATTCGACGAAGGGCGCCACGAATCGATTTCAAATCAACTTCCGCAACCATCGGAAGATTGTGGTCGTCGATGGGCGTACTGCCTTCGTCGGCGGGCACAACGTCGGAGACGAATACCTTGGCCTAGATCCGAAATTCGGTCCCTGGCGCGATACCCACGTGGAAGTCGAGGGACCGGTGGTCCAATGCGTGCAAGTCGCCTGGCTGGAAGACTGGCTTTGGGCGACCGGAGAGGTGCCCGAGAATCTGAATTGGGAACCCGTGGGAGCCCGCGGCGGTTGTGTGGGCGCGCTCTGCCTGCCGAGTGGGCCCGCCGATGAACTGGAAACGGCCACGCTTTTTTTCCTCCATGCGATCAACTCCGCAACGGAGCGCCTGTGGATCGCCAGCCCGTATTTTGTGCCCGACGAGCAGTTCATCTCCGCGCTCCAACTCGCCGCGCTTCGCGGCGTCGATGTGCGCATCCTCATCCCCCTCAAGCCGGACAGCGAACTGGTCCGGCTCTCGGCCTATTCCTACCTGCGCGAAACCGAAGTGGTGGGCATAAAATGGTTCCGCCACCAGCGCGGCTTCATGCACCAGAAAGTCCTCCTCGTGGACGACGACTACTGCGCCATCGGCACGGCGAATTTCGACAACCGCTCGTTTCGCCTGAACTTCGAGATGACCATGGCCTTCTACGAAAAGGCCTTCACCCACCAGGTCGCGGCCATGCTGGAGCGCGACTTCGCAGACAGCACGCCCGCGACGGCGCGGGAACTGGAGACGGCGAGCTTTTGGTTTCGGCTGAAAGTGCGCGTCGCCCGGCTGATGGCCCCGGTGCAGTAGCGGCGCGGCTCAACTTTCCCGGCGAATGCGGATTTGGATCTGCCGGGAAAGCAGCCACTTCACCGCAAACATGTCGCACGTCGCCTTCCACGCCCGGTTGCCAAAGCCGTATTTGCTCACGCCCGCGGTGCGCGGGCGGTGCTGCGTAGGCACCTCGGTGAGCCGGTAGCCCATGCCTTTGATGAGCGCCGGGATGAAACGGTGCATCCCGTAAAACGGCACCAGCGCCTCGCGGCATTCCCGGCGCATCGCCTTGAGCGTGCAACCGGTGTCGCGCACGCCGTCTCCGGTGAAGCGCGAGCGGACCGCATTGGCCACCCGCGAAGTCAGCTTTTTAGAAAGCGAATCCTGCCGTTTCGCTCGGTAGCCGCAGACCAGGTCCGCGCCCTTTTCAATCTCCGCGAGCAGCCGCGGGATGTCGTTCGGATCATTCTGCCGGTCGCCATCGAGCAGTACGATCACGCCGCCCTGCGCTGCGTGGATGCCAGCATACATGGCCGCACTTTGCCCCGTGTTTTTGGCAAACTCGATCACCCGCACACCCGGCCCACGCTCTATCCGCGCGAGCGTTTGATCCGTCGAACAGTCATCCACGAGCACGAGTTCGTATTCGACCCCAGCGAGGGCGGCGGCGAGTTCACGCTGGAGCGGGGCGATATTGTCCTCCTCGTTGTAAAGCGGGATGACGACGGAGACGGCAGGCATGGGGGGCGGATGATGAAGTCGGGAGGCGGAAGGCGGAAGGCAGAAAGCGCCTTCAGCCGAGCACTTCGCGGCGGCCTTCGAGCATCGTTTGGAGGGCGGTGCGTTTTTCGTCGAGGAGGCCGGCGGACGCGGCGCGGACGGCTTCAAAGAGGTCTTCGGCTTCGCGCAGGCGGGCGAGGGAGACGTAGTCGGCACCGGCTTCCATGAGCACGCGGGCCTGGCTGAGGACTTCGGCGGTGGCGATGATTTTGGCAGTCGGGTTCAGTCCGCGGAGGAGGCGGACGAGGCGTTCGTTGGAGCTGCCTTTGAGCAGCGAGTCGGGGATCGTGCAGACGAGCACCTCGGCTTTTTCCACGCCGGCGTGGAGCAGGGTGTCGCGCTGGCTGATGTCGCCATAGACGATGCGCACTTTGCGCTCGATGAGCCCGGCGCGGGCCACGGGGCTGAAATCGACCACGGCCACGTGCGGGATGAGGTCGGGCGCGTGGCACTGGATTTCCTCGAGGAGTGAGCTGGCCGTCCGGAAGAAACCGAGGAACAGAATGCGCGAACTGCCGTGGCCGTGGCCGCCTTCGGCGTGGACGTCATCGGGGGTGTTGTCGAGATCGCGCAAACCGCGGCGTTTCAGCCAAGGGATGGTGGCGCGGGCAATGACATTCGACTGCGCCATGCCGAAAGACGACACCGCGGCGAGCGCGGTAAAGGCGAGCGCGACCATGCCAGAGGTGGCCGGGTGCGAGAGGTGGCCGGCCTGCTTGCCCAGGGCAAGGACGACCAGCGAAAATTCGCTGACCTGACTGAGGTTAATGGACGGAATGAGACTCGTCCTCAGCCCCTGCTGCATGAGGTAGAGCGGGGTGAAGGTGGTCGCGAAACGGCTAATCACCACGAACGCCGCGAACACCAGACCCCAGCCCACCAGCGCGGTGGTGGGCAGCGGAATCTGCATGCCGAGGCCGACGAAGAAGAGCGTGACGAAGAAGTCGCGCAGACTCGTGACTTTGGCAGTGACATCGAGCGCGTAAGGAAAGGTGGAGAGCGCCACGCCGGCGATAAGCGCGCCCATTTCCCGCGAGAGGTGAAGGCGTTCGGCAAACTCGCCGACGAGGAAACACCAAGCCAGCGCGCCGACCTGGACGAGTTCCGGCAGACGCGCGACGTGGCGGAAGATCGGCGGCAGCAGGTAGCGGCTCACGGCCATCGCCACGACGACGAGCAGGACCACGCGGGCGAGCGACATGAGGAGCACGCTAACCCCGAGGTTTTCGAGGTTCGGCTGCACCGCGAGGAAAAGGATGGCCGCGAGATCCTGAAGCACGAGCACGCCGAGGGTGATGCGCCCGGTCAGCGTATCGAGCTCCTGCTTTTCGTAGAGCACCTTCACGATGATCACGGTGCTGCTCAACGCCGCGGCCACGCCGAGATAAAGCGCATCCCATTTCCCCTCGCCCAAGCCGAAGCCGCACAGCCGGAAGAAAGCGACGCCCAGCACCGCGCAGCCGAAGATCTGCACCGCCGCGGTGAGCGTGATCGAGCGCCCGGCGCTGGCGATTTTCTTCAAGTCGATCTCCAGGCCGATCATGAAGAGCAGGAAGATCAACCCGAGTTCGGCGATGGCCTCGATGCTTTCCGCCGACTCGACAAGCCGCAGCCCGGCCGGGCCAAGGATGAAGCCACCAATAAGGTAGGCGAGCAGGACGGGTTGCCGGAGAAACTGCGCCACCAACCCGAGCAACCAGGCGGCGGTGATGCTAAAGGTGATGTCGCGGATTAAATCGTGCATGGCGTCAGGCGGCAGCTTCGTTAGCGCGTCGGGCGGGACGAGGGCAAGCGTTCGCCGCCTTGACGCGGCAGCTTTTCGTTTGCTAGACCGACCTTGGTTCATCGTCCTTTGTTTCGCCTCCGCAGTTTCCGTCCCATGAATACCTCCCTGCGTCTTGTCACCGTGCTGCTTCTCTCCCCTGCCCTTCTTCACGGGCAGGATGAATCCAAAACCGTCGATGCCCAAGCCTATCCCGGGCGTCTTGAGCAAGTGCAAAAGGTGGAGGCAGAGTCTTTGCGATCGATCACTTCAGTGGTCGTCTCGCCAGACGGAAAATTTGCCTATACCGCGGCTTTCAACGCGGACGCCGTGAGCGTTTTTAAGCGCCAAAGCGGCACCGGGGAATTGGCAGCCGATTACACTTTCACCGGGCCGGACCTGAAAACGGTGGTAAACATCCGGCTCTCAAGCGACGGCGAATACGCGGTGGCCAGCGCCTTCAGGGCAAACGCCATCACCCTTTACAAGCGCGACGTCAACACTGGCGCGCTGCATCAACTCGATGTGGCCCGACTCGGCGAGCAGGGCAATGACGGTTTGGACTTCGTCATCGATGCAGGGTTTTCCAAGGACGGTAGAATGATTTACACGGCGGCGTCGAATGGCGTGGGCGTTTATTTGATCAAGGAAGACAAGCTCGTTTTCCAGCAGTTGGAGTCGGCGGGTAACCGGTTAAGCGGGCTGCGGGATATTCAGCTCAGCCCGGACGGCAGCATGCTCTACGCGGCGGGCGCATCCTCGAGCACGGTGGCCGTTTTGCGACCGGATCCCGTCTCGGGAATGCTGGAACTCGTCCAACTGCTGACCGATGACGAAGATGGTCGCAAGGCGCTGGGTGGAGCCTTTCGCATCGCCTGCAGCCCGAAGGGCGAACACGTCTATGTCAGCGCCGGACGCTTTGGCGGCGATAACGCGGTGAGTGTCTTCGCGACCCAAGCGGACGGGACTTTGAAACTGGTGGAGGAGCATGTGAATGGCGTGGCCAACTTCAAAGGCTTCGAGGGCGGAAACAGCATCGCCGTCAGCCCCGACGGCAGGTGGGTGTATGCGCTGGCCACCAACTCCGATCGAATCGCGGCGTTCACCCGCGAGCCGTCCTCCGGAAAATTGACCTTTGAAGGCACCCAACTCGCCGGCGATTTCGCGCCTCCCGGCTGTCCAAGTCTTTGCTTCAGCCCCGATGGTAAGTTTCTCTACGTGGCGGACGAAAACTCGCAATCCGTACTCGTTTATCGGGTGCCCTGAAATCGTTTCGTGGGCGGGGCGCGACAAAATGCGTGTTTCCCTCTCCACCCGTCAGTGGCTTAACAACGGCCTGCGCCATGCCTCACCCCACCCTCCTTTCCGAACCCGTCTCCGATCCCGTCGCGCTCTACCGGCTCCGCGATGGCATCGTCTCCGTCGATCTGCTCGCTGCAGCGCTGGCGCATCTCGATTTCTTCACTTGGCTGGCCGAGCACCCGGCCACCTTCGGTGCTATCTGCGCGCACTTCGAAATCCATCCGCGCCCGGCGGACGTAATGATGACGCTCTTCAACGCGATGGGCCTGACAACGGTTTCTGGCGGCGTCTTCCATTGCACGCTGCGGGCGCGGGAGCATCTCGCCTCGGGCTCGCCGTGGAATCTCGCGCCTTACTACGTCTCGATGAAAGACCGGCAGCCCACGCTCGACATGCTCAAAGTCCTGCGCACCGGCAAACCCGCAAACTGGGGCAGCTACGACCCGCAGGCCTGGGCACAAGCCATGGAGCGGGAGGATTTCGCGAAGCCTTTCACCGCGGCGATGGATTGTCGCGGCGTGCTGCTCGGGCCGGCGATGGCCCGCAAACTCGACCTCGCGGCACAGCGCGCCGTGCTCGATGTCGCAGGCGGCTCGGGCATCTACGCGTGCGCGCTGGTGGCGCACCATGCGCACCTACGCGCGGCGGTATTTGAAAAGCCGCCGGTCGATCGCATCGCCCGCGAGTGCATCGCCAAGCAGGACTTTACGGCGCAGGTGGACGTGATCGCGGGTGATATGTTTACCGACGCCTGGCCGGCGGGATTCGACACGCATCTTATCTCCAATGTGCTCCACGACTGGGATGAGCCGACCGTGCGCGACTTGCTCGCGAAATCCCACGCGGCGCTCGCGCCCGGCGGATTGCTCATCGTCCACGACGCTTACATCAACGCCGAGAAGACCGGCCCGCTGCAGGTCGCCGAATACTCCGCGCTGCTCATGAACATCACCGAAGGCAAATGTTACTCGCTCGCCGAAATGCGCACCTACCTGGACGGTGCGGGCTTCGAGTGGGTGGAATACCAGCCGACCTCCGTGGCGCGCGGCTATATCCTGGCACGGCGAATTTAAAGAAATGAAAACGCCCGCCTTTCGCTGCGTCGTGCTCGCGCTCAGTTTTTGCCTTTTGCCCATGATCTCCACCGCGCAGGAAGCCCGACTCCCCTACCCGACGACGCGCGAGGACGCGCAGGTGGATGATTACCACGGCCAGAAGATTGCCGATCCGTTTCGCTGGCTGGAGGACGACAATTCCTCGGAGACCGCGGCTTGGGTTGAAGCGCAGAACAAAGTCACCAGCACGTTCCTCGAGGCGGTGCCGAGCCGCGGTAAAATTAAGGAGCGGCTGACTAAGCTGTGGAATTACGAGCGCTTCGGCGTGCCACTCGAGCGGGGCGGACGGCTTTTCTTCATGCGGAATAGCGGCCTGCAGAACCAGCGTGTGCTTTACACCACCGACACGCACGAAGCCCCGCCGCGCGTGCTCTTCGATCCGAATACCCTGTCGAAAGACGGCACCGTTTCACTCGCCGGCTACGCGGTGAGCGACGACGGCGAGATGCTGGCTTACGGGCTTTCGCGGGCCGGGTCCGATTGGCAGGACTGGCATGTGCGCGAGGTGGCCACAGGGCTTGAGCGAGAGGACCTCGTGGAGTGGGTGAAGTTCTCCAGCGTATCTTGGGCGAAAGACGGCAGCGGGTTTTTCTATAGCCGCTTCAACGCCCCGCGCGCGGGCGAGGAGAAGAAAGGCGTCCTCGAATTTCAAAAACTCTACTTCCACCGGCTGGACACGAAGCAGGCCGCCGACATCCTCGTCTATGAACGGCGCGACCACGCGGACTGGGGCTTCGGAGGCGGCGTCACGGACGATGGACGCTTTCTCATCGTCCACGTCAGCAAAGGCACTGATCCGAAGAACCTCATCTTTTACAAAGACCTCGCAGACCCCGCGTCCAAAGTCGTCGAACTGATTCCCGAGTTCACGGCCTCGTTCTCATTCATCGACAACGATGGCCCGATCTTTTTTTTCGAGACGGATCTCGACGCGCCCCGCGGGCGCGTCATTGCCATCGATATCCGGCAACCGGAGCGCGCGCGCTGGCTGGAACTCATTCCGCAGGCCGAGGAGCCGCTGAAAAGCGTCTCGCTCGTTTACCGGCAATTCCTTTGCCGCTATTTACAGGACGCGCACACCGTCGTGCGCGCGCTGGCTTGGGACGGCAAAGCTCCCCGCGCGGAACTCATCCGCCAAATCTCGCTACCGGGCATTGGCACCGCCGACGGCTTCAGCGGACGACGCGACGACATCGAGACGTTCTATTCCTACACCAGCTTCACCGAGCCCGGCGCCATCTACCGACTCAATCTCAAGACCGGCGAAAGCGAAGTCTTCCGTCGGCCGCGCGTCGATTTCCTCGCCTCCGACTACGAGACCAAACAGGTCTTTTTCCACAGCAAAGACGGCACCCGCGTGCCGATGTTCATCACGCACAAACGGGGCCTCGCGCTCGACGGCAGCGCGCCCGCGCTCCTCTACGGCTACGGCGGCTTCAATATCAGCCTGACGCCGGCGTTCAGCGTCACCGATCTCGTCTGGATGGAAATGGGCGGCGTCTTCGCGATGCCAAATCTGCGTGGCGGCGGCGAGTACGGCATGGATTGGTATCTCGCCGGGGTGAAAGCGAAGAAGCAGAATGTCTTCGACGACTGCATCGCTGCCGCCGAGTGGCTCATCGCCAATCAATACACCTCGCCCGCCCGGCTCGCGATTCAGGGCGGAAGCAATGGCGGCCTGCTCGTCGGCGCATGCATGACGCAGCGGCCGGATCTGTTTGGCGCGGCGCTGCCCGCGGTCGGCGTGCTGGATATGTTGCGCTTCCACAAGTTCACCATCGGCTGGGCCTGGAAGAGCGACTACGGCTCCGCGGAAAACGCGGACGATTTCCCGAATCTTCTCCGCTACTCGCCGTTGCACGCGCTCAAGCCCGGCACTCGCTACCCGGCCACGCTCATCACCACCGGCGATCACGACGACCGCGTGGTGCCCGCACATAGCTTCAAGTTTGCCGCGCGTCTTCAGCAATGCCAGGTGCCCGATGGCCCGCCGGTGCTGATTCGCATCGAAGTCCGCGCCGGGCACGGCAGCGGCAAGCCGATGGCCAAGATCATCGAGGAAAAAGCCGACCAGCTGAGTTTCCTGGTGCGCGTGTTTGGACTGACGTTGCCTTGAGGGGTTACACCGGACGCACTTGGCGCCGGCGATATTCGGCCGGGCCGCAGCGCATGTGGCGCTGGAAAACGCGGCTGAAATAGAAACGGTTGGGAAAACCGCAATCGGCGGCGATGGCGTCAATCGTTGCGGCGGTGAGGACGAGGCTGCGGGCCGCCTGTTTGACCCGCGCCTGTTGCACCCAAATCGCGGGCGTGACGCCGAGGTGCTCGCGAAACCAGCGGATGAACGCGCTCTCGCTGAGCGCGGCCTGCCGGGCAAGTTGCGGGTTGGTCAGGTCGTCCGCGAGGTGGGCATCGATGAAGCGGAGCAGTTGCTCGAGTCGCGGGGGCGCGTCGGGCGGGGCGGAAAGCTCGAACTCGCCGAACGTGGCGTGCAAAAGTGCCGCGGTAGCGTGATAAAGGCGCGAGCGGCGGCGGGCCTCGTCGGTTTCCGCGTGCGCGCTGAGCACGGATTCGACCGCGGCGCGGAGCAACGGAGTCAGCGGTCGCGTGATCGGGGCCTCGGGTGATGGTCCGCCGCGTCGTAGTGGATTGAAGTGGAGCCAGAGATGCGGCACGCCGGGTTCGCCGAGGCAGTCAAACAGGGTGCCGTCGGCGATGAGCACGAGACGATCCGGCCCGAGGGCGTGATCGCGCCCCGCATGGCGCACGTGCCAGCCGGGTTTGCCGTTGAAATACAGCCGCCAAAACGGGCTGAGCACGCCCGGAAAATGCCAGCGAATGCCGCGCGGCAGATAGCCGCATTCGTGCACGTGGAAGGTCGCCAGCCCAGTCGGTCCGAGTTCGCCGAGGACTTGGCCGTGCTTGGTGAAAGGCGAGTGGTAGCGGCCGTTGGCAGGCGTAGGCATGGCGTGGGAGAGGAGCATTTTGGCCCCGGACTGGCAAGCATCGGGGAGCGGATTTGACACACGCGCTCGGGTTCTGTTTACCGTAGCAGCTCTGGATTCGCGATAAACCACCGGACGGCCAAGACACAAGCCGGGCAGGATTGGACATGGCTTCCTGCCCAAGCTTGGCGATACTCCGCGGGTCGTTGACTTGCCGCCATGCTCCATCGCTCCGTCCTCCCACTAGTTCTCCTTGCCAGCGCCGCCAGCGGGTGGGCTGCTGTGCCGCCGGATCATGCCGCGCAGATGATGAAGGGCGTTGAGCTTTTTAATCGCGACGTGGCGAAGCTGCTCACGGAGCACTGCGTGAAATGTCACGGGGGCGAGAAAGGGACGAAGGGCGGTCTGGACCTCGCCACGCGCGAAGCGCTCATGAAAGGCGGCGATGAAGGCGTCTCGATCATCCCCGGCAAGTCCGCGGAGAGCCTGCTCGTGCGCTCGATCCGGCATGAAGAGGAGGACATCAAGATGCCCAAGAAGGCAGATAAATTGTCCGACGCCGACATCGCGAAGATCGCGGAGTGGATCGATCTCGGCGCGCCCTACGGCAAGCCGCTCATCGAAGGCAAAGTGACACGCGACGCTTCGCTCGTGACTGACGCGGACCGCGCCTGGTGGTCCTTCCGTCCGCTCGCCAAAGTCACGCCGCCAGTCCCGGAAAGGAATCCGATCGACGGCTTTATCGCCGCGAAACTGCAGGAAAAAGGTCTCGCGCCCGCCGCGTCCGCCGACCGCCGAAAGCTGATCCGGCGCGCTTATTTTGACCTCATCGGCCTCCCGCCCAAGCCGGAGCAGGTCGAAACTTTTGTCTCCGACGCTACGCCGGACGCGTGGGAAAAAGTGCTCGATGCGCTGCTGGCCAGCCCGCACTACGGCGAACGCTGGGGACGGCACTGGCTCGACCTCGCGCGCTACGCGGAGAGCCACGGCTACGAGCAGGATTACGACCGCGCGCACGCTTACCACTACCGCGACTTCGTCATCCGGGCGCTGAACGAGGACCTGCCTTACGACCGCTTTGTGCAGTGGCAGATCGCGGGGGACGAACTCGCGCCGGACAACGTCGAGGCTTGGAAGGCGACGGGCTTTCTCGCGGCCGGCACGCATGCGACGCAGATCACCGCCAACCAGGCGGAAAAAGAGCGTTACGACGAACTCGACGACATGGCCGCGACGATCGGCACCTCAATGCTCGGGCTGACCGTCGGCTGCGCGCGCTGCCACGATCACAAATTCGATCCGATCCCCGCCCAGGACTATTACCGGTTCATCTCCACCTTCACCAAGACGGTGCGCAGCGACCGCGATCTGGAGGTCAAGACCGCCGAGTTCGGCGAACGGCACGCGGCGTGGACGCAGGCGCACAAACCGCTGGCCAAGGCGCTGGAGAAATGGGAACGAAGGGAATCGCCCAACCGCTTCGAGACGTGGTGGCGGGAGCGAAAGGCGAACTCGGCTGCCCCTGCCCTCCCCCAGCCCGCGTGGCTCAGCTTGAAAGCGGAGCAGCTCAACGTTGGCGGGCCCTACTACGCCATCACCAAGCACGAGCGGCAGCCGGACGATTCGTATCTCGTCACCGTCACTGCCGGCACGCCCGATACCTACACGTTCACCGCAAAGGTTCCGCTGGCCGGGATCAGCGCGCTGCGGCTCGAAGGGCTCGCCGACAAGCGGCTGCCTGGGTACGGGCCAGGCTGGTCGACCGGCGGAGGGTTTAAGATGAAGGAGTTCACCGCCAAAGCGAGGGTGCCCGGCCGGGAGGAGTTTGCGCTGAAGCTCGCCGACGGCCAAACGGAGTGGGATGTGCCTGACTTCACCGCGACCGATTGGACCAAGGTCTTTCGCTTAGCCGAACCGGTCACGCTCGGCGACGGCTCGACCGTGACGGTCACGATGAAGTTCGACGGGGATTTTGACCGGCGAAACATCGGGCGTTTCCGGCTCGCGATCAGCAGCGACGCAGCGCCCGCCGAAACTGCGGAAGCATTTCCGCTCAAAGATTTCCTCGCTGCAACCGCGGAGAGCCGGGGTGCAGATCGCCCGGCCAACGACGGAGCGCTCGCGCGGCTTTTCCGCACGTGCGATCCGGCGTGGCAGCAGCTCGCCGGGGCGGTGCGCGATCACGCCAGGACGGAGCCGCGCCCGGAGTTGGTGAAGGCGCTCGTGAGTAGCGAAGGCATACCGGCGGTACGGCTGCACACGCAAGGGCCGGATTTTTACGACGAGACGTTTCAGCTCCGCCGCGGCGATCTGAAGCAGAAGCAGGAGCCGGCGAAACCGGGGTTCTTGCAGGTGCTCTCGCGCGCGCCGGAGCAGCGCTGGCAGACGCCGCAGCCCGCCGGCACCCGCACGCTGGGGCGGCGCGCGGCGATGGCTCGGTGGATCACCGATGCCGACGACGGCGCCGGCCAGCTCGCCGCCCGCGTGATCGTGAATCGCCTGTGGCAGCATCATTTCGGGCGCGGTCTCGTGGCCACGCCGAGCGACTTCGGGACGCAGGGCGACAAGCCCTCGCACCCGGAATTGCTCGATTGGCTCGCTAGCGAACTGATCCGCGGCGGCTGGCGCTTGAAGCCGCTGCACAAGCTGATGATGCGGAGCGAGACGTATCAGCAGGCGGTGGAGGCGACTCCGGAAGTTCTCGCGGCCGATCCGCAAAACGCGCTCTTTACGCGGCGGCAGCGCATCCGGCTCGAAGGCGAGGTCCTGCGCGACGCGATCCTCGCGGTCGCCGGCACGCTGGATCGCCGGCTCTTTGGCCCCGGGTCGCTCGATGCGGCGATGTCGCGGCGCTCGATCTACTTCCAGATCAAGCGCAGCCAGCTCCCGCCGATGCTGGTCACCTTTGATGCGCCGGACACGCTCGGCAGCCTTGGCCTGCGCTCGAGCACCACGGTGGCACCGCAGGCCTTGCTGTTGATGAACAACGCGCAGATCCGGAGTTCCGTCCGCGCCTGGGCTAAGACGCTGGCTGCGCAACCGGCGGATGCCGTGGTGTCGCGAGCGTATCTCGTGGCGCTGGGACGGCCGCCGGCGCAGGACGAAAGCGCGGCGGCGGGAGAATTCCTGCGCACGCAAACGGCGTCATACCAAGCCGCCGGGAAGACCGACGCGGCGGAGCTGGCGCTGACGGATTTCTGCCAGTCGCTCGTGAGCCTCAATGAGTTCGTTTATGTCGAATAACCTCCCCCACCACTTCGCTGATCCCCGCTTTTGCTCGCGCCGGGATTTTCTCAACCGCACGGGTTCGGGCTTCGGGATGCTCGCGCTCGGCTCACTCCTCGGGGAGTCGGGGTTGCTCGGAGCGAGCGCGGCGGAACCCGTGAATCCACTCGCGCCGAAGCCCGCGCACCTTCCGGCGAAAGCCAAGTCGGTCATCTGGCTTTTCATGAACGGCGGGCAGAGCCAGGTGGACACTTGGGACTACAAGCCGGCGCTGGAAAAGTACGACGGCAAGCCGTTGCCGGGCTTTGATCAAAAGACCGGCTTTTTCCCGGAGGAAGTGGGCGGGTTGATGAAGTCGCCGTTCGCCTTTCGCCAATACGGGCAGAGCGGCACGTGGGCGTCCGAGATTTTTCCGCGCACGGTCGAGCATGTCGATGACCTGGCCTTCATCCACTCCTGCTTCACCGAGACGAACAACCACTCGCCGGCGCTTTTCCAAATCAACACCGGCATGTCGCGCATGGGTTTCCCGTGCGCGGGGGCGTGGGTGACCTACGGGCTCGGTACGGTGAACCAGAATCTGCCGGGCTTCGTGGCGATGTACGACACCCTCGGTCGCGGTCTGCCGAAAGGCCACGCGAGCAACTGGGGCGCGGGCTTTCTCCCCGGCGTCTATCAAGGCACCGCGCTGAATGCGCAGGGCGCGCCGATCAATAATCTCCACCGCCCCGCGGAAATGGCCGACGCGCAACAGCGGGCGCAGCTCGACCTCATCGCGAAACTGAACAAGCGCCAGCCGGGTGCGGACGATCCAGAACTCGCGGCGCGCATCGAGAGCTTCGAGCTAGCCTACCGCATGCAGATGGCGGCGCCCGAGGCGCTCGACGTCGCGGGCGAGCCGGAGCACATCCGCAAACTTTACGGCATCGAGGAAAAGCAGTGCAGCCACTTCGCCAAGCAGTGCCTCATGGCGCGCAAGCTCGTGGAGCGCGGCGTCCGCTTCGTGCAGATCTACAGCGGCGGCATGGAAAACGAACGCTCGTGGGACGGGCACAAGGACCTCGAGGGCAACCACCGGCAGTTCGCGGGCGAGACGGATCAGCCGATCGCCGCGCTGCTCACGGACTTGAAGCAGCGCGGGCTGCTCGACTCGACGCTGGTCATTTGCTGCGGCGAGTTTGGCCGCCTGCCGCTGGCGCAGAAAGGCGCGAAGCCGGGACGCGACCACAATCCGCATGCATTCACCACATGGCTCGCAGGTGGCGGAGTGAAAGGCGGCGTGCATTACGGCGAGACCGACGAAGTCGGACACAAAGCGACGGTCAACCGGGTGAGCATCAATGATCTGCACGCGACGATCCTTGCGCTGCTCGGACTCGATCACGAGAAGCTGACCTACCGCTTTAACGGGCGGAATTTCCGGCTCACGGATGTCGCGGGCAATGTGGTGCGCGAAGTGATCGCGTAACCCCGCTCGCACCGGACGACCGCCTCTCGGGCAGCGCGCGAGTCGCTTCTTCGTTTGCACGCTGCGGAAGGTGCCTGTCTGTTTCCCGCCATGAAAACCTCCCGACTTCTCCTCGCCGCCTTCGTCCTGACCGCGCAGCCGCTTTTCGCCGCCGAACCGCCGGCCGCAGCGACGGCCACCACGCCCGCAAGCGCGGTGAAAAACGTGACCCTCGATGAAGCGGAGAAGCTGCTCAAAAGTGATCCGAAGATCGTCGTCATCGACGTGCGCACCGCAGAGGAATACCAGGCCGGGCACATCGCCGGGGCGAAGAACATCAACATCATGGACGCCGACTTCGGAAAGCAGATCGCGGCGCTGGATAAGGACACCGCCTACCTCGTGCATTGCGCCGCCGGTGGCCGGAGTGCGCGGGCCTGCGCCGTGCCCGAGATGCTGAAGCTCAAAACCGTTTACCACATGAACGAGGGCTTCAAAGCGTGGGAGAAGAGCGGCAAACCGGTGGAGAAGGCGGCCCCGGCCAAGTAAGGGCCGTTTATCCGGGAGTCCGGAGGGACTGAACGGAGGGATGCGCTCCTGCGCGTCCCCATCTTCTGCGGAAGCCACCGCACCCGGTTCAGCGTGGGACGTGCAGAAGCCCGTCCCTCCGAGCGACGAATCGGCTACCGCAGCCTGGCGGCGTCGAAGGTCCGTCCGCCCTGGTGGTGGGTGGCTTTGGTGACCTGGCCGGCAGCGTCTTTGGTAAACTCGACCCGGGCCGGGACGACCCGCCAGACGAACTCGGTGGCGGATTTCGGATAGATGGGAAACTTCGGCTGACCGGTCAGTTGCGCCGAAAGCTGCCCCCCCTCCCGGGTGATCGTGAGCACCGCCCCGCCGCCGTAATCGTAGCGACCCGTGACGGCGTCGAGCGCGGCGTCGTCCAGCTTGATCGCGGGGAGCTCGGCCAGCTTCTGGGCTTTGAAACTGGTGCCGTTTTGGTGGTGTTCGGCGGTGGTGATCACGCCTTTTTCGTTGCGCGAAAAATGGACCTGGGCGTCCACCACCTTCCAGAAAAACCGGTCGGGCGCGCTGGGGAAAATTTCGAAGCGAGGCTGGCCGTCGAGCTGGGCGTAAAGGCGGTTTTCTTCCAGCGTGATGGTCATCACTTTCGCCCCGTAGTCGTACTGTCCGGCGTAGTCGGCGTAAGTTTTCGGATCGACTTTGGGATCGATGGCGGGCGGGGGCGGAAGATCGGCGGCGAGAAATTTTTCGGCGATTTCGCGCCCGAGGGTGACGGGGACGAGGCCGGGCGGAACGGCTTCGGCGTTGACGAGCACGGCGACGTTGAGTTTATGCGCGGGAAAGCGGACGAGGTAGCTCTGGAAGCCGTGCAGGCCGCCGCCGTGGTCGATGATGGGGAGGCCGCGGTGGGTGCCGGTGATCCAACCGCACCCGTAGGGCTGCCCCTGGACGCCCGGGGGAAGCACGGCGGGAGCGAGCGCGATTTTCAACCACGGCTCGGCGAGGACGCGGCCGCCGAAGACGGCTTCATTCCAGCGGTGGAGGTCGCCGACGGTGGAGGAAAGTGCGCCTGCGCCGCCGGCCCAGCTCATGTCCCAATCAAGCGCGCGGCGCAGTTTCCCCTGGTCGAAGGAATAGCCAAGGGCGCTGCCCGCGGGCGGTGCGGCGTTGCGAAAGAGGCCGGTGTCCTTCATCTCGAGCGGCTCGAAGAATTGCGTGCGCAGGAAATCGCCGAAAGGCTGACCCGAGACTTGGGCGACGATCTCGCCGAGGAGAAAGTAGCCGGTGTTGCAGTAGCTCCAGCCGGCGCCGGGGGCGAAATCGGGTGGGTCGTTTTCGAATGAGGTGAGGAGTTTCTCCGCAGCGATGGGCTGGGTGACGCGGTCCAGGAAGTCGGGCCGGCCGGTGTAGCTCTTGAGGCCGGAGGTGTGGTGGAGGAGATGGTCGATCGTGATCTTGTCGGCGTTCGGGAGCTTCGGGAAGTAGCGGGCGAGCGGATCGTCGAGGCTGAGTTTCTTTTGCTCGGCAAGGCGGAGGATGGCAGCGCCGGTGAACTGTTTCGTGACGGAGCCAATGCGAAACGGCGTGGTCAGCGTGGCCGGGCGGGCGTTGGCGATGTCGGCGAGGCCGACGGCCTTTTCGTAAAGGACTTTTCCGTCCTGCGCAACGAGCACAGCGACGGCGGTTGGGTGCTCTTTGGTCAGCGCGGCGAGGCGCGCATCGACCTCCGCCGCGGGCTCAGCGGCGCAGAGGGTGTGGGCCAACGCGAGAGCGGTGGCGAGGGGGAGGAGTTTGGGAAGCATAGATGCGAGTAGAGGACGCCGATCGCTTCCCCTACACCTCGCAGCCGGGAGACGACCGCAGCCTTAAAACACCGCCGAGGTCGGCGCGCTTTCCGTGGGGGGCGCGTCGTCGCCTTTGAGCTTCGCGGAGAGCATGGTCTGGAAATCCTGCATGGCTTGGACGACATCCGGGCCGCGTTGGAGGACGGCTTTGGCCAGCTTTTCGTAGTGCGCAGGGTTGCGCTGGGCCAGCTCACTGAGGGCCATCACCACCGCGAGGGTGTTGTTGATGTCGTGTTTGACCTCGCGGTATTTGTCGTAGATCGCCTGAAACTCTTCGCGGGTGATGTGGAATTCGGTGTCGGACATGCGCTGAATTGCCTCTGGAGGCGGATTGGTGGTTGTGCTTTGCTCTGCGGTTTCACCCGAAGGCGGAAATGTCAGCACAAGTAATTAAGATCACCGGGGCTCGCCAGCACAATCTCAGGAACCTCACTCTGGAGATTCCGCGGGAAAAGCTGGTCGTGATCACAGGGCTCAGCGGCTCGGGCAAGTCGTCGCTCGCCTTTGATACGCTCTACGCGGAGGGCCAGCGGCGGTATGTGGAAAGCCTCTCGGCTTACGCGCGGCAGTTTCTGGATCAGATGCAGAAGCCGGACGTGGATTTCATTGAGGGGCTGTCCCCGGCCATCGCCATCGAGCAGCGCAGCTCGGGCGGCAATCCGCGCTCCACCATCGCCACGACGACGGAGATCTACGACTACCTGCGGCTGCTCTACGCATCGGTCGGCCAGCCGCACGATCCGCAGACCGGAGCGCCCATTTCCAAACTCTCGCCGCAGCAGATCGTGGATCAGATCACGGCCTATGCCGCCGAGAGCCGTATCGTGGTCCTCGCGCCGATCGTCCAGAGCGAGACGGGCGAGTTTCGCGACGTGCTGGAGAAGTTGAAGCGTGAGGGCTTCGTTCGCGTGCGGATCGACGGGGAGATCATCGAACTGGGCCGGCCTGAGCCGATTCGCTTGGCGAAGGGCGAGCGGCATGTGATCGAGGTTGTGGTGGATCGGCTGGTGATCCGCGAGGGCGTGCGGACGCGGCTGGCGGACTCGGTAGATACAGCGCTCAAGTGGGGCGGCGGAAAGGTCGTGATTTTGCAGCGCATTGGCGACGCTGAGCCCGAGAAATGGGAGCTGCACCGCTACTCGACGGATTTCAGCAATCCCGAGACCGGCTTCACCCTCCCCGCGCTGACGCCGAAGCATTTTTCCTTCAACTCGCACTTCGGTGCCTGCCCCGCCTGCCACGGCCTCGGCACCGAACTGGTCTGCGACCCCGACCTCATGATTCCCGACCGCGAGAAGTCGCTCGCCGAGGGGGCGGTCGCGCCGTGGGCCAAGGCGAACAAACGCATGCAGGGCTATTACCAAGGCGTGCTGACTTCGCTCGCAAAGGAATACCGCGCCTCGATGGACGCGCCGTACGAAAGTCTGCCGGTCGCCTTTCACGAGGCGCTCGTCAACGGAACGGGCGACCGGGCGCTGGTTTTTTCGTGGGGTGAGAATGGAAAGCGGGAGAAGGTCGAGAAGCCGTTTGACGGGCTGGCCGCTGCCTTGCAACGGCTTTACGATACGACGGACAGCGAGCTGTCGCGCCAGCGCATCCGCCAATACATGAGCCGCCGGACGTGCAGCGTCTGTGAGGGCGCGCGGCTGAAGCCGGAGATCTTGGCGGTGACCGTCGGAGGGATGCGCTCCTGCGCGTCCCCATTTTTCTCGGGCGGCACTGCCGCTGCCAAAAGTGAGACACGCGGGAGCGCGTCTCTCCGGGGGTTGAACATTTACCAATTCTGTCGCCTCTCGATCAGCGAGGCTTTGGATTTCGTGGAGAACCTCGATTTCAACGAACAGCAGCGCTTCATCACCAGCGAGGTGCGGCGGGAGATCGCGGCGCGGCTGAGCTTCCTTGTGGAAGTCGGGCTCGGCTATCTTTCGTTGGATCGCGAAAGCGGCACGCTCAGCGGCGGCGAGGCGCAGCGCATTCGCCTCGCAACGCAGATCGGCAGCGGTCTGGCCGGATGTCTTTACGTCCTCGATGAGCCGAGCATCGGCCTGCACCAGCGCGACAACGACCGGCTCATTGGCACGCTGCGGCGGCTGCGCGATTTGGGAAACTCAGTAATCGTCGTCGAACACGATGAGGACACCATTCGCGAAGCCGATCACGTCATCGACCTTGGCCCCGGCGCGGGCGCGCGAGGCGGTTTTCTCGTGGCCCAAGGTACGCTGGCCGAAGTGCTCCTCGTCGAGAATTCCCTGACTGCGCAGTATCTCAGCGGGCGGGCGAAAATCCCCGTGCCGAAGCAACGCCACCGTCCGCAGTACGTCGCCCCGCAGAACCGAAGCGACGAGCACAACCCCGGCTGGCTGACCATCACCGGCGCACGCGAAAACAACCTCCAGGGCGTGACCGCATCCTTTCCCCTCGGCTGCCTGACGTGCGTGACCGGCGTGAGCGGCAGCGGTAAATCCACGCTCGTCGATGACATCCTGCGTCGCGTGCTGTTCCGCCATTTTTACCGCTCGAAAGACCGTCCCGGGAAATACGCGGCGATTCACGGACTCGAGCAGATCGACAAGGCCATCGTCATCGACCAAACGCCGATTGGCCGAACGCCACGCTCGAATCCCGTGACTTACACCGGCGCGTTTAGCCCGATCCGCGAACTCTTCTCCGGCCTGCCCGCGTCCCGCATCCGCGGCTACGAAGCGGGGCGCTTTTCGTTCAACGTGAAAGGCGGGCGCTGCGAGACTTGCGAGGGCGACGGGGTGAAGAAGATCGAGATGCACTTTCTTGCCGATGTCTATGTCGAGTGCGAGGTCTGCCGCGGGCGGCGCTACAACCGCGAGACGCTGGAGATCACTTACAAGGGCAAGAACGTGGCCGACATCCTCGACATGACCGTGGACGAAGCCGCACGCTTTTTCCGCAACGTGACGCAGATCCACGACAAGCTCGTGGCGCTCGAAGACGTGGGCCTCGGCTACGTGCGGCTTGGGCAAAACGGCACCACGCTGAGCGGCGGCGAGGCCCAGCGCATCAAACTGGCGGCGGAGTTGGCGAAAAAGGCCACGGGCCGAACGGTCTATATCCTCGACGAACCGACGACGGGGCTGCATTTCGCCGACATCCACAAGCTGCTCGAAGTGCTCGCCAAGCTGCGCGACTCGGGCAACACGCTGGTCATAATCGAGCACAATCTTGAAGTCATTAAGTGCGCCGACTGGGTGCTCGACCTCGGCCCGGAAGGCGGCGCGGGCGGCGGGCGGATCGTCGCGCAAGGCACGCCGGAGCGGATCGCGGAGATCGAAGAAAGCCACACCGGGCGTTACCTGCGGAGGATGCTATGAAACGGAAACTCCCGATAGAAACTTTTGGGACTCGTCCACGAAAGCCACGAAAACTCACGAAATTGACGGGGCTCTTTCGTGTCGTTTCGTGCCTTTCGTGGACCTGCCTTTACGCTGCCGCTGCGCCGGCCGCGGAGCCTGCGCTGCTCACCGAGGCGCGGCAGGCGCTCGCGGAAGCAGTGCCGCAGGTGGCGGTGCTAAAGCTGCGCACGCTGCTGACCACGCCTGGCCTCACAGCCGACGAGCGCAGCGCAGCGCAGCGTGAACTGGGCGCGACACTTTTTGCCGCGAGTGAAAACGAAGGGGCGCTCGCTGCGGTGCAGTCACTAGTGGCGGCGGGTGATCCGGCAGCCCGGCTGTTGCAGGCGCAGGTCTTCGTGGCCAGCGACCGTTGGTGGGAAGCGCGGCTTCTCTTTCAGCAACTCGCAGCGTTGCCGGCCTCCCCGGACAGCGCGCGGCTCGGCCTCGCGGAGAGCCATGCGGCGCTTGGGGAACCGAAGGAAGCGATCAAGGTGCTGGAGGCTTTCGTGCGCGATCAACCGGCGGCCGTGGCGGCCCGGCTGCGGCTTGCGGGTTTGTTGCTGGAGAATGGTGAAGTTTCGCGCGCCGCGAAATTGCTCGCTGCCACTACGCCGCAAACCGCGACCGAGAAGACGTGGAAGCAATATCTTGAAGGCCGGCGCTTGCTGCGGGCCGGAAAGCCGGGCGCGGCGTTGGTCGTTTTTGAAGAACTGCTGCGCGCGTCGCAGACGCTCCTGCCGACCGTGCATTTCGGGGCGGCGCTGGGGGCGTCTGAAGCAGCGCTGAAGCTGCAGGGCGCGAAGACGGCGGACACGGTCCTGGAGCAGTTCATCACCCGCGCCCCCGCGAGCCCGTTTGTCGAGCAGGCCTTTGCGCGGCTCGATCAGATTTATGCGCAGCAGGAGAGTCCGAGCGAGACGGCACTCAAGCAGTGGTCGAAGGACGCGCCGCCGCGGGTCATGGCGCTGGCGCGGCTTTATGGCGCAAAGATGCGCGTGCGCGCGGGCAATCCCGAGGGCGCGGCGAAGATGCTCAACCTGCTGCTCGATAACTTCCCCGACAGCTCCCTCGCCCCGGCAGGACGGCTGATGCAGGCCGATCTGCTCCTGGCGAAAGGCGATCTCCCCGGCGCGGTGCAGGCCATCGAGATGGCGGAACGCCGGACCAGGGACGAAACCCAGCGCGCGGAGATCGAGCTGCGCAAGGCGCTCATCCAATTCCGGCAGAAAGAATGGCTGCTCGCGGCCAATTCTTTTCACCTCGCCGCCGAGCGTTCCGCGAAAGTGCGGCCCCACGCACTCTTCAACGCCGGACTCGCGGCGCTCGAGCTGCGGAACAACGATCGCTTCTTCGCCGACTACCAGGCGCTCAGCGCGGCAGCCCCGGAAAGTCCGCTGCGCAGTGTGTTGCTGCTCGAGCAAGGTCTTACCCAAGCCCGCACGGCCGATCCGCGCGCGGCGGAAACGCTCGACCTTTTCCTCCACCACTTCCCGCAGCACCCGCGCCAGAGCGAGGCCCGGCTGGCGCTCGCCGAGCTGGCGTTCGCCGCGCAGGATCGCGCCGGTGCGGCGCGCTATCTCCGCGTGGTCAATGACTCCGCCCCGCCGCGCGACACCGCCGAGCACGCCGCCTACCTCGGCGTCTTCCTTACCGCGGAGACTGCCGCCGACGCCGAAGTCATCGCCCGCGCCGAGGCCTTCGTCCGCGAGTATCCCGGCTCCTCGCTGCTCCCCGAGGTGCGGATGAAACTCGGCCAGCTCTACGTGCGCGCCGGCGATCACCCGAATGCCGAGACGCAGTTCACCCTGCTCGCCCGGGAGCAGCCCGTCGGCCCGCACGCCGAGGCCGCGCTCTTCCTCGCCGGGCAATCCGCCGCCCGCGTGCTCAATCCCGGCGCGGTCGATCGCGCGCTCGCCCTTTTCTCCGACGTGGTGAAACGCGAAGGGCCGCTCAAACTCTACGCCCGCCAGCAGCAGGCCATCGTGCAAAGCAAACTCGGCAACGCCAGCGCCGCCGTGGACCTCTACAGCGCCATCCTCACCGCCACGCCCGCGCCCGAGTCGGAGCTGCGCTCCGCCGCGCTTTGCGGCAAAGGCGACAACCTGCTCCTCCTCGGCCGCCAGGACCCGAAGCAGACCGAGGCCGCCCTTGCCGTCTTCGACGAACTCGCCACCCTCCCCGGCGCGACCCCGGCCTGGCGCAACCAGGCGCTCTACAAAAAAGGCCAGGGGCTCAAGGCGCTCGCCCGCCCCGACGAAGCGCTCGCCGCCTGGTGGGACGTCCTCAACAAGACCACGCCGGAAGGCCGCGATTTCTTCTGGTACTACAAGGCCGGCTTCGACGCCGCCGACTATTTCCGCAGCCAGGAGCAGTGGAAAAGCGCCGTCGGCATCTACGAAAAGATGGCCGCCACCCCCGGTCCCCGCGCCACCGAAGCCCGGCAACTCGCCGCGCAGTTGAAGCTGGAGAAGTTTCTGTGGGAATGACGCGGCGGCGGAGCAGCGCACGCTTTTAACGCGTTGGTGAAAGCTTGTTCATTGCTCAACGGCTTCTGGGAACTTCTTTTCCCACGCTTTGATAGCTTCGCTTAGAATGCGCATTGCCTTATCGCGATCTGCTTGGGTGGCGAAATAGGTATAACTGCCGCTTTCGACAATTGCTCTTGAACCTTCCGCCTGCAGCTTACGCGCCCTCCACCCGAAAGGAATGAGAGCCCCCGAGATTTTTACTGATACATCGGTAACGACAAAGTTCTCGCGTTTATTCTCCATCGGAATTCGAGCGATTTCGCGAGTCGGGGTCTGCGATTCCGTAATCGACTGATCAAATCGTTTTTTTCGTTCGGCTTCACGCGCAGTGTCTTCGGCTTGACGCGCCATCTCCTGTTGCCTCACTCGCGCTTGATCACGAATTACTTCATCTTGTTTGCGGAACTTATCGATGTCTTCGCGCTCAGCAAAAACGACGTTAGTAATAACTGCTTTAAATCGCTTCTTTTTTGTAGAGGAAGCCTGTTCGAGGTTACCGAACGCATCAGAAGCGAGACGTCCGACCATTGCTACTCGCTGGTTTCCGTCGCTTCCAAGATACACGACGCCGTCGGGCTGAATAAAGTAACCACCCATAAATGCATTAGCCCCCATCACGGGCGTGTCGCTGGTAAACAGAATTTCGTCAGACTGTGAAACCTCATTGAAGTCGTCCAGTACGTCCCACTTTCCCTTAAATGCCTTAACAGGCTTGCTGCTATTGTTCTTACATTTCAGAACCACTTTTCCGCTTGGGAGGACAAACAGATTTAGAACCTGAATTGCCACAGCATCCTCCACGACTGTCTTTTCACGTTCTGCGGCGGCTTGGTTACACGCAACGAACGTAATGCTCATGAAGAGCAAGAGGCCACCAATGTAAGTCGTCTGGTGTTTCATTTTAATCCCAGCTTAGCCAGCAACCCGCTCTTCCCGCGGGCGGTGCCTTTGAGTTCTTTCATGTAAGCTTTGAGGGCTTCGTAGGCGGTGTCGCGGTCTTTACTCCTCGTTCCCAAACTTGCGCAGGGCTCATTAGGCGTAAGCCAACTTTCCGCGAGGCTCGGGGATTGGGCGTCCGAGCGATTTCGCCGTATCGATCCATTCCTGAATCACGACCTGGGCGTTGGCCACAGCCTGTTCGTAGGAGTCGCCGTCGGCCATGCAGCCGGGAAGTTCGGGGACTTCGACGATGAAGGATTGGTCAGCCTTGCTCCAGTAGATGATGAGTTCGTAGCGCATTAGTCGATTTCCAGTTGGTAGTGCAGGATGAGGTCGCGGACTTGTTTGACCTGATAGGGCTTCGCTTTGCCGCCCTTGGGTTGCAAGTTGAGAATCTCAGCGACGCCATCCTTGGTGAAGATGGTGTGGCTGCCTTTGCCGCTGCGGCGGGTGAACCCGGCTCGTTCGAGGACGAAGCACAGGTCATCGAAGCCGACATTGGCGTCGGAACGCCCTTCGAGCAGTTTCGAGACGATCTTTTTGACCCGGCTCATCAGCGCAGGGCGAGGGAAAGGCCGCAGGGATTCAAGGCGTCACAGCCCCAGCTTCGCCAGCAGACCGTTCTTCCGGCGGAGGGCGCCGCGGGCGGTGCCTTTGAGTTCTTTCATGTAGGCTTTGAGGGCTTCGTAGGCGGTGTCGCGGTCGGCGGTGTCGTCGATGGCGTCGCCGACGGCTTCGTCCTGGTCGCCGCCGGTGGCGGTGAGGTCATCGAGCTGGGCAAAGGGCAGGCGGAGGGGGTAGCTGACGGTTTCCTGACTCATGGCGGCAGGAAATCAGCTCTGCTCCAACGTTGCAACGCCCTCTTTGCCACCTCCCGGTCCGCACTGCCGCCGTTTACCGGCTACGGAGGGCGATTTCGTCGTTTGCATTTTCCGGCGGGCCGCTATGTTTGCGCCCCTTTTCCACCAAACCTCTGCCCGTCCCCACACTTATCTCCATGAACGTCGTCGTCGAAAATCTGCCCAACTGCATCACCACTCTCCGCATCGAACTCGAGTCGGAGAAGGTCAACAAAGTGTGGGAGGCGGTGACGGCGGATTACACGAAGTTTGCCAAGCTGCCGGGGTACCGCGCGGGCAAGGCGCCAAAGGCAGTGATCGAGAAGAAATTCAAAAAGGAGATCCGCGAGGAACTGGAGAAGAAGCTTCTGTCTGACTCCTGCCGCGAGGCCATTTCGGAGAAGAAGCTGCGGGTGCTTTCGCTGGCGCAGATCGATGACGTGGAGTTGGCGGAGGACAAGACGATGAAGTTCACCGCGACGCTGGTGACGCATCCGGATTTCGAGCTGCCGACTTACAAGGGGTTGGTGGTGCCGTTGAAGCCGACGGACGTGACGGAGGCGGAGATCGATGAGTCGCTGGAGAATCTGCGCGATCAGGCGGCGGATTTTTCGGACATCACGGAAGATCGCGGCGCGCAGATGGATGACTTCGTGGTGGTGGACTACCGCGGGACGATCGACGGCAAGCCGGTGCATGAGCTTTTCCCCAAGGCGGGCAAGCCGCTCTCGGGCAACGACGACTTTTGGATCCGGATGACGCCCGAGGCGTTTTTCCCCGGCTACGCTGCGGCGCTGGTGGGAGCGAAGCCGGGCGAGACGCGGACGTTTGACATCGATGTGCCGGCGGACTTCCCGATCGAAGGGATGGGTGGGCAGAAAATCCAGTACGTGGTGACGATGAAGGGGATCAAAACCAAGGTGCTGCCAGCGCTGGATGATGCTTTTGCCGATAACGTCTCGAAGGGCAAGACGCTGGCGGAGCTGCGCGAGATGGCCCGCGAGGAACTCGGCCGCCAGAAAGTGACCGACGCTGAGAACAGCAAGCGCAATGAGATCATGCGCCAGCTTCTTTCACAGGTGGAGTGCGAGCTGCCCGTGGATATGGTGCGCACGCAGACGCGGCGGATTCTTTCGGACATTGTCCGCGAAAACCAGGCTCGCGGCATCGACGACGAGATCCTCAAGGAGAACGAACAGCAAATCCTCGGGACGGCGGCGCAGAATGCGCGCGAGCAGTTGAAGAGCACGTTCATCCTTTTGCGCATTGCGGAACTTGAAGGCCTGCGGCCGACGCAGCAGGAGTTCAACGTGCGCATCGCTCAGCTTGCCCAGCGCTACGAGATGAAGCCGGCGAAATTGATCAAGGAACTGGAGAAGCGCAACGCCATCGACCAGATCAGCGAGGAAATTGTGACGGCCAAGGCCCTTGATTTCCTGGCCTCGAACGCTAGCGTTTCGACTATTCCCGCCGGAGCCTAGACGAGCCCAGACCGCAGCCCCTTTTCCATGATCATCCAACCCGACCGCCGAATCACCGCTCCGCAAAACAACTATTACGTCCCCTACGTGGTCGAACAGACGGGCCGCGGCGAACGCAGCTACGACATCTATTCACGGCTGCTCAAGGACCGCATCATTTTTCTCGGCACGGCGATTGATGATGGAGTGGCGAACTCGATCATCGCGCAGCTTCTTTTCCTCCAGATGGATGACGGGAAAAAGGACATCAACATTTACATCAACTCCCCGGGCGGCTCAGTGACGGCTGGATTGGCGATTTATGACACGATGCAGTTTCTGACCTGCGACGTGAACACCTACTGCATCGGGATGGCCGCCTCGATGGGTGCGGTGCTCCTCGCGGCCGGGACGAAAGGCAAACGGTACGCGCTGCCGAACTCCGACATCATGATCCACCAGGTGAGCGGCGGTGCTCAAGGCACGGCGAGCGATGTCGAGCGGACGGTGGAATACATGTACAAGCTGAAGAAACGGTTGATCAAGATTCTCGCCAACTCCTGCGGGAGGGATGAAGAACAGGTGAAGCACGACTCCGACCGCGATTATTACATGAGCGCGGAGGAGGCCAAAACCTACGGGCTCGTGGACGAAGTGGTGAAATCGCGCAAGGAACTGCCTGCCGCGGCACAACTCGACGGCGCGGGGGCTGCTGAGAAGATCGAAGCGTAACCCCTTTAATCAAGAATCATGGCCCGAGCGAGCAACCTCACGATGTGCAGCTTCTGCGGAAAGAGTCATGCGGAAGTCCGCAAGCTCATCGCCGGGCCGGGCGTGTATATCTGCGACAGTTGCATCAATGTCTGCAAAGGCATCCTCGACAAGGAGCTGAACGACGACGCTCGGCGCCAGTCCACGACGCTCCGGGTGCCGAAGCCGATGGAAATCAGGCGGCAGCTGGACCAATTCGTCATTGGTCAGGACCGCGCCAAGAAGACGCTCAGCGTCGCGGTCCACAACCACTACAAGCGCATTCTTCACAATGGCACCACCAGCGGCAGCGCCGTGCAGATGGACCCGCTCGCGGAGGTCGAGATCGACAAGGCGAACGTCCTCCTCATCGGCCCGACAGGCAGCGGCAAAACTCTTCTCGCGCGCACGCTCGCCAAGATTATCGACGTGCCTTTCACCATCGCCGATGCGACCACGCTGACTGAGGCCGGCTATGTCGGCGAGGACGTGGAGAACATCATTTTACGCCTGCTCCAGGCGAGCGACTATGACGTGAAGCGCGCCGAGATCGGCATCGTTTACATTGACGAGATCGACAAGATCGGGCGCAAGACGGACAACGTCTCGATTACCCGCGACGTGAGCGGCGAAGGTGTCCAGCAGGCGCTCTTGAAAATCCTTGAAGGCACTACTTGCAACGTCCCGCCACAGGGCGGACGCAAGCATCCGCATCAGGAATATATTCAGGTGAGCACCGACAAGATCCTCTTCATCTGCGGCGGCGCATTCGTCGGCCTCGACAAGATGATCCAGAAGCGCCTCGGGAAGAAAGTCCTCGGCTTTGGCGTCCACGGCCGCGAGATGAATGAAGCCGAAGTCCCCGCCAGTGAGGCCATCCGCTTCACCGAGCCGGAAGACCTCCTCGCCTTTGGTATGATCCCCGAATTCGTCGGTCGCTTGCCGGTCATCACCGCGCTCGACCAACTCTCCGAGGACGAACTCGTAATGATTCTCACGGACACGAAGAATGCGATGATCAAACAGTTCACCAAGCTACTCGCGATGGAAGGCGTGAGCCTGAACGTGACGAAGGACGCCCTTCGCGCCCTCGCCGCGCAAGCCGCGACCAAAGGAACCGGGGCGCGCGCTTTGCGCAGCATGCTTGAGCGCATCATGCTCGACCTGATGTACGAGGTCCCAAGCCGTGAGGACATCGCCGACGTGACGATTAATCGCGCCGTTGTCGAAGGGAAGAAAGCCCCACTCATCCGACGCAAGCAGGACAAGGACGCGGCCTGACCTGAGACTGACCGGCGGTGTGGGCCGTCAGCTTAAAAGGCGCGCGCATTTACAACTTGAGGCCGCGTGTTACTTTCCCGGCCATGAAAAAACGGCTGCTGCAAAGTCTCGTCGCGGTTTTGGTCGTCTTTAATGTCACCGTGGGCGTCCGCGTGTATCAGGCAGTGGCGGCGGGAGAAAAAGAGGACTCCGGTTACGCCAGCATCGCCGTCTTCGCGCGGGCGTTGCAGCTCGTCCGCCAGGATTACGTGGATGAAAAAAAGGTCAGCTACGAGGACCTGACGCACGCCGCCATGCGGGGAATGCTGGATAGCCTCGATCCACACTCGCAGTTCATGGAGCCGAAGGATTTCAAGGGCATGCAGGACGATACCAACAGTCGCTTCGGCGGGCTCGGTGTGGTCGTCAGCCAGCGCGAAGGCGCGCTCATCATCGTTACGCCGATGGAAGATTCGCCCGGCTTCCGCGCGGGTCTGTTGCCGAATGATCAGATCATCAAAATCGACGGCCAGCCGACCGAGAAGATGGAACTGAGCGAAGCGATCAATCTGCTCCGTGGCGAGGCCGGTCAAAAAATAACCCTGACCATTTTGCGGCCTGCTACCAAGGAGATCAAAGAGTTCCCCCTCATCCGCGAGAACATCAAAGTGGCCAGCGTCAAAGATGCCAAAATTCTCCCGGTGGAGGCGGCCGGAGATTTCAAGATAGGCTACGTTCGCGTCACTCAGTTCAACGTGCCCACCGCGGAAGATCTCGCGAAGAAACTGGAGGAACTGGAGAAGCAGGGCATGCAGGCCCTCGTTCTCGACCTCCGCTACAATCCTGGCGGCCTGCTCAACTCCGCCGTCGACGTCGCCGGTCTTTTTCTCCCGCCAAAAACGCTCGTTGCGTCAACTAAAGGCCGTGTGCCTTCGCAAAGCCGGACCTACAAAACCTCCGATAATCCCCGGCAGCGTCCGCGTTACCCGCTGGCCATTCTGACGAATACCGGCTCCGCGAGCGGGTCCGAAATCGTCGCCGGCGCGTTGAAAGACCTCAATCGGGCCATCATCGTCGGCGAAACAACTTTCGGCAAAGGCTCGGTCCAAAGTGTCATTCAACTTCAGGACGGTTCGGCAATGCGCCTGACTACTGCCAAATATTTTACGCCGAGCGAGCAGGTCATCCACGAGCACGGCGTGGCTCCGACGATTCGCGCTACGCTCACGCCAGATCAGGAGCGCATGCTCATGCTCCAGCGCCGGGAGGAATCCTACGGCGAGCAGGACCGCAAGGAGCTGGCCGCCTTTCGCGACCCCCAGTTGGATCGGGCGGTGGATGCGCTCAAGGGCGTGATGATTTACGCCGAAAAGACGAGCGACAAAAAGGCGTCGAAAAACTGATGTACGCCGCCGGGGAAGGCGGGAGCCTCATCCTCGCCCTCGAAACCTCGTGCGACGAAACCGCGGCGGCGGTTTTGCGGGACGGCGACTTGCTGGCCAGCGAAGTCGCTTCGCAAATCGCGGTTCACGCGCAGTACGGCGGCGTCGTTCCCGAGGTCGCGTCGCGCAGCCATCTCCGGGCGTTGCGTCCAGTCATTACCCGCGCGCTCGCGGCCGGCGGCGTAGCACTGGACGAGATTGACGCCTTTGCGGCCACCGCCGGCCCTGGCCTTGCCAGTTCGCTGATGATCGGCACTTCCGCTGCCAAGGGCCTCGCCGTCGCCCGCAGCAAGCCCTACCTCGCGATCAACCACCTTGAGGGCCATCTGCTCTCGCCATTCTTCGGGACTGCCGAGGGCGTACGCCCGGCCACCGCCCTCGTCGTCAGCGGCGGTCATACTTTGCTCGTCGAGATTACCGCGCTGGGAAAATACCGCCTCCTCGGCCAAACGCAGGACGACGCCGCTGGCGAGGCTTTCGACAAAGTCGGCAAACTCCTCGGCCTCCCCTACCCCGGCGGCCCCAACGTCAACCGCCTCGCCACCGAAGGCGATCCCGCACGCGTAGATTTTCCGCGCAGCATGCTCCACTCGCCGGATTTCGACTTCAGCTTCAGCGGCTTGAAGACCGCCGTCCGCTACCTTCTACCAAAGCTCGGCGACATCCCCCTACCCGACGTGTGTGCGTCGTTTCAGGAAGCCATCGTCGATGTCCTCATCGCCAAAACCTTGCGCGCTGCCGAAGCCACCGGCCACCGGACTCTCGCCATCAGCGGCGGCGTGAGCTGCAACACCCGCCTCCGCGAAAAACTCCACGCCGTCTGCGCCCCCCGCAGCCTTGAACTGCTTATCGCTTCCCCCGCCCTCTGCACCGACAACGCCGCGATGATCGGCTACGTCGCCGCGCTGCGCCACGCCCGCGGCGAGCGCTCGCCACTCACCTCGGACATCGATCCCAATCTCCGCCTCGCGGTCGGTTAGATTTCAGTAATCCCGCGCGAGTAAATACTCGGCAAGGGCGCGAAGGGTGGTCGCTTTCTTGCCGAAAGGTTTGAGCGCGGTATGGGCGGCGGTGGTGAGGCGGTGCGCTTCTTTGCGCGAACGGTCGAGGCCGTAAATGGCGGGATACGTCGCCTTCGTCGCGGCGACATCCTTGCCGGCGGTTTTGCCGAGCTTTTCGGTGGTTTGGGTCACGTCGAGGATGTCGTCGATGACCTGGAAGGCGAGCCCGAGCGCCTGGCCGAAATCGGTGAGCGCGGCAAGGCGCGCCGGCGTTGCATTGGCGCTCATCGCACCGAGACGAACGCTGGCGGTCAGGAGCGCAGCGGTCTTGCACCGATGGATGTACTTCAAATCCGGCCCGCCGAGTTTTTTGCCCTCGCCTTCAAGATCGGCAACCTGTCCGCCAATCAGCCATTGGCTGCCGCTGGCACTGGCCAGTTCGCGGATGAGAGCCGCCGTGGAGTAGCGCGGTGCAGGAGTGGCTTGCGCAAGGATTTCAAAAGCGACGGTGAGGAGCGCGTCGCCCGCGAGCACGGCTACGCCTTCGCCAAAGACTTTATGCGAAGTGGGTCGTCCGCGGCGGAGATCGTCGTCATCCATGCAGGGCAAGTCATCGTGCACGAGTGAATAGGTGTGGATGCACTCCACCGCGCAGGCCGCGGGCGTAGCGGCGGAAACCCCGCCGCCACAAGCCTCGGCGGCCGCGAGCGTGAGCACGGGTCGGAGGCGTTTGCCGCCGGCGAAAAGCGAGTAGCGCATCGCCTTATGGATCGTGGCGGGCTTGACCGTGGCGCGCGGAAGAAAGCCGTCGAGAGCGCGGTCGATGAGGGCGGTGCGCTGGGTGAGATAGCTCGGGAGGTCCATGAGCGCGGGAGAGTGAAAAGCGCGAGCGCTGGTGGAAAGCGAAATTGCAACCGGGGATTACGCTTTGCCGGCACACCGCAATTTTTCCATCCTGTGCGGACCCACGATGAAAGCATCCACCTTCGCTCTCTTTGCCTCCTTGCTCCTTGCCGCCTCGGCCGGCGCAGCCGAGCTGTTTCCGTTTGTCCTCCCTTGGGACGACGCCACGCCGTCAGTCACCAACGTGAGCAACTGGCTGGAAGCTCCAGCGGGCCGCGATGGCTTTGTCTCGGTGAAAGATGGCCACTTGTTCGCCAACGGAAAACGCTTCCGCATTTTCGGCGTGAACCTCGCTTTCGGCGCGAACTTCCCAAGCCACGCCGACGCGGAAAAGATCGCCGCACGGATGGCGAAGTTTGGCATCAACTGCGTGCGCTTTCATCACATGGACTGGCAGACCGCGCCGAACGGCATCTGGGCGAAGGATCAAACGGGCTTTGATCCCGAGCGGCTCGACCGCCTGGATTACTTCATCGCGCAGCTCAAGGCGCGCGGCATTTACACGAATCTGAACCTCCATGTCTCGCGCACCTACCCGGACCGACCGGTGGCCGAAAAAGTCGGCAACCCAAATTTCGATGCGGGCGTGGACAACTTCTCGCCAAAGATGATCGCCCTGCAAAAGGACTACGCGCGGGCGCTACTGACCCACGTCAATCCTTACACAAAAAACGCTTACATCGCGGAGCCCGCTGTCGCGCTGATTGAGATCAACAATGAGAACTCGCTGCTGACGCTTTGGCACTGGGGAAGCCTGGACAAAACCGCCGCACCTTACCGTGCCGAACTCGCCGCGCTGTGGACCGAGTGGCTGCGCAAAAAGTACGGCGACGATCAGAAAATCCGCGCTGCGTGGTCCGCGGAAGCACAGCCGCCTGGCCCGGAGTTGTTCAAGGGCGGAGCGGAAAACTGGCAGTTCGAGCAGCACAACGGAGCGCTCTCTGAGACCTCGGTGAAGGGCAGCACCGTGCGCTTCGACGTGCGCAAACCGGGCACGCAAGGCTGGCATGTGCAGGGTTTTCATGGCGGCCTGAAGCTCTCGGGCGGCGAGTCGCTGGCGCTGACCTTCCGGGCGCGTGCTGCGCACAAACACACCGTCAGTGTCGTGGCGATGCAAGCGCACGCCCCTTGGAAAAACCTCGCCAGCGAAAGCGTAGAGGTCGGCCCTGAGTGGCAAAGCTACCGGGTGCTCCTGACGCCGAGCACCGGTAGCGACAACGCCCGCATCGGTTTCAGCAACTTCGGTTCGACCACCGGCTGGTTCGAATTCACCGACCTTGCACTCAAAACTGCTGGCAGCGACGGCTCCGTACCGCACGACGCCGCAGGTGGCGTTGCCCTTTTCACCAAGCTCGACATCGCCGGGCGCACCGAACTCGCACGGGACGACTGGCAGCGTTTCCTTTGGCAAATGGAAGAGCGCTACTGGCCGGGCATGTATCGCTTCATCCGGGAGGAGTTGGGCGCGAAAAGTTTGATCGTCGGCACGCAGCTCGGCTGGTCGCCATTTCTGATCCAGCAGCACATGGACGTCATCGACTCGCACAGCTACTGGCAGCATCCGCACTTCCCGCGGAAGCCGTGGGACATGAATGACTGGACCGTGAAACCGCTCGCGATGACTGGCGCGGTGGATGGCGGCACGCTGCCCGGACTCGCTCTCCAGCGCGTCGCCGGGAAACCTTACATCTGCACGGAGTACAACCATTCTGCGCCAAATCCCTACGCCGCCGAAACCTTCCCGCTCATCTGCGCCTATGCCGCGCTCCAGAACTGGGATGGCATCTTCGCCTTCGCCTACTCGCACCGGACCGACGACTGGGCGAAGGGCTATTTCCCAAGCTTCTTCGACATCGATCAACATCCCGTGAAAATGGCGACATTGCCCGCCGCGCTCGCGCTTTTCCTGCGCGGCGACGTGTCGGCAGCCAAAACCGAGTCCATCGCCAACATCCAGCATGACATCGGGGTAGCCACCGCGCGCGAGCAAGGGCCTCGGCTTGGCGCGGAGCAATTTGGGGTTAAGCCGATGGAGACGTTTTTGCATCGCGTGGGCGTCCGGCAGGGCGGCGGTGAAACCTTCACCGCCGCGCCAGTGCCCGCCGGTCCAAAGTTCACCAGCGACACTGGCGAGCTGACATGGGACACCCTCGACAAAGCCGTGACCATCGACACGGCGCGCTCAAAGGGTGTCCTCGGCTTTGCCGAGCGCCGGAGCTATGATCTCAGCGGGGTGAAGATTGACTTTGCGGCGACCCGGACTGGCTTCGCCAGTGTGCTACTCACGGTGCTCGATGGCGCAGATTTCAAAACCGCCAAGCGCATCCTCATCACCGCTACGGGCACATCAGAAAACACGGCCATGCACTGGACGAACGATAAAAAGGAAAGCGTCGGTGAAAACTGGGGAAGCGCTCCGAGTCTCGTCGAGGGAGTCGCCGCGAAGATCACGCTACCGATTTCACCCAAGCTCAAAGCCTGGGCGCTCGACGACCGTGGCCAGCGCCGCGCGGAACTGCCGATGAAAGACGGGGTGCTCGAGATTTCGCCCGAGCAGCAGACGCTTTGGTACGAAGTGGGCGAGTAGGCCCCGGATCTTACGCTGGTGGCGGAAGCGTGAACTGCTCCCCTTCCCGCGCCGCCTCGATCCGAATGGTGCTCCCCGCCGCAGTCGCCAGATCGCGCGCATGCATGAGCATGCCGGAGATCGTTCGATCGTCGTGCCCCGGGTCGTGATGGAAAAGGTAGAGCCGTTTGACCCGCCCTTTGATCGCAAAGCGCACCACGTCATCAACGCTCCCATGTCCCCAGCCGACATGCTGTTTGTACTCCTCCGCCGTGTACTGTGCGTCGGTGATGAGCACGTCCGCATCCTCCACAAATTTTGCCAGTTTCTCTTCGATAGTTCGCGGCAATGCCCCGCCGTGGGTCTCCGCCGTGTGCTCGTTGAACGATTCGTTGTCCGGCAAAAAGACGATCGATCCGCTGGCGGTGTAAAGCCGGTAGCCGACACAGATTCCGGGATGATTAGAAAAGCACGCCTCCACCCGGATGGGGCCAACCTTAAAGGTCATTTCCTTCAGCTCCTCGATCACGATGTTTCCCGGCATCTGCTTAAGCGCGATGGGGAAATACGGGCTTTCCATTTGCCCGGCGAGCGTCGCCGCTAAGCCGTCCCGCGCTCCTTCGTAGCCGAGAATACGCACACGGTTTTTTGCATGGTAAGCCGGAAGAAAGAACGGAAACCCTTGAATATGATCCCAATGCGTGTGCGAGACTAGCAAAGTAATGTTCATCGCCCGCCCGTTAAACTCTCCCGCCAAAGCCTCGCCGAGCGGGCGGATCCCAGACCCGGCATCGAGAATGATCAGCTCACCATCAGCCCGCAATTCCACACACGCGGTGTTCCCGCCGAAGAAGACCGTCGAAGGTCCCGGCGTCGGGATTGAACCGCGTACGCCCCAAAACTTCAGCCGGGTGCTCTGCACCACAGGGTCAGACGCGGCCGGTTCCGCGGCGGCTTCCTGACCCGCCCGCGCCATCGGCACGATCCGGTCCAGCACCTCCCGCAGTTGCTCAAACTCGATCGGTTTAACCAGATAATCATCCGCTCCTGCTTCGGTCGCGCTCTGGCGGTCAGCGGCAAAGTCGCGGCCCGTGACAATGACGATCTTTGTATGCCGCAATTCCATGTGTTCCCGCACCGACCGACATACGTGATAGCCGTTGCCCCGCGGCATGAGGAGATCGCAAAGAATCACATCCGGCCGGTGCTGGATCGCCAGTTCGATGCCGTGGTCACCATCCTCCGCCTCCAACACCAACCAGCCTGCCCGGCGTAGGAGCGTCGCCGCCGGCGCGCGACATACTTCATCATCGTCGATGATCAGGATGGTCTTCATTCAAACGCCGCGCAGAGGGCAGATTTTGCGAAAGGGAATAGCACGCCTTGGATTGAGAATGACGTATTTGGGAGAAAACCCCGCCTAACGTCGAGCGCGGAATTTGACCAAACGCCGACCACCCATTCGGCTCGGTAGGCAGCGGCTTGCCTGCCGCCGTCCTCTCCTGCTAGCTTCCTCGCATGCACGTCCCCAATCTCCGCAGCCCGCACGACGTCGTCCGTGGTCTGAAATACTTTGGCCGCCTGATCGACAAAATTCGCCTCCACCAAGCCGGCACCCTCCCCGCCGACTACCACGCCAATCTCGGCAGCGGCTTCGATGAACGCTGCGTCCATTTCCTGTGGGTAGAATATCCGGCGGTGACCGCGCGGGTGCAGCAGGGTGGCACGGATGAGGAAATTTTCGACTGGTGCGTGGCACAAGGCCGCCAGCCGAGCCCGGAGGATTTGGAGATTTGGAATGAATTCATGCGCAAACGCGGGTGGAACGACGAGGCCAGCGAACGCCTCACAATGCGCAAACGCGAAAGCGGCATTCCCGACCGCGCCGACATTCAGACCTTCTTCGACTACATCGACTTGGATGAAGGCCGCGACCCCGCGGCCCAGAGCGCGCGCTGACTTCCGCGCAGCGGGTCTGGGAGCAGCGAGGTTTTGTGGAAATAGCACTTGCGTAACCCTACTGGATAAGTAGAATTACGGCCGCTCTGGATGAAACCAGGGCGGCCGTTGGCTTACCGCACGCGCGGAGGCCCATCACGAAAACCACGCCCGTGAGGCGTTCCACCGGACTCCCGGATGAACGCTCCTTTGCAACAACCCAGGAAACACCATGTCCACATCCATCCCCGCAGGCCGCCGTCCGGCGCGCATCCTGCAAAACCGCATCCGCCCGCTCGTGCTTGCCGTCTCGGCGCTCACGCTCGGCCTTTCCCTGCTCCGCGCCGCCGCGCAGGACAACAGCGCGCTCATCGATGCGCTCGTCCGCGAAGGCGTCCTCACCCAGGAAAAGGCGGAGAACATCCGCACTGACCTCCAGCGCGACCTCGCCACCACCTCGGCTGGTAAGATCAAGCTGAGCAGCTCCGTCACCGAGCTGAAACTCTCCGGCGATCTGCGCCTGCGCTACCAGTACGACGACCGCCAGTTGCAGGTGCCAGACGGCAGCAACGTCTCGCAGCAATCGCGCTACCGCTTTCGCCTCCGCCTCAATGCGGAAGCCAAGCTCGGCCGCGACTGGTTCGCCGGCTTTTCGCTCGGCACAGGCCAGCCGTCGGACAGCGAGGAACAGACCTTTGAAAACGGCTTTGACGACTACAATATCTACATCACCAAAGCCTACCTCGGCTGGCAGCCGAACGACTGGCTGACCGTGGTCGCCGGCAAACAGAAGAATCCTTTCTACACGACCGATCTGCTCTGGGATCCGGACATCACTCCAACCGGCCTGACCGAGACCATCGCCTTTCACAAGCTGCCGCTCTTTGGCAGCGGCGGTTCCGCGGGACCGAGTGGTGGTTTCGGCAAGGACGGCAAGTCGATCGCGGCGCCGGACGCGCGGCCCGCGGAGAATCCGTGGGAGGTCACGCTCGTCGCGGGGCAGTTCATCTTCGACGACAACGGGGAGTTCAACCTCGACAGCGACTTTGGCACCGATGCCTACCTCTTTGTCGAGCAGCTCATCGCAACCTACAAGTTCAACAAGGACACGTCAGTCACGCTCGCGCCCGCCTATTACACCTACACCGCCGCGGACCTGACCGGGCTGACGAACGCAAATCCGTTCACCGATGAGGGCGACCTGATCACCGGCAGCACGCAGTTGCAGACGACCACGACCGACGCGGTGCAGCGTCAGGTGACTTACAGTGCCGCCGGCGTGCCGACGGTCGTGCTGACGCCGCTCACCACCACGACCGCTAGCGAGACCACGGTCACGCCCACGACGGGCCCGCGCACCGTCACCACCAGCCAGCAGGTCACCCGCAGTGCCCAAACCACGCAGGTCGGCGCGGCCAGCGGCTTGCCGAATAATCCGGCGCTGGCCGGTCGGCAGTTCACGACGACCGAACAAGGCGCGAGCCGGACGGTGACAACCACGAACAACGTCCGCCTCCCGGCCGTCTCCGGCGAAACGCGGCAGCTTCATATCCTCGCCGCACCGGGCGACGTTTCGTTCAAGCTCGGCGGGCTCAAGTCAAAGCTCTACTGGGATGTCGCCTATAATTTCAGCGGACGCGAGCGCTACGAGGACATCTACCAGCTCGCCGGCACCGGGAATGACTACTCGAGCCGCGACGCGCTCGCCTGGCTGGTCGGCGTCCAGATCGGCGAGACGAGGAAAAAAGGCGACTGGGCAGCCTACCTCAACTACCGCGAGACCGGCATCGCCTCCATCGACCCGAACCTTAACGACTCGAACTTCGGCCTGTCCGAACTCAACACCCGCGGCTTCAAACTCGGCCTCGCCTACCAACTCGCGGATGCGGTGGTTCTCAGCGTCACCGGCTACGTCGCGTGGAACCTCGACGAAAACCTCGCCGGCGGCCGCGCGACCAACGCCGCCCAGACCGCCCCGCTCTCGCCGAACGGCATCGCCGATGCGAACGCGGCGAACGTGCTGCAGGTTGATTTGAGCATCAAATTCTGAGTGGCAAACGCTCCGGTCAGGCTCCGGCCCGGCACCGCCCAACGGTGCCGGGCCTTTTGCTGAAGCCGATTCCACGGCGACTGGCAGATTTTTTTAAAAAGCCCTTGCCGTCCTGGCCATCCCCTCTTAAATCGTTTGCCTATCGTTCTGATATAGATTTTTCCGATCATCTTATGACCACACCAGTTCGCACCAACCGACTTTTCAACACCACCGATTCCGCGGCCTCTGGCCCCGCGCCCGATCCGTGGCTGTCCGTCGTCGCCGAAAAGCTGAAGGGCTTGCACTTCGGCGTCGTGCAAATCGTCGTCCACGATTCCAAAGTCGTGCAGATCGAGCGCACCGAGCGCACCCGCTTTGAAATCCCTCAGAGCCTTTCCGCCCGCTAACCCGTCCACTTTTCCACCGCACTCGCGGCGACTTCCAAGAAAACTTCCGACCGCGGGCGACCTCTGCCGAGGAGTTCCGGCATCACGCAAAACCCAACCAACCCAATGAAGATCAAACAACTCCTCCTCCTCGGCCTCGCCACCGCCGGCTTGACCGCCCTCGGCCACGCGCAAGGCAACACCCTGCTTAATGTGTCTTACGATCCCACGCGCGAGCTTTACCAGGAATACAACGCCGCCTTTGCCCGCCACTGGAAAAAGGAGGGCGGCCAGGAAGTCACCGTCAAGCAGTCGCACGGCGGCTCGGGAAAGCAGGCCCGCGCTGTGATTGACGGCCTCGACGCCGATGTCGTCACGCTTGCGCTGGCCTATGATGTCGGCGCGCTGGCCGAGAACGGCGGCCTGCTCGCCAAGAACTGGCAGTCGCGTCTGCCAGACAACAGCGCGCCCTACACCTCGACGATTGTCTTTGTCGTGCGCAAAGGAAATCCCAAGGGCATCAAGGACTGGAACGACCTCGTGAAGCCGGGGGTCAAAGTCATCACCCCGAATCCCAAAACTTCCGGCGGAGCGCGCTGGAACTATCTGGCCGCCTGGGGCTATGTGCTGGAAAATGGAGGAGATGAAGTGAAGGCGCGCGAGTTTCTCACCGCGCTTTTCAAGAACGTGCCGGTGCTCGACTCCGGCGCGCGCGGTTCGACGACTACGTTCGTCCAGCGCAACATCGGCGACGTCTTCATCTCATGGGAGAATGAGGCACACCTCATTTTGAAGGAGTTTGGCGCGGACAAATTCCAGATCATCAATCCCTCGGTCAGCATCCTCGCTGAACCCACCGTCGCGGTGGTGGACAAGGTCGTGGATAAGCGCGGCACGCGGGCGCTGGCGGAGGCGTATCTGAAATATCTCTACTCACCCGACGGACAAGAGATCGCCGGACGCAACTACTACCGGCCGCGCAATGCCGCCGCGGCGGCGAAGTACGCGAAGAATTTCGCGAAGATCAAACTGTTCACCATCGACGAGAAATTCGGCGGCTGGGCGAAGGCGCAGAAGACCCACTTCAACGACGGCGGCGTCTTTGACAAAATCTACAATCCCTGAGCTTTGGACTGGTTCGTCGCCGCGCCGGTCCCGAGGGCCGGCGCGGCGCACGCCGGAAACTCCTGAAAACTCCATGCCTGAACTCGCCTACGCTCACCTCGTGCGCCCCGAACTTGAGCCACCCGCGGACCTTCGCCCATCTGCGGGCAAGCGCCGATCGATCAAAAAACTGCTCCTGCCGCTTTTCCTCCAAGTCGGCACCACGGCGCAGTCGGTGCGCGCGGATTCGGCGGGCTTCTGGCGTGTGGGTGAGGATCGGCACTGGCTGCCGCGGCTCGTTTTTCGCGGCGGCAATGAGACGGGCGAGCCGGTCGTGAGGCTGGCGATTTTTGCGGGCATCCACGGCGATGAACCAGCGGGTGTGCACGCCCTCGTCGATCTGCTGAAAGAACTCGAAGCCAATCCGTGGCTGGGGCGGGCCTATCGAATCCATATTTATCCGCTCTGCAATCCGACCGGCTACGAGGACGGCACGCGCCTTTCGCGCAGCGGAAAGGATTTGAACCGCGAGTTTTGGCGCGGCTCGCTGGAGCCGGAAGTCGGCATCATCGAGCGCGAGATGCTGCTGAACAAATTTCACGGCATCATCTCCCTGCACTCCGACGACACCAGCGACGGCGTCTACGGCTTTGTCCGCGGCCATACCATGACCGAGCACCTGATGAAGCCGGCGCTAGCTGCGGCTGAAGCCGCACTACCGGTCAATCAGGCCCAGGTTATCGACGGCTTCCACGCCGTCGAGGGCATCGTCCGCACCGCTTACGACGGCATTCTCAGCGCACCTCCCGGCAGTACGCCGGCGCCATTCGAGATCATCCTGGAGTCACCGCACCATGCCCCAATGGACTTGCAGCGCCGCGCTTTCGTTCTCGCGCTCTCGGAAATCCTGCGCCATTACCGCCGCCTGATCTCCTACGCGGCGGACATCTGACATGGCCGCGCGCAAAACCTTCCGCGTGCTGCCGGGCTTTGGCCTGTCGCTCGGCTACGCGCTGTTCTATCTCAGCATCATCGTGCTGATCCCGCTCGGCGCGATGATTGCCAAAGCCGCCGGCATGAGTTGGGAAGCCTTTTGGACGGCGGTCGCTTCGCCGCGCGTAGTCGCGTCCTACCGACTGAGCTTCGGCGCGTCTTTAGTCGCCGCCTCGCTCAATGCTGTCGCCGGCCTGCTTATCGCGTGGGTCTTGGTGCGCTACCGCTTTCCGGGGAGAAAGCTCGTCGATGCGCTGGTCGATCTGCCCTTCGCACTGCCGACCGCGGTCGCCGGTATCGCGCTCACGGCGATCTACGCGCCGAACGGCTGGGTCGGGCAGGTCTTTGCCCCCGACGGTTTCATCGGCGCGGCGCTGGGCGCGGATGGCGTGATCGGAAAACTCATCGGGCCGACGGAAATCCAGACCGCCTTTTCTCCGCTCGGCGTGGTCATCGCGCTGACCTTCATCGGGCTGCCTTTCGTCGTCCGCACAGTGCAGCCGGTGCTCGAAGACCTGAACCCCGAGATTGAGCAGGCCGCCGCCACGCTCGGTGCGGGCCGACTCGCGACTTTCTTCCGCATCATCGTCCCAGAAGTCTGGCCCGCGCTGCTCACCGGCTTTGCCCTCGCTTTTGCCCGCGCGCTCGGGGAATACGGCTCCGTCGTTTTCATTTCGGGCAATATGCCAATGAAAACGGAGATCACGCCGCTCATCATCATTACTAAACTCGAGCAGTATGATTACCGCGGCGCGACCGCCGTCGCAGTCGTCATGCTGGCGATTTCCTTCGCGCTGCTCCTCATCATCAATCTCCTCCAGCGCCTCTCCTCGCAGCGTATCACCGCAGCTGTCTGAATCATGTCCGCCGCCATCACGCTCAAGCCGCTCGCCACCGCGCCGCGTCCGACCACCAGCACTATAGAGGAGGCGGCCTGGGTGCGTTGGCTGTTGATCGGCGCGGCACTCGCCTTTCTCGTTGTTTTCCTTTTTCTCCCGCTCGTCGCCGTCTTTACCGAGGCTTTGCGGAAAGGCGCGGGCGCGTTTTTCACCGCGCTCGGCGATCCTGATGCGCGGGCGGCGATCCGCCTCACGTTCATCGCCGCGGCCATCGCCGTGCCGCTGAATCTCGTCTTTGGCGTCGCCGCGGCGTGGGCCATCGGGAAGTTTTCCTTCCCGGGCAAAAGCTTGCTCATCACCCTTATCGACCTCCCGTTTGCCGTTTCGCCCGTCATCTCGGGGCTCGTCTATGTGCTCCTTTTCGGCCTGCAAGGCTGGATCGGCCCGTGGCTGCGCGACCACGACGTGAAGATCATTTTCGCCGTCCCCGGCATCGTCCTCGCGACAATCTTCGTCACCTTCCCGTTCGTTGCGAGGGAGCTCATCCCGCTCATGCAGGCGCAAGGCAGCGACGAAGAGCAGGCCGCGGTGAGCCTCGGAGCAAACGGCTGGCAGACGCTCTGGCACGTCACCCTGCCGAACGTGAAATGGGCGCTGCTCTACGGCGTCATTCTTTGCAACGCGCGGGCGATGGGCGAATTCGGCGCGGTCTCGGTGGTCAGCGGCCACATCCGCGGCGAGACCAACACGCTGCCGCTGCACGTCGAAATCCTTTACAACGAATACAACTTCGTCGCCGCCTTTGCCTGCGCCTCGCTCCTCGCGCTGCTCGCCCTGGTCACGCTCGCGCTGAAAGCTTTTGTCGAGTCCCGCTCCCGCCAGGAAACCTTATGAGCATCGAAGTCCAAAATATCACCCGCCAGTTTGGCGCATACACCGCGCTCGACGGCGTGGATTTGAAAATCGAAACCGGCGAGCTCGTCTCGCTGCTCGGCCCCTCCGGCTCGGGCAAAACCACGCTCCTCCGAATTATCGCCGGTCTGGAGCGCACCGACACCGGCCGCGTCCTCCTCCACGGCGAGGACGCCACCGACATCCCCATTCGTGAGCGCCGCGTCGGCTTCGTCTTCCAGCACTACGCGCTCTTCCGGCACATGAGCGTTTTCAAAAACATCGCCTTCGGCCTGAACGTCCGTCCGCGCCGGGAACGCCCGTCGAAAGCCTCCATCCGCAACCGCGTCCACGAACTCCTCCGACTCGTACAGCTCGACGGTCTTGGCGATCGCTACCCGGCACAACTCAGCGGCGGACAACGTCAGCGCGTAGCCCTTGCCCGCGCCCTCGCCATCGAGCCGCGCGTGCTCCTGCTCGATGAGCCATTCGGCGCGCTCGATGCCCGCGTCCGTCGCGACCTCCGCGGCTGGTTAAAGCGGCTCCACGAGGAGTTGCACATCACCAGCGTCTTCGTCACGCACGACCAGGAGGAAGCGCTGGAAGTCGCCAGCCGTGTCGTCGTCATGAACCACGCCCGCATCGAACAAATCGGCACGCCCGCCGAAATCCTCTCGCGCCCCGCCACGCCCTTCGTCCGCGATTTCCTCGGGCAGGACCGCGGCGGTGAAAGTGTGGAATCTCTCCGCCCTCCCGGCCGCGCCGATTTTGCGCTCGGCCTGCTCACCGGCGCCGCGCCGAGGAGTTAAAGATTCGGGACAAACTCGTTGTCGTCATCCAGAGCGAGATGGGCCGCACGCCCGACTACAACAAAGGCAACGGCAAAGATCATTGGTCGATCGGCTCGATTATGTTCCTCGGACCGGGAATCAAAGGAAACCGCGTCATCGGCGCAACCGATGAAAAACAGTTCGGCGTCCCCGTGACCCCCGATACGCTCGCGCTGGACAAAGCCAGGGGGGTTAAAGTCCGCCCCGAGCACATCCACGAATCGTTGCGCCAATTCGCCGACATCGCCGACCACGCGCACAGCAAAAGCTTTCCGCTCGGCGTGCCGGAGAAAGAAAAACTGCAGTCATTGTGGGGATAAGTGTTGGCCGGGAAAACGTGCAACCAATCCACTTCGCGCCCGAACGTCTTACGGCTTCACGGCGGGCTGGGATGAAGCTGGTTCCTGAAGTGGTTTGAGTTTTTCGCTCACGGCACTGGCGGCGCCTTTGTCGCGGGCTTCTTCGTAGGCGCGCAGGGCTTCGCGCTTCTCGCCGAGGAGTTCGTGGGCAAGGGCTTTGTCGAGGAGCAGCGGAACATCCGGTGTCTTCGGGTTCAGGCGGCTGGCGATCTCCAGGAGCGCGTCCTTTAAGTCTTCCTCGGCTTCGGCCTTTTTTCCGAGCCCCAGCCGGGCGCGGGCGCGGCGGATGAGCCAAGAGCTTTTGATACGCGAGTCCGCCAGTTCGGATTCGATGAAAGTCAGCGCGGCTTGGAATTGCCCAGCGTCGATCAACGCCTCGGCCCGCTCGATTTCCAGGACGCCCGCCCCTGTTGCCTTGATGCCTTCATCGAGGCCGGCGAGGCGCTCTTTGTGCGCCTTCAACCGCTTCTGGAGGTCGCTGCGCAGGAGATACCACGCGGGGTTCTGTTTGTGCAGCCGCAGCGCGGCGTCGCAATCTTCCAGGGCCTTTTTGTTTTCGTTTTGGGAACGGAAAATCTCGGCGCGCAGGATTCGCAGTGAGGCTGGGTCGGCGGGTTCTTCGGTCTTCAGCGTGAGTCCGCGGGTGACGGTGGCGATCGCTTCGCTCGCCTTTCCGCCGAGGAAAAGGACGCGCGCCAGTTCGCGCTGGATCGCGATGGAATCGGGGTCGAGCGAGGCCGCGCGTTCGAGATCCTTGGTCGCCTCGGGCAGCTTTCCCATAACGCGATATTCGACCGCGCGCTCGGTGAGCAGGTCTGCGGACTCGCCGTGTTTTTTCATCCGCTCAGTGAGTTCCTCGATTTCGTGCTCGGGGCCGTCGTGCGCGCCCGCTGCAAAAGGGATGGCGCAGCAAAGCAGCGCGCCGAGCCGGAAATGGGCGGCGGTGGCGCGCATCAGTCTTCCACGACGAGCGCGGGGTTGAGCAGGAAGTCCACTTTGTCCGCGCTGCTGTTGTGGGCCTCGATGGCAAGGACGTTTGTCCCGTCCTTGAGATGCTTCTGTGGGTCCGAGAGCACGAAATACTGCCCGCCCTTTTGCTCCCGCCCCTTCACGTTCTGCGCCTGGCGTCCGCTGCTCCGGCCCACCCCGCTGCGCGCGACCTCCCGACCGTTGAGGTAGGCGATGAAGCCGTCGCTGAAATCGATCTCCAGGCCCAGTTCGGTGACGCGATCCACCTGCTCGATCTGGAAATCCCTCCGCGCGTAGAGCACCGTGTGCTGGCGGCGCATCTCGCGCACGTCGGTGCGATACGCGACCTTGCCGTAGCCGAAGGCCGCCGGGCCGCTCCTCCAGCCGTCGGCCGTAAAACCGGGCAGCGTCCATTCCTTCCCGCGGATTGGCAGATCGAAGGTGTAGTGCCACTCGGCGCCCGGCGGGATGACGGTCTGGTGATCGACCGCGGGAGCAGCGGCGGTCTTGGGCGCCTGCTCCGCCTTCCGGTGTTCGGGCGGCATCCACGGCAGCGCGAGCCGCGCGGGTGATTGCTTCCCACGTTTCACGATGCTGAAAAGATCCGACTCCGCGCCGTCGCGGCTGATCATCCGGCCCGTGAGCGTGTCGCCTTTCACGTCCACCAGCACCGAGCCGTGCTCGAGCACGATCCGGCGCATCACGGGCATCGTGCCGTTGCGACCGAGCGGTGCGCCCGCATTGCCGGTGACCACCTGCACGGTGCCTTCGTGCGCTTTGATCCCCTTGCTTTTGCGATACGCGCCATCGCCCTCCGGGTCGCCGTCGCCGTCGTCGAGAATCACGTTCTCCGAAACCGTCGGCGTGCCATACGCGCCGTCCATCAGCATCGAGCGTTCGTAAATGTGCGAGTGCCCCGTGAGCACCACGTCCACGCCGCCGGCCTCGATGATGGGCATGATGAACTTCCGCATTTCCGTAAGATCGCCCTCCTTGTCGCTATCGTGGCTGCCCTTCGTGTAGGGCGGATGATGCCAGAATGCGATGAGCCAGTCGGCCTTGGTTTTTTCCAGGTCCGCTTTCAGCCAAAGCGCCATCGGTTCGTTCGGCTCGCGTTTGAGGTCGTGCGAATCCAGGCAAATGAAATGGATGTTCGCGTAGTCGAACGAGTAGTAGGCCTCCGTGCCCGAGGCCACGCCGCCGGTCTCGCCGCGCGTCGGCACGAGATACGCATCGTAGTAGGGTCCGATGCCCGTCTTGCCGCTGGAAGTCGCGCCCTCGTGATTGCCCATCGACGGCCAGCACACCTGGTTGCGCAGGGTGCTTTCGTACATCTCGAAAAAGCGCGTCTGGAACTCTACATCGCGGCCGGTTTGATAGGCCATGTCGCCGACGTGAATCCAAAAATCGAGCGGCTTCTTTTCCGCCTCCACCGTTTTGCGCATCGCCTCATGCACCGCCGCCTGCGGCTCGCGCCCCGTGCCGCTGTCGCCCAAGATCCAGAAGCGCACCGGACGCTCCGTGCCGGGCTTCGGATGCGTGGTGAAGCGATACGACGCATCCTCTGGCGTGAGCTGCTTCGCACCGTCGAAGACCGCGTAGTAGTAAGTCGTCTCCGGCTCCAGATCGCTAATCTTCACCTCATACTGGAACGTCCCCACCGGCGCCGAGTGCAGCTTGGGCAGGGCGAGATTCCCCGGTGTGCGGAGCGCCTCCCACTTCGGCGCGATCGGCTGGCCCTTCGTCCCGAACGCCGCCCGCGCGGTGACCGCCCCGCCGCGCACTTCCTTGTCGAGGTTCGTGCGTTCCTTTCCATAGCGCACCACCGGATCGATCGGCCCTTCCGTGCGCCACACCACATGCATTAGCGAGGGACTCGCAAACTGCAGATACGGTGCGCGCGAGAACGGCTTGGGGGGATTTGCGGCGTGTGAGTCGAGTGATGATGCGCTCGCTAGCAGAAGAACCGGAATGCAGCGGCGAGTGAACAAATGGCGGAGGGGCATCAGCGTGAGATTAAGGAACACAGTTCATGAGCGTCAACGATGGCACTTTGTTATGCCAAGTTTCACGTCGTCCCACGATCTTCTTGCCCGCATCGTAGCCGCGCACTCCGCCCCGGCGAGTCGTGCGCACGTTCTGGCTATGCAGGATCGCGGCCGTGGGGGCTTTTTTTTCCGGTCGTGATTCGCGCGGCCTCGCGGAGCGCGTCGTGGAGTTTTTCAAAAAGCCCGGCGGCGCGCCACCGCGCGAAGTAGTAATAGACGATGCGCCACGGCGGCAGATCGTGCGGGAGCAAGCGCCACGAACCGCCGGCGCGCACCATGTAAAAGATGGCCCCGAGCACCGCCCGCCGCTCAAACCGAGGCGGTCTTCCCAGCTTGGGCGGCCCGCCCAAAATTTCGTCCACCACGGCCCATTCCAGGTCGTTGAGATCGGTCGGATAACTCGGCAGAGAAGGCATTTCTTGCATCCCGAGCTTCTCTCAAAGCCACCCCGAAAAGTACATTTATAATCTCTATAATTCAGACTTCCGTTACACCCTCTTAGTCCTTTGCGCCAGCTCGTCCGACTCCAAACTCGCTGCTCATCCGAACCACTTTACCGCCCTTCATGTGGACCTCGATGAGCTTCGAGCTGCCAACCGGTTTACCATTCTCGTCCTTCAGCGTTGCCACAAGTTTCCGGGACCTGGCATCGAAAATATCCGGGGTGTGGCACCATGCATATTTCCCATCGAGGCTGAAATTCACCCAGCCATGGCCGCCTATGCTCAGGTCGACGGAACCTTTCTGGGTGGGAGGCATCTTGGTGGCGTCAAAAATGTAAAGCTTCCGGCCATCCTGGTCGCTGACCCAGAGTTCCGATTCATCGGGAGTAAGCGCCGTGCCATGGGTGCGATGCTTGATTGGTGTCTCGCCCGCCATGACGCGATGAATGGCCTTTCCTTCTGCAAGGTCCACCACGTCAACCCCCACGTGCTCTCCAAGACAGACATACGCATAGCGTTCCTTGCTATCGATCGTGAAGGGAAACACTCCGACCTCACCGACATCCGGGATCCTCTTGATAATCTGCTCCGTCTTCGGGTCGATGATGGAAAGCGTTGTCACCGTTCCGAGGTAAAGCTTGTCGCCCTTCAGACTCATGATGCTGTTATGCGCGCCGGTCCCGACGACCAGCCGACTCCGCTCCTTGCCCGTCGCCCCATCGATTACCACGAAGCCACCCTTTTCGGAGCGCTCCCACCAACCAGTCGGCGCAAAGATCTTGCTTCCATCCAGCATCGCCGATGAGCGGTCGCAGCCACCGGTGTATTGCTCTTCCCACAATACCTTGTCTGTCTCGAGATCGAACCGCCCCATCCGTTGCTCGGTGGTGGAGTAATAGAGGCTGTGCGTGGCCAAGCAACCCGTGAGCCCACGCGCCCCGCCTTTCAAGTTCCCGAGCGCGATCCGGCGGACAAACTTGAAGTCATCGTCGATATCGAACACGAGCAAGCCTTCTCCCGAAGCGCTCTCCGCCTGGGCACCATCCGGGGTGACAATGTAAAGGTATCGACGGAGCTCGTCGTCAGCGACCGAAGGGGGGACGAGACCCAAGAGGAGTAGAATCAATGCGGTTAGTAATTTCATAGGGGGATGATGCGTGGTGAATGAAAGAAGGGCAGATTTCTCTGGAGTTATACAACTAAACTGTCTTTCCGCTCTTTGGTCGTGCACGTCCTGGCTAGGAATGACTCTGAAGCATACATAGTGTGCGGCCTTGCGAGGGCCACTACCGCGCACACGGCTTTAGGTCACCGACGCGTCTGGCTTACGGCGAAGTGGAGAACGTAATTGGGTAGAAGGACGCGAGGGAGGCAGCCACCGTCATGGTTGAAAGCGAGCCGACCCCTTAATTCTGCGAGAGGGCTTCTAACGGGCGTTCCCGCTAAGCAATCAGCGCCTTGACGACGTGGCCTTCTACATCCGTGAGACGATAGTCCCGGCCCTGGAAAGAATAGGTTAGCTTTTCGTGATCAAACCCCAGCAGGTGGAGAATGGTCGCGTTGAGGTCGTGAACGTGGACTTTATCCATCACGGACTGATAGCCGAACTCGTCAGTCGAACCATAGGTGAGCCCTCCTTTTACGCCGCCGCCGGCGAGCCAGACGGTAAATCCGCCTGGGTTGTGATCACGACCCGCAAAGGGATTGTCGCTGCCGCTCCGATTTTCCTTCATCGGGGTGCGGCCGAATTCCGCGCCGCAAACCACCAGCGTGTCCTTCAACATGCCACGCTGATCGAGATCGCGGAGGAGGCCGGCCAGCGCTTTGTCCATCACTGCCGTTTTGCGCCGAATTCCACCGTTGAGTGATGTGCCCTCGCTATCGCCGTGCGCGTCCCAGCCCCAATCGTAGAGCTGGACGAAGCGGACGCCGCGTTCGCAGAGCCTGCGCGCGAGCAGGCAATTGTTCGCAAAAGAATTTTTGCCCGGCTCAGTCCCATACATCTCGTGGACAGGGGCGGGTTCGCTCGCGACATCGGTCGCATCCGGCACGCTCATTTGCATTCGAAAGGCGAGTTCGTACTGCTCCATCCGGGTCCGCGTTTCCGGGTCGCCAAATTCCGCCGCAGTTTGTTGGTTGATGGCATTGATCGCGTCGAGAGTGGCGCGCCGTTCGTCACGGGTGACGCCCTTTGGATTCTCTGCGAAAAGAATAGGTTCGCCGTGCCCCTGACATTGCACGCCCTGATGAACGCTCGGTAGAAAGCCGCTGCCCCAAACGGTCTTGCCGGCATCTGGATTTTTCCCACCGCTGGTGAGAACGATGAATCCGGGGAGATCTTCGTTCTCTGTGCCAAGTCCGTAGGTCGCCCAGGAGCCGATGCTGGGACGGCCTTTGAGCTGAAAGCCCGTTTGCATCATCAACTGAGCGGGTGCGTGATTGAACTGCTCGGTCCACATGCTTTTCACGAAACACATTTTGTCCGCGAGCGTCGCGAGTTCCGGGAGATCCTTTGAAAACCAAGCGCCGGACTGGCCGTGCTGCCCGAAGGGAACCTGGTGGCCGAGCATTTTCGGCACGCCTTTGATGAATGCGAAACGTTTGCCCGCGACAAACGACTCGGGGCACGGCTGGCCGTCTAGTTTAGCTAGATCAGGCTTGTAATCAAAGGTCTCCAACTGCGACGGCGCGCCGGCGAGATGGATATAAATTACCCGCTTCGCCGAGGGTGAATGGTGGAGCGACGGTAGTTTGATTCCAGCCGAGGCGCGGGATGTAAGCATGGCGCTCAAAGCCATTCCGCCGATACAGGCCATGCTCTTTCGCAGGAAAAAGCGGCGTGTTTCGAGCTGGACGGATTCGCGATGGACGTAAGTGGTGTGGTTCATGTCTCGCGGGATGGGTTTGGCGGAATCAGTTCTTATTCAAGACTTCGTCGAAGTTCAGAATCGCGTTAGCGGCAAGTTGCATATCTCCTCCTACGCGCTCGTGAAGCTGGCGGAGAACCTGAACTTCTTGGGCCTTCGCCGGTCGGAAAGTGGCGAGTTCAATGCCGTGCGTGAGCTGACGATCGAGGTCGGGGCTCACTTTCTTCATCCGAGCCGCGAGCCCGCCAGCGGCTTCGAAAAAGACCGGGCTATTGAGCAAATCAAGCGACTGGAGCGGCGTGTTGGTGCGGGTTCTGCGGACGACGCAGAATTCGCGATTCGGTGCGTCGAAAGTAATCATGCTCGGATAGGTAGCGCTTCGTCGGATGAAGGTGTAGAGCCCCCGCCGCTGACTGTCAGTGCCCTTTGAGGTTTCCCAGTCGCGGCCTACATACGGGACAAGCCAAATGCCGGGCGGCTGATACGGCATGACCGGCGGACCACCGAGTTTTCGGTCAAGTATGCCGCCGAGGGCGAGGGCTTGGTCGCGGATTTGCTCGCTAGTCAGACGAAAGCGCGGACCGCGCGCGAGGAGGCGATTTGCTGGATCGCGTTCAAGCGCTTTAGCTGTGGCTTTGGACGACTGCCGATATGTCCGGCTGAGCACGATCTCTCGTAGCAAAGTCTTCTGGCTCCACTTCATGCCGGTTTGAAAGCGCACAGCGAGATCATCCAGAAGGTCTTGGTAGATCGGGACATCGCCTTGGGAACCAAAATCTTCGAGCGTTTCGACTAGGCCAATTCCGAAGAGCTGTTCCCACACGCGGTTTACTTGCACTCGCGCGGTGAGCGGGTTTTCACCATTGGTCAGCCATTGGGAGAACCCGAGCCGATTCCGCGGATAGTCGTCGCGCCAGCGATTGAGGATTTGCGGCGTCGCGGGCTGCACTTGGTCTGTTTTATCCAGCCAGTTCCCGCGATGGAAAATCTGCGTTTTGCGCGCGGCTTGGCCAGTCAGTTCCTGCATGATCGGCAGGTCGCAAGCCGGGAGCGCGGCGAGTTTTCCGAGGCGATCGTCCAGCGCGAGATACCGCTCCGCCAGTTCGCGGCTGGTGCTGGGAAAGAAGGCACGCTCGACTTTTACGCGTTCCTCCGGACTCCATTTTTGCGGATCCTTGGCCAATAATTCGGCGATGTTTTTTGGAAGCTCTGCGATCGGTCCCGGCGTGCTGCCGCCGCTGGTGCCAATCCGGAACGAACCGAGCACATGCTGTGGCCAGCGTTCGTTTTCGCACTCGACGACCACACGCAATTCCGCGCCATCCGGAATGGTGACCGGCTTGGTGAAGGTAAGCGTGGCCGTTTGCGCCTTGCCAGTGCCGCCAGCGATTGCCCATCCCCCATCACCTTCTTTTTTGGAGCCGGGTCCGCGCTTTAGAGCGTCCGCGATCGGCCAACCCTCCTGCTCGAACGTCGCCCTTGCGCGGGCAATCTCGATCGGCGTTTCAGTGCCGTTTTGAAACAACGCGGCGCGTAGATGCGACACGATGAAATTTCCGTTTCCTTTATCCGCGCCAGGTCCTTTTGAAGGCAGCGAATCATCGGGAATAACCTCGAGCGCGACCGCGCTGATTTCGCGTGGCGAATTTGCGGCAAGCGATCCGGTGACGGTGATGGTGGTCCTTTCGGGCGGCGGCATTTGAACTCGGACCCGGCCATCGGGCGCGGCACTGTATTGGCCGGCTGAGCTGCTCACTTTTACTGCGGAGAGAGGGATAGTTGCCTGCGAGCCGCGAACCTCCGCAAGCCAGCCATCAAAGGCCGCGCGCATTGCGGGCTCCTTGATTTTCCCATCGATATCGCGCCGCATCGCTTCGATCTCGAGCTCCAGCGCCTTAGCGGGACCCGCATCTGCGCGGCTGCGAAACGTCCGCGTCGGCGACTGGTCATTGCGATCGGCATCCGCCGTATTATTGAAGAAAGCGACGAGTAGATAGTACTCGCGATGAATGAACGGATCATACGGATGACCGTGGCATTGCACGCAGCCAATGCTGGTTCCCTGGATGGCATCGAACGTCGCGTTGACGCGATCGAGCACGGCGTTCGTCCGGAATTCCTCGTCGTCGGTCCCGCCTTCATCGTTTTGCGGAGTATTGCGATGAAAGGCCGTGGCAATGATTTGTTCGTCCGACGGATTGGGCAGGAGATCACCTGCCAGTTGTTCAGTAAGGAACCGATCGTACGGCAGGTCTGCATTCAGCGCATCGACCACCCAGTCGCGGTAGCGCCACATATCCCGGAAAAGATCGGCTTCGTAGCCCTTGCTGTCGGCAAAGCGCGCAAGATCCAGCCACGGAACGGCCCAGCGTTCACCGTAGGCGGGAGACGCGAGCAATTCATCGACAAAGGAGGAGAGAGTTCCTTCGCGGTCAGATTCCGCGGCTTTTTCCAGCGCATCCACCCGTTCGAGATCTGGCGGGAGGCCGGTCAAATCGAAGGCAATGCGCCGGGCTAAAATGCGAATTTCGGCCTCCGGAGAAAATGAGAGCCCTTCCTTTTTCAAACGCCCCTCCACGATTTCATCGATCGATTTCCCGCATGGGATCGGCGCATCGTAAGCCCAGTGTTTACCCCACTGCGCGCCCTCGGCAATCCATCGGCGCAGCAGCTCGATTTGTGCGGCTGGCAGTGCATCGGATTTCTTCGGCATCCGATCCGTCAGGTCCTTGGTGGTGAGACGTTCAATGACCGCGCTGTGCTCAGGCTTCCCTGGCACAATGGCGATCTCACCGGTTTCTCCAGCTCTCAAAGCCTGATCCCGAAACTGAAGATTAAGTTCTCCCGCCTCCTTAACGCCGCCGTGGCATTTAAGGCAGTGGGTATTCAGGATTGGGCGAACGTCTCGATTGAAATCAACCGGCAGTTCGCTTGCGATTACTCCACCCGAGAGGCTCGCTGCTAAGAGGATCGAGAGTTTTATGCGAATGAAGATTCCTCTGGGGTTCAAAGCTTGGGAAAAACTGGTGTTTCAGCAGGAAAACGGGAACGGCAATAAGGCTCGTGGCAGAGGATTCCTGCGCGTCGAGGGTGAGCGCCTGCGATACATGCGCGAGAATCAGCCCGCAAGCGTGATTTCCTCGTAAAGCACCCATGAAAAGCTCGGGTCATCCTGGAAATGGCGGGGAGCGGCAGGCCTGACCGAGATGCGGGTTGACTCAAACGAATGGCTCAGCGTCGGGCTCGATGCTGCAGGTAGCGGTTCCGAACTTGTCGCTCCACACCTCGATACTATCACCGCGCGCCACGCGCCAGAGCGGTAGAGGGGAGCCCGTAAGCACGATATCGTGGCGGTGCAACTGGCGGCCGCGCTGCTCCAGGTGGTCGGCCAGTTGGGCGATGGCATCAAGTGGGTCAGCCTCTAACTGCTCCGTCGCGGTTGTGCCCAAGACCTCACGGCCTCGCGTCACACGTAGGGCAGCGTTCCGGAGGGTGCCGCAGCTGCAGAGGGGTGTCTCAAAGGTCGGCAGGATCACACCGGCGTGGATTGCGTTGTTGGCGACCAACTCCGCTGCCCGGGCCGCGGTGGGGCCGTGGAACACGTAGTTGTGGAGTTCAATGATAACGAAGCCCGTTCCGCAAACCTCCGGGTTGGTTCTTAGCCATCGCCCCGATGGAACGTCAGCGGCCAACCGGATGGCGAATTCGCCCTCGATGGCCAGCCCATCGAAGTCTGCTGTCCGGAGAACGCTCCCGGATGGACGTAACTCGGATTCCCACACGTGTCCGAATACTGGGCGGTCGAGACCTAGTTGCTGTCGCATGGTGTGGCTGATGCACCCGATTTTATAACCCGCGATCCGCTCGCCGCGCGCTTCACGAAGTTCCGCCATTAGGAACTGTAGATCGTACGCTTGATCGACCGATAGCTCGAAGCCGGGTTCGACAAACATGGTCCCGGGCCGGTGCTGATCGTAGTCGCCCAGTTGACGTTTAGCTAGTTCTTGAAGGTTCATGCCATCGGGTTGAGCAGATTCGCCAATCGATCTATAGCTCGTCGCTCCTGAAAAACGCTACGCCGTTTGCCGGTGGGTGGCCACTGTGGGCATGGCGGTGCGTTTGCCCCTGAGTCGGTACTACACCGCTCTTGGCCGCCGGCGTGCCGGAAACCGCGACCGTAGTGGCGGACGAGGACATCGCCCTGCCCGCCCGGCCATCTCGGTGACGGTGCGCTGACGGAAAGGTCCCGCGGTAGGGAAGCCCACCGCTTCCTGACAGACGGCGGGGCGCGGTCGCGGCCCGGTGCATTGACAATTTGCGCGGGTGATGTGTCCTAGCCGGGCGCGTCTTTGGACGCGTATTTTTACCGCCGATGTCCCGCGCAACCTTCACCTGGCTCGCTACTCTACTCTTCATCCTGACCGCTCCGCGGCCGGGAAACGCAGAGGAGATCAAGCCGCCGTTTAATCTGCGCTGGGGTGAGACTTCGGAGCGTCTGGAGCGCCTGCTCAAAGGCGCAAAAGCCAGAATCGTCGCTCGCCGTACCGTGCAGGGTCGCGAGGCGTGGGATGTGGAGGGGCTGGTTCAGGCGGGCCTGAAACGCACGGTCTTTTATTTCATTGGCGGCGAACTCGTGGAGGTGGAGTTGCAGTATCAACGCGAAGACTGGGACGAAGCCAAATACGACGGCTTCATGGGCGACGTGCGGCGACGCCTGGAGCAGCGCTACGGTCAGAGTCAGCTCATCACCCGCAAAAAGGAACCGGAGGGCGACGTCATGCAGACGCTCGTCGGCTGGAAATGGAATCAGAACAACACCGCCATCGAGCTCATCTATTTCAGCGCCCAAGGCCCGTCGCAGGTCTTCCGCACATTGAGCGTGCACTACAAGACCTACTAAAGGGCGCTACTTGCGCACCTCGCGCTGCAACCGCTTGAGCCGGCCGGCTACGCTGGCTTTCGCGGCGGCGTTCATCCGGTCGATGAAAAGGATGCCGTTCAGATGATCGACTTCATGCTGCAGCGCGCGGGCGAGCAGACCCGAGGCGTCGAACTCGAGCTCTTTGCCGTCGAGTAATCGGGCGGTACACCGCACGCCGGAGGCGCGGGTGATGTCGGCGTGCATTTCGGGGAAACTCAGGCAGCCTTCGCTGCCGATTTCCTTATCCTTGCTCAGCTTGAGTTGCGGATTCAGCAACACGAGCGGCATGTAGTCTTCGAGTTTCACCTCGTCCTCGCCGATGAACATCGCACTCGGCCGATCTTCGATGTCGGCCACGTCGATGACTGTCATTTGCACGGGCACGCCGACCTGTTGTGCGGCCAGACCCACACCATTGGCGGAGCGCATCGTCTCTAGCATGTCATCGGCAAGTTTTTTGATTTTCTCATCCACTTCCTTCACTTCCCGCCCCTTTTCGCGGAGGACGGGGTTTCCGTATTGCACTATTTCGAGGATCATTATTTGGCGTCAGTAAAAGCCGACATGTTGCCCTTCACCCCCGCTTCGCGCAAGGCATCCAGCACGCTGACGAGAAATCCGTAGGACACTTTTTTGTCGGCCTTCAGCGCAAGCGGCGGCGGCGGGGTGCGCTGGAGCAAAGGGGCAAGCGCTTCTTTGAGCGCGGCGAGCGCGACCGGCTGCTGGTCGAGAAAGAGCTGCTCGTCGGGCGAAATGGAAAGAATCACCGGCTCGTCGGATTGGTCCGCTGCGACGGCCGTTTTCGATTCCGGCAGCTTGATCGTCACCGTCGGCTGGGCTTTTTTGAACGTGGTCGTGACGATGACGAAGATGAGCAGGATCGCGAAAATATCGATCAGTGAAACGATGATGACCTGCGGCAGACGGCGTTTACGGCGCGCAAATTTCACGACACTTCCTCCTGCGGTGGTCGTCTGCCGATGGCCGGCGGCGGGATTTCCGCGCGGACCGGGATCGGGGCGTAGGCACTGGGTTCGTCCTCGGCAGAGAGCTCGCTGGGTGCCCGGCGTGTGGGCGCGGCGATGCGCGGTTTTTGGTAGTAGCACTTGGCCAGCAGGTCGCCGGTAAGCGATTCCATTTCCGCGGTCATGATCTCGATCTTCCGCGTGAAATAGCTGTAGGCGATGAGGCTGGGGATGGCGATGGCCAGGCCCGCGATCGTCGTGCTCAGCGCCTCGGAAATGCCTTTGGCGATACCGCGCGGGTCCTGCGAGTTCGCATCCGACCCGAACGCTGCGAAGACGGTGACAAGTCCCGACACCGCACCGAGCAATCCGAGCAGCGGAGCGATGCCGACAATCACTTCGAGAACGAAAAGCCCGCTCTCCAACCGCACGACCTCATGATGGGCGCGGGTCTGCACCGCCTCCACGTTCTCGGACTTTGGCCAGCTCAAGTGCCGCAGCCCGACCTGAACAATCCGCCCGAGCGCCGAGGGATCATTTTCCACCACGCGCGAAAGCCGGACCGCTGCGGAGGCCGCATCGCCCGGCTCTATCGCTTCAATTTCCCGCTCGATGAATGGCGGCACGACGACATTTCGCCGCAGCGCGAGCGCTCGCAGGACGATCACCGCGACCGAGACGAGCGAGCAGACCGCGAGGAAATACATGAAAAGGCCGCCGTTTTCGAAGAATTGGAAAACGGATTGGAAGACGGCGGGCGACGGCGAAATAAGGGTCATTCGTGCAGGGAATAGAGCGTGAACGTGATGGAGTATTCGAGACGCCCGTCGCGCAACTCGTCGAGCGATCCAGCGGGTGGCGAGGCGATTTCGGCATCCCTGATAGCGCGCTCGCAGACCTCGGCAAAGCTCGCATTTGCCGTGTTGCCGTCCACGCGGATGGCCTGCACGCGGCCAGACCGGGTGACGTAAAAACTGACCTTCGCGCTCCCAATAGCGAGCACGTCCATCTGGCTTTTCACATAGTAAAGCCAGCGCGCGCCGATGGCGTTATAAACCTGCGTTTTGTATCTACCGAGCGGCGTGGCCACGGCATCGACGGCATTGCGCCCGCGATTGGTGATACGGCCTTCAACGCGGCTTTTCTCAAGCTCGGGTTGGTAGCCCGACTTGCTTGGCGATTTGAGCAAAGGCGAAGGCGTCGTCAGCTTGGCAAGTTGCTCTGGCGTTGGACGCACAGGAATCGCAGGCAGCACCGTGGGCTCAGGCACCGGCTTTTCCATCCTGGTCACGGGCGGAGGCAATGGCGGGAGTTTTTCCTTGGCTGCGAGGGCAATTTCGTCTTCGCGCCTCTTCACCACTTCGCGCAGTTTTTCCAATTCCGCTTTGGCTAATGCGGCGTCCGGTTTGTCGCTGGTTTTCGGCGGCGGTGTCGCAACAGGGGTGGGAGTCGCCGCGGCGGCTGGGGCGAATTTCGGCTGCGCGGGCGCGGCTGTCGGGGCCGGTTGCGCTTGGCTCGGGGTCACGGCTGGTACGGGCGGCGCCGCGGCAAGTTCAATGGCGGGCGGCTCTGTCACCGCACCGACGGCGGACTTTTTCGTCTCAAAGACATTGGCGATTCTCCCCTTTCCTTCGTGACTGGGCAGCGGCACATCGCCGGTCGCGGGTTGTTCACTCGCAGCGGTCATGTCCTTGTCTGTTTCGAAAAGCGGCCTCTCCGCGGGCTTCGATTCCGCCAGCCCGCGGGAGTCGATGAACTGTTTTTCCGGCTCGACCGGCGCAGGCAGAATTGGAGATTCCTCGGGCTGGACGATTTCGAGTTCCAGCTCCTGCGGCTGTGGTTGCGCAGCCGATATCTCGTCCGGCTTGCGCACGATGCTCGCGAGCAGGCCCATGATCAGGAACGCGAGCAGATGCAGGAGGATCGAAGCGAGGACGCCAATGACTACCTGCCGCCGGAGCGGAACGCGCGAAATGTCAGGAATCCAGGCAAACAGCGGCGCGGTGAGACGGTCGAGTGCCGCCCTCATGATCGCAACGGCGTGATCACCGCCGACCGCATCTCGCCGACGACAGTGTATCGCGAAAGCTGCGCGCTCCACTCCACTTCCGCCCCACGATTCGCGCTCACGAGCACGCGGCCATTGCGTGAAGCGCGGAGGGCGGCGGCGGGTTCGGGATAAAGCCGGGTGACGCCGAGGGCCGCGTGCGCGGAATCGCTCAGGCTTTCCGCCCCGAGATACGCAATGAGCAGGCCAGCCGCGCAGCAGTCCTCCAGCGCGAAGTCGGCGAACGTCCCCGCGCAGACGATGAGCACGTGCTGCGGCCAAGTCTGGCGCAACACCGTGGCCACCGCCTCGATATTGAGCACCGCGCCGACTAGCACCTGCGCGGCGCCCTCGCACGCGCGCAAGGCGATCGTGCCGTTGGTGGTCGTCGTGATGATGCGCCGCCCGCGCACGGCTTCGCGATACTCCAGTGGGGAATTGCCGATCTGAAATCCGGGAATGATGTCGCCATGCCGCTCACCGCCCAGTAGCGCGTCGGGCATCTGCACCTTGAGCGAAATTGCCTCCTCGATCGTCCGCACGGGATAAATCTCCGTTGCCCCATGGGCCAGCGCCGTGACCATCGAGGAAGTCGCGCGCAGTACATCGAAGACGACACACACCGTGGACGAAAGATCGCGCGCCGGGAGGACGGTCGCGATTTCCGCAGGATGAAGAATGACGTCGATATACATGACCGGAACTTCCGTGGGCGGTAGTTATCCACCAATCAACCCATCCATCAACCCTTCCCCCGCGTCCGGGGCCACGTCTTGCGGGCATGATGAAAGAGATACTGCTGCGCGTAACCGCCATATGGGCCGAAATACTCCGCGGAAAATTTCCGCAGCCGCTCCGCGGTGACCTTGCGCTTTCGCGGAAAGTAGAGCTTGCGCAAAACCCGCTCAATCCACACGTCGATGGGAAAGGCTTGCACGCGACCGAAGCCAAAGAGCAGCGCGCAGTTCGCCACCTTCTCCCCCACGCCTGGCAACCGGCGCAACTCCGCCCGCGCCACCGCGTCGTCCATCGTCGCGACCCTGACCAGATCGACCTGCCCTTCGGCGATCATCCGGGCCGCGCCGAGGAGGTTCTTCGCGCGAAAGCCGAGCGCGCACTCTCGCAGATCGGCCTCGCTGAGCTCCGCGAGCGCCGCTGGCGTCGGATACTCAAAAACCTCGCGCTCCGGCCAGTCCAACCGCTGACCAAAGCGCTCGCGCAGCGTGTGCGAAATCTGCGCAATGTGCGCGACCTGCTTCATCGACGACGTGATGAACGTCGCCACACATTCCCACGCCGGCTGCCGCACGATCCGCAGGCCTCGGCAGAATTCCGCCGCCGCCGTCATCGCGGGGTCGGTGGGAAAGGATGCGCGGATTTCCGCAAGCGAGTGGTCCAGTGCAAAATAGCGCGCGACGTCCGCCGCCGACTCTGCCGTCACAAATAACCGCCTGTCCCGTTGCTCCGCGTAGACCGCGGTGTCGCCAACTGCTCCCAACCACCCCTTACCTTCCTGCACCCAATGAAAGACCTGCCCGGAACCCAGCGTCGCTACCAAATCGAAATCCGTGGCCGCCACTTCCACCAAGCCGCGCGCCCCGCCGACGCTCACTGGATGAAATAACTCAGATTCTCCAGCTCGATCGCCAAATCGACGTTGTTGACGACAACATTGTCCGGCACCTGCAAAATGATCGGCGCGAAATTCAGGATCGCCAACACGCCAGCCGCGATCAATTCGTTCGCTACCTCCTGCGCCACCGTTCCTGGCACCGTGAGGATCGCCATCTTAATGTGCTGCTCCCTCACAAACTCGCCCACCTTGGACATTGGCAACAGATTCACCCCGACCTCCCGAGCCCGCGCCTTGGTCGCGTTCAAATCGAACGCGGCCAGCACCTCGAATCCTTCCTTCGCGAAACCCTGATAACGCAGCAGCGCCGCCCCGAGATTGCCCGCACCCACGAGGATCACCGGTTGGAGCCGCGTCGTCCCGAGCACGTCGGTGAGTTGCTTGCTCAGCGCCTCCACGCTGTAGCCCAGCCCGCGCGTCCCAAATTGTCCGAAGTACGTCAGATCTTTCCGCAGTTGCGTCGGCTTCACCCCCGCTGCCTTGGCCAGGGCCGCGGAAGAAACCGTCTCCATCTTGTTCGTCCGCAACCGCTGCAGGGCGCGGTAGTAAAGCGAGAGCCGATAGACCGTTTTCCGGGGGATGACTAACTTCGACATTTTGTGAAAAAGCGCATGGGAGCGCGTTTGATACGCGAACCCCAAAGGGTTGCAAGCGGACTCCTCACCCCGCGTTCTTTTTACAAAATTGCCGCATTTCCGGTTTCGGAAAGCCCCAATCCGCGCCATTGTCGCCGCCCTCAAATTTCCTGCTTATGCGCCTCAATCGTTTTCTCGCCTCCGCCGGTCTCGGCTCCCGCCGCGGCGTGGAGGAACTCATCACCGCCGGCCAGGTCCGCATCAATGGCCACGTCATCACCGACCTCGCCACCCAAGTCGGCCCCGAGGACGCTGTGAAAGTCGGCGCCCGCCTCGTTCACCAGCAGACCTCCCTCACCGCCGTCCTTGCCAAGCCGCGCGGCTTCGTCTGCACCGCCGACGACGAATGCGAGCGCCGCACCATCTTCGACCTCCTCCCCAGCACCTGGCCGCGCGTCTATCACGTCGGCCGCCTCGACATGGAAAGCGAGGGCCTCCTCATCGTCACGAACGACGGCGAGCTTTCCCTCGCCCTCACCCATCCGCGCTACAAGATCGACAAGGAATACGAGGTCATCATCGACAAACCCTTCGACCAAAAAGATCGCGAGAAAATGCTCCGCGGCTTTCACATCATGGGCGGCCGGGCCAAAGCCGAGCGCGTCGAGATCGTCGGTCCGAAACACCTGCGCCTTACCCTCAACCAAGGCATCAAACGGCAGATCCGCCTGATGCTTTACGAGCTCGGCTACGAAGTGGAGCGGCTGGTCCGCACCCGTATCGGCCAGCTCAAGATCGGCGAAATGCGCCCCGGCGAATGGCGCATCCTCACCGGCAAAGAAGTCGCCGCCTTGAAAGACGCCACGCCGTCCGAACCCTCGCCCAAGCCGCGCCCTCGCCCGCGCCCCTCAATCCAGCCGTAGCGGCGGGATGCCGTGGCCTTGGGCAAAGTCGAAGAACGGCAGCCCATGCGCTTCCGCCACCGCGCGGCACGTCACCTTCCCATCGATCAGGTTCAGCCCGCCGAGCAGATGCGGATCGCGGGCGAAAGCGCCGGGGATACCGTGATCCGCCAGCGTCTCCACGTAGCGGCCCGTCACATTCGTCAGCGCCTGCGTAGCCGTGCGCGCATAGGCCGCCGGCATATTCGCCACGCAGTAATGCGTCACCCCTTCCTCCACGTAGATCGGATCATGATGCGTGGTCGGGCGTGAAGTCTCCACGCAGCCGCCTTGGTCGATGGCGATGTCCACGAGCACACTCCCCGGCTTCATCATCCGCAGCATCTCGCGGCTGATCAGCTTCGGCGCCTTCGCCCCCGGCACCAGCACCGCGCCGATGAGCAGATCGCATGTGGGCATCAACTCCAGCAAATGCGCGGGCGACGAATACAGCGTGTGCGCCCCTTGCATGGTGATGTCCAGGAACCGCATCCGCTCCACATCCACTTCCAGGATCGTCACATCCGCGCCTAGGCCCGTCGCCATCCGCGCCGCATTCACCCCGGCTGAGCCACCACCGATCACGATCACCTTCCCCGGCAAAACCCCCGGCACCCCACCCAGCAGCACGCCCTTCCCCCCATTGTGCTTCGCCAAAAAGTAACCGCCCATGATGATCGACATCCGCCCCGCGATCTCACTCATCGGCTCCAGCAGCGGCAACCGCCGATTCACCTCCACCGTCTCATAGGCGATCGCCGTGCAGCGGCTTTTCATCAGCGCCTCCGTCAGCGGCTTGCTCGCCGCCAGATGCAGGTAGGTGAAAAGGATCTGCCCCTCCCGCAGCAGCGCGTACTCCTCCGGCAGCGGCTCCTTCACCTTCACGATCATCTCCCCGCGGGCGAAAACTTCCGCGTGCTTCTCCACCACCTCCGCCCCCGCCTTCACGTAATCCTCATCCGCATAACCCGTCCCCACCCCCGCCGACTTCTCCACCAGCACCGTATGCCCGCGCCGGGTCAATTGATACGCCGCCCCCGGCAGCAGCCCCACCCGATTCTCCTGCGCTTTGATCTCCTTTGGAACGCCGATAATCATACCTCTTCTTCTCCCCCTTTCCCCGCCAAACGCAAGCCCCCACTCCCGCCTCCATCCGGTTATTTCGAGGGCTCCTGAGCTTTCGCGAAGCCAGCGACGCGTGTTCCCGGCATTCCCCCAGCCTCGGGAACGCCAAATACACGCGTCGTTGCCATTCCTCCAGCCCCGGGAACGCCAAACACACGTGTCGGCAGCGTTCCGGCAGCTTCGGGAATGCTGCCGACGCGCGTAAACTGGCTAATTCCCGTCTGGGAACGTCGCCAACACGTGTTCCCGCCCTTCCCTCAGCCTCGGGAATGCTGCCGACACGTGCTTTCACTGTTCCCTAAGCCCGCGGAACGCCGAATACACACGTCGTCGTCATTCTGCCAGCCTCCGGACCGCCGAAAACATAAGGGCTCAAGTCGGACCCTTCTCTGAGAGGGTGTACCGGAATTCAGAAAGCGTGTCATCCTGAGCGGAGAGGAGGCGGAAAGGCGGGCGCAGCGCAGTCGAAAGTCGAGTCCGCGAGACGCCGGTGGGCTCGGTGGCGTGCGGCAAACCTCGGCGGTTCGTTGACGTACGGTGCTTGATTGGACCGCCGAGGTCCTTCGACTCCGTTCCTTCCCGCAAAGCCGGGAGCGGAACTCCGCTCAGGATGACAAGCTTTGTCATTCCGGTACACCCTCTCAGATTACCGACCGGTTCGAGCTCGAATTCGAGCCCAAAGGCATCCTCAAAGACTTCCACCGCGCCGATCTGGAGATCACCGCCCAAGGCAAAATGCTCGTCTCCGCCCCCCTGCAGACCGACCGCACCAAACCCGGCCGCATCACCGTCAGATTCGCCGCCGCCCGCGATCAACTCCCGCAAATCACCCTCCGCCTCGTCGCCGGCACCCCCATGAACTACATCGCCTACGACTTCCGGCTCCAAGACTTCGTGGATCCGGCGGCCCTGCGCTAACCCGGAGCAGTCTTTCCCTCAGATCAGTCCGCTGTGATCGGCGTCGTGAGCCAGGTGACGAGGCGGCGGGCGCGGTTGGGCCAGGCTAGCTCCTCGGCGCGGGCCCAGGAGAGGGCGGAACGGTGGGCGTAGGCTGCCGGGTCGTCCAAAAGGGTGAGGAGGGCGGCGCGGAGGGCGGGGGTGTCGTCGGGGGGGACGTAGAGGGCGGCGTCGCCGAGGAGGCTGCGGGTGGAGGGGAGGTCGCTGGCGATGACGGGGAGCCCGTGGGAGAGGTAGTCGAGGGCTTTGGCCGGGCAGGTCAGGTGCGCGTTGTAGTAGGTGTGGTGCAGGGCGACGATGCCCACGCTGGCGTCGGTGGCGAGGGCGCGCTGGAGTTCCTCGGGGGGGCGAAAGGCGGAAAACTCAATGCGGTCGGTGAGGCCCTTCGCCACCATTTTCGCGCGATACTTTTCCACCTGCGCATCCGACCCGCCCCAGAATCCCGCCTGCAAGCCGCCGTCCGTGGGACGCACGGCGTCGATGAGATTTTTCACGCCTTTCGGCGTATGCAGGTGCCCCACATAGACCGCCCGCCGCAGGGCGCGCCGGGCTTCGGGATCGCCGGGGGCCACGGGGTCCGCGCCGAGGGGCAGCGTCTCCGTGCGGACGCCGGGAAAGCGTCGCGCATAGAGCTCGGCGAGCGGCCCGACGATCGCCGCGATGCCGCCGAGTCGCGGCAGGCACACTTGTTCGAGCCAGCTCTGGTGCCGGTCTTGGATGCGCAGGCGGTCTTCGCGCCAGCTCAGGTCGGCGTAGAAATTGTGCGCCTCGAAGCAGGTGTGAATGCGGGGGTTCCGCGCGAGCAGTGCGAGATACGGGAGGAAGCTGGGTTCGCGCGCGACGGCGACGACTTCATCGCGCTTCGCCAGATCGCGGATGAGCCGATAGGCGTTCCAGAAGATGGGCAGCGTGGACTTTGCGCCGAGCAAACTCCGCCGGGCCACGCGGTGAATGTGGAGGTCCGCGCGCGGTTCGACGCCGTAGTAGCGGCGGAGGTCGGAGTCCGTATCCGATTCCGCGCCGCGCCCGACCACGAGGTGCGTCTCGTAACCGGCGGCGGCGTAGCCGTGGGCATTGTGGACGCCGACATTGACCACCGGCCCGGGATCACGCCACGAGCGCTTGTGGACGAGGACGCAGATCAAAGCTGCTGATAGATGATCTCCAGCGTGAGCACGCCGTAGGTCGTCACCAGCACGGGGTCGGTCTCCATCCAGCGCGCGGTGTCATTGACCCAGGAGCCGTCGGGTTTCTGCAAATTGATGAGCTTCAGCCCGAGGTCGCGGGGCCAGTTGGCGGTCTTGCCGTCGGCCAGCGGCAACTCTTTGATCTTGGCCGTAGCGAGGCCTTTGGCGGCGAGGTGGTAGTAGTAGTAAAGCCCCTGCCGCCCCATGCCGGGGTTTTCCTCGAGGGTGTAGTTTTTCCCCAGCCACTCGAGGGCCGCGGTGATCCGGGCGTCGTCCTTTTTCAAATCCGCGTAGATGAAGCTGAGCAGACCGCCGTAGCTCATCGAGCCGTAGCTGCGCAGGGCCTTCTTGCCGTCCGGCAAATCCATTTCGCCGGCATTGCTGAAGCCCGGATAGTAGACGAAGCCGCCCTTGTTCTGCGGGTCGCCGCTCGCCCAGTCCATTTTGTTTGCACTGGGGAGATTCTGAGAGCGGGTGATGAAGTCGATCGCCGCCTGCCAGTTAAGATCCTGCCCCGCGGCGACCTCCACGCCGGGTCGCGCCTTCTTGTAAGCGCGCAGGGCTTCGAGGGCGATGAGGGTGTTGTCGAGGTCGGGGTGCTGACGCTTCGGGCTCGCGCCCGTGGGGCCGTAGCCAAAGCCGCCGTCAAGGCCGGGCTTGGCCATATTCGTGGCCTGCTGGCCGACGACAAAGGCGCGGGCCTTGGCGAGCAGCGGTTCGTCTTTCGGCTCGCCGCTGTTGAGCAAGGCGGTGAGGGCGACGGAGGTGTTGTAGTTCGAGAGGCCCTTCGCGTAGATGCCGCCGTCCGGCTGGACCTGCGTGCGCAGGTAGGCGTAGCCCTTTTGCAAGGTGTCCGCGTAGTCGGTCTTCGCGCGGCCCGTGGGCTCGTAATGGAAGGCGAGGAGCGGCAGCGCGGTCAGCGCGGGATGCTCGGCGGAGGTCGCGGGGCTGAGCGGATTCGCGAGCATGCCGTTCGGCTGCTGCTGCTGCTTAAGCCACGCGAGGCCTTTGCTGATGGCCGTGAGGACTTCATTGCGCAGCGAGACGTTGGCTTCGTCCCGCGGGAGCAGTTCGGCTTGAACCGCGGGCGCGAGGAGCATGGCAGCGAGGAGAGCGAGTGGCGTTTTCATGGCTTCGGTTTGGGTTCGGCGGGCGGGACGAGTTTGAGGATGACTTCAACAAGCGTGTTGACCGGGGGCACGGCTTTTTCGTTCACACCCCAGATCTGGTCGTTGTCATTACCCTTCCGCGGGTTGTTGATCAAGGCGCTCGGATTCGTGACCAGCGCGGCAAAAATTCCTTCGGTCAGGGCGAGGAATCGGCCCTCGAAAAACATCGACCCGTTATAAATCCATGCCCCGCGCTCCATCGCCTTTTTCGTGGTCTCGTTGAACAGCCAGTCCTCCAGCGGCACGGTCTTCTCCTCGTCGCCCTCCCCCCATTTCACCGACACAAAAACCGTATCGCCCTTCAGCTTCGGCGCACCCTTCAGATACTTCGCATCGAGCTGCGCCGGCGGCGTCTCGACTTTCTCCCCCGCGCCCTTCGCCCCGAGCAGGAGCATGGCAAAGTGGACGTCACTCGGCGAAACCTCGCTGACCAGCAGGCTCTCATGCGTGCTGCCCCGTGGCGTCACCATCAGGTATTCAAGCAGCCCCTTCGCCATGTTCAGCGTCGCTGGGAACGCGATGGTCAGCGCCTTCTGATTCAGTCGCAGCTTGCCGATCTCGAAAATCCCCGGCTCCACCTCCCGCATCACCGGCGACGTGGGCGGCAGTTCTTGGGAACGCACGGGTAGAACCGCAAGCACGCAAGCAGCGAGCTGTGATAAGCGAAGAAGCGAACACATGGCGGACCGGCGCGAACAGAACACCCGCTTTAAGCGACTCGAGCGGGCATGGTGGCGATAAAGTTTCGCAGGATGTTCAAGCCGACAGCCTGGCTTTTTTCCGGGTGAAACTGCACGCCCGCGGCGCGGCCGCGGGCGGCGCTGGCGGCGAAGGTTTCGCCATAGGTCGAGCGCGCGGTGATGACTGCGGCGTTCGTGGGCACGGGGAAAAAAGAGTGGACGAAATAGACGTGCGGCTGTGCGGGCAGGCCGCGCCAGAGCGGATGCGCGCGGTCGGTGAGGTCGAGTTGATTCCAGCCGATCTGCGGGACTTTGAGGTCGGGCGTAGCGAAGCGTTGCACTTTACCGCCAAAGAAGCCGAAGCCGCGCACGCCGGGCGACTCTTCGCTGGCCTCGAAGAGCATTTGGTAACCGACGCAGATGCCGAGAAACGGCTTGTCCGCCGCGAGCCACGCCGCCAGCGGTTCCCACAGCCCACGCGTCTGTAGCCCGCGCACGCAATCGCCAAACGCCCCGACGCCCGGCAGCACCACACATTCCGCATCCGCCAGCCGCGCGGGATCGGCGACCAACTCCACCTCCGCGCCTTCGCGCTGCAGCGCGTTGCTGACGCTGCGGATATTGCCGCTGCCGTAGTCGATGAGGGCAAGCATGGTTTAGTGCAATCCTTAGCCGTTCGCGGCTGAAACGCCAAAGGCTTAAAGGGGAATCTCTAGATCAGAGCGAGCCCTTCGTGCTCGGCACGCCCTCGACGCGCGGATCTATCTGGCACGCCACATCGACAGCTTTCGCCAGTCCTTTGAAAACGGCCTCAGCCATGTGATGCGCATCGCGACCGTAGAGGATTTCGACGTGGAGATTAATCCCCGCGTGGACGGAAAAGGCGCGCAGGAACTCCTCGATCAACGTAAAGGAGAACGCCGTCCCGATCGTCGCCACGCCCGCGGGCGCTCGGTACTCAAGGAAAGGGCGTCCGCTGAAATCGACGACGACTCGGGCGAGCGTTTCGTCCATTGGCAAATAGGCATGGCCGTACCGACGGATCCCGCGCTTATCGCCAAGCGCTTTGGCAAGAGCCTGCCCGAGCGCGATGCCGGTGTCCTCGACGGTGTGGTGGAGATCCACGTCAATGTCGCCGTCCGCCTGGACTGTGAGGTCGCAAAGGCTGTGGCGGGCGAAAAGCGTGAGCATGTGATCGAAGAACGGAATCTTCGTGGCAATGGTGCTCGTGCCGCTGCCATCGACGGTGAGTTCAAGCGAGATCTGCGTCTCGCTGGTGCGGCGATCAATCTTGGCGTGCCGATTCATTCGATGGTCTCCTCGGAGCGGCGCCGGAGTTTGTTGAAGACGTTCAACGCGCCTAGGATGACCGCGAGTCCGACAACGATGCTGATTGCTCCCGGCAGTGTCCGGAAAAAGGGTCTAGGTGCTTCTGCTTCTGGCTTGGTTTCAACCGCCGAGGTCGTAGCTGGAACTGGAGACGAACTTTCAGCAACGGGCGGCGGTGCCGTTGGGGAACCCGCGGTTGGGGGCGCCGCAGAAGTTACAGGCATGGGCGTGGCGCCGGGAGGAAGAACTGCGGGAGTTGCTTTGGCCACGCCTGCCGGCGCGGTGCCAGCCGGTGCCGGGGTGGCTGCCGGATCGACCTTCGGGGGGGTTTTTGCCTCCGCAATTTGGGCGGTCAGACGCGTTGCCATTTCGTTGGCCGTCCAAAGCTTGGTGACTTCTTTAAGCGTCTCCGTAGCCGCGGCGTAATCTTTGGCGGTGAACTCGGTTTGCGCTTTCTCCGCGAGCTTGATCGAAGCCCGCATCGGCGCGACGGGAATTTTTTCAAGGCGCTGTGACTCGGGCGTAATCTTCGCGAGGATGGCATTCAGGCCTTTCTCGCTGCTCGCGATAAAGGGCGGCCAGAGATTCGCGGTCGTGGCTGCGGCGAGGGCTGCATCATTTCGGGCCTCCTCTCGCTGAAAGGCTGCCACGAGTTCAGCGCGATCCTGGACCTTGGCATCGGCGAATCCTTTCTCCCGCTCGATCTTGAGCACCTTAGCCGACTCGATGGTCCGCAGCGTGGCCGCTCGCAGGCCGGGGAGAATCTGTCGTGCGAGATCGACGGCCTCTGGCATGACCCTGGCGCCAGGGAAGCTTTTCTCGATCGTCGAAAAGGCATTCAGCGCGCCGATAGCGTCACCGTTTGCATTGGCGGTTTTCATCGCGTTAAAAGTCAGCGCTCCGCCGATCTGAACACGCTGTTTTTGGGCTTCCGCTCTGGTAAGCCACAAGCCGTCGAGCTTTACCTCGCCGGCATCCACGCGTTTTTTTTCTCCCTCAAACGCCGTTAATGCCGCCAGAACGGCCGCCTTGTGCGTGCTTTCAGGGTACTGCCCTACGAACCCTTGGAGCGCCTTGATGATGGCGTCGTATTGCCCGGCAAGCAGCGAGCTTTTCCCGGGCAGCAGGTGCAAGATCGCGCGGTAGGCAGCTTCGTCTGGAGCCACTCGATCCACTTTCACCACGTCGGCTTTTTTGATGACCCGCTGGTCAGTAATTCCGGAAGAAACCCGGATCTCCAGCGTCATCTCGGTCGGCGTCTCGCTCGAAATGGTAGCCTCGATACGCTCACCGCTTTTGAGGATGACAGTGTCGGCCAAAGCGCCGGCCACAAGCACGCCGAGACTGACGAAAAGGATGGATAGGCAGGGGGTTTTCAACATGGGCGGGCAATAAAGCAGAGGAGACCGGGGAGGTGAAGTAATTCCACGCCGCGCGTCTGGCAAAAGATTAGAGACTTTCCCGAGGAACATGGCGGCCAGTCAGCGCCAGCCGACTGGGTGAGCGACTGTTGTTAGCGCACCGGTAGGTTTTCCGCGGCGGCCCGGCGATAATCGGCAATCACCTTCGGGCGATGCCGCCGTTCCGCGAGCGCGCGATAACCCTCCACTCCATCAACCACGGCATCGGCCAAACGCGCCCGCCAGGTGCCGGAGCTGATCAGCGAACTTTCGGCGGCATTGCTGACGAATCCGCATTCGACGAGGACCGCCGGGCGCTCGCAAAGCCGCAGCACGGCAAAGCGGGCGTGCTTCAATCCCCGATCGACCATCGGCACCTGGCCGAGCAGCGCATGATGAATACTGCCGGCCAGCGCGCCGCTGGGCATTTCGACGGAATTGCCCGGTTCCTCACGGAGATCACGCTCGCTTGGGGTGGAGTCGTTGGTCGCCGGTGCGCCTCGTGGAGCAATCGAGAAAATCTCAAACCCCCGCGCATCGGCATTGCTGCCGGAAGCGTTGAAATGAATGCTCACGAAGATGGAATTGGCGATGCGGTTCGCGACAGCGGGTCGTTGCTCCAGCGGGATGAAGATGTCGCTCGAACGCGTCATCACGACGGTATAGCCGGCCTTTTCCAGCAATTGCCGGGCACGCAAGGCAACATCGAGAGCGAAGTCTTTCTCGAATCCGAAACGCGAAATCGCGCCGCGATCGTGGCCGCCGTGACCGGGGTCGAGAACGACCGTCGTCACTGGCTGAAGTCCGTCGATCAATTCCGGGCGTAGGCGCGGTTCGATGATTTTGCTCAAGTCCAGCCGAGAGATGAAGGCCCGCCCGTTTTCGAGCCGGACGGGAAAGGCCAGCCACTGCTTCACCCCGTTGATCATCACCTCGCTCAAGCCCGGAGTGACGTCGAGCCGCATCGCGCCAGAATCCAACATCACCGTGCGCGCGGCGGCGACCAATGTAGCTGCGGTGGTGATCCCAAATTCGCTCGCGCTCGCCGCGCCATGTGCCGAAAAAAGCGGGCCAGCCGCTAGCGCGGGTTCAATTCTGGGTGGCTTGGGAAAGCCGTAAAACGCGGCGACACTTTCCAAGGACACATGATCCCGCCCTTCAAACCGACTGATCTCCCACTCCGCTCCTCCGGCGCGCGCCGCCAGAGATGCGACGGCTGCGAACGCCCCCCAGATTCGGATTTTCATTAGCAAGAGTTTCACACCTGCCCCCTGCGTGCAAACCCCGTGCCTGCATAAGGCGACACCTGAGCAGCACCCGGTAGCTCCTGCCCAGCAGGCAAGATACCTCCCTTACTTGATGGCCGGTTCGCCTGCGGGTTTGACAAAAAGCGGCAGGTATTCCGCATAGCCGGCCTCCTTGAGCTTGGCCACGGGGATGAATTTCAGCGACGCGGAATTGATGCAGTAGCGCAAGCCACCCGCTTCTTTCGGACCGTCGTTAAAAACGTGACCGAGATGCGCGTCGCTCTTGGCTGCGCGAGCCTCGATGCGGATCATCCCGTGTGAGGCGTCTTTTTTTTCCACGACCGCATCCTTTTTCAACGTGGCCGTGAAGCTCGGCCAGCCGCTGCCGGAGTCGAATTTGTGGACCGACGCAAAGAGCGCCTCGCCACTAATCACATCCACGTAAATGCCGGGCTCCTTGTTGTTCCAGTAGGCATTGCGAAAGGGAGGTTCGGTCGCGGATTCGCAGGTCACGGCAAACTGTTCCGGCGTGAGAGTTTTGCGGAGTTCTTCTTTGTTCATGATGGTGGTAGCGGGTTTGGTCGGCGCGGCCCCGACGGCTGCCTTGTCCGGCGCGGTGGCTTTCGCCGCGGGATCTTTGGCATCTGCGACCGTGGCGAAAAAACCTAGGGCAACGAAGGTGAGCACTGGCAAGGAATACGACGAACGGTTCATGGGAAGGAATGGTAGCAGGTTTGGTGATTGGCAAAAGGGAGACGCTCCGCCGGGCGAATTATTCGCGCACAGGATTTACCCGCTTCATCGTTTCGACCCGGCCGCGCTCGTCGTGCTCGCGACGGAGGCGGGCAGTTTTATCCTGCCAAAATTTCGCGTAGCCCAGCGCGAAAACGCCCACCGGCAGAAGCATTAGCACGGCCTGTTTATTCGGTAGAAAAAGGAATGCCGCGAGAAAGACAAAGCCGAGCAGCCAGGCCACCGCCCCTAGCCGGATGGACACGCTCCGCTCCTGCGCGCTCACCTTTCCCCGACCACGCCATTGCGCCCGCACGAGCCCATAGAGCAGCACGGCAAGGAGGAGGAAAATGACGATTCTGGTCACGGCGGGAACTTACTCCATCTGCTGCAAACACCACCAATAGGAAAATCCGATGACCATTTCCCAACCGACGAGCACGATCATGCCGATGATGAAATCGCCGGTGCTGTCCGTGCCGGCGACGAGAAACGAGTCGATCGGCTGGGTCAGCGACGCAATGGCGAAACCGTGGATGTAGCGGTCCTCGGACAGCCAGACGAAAAGCACCGCGACCGCGAGAGCCACGAGTTGTAGCAGGCCCCAGCCGTCCCGGCAGCCGACCAGCAGCGTGCCCAGCCAAGTCACCGGAACCAAGACCGGATTGAGGTCGTCATTATCGAAGATCGCCCGCGGCCCGTTCGCCAAGACATCACGGGAAAGATCGCCCGCACTCGCGCAATTCAGGCCCACGTAATGCCCGAAGCAGCAGAGCACGAAGAACAGAGCCACCCGCCACCAGAACGAGCCCATCGCCGCGAAAATGGCGTGCGTCTGGTCAAACTCATCCTGCCGATCACTCATCAGGTGCGCGAGATAACCAGCGGGCAGGCTGATCGGCAAGCGCCGCAGTTATTTCACAGTCACCATCGCCCCGGACTACGGCTTTTTGGGCGGCAGTGGCTGCATTGTGGCCGTGTCAAAAATTAGCACGCGCTCCTCATCCGAGACGCCCTGCACCACGAGCAGGCGGCGTCCATCGGGAGCGAGGGCGGCCCGCTGGAGGAAGCTCAGGACTCTCGCCGAGCCCGCGATCTCCAAGTCCGGCAGCCGGAATTTCACCACGTAATAGTCGTAATGGTCCTGGAGCAAAAAGGCCGAGTTATCGAAGACCGCGTAACAACTCGCGGAATCGGGTGCGAACAGCACCTGCTGGATTCCGGCACGGGCGGAATAGTTTTTCAGCCGCGCGCCGGTCGTTGCGTCCAGGAGATCAAACATGCGATCCGCGCCCCAGGCCAGCAGCCACTGGCCGTTCGGTACCACCGCGACGTTTGGCCCTTCCATGTCGTCGTGCGGCGCGATGGCAAATACTTTGGCCAGCGACGGCAGCTCGCGGACGCTGGCCTCGCCGCGCGCTGGCGTGAGCAGCACGCGGTCTTTAGCGGGCAGAAATTCCGCCTCGAATCCGTTCACTTCGGAGAGCGGCTCTCCGAGCGGTTTGCCGGTAAGCGCGTTCCATAGCTGGAGATTCGCCTTGGGACCGTTTTCGCCGGGGCTGTCGAAAGTGGCCACCCATTTGCCGTCCGCGCTGGCCGCAAAGCCAAATTGATACGCCGACTCCGCAGGTGGATGTTTCATCGGCTCCCCCAGCGCTTTCCAGGTCGTCGTTTCGTAAGCGATGACCCGGCCTTCCGGATGCATCAGAAAACACTTGGCACCATCTTTGGTGAACACGGCCTGCGCGGTCGTCTCGGCCTCTTCCTCCAGCACAAACGGGATCGGCAACGTCGCGATCCCCTTCCCGCTTCGCACCTCCAAAACCTGCGTCTCCTTTTCGCCGAAGATCACCAACAACTCCCCAGTAGGCGAGAAGACGGCTTGAGGGTTCATCCGCTCGACTAGCGGCGCGGCGAGCAGCGGCGAGATCGCCTTGCCCGAGGCCATGTCGAAGACCCGCGATTTCCCGTCGTTGAAACCGACTAGCAACCAACGCCCATCCGCGCTGATCACCCGGGCGATGCAGGGTTTTTTCAACCCGAGATCACCCGCCACCGGCGTGCCCTTCTGGGCGTCCCACAAGCCGATTTCACCACTGCGCGTGCGCACGACCACGCGCGTCCCATCGTGATTGAAATCCGCCTGCCAGACTCCGCGCACATCCGCAAGACGCGACGCCGCGGCGGCTTGGATGTGAGTCGCTGACGCGAAGCTCAAAATGGATGCGCAAATGAAGACGGGGAGGAAGCGGTGCATGGCGGATTGGCTAAGTCCGTTTAGCTATCCGCAGAGCGCCCTGGTCGTCCAGCCCGCCGGCGAAAATCACCGCCCGGAGCTGCGCGTGACGCGAACTTCTGGGCGGTAGGTGATTCGGACGAGCAAATCCCCGCGTCCGCCGCGCGGCTTGGGCAGGCCTTCGCCGGCGATGCGCAGGATCTCCCCGCGCGCCACCTGCGCCGGGATCGCGACTCGCAGCATCCCGCCCGCCGGACCAGGCAGCATCTCGCTGCCGCCTTGCGTCGCCCGCTGGGAGCTGATCCGCAGGTCGCAGCGCAAATCCGCACCGCGCGCTTTGAAGCGAAATCCTGGCAGCGCCTTCACTCGCACCTGGACAAATCCACCCGCGAACGGCTCCTCCCGTGGCAGTTTAAAGCGCGTCCCGGGCGCTGTGCCCGGCGGAACCTCAAGCGTGAAGCTCTCTGCGCCACCCGGATTGGCGGGGTCTTTCACCCGCACCTCGAGCGTCGTCCCACGCAGAAAATCCTCGATCCGCAGATTCACGTCCTGCGCGATATTCCGCTCGATCCTGGCCGCGCGCCCAGCCGGTGCCGGCGTTTCGTCCGCCGCCAGTTCGCGGTCGTAAGCGCGTCGCATTGCCGGATTGCTCAAAACTTCGTGCGCTGCATTCAGCTCCTGTGCGCGGACCGCCGCCTCCGCCGAGCCCGGATTTAGATCGGGATGGTGCCGCTTCGCCAGCAGTCGGTAAGCCGTGCGAATCTGCGCTGCGGTACAGCGCCGGTCGAGGCCGAGCGTGGCGTAGTGGTCGGGAGCGTCGGAATTCAAGGACGCGAGGGTAGCGCGCCGCGGTGCGGCGGCGAGCTTCGATGCGCTGGCTCGACGCCGCCCCGATCTCGGGCACATTCCGCCCTCGTGAAAACCAGCCCGATTCCTTTTCTCCGCATGACTGGCAAGATCGAAGCCGTCTCTTTTCTTCTGCTCGTCGGCTTGGCCATGCCGCTGAAATATTTTGCCGGGCTGCCGCAGGCGGTGAAGGTGGTCGGCTGGATTCACGGCGTACTTTTCATCGCGTTCGGCGTGGCTCTGCTGCGCGTCTGGATCGAAGCGCGCTGGCCGCTGCTGCGAACCGCATTGGTCTTTATCGCCGCGCTGCTGCCGTTCGGCCCGTTTGTCGTGGATCGGCGGATGGCGGAGTGGGACGAGGAATTTCGTGCAGGATTGCGCTAAGGCGAGTTGGCTGAAAGGCTCGTCGCCTCATGAACTATTCGCTCCTCTCCTGCTCACTCGCCCTGCTGCTTTCCGCGTCCGCTTTCGCCGAGGTCGGCGTGGGGGCCAAACCGCTGACCGGCGCGGAGACAATCATCGATGGCACCCGCGCGATGCTCGACGAAAAGTGGATTTACTGGGAAGGGCCGGGCTTCAAGTCCGCCATGCCGATCAAATGGAAGATCGTCGAAGACCCGGTCGATAAAGGCACGGCCGTGATGACCGATGACCTCGTGGCCGCTGGCGGCAAGTACGGCACCGCCGACATCGTCACGAAAAAGCCGTATCGCGATGTCCGGCTGCACATCGAATTCCTGATCGCCAAGCCCGGCGGCAACAGCGGCGTGTACTTACAAAACCGCTTCGAGATCCAGGTGCTCGACGGAGACAAGTCCAAACACGGCATGGGCGCAGTCATCAATGAAACCGAGTCCCCTTACCACGCCTACGCCGGCGTCGGGAAGTGGAACGCCTACGACATCGTCTTCCGCGCCGCGCGCTTCAAGGACGGCAAGCTTGTCGAAAAGCCGCTCGTCTCGATGTATTTCAACGGCCAGAAAGTCCACACCAACGTGCCGATCAATCAGATCCACGGCGGCCCCAACTCCGGCGTCGATGGCGGCAAGGACGGCGGCAAAGGCTTCACCGACACGCCGCAGGGCCTGAAGCTCCAATGCGAAGGCCACGATGTCCGCTACCGCAACACCTGGATCAAGGAACTCGACCTCGAAAAAGCGGACACGGATTTCAAGGAATAGTCCGGCACCCGGATGCGGCGGAGCTTGCCAATTTCGCCCCCGCCGCCAGCGACCGGTGGGTTCCGCTGGCCCGGGCCCGGGGTGGTCATGGCGGCGAGCGGGATCGGCGCGAGCGACATGGTTTCCGCGACTGTGGGCGGAGCGACCTACGGACTGGCGTTGCTGTGGGCACTGGCTCTCGGCGCGTTTTTCAAGTTTGTGCTCAGCGAAGGTCTGGCCCGCTGGCAACTCGCCACGGGCACGACTGCGCTGGAGGGTTGGGCGCGGCACCTTCCGCGCTGGGTTTTGTGGATATTCGCCGGCTATCTGGTGATCTGGGCCGTGGCCGTGAGCGGGGCTCTCGTCAGCGGTTGCGGGTTGGCGGTGGAAAACATCACCGGCGGCGCGGTCCCGCGGACTTGGGGTGGATTGGCGCACGCCGTCGCCGCCTTCCTGCTGATCCGGTCGGCGCACGCGGGCGGCCTCGGGCGGATCATGAAACCGCTCATCGCCATCATGCTCGTCAGCATCGTGGCCTGCGCCGCGCTGACCTTTCGCGATCCGCTGGCTGCGCTGCGCGGACTTTTCATCCCGACGATCCCCAGCGGCGGCAGCACCTTCGTGCTTTCGCTCATCGGCGGCATCGGCGGCTCCCTCACGCTTCTGAGCTACAACTACCTGCTGCGTGACGAAGGCCAAGTGAACCCGCGCAATCTGCGCGCCGTGCGCCTGGATCTGGCGACGGCTTACCTCTTCACGGCCGTCTTCGGACTCTCCGTGATGCTGCTCGCCAATCGCGTCTTTTATTCCGCCGGCATCGCCATCACCGATCGCGAGGCGGTCTCGCGCATGGCCGACGCGCTCGGCGCGCTCACTGGGGCTGCAGGCTTTTACATCTATTCGCTCGGCTTCTGGGCCGCGGTAATCGCCTCGCTCTTCGGGGTCTGGCAAACCATCCCCAGCGTCTTTGCCGACGGCTACAGCCTTTCGCGCCGCCTGCCGCCAGAGCAGCGCCAGGCAGCGACGCAGCCCGGCGCGGCCCCCTACCGCGCTGCGCTGCTCTTCATGGCGCTTGCGTCCGTACCCTTCGCCTTTCTCGCCCGGCCGTTGCTCATCATTGTGGCGTTCACCATTCTCGGCAGTCTCTTCATCCCATTCCTCGCCGCCACGCTGCTTTATCTCAACAACCGCTCCGACTTCCCCGGTCCGCTACGCACCAATCGCCCGATCACAAACGCCTTTCTGGTGCTCATCATCATCCTTTTTCTCGTCGTCGGTGGGTTGGAAATCGCCGCACTCATCGCTCGCTGAAAACAATCAGGTTGGAGGACGCAGGTCGGATTTGCCAAGGTGCGCAGTCGTGACTCTCACCCCACCATTCACCCAGCCGTCCGTCCGCTGCCCCGTTCCATTTAGCCGATGACCAGGCGGTCGCTGGTAGTTTCGCTTCATGATGTCTCGCCGCACACGCGTGCGGACTGCACCGCGATTCTGGCGGAATTGGCGGCGCTCGGCGTGCCACGGTGCTCGCTGCTGGTTGTCCCGGATCATCACCGGGGCGGGCATTTTCTGGCGGATGTGGAATGCGTGGCGTGGCTGCAGGCGCTGGCCTCGGCGGGGCATGAACTTGTAGTGCACGGCTACCATCACCAGCGGGCGCGGCGGGAGGACGAAAGCGTAGGAGTGAAGTTCACGACACGGCTCTACACCGCGGACGAAGGCGAGTTTTACGATCTCGACCGCGGTGCGGCGCGTGCGCTGGTGGAGAAGGCGCGCACGGATTTCCGGCAACTCGGCGTCGAACCAGCCGGATTCATAGCGCCGGCGTGGCTGCTGGGTGCAGAGGCAGAGGCGGCGCTGCGGGAGGTGGGTTGCGAATACACGACGCGGTTGGGCAGTGTGGTGGAATTGAAAACAGCGAAAGTTTTTCAATCGCAGTCGCTCGTCTGGAGCGTGCGTAGCGCGGGGCGGCGGCAAGCGAGCCGCGCGTGGAATGCGCTCCTTTTCCGGCAGCTCGCGGAGAATCCCCTGCTCCGCATTTCCATCCACCCCGTCGATCGCCGGCACCCGCAGATTTGGCAACAAGTGCGTGAACTCATCGCCCGCGCCCTTGCCGACCGGGAGCCGCTCACCTATCACGAATGGCTTATCCGCCAGCGCGCCACTTGAAAGCCGATCTCCATCTTCACTCTCGCCATAGCGAGCGCGCGCCGGAATGGCTATTCCGCCGCGTGGGCCTGCCAGACAGCTACTCCGATCCGCGCGATCTCTACGAAAAACTGCGGGCGCGCGGGATGGATTTGGTGACGATCACCGATCACAACCGGATCGACGGCTGCCTGGAAATCGCGGACCGGCCGGGCGTGTTCATCAGCGAGCAAGTCAGCACGCGGTTCCCCGACGACCGCTGCGAAGTGCAGGTGCTGGTGTGGGGAATCAGCGAGGCGCAGCACCGCGAGTTGCAGACGGTGCGGGAGAATGTCTTCGACCTGCAAAAATACCTCGCCGCCGAGCATCTCACGCACGCCGTCGCGCATCCGTTTTACCGCGTGGACGACCGGCTGAACCTCGCGCACATCGAAAAGCTGGCGTTGCTGTTCCGGCATTTCGAGGGGCTGAACGGGCATCGCGATGCGCTGCTGAGTGCAGTGGCGCGCGAAGTTTTTGGCGCACTGACGCCGGAGAAAATCGACGAGTTGGCGAACCGCCACGCGCTCGCCGCGACGCATCCCGAGCCGTGGCGCAAGGTTTTCACCGCCGGTTCGGACGACCACGGCGGCATCTACCCGGCATCCGCGTGGACGGAGACGACGGACGGTACAGTCGTCGCAGAGTTTCTCAGCGCCATTCGCGAGGGGCGCTGCGCAGTGCGCGGTTCGGGCGGGACGCCGCTGGCGCTCTCGCACAGCCTTTACAACAACCTACGCCAGTTCGCTGGGGCCAAGGTCGCCGGGGCGCAAAGCTCCAGCTTTGTCGGCAAGGCGTTCTCGCGCTTCATGGAAGGCGAAGACCCGACGGAATTCTCGTGGGCGGACAAGCTCGGTTTCGTCGCTGAAGGCATCGCCAGCGGGAAGATTTTTGAGCTGGCAAAGCCGGCCAACGCGTCGCTGTGGAAGCAGTTCGCAGGGACCTTCAGCGGCGGCGCCACGAAGAAAATGCTGGCGCGGGAAACTGAAGGCATCACGGAGCCGGAGCGGCGCGCGTTTGTCATCGCCAACTTCTTCGTCAACCAGCTCGCGTTTCGCTTTTTCACCACCTTCATCAAGCAGCTCTCCGATGGGAACATCATCGAGGCGATCCGCGAGATCAGCGTGCTCGTGCCGGTGCTTGCGCCGCTCGCGCCTTATTTTTACGCCTTTCGTAGCCAGGCACCGGATCGCCGCTGGCTAGGCGACGTGGGCCGCGCGCTCGCCGGAAGCACGCCCGGACCGCTCGCCAATCGCAAACGCGCATGGTTCACGGATACGCTGGAGGACGTGAACGGGGTGGCGAATACGATCCGCAAACTCACCGCCGCGTGTGTCGCCGAAGGGCACGATCTCGTGGTCGTCACTTCGCGTTCAACGATTTCAATCACCGGCATTCCGATCAAAAACTTTGCCCCGGTCGGCGAGTTCGAGCTGCCCGAGTATGAACTCCAGAAGCTGAGCTTCCCGCCAATCTTGCAGATGATCGATTTCATCCAACGGGAGGGTTTCACCGAACTGATCATCTCCACGCCCGGCCCCATCGGCCTCACCGCGCTGCTCGCGGGCAAGATGCTGGGTCTCCGCACGAGCGGTATCTACCACACCGATTTCCCGCAATACGTTCGCATCCTGACGGACGACAACTTCCTCGAAACGCTGACCTGGAATTACATGAAGTGGTTCTACGAGCAGCTCGATCTGCTCTACGTGAACAGCGAAGGCTACCGCCGGGCGTGGATCGATCGCGGTATCGCCGCGGAAAAAATCCGCATCCTTCCCCGCGGGCTCGACACCGCGCTTTTTCATCCCTCACGCCGCGACCCGCAATTCTGGCAAAAGCACGGCGTCGCCCGGGGCGCGTCCGTGCTGCTCTACGTCGGGCGCATCTCGAAGGAGAAAGATTTGGATATAATCGTCGGCGCATGGAGCCGGCTAAAACGCGAGGATCTCGCGCTCGCGTTCGTGGGCGACGGCCCCTACGTAAAAGAGCTGCGCCAGCTTCTGCCCGACGCCGCTTTCACCGGCATCCTTGCGGGCCTGGAACTCGCCCGCGCCTTCGCCAGCGCGGATGTCTTCCTGTTCCCGAGCACCACGGACACCTTCGGCAACGTCATTCTCGAAGCTCTCGCCAGCGGCGTGCCCTGCGTCGTTTCGGACCAAGGCGGGCCACGCGACCTTATCGCTCACGGAACCACTGGCTACGTCACCCGGGCGCTCGACGTGGCGGATTTCACCGCGCACGTTGAGAAACTGGTTGGCGATCCCGCGCGGCGGCAGGCCATGAGCATCGAGGCGCATCGGACTGTGCAGGGCCGCGACTGGGCGGAGGCCGGGCGGCAGTTTTGGGCGACCGGCGGGGAGTGACGATCGGCGCCTGCGCGCTGGGGCGCTGGACAGCCCGCAGGGCCCGCTTTATACCGACCGCTCCCGTTTCCGAAATCCAACCGCCACCTAGCTTCAGTCCTGTTTTCCTCGCTTATGAGATTCGCCAACCAAGTCGCCATTGTCACCGGAGCGGGCCGCGGGCTCGGGCACGCCATCGCCAGGCAACTCGCCCGCGAAGGCGCGCGCGTCGCCGTGGTCAGCCGCACGGAATTGAATGCCGAGCGCACTGCGGAAGAGATCAATGCCACGCACGCCGGGCTCGCCAAGGCCTACGCGGTCGATGTCGCCGACGGCAAGGCCGTGAAAGCGCTGGCCGAGCAGGTGCTGGCGGATTTTTCCCGCGTGGACATCCTCGTCAACAACGCCGGGCTGACGCGCGATGGGCTGGCGATGCGGATGAGCGAAGAAGATTGGGACGTGGTGGTGGATACGAATCTCAAAGGCGCATTCAATTTCATTCAGGCCGTGCTGCGCCCGATGGTGAAGCAGCGCAGTGGGCGAATCATCAATATCGCCAGCGTCGCCGGGCTGATGGGCAACGCCGGCCAGGCGAATTACGCCGCGAGCAAGGCGGGGCTCATTGGGCTCACGAAAGTCATCGCGCGTGAAGTGGCCAGCCGCGGGATCACCAGCAATGCGGTGGCGCCGGGTTTCATCGACACGGACATGACCAGCGTGCTGAGCGATGAGATCAAGTCGGCGGTGGTGAAACAAATCCCGCTGGCCCGCTTTGGCGAGCCGACGGACATCGCGAACGCGGTGGCTTTCCTGGCCAGCGCAGAGGCGAAATACATCACCGGGCAGGTCTTGACCGTCGATGGCGGGATGGTGATGTAACTCCGTCCCCCCACTTTCCCCATGCTCCTCTACCTCCTCCGGCACGCTGATGCCGACACGCCGGCGCCGAGCGATGATGCGCGGGCGCTTTCCGAAAAAGGAAACACGCAGGCGCAAAAGGTCGCGCGGTTTTGTGAGGCGCACGACATGCATCTCTCGCTGGTCCTCACCAGTCCCGTGCGGCGGGCGCACGAGACGGCAGTGATCATCGCGGAAAAGATGCGGGCAGACCTCATCCTCGCCCCGTGGCTGGCTTGTGGGATGCACCCAGCAAGCGCCTTGGAAGAACTCTCCGCCTACCGTAGCCAGGGCAGCGTGATGATCGTCGGCCATGAGCCGGATTTCAGCCAATTCGCCGCTCACTTGCTCGGCGTAGCGACGAACACGTCACTGCACATCCGCAAGGCCTCACTCACGCTCATTGAGATGGATTTTTTTCGTGCCGGCGCCGGGCGGCTGGAGTTTTCGATCCCATGCCGGCTGATGTGAAGCCGTCACCTTCCTAAACCACGCTTCACTTTCCCAATGACACCTACTCATTTGCGCACGCAGGACTTCGCCCGCGAGGCTGCCCAATTCATCCTCACGCACGCCCGCGCCGCCATCTCGGAACGGGGGCTTTTCCGGCTCGCACTGAGTGGGGGAAATACCCCGCGGGCCGTTCATGCACAGCTCGTCGAACTCGGTGGGGAGCTGCCATGGAATCGCGTGCAGATCACTTTCGGCGACGAACGCTGCGTGCCGCCGGAACATGCGGATAGCAATTTCCGCATGGCCAAAGAGTCGCTCCTCGACCTCGTGCCGATTCCCCCCGGCAATGTCTTCCGCATCCGCGGCGAGATCGACCCGGCGGTCGCCGCGCGTGAATACGAGGAACAACTCGCCGCGGTCGCCGCGCGCTTCGGCGAACCACGCTACGTTCATGACCTTCTGCTGCTCGGCCTCGGCGAAGACGGCCACACCGCGTCGCTTTTCCCCGGTTCCCCGGCGCTCGATGAAATGACCCGCAACGTCATCCCGGCCATCGGCCCCAAGCCGCCACCGCAGCGCATCACCATGACCTTTCCCCTGCTCAACGCCGCCCGCCATGTGGCCTTCCTTGTCACCGGCACGGGAAAACTTGCGCTCATCAGCGAAATCCTTGCCGGTTCCACGGCCTACCCGGCCGGCCACGTCTGCGCGGGCGCGGTGACCTGGATCACGAACTAGGCCGGCTTCGGCTCCGCTGCTTCGAGGGCCTTCTTCCACTTCTCGGCCAGCTCTTCGACGGTGTGGCCGGTGCGCGTTTTCCAGAGCTCTGCATCGTAGCGGCCTTCCCGCATGGCGGCATTCGCCTCGCGGATGAAATCGCGGTCGTACGTGTTCACGACGAAGTTCAGGAAATTGGCCGACACCCGGTAGCTGGCGTCGTATCTCGCAGTCGCAGCGTGGCGTGCACTGATCTCGCAGCCCTTGCTCTGGGGCTCGTAAAGATACCACCGGATATAATCCGAAAGACCCTCCACCATCCAGCCAGGCGGACGCGTCGCCCCCGGCTTCCGCGCGTGGCCGTATTGCTGCGCCACATGGACCAGCTCATGAACCATCGAGCCCACGGCCTCGCCCTTGAGCTGCGTGCGATACCACGCCGGGCTGCCTTCGATACGATTGCCCATCGTCGCCGCCACGCCTTTGTATTTGTCCGTGAAAACCACGCTGAACGTCTGCGGTGCCGTGTAGCCCGGGCTCGGCAGCATCTGCACGATCTGTGGATACCATTTTTGCAAAGCCGGGATCAGCTCCTTGTCTGCCCACTCCGTCAAGTCCGGAGCCTCCGTCGTCTCCACGGTAAAACGATACGGGCTGCCCGGGATAGCCACGGTCCGCACGATCTGGGGCGCTGGCGTGGCTGGAGATAAAGGCAGTGTGGCTGGTGCCGTGGCGGAGGGCACAGGGGCCGGTGCCGTTTGGGCAGGCGCCAGCATCGGGATCGTGGTCAGCGCGGCGCAGAAAGTAGAACGGAAGAACTTCATGGAAGAGTGCGGTTAGCGGGTCTGGAGAAAGAACGTCGCCCAAGGCGAAATTCGTATGTGGCCTGCGATACCGACGACCGCCCTACCCGGCAAGCACCTCCACCTATCTCCTCTCCGACATTTCGCTTGAGCCACGCGCCCCCCCCGCGTTCTCTACCCGCCCTCGCTCATGATTTACTCCCTTAAGCTGGAGACCGCCCTCATCCTCGTCGGGCTACTCCTTATCGCCGGCCATGCGCTCGCCCTCCTTCAACCGCGCGCCACCATCGCCTGGCTCCGCGCCCTACCGCGATCTCGCCCACTCGGTTTTATCCTACTGACCATCGCCGCGATCTGGTTTTTCTGGCTGACGCGCACGATGGACCTCGGCGAATTCTCCACTTGGCGGACCAAGGTTCTCATCGCGACCCCAATCGTCTGGTTCCTCACCTGGAAGTTCGTCGATGAATTCCTCGCGGCCCGCGCGCTCGGCATGCTCGCTCTTCTCGCGGCCGAACCCCTTCTGGAGGCCGCGTTTCTTCGCCCTGAGCTCTCCCGCCTCTTCCTCGTCACCCTTGTTTATGTGTGGGTCAGCTTTGCCCTCTTCTGGGTCGGCATGCCTTTTACCCTGCGCAACCAAATCACCTGGCTGACCACGAGCGAAAAACGCTGGCGCTGCGCCGCCTTCGCGGGTCTCGCCTACGGTGCACTGCTGCTGATCCTTCCTTTCACCTACGCGAAACCCGCGTAGCCACGCGACTTTCACATCCGCGCCGATTGGCAGCCCACGGATTTCCTGCTATCACCTCGCCGTGCAGAAACGTCGCCTCCCGCTCCTCACCGTCGTTTTCCTCACGTTTTTGCCCGCGACGGACGCCGCTCATATCCAACCCCCCGTCCGCGAGATCGTCATTAGCGTGAAAAGCCAGACGATGACTGTTCTCGAAGGCGGGGCGCCCAAGGCAGAGTTCCGTGTTTCCACGTCGAAGTTTGGCGTCGGCGACCAGAGCCAGAGCTATCGCACGCCACTCGGATCCTTTCGCATCGAGAAAAAAGTGGGCGCGAACCTGCCGACTGGTGCGGTCTTCAAAGGCCTGCATTTCACCGGCGAAGTCCTGGCCGCCAACGCGCCGGGCCGCGACCCAATCGTCACGCGAGTGCTCTGTCTCAGCGGAGGAAGCGCGGGGCGGCGCGGCATCTATATCCACGGCACGCCGGAGGAGCGGCGCATCGGCCAGCCGGCCAGCTACGGCTGCATTCGGATGCGTTCGCGCGATGTCATCACACTTTTTAACACCGTGCCTGTGGGGACTCGCGTGCTCATCACGGACGCTCCGACGGGGAACTATGCTTCCGTGACCGCGAACGATTCGCGCGACAGCGAGTGGTATCGCTAAGTGAGCAGCACCGCGACGAGCAGCCTGACAAAGCGCTTCGCGGGGTTGGGCGTGCGGATTTTTCACCGGCGGCTGCATGTGGGACTAGCCGCCGTGCTGCTCGCCGCACTGGTCTATCGTCCGCGGAATTTTTTCGGGGAGCATGCGGCGCTGGGCACGGTGATCTCGCTGCTGCTCGTGCTCGGCGGGCTGGCTTTGCGAGCCTGGGCGGCGGGTTGTGCGGGCGGGCACACGCGGCGGGCGACGATTGAAGCCCCACGGCTCGCGACCGGCGGCCCCTTCGCCTACGTGCGCAATCCCATTTATCTGGCGAGCATCATTCTCGGGCTGGGCATGGTCGGACTCCTCGGTGATCCGTGGATGCTCGGGCTGTATGTCGCCGTCTTCGTCTTCCTCTACACGGCAATCGTCCCGGCGGAGGAACGATTTCTCAGCGGGCAGTTTGGCCAGGCTTATGCGCGCTACTGCGCGGCGGTCCCGCGTTTCCTGCCACGGTTGAAGGCCTGGCCCGAAGCAGAACAGCGTGCCTTTGACCGCACGGCGGTCGCCGGAGAATTGCAGCTCGGCGTGATCCTCGTCGCGATCTACGCCGGCCTGCGCGCCGCGGCGTGGCTACGGACGACGTGGTTGGGTTTCTAAATACGCGCGCTGTAGGGGAGTGAATCAGGAAAGCAGGAAAACAGGAATTCGGCGTCCGCCAGGTTCTGCTTCTTTCCTGCCCTCCTGCTTTCCTGATTGATTCCCCTACAGCGCGTCCTTTTGCCCCAGCGGCAGACGCACAATGATCGTCGTCCCGACGCCGTAGGTGCTTTCCGCGGTGACGGAGCCGCCGTGGATTTGGGCGATGTGTTTGACGATGGAAAGACCGAGCCCGGTGCCGCCCTGCTCCCGAGTGCGGGCTTTATCGGCGCGATAGAACCGCTCGAAGATGTGCACCAAATCCGTCGGCGGGATTCCGACTCCGCTGTCTTCGACGCGAAGTTCAAGCTGCTCCCCAGCGAGCAGCGCTCGCAGCCGGATCTGGCCGCCCGGCTCGGTGTACTTCACAGCATTTTCGAGTAGATTGATGAGCACCTGTTCGAGCCGCAGCGGATCAGCGAAAAGGGGCGGTAGATCAGCGGCCACGTCCAGGGTAAGGGTGAGTTTCTTCTTGGCGATCTTGCCTTCCCAGTCGGCGCTCACCGCGCGCAAGATTTCGCCGACCCCGATCTGCTCAATCTGCAATTTGTCATGTCGCGATTCCAGCCGCGCAAGCGTCAGCAAGTCTTCGAGCAGCGCGTTCAGCCGTTGCGAGTGCTTGGCGAGGATGGCGAAAACCTCGGCCTGCTCTTTGCGCGGCATCGCCGGATCGTCGCGGAGGTTTTCGAGGTAGCCGTGGAAAATCGAAAGCGGCGTGCGCAGTTCGTGGGAGACATTCGCAACGAACTCGCGCCGCACCTCTTCAAGCTGACGAAGCCGCGAAATGTCGCGCAAAAACGTGACCACGCCAGGGCCCCCGGTTTCGTCGCTCATCGGCACGGCATGCACCGCAAAATGGCGCACTGGCTTGGTCCCATTCATCGAAACCTCGCGCGCCTGCGCTTCGCCGGTGGCCAGGGCGCTTGTCACCATTTCCTCCAGCTCTGGCTCGCGCAACACCCGGAGCACGGTCTGCCCGAGGGGATCACCCTTAGGCTCGAAAAGGCGGATGAACGACGGGTTCACCAGCCGAAGAACGTGGTGCGCATCCACGACCATTACCCCCTCCTCCATGCTCCCAAGGATCGTTCGGAGGTTGAATTCCTCGCGGTCGAATCGCCGAAGCAACCGTTCCTGCTCAGCCGCGATTTTTTCTAACTGGTAGATCAGTCCGGATAAGCGCGCGTCGCCGCGAAAGGCAGACATCTCTGGCGTCCGCCCTTCGGCGACTTCGCCGAGCAGCTCTTCCATCTGACGCCAGCGCCGCTGGCTACGCCGATGCATCAGCCACCAAGCAGAGCCAATGGCCGCAGCCAACAATCCAAAAAACCAAGCCATCAGCGAAACGTGAATCCGTGTCCGATCACTTCCCGTGATCGGCGATGCGGTAGCCAAACCCCCGGATCGTCTCGATGCAATCCGCCGACTTTCCCAGCTTCTCGCGCAGCCGGCGGATGTGCGTGTCCACCGTGCGCGTGTCGATCACGCTTTCATAACCCCACACGTCATTGAGCAGCGTGTCGCGGCTCTGCACCCGCCCGCGCCGCTCGATGAGCAGGGTCAGTAACTTGAACTCCGTAGCCGTAAAATCGACCGGCTTACCCGCGATGCTGATCTCGTAACGCGCGCGGTCGATCTTGATCTCGCCCAGCGCCAAATGGTCGCTGGATTCGTTGGCCCCATTCGCCCGGCGCATCACCGATTTCACGCGCAGGACCAGCTCGCGCGGACTGAAAGGCTTCGTCAGATAATCATCCGCGCCCAACTCCAAGCCCACGATGCGATCAACCTCTTCGGCCTTCGCCGTGAGCATGATGATCGGGATGTGCGCCGTGGCGTTCTCCTTTTTCAGCACCTTGCACACCTCGAGGCCCGACATTTCTGGCAGCATGAGATCGAGCACGATCAGCGCCGGCAGCGTCTCCCGCGCCTGCGTCAGCGCGCTCATGCCATCCTCGGCCTTGAGCACGTTGAAGCCGGCGTTTTTCAAATTCATCGAGACGAGCTGAAGGACGTCGGGCTCATCGTCGGCGATGAGGATTTTTTTGTTCGCGGCTTTGCTGGTCATGGAATGGCGCGGAGTCTAGAAAGGCCACCCCCTCCGGCAAGCGAGGGCGTGTGACATTCCTGTAACACACCGCGCCGCAGCGCAAGGGGCAACCGCCTAAGTCACCGGCGGCGCGCAAAGCCGCTGCGGTGCCACTTCGATGGATCGCGTGCCATCGCCAACCCAGATCGCGCCGTCCTGCACGGTGACTTGGATTTCCATGGTGCGCTGGGCCAGCGCGGCGAGAGCTTCGCTTTGCTCCGGCGGAATTTGCCAGACCGTCAGGTTGCGCAGCCGGGTGAGTTTGCTCTCGATCGCTTTCCACCAAATCGGCGTACTGCTGCTAAAGCTGTAAACGCTCACGCGACCGACGCGGGCGGAGGCGCGAAGCAGGCGCTTTTCGTCGGGTTGGCCGACTTCAATCCAGTGGATGAGGTCGCCCGTAAAGTCGCGCTGCCAGAGGCTCGGCTCGTCGGGCTCCCACATGTCCTTGGCAAATTCCAGCGGACCGTGGTCGGTATCGGCCGGGACGCTCAGGGCAAAGGCGAGCAGACGGATGAGCAGGCGTTCGTCAGTCTCCGAGGGATGCCGCGCGATGGTCACCGCATGGTCGGCATAGACCCCGCGATCGATATCGGAGAGCTGGACGGTGGCTTTGTAGATGGTCGCTTTGATCGCCATGCGAAGGGCGTGGAGAAATCTATTTTCGGTGGAGAAGAACCAAGCAAATAAGTCGCTCCCTACAGTCACTAGTTTCCAGTCGCCGCCGCAGCCCGGCTTTTTCATCGACGCAACGCTCGTGGCACCGCACTCCGCCCGAAGCAACAATCTCGCGACTGCCGAAAGGCTTGCATCGGCGGTGCGTCTTGGTGTCCTAACGCGGAACAGATGAAGATCGCACTCGATGCCATGGGCCACGACGACGGCCCGCCAAACCTACTCGCCGGCGCGGCCCTTGCGCTCGCGGAGTTCCCCGAGATTTCCAAACTCTACCTCACCGGCGACACGCCGCGGCTGGAGGCGGAGCTTAAACGCATCGGTTGTCACGACGGGCGCATCGAAATCGTCCACACCACGCAGGTCGTGGAGATGCACGATAGCGGGCTTGACGCGGTGCGACGGAAAAAGGACTCGTCCGTGAGCCGCGCGGTCGATCTCGTGAAAAGCGGTGAGGCGCAGGCCATCGTCAGCGCGGGCAATACGGGGGCTGTGGTCGCCGCTGCGACGATCAAGCTCCGCACGCTGGCCGGCATTGAGCGCCCGGCGATTGCCGCCCACATGCCCACCGAAGGCGGCGGCAATTTCATCCTCTGCGACGCCGGCGCCAACCCCGATCCGACCCCGCGCCAGATCGAAGACAACGCGATCATGGCGCTCGCCTACTGCCGCCACGTCGTCGGGACAAAGAACCCGACCGCTGGCCTGCTCTCCAACGGCACCGAGACGGACAAAGGCAACGAACTTACCCTCGCCGCGCACGCGCTGCTCAAAAAGTGCGGGGTTAATTTCCACGGCAACGTCGAAGGCCACGATCTCTTTGCCGGCGCGGTCGATGTAGTTGTAACCGACGGCTTCACCGGCAACGTCGTGCTCAAAACCAGCGAGGCCCTGGCCAAAAGCATCTTCCGCCTGCTCAAAGGCGAGCTGATGAAAACCCCGCTGCGCAAAGCCGGCGCGCTGCTTTGCAAGCCGGCCTTCCGCGCCGTGCACAAAGTCACCAACGCCGACAACTACGGCGGCATGCCCCTACTCGGCGTAAACGGCGTCTGCATCATCGCCCACGGGGGCAGCTCCCCCATCGCCATTAAAAACGCCCTGCGCATGGCCGTGCAATCCGTCAGCCACCAAGTGAATCCCCACATCGTCGCTGAAGCCCACCGCTGCCACGCCTCCGAAGCGCGCTCTGGGTAGCGCACCGCGGATTTGCGAGTAGCAGCTCAGTTGGCGGAAATTGTAGGGCGACCGCCCCGGTTGCCACGGGCAGGCGAAGCGCCCGCCCTACAACCAGCGGCAAACTGAGCCACCATGGATTGGCGCTTGCCTGCCGGGGCGCGGGCGGTGTCATCTGATTGTCACCTTTTTCGCATGACCCAGACCACGCCTCGCCCGCGCAGCACCCAGCCCAAGCGCACCGTTTCTATCATCGGCACCGGCAGTTACGTGCCCGAACGCGTGCTGACCAACGCCGAGCTGGAAAAGCTCGTGGACACCAGCGACGAGTGGATCACGACGCGCACCGGCATCAAGGAGCGGCGCATCGCCGCCGAGGGCGAAAACACCAGCGACCTCGCTACCAAAGCGGCCCAGGCAGCCATGGACAACGCCGGGATTACCGCGGACGAAGTGGATCTGATCCTCGTCGCGACAGTTACGCCAGACATGTTTTTCCCCAGTACCGCGTGCTTCGTTCAGACGAAGATCGGGGCAAAGAACGCCGCGTGTTTCGATGTCAGCGCGGCGTGCGCCGGCTTCCTCTACGCACTGGAAATCGCCCAGCAATTCATCACCTCGCACACCTACGACACCATCCTCGTGATCGGCGCGGAAAAACTCTCCAGCATCGTCGATTGGACGGACCGCAATACCTGCGTGCTCTTCGGCGATGGCGCCGGCGCCGCCGTGCTACGGCATCGCGGCGGCGGGCACGGCGTACTTTCCACCTACATGGCGAGCGACGGCGGTCTGGCGGACATTCTTTACATCCCTGGCGGAGCCTCGCGTTCGCCGATCAACAAAGACAACGCCGACCAGCGCTTGAACTGCATCAAGATGAACGGCAAGGAGACTTACAAACACGCCGTTACCTCGATGCTCGACGCCGCCAATCGCGCGCTGGCCGACGCCAATCTCAAACCCGCCGACCTCGCCTGCATTATCCCGCACCAGGCGAACCTCCGCATCATCGAAGCCATCGCCTCGCGCATGGACCTGCCGATGGAGCGCTTCGTCATCAACCTCGACCGCTACGGCAACACCAGCGCCGCGGCCGTGGCCATCGCGTTGGATGAGGCGAACCGCACGGGGCGCATGAAGGTCGGCGATTACGTCCTGCTCGTCGTCTTCGGCGGCGGGCTGACGTGGGCGAGTTCGGTCATTCAGTGGTAGGATGGGCGCATGCTCACCGACACCCACGCCCACCTGGATTTCCCCGACTTCGCCGATGACCTCGACGCCGTCCTCGCCCGCGCGACGGTGGCCGGCGTCAGCCGTATCCTGAGCATCGGCACCTCGGTCGAGAGCAGCCGCCGCGCAGTCGCGCTGGCGGAGAAGTATCCGCAGGTCTTCGCCGTGGTCGGCGTACATCCGAATTCCGCTGACGAGGCCGCGCCAGGCTTCATCGACGACCTTCGCGCGCTCGCGCAAAACCCGCGCGTCGTCGCCATCGGCGAGACCGGGCTCGACTACCATCGCCTCCCGAGCTCCGGCGAAAAGCGCATCGCCCTCGATGTCATCGGCGATGAATCCCCGTCGGACATCGATGCCGCCATTCGCGACGGCGCGGTGAAATCCGTGCAAGCCATCGTCTTCGAGCAGCAACTCGATCTCGCCGCGGAACTCGGCCTGAACGTCGTCATCCACGAACGCGACGCTTGGGAGGATACGGTAGCGATTTTGCAAAACTTCACCGGCAAGGTCCGCGGCGTCTTTCATTGCTTCGGCAAATCGCCCACGCACGCCGAGGAGATCCTCGCCCTCGGCCATCTCGTTTCTTTCACTGGCATCGTCACCTTCAAGAACGCCCGCGACGCGCAAGAGACGGCGCGCACCCTTCCCAGAGATGCCTTCATGGTCGAGACCGACTGCCCATTTCTCGCCCCCGTGCCCTTCCGGGGGAAACGCGCCGAGCCCGCGCACACCCGCGCCACTGCGGAGTTCATCGCTGGCCTGCGCGGCGAGACGCTCGCCACACTCGCTGCCAGCACGACCGCCACGGCGGATGCCTTCTTCCGCTTCCCCGCGGGCCGATAGCGGACCGCGCAGTGCGGCCTTGTGAAACATTTCACAAAATCCCCTTGCCCGGTCCGGGCCGGTTCCTAGTGTCTGCGCATGCCCGAAATCACGCCGGCCGCCTACGACTCAAAGATCGAGGGCAACATCATCTTCACCCAGATCGACTCCGCGATGAACTGGATGCGCAAAAACTCCCTCTGGCCGATGCCTATGGGCCTCGCCTGCTGCGCCATCGAACTCATGGCCGCCGGCGCCTCCCGCTTCGACATCGCGCGCTTCGGCGCCGAAGTCATGCGCTTCTCCCCGCGGCAGAGCGACGTGATGATCGTGGCCGGCACCGTCACTTACAAAATGGCCCTCGCCGTGAAGCGCATCTGGGATCAGATGCCCGAGCCGAAATGGTGCATCGCCATGGGCGCGTGTGCCTCCAGCGGCGGGATGTATCGCAGCTACGCCGTGCTCCAGGGCATCGACCAGCTTATCCCCGTGGATGTCTATATCTCCGGTTGCCCGCCCCGCCCCGAGGCGCTGCTCGAAGGCCTCATGCGCCTCCAGCGGAAGATCGAAACCGAGCCCGCGCTTAAGGAGCAAAAGCCGTCGCTCTACGCCGCGATGAACTCCTGACCCGCCATGGCCGCCTCCGTCAACGCCGCCGTCACCGCCATTTCGGCGAAATTCCAAGTCGCCGCGAAGACCGAGTTCCGCGGCGAAACCACGCTCACCGTCGAGCGCACCGCGATCAAAGACCTCTGCGTCTTTTGCAAAGATACCCTCGGCTTCGACATGCTCCTCGACCTCAGCGGCGTGGATAACTTCGGCGAAGAGCCCCGCTTCGAGGTCGTCTACGAGCTTTACCAACTCTCGACCGACCTTCACCTGCGCCTGAAAATCGCCGTCTCCGAAGACGACCTTGCCGCCCCCTCCGTCATCGACATCTGGCCCACCGCCGACTGGCACGAGCGCGAAGCCTACGATATGTATGGCATCACCTTCCCCGGCCACCCCGACCTCCGCCGCATCCTCATGTGGGAGGGCTACCCCTTCTTTCCGCTGCGCAAAGACTTCCCGCTTGCCGGTCGCGCGAGCGAAATGCCCGACGTGGCCTTCAGCGCTGCCGCCCCGCTCGCCGGCGGCCCCTTCGTCACCGTGCCCTCCACGGCCACGACCAAGGACCGCGAGCCGCGCTCTCGGGAGCAGAGCTAGCCCGCATCCCCATTCCTTCCCACTTTCGTCTAATTAAGAGTTGGGCCCGTGAAGCTTCTTCCCACCCAGACTGACGAAGCATCTCTTCTGCAACTTGGCAGAGAAGTCGTGGCGCTACTCGAAAAGGGCGACTTTCAGTCGCTGGCGGATTGCTTTGGTTACGCTTTGGCGTTTGGAAGAAATCCGGCATTTGCCATTGAAGAAGACCTGCGGTTCTCCATCGCCACGCTCCGCGCCTCGTCTGAACGCCCCCCGGTCGCTCCCTCAATGATTGTGAACTATTTTCAGCATAATGACTCAGGTCTGTTCGCAGTTGTTGAGTGTGTTTTGGCGACCTCAGAAGGCTGCCCCATTCTAGCCGAGCTAATCGTCACCTCAGCCGGTGAAAACAGATATATTTCCCTTGAAGAATTCAGTGCGGCACCGGCCTTCGCTCGCCCCTCGTTGCCAAACTCCGTTTGGTAAAGCAATGAGGAGGGAAATTGCATTTCCCACGGTCGGGGGTGACTTCGACCTGCTACGTCTCGACGGTGAGCGGCAAGCCGCGTTCGGCGCGGACTTCGAGGCAGAGCGCGATGGCTTCCGCGATATTCTCCAGCGCCTCCTGCTTGGTCTGGCCCTGACTGACGCAGCCGGGAATCGAAGGACATTCGACGACCCAGATTCCATCTTCGTCCCGATCAATGACGGTTGAGAACTTCATGGGCGGGAGCTTATCCGTTTTCAGCCTGCGCGTAACCCTCCGCGAATTAAGCCGCTCGTAGTTTGGCCGATACATAGCGGGTTTGCTGGAGGAGTCCTTCCGTAGTCTGGACCGGCACGAGCTTGATAAGTTCGCGAATGCTGAACTCCTGCTGGCCGACAATTTCGATTCCGAGCACGCGCCCTTTCGCATCGAAATCCAGCATCACCATGCCACGGTCGGATTCGAACGGCTCGGTGCGCACCACCTTCCCCTCACGCAGACGAATGTAGGCAGTCGTGGCCTCGGTATCGATCTCGACAATCGGAGGTTCGGTGATCGGGATGACGAACCCACGAAGGTCAGTTCCAGTATCCAGTGATGATCCAGCACTCATGAAGTTTGATTTCGGCGACGACGACGAGAGGACTAAGCCAGCGCCCGGCGGAGCAGCCGCACGAGCTGTTCGGCGGCGTCGCGGCCGGTGGCGAGGACTTCGCTGTGGTTGAGTTCCCCGGCGCTGAGGCCCGCGCCCATATTGGTCAGGCAGGAGAAGGCGGCGACCTCGAGGCCGAGGGCGCGGGCCTGGATGGCTTCGAGCACGGTGCTCATGCCTACGGCGTCGGCTCCGATGGTGCGGAGCATGCGGATTTCGGCGGGCGTTTCGTATTGCGGGCCGAGCAGGCCGGCATAGACGCCCTCGTGGAGTGCGATCTTTTCCTCGTCGGCGAGACGGGCAAAGAGCGTGCGCAGCGCGGGGGCATAGACGGCGCTCATCTCCACGAAATTTGCGCCGCCGAGGAGCGGGGTGGTGCCGGTGAGGTTGAGGTGATCGTGGAGCATCATCCACGAGCCGGGCGGGAAGTCGGCGCGCAGGGAGCCGGCGGCGTTGGTGAGGATGAGCTTTTTCACCCCGAGCGTCTCCATGAAGCGGATGCCGGCGGTGACTTCCTCCGCGCTGCGGCCCTCGTAAAGATGCACGCGCCCTTGGGCGACGATGACGCGCTTGCCGGCGAGTCGGCCAAAGACGAAGCGCCCGGTGTGGCCGGGCACGGTGGAGACGGGCAGGCCGGTGATCTCCTCGTAGGGCAGGCTGAGTATGGCGTCCACTTCATCGACCAGTGAGCCGAGGCCGGAGCCTAGGACGAGGCCCCATTCGGGGGAAAAATCGCGCACCGCTTTGGGCAGCACTTCGGCGTCGAGGGAAAGGTTCATACTTTTGGCGCCGTGAGGTGGTCGAGGAGATGGTAGAGCATTTCGGTGCGCGGCATGGCGGCTCCGGCGGCGGTGCCCTGTCGCCAAGGCTCGCCGAAGATGGCTTCGACTTCCACAGGCCGGCCGGCCTGCCAATCCAGCATGGAAGAGGGTTTGTAGGCGCCCATGGAGTAGCTGCGCTCGATCTGCCAGTCGGCAAAGTCGTCGGGGATTTCGTGGCCGAGGCGGCGCGCGGCGGCGAGCGTTTCGCCGATGAGCTCGCGGGCGACGCGGCGCAGGCCGTCGTCGGCGAGGACGCGATCGACGGTGGCACCGGCGGCGATGGAGAGACCGTTGAAGGGGATGTTCCAAAGCAGCTTCCGCCAGCGCTCGGTGACAAGATTCTCCACCGCCCGCGCTTCGATCCCTGCGGTGACAAAAGCCTCGGCGATGGCGCGGTTGCGCTCGCTCGCCGGGCGGAGGAACTCGCCGATGGAAATGGAACCCGCATCGTAGTGCTCGATCACGCCGGGCGCGGTACGGTTCAGGCAGACGAAGCACAGCGCACCGAGCACGCGCTCCGCGCCCCAGCGCGCGGCGAGGTATTCCTCATTGCCGAGGCCGTTTTGCAAGGTGAGCAGCGCGGTATTTTCGCCGAGCAGCGGCGGGACGAGCAGGTCGAGCGCAGCGTTGGCAGTAGCTTTGAGCGCGATGATGACGAGGTCGACCGGGCCGATCTCGGCGGTCGTCCCGTACGCTGTCACCCGCGGCAGCGCGATGGTCTCGCCGCGCGTGTGGATGGTCAGCCCGCATTCACGCACCGCCGTCAGATCGGCGCGCATGAGGAAGTTTACGCCGCAGCCGGTGTGCGCCAGCATCCCGCCGTAATAGCAGCCCACGGCACCCGAGCCGACGACGGCGATCTTCATCTCACGCAGATTCATCGCGGCAAAATCCCCGGCCCCATGCCAGGTGGCAATCCTGCATTCAAGAACGGCCGTATTCCCATTTACTCGCCGGACCAGGCGCGCGTAATTTTTCGCTCAATGTCCCACCAAAAATCCGACGGAATGAATTACGCGCCCGAAGGCCGCCCGGCCCCGGTCGTCGAAAAAGGCGAGTTCGTCTTCGCCGCGGCGGCGCTCGATCACGGCCACATCTACGGCCAGTGCAAAGGACTGACTGAAGCTGGCGGCGAGCTGCGTTACGTCTTTGATCCCGATCCCGCGAAGGTTGAAAAATTCCGCAAAACGTTCCCGTCGGTTCAGCCGCTGCCGAGCCTGGAAGCCATTTTGGAGAACGACGAAATCCAGCTCGTGACCGCCGCGGCCGTGCCGAGCGACCGCGGGCCGCTGGGCCTACGGGTGATGGAAGCGGGTAAGGATTATTTCACCGATAAGACGCCTTTCACCACGCTCCCCCAGCTCGCCGCCGCGCGCGAAAAGGTGCAGGCCACGGGGAGAAAATACATGGTCTATTTCAGCGAGCGGCTGCATGTGGAGTGCGCGGTGCGCGCGGGCCAGCTCATCGAGCAAGGTGCGATCGGACGCGTGGTCCAGGTCATGGGAATAGGGCCGCACCGCAGTTCCCCGGCGTCGCGACCGCCGTGGTTTTGGTCGCAGGAAAAGACCGGCGGGATTCTGTGCGACATCGGCTCGCATCAGTTCGAGCAGTTTCTCCACTACGCCGGGGCGAAGGGGGCGCAGATCGTGAACGCGCAGGTCGCAAACTATCATCACAAGCAGTTCCCCGAATTCGAGGACTGGGGCGAGGCGAACCTCGTCGCCGACAACGGCGCGACGAATTACATCCGCGTCGATTGGCTGAATCCCGACGGCCTGCGGACGTGGGGCGACGGGCGCACTTTTATCCTCGGCACCGCGGGCTACATGGAGCTGCGGAAGTACGTCGATGTCGGGCGCGAAGCGGAGGGCGACCAGCTCTATCTCGTGGATCACCAGGGCGAGCACCACATCCGCTGCCACGGCGAAGTCGGCTATCCGTTCTTCGGCCAGCTCATTCTCGACTGCCTGAACCGCACCGAAAACGCCATGACCCAGGAGCACGCTTTCCTCGCCGCCGAGCTCTGCCTGCAAGCGCAGGCCCAGGCACGGAAGATTGAAAGCTGACCTGCGTAGTTTCGCTCTAGCAAGTCACGGCGTGACCGGTTAGTTCCCGCAGTTCCCTTCCCCGCACCTATGCCCAACTTTCGCATTCTCCGCCGCGCCTGGACGCTGCTTATTTTGATCCCAGCGCTCGCGGGAGCCGCCGTCGATCCAGGCGAAATCCTCATCGCCGAGATGAATTGCACCGCCTGTCACACCGCCGCGGAGCCGGTCAAGACGCGGCTCGCCACGCGGCAGTCGCCAAAGCTCGGGGCCGACGGCGTGCGCGTGTCGCCGCAATGGCTGCGCGCCTTTCTTGAGAATCCGCAGACCGAAAAGCCCGGCACGCTCATGCCGGACATGCTCGCCGCGCTGGAGCCCGCGCAGCGCGCGGAAGCTGCGGAGGCGCTCACCCATTACCTCATGTCGAAGCAGCCCGCCGACACCAGCGTCCAGGCTGGGGCGAGCAGCGCGACGATCAAGGCGGGCGCGGCGCTCTACCACTCGGTCGGCTGCGTGGCGTGTCATGCGCCCTTCGATCTGCCGAAGGACGCGGCCAGCACTCCCGCGCTGAAGGACGAGTTGGCCAAGCTGGCCGCTGCGTCCGTGCCGCTCGGCGACCTCGCCAAAAAATATACGGTTAGCGCGCTCGCCGCCTTTCTCCGCGATCCGCTGAAGACGCGCCCGTCCGGTCGCATGCCGGCGCACAAGCTGAACGAAGGCGCATCCACAGCCATCGCCATGTATCTCCTGCGCGCCCAGGTTCCCGCGGGGGAAGCGACGAAGCTGGGAGGATTAAACTACGATTTCTACGACGTGAGCGTGCCAGAGTTGCCGGATTTCTCCCGCATTGCGCCGACGCGGAGTGGGACCACGGCGACTTTCTCCCTGAGCGTGGCTGGCAAAAAAAACAGCTACGCGCTGCAGTTCCGCGGGAATGTCGCCATCCCGAAGGAAGGCGAATACACCTTTCACACCGAGTCCGACGACGGCTCGCGGCTCTATATCGACGAAAAAGAAGTGGTGCAGAACAACGGCATCCATGCGGCGCAGGAGAACAGCGGCAAAGTCAAACTGAGCGCGGGCGACCACACCATCCGCGTGGTTTACTTCGACGGCGACGGGGATTCCGTGCTGAGGGTTTCGTGGCAAGGGCCGGGGCTGGCGAAACAGGAAATCCCCGCTGGCGTGCTCTCGCACGAAGGTCAACCTATGCAACCGCTGGGCACCGCGCCTTTCACTGTCGATCTCGCCAAGGCCGCGCGCGGCCGCTTCGCCTACGAGGAACTGCAATGCGCGAAATGCCACGGCTCGCTGGAACAGCAGTGGGACAAAAGCCCGGTCGTGCCGCAGGCCCGCGCGCTGGCGCAGCTCACGGCGAAACAACCCGCCGGGTGTCTCGCGACCAAACCGAAAAGCGGCGTGCCCAAATTTGATCTAACCGACCGCCAGCGCGTGGTCATCCTTGCCCAACTCGGCACCCAGGCCACGCTCGCCGAACCGCTCACAACTGAGCAGCAGATCACCCGCACGTTGACTACGCTGAATTGCTACGCCTGCCACGCGCGGGACCGGCGCGGCGGCGTCGAGGGACTGCGACGCGACTACCTGAGCAGCACCGGCGAAGTCGATCTCGGAGACGAGGGACGCATTCCGCCGCACCTCACGGGTGTGGGCGCAAAGTTGAAGACCGAGTGGTTGAAAAGCGTGCTATGGAAAGGCGGAGCGGTGCGGCCCTACATGGCCACGCGTATGCCGCAATTTGGCGAGGCGAATGTCCGCGCACTGCCCGAGCTTTTTGCGACAGCGGATCTTCCGCAGCCGCCGCCCGCGGAACCGGGGCCAGATGAAGCCGCGGCAAAGTTTGGCCGCAAACTAGTGGGCGTAGGTGGTCTGACGTGCATCGCCTGCCACAACTTCGCGGGCAAGCCTTCGCTCGGCATCCCCGCGCTCGACATCAGCACGTCCGGCGAGCGGCTCCGCGCGGACCGGTTTCGGCGCTACTTGATCGATCCGCAAGCGCTTCGCCCCGGCACCCGCATGCCGAGCTTTTGGCCGAACGGCGTGGCTACGAACAAGGATATCCTCGCTGGCGATTCCGAAAAACAGATCGCCGCGATCTGGGCCTACCTCGGCAAAGGCAAGAGCGCTGATTTGCCGGACGGCCTGGTGCAGGGCAAACAGGAGATCGTCGCGGAAACCGAAGCGGTGATTTACCGCCACTTCATTGCCGGAGCCGGTTCGCGGGCCATCGGCGTCGCTTATCCTGAAAAGGCGAATCTTGCTTTTGACGCCGACCAGATGCGTCTCGCACTGCTCTGGCAGGGCTCGTTCATCGACGCCGCCAAACACCGTACGGGCCGCGGCACCGGCGACGAAGCGCCGCTCGGGCACAACGTCATCAAGGGTCCGCCTGGTGCGCCGTTCGCCGTGCTCGCCAGCGAGACCGCGGCCTGGCCGCAGGAGATGGGCAAAGGCGCCGGCTACAAGTTCCTCGGCTACCGACTGGATGCCCAGCGTCGCCCCGCTTTCCGCTACGCCATTGCCGGCGTGGAAGTGGAAGATTTTCCCAGCGCCGTGCGCGGCGAAGTGGACGCCGGGCTCACACGCACGATCACCCTCCGCAGCGCGCAACCACCCGCCACGCTCTACTTCCGCGCCGCACGCGCCGAGCGCACCATCGAGGCGAAGGACGGCGCGTTCCTGGTCGATGGAAAGGTGCGGATGAAGTTCCCCGGCGCGCAGCCCGTGGTGCGTTCGTCGGAAGGAAAGTCGGAACTGCTCGTGCCGGTGCAATTCAGCAACGGCGCAGCGAAGATCGTTCAGGAAATCACCTGGTAGCCGCTCATGAAACTCCTCCCCACCCTGCTCGCCTGCACCGCGCTCGCCGCGCCCCTCTTAGCCGCCGAGAAAAAGCCCGAACTGCGCGACGCCGAAGCGGAATACTACCGCATCGTCACCCTGCCGACGCCCCCAAGTGTGCTCCTCGAAGCTGGCGCACTCTGCTTTCTCGGGCCGGATCGACTGGCCTGCGCCACGCGGTTTGGCGACATCTGGATCGCCGACGGCGTACTCGCCGAGCCACCCGCGCCGAAGTGGAAACAGTTCGCGGGCGGCCTCCACGAAGTGCTCGGCCTCGCGACGAAAGACGGCGCGCTTTACGCCACGCAGCGCGGCGAGATCACGAAAATCACCGATGATAACGGCGACGGACGCGGCGACACGTTCGCCACCTACGGGGACGGCTGGGGGATCAACGGCGACTACCACGAATACGCCTTCGGCTCGAAGTTCGACAAGGACGGCAACCTCTGGGCGGTGCTGTGCCTGACCGGCTCGTTCACCAGCGACAGCGTCTATCGCGGTTGGTGCGTGCGCATCACCCCAGACGGCAAAACCATTCCGACGTGCAGCGGTGTGCGTTCGCCCAGCGGCATCGGCATGAACGCAGACGGCGCGATGTTTTACACCGACAACCAGGGCCCGTGGAACGGTGCGGACGCGCTGAAGGAACTGCGACCCGGCGCGTTCATGGGCAATCCAAGCGGATTCAAATGGTTCGATCATCCGGCAACGAAGGAAGCCATCGCCGCGGCTGGGATGAAGAAACCCGCGGAGCCGAAAAGTGGCAGCCGGATGCACGACGAGGCGAAGCGGATCCCCGAGCTCATGCCACCGGCAATCATGTTTCCGTATCCCGAGATGGGGCAGTCCGCGAGCGGGCTGGTGGCGGATTCCACCGGCGGAAAATTTGGCCCCTTCGCCCGGCAGCTTTTTGTCGGCGACCAGTCGCACAGCACGGTGATGCGCGTGTTTTTGGAAAAGGTGAACGACCGCTATCAGGGCGCGTGCTTTCCGTTTCGCGAGGGTTTCGATTCCGGCTCGCTTGGGGTCGAGTTCGCCAGCGACGGCTCGCTTTTCGTCCACGGCACCGACCGCGGCTGGGGCGCCCGCGGCGGCAAACCTTTCGCCCTGCAGCGACTCGTCTGGACGGGGAAAACGCCCTTCGAGATCCACGAGATGCGCGCGAAGCCGGACGGCTTTGAGCTGACCTTCACCGCGGCAGTCGATCCGCAAGCTGCCGCCAATCCGGCGTCGTATACGCTGAAGACTTACACCACCATTTACCAATCGAGCTACGGCAGTCCGAAGGTGGATGAAACCAAGCCGAAGATCACCAGTGTGAAAGTTGCACCCGACGGCCGCAGTGCTCGTTTGGTTATCGATGCACTCGCTGAAGGCCACGTTCACGAGCTTCACCTGCCTGGCGTGCGCTCCGCGGAAGGCAAGCCCCTGCTCCACCCGGACGCGTATTACACGTTGAACCAAATCCCGGGAATTTAATCGCCTTGCGCACCTCCACAGCTTCACACCGACCATGAAATTATTCGTTCTACTCACAGCTACCGCCTGCCTTTTCACCTTGGGAGCCTGTGCGACTTGTCCCGCAAAAAACGCCTCCGGTTGCTGCGGTATCTCCAGCAGCGGAAAGTGCGACCCGGACAGTCCGAAGTGCGCGATGAAGTCGAAAGCTTCCTAGGCTTCTCTCGCCACGCGCGACGCCATTGGTGCGCAACCCCGCGGGAGACTTCCGATCGAAAGCAGACGCGGGTTAGCGGCGACGCCGGGCCAGCGTGCCGAGCACGCCGAGCGCGAGTAAACTCAGCGCCCCAGGCTCGGGCACGACTGCACCTCCGATGCCCCCTTCGGCAAAGCCAGGTGTGGCACTTAGAGTCACCACGCCACCCGCGCCGATGTTTAGTGCGGCAATCGTCTGGCTAGTGGAAAAATTCAGCGTCGCGCTGGTGGTGACCGTCGCCGACGGCCCGAAAGCGCCGTTCACATTGGTCACCCCACCGCTGGCATTGAGAGCCGCGTAGGTTTGGGGACCGTTGAGATTCAAGGTGCCAGCGCCCGTTTTGTTCAGGGTCGCACTCGGGCCACCGGTGATCGCGGAAATTTGCAAAGCGTCGCCCGTGACGCCCAGCGTGTAGGTTGCGGTGCCGCTCAAAGCCAGGGTGTTGAGCGTGAGCTGGCCACCGCTTTTCGTCAGCGTCGTGTTTTGCGCCGCCAAAGTCACGGTATTGACCTGCGACGCGGGCACGCCCACTTCGATCCCCGAGCTGCCGGAGGCTGAAATTGCGTAGTTCAGCTGGCTGGCTGACGCGAGTTTCAGCGTGCCGCCGGTGAGACTGATCGGATTACTCGTCGCTCCGAGCGAACCGGGCACGATTTCCAAGGTGCCAGTTTGCACGGTCAAGGTGCCGACGGGCAGCACGTTGGTTCCGTCTGCCGGAAGCACGGTCAGAGCGAGCGTCGCTCCGTTGGCGATCATCGTCGGTGAAACGCTGGCCAGCCGCAGCGGCCCGCTAAATTCCAGCCGCCCACCGCTTACGGTCAGCGAAGTAAGCTCACTCGTACCGCTAAACTTCAATTGTCCGGCACCGGTTTTCGCGATCGCTGGGCCGCTGAGCGTACCCGTCACGTTCAAGCCGCCCGCGGTGATCGCCGCCGTGAGTGTTTTGCCAATGCCCACCGTCACGCCGCCGGCGAGCGTATCCGTGCCCGACGAAGTGTGCTCCAATGTGCCGGACTCATTGGCGAGCACGTTGTCCACAAAAGTCGTGGCGAGCGCGCCGCTGCTGCCGAGCCGCAGTTTGCCGTTGGCACCGTCGATTTGCAGGGCATTCTCGAGCGTGAAAATGGGGCTGAGATCGCCGCCGCCGCCGACAATGGAAAGAGTGCCATCGACCACCCGAAGGAAGGCGCCGGTGAGCGCTCCCGCGTCGCTATTCGGCTGGTCGAGGATGAGTTCACCCGTCCCGCCATTCTTTACGAGATGCACGTTCTGAAAGCTCCCGGTCGAAAGCAGGCCGGGGCGGAAATTTGCGTCACCCATCACGAACAGACTCTGGTTGTTAGCAGTAGCCAGCGTCGTAACTCCGGCCTCAAGGGTGCGCAGCGTGCCGCCGAGGCTGTTTAAATTTAGTATGATCGAAGGCAGCCCACTGACGTTGGCGATGGAATCCTCAACGATGGTCGCCGGCCCGCTCAAAGTGACATCGCTGGTGCCCATCAGTTTTACGTCGTCGCCCCCTGGACCGGTCGCTGTGACAGTCCCGCTCCAAGGGACATCATCCGCTTGCGCACCGCTCACCAGTGTAAAAGCAGCCATCAGCCCGAAAGCGCGCTGCTTGCACACGCGGAATCGGGTCGGATGGCGAAAAATGGAGTTCAAGTGCGAGAGGAGGAATCGCCGGGGGGAGGCGAAGGTTTCGCAGGCTAGACGGAAGGCGCGCCCTTCGCCACCGAGATTCTCGGAAAATGAGGAAAAAATTATGCGACGTTCAAAACCCATCCCCGACACGTTCCACCTGACTTTCTCCGCGCGTTCTGCCACACCAGCCGCATGTCTCGCTGTTTCCTCCCTGTCGCGCTGCTCACCTTCGCCCTGACCATGGCGGCGTCCGCAGCAGAGCCCGACTTCAAGCCCATCTTCAACGGCCGCGACCTTGCGGGCTGGGACGGCGACACGCGCCTCTGGTCGGTGCGTGACGGCGCCATCCGCGGCGAAACCGCGCTCGGTTTTATGGCCGTGGAAAACACCTTTCTCACCTGGAGTGGCGGGCTGGTGAAAGACTTCCAACTCAAGCTCAAAGTCCGCCTGCGCAACGGTAACTCCGGCATCCAATATCGCGCGCGAAGATTGCGCCCGTGGGTCGTCGCTGGCTATCAGGCCGAAATCGATAATGCCGCCGGTAAGAGCGGTTTTCTTTACGAGGAGCGCGGCCGCAAATTTCTCGCGCTCGTCGGCGAGAAAGTGGAGATCGACGCGACGGGCAAACCCCGCGTGACCGGCCAGCTTTCGACGAAAAAAGAGCTGCTCTCCGCCGCGTATTACAAACCGCGCGAGTGGAACGACTATTTGCTTTCCGCCCGCGGCAACCATCTCGAGCACAGCGTCAATGGGCGCAAAATTATCGACGTGACTGATAACGACGCGAAGGGCCGTTCGCTCGAAGGAGTGCTGGCGTTGCAAATCCATGTCGGTCCTCCCATGCTCGTGGAATTCAAAGACATCCTCCTCCAGACTCAGTAGCGATAACCCGTAACTCCGCCCTTCTTATGACGACCCGACGCCACGCCCTCAAAACCATCGCCCTCACCGGCGGCGCTCTTACTCTCGGTTCTCACCTTCTTCAGGCACAGGCCCCAGCTCCCGAGCCACCCGCAGTGTTTAAACTTCCGCCGCTTGGTTACGATTACGACGCACTGGAGCCGTTCATCGACGCCGAGACGATGAAGATTCATCACGACAAGCATCACGCCGCTTATGTCGCGAAACTCAACCAGGCAATCGCTGGCGCCCCGGGCATGGAGAAAAAGAGCATTGAGGAAATCCTGACCAATCTCGACGCGGTGCCCGAAGCGGTGCGTAAAGACATCCGCAACCACGGCGGCGGCCACGCCAACCATGCGCTTTTCTGGCAGACGCTGAAGAAAAACGAGAATGGCAAACCGGGCGTCGAGCTCGCCAAGGCGATCGACGCGAGCTTTACCGGCCTCCCAAAATTCCAGGAAGAATTTGCCGCTGCCGCAACGAAGGTTTTCGGCAGCGGCTGGGTCTGGCTGGTCTGGAAAGGCAAAAAGCTCGTCCTCGAATCAAGCGCCAACCAGGACAGCCCTTACTCCACCGGCGGCGTGCCGCTGCTCGGCCTCGACGTCTGGGAGCACGCTTACTACCTCAAATACCAGAACCGCCGCGCAGACTACATCAAGGCCTTCCAGAATGTGATTAACTGGGACTTCGTCGGCGAACGTTTCGCGCAGGCCTCAAAGGCGTGACGTAACTGTAGGGGAAGCTGTCAGCTTCCCCTACAAATTCACCGCGCGCCGTTCTGCGTGCGAGCGCAGGGCTGCGGCAAAGAGCTCGTGACTGGCGACCGCTTCGTCCGGCGTCACGCAGCCGAAGCGATCTCCGAGCAAACCCTCGCGCTCGGCCACGAACGCCGCCCACATTTGCTGAAAGCAATCGCTGAAGCCGGCTTCGAATATGCCCCCGGTGACGACCGGGAAGGCATTCGCCGCGTGCCCCACGTCATAGCGCTCCCAGACCTGCTCTTTCCGTCGCTCGAAAAGCCACACGGTCTTTGGCTCCTTCGTCGAAAAACGTGCCCCGCGCTCCGTGCCGAGCACTTCGATGAACCACGTATTCATCTCGTGCGGAGCGAGGCGCTTGGTCGAGATGTGCAGAGGCACTTCCGCACCGGCAATCTCGGTTTCGCAGTGCAACTGCGCATTGTCCCAAGTATCGCACGCAGCGAGGCCACCCTTTCCATCCGGGCGTTCGTGATAGATTTTTTGGAGCTGCGCATAGACCCGCTTCGGTTTCCAGCCCATGCGCAGCGGAAAATGGACGGTGTGCATGCCGAGGTCGCCCATCACCCCGATGTCACCGCAGAATTTATTTTGCCGTTTCCAGTTGATCGTCTTCGTCGGATCAAGATCGCTCGCGTGCCAAAATCCTGAGCGGATTTCAATGACGTGCCCGAGTTCCGCGGTGCGCAGGAATTGCCAGACCTTCTGGACACCGGGCAGGAACGGGAACTCCGAGGAGCAACGCACGAAGCGACCCAGTTCCGACGCCGTTTCCCGAATTTTCCGCGCCGCCGCGAGGTCGATGCCAAACGGCTTCTCCGCAAAGAGGTCTTTCCCCGCCCGCAGCACATCAAGGTAGATCGCCTCGTGGAGATGATGCGGGACCGCCACATAAACGAAGTCCACATCGCTCCGCAGCAGTTCGTGGTAGTCGGCGGTGAGCAAAGTCACCGTTGGGATTTGGCGGAACCACTCGCGCGTTTTCTCCACCAAGTCGCACACGGCCGTTAGCTCCAGCTTCACCGGAAAATCCAGCAGCGCGCACCAGCGCCCGATGGCGCTCGCGACTTCGCGTCCCATGAGACCGCCACCGATGATTCCGACTTTGAGTGTTTTCATAATTCGAGGAAAGGAGGCCGGCGAGTGGCGCCGGGCGCATGGGTTTAGCAAAGCAACGGCAATGATCAAGCCACTGCAATTTCCCACTTTCTAATTCCCCGCAATTCCCGCCTTAATCGCCGCCATGCTCAACACCATCTGGCTTGCCATGCTCCTCCTCGCCGTGGTCGTGGCTGGGCTCACGGGCCGTCTCCCGCAGATGATGGACGGCGCTTTCACCGGCGCGGAAAAGGCCGTGATGAAAGTCGCCCTGCCGCTGCTCGGCGTGTGGGCGATCTGGCTGGGCATCATGCGCCTGGCCGAGCGCTCTGGGCTCGTCCTTGCGCTTGCGGCGGTGCTGCGCCCGGTCATGCGGCGGCTCTTTCCCGAGGTGCCGTCCGAGCATCCGGCCATCGGCGCGATGGTCATGAACATGGCCGCCAACATGCTCGGCCTCGGCAACGCCGCCACCCCGCTCGGGCTCCGCGCCATGCGCCTGCTCGAGGCCCTCAATCCGCGGCCCGGCACCGCCACCAACGCCATGGTCACCTTCCTCGCGCTCAACACCGCCTCGATCCAAATCCTCCCCCTCATGGCCATCACCATCCTCGCGACAGCCGGGGCGAAAGGGCCTACCGCCATCGTGGTCACCGCGTTTCTCTCCTCGGTCATCGCGGCCAGCGCCGGCGTCTTCATGGCGAAGTGGCTGCAACGCTGGCCCGCCTTCCGCGAGGAACCGCTCGCCGCGTCCTCAGCGTCCGGCGTGTCGCAAGTCGAAGACCACGCCCCACTGGAAATCGAGCGTCCTGAAGTCACTGCCCTTACCTCCGGCAAACGCATCGCGCTGTGGTCGTTCTTTACCCTTTTTGTCGGCCTCTTTTTCCTCCTCCTCTTTCCTCAAAACGGTGAGTCCGTCCTGCAATCGCTCAACGCCAACTGGCACGCCCCGCAGCCACCCGCCGACTTCACCGGCAAACCGCTCTGGATGCGCGGCCTCATGTCCGCCTCGCTCCTCGCCGTGCCTTTCCTGCTCTCCTTCTTCCCGCTTTACGCCAGCCTGCGCGGCGTGCCGGTCTATGAGCAGTTCGTCGAGGGCGCCCACGAATCCTGGGAGACCGCCAAACGCACCGTGCCCTACCTCGTCGCCATGCTCGTCGCCATCGGCATGCTACAAGGTGCGGGCGTCATCGACCTGCTCACCAGCTCGCTCGCGCGTCCGCTCAGCGCCATCGGCTTTCCCTCCGAACTCGTCCCGCTCGTCCTCATCCGGCCGCTCTCCGGCAGCGCCGCGAAAAGCGTCTTCATCGAACTCGTCAACCGCCTCGGCGAGCCGGACGGCTTCGTCAGCCGCCTCGCCGCCACCATCTACGGCAGCACCGAGACAACCTTCTACGTCATCGCCATCTATTTCGGCAGCGTCGCCATCCGCCGCACCCGCCACGCCATCGCCGTCGGCCTCACCGCCGATGTCGTCGCCGTCATCGCTTCTGTCGTGCTCTGCCACTTGGTCTTTAGGTAAACCACGCGCAGTATTCACGCCGGTTGGTTGGTGAAATTGCGAAACGGCTACCCACCACGCTTGCCGCCCGACAGCCCTTGGCGGTAAACCTTCAAGCGCATGAAAGGGCGACGCCCATCCCTCCGGCGCAAGGCCGGATTGCCATTGCTCATCGCGGCCATGTTTGGAGCCACCGCGGGCATGGGTGGACTTGCGTTTTATTACATCGAACGGCGCATCCGCGTAATCGATAGCGAAGCGCTCGTCTCGGGGGACTTCCTTGGCCTGGTGGGGGCTTTGGTTTTCGTCGGCCTCGTCATTTGGAGCGCCCGACGCTTGCAGCGCGAGTGGTCCGCGGTTCGCCACCGGGAGCAATGGCTGGCCACGATGCTGCGCAGTATCGGCGATGGCTTGATCGCCACGGATGCCGCAGGACGCGTCACCTTCCTCAACCGTTGCGCTCAGGAGATCACGGGTTGCGACGAATCTGCGGAGGGACAACCCCTCACCAAGGTCCTTCGGACCCTCGACCGAGCCACGCGCCAACCTACGGAAAACCCGATCGACAATGTGATTCGTGAAAGCCGGGTAGTAATTCTCGCCGATCCGGTGCTCCTCGTGGCCCGCGACGGCGCCGAGCGCAGCATCACACAAAGCGCGGCTCCCATCCGCGACGACGTCGGTAAGGTTATAGGCGTGGCCTTGGTTGTACACGATGTCACGGAGCGGGAGTTAGGCGACTCGGCCTTGCGGGCCAGTCAGGAAATGTTTCGCCTCATCAGCGATCACGTCTCGGACCTCATCGCGGTGCTCGATTTGGAAGGCCGCCGGCTCTATTCCAGCCGCTCCTACTCGCGGCATTTTCCCGGCAAGGACTTCTACCTCAGTTCGGCGTTCGAGGAACTGCATCCCGACGACCTCGAACGCGGCCGCGCGCTTTTCGCCGAAATGCTGCGCGCGGGGAAAACTCAACGCGACGACCTGCGTTTGGTCCGGCCGGACGGCAGCATCCTCTACCTCGAGTCCGAAGCCAGCGTCATCCGCAACCCGGCCGGCAACGTGGAAAAAATTCTCGTCGTTTCTCGCGATATCAGCGAGCGACGCGAAGCGGCGGAACTCGTGAATCGCGAGCTGGTTTTTACCGAGACGCTGGTCAATTCGATGCCGGGTATTTTTTACCTCTACGATGCGCGGCGCAAAATCACTCGCTGGAATCGCACCTTCGAAACCGTGACCGGTTACACCGCGGAAGAGATCCGCACGCTTGATCCCCTCGCCTTTTTCCCCAAGGACGAGCAGCCGCGCGTCCACGACCGCATGCTTCAATGTTTTGCCCTAGGCGCGTCGGACATCGAGGTGCATCTGCTTTCCAAAACCGGCCATCTTTCGCCGTATTACGTCACTGGCCTGCGGCTTGAGATCGAAGGCCGCCCGTGCATGCTGGGCGTCGGCATCGACATCTCCGCTCGCCTTGCCGCTGAGGAGACGCTGCGGGCGACCCTGCGGCGTTTGGAGCGGCAAAATATCGTGCTTTCCGAACAGGCGCGCAGCCCTGCGTTGCTGAGCGGCAATCTCGAGGACTCGCTTCGCGCCGTGGCCGAACTCGCCGCCGAGACCCTTGGCTGCGCGCGCACCAGTATCTGGTTTTATAACGAAACCCGCACGCATCTGCGCTGCGGGCATCTTTTCGAGCGCGACTCCAGGCGGCACACCATGGGGCTGGAGCTGGCTGCCACCGACTTTCCCACCTACTTCGACGCGCTCGACGAAGAGCGCGCCATCGCCGCGGACGATGCGCTCACCGATCCGCGGACCCGGGAATTCGCTGACGACTATCTCGCGCCGCTGGGCATCACCTCGATGCTCGATGCGCCGATCCGGGCGGGCGGGAGAATGGTCGGCGTGGTTTGCCACGAACATATCGGCCCCGCGCGCATCTGGCAGGCTGATGAGCAAAACTTCGCCGGCTCCGTCGCGGATCTTGTTTCGTTAAGCCTGGAAGTCGCCCAACGCCGTCAAGCGGAGGATGCTCTTCGCGACGCCCACGCGAACCTCGAGATCAAAGTCGAGAACCGGACCCGGGACCTCGCCGCCGCGAACGAACGGCTGAAGGAACTGGACCGGTTGAAATCTGAGTTCCTGGCCACGATGAGCCACGAGTTGCGGACACCGCTGAACTCAATCATCGGTTTCACCGGCATTCTGCGCCAGGGCCTCGCCGGGCCACTGAACGAAGAGCAAAAGAAACAGCTCGGAATGGTGCATTTTTCCGCGCGCCATTTGCTTGGGTTGATCAATGACCTGCTTGATCTTTCCCGCATCGAATCGGGCAAAATGGAATTGATCCTCGAAGATTTCCCGGTTGCCGAAGTCGTCACCGAAGTCATGCAGAGCCTCACCCCTCTTGCTTTGCAAAAAGGACTCAGCCTCGAAACCGTCCGCAGGGATCCGGCGCTCGTTCTGCATTCTGACCGAAAGAAGGTTTTCCAAATTCTGCTAAATCTCGTGAACAACGCTGTGAAATTCACCGACGAGGGCCGGGTCGTTCTTGCCATCAGCGCCACCACCGAAGCGGTGGAGTTTTCCGTGAAGGACACCGGCATCGGCATCAAGCCCGAAAGTATGGCGCATCTTTTTGAGGCCTTTCGGCAAGTGGACGGCTCCGCGCGCCGGGTTTATGAGGGCACCGGACTCGGCTTGTATTTGTGCCGGCAGCTCGCCAGCATGCTCAGCGGCAGCATCACTGCAGAGAGCGAATTCGGGCATGGGTCGCGCTTCGTTTTGACGCTGCCACGCCGAACCCCCAAATCCACGCCCCGATGAGCGCCAAAATCCTGCTGGTCGAAGACAACGAGGCGAATCGTTACCTCGCGTCCTTCCTTCTCGAAAACAGCGGCTTCACCGTGGTCCACGCGAGCGACGGCGGGGAAGCGCTGGTCGCGGCGCAGAATGAACTGCCTGATCTCATCCTCATGGACATTCAGATGCCGGAAGTCGATGGCTACGAGGCGGCGCGCCGCATTCGCGCCGAACCGCATCTGGCCCATATCCCGATCGTGGCCGTCACCAGCTACGCCATGGCCGGCGACCGCGAGAAGGCGGTGGCTCTTGGCTTTGTCGGCTATATCGAAAAGCCCATCGTTACCGAAACTTTCGTCTCCGAAATCACCCGTTTCATCCCTGGAAAGGCCGTCACCCCATGAGAATCCTGAGCGCCGATGACAAAGCTGAAAACCTCTACATGCTCGAAGCCCTCCTGCGCGGCCACGGCCACGTCGTGGACTCCGCGAGTAATGGCCTCGATGCCCTGAAACTCGCCGAGCGTGGCGTCTATGACCTGATTATCTCAGACATCCTCATGCCGCGGATGGATGGATTTCAACTCTGCCGCGAGTTGAAGAAGGACGCGCGTTTGCGCCACATCCCTTTCATTTTTTACACTGCCACCTACACCGATCCACGCGATGCCTCCTTCGCTTACAGCCTCGGCGCGGATCGCTTTTTGGTGAAGCCGCTGGAGCCCGAAGCTCTCATCCGAGAACTCGATCAGGTGATCTCCCGGAAAGCGCCGCCCACTCCCGCCCCGGAATCTGAACCCGAAGACGAAGCCATCTATCTCAAGGAATACAACGCAAGACTTGTCTCGAAGCTGGAGAAAAAGATGCTCGATCTCGAAGCGGCCAACCGGCTGCTCCAGGAGGACATCAGCGAGCGTGAACGCACCGCGCGTGAGCGCCTGAAGCTCGAAGAAAAACTCCGGCAGGCCCAAAAGCTCGAAGCCATCGGCACGCTCGCCGGCGGCATCGCCCATGATTTCAACAACATCCTTGCTGGTATCACCGGCTTCGCCGATCTCGGGCTTCAGGAGGTCAATGATCCGCAGGCAGCAACCGAAAGTTTCCGCGAGATCCTCAAGGCTAGCGGACGCGCTCGCGACCTCGTCCGCCAGATCCTCGCCTTTTCCCGGCACCGTGAACAGGATCGCCAGCCGCTCGATCTTGAAATCGATGTCCGCGACGCCCTCCGCCTGCTGCGTGCAACGCTGCCCGCCTCCGTCGAGCTGTGCAGCGAGTTTGAGCCCACCGTTTCACGCGTCCTCGCGGATAGCGTCCAGATTCATCAGATCGTCACGAATCTGGTCACCAATGCCTGGCATGCCATCGGCGATAAACCGGGGCGCATCTCGGTCCAGCTTTCCACCTTTCACGTCGATGCCGACTTCGCCCGTACCCACCCCGATCTGCGGCCCGGGCGGTATTTGCGCCTCACGGTGAGCGATAACGGCAGCGGCATGGACGCGGTCACCGCGGGGCGAATCTTCGAGCCCTTTTTCACCACCAAAGAACCGGGCCGTGGGACCGGGCTCGGCTTGTCCGTCGTTCATGGCATCATGAAATCTTGCGACGGCGCCATCGGCGTTTACAGCGCGCCTGGCGACGGCACCACTTTTCACCTTTATTTTCCGACCCTCGATTACGACGTAGCCACCCCTGCCACGCCCGAAGTGTCGGTCTTGTTCGGCCAAGGCGAACGCATTCTCTTTATCGACGACGAGCCCGTCCTCGCCTCGCTCGGCGCTAAGTTTCTCACCCGCCTTGGGTACACCCCCGTCGTAGAAGGCGATGCGGTCGCCGCGCTGGCGCTCTTTCGTGAACAGTCTTTCGACCTCGTCATCACCGATCTCACGATGCCGCAACTCAGTGGCATCGACCTCGCGCGGAAAATGTGGGAGATCCGCCCGGGCACCCGCGTCATCCTCACCACCGGCTATAGCGCCACCCTTGACTCCACGCGCGCTAGCGAGATCGGTTTCCGGGAGCTGCTGTTGAAGCCGTACAACGTCCAAGCCCTCAGCGACTGCCTCCAGCGGGTATTTAGTAAGTAGGCAATCAAGCCACCGCCCACGCCGCGACCACCACGCCCAGCGCGGCCCACGCGAGAACCTTTTGCCATCGAGGCGAAATGCGCTCTTTGATTCCGGCGGCTTCCAGTCCTGCACCTTCGACCGCTCCGGCCACAAAGCCCCACCAGTGCGCCATGTAGTCGATGCGCCGCCCTTCCTCGCCCACGCCCAAGAATGCGAGCAACCCCAACCCCGCTCCGAGCGGCAGCACCAATTGCCACCAGCTCCGCGACGCGGGCTCGCGCCAGCGCGCACAAACCTCCGCGCCCATCAGCAATCCCAGCGCGCCAAAGCAAGCGGTCGAAGCGCCGATCGAGCCGTGCCATTCGCCGCGGTAGCCCCAGGCGTTCACCAAATTGCCGAGCGCTCCGCTGAGCACCACGGCCAGCCACGTCACGCCCGTCCCGAACCGCGGCAGCAGGAACGCCGCGAAGAGCAGACCCGTCCCGAGATTCGCCACAAGGTGCGAGACATCGGCGTGCAGGGTTAGAGCCGTCAGTGTGCGCCACCACTCTCCGCGCAGGATCGCGCCGCTTTCCGCCACGCCTCGCAACTCCCAGACTCTCCCGAGCCACTGCTGGAGAAAAAAGAACGTCACCAGCGACCACCCAGCTACGTAGAGCGAAAGCATGTTCACTTTCCCCGCCGGCATAATCGACGGCTTGGGCGGGCGCGCTCGTTCCTCGACCTCAAACGCCGCCAGCTCCCGAGCCGCTTCCTCAGCCGCTGTCGCCTCTACCTGCAACACCCACACCTCGCCCTCACGCTCGATCCAATGAGGCAACTCTCGCGCCGCGACAACCAACCCCCTTTCCCGGGCCTCTGAGAGCCGCGTGTATCGACCGACTTCGATCAACGGCGCGCGAGGTTCTTCGGATTCGGGCATGAGTGGAAGGTGAAGTTGGATGGCAGCTGCGTATTCTGTCGAGCCGGGGAAAGATCAGTTCAGCTCACCAACTACATCGCGCCATCGACTCGCTCCTTCAAAACCTGACCATCCCCGATCTCTGGCAGCAGGACGCCGTGCGCGCCTTGCGCGAGGGACGGGATGTGGTCATCCACGCACCGACCGGCGCCGGAAAAACCTACGTCTTCGAGCTGTTCGTGCCGTCGCTGCGCGGCCAAGCGGTCTTCACCGTCCCCACGCGCGCGTTGGCCAATGACAAACTCGCCGAGTGGCGAACCCGCGGCTGGGACGTGGGGCTGGCGACCGGCGATCTGGCCTTCAAACTCGATGCGAAGATCGTTGTCGCCACCCTCGAGACGCAGAAAGGAAAGTTTCTCCAACGCGTCGGGCCGCGACTCCTCGTCGTCGATGAATACCAAATGATTGCCGACCCCGTGCGCGGGGTGAACTACGAGCTGGCGCTAGCGCTCGCCCCGCCAGAGACGCAGCTCTTGCTCCTCAGCGGCAGCGTCGCCAATCCCCAGGATGCCGTCGCGTGGCTGCGACGCATCGGGCGGGATGCCGTGCTCGTTTCCCACAGCGAACGGCCCGTTCCCCTCGAAGAGGTGGATCTCGAGACGCTGCCGAATAAAGCCTCGCACAACGTTCGCGGCCTGTGGCCTCGCCTCATCGCCAATGCGTTGGGGGCAGACCTCGGTCCCGTGCTGCTTTTCGCCCCGCGCCGCCGGGCCGCCGAAGAGCTTGCCCGTGAGCTGGCGGCGACCTTGCCGGCCGACGCCCCGCTCACGCTTACACCGGAACAGCAGCAGCTGGCCGGACCGCGGCTCACCAAGTTGCTCGCCGCCCGCGTCGCCTTCCATCACAGCGGTCTGAGCTACGCCGTGCGCGCCGGCTTGATCGAGCCGTTGGCCAAAGCCGGTCAGCTCCGCACGGTCGTCGCGACCATGGGCCTCGCCGCAGGCATCAATTTCTCCATGCGCAGCGTGGTCGTCACCGACACGCGCTACGTGGTCGGGAGTTTCGAGCGGCAGGTGACGCCGGACGAGTTGCTGCAAATGTTTGGCCGCGCCGGGCGCCGCGGGCTCGACGACGTGGGTTACGCGCTCATCAGCTCTCGCCCACCCCGCCTGCACGACGCCCGCCCGCGCCAACTTCGCCGGTCTGCGCAGGTCGATTGGCCCACTCTTATCGCGGTCATGCACGCTGCCGCAAAGCGCGGCGAAGATCCTTTTGCCGCCGCTCTCGAGTTGAACCAGCGCTTGTTTTCCACCACTCCGATCCCGCTCGGGATCGAGCACTCCCGCGCGACCGGGCCGATGCCCTGCGGACTCGGCATCGACATGGAACGCGCCCGCTTTGCCCGCCGCGGCATCGTGGAAATGCTCAACTCACGCCACGAATGGGAATCGCGGCCCGAACCAGCAACCACAACTCTCCGCGATCTCCTCGTCTTGGAAAACGACCGCTGGCGTCCTGCGCTCTCGCTGGCTCGCACGCTCGAAGGCCGCGGCTACGGCAATCTTTGTCGGCTCGAAACACCCGACGGCAAAAGTTACGGTCGGGAACTACCGCTCGGCACGCGTCGCGACGAGGACACCCTCGCCCTCGCCCCGTGGTTACGCCGCGCCTTGGCCAAAACACGCGTCAACCCGGAGGAATTTCGCAAACAGGTAGTGGATCGCCTGCCCGCACTCGCCAACGCCCCGCAAAGCCGCTTAGCCGGTTTTATCGACCGGGGACCGCAGCTCCTCGCACGCCTCGACTTCGCCCTCATCGAGACGCCCGCCTTTCGCGACCACCATGGCGCCTTTCTCCTCGAGCCTCCCGAGCGCCGCGAACTACCCGTGCCTTGCCGCACCTGCCCGGAACTGGCGGCGTATTGCGAAAAGGTGGAGATCACTGCCTCACCCGCGCACGCTTGGCGACTGCTCGGTCTCATCGCCGCCGATGGCACGCCCACCCCGCGCGGCGTCATTTTCAGCTTCTTCCACCACGGCGAAGGTCTCGCCATCGCCGCTGCTCTGGAAGATTCCAGCTATCCCATCGACGAACTCGTCTTTGACCTCGCCAACCTGCGTGCCGGGGCGCGCTTTGCGGGTGACGAACCCGTCTTCGGCGGTCGCCTCGGCGCCCTTTGCCAGCGCACTTACGACCGTGCCGATTGGCCCGGTTACCTCGAGATGGGCGTGCCGCCGGATTATGGCTCGGGGGCGAGCGAAGTCGTCCGCGAAATCGTGGAGCACGACACTCCGCGCGCCAAGTTTCTGAACGAAGCCCTTCGCGCCGGCGACATCGAGCGGGCCATCGTGGAATGGCGCAGCCTTCTTCGCCATATCCTCTGGGCTCCCGCCCACGATCTACCTCGCTGGCAGGAACTCCGTGCCGCCGCCGCGCGGTTCATCGAAGCCACCGCTTCTCCGACCGCCACGGCTCTCCCTCCGCTTACCGCCGCACAACGAAGTTAAGCCTCTTCCGTCGAGACGCTCCCGCCGCTCTTTCCCTCCAGCGCCTGCTCAAAAGCCCGCCAGCTCAGCATCGCGCACTTCACCCGTTGCGGAAATTTCCGCACCCCGGAGAGCAATCGCAGGTCGCCAAGCATCCGCGGCGACTCGGCAACCTCAACGGTCACCAGATCGTGAAAGCTGCGCAGCATCTCGCGCGCATCCGCCTCGCTTTTGCCCTTGAGCTTCATCGTCATCATCGATGCCGACGCCTGGCTGATCGCGCAGCCCATGCCCTTGAACTTGAGGTCTTCAACCGCGCCATCCGCGCCAAATTTCACCGATAGATCGATCTCGTCCCCGCACGACGGATTGTCGCCGTGCACCTGCACCGCGCCCTCGGCGATCTCGCCAAAATTCCGCGGCCGCTTCGAGTGATCGAGGATCACCGACTGGTAGAGTTCATCGAGTTCAGTGCTCATGCGAAGAATGTGACGGCTTTGGCGAGGATTTCGAGCATGCAGGCCACCTCGGCCTTGGTGTTGTAGAAATAGAAGCTCGCCCGGGTCGTCCCCGGCAGCCCCATTTTCCGCATTAACGGCTGGTTGCAATGATGCCCGCCACGCAGCGCCAATCCGTACCGGTCGGCAAAGGTGGTGAGATCGTGCGGATGCGCGGCCGCCATGGTGAAGCTGGCCAACCCTCCGCGCGTTCCTTTTGGCCCCAGCACCTTCACGCCCGGCAGTGCTTCGAGCCCGGCGACGGCGTGCTGCGTGAGCGCGAGATCGTGGGCAAAGATCGCCTCGCGACCGATGCCCTCGATGTAATCAATCGCCGCGCCCAGTCCCACCGCGTCGGCGACGCTCGGTGTGCCGGCTTCAAACTTGTGCGGGGCTGTTTTGTAGGTCGCCTGCTCGTAGCTCACGCTCACGATCATCTCCCCGCCGCCATGCCAGGGCGGCATCTCCGCTAGCCGCTCCGCGCGCCCGTAGAGCGCGCCACTGCCGGTCGGTGCGCACATTTTGTGGCCCGAAAAAACGAGGAAGTCGCAGCCCAGCGCCTGCACATCGACCGGCAAATGCCCCGCGCTCTGCGCCGCATCGACCAGCGTCGCCGCTCCCACCGCCCGCGCCGCCGCGCATAGCTCCGCCACGGGGTTGATCGTGCCGAGCGAGTTCGAGATGTGGGTGAAAGCGAAAATCTTCACCTCCGGCGTGAGTAAGTCCCCCAGCCGCTCCAGCGCCAGCGTGCCGTCTTCAAGCACCGGCACAAAACGCAGCCGCGCCCCGGTGCGCTCCGCGAGCATCTGCCACGGCACGAGATTGCTGTGATGCTCCATTTCCGTGAGCAGGATGACATCGCCCGCGCGGACAAATTTTCCACCCCACGCCTGCGCCACAAGATTGATCCCCTCCGTGGTCCCTCGCGTGAAAACGATTTCTTCCGCGCTCGCCGCGCCGAGGTACTTCGCCACTTTCACCCGCGCGCCCTCGTAAGCCTCCGTTGCCCGCGTGCTCAGCTCGTGCAGCCCGCGATGCACGTTCGCGTGGTCGTGCTTGTAGTAGCGCGAGATGGCGTCAATGACCGCACGCGGTTTCTGCGAACTGGCGGCGTTGTCGAAATAGATGAGCGGATTGCCGCGCACCTGCTGATCGAGGATCGGAAAGTCAGCGCGGAGGGCGGCCCAGTCGTGAGTCGTGTTCATGAATTCGGCACCATCACCGCTTCGTCCGGCACGAGCAACGGGATGCCGCCACTGACCGGGAAAAAAACCGCCCCATCGGCCCGCAGTAGCCCCTCCGTGATTGGTTCGGTTAAGGCCACGCCGGCCCGGTTAGTCAGCTTTCCTGCGACGCGCAGGCTTTCCAGCTGGGCGAGCAACTCCGCAGGCGCCATGGCCAGCGACTGCCGCGTCTCCGGACAGCAGAGCAGCGCCAGCAGTTCGGTGGCGAAAGTCGGTGCCGCGGTCATTAGTACAGCCCGCGTTCCTCCGTCGCCAGCGCCGCAAAACGCCGCGTCAGCGTTCCATCCGGCGCTGCGTTGCAAACCCACCAGCCTTTGAGCGGCGAACCGTCCCGATTCCCGCGAATGCGCGCACAGCAACGGCTCACGATGAGGTCCGCGCGACCGAGGCGCTGCTCATTGAGCCCATGCCAATGGCCGCTAAACGTGCCGCGCAGGTTCAGCCTGCGCAGCCGGGTCAGCACGTCGTCGGCATTGAGCGGGCGATAGACGACTCCTGCGCCCAGCGGGAAATGCGTGAAAGCCACGGTGGGCACCGCGGCGTCGAGCTTCGGCAGCGTCGCGTCAAGCCAGGCCAGCGTGGCGTCGGAGATGCGCGTCCGGTCGTAGTCCGTGCCCTGCGTGCTATCGAGCCCGATGAACTGCCACCCGCGCTCCTGAAAAACGTAGTTCAGCTGGCCCGGAAACGCCGCGTCGTAAGCCGTGCGGTCGAGGTCCGTCACGTAGTCGTGGTTGCCGGGCACGGCGTGCAGCGTCACTCCGAGCCTGGCGAAACTTTCGCGCATGATCGCATACTGCGCTGCGGTCCCATCGTTCGCAATGTCTCCCGCCAGCAGGCAAAACGCCGCTTTCGGCGCACTCTCTCGCATCCGCGCCACCACGTTCCGAAAGAACGGCGCGCACTCCTCGTCGAAGAAATGCAGATCGTTCACCGCGATAAACGTGAATCCCTCGTCCGCCGCCTGGGCGAAACGGCTCGCACCCAACGCGAGCAGCGGCCCCGCGGCCAGCCGCAAAGCCGCCCGACGCGTCAGACGTTGCTCGGAAAAGGCACGCGGCATGGTCTTCGGCTCTTAGTATTTCGGCACGCTCGGATCGACGTGATCGGCCCAGGCGAGGATGCCGCCTTCGACATTGGCAAGTTTGCCGAAACCGGCTTCCTGCAGAAGCTTCAACGCTCGTGCGGAGCGTGCGCCGCTTTTGCATTGGAGGACGATTTCGTCGGCGGAATCCAGCTCGCTCATGCGTGCGGCGAGCTGGCCGAGGGGGATGAGGGTCGCCCCGGGGATGCGGCAGATGTCCCACTCGAAGGGCTCGCGCACGTCGATGAGTTTGAAGTCGTCGCCACGATCCAGCTTCGTCTTCAGTTCTTGCACGGTGATGTGCGGGACGTGCGCCTCTTCCTCTTCCGCGGCTTTGGCCTGCGGGATGCCGCAGAACTGGTCGTAGTCGATCAGTTCGGTGATCGTCGGGTTTTCCGAGCACACCGGGCACTTCGGATCGCGGCGCAGCTTGAATTCGCGGAACCTCATCTTCAGAGCGTCGAATGCGATCATGCGCCCGATGAGCGGCTCGCCGATCCCGATGATGAGCTTCACCGCTTCGATGGCCTGCATCACGCCGATGATTCCGGGCAGCACGCCGAGCACGCCGCCTTCCGCGCAGCTCGGCACCATGCCGGGCGGCGGCGGCTCGGGAAACATGCAGCGGTAGCACGGCCCGCCGAGGCCAGGGGCGAAGACGGTGCATTGGCCGTCGAAGCGGAAGATCGAGCCGTAGATGTTCGGCTTTTTGAGGAAGACGGCGATGTCGTTGGAAAGGTAGCGCGTCGGGAAATTGTCGGTGCCGTCGATGATGATGTCGTACGGCTCGGCGATCTGCCGGGCGTTTTCCGCGGTGAAAAAGGTGTCGTAAAGATCGACCTGCACGTTGGGGTTGATCTCGCGGATCCGATCCTTCGCCGAGTTCAGCTTCTTGCGGCCCACGTCTTTGGTGCCGTGGAGGATCTGGCGCTGAAGGTTGGAAAAATCGACGGTGTCGCCATCGACCAAGCCCATCCGACCAATGCCTGCCGCGGCGAGATACAGGGCAATCGGCGAACCCAGCCCGCCTGTGCCAATGCACAACACGCTGGCCGCCTTCAGCCGCTTCTGCCCTTCGAGCGTAACCTCCGGCATGATGAGATGCCGGGAGTAACGCGCGATTTCGTCGTTGCTGAATTCGATGCGCTCGAGGCGCGAGGAGTCGATGATGCTCGGGATGGCCATAGGAAAAAGGGAGCGCACCTTACGCACGCCACCGCGCTTTGCCAAGACACGGGCGTGACATAACCGCGGAGGAGGGACGCGCTCCTGCGTGTCCCCAATTTTCGGCGGGCGGGTGGCGGTGGGGTGGCGAAGGAACAGGGACGTGCGGGAGCATGTCCCTCCGTTTTATGACAGGAACTTGGCCGCTTCCGACGCCGTTGCGCGATGGCAAGACGGAATCCGGCATAGCGCGAGCATTGCCAGCTCTATGCTCCTCCACTAGCGTCGCGGTCCACGTTCACCCCATGAAAACTCTCTGCTTGCTCGCTGCCTTTCCGCTCTTCGCTGTCACGCTTCACGCTGCGCCCACCGACTGGCCGCAATGGCGCGGGCCGAACCGCGACGGCATTTGCACCGAAACCGGCCTGCTTAAGGAATGGCCGGCAGACGGACCACCCTTGGCGTGGAAAATGACCGGATTGGGCAAAGGGTTTTCAAGCGTCACGCTCGTTGGTGGGAAGCTCTTCACAATGTCCGGGCGCAAGGGCGGGCAGTTTCTCATGGCGATCAATCCGGCGACCCAGCAAGAGCTTTGGGCCGCGAAGGTCAGCGATAAGGGAGGTGACCCGCGCTGCACGCCGACGTTCGCCGACGGGCTGGTGTATGCCGTGAGCACCGAGGGCGATCTGGTCTGTGCTGAGGCGGCGAGCGGGCGCGAGGTTTGGCGGAAGAGTTTTGGCAATGACTTCGGCGGAAAAATGATGTCGGGCTGGCATTACAGCGAGTCGCCGCTGGTTGACGGCGAAAAGCTCATCGTCACTCCTGGAGGCAAAGATGCGGGTCTCGTGGCGTTGAATCGCAAAACCGGCGCGCTTATTTGGAAAACGGAACTGCCCGACCTCGGCAGCAAAGGCGGCGATGGTGCAGGTTACACCGGTGCTGTGGTGAGTAATGCCGGCGGCGTGCGGCAATACGTGCAACTCCTCGGACGCGGAATCGTCGGCGTGAGCGCGAGCGACGGAAAAGTGCTGTGGTATTACAACCGCATCGCCAATGGCACGGCGAACATCCCGACGCCGCTGGCTTGGGATGACTACGTATTTTGTTCGACCGGTTACGGCACTGGCGCGGCGCTGCTGAAGATCGCGAAAGCGAACTCGCCCGTGGCTGCAAAGCCGGCCGGCGAGGAAGCGAAACTCGCTGAGCTGACGAAGAAGCTCGCCTCGTTGAATACAGAAATGACGCAACGACGGGACGCTCGCGGCAAGCTGGACAAAGGCTCGCCGGATTACGCAAAGGCCGATGAAGCCGTGCAGGCGCTAAAACCGGAAATCGCCACCGCGGAAGAAGCACTCAACGCGGCGCGGGGCGGTGAAGCCGCCCCGGCGGGCCGCGTGCCGGGTTCGCCGCTGGAGGTGCAGGAGCAATACTTTCTCAAGGCCTCCACGTTCCAAAACCACCACGGCGGGATGATCCGCATCGGCGACTACATCTACGCCGGCACCGGCCATAACAACGGCTTCCCCATCTGCCTCGAATGGAAGACCGGCAAGGTCGTCTGGGGCAAAGATCGCGGCCCCGGCACCGAGTCCGCCGCGATCGTCGCCGCGGACGGCCACCTCTACTTCCGCTACCAAAACGCCGTCATGGCATTGATCGAGGCGACGCCCACGGGCTACGTGCAAAAAGGCGCGTTCCCGCTCGCCAGCAAGAACGGAGAGAGCTGGTCGCATCCCGTGGTCCACGACGGCCGACTCTACCTCCGCGATCAGGATGTCCTGCTTTGTTATGACGTTCGCAAAAAGTAGCCGTCTTCTCAGGCTCGCCGCGCTCGGCTGCACCCTCCCGCTCATGGCTGAAGATCGTCCACTCATCGGCGCGCTCGAAGCCCCCGAGACCGTCCTCGTAACCGGTGCCAAGGCCTTCCCCGATCCCAATCAACTCCCCACGCGAGCCACCCTACCCGACGCGCTCACCACGTTTCTTGGCGGCCCGATTGCGACGCCGGGGGCGTGGGCGAGCGAGCGCGCACCCGAGCTGCGGAGGATGCTCCAGCATTACGAGTACGGCTTTCTCCCGCCGCCCGAGAAAGTCACGTCCACGCTCGTCCGCGAAGACAAGACGGCTCTCGGGGGCACGGCGACGCTGCGCGAAATCACCCTCGCGCTGGCGCAGCCGGAAGGCGCGAAGATCCACTTGCTGCTCGTCGTGCCGAACGGTCGCACCTCCCCTGCCCCGGTTTTCCTCGGGCTGAATTTCCTCGGCAATCACGCCCTGCTCGCCGATCCGCAAATCCGCGTGCGTCCCGACTGGAGGCCGAAGAAAGACGAGACGGTGGAGCAAAGTCGCGGCAGTGAAATTGAGGCGTGGGCGCTTGATCAGGCCGTGGCCCGAGGCTACGCCGTCGCCACTTTTTTCAACGGCGACGTGGTGCCCGACGACAAAGCAGCCGCCGAAGAGGCGCTGCGTAAATTGCGTGTGCCAGGCCTCGACGCGAGGTGGGGCAACGACTGCGCGACCATCGCCGCGTGGGCTTGGAGCCTGCATCGGGCGGTGGATTACCTCGTGACCGACGTCAACCTCGATCCCAAGCGCATCGCCTTCGTGGGCCATTCGCGCAACGGCAAGACCGCACTCCTCGCCGCCGCGCTCGATGCGCGGGTGGCCCTCGTCGTGCCGAGCCAGGCCGGTTGCGGCGGCAGTGCGCCGTGCCGCCTGCCGCCGGAACTGCTGAATCCTCCCGATGGCAAACTCATCCACGAAACGGTCAAGCGGATCAACACGGCCTTTCCGCATTGGTTCACCGGCAACTTCAAAGCCTTCAACGACACGCCGGACAAACTGCCGTTTGACCAGCATTGCCTCATCGCGCTCTGCGCACCCCGGCCCGTGCTGCTCTCGAATGCGACGGATGATCAATGGGCCAATCCGGCGGGCCAATTTGAGATGCTGCGGGCTGCCGATCCGGTCTATCAACTCGTGGCTGGGGACGGGCTTGGTGCGGCGACCATGCCGGATGTCGGCCAGCTTCTCGCCAGCCGCCTCGGCTATTTCATTCGCCCCGGCAAACATTCCATGACCCGCGAAGACTGGAGCGCCTGGCTGGACTACGCCGACCGCTGGCTGCCCGCCCCAGCGCCTTAAGCCTCACTCCGCAACGGTGTCCACGCGCTCAAATCGCAGTTGCACAATTTTCGGCGTACCGTTTTCGCGCACAAAATTCGCGCTGATTCGCGCCAGCTTCACCCGCTCGAACTGCGCCAGATAGACGAGCATGCCGAACTCCGCGTTCAGCGTTGTTTCTGGAGTGTATGGTCGCAGGGCGACGATGCGGCCAAAGTCGACCTTGTAGTAGCCCTCGTAGAGTTCCGTGAAGATGCGGTCCGTCGCCGGCGGCGTAGCTGTTTGCGCGAAATCCGCGAAAAGTGCTTTCTGGTCGCCGGCATTGTAAGCGGCGAGCGCCGGTTCCAAAACCGCGGCAAGTTCACGTTGGAGCTTTGCAGCATCGGGTCCTTCGGGGGCAACAACTGCGGCGGATGCAGGGGGCGTCGGGCCGGCTATCTGTGCCTCCAGTTTCTCCTCAGCCTTTTTGCATCCAGCGAGCGTGCTGAATCCGGCGAGCGCCCAGATGAATGGAAAGCGGCGCACCGTCAGCCCGCTTCCCTATTCCTTCGGCAATTCTTTCACCACGATGTTTCGAAAGCTCACCGTGCCATGATCGCCCTGGAGGAAAAAAGGGCCGGGCTCTTTGACGTTGCCGTCGATCTCACTGCCCGTGGCGCGGTCGCACTCCACATTGTCGTGAATTTTTGTTCCGTTGAGGATGACGGTGATCTTGTTGCCGATCATCGTCGCTTCGATGGTCTGCCACTCCCCGCCCGGTTTGCTGGCGAACTCACGCGGCGCGGTGTGTTGGTAGATCGCACCATTCCCGCCTTTGTTCGGCTTACCGCTGGCGAAATCCCCGAGGATCTGCAACTCGTGCCGCCCGCGCAGGTAGAAGCCGGAGTTCGAACCATCCGGCACCATGAAGTCGTACTTCACGGTGAAGTTCCAAAACTTGGCATTGCTGACCAGATCCACACCGTGCCCACCCTTGGGCACGGAATTTTTCAGGACGCCGTCCGTGATTGTCCAACTGCTCTCCGCTTCCGGTTTCCGCAGATGCCAGCCAGTCAGATCTTTGCCGTTGAAGAGCGGTTTGAAGCCGGCGTCATCGGCGAACGCGACGCTGGTGAGGACAAAGGCCGCTAGCGCGGTGAGAAGTTTCATCGCTAAAAATGAGCGCTTACTTCACTTCCGGGTTCGGCTCGGCGCTACCGGGCGCGAGTCCCAAGGCCCACTTGATGCCGCCGAGAATGTGCGCTTGGAACTGTTTGCTCGTCTCCACCGAGTTCTGCCGGCCTTTCATCGCCGGATCATCGCTCCACAGATCTTCGCGATGGCCGAGGCTGGTGTAAAACACGTTGCCTTTCCCATGCTTCCGCGCCCACGACACGGGGAAAAAGCCGGCCTCCTCGGGCTTGTTCGGATGATGCTTTAGATACCAGATCTCCCGGTTCTTGGCGCGGTCGTGGTTCTTGATCAGATACATCTCCTCCATTTTCAGATCCCATTTTTCGCCGATGCCTGCATTGGCCGGATGCGCCGTGTCCGCAGCGGTGAGGTCGGCGGGCACCTGCGCGCCGTGACCGTTAAACGTCCCCTGAAGCATGCCGTAATAGCCTTCCCAATTGTTGAACGTATCGCTCGCCGAGTGCATGCCGATGAACGCGCCGCCGTCCTCGACCCACTTGATGAATCCCTCTTTGTCCGGCAGCGGATACTTGTCGCCCGTCGTGTTTGCGAAAATGACCGCGTCGATCTTCTGCGCCTTCAAATTCGCCGGGCTGAGTTTCTCCATGCTCGCCTTGAGTTGCGCGTCCCACTGGGCCTGCGCGTCCTTCTGTTTCTGATCCATCTCCGGCGTCCACTTGGCCAAGTCGTCCGTGTACTTCTTCATCTCAGTTTCGTACTTCGCCTTGGCTTTTTCATCGGCGTCAGCTTTCAGATCGCCGGGCTTCTTCGGCTTGGACGGAATCTGCACTTCGGGCTGCCGGGCGAAATCGACAATGGTGTAAGCTTTCGATTCGTCGGCGAGTTTTTGCAGCGTCTTTTCGGCGTCGGGGATTGAGCTGTGGCGGAAGCCGGTGGTGACGGTGCAGACGATGACGCGCTTGGCCTCCGCGGCAAACGCGGAGAAGGACGGCGTGGCCACAAGGGCGAGGACGAGGATGGAACGGAGGGATTTTTTCATGTGGGTTGGGTGAGAGTGGAAAAAGGAGGCAACGCGCCACCGGGGGGCTGCTGGCATACGTTCAATCCGGTGCCGTGGCAATATTTAGCGAGAAACTTGGACTTATTGCGCGCTGCGAAACCCGTAGCGCTCACCCAGCGCCAGGCACTCGGCCAAGGACAACATTCCGCCGGTGCAGGTTTCGTCGCGGAGATTCGCCGCGGCCGCGCAAACGCCGTAGCGCAGCCATTCTTCCACCGGTAACCCTTCGTGCCAGCCGAGCAGCGCGCCCGCGGTAAAAGCGTCGCCCGCACCCGCCGCGCCTTTGATGTAATCCGCCGGTAACCGCACGCTTCCGTGTTCGTGCCACGCCCCGTCGCGCCCCAGTGCACAGCCACCCTCCGGAAAGTGCACCACCACCCGCTCGCGCACTCCAGCCTCCAGCAGCGCCTGCATCGCCAACCGCAATTCCGCGCGATCGATCCCATCGGCCTTTTGCGTTTTCCGTCCCGTCACGCGCCCGGCTTCAAACTCGTTCATCACGCACACATCCACATACGGCAGGGCCGGTCGCACGATCTGCGGAAAGCGGTCGCTGTCTTCGCTCACCACGTCGATGGATGTTTTCAGTCCCGCCGCCTGCGCCCGCGCCAGCACTTCCGCCGCGACCGTGCCGTGGGTAGCGCTCGCGGCGTCCAGCCCGTCGAGCAGCAGCAGATACCCAAGGTGGAACAGCCGCGCGTTGGTCTTAGTGAAATAGAAATGCTCCGCTCCGAGCAGCGCATTCGCCCCGCGGGCGTGGAAAAATGTCCGTCGCCCCGTGCTCTTCACCGTGACCACATCCGTGTAGGAAGTCGGCGCCCCACTCACCGCCAAGATCGCGCCAGCATCGATATGATGCTCTGCGCAGTCCGCCAAAATCCGCCGTCCGTCCGTATCGTCTCCGACCAAGCCAACCCCGGACAAGGGCATCGGCGCTCCCATTTTCGCCAGGTCGAGCAGGATGTTGTAGGGTGAGCCCCCAGTGCCGTCGGAGCCGCCGAGAATATTCGCCAGTGCATCCTGCGCCGGCCACGTATCGATGATCTTGACGTGATCGATGATCCAATTGCCACCGGCGATAATTCCTGTTCGTGGGGTCATAAAAGTGAGGGCGCACAGCCTTCACAAAGCTCACGGAGCGACAAGTCGATTTCGCTACGGCACCACCCGCACCTTGTAGAACTTCGGCGCCGTGGCCGCAGCGTTGTCGGTGAAGCTCGTGCTCGCCCCCGCCGCGGGAAGTGGGGTCGGACCGCTGATGGCCACGAAAGGTGCGGAGAGGTCCGATGTGGCCAAAACTTCATACTGCCTCCCCGGCACGCTGCTCCAGGTGAGTTGCACGCTGCTCGCGCTGAGGCGGGTGGTTTGCACGATTTGAAAACGCGAAGTGCTGTCGAGCGGGTTGGTCGCGGCGAGGTCTTCACTGTCGTTGCGCTGACCGTCGCCGTCGTGGTCACCTGCGGGATCGAGGGCGATGGTGCCACCCGCGGAAGCAACGGCGACGACGCTTTTAATCCCGGCATTGTTCACCGCGCGGACAGCAGCGGTGACGGTCTGACCGAAAGGAACGGTGACGGTGGCGCTATTAAAGACGACATCACCCTCAAAGAGCACTGTGCTGGTGGATATGCCGTGCGCTGTGATGACGACCTCGTAGCCGCGGATGCCGCCTTCGGGATCGGTCGCCGCCGTCCACGAAAACGTGACCTGCGAGCCGATGACATACGGCTGCGGAGTGTTGGGCGTACCGCCATTGGGTGGCGGCGTCACATCGTAGAGCCGGAGGAATTGCGCCTCGAACGGGGCCGTTGCCCACGCGCTGTCACTCGTCGGGACGCGGTTCATTTTGACATAAAGGCCCTCGTTGAGCAGTTGAGCGCCGGTCTTGCCACCGGGGATGAGGAAGGTGTCGCGCCGCGTGCCATCCACGCCAAGGTAGGCAGCAAGGTTTTTCACATTGTAGCTGCGCGCGGGTTTGAGGCCGAAGTCGTTCACGCCGTTCGTGTCCTCGTCCGCGTTGAGGTCGAACTGCACACCGCCGGTCGTCTCGGGGTTCGCGTTGCGCGCAATGTTCACGAAGCCGAAAACCACGTCCGAGAAATTCGGCGCGGCATTGCGCTCGGCGAATTTCGCCACGCTGAACATCTGCCCGTGCTGCGTGTCGTCCGTCAGGTCGAGAAAGCGCCGGTTCGATGAACGCAACGCCGCGCTCGCTTTCCGCGCCTGCCCGATGCCGCTGAAGACCCGCGCGAGCTGCGCGAGGCCGTAGTTGTAGCTGGCGTGACCGACCTGCGTTTTCAGCCAGAGCGGCATGAGCGAGTTGTACTTTTTGAAGTGCGGGATCGGTTTGTTGGAATTGATTTCGTAGCGGTCGTAGCCAAACGGGGTGATGCCCAGATTGGTGTCCGCCGGCGGAATGATGGTGCCGCTCAGGCCCAGCTCCTGGCCGGGGAAAATGAGCGGCACGCCGTCGATGGTCGAGTTCACCGCGTAGCGGATGAGCGCCTCCCACGGGTCGTTGTAATGGTCCTCGTCGTGCGAGCTGGAATTCAGCAACACGAGCGCCTGGCCGTAGTCGTTGCGCCGCGTGTCGTAAATATTGCGGTACGCACCGACGGTCGTCGCGGCGTGCAGCGGGAAAACGATGTTCTCATTCAAAATGTCGAAGTGCCGTCCGCTGCGAGACGTCACCGCGCCGCCGTCGAGCGACTCGGCCATGAAGACGAAATTCCACTTCCGCGTGCGTGTGCGGTTGATGAGGTATTCCCAGCACTGCGGTGGCAGGCCCTGACCGAAGTCCGCGCGCAACGCATCCACCCCCGCCGAGGAGTCGAGCGACGCGCCGGCGGCGTTCGTGGGGTAGCCGGTCTGCGTCAGCCAGTGGAGCGTGTACTCGGCAAAGTAACGCCAGACCTTTTGCGTGATCGCGTCGAAGTGCCCGTTGCCGTCGCCGGAGGAGCTGTCGCTGCCGATGCTGTAGTCGAACCAGTCGCCCACGTTCGTGTGATTGCCCGACGACCCCGAGACGAGCGCGGCGTAGCGGCCGAAATAGACTTCGTAGGTATCCGCGAAGGCAAACTCCGCGATGCGATCCGGCGCGATGGCGATATTCGCGGCGCTGGAGGCGCGCTTGTCGTACTCGCCCGTGCGGGCAAAAAATCGCGCCTCCGTATTGCGCATCTCGCTCGCCGGAGTGGTGCCGCCATTGCCGAACAAAGTCTGCCCAAGCGCGGCGAGTTCGGTGTCATGGCTGGTGTGGTTGAAAGGCGCGTCGAGCATCACGCCCACACCCGCCGCATCCGCCGCGGCGACGAAGGACTGAAACTCCCCGAGCGCCTGCGTGCGGCCGTCCGGCGTGTCATTCGCGGCCGGCGTTCCGCCCGGCGCAAAACCGGAGGCCATCAGCGGCATGATCTCGAAGAAGTTCTTCACCGCGTACGGCGAACCGACCTCGAAGGGCGTGTTCGGCGGTAGCGTCGGATCGTTCTGCCGCCCGGCTATGCCGTTCGGATGAATGGGCTGAAACCACAGCATGTTGGCCCCGAGGTCTTTCACATACTGGAGCGAAAACCGCGGCCCTCCTGCCACCCCATTTGCCAACCCGGCAAACGTCCCCCGCTGCCCCGGCAGCGTGCCCGTGGCGGTGATCGTCAGCGGGTTCACCTCGTAGAGCTGAATGTCCCGCGCCGCCTTCGGCGACACGACCACGGCGTGCGCGCGAAACGCCAGATCTCCAAACGCGCCCGTGTAGTAAATCCACGGCCCTCCAGCGCTCGTCCGGTAGCGCGCTGAGAGCCGGTAAGCGCCCGTCTTTCGCGCATACAGCGTGAGTTGATAGACGCCCCCTACCTCCGTCATCGGGTGCGCCCGATAGTAGTTCGCCTCCGCCGTCGGCCCGCTCGCCACCACGGTGTCGCCGTTCGGCGGCTTGATCCCGTCCTGAATACCATCCCCGTCGGCATCCAATCCCGCGCGGTCACGCCGGTTCAGATTTGTATAAACCTCGCAGCTCTCCACCACCCCCGCCTGTGGATCGAAGAAAATTGTGAAAGGAATCGCGTCTCCTGCCACCTCGTCCACATAGACATGCGAAGTCGTGTAGTCCCCTTCGACCTCTGTCGTCGTCTGACGCGTCGCGGACCCGGCGGAGATTTTCAGCGAACTCGCGCAGAGCGAGCCAACAGAAAGAAGCGCGAAACCGACCGCAAGTAACGTCTTCACGGCAGACTGATCCGAACTCGGTAATAGCGGGCACCGGTGATCGGAGCCGGGTCGAGCCAAAGGTGGGTCTGGTTGGCGGTCGGGACGGTGAAACTAGGGCCGAGGTTGCCCCAGCCGTTAACGTTCGCAAGGTTGGTGCTGGCTTCGATCTGGTAGCGGCGATTTGGGATGACGGGAAATTGCAGCCGCCAGGTGTTGCCGCTCGGAGCGATGATCGGGTGAATGAGGTGGCCGTCGGTCGGGTCGGCAGGGTTGAAGTCGGCGAGGAATTCGAGGAGCGCGCGCACGCCGTCGCCGTCTTTGTCGCCGTTCGCGCCTTCGTCGCCGTCGGGGTTGTTTGGATCGAGACGGTTTTGGTTTTCCCAATAGTCGGGCAGGCCGTCACTGTCGCTGTCGAGGATCGCGCCGGGTGCAGCTTTCACGAGGCGGATGTCGGTCAGCGATACGTCCCCGCGTTGATGGGTCGCGCGGATTTCGTGGAGGTCGTTTGGGTTGCCCGTGTAAAACGGCGGGAGGTTAAAGGCAAGGGCGCTCTCGTTGATGGTTTCGTCGCGAATAAAGGTGTATCCGCTGCGCGGTAGGAGGGTGCCATCCAGCGTCAGGGTAAATTCCGGGATGAGGAGTGCCGGGGCGATCGGCGTCGGGCCGGAATAGCCGAGGCTTTTATCGAAATAGACTTTGGCGGTGTAGCTGGTGCCGATGACTTCGCCATCTGTGGTTGGAAATTGAATGCGGAAATTGATCGGGTACGGGGAGCCAGTGTTGACCTGCCGGGTGAGAGTGGTGAACCAGCCGGCGGCATCGTCGAGATTGTTGTCCGCAGCGGAGGAGGCTTCGCGCAAGCGAACACGGATGGTGGCGGGCGGTGCAGTGGTGGGAATGTTCTTGTAGTCGAAGCGCCACTCGCGAGCGAGGCCGGTGGAGCCGAGCTGAGTCGGCGTCACTTCGCTAGCGGCGGCCCACGCTCCCGCGCCGTTTCCGTTGGCGGCGGAGTCATTGGCGGAACTGGAGTCGAGGATGTTGAACTGCACGCCTGTCACGCTCGCATCGGTCAGGACGACAAACCCGTACGTCGAGCCGCCAATGGTTGCGCCCTCCGTCGGAAAGGCGATCTGCCCGGCCGCCGGCTCGGCGTCGTAGTAAAAAGTCTGCGTCTGCGTTTTGAAGAGCGAGGCGGCGCCCCCCCGATTAAGAAAGGCGCGCGTTTGCAGGACGTGGAAGCCTTCCTCAAGCCCCGTGGAGCGAACGCCGAGATCGCCATGCGGGAAGACGGTGCAAGTCGTGGCGTTGAAACTCGCCACCTCGAAGATCGTCTCCATATTTTGCTTCAGCGTCACGTCGTCCTTGCTGAAGGGAAACCGGTTGGGCACGTCGTTTTCCGAAGTGCCGATTTTGTAAACACCGATCTTGTAGCGCAGCACCGTGCCGGCCGGCAGCGCAGGGAGGGTCGTCTTCCACCAGACCGGCGTGCCGCCGCCGTCGGCGATGCCGTTGCGGTCGAAAGCCAACGCCGCCACCTGCGTAGTCCCCTTGCCTACGCCCAAGCTGCCCTCGGGGAAAGTCGCGCCGTCGGTGGTGTAATAGACAAACGCATTGGTGATCCCACTGGCGGCATAGCCGATCTTCGTCCAAAGCGTGACCGGTTGGCCTGCGGCGCTGGCGGGCGCGGGGGAAAATTGCGTCTGCGCGGTGCCGTTGATGTCGGCGTTCGCGGGGTGGTGATAGACCCAATCCGCCGTGCCCGTATCCGTGCTCACGCCACCGCCGTCGTCGAGGACGAAGCCCGCGGTGCCGATGGTGCACTGCCACGTCTCCGCGCCGGGCGAGCCGATGATCTCGCGGCCCGTATTCGTGATCTGCGCCGCAAACTTCTCCACCGACCGCGCCACGAAGCGCATCTGCTCATAGCCCACGAAAGTATCGCGCACACTGCCGGGAAGGTTGTCGCGCCCGGCCGTGAATCCGCCGCCCATTTGGGAGTTCAGGTCAATTCCCGCGTCGAGCCGCATCAAAATATTCTTCGCCGAGCCATCTGCCCGCGCGACAAAGCGCAAATTGGTCGGATTGCGGACCACCGGGATTTGCGCGGTGTAGTTGTAATTTGGATCACCGTTCAGGCCATCCCGGCGCAGCACGCCGATGGTCGGCACAGGCGCGCCGTTTTCAAAAATCTGGATCGGCCGCAGCCCGGTGCCCTGCCACAGCGCGGGCACCTCCGGCACATCGTAGGAAAAGGCGAAGTAACCGCCGCTCGGGACGATGATCGGGTTCACGTCGCCGTCCGCGCGCAGTTTGCCATCGCCGCCGACCGAGGCGTAAAAGCCGCCGCCGTGCGGCGAGAAATTCCTCAACCGCGCGCCGGGGGCGAAGACCGTGCCGAAGGGCATCTGCTGGCCGCCGATGTAGTTCCGCGCGTGCATCACCAGGAGCGTCGCGGCGTTGGCGTCGGACATGTTGGCGCTTTCGCTGTAGTCGCGGAATTCCCACGCGCAGAAATCCTGGCTTTGGTAGCGCGGCCACTGGTCGCCGCGCACAAAGTCCCGCCGCAGCGGCAGCGCGCCGGTCACGTAGCTCTGCCCGTACTGGCCGAGGAACGGGATGTAGGCCGGCTTGGGGAAAAAATCCGGCCCGCCGGAGATATTGTAGCCATCGGTATAGACGATCGGCACGCCGGCACGGGTCAGCATGTATTGATGCGCCGCCGGGCGTTCGCTGCCGGCCATGTAATTATTGTCGTGGCTCAGGCAATACATCATCCCGCCATCCACCCCGAAAGTGAACCGCCCCGGCTGGTCGTAGTTCGCCATCGTCGAGCCGATGCCACCGAAACCACCCACGTTGTTCGCGAAATCATCGTTCGCGATCCGCATCCCCGCGGCCAGATAGCCGCTCGGATTCGGCGGCGCGCCGAGATGCTCGCCGAAGAGCATCAGGTCATTGCGCACCGCGTTCGTGGAGAAGGCGGAGTTGCGGTGATTCTCCCAGTCCGTGTAGCCGCGCGTGAGGTTAAACTGCGCCTGCGCCCCGCCGAGGAAACCCGCGCTCGATGGGTCCTTGTCACCGCTTTGCAGGCCGAAGAAATAATCCGGCACATGCTTCACCGCATCCAGCCGGAAACCGTCGCAATGCGTCTGGTCAATGGTCCAGCGGATCGAGCGAATGAGCATCGCGTTCACATCCTCCGCCACCGGGTTGCCCATATTGTAGCGCCCGTCGCCGTGACCCCACGTCACGTTCTGATGCGCCGGATTCGTCGGGTCCACGCCGGTGTCCGTGAACGTCTCCCCCGTTTCCCCCACATCGTGCTGACCGTTGGCAATCGTGTCCGTCCAGTCAAAGCGCCCGTTGCCGTTCGCGTCCACGTATGGCTCCTTATTGGCAAACGGCGCGAAGACCACCCCGTCCGCGTCCGTCGCCCCGGGCAGATCCGTGTCCGGGTAAAGCTCCGTGCGGCCCGGATGGCGGACGCCCGTCCACTTCGCATAGTCCAGCCCCTCCGTTTGCCCCGTCGGATTGAAACTCGTATTATGTTCGGCGGGCAGGTTCGGATCGTAGAGCGAACTCCGATTCTCCAGCGCGATGTCCCAGGCGAAGGGATTCCGATGCAGCACCTGCCACCCATCGTTGTAGTCGATGCTATCCGTGGCCTTCCGCCAGCCGCCGCCTTCCCGGCGCACAAAATGAAAATCCTCCGGCACAAACCCCGGCACCCCCGGCAGCAGCGTCCCGGGCGGCACATCGTCCAGCGGGCCCGCATTGTGGGCCATCACATTGTCGAAATACACCCGCAGGCCGAAGCGATGCGCCGTCTCCACCATCCGCAGCAGATCCCCCTTCGTCCCATAGCGCGTCGGCACCCCGCCGGCCTGATTCTTATCCCCGAGATCAAAGCGATCCAGCGGATCGTAGCCCACGCTGAACCCGCCAGAGCCCCCCTTCGCCGGCTGCGGCAACCAGAGCGAGGTGTAACCCGCCTCCGCCACCTCCGGCATCCGTCGCTCGATCTCCTTCCACGACGTATTGAAATACTGCAACACCGTCTCCCCCCGCCCCCCCGGCACCGCCGTCAAAAAAGCGCCCAGCGCGAAAACGAGAGCGAGGAAACGGAGCGGGCGAAAATTCACGGGGGGCAAGTCAGTTGGGGTAGACTACGGCGATACTAGCACCACCCCGAAACCGACGCATAAACTTTTTGTCCCCACCGCCCCTTTCCCCGCCGCCCACACCTACGGTCGCGCGATGACCACCGAGGGGCTGCCCGCTTCCCCCCGCTGGTCAGTTGCACATACACGCGGAAGCTCGCCACCGCTCCCGCCGTCAGCAGCCCCTTCGTGATCACAAAGACCGGCGACGAACCCGCCGGCACCGACCCCGCGGTGTGCTACGTCTCCGTCGAGTAGTTCGCCCCCGCGCACCAGCGCAGCTCGTATTCCTTCAACTCCGGGTCCGCGCTTACCCCAGCCGTCAGCTCCGCCGCCGCGAGGCCCGGCACCCACGCCCCGGCCAGTGCCACCGCATCCGGCGTCCGCGAATTATCCGCCGTCAACGCCGGCATCGACTCCCGCAGTGGCGTCCCCGGCAGAAAGCGCCCCTCCACCGCCACCCGGTAGAGCTTCATTCATTTCGTAAAGGCGCTCCTGCACCGCATCGCGGTCCGCCAGCGCCAGAGCGAAATCCTGCTCCGTCCCCGTCACCGCCCCGTAGAGCCCCGCCAGCTCCCCCTCCTTCGCCGCAAAGGCCGCCAGCGTCGTATTATCCGCCAACAGCAGCGGCGCCGTGAACCCCACCGGCGGCGCCACATTGATCTTCCCCCAGAGTTTCTTTGCCCGCGGCATCGGCTTGGAAAACACCTCCTGCCTCGCCCCGATCCCCGGCACCGGCGGCAGCACCCGCGCATAGACCGACTGGCCCATCGCCCCCAGCACCCGCGCCTTGAAAAGATTCAGCCGCGGATGCAGCCACTCCTTGGCCGCCTCCAGCCCCGACCGGCTCAGCTCCGCCTCCAGATCCGCCTCCTCCACCCCATCGCGCGCCGTGATCAACTCCTGCCGCACATCGCCGAAATCCCCGATCCCCTGCCCCCCCCTCCAGGACCAGCGGCTCACCCGGCGGCAGCGCCGCATCCACATCCCGTCCAGTGAGCGAGAAATTCCGAGGTCGTCGGCACATACGAGGCAGGTCCAGTGATCGGCATAGGTCAGGGTACTAGCAGGGTTGGTTTTGGGTGAAAAGCGGGGGAGCGAGCGCAGAAAAGGGGCCGTCGTCAGGGCGAAAAGAGGGATGCGTTGGGAGAAAAAGCGCATCCACGCCGCCCGGCACCACCTTGGCCCACCCGAGCGCTGCTCCGACCGGCCTGAAAATCATCTCCCCCGCGTCCGGCTCCCCGTCCTCTGCGCATCCGCCACCTCCCCCGCGCCCGCCGCACCCACCCTCCGGCGCCCTTCCCCCTCCCCCCAGCGTCCCTCCAAAACGGCTCCCCGAAATGCCGTTCCCCCCGGACGAACCCGCGAGCCGGGCCACCCTAACCGCGAGCCGGGCCACCCTAACGCCGAACCCAGCTCGCGAAATGCCGAATCCATCCCACGAAATGACGAACCCAGCTCGCAAAATCCAGAGTAA